>NZ_FPAA01000022.1 GCF_900116235.1 Marininema halotolerans | reverse complement strand
AACCGAAATTGAAACGCTTTGTGCAAAAGTTCACCCCCTTGCACTTAATTATATACGGGGATGGACAGACTTGCGAGGGGGAAAAAACACCCCTCGCAAGTCTGTCACGCCGATTCATCCCCCACCTACTTCGTTGAGGTGGGAGTATTCTCGGCGCAATTAAGATAAAAAATACACCCGCTTTCGCGAGTGCAAAGGGATTGCGACTTGAATTCTGAAAAACTCCTTGTAAGGGCCGTTTTAAGATTGATTTAATTTGGTATTACAAAATACGCTATCGTTGTGTGATCAGGCGCTGGTTAGCGCTGAGAGCGCGTTCTATATACCAATACTGTTCAACGGGTTAAATTTATCGTTATTTTCCTTGAGTGCATTCCCCCACAAGACAAGGTATTTTTCCGTCATTTTTAACTGACTATGGCGCAACAATTTTTGAAGGGTAAATACATCTCCACCGCTCATAAGGAAGCGATGAGCGAAGGTATGGCGGAAGGTATGCGCTGAGAGACATACATCCGTGAAATTAAGGGTTGTTTTAAGCCGTTTAAATATACCTTTCAATGCGCCAGTAGTCATCTCCTTCGCGAGTCACAAATTCTTATCCAAAACGTTAAAAAGCCTTATATGGCACTATTTGATGGACGGTACTGGATCGAGCCTTCGGTCTTTTAAATGGCTTTGTCGAAGATACCTATGGATACAAAGGAGGCGGGAGTCATCTGAAAAAGCTCGGGCTAATTTTCTCCAATGGGTTAAATGGACAAAAAGCTCGCATTCTCCTCCTCGCTGCCCTTCAACAAAGTACAGATCCTAAAGAGCTTCAACAACTATTTCAACGTTCTTCTAAATAACCGAACGACTATCTTGCCGCTCCTTGTTTAATGTGAGCGGCAATTTTTTGTCCATGAAAACGTCCATTCTCAATAAAAATCGCATTCGCATTCGTACCGGCTGCAATCACCCCTGCAATGAAAAGGCCCGACACCTGTGTCTCCATTGTCTCTGGATCATGAATGGGAGCCCCTGCCTCTGAATCGATTTCTACCCCTAAATTGGATAAAAACTCCGTATTGGGATGGTAACCGGTCATCGCAAAAACGGCATCATTTTTCAAGGTGAAAAGCTCACCCTCCTTTTCCAGAACCACTTCGCCCTCACGTATTTCGCGAATATGAGTGCTCCAATGCATGGATATCCAACCTTTTTTCAGTGCACTTTCAATCACCGGACGAACCCATGGTTTTACACTGTCTGTGAATGCTTCCTGCCGATATACCATGGTTACATTGGCACCCGCTTGGTGTAAATCCATTGCTGCATCGACGGCGGAGTTTTTCCCGCCCACGACGATAACATCAAGTCCGGCGTAGGGGTGGGATTCATTGTAATAATGACTCACTTTAGGTAAATCCTCTCCTGGGATACCCAACAAATTAGGATTATCATAATACCCGGTCGCGATCACCAAGCGAGTGGTTTCATAGACATACTCTTGACCGTTTTTTTGTTGAGTATGAAGGATAAACCAATCTCCTTCACGATGAACCTTTTTTACTTCCTCATAGGTATGAACATCCAAACCCGCCGCCTTCACCACTGCACGATAATACTTTAGCGCCTCACTACGCATGGGTTTTTCCCCACCGGTTACAAAAGGCAATCCCCCTATTTCTAATAGCTCCGGTGTACTGAAAAACTGCATAAACGAAGGGTATCCGTAAATGGAGTTAACAACACATCCCTTATCGATGACAAGAGGATTGAATCCCCTTTGTTTGGCTTCAATGGCAGTTGATAAACCACAAGGTCCTGCTCCGATGATGATCAGGTCGTGAGTCGTCACAAATCATGCTCCTCTCAAATGGGTTACCAAGATTTAAGAACAAAAAGACACCCTCATCAGCGCAGGGTGTCCCACTCTAAAGCCTTATCCCCGCTTTCCCCTTTATCATGGGCAGAGATGCGAACTTCATCCAGCTAACTATGCATGTTATAAAAAAACGGTTATGAACCTTATACCCAACCACGGAAACGGGAAGCTTCCGCCATTTTTCGAACACCTACCATATAGGCAGCTAAACGCATATCCACCTTGCGCGTTTGGGAGGTACGGTATACATTTTCAAAGGATTTTACCATGATTTCCTCTAACTTTGCTTCCACTTCTTCTTCTGACCAGTAGTACCCTTGGTTATTTTGCACCCACTCAAAATAGGATACAGTCACACCACCTGCACTTGCTAATACGTCCGGAACCAATAGGACACCTCGCTCGGATAAAATCCGGGTTGCATCCAGCGTTGTCGGACCATTTGCCGCTTCCACAACAATTTTGGCTTTGATTTTATGCGCATTGGCTGCCGTAATCTGATTTTCTACCGCCGCAGGAACAAGAATATCACAATCCAACTCTAATAATTCCTGATTTGAAATCGTTTCTTTAAAGAGATTGGTCACCGTTCCAAAAGAATCGCGTCGATCCAGCAAGTAATCAATATCCAATCCCTCATCATCATGAAGTGCACCATAAGCATCCGAGATGCCAATTACTTTTGCACCAGAGTCACTCATAAATTTCGCCAAGAAGCTTCCCGCGTTCCCAAACCCTTGAATAACGACACGAGCCCCGTTTAAAGAGATATCCCTCTTTTTTGCAGCTTCTCGAACCATCAAGGTAACCCCTTTAGCCGTGGCAGTTTCCCGTCCACGAGAGCCTCCAAGAACAAGCGGCTTACCCGTAATAAAACCAGGTGAGTCAAACTCACGAATTCGACTGTATTCATCCATCATCCAAGCCATAATTTGTGAGTTTGTAAACACATCAGGCGCTGGAATATCTTTTGTAGGACCAACAATTTGACTAATGGCCCGTACATAACCTCGAGAGAGCCGTTCTAATTCACGGAAAGACATTTGTCTCGGGTCACAAATAATGCCTCCCTTACCCCCTCCATAAGGAAGGTCCACAATACCTGCCTTTAGGCTCATCCAAATTGAAAGCGCCTTCACTTCACTCTCTGTCACGTCCGGATGAAAACGCACTCCACCCTTCGTTGGCCCGACTGCATCATTATGTTGTGCCCGATACCCGGTAAAAACCTTTACTGTTCCATCGTCCATACGAATCGGAATCCTCACATGCATCACTCGAAGAGGTTCCTTCAATAGTTCAAATACTTGTTCTGGATAACCCAGCTTATCCAATGCCTTTTTAATTACCGTTTGGGTAGAAACTAGAACATCTAGGTTTTCCCCAGTTTTTGCCCGGCTGGAATCATCGGACTGTTGTGCCATTCCTGACCACCTCAAAAAAGTTAGTTCCCAATAAATCCACCAATCAGTATACACCACCCGTCAACAGGAGAACACCCATTTTCATCGCTTGTTTAAAACAGATAATTTTCAGTGACCTTCATGTATAAAGAAGCATACCCTCGTTGCGCTTATTATAATAAATGAACCTCTCCCACTTAACCAGTAGGAATAGGGTGTTCCTTACCACCAAAAATCTCCTGTGTGAAGGGAATTTCTTCTGTGATAAGGCATTCTATTAAATAGTCAGACAAGGGAGGGGGTAAGAACACCCCTCCCTTGTCTGACACGCAAATCATCTCATCGACTGCGTAGGTATTTAAAAAGACCGCGCCAATCCGACGCGATCCTTTATACCATTAGGAGAACCAATGAAGAATCCCTTGAATCCCATCCTTCTCCCAAATTGTTTTTCCGTATTCCTCTAACACATGCTCAGTCATCGTAGACGCTTCACCATATTCGCTTAATATAGCAATTCCCTGTTGTAGAACTTTTAGTTCCATCTCCGTGTCGAGTACCAGGAAATAGCGATCGCGATAGGCATATACCCGTCCACCCTTCGGAATCAAAGTCGATATACTCTTCGTTGCTTGGACGAGGTCTTCAAAATCATTGAACTGGAATGTTACCTGATCACTTTCTTCTAAAGTCACTTCCAGCTCATACATTTCATCGCCATCCAACTCTTCCAAGTCCGAAGCACTCGGCGTGCGTCCTCGGGTGACGACGACCACCATTCCCTGAGCAGGAAGGGCAAAAACTTCCACCGCGACGGGACCAGAAATTTCAAATCGTAGTTCTTCATAAGCTTGATCCATCATATCGTTAAAGAGTTCATGCACCTTTGGAATGTCCCGCCACATATCTTCTTTCTCAATTCCCCGCTCTAAAAGATCATCTAGGGACAGAAAGAAGCGGATCTTATCTCTGCTGAGTCGCTCGACACGCATGGTTTACCCTCCCTTGCTGGAGACCCGCACATTACAGCGTATGAAGGTACAAGCATAATCGTTACGCACCCGGGTCCCCTTTTTTCTTGCTTTTCTAGTCCCATCATACACGAAGTACTCGTCCTTTGCATCCGCCACCCTAAATGCCTTAGAAATAAAAAAGAACCCCGGTAGCCACATGGCCGGGTTTTTTCTTTTAGGGAAATAACGGTGGTAGCGGCGGAGGGTCTCGAACCCCCAACCTCACGGGTATGAACCGTACGCTCTAACCAGTTGAGCTACGCCGCCATATGGCGGAGAGGGAGGGATTCGAACCCTCGAGACGGAGGTAACCGCCTACACGATTTCCAATCGTGCTCCTTCGGCCAGCTCGGACACCTCTCCATAAAACAGATACCTCCATATAGTAAAGGAGTGAATTAATCCTTGTCAAGAATTTTCTTTAATACAACAGGGGTCTTCTTCTTCCTCCATCCACTCCTTCGAATCCTACGTTGTAGGGATCGATACATCCAAATTTCCCTAAGCACAAAGATAAGAATCATCCCTTTTCCATAGATTGACCATTCATAAAAGAGTGCCCCCAGCACCCCTGTTGCAAAAAAACTTGGCCAACAATTTTTTCTACGGAGGGGATCCCAAAAAGGCAGGGGAAGTTCGAAAAAACGAGCGAATCCTCGTATCATGACCCGTGAACCTAAGAATGCCCCACAAAGCAAGAAGAGGATAGAAGATATCGATTCAAATGTTAGCATTCTCCACCAAATCCAAGGCGAACCCTGCCCTTCCATAGCGGAAAAACAAAGCATTGACAGGAGGGAAAAAAATCCAGCCAAAATTACCTGCCACCACATTTTTACCATGCTACACTTCCCTCCCTTCTTCCTTTATACAACTTATTGACGAGCACCCACTTTCACTCCCTTTCTTTCCTTAAAAATAATCACTTCCTTCACACCATCCCATAACCTATTAAAAACACATCCTCCATCATTAATTAGGAATTGCTTTTATTTCTTCAAAACACTCCCCTACTATCCATCGATTGCCCATGAATGCTCGTTATCATCGGATAAATGGTTGGGGATTTAATTTCTAGTGATTTACGGTATACACAAAGTGAGAAACACCGCTGATTATTAACCACTTACAACAAGGAACTCTTGCACAAAGTAGAAAACCAGTCTACAATGAGGGGTGAAAAAGGCTTCGTTATCGGATTTTTATTGGAGGAAGGGGAATTTATAACCATGCGTACTTGGGTGGATAAAGATACATGCATCGCTTGCGGCGCTTGTGGTGCTTGCGCGCCAGATGTTTATGATTATGATGAAGATGGCATTGCTTTTGTCATCCTCGATGATAATGCGGGTACAGCCATCATCCCAGAAGAGTTTCATGATGATGTCCAGGATGCCATGGAAGGATGTCCAACAGACTCGATCAAAGTCGTTGAAGATTAAACAAACTTTGCTGGATTAATAAAACTGCCGTTCCGATTGGAACGGCAGTTTTATGGTAAACATCGCTATTTTGGGCGTACATCTTCTTCATCAAGGTGTAAGCTCACCTCAGCAAGCCCCCCCTCGACATTGATCACGCGAGTATAGCCTTGTTGTAAAAGGTGATGTGTCGCATGTGCACTTCGCACACCATGGGCACAAAGAACATAGATCGTTTGCTCCCGGTTCAGTCGATCCAATTGGTAAGGCAACGTCTGTAACGGAATTAAAATAGCCTCATGAAGACGATACATCTCCCACTCTTTTTCTTCGCGAACATCGACTAAAAGAGCATCTTTTAACTCCCCTTGTTGATACTTCTCTGCAAATTCTTTTGCTTCCATGGATCCGCCTCCTTCTCTCAATCGATTCCTTCCCTATCCCAGCCAGTATTAGGAGGATTCAACGAGGAATGAATCATGCTTCGATGCCCACTGTATTCCTCTGACAAACATCCATCTATGCCTGCTCCGGGTAGTAGACTCCTGCATATTGTACCATGATAGCATTATACACATTGATTCCTTGACCAAAAGAGACTACAATGAGATGTGGAAAAGCCCTTCGGCTTCATACATATGCCCTTAAGGAGGTACCCCATGTCTGAAAAACAACTGATCGTGGATGCGTTTATTGAAATCCCTACGGGGAGCCAAAACAAGTATGAGTATGATAAAGAGAATGGAGTTTTCCGTCTCGACCGTGTTCTCTTTTCTCCCATGCACTACCCAACTGAATATGGTTACCTTGAAAACACCTTAGCTGAAGATGGGGATCCTCTCGATATTCTCGTATTGACTACCTTCCCAACCTTCCCTGGTTGTGTGATTGAATCCCGTGTCATTGGAGTCCTAATGATGTCCGATGATAAGGGGAACGACGAGAAACTACTTGCTGTACCTACTGAAGATCCTCGTTGGAAGGGTATCGAAAGCCTTGATGATGTAGCGCCTCATATTCTGAAGGAGATCGAACATTTCTTCCGAGTATATAAGGATCTCGAAAATAAAGAAACGAACATTATCGGTTGGAAGGGCGTCGATGAAGCTGCTCGTCTCTATGATGAGAGCCTTGCCCGATATAAAGGATAAAACAACCGTCTTTAAACCCAGTCATCCATCTTGGATGACTGGGTTTTTGTTTCAATACGGATCCCTCGTTGACATTTGCCGTTACACGAAATCACTTTGAACCATACATTGTAATCTACCAATATTACTTGATAGATCCACTGATCAATCATTGGTATTCTACAATAGAAAGAAGGTCCATGTTTTTATGGCAGTAATCAACGGCAACCTCAAGGTGGTTACTTGGAATGTCTATGAAGGTGCTTCATTATTACCACTGGTCACCCGCAACCCAAACGTGCTACTAAGGAGAACCGTCCGTGTATTTCGACAATTCCTCGCAACCGATTTTAATGCTCGGGCCACTGCAATGGCTACGATCTTACAACGGGTACAACCGGACATCATCGGCCTGCAGGGGATGTCCATCTGGACGTTAACCCCTCCTCCTGGTAGTCGCGCCCCTTCCGTCACCTATAACTTCTTCACTATCCTCCAACAAAAGTTACAAGCGTTAGGGTTAAATTACAACATCATTGCTCGAAACACTAACTACTCTGATACGTTACCAGGAGCTACCGGTTACACCTATGGACTGAGTGATTTTAATGTCATCTTTGCCCGGTCCGGTTTTACAGGGAGGCTCTCCAACATTCAAGAACGAAACTTCAAAGTAAATAATGTCTATCAAGTGGGAGGCAGACCGTTTCCAGTCGTTCTGGGATGGTCCTCTGTTGATATCACCTATAGAGGTAGTACCTTTCGTGTAGTCAACACCCATTTACCTCCTTTCGCTCCAATAGTGCGGACAGCGAACACGACCGAATTACTACAAGAACCTTTAAACACCAATCTCCCCACAATCCTCATGGGATTTTTCAATATTAACGCAAACAATAATCCCCTCAATTATCGCCGATATGTGAATGCCGGCTTTACCGATGCATGGACAGCAAATCGCCGAACTCCCGGCAATACTTGCTGTAATAATTACGACCTCCTCAATGTCAGTTCACAACTCACCCGACGCGATGCTTTCTTTTTCTACCGCAATGGCTTTACTTCCAACCGCATCTTCCGCTTAGGGGTCTTGCAACGGAGTCGCACCCCTGGTGCACTTTGGCCTTCTCGCTTTGCGGGCCTTTACGCAACCTTCCAATAACCGATCAGCCTCCTCACCCTTTTTCATAACCCAGTGAAATAGACTGGGTTTTTTAACGTCCTTAGGTCCACGAATTTGCTTAAGTCGTCATATCGTTTCTACCTTTCTAATTCATTGTCGTATGCCTAATTGTTCATCATACGTGTCAAAAAACTCTCTAGTAATCACTTGCCGTTACCAGGGTGTCCTCCTTTTCATAACATAGAATCTATCATCATTAATTGGTATCCGTTATCCATTAATGACCGATAGAAACATCTCGATTTGGGAAGAAGGTTTTAGTATGGCAATAACCAATCGGCCCCTCAAAGTTATCACTTGGAATGTATATGAGGGCGCTGCTTTACTCCCATTAATCACCCGTAACCAGAATGCTGTGAGGCAAAGAACCGTTCGCGTATTTCGTCAATTTCTTGCAACAGATTTTAATGCACGGGCAACGTCGATGTCAAAAATCTTCCAGCGCTTGCAACCCGACATCATCGGTCTACAAGAGATGTCCATTTGGACGTTAACGCCTCCCCCAGGTAGCCGTGCTCCTTCCGTCACATATAACTTCCTTACCATCCTCCAAGAAAAATTAAGGGCGGCAGGACTTAATTATCGCGTAGTAGCTCGAAACAATAACTACTCAGATACCTTGCCTGGAGCTACCGGTTACACCTATGGACTGAGTGATTTTGACGTTATTTTGGCACGTTCAGATTTTTCTGGCACCTTCTCTAGCATTCAACAACGTAACTTCAACGTGAACGACACGTACATCGTGGGTGGAAGGCCCTTTTCTTTAGTACTCGGCTGGTCCTCTGTCAATGTTACCTTCGCTGGCGGTACCTTTCGCATCGTAAACACCCATTTACCTCCCATTGATCCACGCATACGGACAGCCAACACCACGGAGTTACTACGAGGGCCTCTCAACACCAGCCTGCCTACCCTCCTGATGGGATTCTTCAATCTCAACGCAAACAACAATACCCTCAATTATCGCCGATTCATTAACGCTGGATTTACGGATGCATGGACAGCCAATCGGCGCATTCCAGGCAATGACTGTTGTCGGGACACGGATCTGCTTAATGTGAGCCCTCGACTAACTCGTCGCGACGCTCTCTTTCTCTACCGGAATGGGTTTACCTCCAATCGAATCTTCCGCTTAGGCGTCTCGCAGCGGAGCCGGACTCCTGGTGCCCTCTGGCCTTCTCGCTATGCAGGCCTTTACGCAACCTTCCAATAAGCGATAGTTTGTCCTTTACCCAGTGAGCAAACATAGACACACTGGGCTTTTTCACGTTCCTACGATTCCTCAAACACTGATTTATTCATATAAAATCTAGCCTACCCCTCCTATTTTGTTCACCCATGACAATCATGCAAAAATTAGCCATATGACATACCGCCGTTACCAGGAATCCTATCTTTGCATAACATAGAATCTATCATCACTTAATAGGTAGACTTTCCCTTCAGCTATCTATTAATGCACCGATAGGTTCACCTCTATTTAGAAGGAAGGTTTTAACATGGCAGTAACCAACGCACCCCTCAAAGTTATCACTTGGAATGTATATGAGGGCGCTTCTTTACTCCCATTAATCTCCCGTAACGAAAATGTTTTACGGCGGAGAACGGTTCGCGTATTTCGTCAATTTCTTGCGACCAATTTTAATGCGCGGGCAACGTCAATGGCAAAAATTTTCCAGCGCTTGCAACCCGACATCATCGGTCTACAAGAAATGTCCATTTGGTCGTTAACGCCTCCCCCAGGTAGCCGTGCTCCTTCCGTCACGTATAACTTCCTTACCATCCTTCAAGAAAAATTACGGGCGGCAGGGCTTAATTATCGCGTAGTGGCTCGAAACAACAACTTCTCGGGTGTAATGCTAGGAGCCACTGGTTACACCTATGGGCTCAGTGATTTTGATGTCATTTTGGCACGATCTAATTTTTCAGGCACGTTTTCTAACATTCAACAACGGAACTTCACCGTGAACTCTACGTTCCTTGTGGGTGGAAGGCCATTCCCTTTGACTCTCGGCTGGTCCTCCGCCGATGTTACCTTCGCTGGCGGAACTTTCCGAGTGGTAAACACCCACTTTCCTCCCTTTTCTCCCCTCGTACGAGCGGCCAACACGACTGAGTTACTACGAGGGCCTCTCAACACCAGCCTGCCTACCCTCCTAATGGGATACTTCAATGTCAACGCCAACAACAATACCCTCAATTATCGCCGATTCATTAACGCTGGATTTACAGATGCATGGACTGCGAATCGGCGCATTCCAGGCAATGACTGTTGTCATGACACGGATTTACTCAATGTGAGCCCGCGGCTCACTCGTCGCGACACGCTCTTTCTCTATCGGAATGGGTTTACCTCCAATCGTGTCTTCCGTTTAGGGGTTCTACAGCGGAGCCGGACCCCTGGTGCTCTCTGGCCTTCACGGTTTGCAGGTCTTTACGCAACCTTCCAATAACACGCCCCTCCAACCCATTCTTTTTGTTTACCCAGTGAAAAAGCAATACACTGGGTTTTTTATTGGATTCTATCAGGAATCCAAACCCTTCCTTACCCTATCTGTGCCTCTAAAATCTGTTCTATCGGCAAGGATGATCAACCATGAACCTGTTGGCGGATCTCTTAGACTTCGATTATAAAGGAAACTTATGAGGACTTATGAGCATGCATACACACCAAAAATAGGAATCGGAATATGATAACTAGTAAAGGGAAAGAACCAACTCCATACTAGATTCCTAGCGTGGACTCTACCTTTCCTTTGATTACGCAAGGATCGGGGTGAAATTCATTGGCGAAAGAAGTTCTTCTTGCCAACGCTACACGCCCTCGACCCGGGGCAGCAACCTATGAAATGGTCGTTTTTTATAGAACACCCAACCAAAGTAAAGTGGTACGAAAAAGAGTGGTTCGACCGGGACAAACCAAATCGGTCCCGTTACCCAATTCCGCTACAGATATTGCGATTACCGTTGCTAGAAGACCCGGGGCAGCACCGCCACTCCCAGGCTTTGACGTTGTATCCGAGACCTTGTTGCCTCGGGCTGGTAATGTCAATATCATCGCAGGCCCTGAGCGGCTCATCGTCGATAAACCCTTGACCAGCTAAGGCAAAAAGAACACCCTGCTTAATGACTAAAGCTAGCCAGCTAGCATTCTTTGGAGGTGAAATCATTGGCGAAAGCAATTATACTTGCGAATCTATCAAGACCCAT
Organism: Marininema halotolerans; assembly: GCF_900116235.1. Classification (GTDB taxonomy): domain Bacteria; phylum Bacillota; class Bacilli; order Thermoactinomycetales; family DSM-45169; genus Marininema; species Marininema halotolerans. The sequence goes on along the minus strand of NZ_FPAA01000022.1, from coordinate 3,859 downwards.
CGCGGGGGCATCCACCTTTGAAATGGTGGTTCTATATCGAAGAGCAGACCGAAGCCGGGTAGTGAAATCAAGAATTGTTCAACCAGGACAAAGGAAATCGATTTTACTACCCAACACAGCTACCGACGTAGCCATTACCGTTGCTAGAAGACAAGCTACACCCAATGCGGCATTTAGAGTCGTATCCGAGACCCTTCTCCCTACGGCTGACAATGTGAATATTATCGGACGTCCCCAACGATTGATTGTCGATAAGCCCTTAACATGACGCGAATGAACCATCAACCTCCAATAAAAATTTGGAGGTTGTTTTTTAATATAGGCGATCGCAACAACGACTCGATGAGATAGAGCCTAAAATAACCATGTACCTTCTTATGCACACACCATAGTACCGCTTGTACCATATAATAAACGATCAAAGGAATCGGACGCTGCTTTCCCTTTCCTTTGGTGAACCATTAATAGGAGCTGAATGCATTGGCGCGAGTTCGTTTCGCAAACCGAAACAGCGTCCCCTTTCGGGTTGTTGTGTTTTACAGAACGGCAAACAACAATTCAGTTGTTAGATCGAGAACCGTTCGGGTTGGACAAGTCAGGTTAATTCCATTGCCAAACTCAGCAACGGCGGTATCGATTACCGTTGCTGCAAGACAAAGTCCTGCACCTGCACCTGCCTTTCGGGTTGTTTCAGAAACATTGCTAGCAACCGCTGGAAATGTGAACATTACCGCTACTCCTGAGCGGCTCACCGTAACCAAACCCCTATCACCCTGATACAATGAGAAAACCTTTAACAACCTCCAACATCAGTTGGAGGTTGTTTTGCAATGGATCATTTACCCCGATTATCCACACACGCCAAAATCGATCACTGAGCATAGCATATTCTTATCAAGAGAAAGAAAGATTCTCGCTTGCTAGCGGTTCAACTTTTCTCTTGATGAAATCTAGCAGGAGTTGAATGAATTGGCGAAAAAACCAATTACTATACGCAATGTGGCTAAGAAACCCAGGGCTGACTACCGATTGGTTGTCTTGTACAGAAATGCAAATAACACGGCAACGGTGCAAAGCAAAGTGGTCGCTCCAGGAAAAACCAAAGTCATCCTCGTTCCAAATACCGCTACCAATGTCTCCATTACCGTTGCAAAGAGAAGCAGGAAAGCACTAGCCGCCTTTGGTGTCGTCTCTGAAACCCTTTTGCCTAAAGCTGGCGCGGTGAATATTATCGCACGCCCTCAGCGGCTCATCGTTGGTAAACCTCTACCTGGTTAAGTGATCATCTATCATTTAAATACCCCTCCACTCAAGTGGTGGGTATTTTTATCATGAACAATTCCTTTACTTTGGTTTGATTCCTAGCAACGGAGCCACCCAAAAATAAGAAAGACAATCATTCACACAAGCCATTCTGCTATCTTCTGTATAAGATAGTGTAGATCAATCGTGAAAGAGTCTCCTCTCCGATGACGAGATTGGCTCCACTCTTTTGATAAATGATTTTTTAGGAGTTGAATTTTTTTGGCAGAAATTCGCTTTCTCAGCCGGAACCGTACGAACACGTTCCGATTAGTTGTGATATATCGAACACCCGAAGGCAACTTAATCCTGCAAACTCAAGAGATTCCTCCCCTTAAAGCCAGAGTAATGGCAATACCCGAATCTTCTACAACCATTTCCATCACGGTTGCAAGAGTTGTCGTGCAAGCTTCCCAAGATAAAGCCCTATTTAATATCGAATCACAGACCCTATTAGCTACTGCCGGAACTGTCAATATTGTTGCTGCTCCAAAACGGATCATCGTTGACAAACCTCTTTTGAGAGCTTAACAAACTCCTACTATATTCATTATCTTCTATACAAGATTTGCTGAGATCATATATTAAAGGCACCTTAAGAGAAGAGGAAGTTTGATAAGTGGTTTTCAAGCAATTCGATGTATTTATACTGTCCCACTTTCAAATTGCTGATTTATTTATTCAAGTCGATCTTGAACCATCCCCCCATTTCTTAAGGTGGGGGTTTTCATGTGCACTCTTGTTTAATACAACCCACAGATCATTATTCAATCACACCTCTTTCATAATATATAAGCACACGCTCCAAGAGTACACGGAGCGTGTGCTTATACTTCTTTTATTTTGAGAGAATTAACGTGGGGGTATTTCTTCAGGTAGTGGTTTGCGAACATGTTTAATCAAACCAATCGACATGGCACCTATGCGTACAAAGTTTGCACGTGCCTGTTCCAAACTCTCTACATTTGCCCCACCTGCTACGGTAGGATTTTCCCGCTGTATTGGATCATCTTCCCAGAAGCAGACATCACAGATTTCATATTCGCCTAAGGAATCTTCATCAAATGTTAAATAACCACAACATGGACATGGACTACGTTCAAACATTGATAGCCCCCCTTGGCATAAATAGAGTTCTTCATCTGCTACGATTCTAACCGTCTCGCCCCTTCGCAATAATCATACTTTTTTATTTATTATATACTGTTACGACTTTTTTTAAAATATGTAAATAGGTGCACGTAAACAAAATGAAAACTTAACCTTTTCCATTACTAGGAATCCAAAGACAATATCCTTATAAAGATAGTTTCAATAACGCTCTTTTGCAAATTGCTTGAATCACTCTTTTAATTAACCATACTCTATTAAGAAAAAGGATATTAAAGAGGGAATTTAACACTCATCAGCAAATACCTACACCAAAAATAGGATTCGGAATATCATAATAAGCAAAGGATAGAATCCATCGCACTAGTTTGCTAGAGGTGGCTCTATCTTTCCTTTGATTAAAACAATCGGAGTTGAATCCTTTGGGAAAACAAGCGGTTCTTTTCAACGCTGCGCCTGCCAAACCTGGGGCAGCAACCTATGAAATGGTAGTTCTTTACAGAACACCCATCCGAAGTAGGGTTGTAAAGACGAGAATCATTCAACCGGGACAAACTAAATCGATTTCGTTCCCCAATACGGCTACCGACATTGCCATTACGGTTGCTAGAAGACAAGCTACCCCTCCACCACTTCCCGGTTTCAGTATTGTATCAGAAACCTTATTGCCCAGAGCTGGAAATGTCAATATTGTCGCACGCCCTGAGCGTCTCATTGTTGATAAACCCTTAAACAGTTAATGATCAGTTAAAAAGGAAAGCGATGCGATGCGCTTTCCTTTTCTTTGATCTAACACTTTGGGGTAGAAGCAGTTCAGTCCTCCTTGGAAATGGTGGCCAGAAGACGCTTGTGTGTAGTGTATGAATCTTAAAAAACGTTATACGAAATTAAAAGAGGAGATCGATTCTTATTCCTAGACAAAGGGTTAAGCCTTACCTATTAAGTTAGGATTACGATCGAGCAACCCTGTGCCATATTGTTTCTCCAGTGTTGAACCTCCCCCACCTACGCTAACGCTAAGAGGTGGGGGATTCTTGGAAGCTCCCATCGACTGACAGGATCAAATCCAAGCTTAAACCGTCGTCCCAACGGCAAGTAATCGAAGTCCTTCTTGCAAAATGTTCTTCGATGCATTGATGTCTCGATCATGATGGGAGTGGCACGTAGGACATGTCCATTCTCGTAGGTTGAGGTTTTTTACGTTCTTATTGCGGTTGCCACAGGAAGAGCATAGCTGACTGGAAGGGAACTGTTTCCCCACCTTCACCACGTTTCGTCCATGCCATTCTGCCTTGTAGGTGAGCATGGCAACAAACTCCGACCAGGATGCATCCGTGATCGATTTGGCTAACTTGTGATTCTTTACCATGTTCTTGACACCAAGGTCTTCGATGCAGATCGTTTGGTTTTCACGAATCAGCTTCGAAGACAGTTTATGGAGAAAGTC
>NZ_FPAA01000004.1 GCF_900116235.1 Marininema halotolerans | reverse complement strand
ACATCAATGCATCGAAGAACATTTTGCAAGAAGGACTTCGATTACTTGCCGTTGGGACGACGGTTTAAGCTTGGATTTGATCCTGTCAGTCGATGAGAGCTTCCAAGAATCCCCCACCTCTTAGCGTTAGCGTAGGTGGGGGAGGTTCAATGTTCGTAGTGTTAGGAGAGTCCGTACTGGTAGAGTACTTCGTTGGAATGCCAGAGTGTGATAATATCCACAGGCCCACATCGACAAGCGATAAAGTTTACGAAGAACCCATGGCTTTATACTCTCATGCCGACACGACTCTATCACTCCTTTCATATACTATAAATAGCAAGGTTGAAAGGAGTTGATTGTATGGTAGAAGCACAACAAGTTTCATCCATTGTCGGTCATCGAGTGACGGTTGTATATACTACGCTAAGAGGCGCTCGTAGAGTACGCACAGGGACGGTTGCTCGCTTTGGGCCTAGGGTGATTGTTCTAGGACATAGGCGAATAGCTGCTGTAATCCCAACAGCAAGAATCATCGCAGTGGTTCAATTGTCACCGCTCCCTCAGGGAGTGGCTCCAGCCCCCGCAGTTGATTAACGATAGTCAATTCAAACCAAGAGTTAACTCTTGGTTTTTTACTTATAAAGGTGATGTGGATCATGCCGACACGACTCTATCAATCCCTCATATACTATAACCAGCGAGTGTAAAGGAGTTGATTGTATGGTAGAAATACAGCAAGATGACGTTATCGGTCATCGTCTGACGATTGTATATACTACGCTAAGAGGCGTTCGTAGAGTACGTACAGGGACAGTTACTCGCTTTGGGGATAGGGTGATTGTTCTTACAAACGGACACAGATTCCTGGAAGCTGTCATCCCAACTGCAAGAATCATCGCTGTGGTTCAATTGTCACCGCTACCCCAGGGAGTCGCTCCAGTCCCCGCAACTAATTAACTAAAGTAAAAAACCAAGGGGTAACTCTTGGTTTTTTACTTATAAAGGTGATGTCCAATCGTGCCGACACCACTCTATCAATTCCTCATATACTATAACTAGCAAGGTTGAAAGGAGTGATGGTATGGTAGAAGCACAACAACACACCATTGTCGGTCAGCGAGTGACGGTTGTATATACTACGCTAAGAGGCGCACGCAGAGTACGCACGGGGACGGTTGTCCGTTTTGGGGCTAGGGTGATTGTTCTTACAAGCGGACACAGACGCCTGCAAGCTGTCATCCCAACGGCAAGACTCATCGCCGTGGTTCAATTGTCACCACTACCCCAGGGAGTGGCTCCAGCCCCTGCGGCTGATTAACCTATAATCGATCCAAACCAAGGGGTAACTCTTGGTTTTTTACTTATAAAGGTGATATGGATTCGTGCCGACACCACTCTATCAATTCCTCATATACTATAACTAGCAAGTTGAAAGGAGTGATGGAATGGTAGAAGCACAACAAAGACCCCCGGCCGCTAGCATTATCGGTCATCGTGTAACCGTGATTTACACCACAGTTCTTGGCGCTCGTAGAGTACGTACGGGGACAGTTGTTCGCTTTGGCCCTAGGGTGATTGTTCTTACAAACGGACACAGATTCCTGCAAGCTGTCATCCCAACGGCAAGACTCATCGCCGTGGTTCAATTGTCACCACTACCCCAAGGAGTGGCTCCAGCCCCTGCGGCTGATTAACTAAAACCGATCCAAACCAAGGGGTAACTCTTGGTTTTTTACTTATAAAGGTGATATGGATCGTGCCGACACCGCTCTATCAATGCTACATATACTATAACTAGCAAGTTGAAAGGAGTTGATTGTATGGTAGAAGCACAACAAGAAACCATTGTCGGTCATCGAGTGACGGTTGTATTTACTACGCTAAGAGGCGTTCGTAGAGTACGCACGGGGGAGGTTCTCCGTTGGAATGCCAGAGTAATAGTTCTTCACAGACCCCCATCGACAAGTGATGGGGTCGCTACAAAGAACGTACTCGAAGTAATCGCCACTGCAAGAATCATTGCCGTGGTCCAATTGTCACCGCTACCCCAAGGAGTCGCTCCAGCCCCTGCGGCTGATTAACTGAAGTCGATCCAAACTAAGGGGTGACTCTTGGTTTTTTACTTTAAAGCTACTACGGATCGTGCCGACACCACTCTATTAATCCCTCATATACTATAACTAGTAAGATGAAAGGAGTGAATGTATGGTAGAAGCACAACAATTCCCACGGCCTACCATCATCGGTCATCAAGTGACGGTTGTATATACTACGCTAAGAGGCGCTCGTAGAGTACGCACGGGGACGGTTGCCCGTTTTGGGGCTAGGGTGATTGTTCTTACAAACGGACACCGACGCCTGGAAGCTGTCATCCCCACTGCAAGAATCATTGCCGTGGTTCAATTGTCACCCCTCCCCCAGGGAGAGGGTCCAGCTCCCGCAGCTGATAACTAAAGTCGATCCAAACTAAGGGTTAACCCTTGGTTTTTAACTTAAAGCTGCTACGGATCGTGCCGACACCAATCTATCAATTCTTCATATAATAAACTAGCAAGTGTAAAGGAGTTGATTGTATGGCAGAAGCACAACAATTCCCACCACGCGGTACCATCATTGGTCATCGTGTAACGGTTGTATATACTACGCTAAGAGGCGTTCGTAGAGTACGCACGGGAACGGTTCTCCGTTGGAATGCACGTGTGATTATCCTCCGCAGAGCGATTAGAGCAGCCCGCCCTCGATTTGCTGTGATCCCCACGGTAAACATTATTGCGGTTATTCATTCGGAACCAGAGGCACCTGGAGGATTTCCAGGAGCGCCAGCCCCTGCACCAGCAGTCGAAGCGGATTAACTTGTATAAAGCCATGGGTATAATACCCATGGCTTTATACTCTCATGCCGACACGACTCTATCACTCCTTCATATACTATACTAGCAAGGTTGAAAGGAGTGATTGTATGGTAGAAGCACAACAAGCAGGATCCATTGTCGGTGAGCGTGTGACGGTTGTATTTACTACGCTAAGAGGCGCTCGTAGAGTACGCACGGGAACGGTTCTTCGTTGGAATGCACGTGTGATTATCCTCCGCAGAGCAGCGAGAGCAGCCCGCCCTCGATTTGCGGTGATCCCCACGGCAAATATTATCGCCGTGATCAACTTGTCAATAGGAGCGACGCCCGCAACAGCACCTGCGCCCGCAGTCGATGCTGAGTAAATAATAGAGAAAAGTCCAAGGGATATGGATCCCTTGGACTTTTTGTTTATGGAGTACGATTGATATGATTTCAAACCCATAAAAAAATCCCTCATAACAGAGGGAGGATGAGTTACCACCATCTTTGATAGGGGCCAAAAGGACCGAAGGGTGCAAAGGGCCGAAAGGGGCCACCCCAAAAGGGAGTGTTCCAATAAGCACCCCATACATACCAGTTGGTATGGGCCTGGGATTCGCTAAGAATTTCTACATTGCCATCAAATCCATCAAAGGCTGGATCATAGGTTTTGATCGAAGGAGCAGATGGCGAGGAGATATTTTGTGGAGCTTGTGATTGTGGAAAGGGTTGATGAGGGAATGAGTTCTCGACAGGGTAAGGAACATGATAGGACATAAAAGAGCCTCCTTAAGGGGTTTACCATTGACGTTAGGTTATACATATGAAAAGAAAGATCCCCATGACGTATGTCCCGCCCAAATTGGGCGATAAAAAGCTGTAGTTGGCTAATTCTTCCTTCCTGTTCACGATATACTAATGGGAGTAGGTATTTTTCGGTAAATGGAGGATGGGCATGATGAATGAGAAGATCCGTCTTACCAAGGAAAAAGAAATGCTGTTGATGACCCTATATGGTAGGGCGCAGGAGAGTCGCAAACAAGAGCCAATTATAAAGGATCATGATGCGGAGGACATTATTGAGAAGATTGATTATGATTTTAGTAAATTGACTATCTATCGTGGAGACACTGTAACGATTGCGATTCGGGCAAAGTATCTCGACCAGTGGACCAAGGAATTTTTATCGGATCACCCTAAAGCGACGGTGATTCATCTAGCTTGTGGACTGGATAGTCGTATCAATCGGGTACAGGTATCAGATACGGTAGCGTGGTACGATATTGATTACCCAGAGGTGATCGAGCTACGACGACAGTTTTACGAAGAGCGAAGCCATTATCATATGATCGGTTCATCGGTGGTTGACCCCGAATGGCTTTCCCAAATTCCAACCGAAAACCCAGTGCTGATTATTGCGGAGGGGCTTACCATGTATCTTCACAAACAGGAGGTATATGACCTTTTTCAACGATTGTCCGATCGTTTCTCTACGGGGCAAGTAGCCTTTGATGCGCTCAATCCTTTCGCGACACGTTGGGCGAAGTTTCGTAAGATGACCCGGACGACGGGGGCTACGTTTCACTGGGCTTTAAAAAAACCAGAGATTATTGAAGAGTGGGTTCCACGTTTTCATCTGATGAAGCAGCTCAACCTATTTGAGGCGCCAGAGATTAGGCAACTGCCCCAGGATGCCCAACAAGTTTTTCTCCTTTTTCAAAAAGTCCCTTGGCTGAAAAAGATGACTCGACTCTTTCTTTATCGATTTGAGTAAAGCGGAAGGATCCCGAATAGGATCCCGGTCCTGATTCAGGTTCCGGGATTTTTGGCGCTAATTATGCGTTTTTCACTGGGGTGCCAATAGCACTTTTTTTGATGGTTTCTTATTTTCACTCCTGCATAGGATAAATTGAATGGATTCATGGCTCCCATGCAAGAGGGGGCATGATTCGAATAATGCAGGCAATTTCTGGGAGAACAGAATAAAGGGATGATCCGATGGATATTAAGGCAATCCTACAAGGACCTGGTCCGGGAACGGGGATTTTCCTGGCGGCAAGTATTCATGTAAATCTATCCCCAGATGGTCAATGTGCGACTTTTCGTCTAATCAATGAAACCCCTTTGTCTACAGATAACCCTGACCCCCTGATTGATCAACTGTTGTTTAACCTGGCTGATTTAGATTCGACCCAGAATCAACTTCGTTTGGTTGCAGCAACGTATACACCTGCAGGAGGGGATCCAGTTCCCGCTTCCTGGCTTTTTGAAGACAGCTCAGGACCTCCACCGGATGGATTTGACCACAATTCTGGGGGGTGCGGTCGTTTTCAGTATTTGGTGGCCTTTAATCGCCAGGCTGGTGGTAGAGGGGATCAACGATTAAGAAGAGGGGATCTACTTACATTCACCCTTTGCTTACAAGATCCCACTTCCACGTTGACTGATCATACCTTTACTGCAGCACCCTATGCGAGGATGGGTCAATCAAGAATTGCGCTTTCCTTTCAACGACTGGGACAGGATGGAGAATTAAGCGATTGCCTCTTTACCCTTGGGGTCGTCCCAGTCACCCCGGTAGAACCTCCACCGACACCACCGCCCCCACCAAATGATTTTGTTAATGATGATATGATTATGCCTTTGCCCTCGGTGGTTCCACCAGGAAATCCGGCACTGCAACCCATGGTGATATTAGTTCCATTCACAGGAACAGGGAATAATACGGTGTATATCGCAGAGCCAGCTCCTGGACATCAATTTACGAGTAATACCTCTAAGTACTATCGTGGATCGTGTTTTTTAATTGCGATGGTAGAGGAGTAACAACTAGGGGATGAGAACTCCTTTTATTTGATTGCTTTGCCCATCACATGATCCTCTCCTCTTGCATATGATAACAACAAGAAAGAGGAAAGGATTGAATTGCGTGACCAACGCTGATCAAAATCTGTCAGCGAACATTTATGGCCATCGCGTGGCAGTGATTCACACCACAGCCTCTGGGGCAAAGCGCGTTCGGGTAGGAACAATCGTTTTGATCTCACCAAGAGTTGTCATTCTCCGCAGACCCAATGGCAGACTGCTTGTAATTCCTGGTTCAAGGGTAACGGCGATTATCCGCCTATAACTCGATCCATTAGGGTCAGTTGAATATAGCATGTGTTTGAAGGAGATGGGTGAAGTGACACAATCGCTTCACCCATCTCCTTTTTGTTGCAAGAAGGAGTTCTGTCTCCTGTGTAGTACGGTGCGAGAAAGTTTTGATGATGAATGGGAAAGCCTAAAATAAACAGTCATTACTCAGTTAATATAAACATGTTTGCAATACAAACAAACTAACCACTCTCGAGGAAAACCATGGAATTACTACACATTTTAACGAGAACCGTCATCTCCTTTATGGTTTTATTAATCATGGCACGTTGGCTAGGGAAGAAACAGATGAGTCACCTAACCTTTTTTAATTACATTACGGGGATCACCATTGGTTCCGTCGCGGCCAATATCACCTTAGATCCGTCCATTCCTTTTTACTCAGGGTTAACCAGCCTCGTTGTCTGGACCGCTTTATCCGTTCTAATGGGATATATCGGTCTAAAATCATGGAGGGCCCGAATCATTCTGGATGGTGAACCGACTATCGTGATTCAACATGGTCAAATATTAGAAGATGCGATGGCCAAAATCCGCCTCAATATGGACGATCTCAGTATGTTATTAAGAGAAAAGGATGTTCATTCCATTCAAGATGTTGATCATGCCATTTTTGAACCCCATGGCAAGTTATCCGTGATTAAGAAAATTGACATGCAAAATATCACAAAAAAAGATATGCATATCCTAACTGTACAGCCTAATTATGTCCCCACAGAACTCATCGTGGATGGGGAAGTGGTGCAAAAAAATTTGCAAGAACTATGTTTGTCCCAAGCGTGGTTAGATCGTCAGCTACAACAACACTCACTTTCCTTGGAAGAGGTTTTCTTTGCGGAGATTCAAAGTGATGGTTCCTTATTTATTGATAAACGCGGGGATAAAAATTCTACCTGTGTTACTCCAAAGGTGGGTCACCCGTGATCTTTATAGGGGTGGACGCCTTTAATTCCTGCTTGTAACCGGCATTTCTTTGCGTTATCGTAAAAATGTGAAAATAATCCCATTTTTGACAGCGTGAAAGGAGACCGGGAGAAAATGAAACGACTGTTCACCCATACCCGTATCCTAACGATGACTGCAGAGGAAGAGCCTTTAGAAGCCCATGCGATGTTGGTTGAAGACCAACGCATTGCATGGATCGGTCCGATGGAAGAAGCCCCCATAGCAGACGAAATTGTCGATTTACAAGGAAGGCTGATGTTGCCTGGCTGGGTTAATACTCATGGGCATGCAGCAATGACCCTGCTACGAAGTTTTGCAGATGATCTTCCTTTGCAAACCTGGTTAGAACAATATATGTGGCCAATTGAAGCACGTTTTGGTGCAGAGCAAGTTCATTGGGGAACTCAACTTGCCGTAGCAGAAATGATCCGGTGTGGAACCACTTGTTTTACAGATATGTATGATCATATGGATGAAGTGGCAAAGGTGGTCGAAACCAGTGGATTACGAGCCAGCCTCTGTCGAGGCGTCATTGGCCTTGGTTCACAGGAAGAGCGTGACTGGAAACGAAAAGAAGCGGTTCAGTTTGCAAAGGATTGGCATGGACAAGCGGATGGCCGGATCACAACGATGATGTCTCCCCATGCACCCTATACCTGCCCCCCTGATTATATTGAAGAAATTGTTACTGAAGCAACCCGTTTAAATCTCCCCATTCATATTCATTTATCGGAGACAAAGGGGGAGGTACAAAGGCATGTCGATACATATGGCATTCGACCCGTAAAGCACCTTGAAGTCCTTGGGGTATTTAAGCGTCCCACCCTCGTGGCTCATGCCGTCCATGTAACGGAGGAAGAATTAGAAATCTTGCTACAATATGATGTGAAGATTTCTCATAATCCAGGAAGTAATTTGAAACTAGGCAGTGGGATTGCACCCATTCCCCTCATGTTGGCAAAGGGCTTACGTCCATCCCTAGGGACTGATGGAGCGGCTAGCAATAATAATCTCGATATTATGGAGGAAGTTCGATTAGCATCATTGATCCACAAGGGGAATACCCAAGATCCCGAGGCAGTACCTGCTTTTACAGCTTTAAAAATGGGAACCTGTTATGGTGCCGAGGCCCTTTTTCTTGATCAAGAAATTGGTACCCTCGAAGTGGGGAAAAAAGCGGATTTTATCACACTGGATATGAATCGGCCACATCTGCGTCCGATGCATGATCTTGTGTCCCTCTTGGTATATTCTGCCTCGCGTGCGGACATTCAAGATGTGTACGTAGATGGGCGTGCCTTGATGAGGAATCAAGAGTTATTAACGATTGACGAAGAACGGATACTTTTTGAAACGGATCGCACATTTCAAGCCGTCGCTCCATAAGAAAAACCCCACTTCCTAAAGCAGGGAAAATAAACGTGAGAGGTATAGGCAGGAGAAAATAAGTTACAATAAGACTACATCAAACTTCCATATCCAGCTCCAAATGAAACCGTAATGGGATTTCCATGGATTCCGAAGACCACCACTGCCTTCTTTCCGAGGGAGATGCCCAAGATTCAGCATGTAGACGTTGGAGGATCTGCTCCAGTTCTTCACCTGAAAAATGACTTTCTAAATGGGGAATCAACCAGTTGGAGGAAGTGGAAGTGTTCATGTGACTCACCTCCTTGCGTACGTTTATTATCACCTGCGCCCCATCCGATAACCGAACCACATTTTCACTGTATAACCCCTCTACCCTTGGTAAGAGGGGTCTTCCTGTGATCCGGGTGATAATGGAATATCTCCCTAAGTACACTGGATAGAAAAGGTCTGCTCACTTATCAGATTATTTCGTATTTAACAAGGAATTATCCAGGACTAGCGCGAAAATAAGGGGAGAAAATTTGCATTGGTTCTTCTTCCTATTTTATCCTTAACACGATGGATATATCTTTTGTGATATACTGTTTTTATACAAAGATTGACATATCAGCGATGTAGAAAGGAGGCGTGGCAGTATGCAGAACCGTTGGCCCGTTATTGCCGCGACTCTGGTTGTCAGCCTCTTGCTCTTATTTGGGGGATTTTATGCTTATCAAAAGATCCAAATTGAAACCCCGATGCAGGAGACACTTACAGAGGCTTCCCATATCAAGACCTATGAGGTTGAAACATCTCCGAATCACATTACGGTTCACTTGACGCCAGATCATGGATTTTCTCTCAGCAAAGACTATATTCCGCTACAAAAGAAGCTAAACAAATTGGCTCATGGAAGAGACATGTCCATTTTAATAAAACATGATGCTGAGGGAGAATTACTTGATGCATGGAATCGAATAAATTTTGGCATACAAGAGGGCATTGCGCTCAAGCAATATACAAAGATACCGCAGACGGTTTCTGAAGAAGCAAAGGCACATCATTTTGATGCCACGGTATTTATGGATAAAAATTTTGTCTATCTCGAACTAAAAAAGGACGATTTACACCTTTATCGCGTCCTACCCTTGAATAAACAGGAAAGTGGGGTGAAAGATAATGGGTAAAGCCATCGCAATTGGTGCCACGCCTGCGTTGTTATTATTTCTTTTATATCTAGGAGTTAGTCCTTTGCCATTATTTGCAGTCGTAGGCATCGGGATCATGGGGTGGTGGTTATTTCGGGCTCGTCCAGGTAGTCCTGCCTTTGGCCAGAAGAAGCGCACACTCAAGAAGGATTCTGTACCGAACTTGTCCTTTGAAAATATTGGAGGTCAGCAACGTTCCAAGGCGGAATTAAAAGAGGCACTGGATTTTCTCATCCATCGCAATAAGCTTCGTGATTATGGCATTCGACCCATCAAAGGAATTCTTCTTTCTGGACCTCCTGGTACAGGAAAAACCCTCATGGCCAAAGCAGCGGCTCACTATACCGATTCTGTATTTGTTACGACATCGGGGAGTGAGTTTGTCGAGATGTATGTTGGAGTGGGTGCCCAACGAATTCGTGAGCTTTTTCAGGAAGCACGTACCGGTGCGAAGAAAAGCAACAAAAATAGCGCAATCATCTTTATTGATGAGATTGATGTGATTGGGGGCCAGCGTGAGGGTTCTCAACATCGTGAATATGATCAGACGTTGAATCAACTTTTGACTGAGATGGATGGAATTACAACGGATCAAGAGGTTCAAATATTAGTTGTAGCGGCTACCAACCGAAAAGATATGTTGGATTCTGCACTTTTGCGACCTGGACGTTTTGATCGGCACATTTCTGTGGATCTTCCTGATAAAAAGGCTCGCCACATGATCCTGGGATTGCATACGGAGAATAAGCCCCTTGCTGAGGATGTTGAAATCGAACAGATTGCTACGGAGACCTTTGGTTTCTCAGGAGCGCAGTTGGAGAGCCTAACGAATGAGGCGGCGATTTATGCGATGCGGGAGGGGAATGGTGTTATTCAGCAAATGCACCTCTCCCAAGCCATTGACAAAGTGATGATGGGGGAAAAAACCGATCGTGAGGCGACACAGGAAGAACGCGAACGAGTTGCCATACACGAACTGGGGCACGCGATTGTATCCGAATGGGTCCGGCCCGAATCAGTCTCCCAAGTTTCCTTAGCCCCTCGAGGCCAAGCGTTAGGGTATGTTCGTCATCATCCCGGTCAGGATCAGTATCTATATACCAAAAAGCAGATTGAAGGACAGATTATGATCTGCCTAGCCGGAGCGGCAGCCGAGGAAAAAGTTTATGGGAACCGCTCCACCGGTGCACAAAATGATTATGTACAGGCGAATCGCTATACACGGACATTAATTGAAGCCGGTTTGTCAGACCTGGGTATTATCGATATGAAATTAATCGGAAAAGACATGTTGCATCATGAGTCCACAAAGATTCTTAAAACCCTTTATCAAGAAACCGTTCAATTACTCAACCAATATGCAACGGTATTTGAAAAGGCACTCGATGTCCTGCTTAAAGAAGAGCTACTGTCTGGTGAACAATTCCGGATGTTGTTAAAAAGATACGCAAAGGACGCTGTCACCATCAGTAGTTGATAGAAAGTGGAAGGAGATCCCCCAGTGCGAGATATTCAACGGGTGGCTGTCTATGGTGGTGGAACGATGGGACAAGGAATTGCTGAAATGCTAGCGAAGAAGGGGATCGACGTCATCCTGATTGAACAAACGGAAGCACTTGTACAATTGACCCAGCATCAGATGGACCTTCGTTTAAATAAGCAACTCGCAAAATGGGGAATCACACAGGCTGAAAAAAAGCTCATTCTGGGACGAATCACATTTACTGCGACACTTAATGAGCTGGCAAAAGTAGATCTAGTCATCGAGACGGTCACAGAAGATTTGGAGGCCAAGAAAGAGGTCTTCAAACGCTGTGACCGTCTCTGTCCACCCTATACGATTCTTACGAGTAATACTTCGACGCTCAGTGTGACTGAACTTGCGGCAGTGACCAAACGCGCAGACCGAGTGATCGGTCTGCATTTTATTCACTCGAGTGCCCAGGTGGATCTGGTGGAGATTGTACGTGGATTACAGACCAGTTCAGAAACGATTCAACATGCCCAAGATTTCCTAAAGACCATTGATTTAACCTTCGTGGAGGTTGATGAATGAATCCCCAGGATTTGTTACGACCCGTTTAATTGTTATTTTAATTAATGAGGCCCTTTACACGCTAATGGAAGGAGTGGCTTCTAAGGATGATATTGATTTTGCCATGAAGCGTGGCTATCAATTTCCCTATGGGCCTTTGGAGATGGCTGATCGATTTGGGTTGGATTCGGTTTTAGCGTCTCTCGAACGTCTCTTTCGGGAATACGGAGATGCCAAGTTTCGTCCTGCACCCCTTCTTAAGAAGATGGTTCGGGCTGGACATCTTGGGGTAAAAACCAGGGAAGGTTTTTTTCATTATGATGAGGATGGCGATCGTTTGAACAGGGAGGAAGAAAGACGTTGAAGATCCTAGTGATCAATTGCGGGAGTTCCTCAATTAAGTATCAACTTTATACGATGAATGCTGAAAAAGTGCTTGCTCATGGACTTGTCGAACGGATCGGATCGGAACAATCCATCTTAAAACATCAAGGGGTAGATATTGAACCCTTAATTGTTACAGCGGAGATTCTTGATCATCAACAAGGAATGAACCGTGTTCTTTCTTTGCTGACAGACCCCCAACAGGGGGTATTACAATCCATTGATGAGGTCAAGGCGGTGGGGCATCGGGTTGTCCATGGGGGGGAGGATTTTTCCCAATCGGTGGTCATTGATGAACACGTCATTGCCTCGATTCGTAAGAATGTGGAATTAGCCCCCCTTCATAATCCACCGAACCTCCTAGGAATTGATGCCGCCCGTCACCATCTTCCCCATGCGCTTCATGTTGCTGTATTTGATACGGCGTTTCACCAGACGATGCCACTCTATGCATATATGTACGCGTTACCCCAAATCCTTTACAAAAAATACAAAGTCAGACGATATGGCTTTCATGGAACTTCACATCAATATGTTTGTGATCAAGCGGCGAAACTTCTTGGAAGACCCCTTGAAGAGTTAAAACTAATCTCCTGTCATATTGGCAATGGTGCAAGTTGTGCCGCCGTAGAATATGGAAAATCCATCGATACCAGCATGGGGTTGACGCCACTTGAAGGGCTGATGATGGGCACACGGTGTGGGGATATTGATCCCGCGATTGTGCCCTTTGTGATGGCGAAGGAGGAGCTAACACTCGGGGAAGTTACTTCCATGATGAATAAACATAGTGGCCTTATCGGCGTCTCTGGTATCTCCAGTGATATGCGGGAGATTACAGAGGAAGCTTTTGCAGGCGATAAATCCGCCCGTCTGGCCTTAGAGATGTATACATATCGCCTCCGTAAGCAGATTGGTGCCTATGTCGCAACGATGGATGGAGTAGATGGGATTATTTTCACAGCGGGAGTGGGGGAGAATGCTTCGGTTGTTCGCGAATGGACACTGAAAAAGCTCTCTTATCTCGGGATTCAATTGGATGAAGAAAAAAACGCAATGCTTTCTTCCCATTCGCAAGTGATCAGTCGAGGAGATTCAAAGGTGAAGATCCTTGTCATACCGACAGATGAAGAATTGATGATCGCAAGAGAAACCTATCGCTTCATCGATTGATCCCGTTAGGAATCCCCATCGTCTGCAGGTCTTATGTTACAATGACCGTAATCCATGAAGATAGTTGTTTATGAGAGGGGTAACACAAGTCCATGAAATTGTCTCATCGGGTACAAAGCTTAATGCCATCGAAAACGATTGAAATTACGTCCACTGCGAATGAGCTAAAAAAACAGGGACATGATGTGATTGTCCTTGGGGCAGGGGAACCTGACTTTAATACACCCGATTCCATCTTGGAAGCGGCTATTGCATCCATGCACGCAGGTCATACGAAGTATACACCTGCAGGTGGGATCACAGAATTAAAGGAAGCGATTATTAAAAAGTTTGAGCGGGATAATGGCCTTTCTTATCAACCCAATGAGATTATAGTTACCGTTGGGGCAAAGCATGCGTTATATAACCTTTTCCAAGTGATTTTGGATGAAGGGGATGAAGTGATCATTCCAGCCCCCTATTGGGTCAGCTACATTGAACAAGTGAAGCTTGCTGGAGGCGTTCCCGTCGTCATTGATGGGAAAGAAGAGAACGGCTTTAAAGTGACACCCGAACAGCTAAAAGAAGCCGTAACGGATAAAACCACGGCTTTCCTCCTAAATAGTCCATCCAATCCCACCGGTGCGATGTATGATCGGATGGAACTCGAAGCACTGGGCGCGATCTGTCTCGAGCATGATCTCGTGATTGTTTCGGATGAAATTTATGAGCACCTCATCTATGGGGATGACAAACATAGTAGTATCGCCTCCTTAAGCCCTGAGCTAAAGGCGAATACCATCATTATTAATGGGGTATCCAAAACCTACGCCATGACAGGTTGGCGCATTGGTTATGCTGCAGGAGATGCTCGCATTATTAAAGGAATGACGAGCCTTTCAAGTCACAGCACTTCTAACCCCACATCCGTTGCCCAATATGCAGCATTAGAGGCCTTAGAAGGCTCCCAAGAGCCTGTCAAAAAAATGCTTTTTGCTTTCAAAGAACGGCGCGACTATCTGGTGAATCGTTTGCAAGCGATGACTGGAATCTCCTGTGATACCCCGAAAGGTGCCTTTTATGTATTTGCAAATGTAACCGAAGCGGCTAAACAAGGTGGCTTTGAATCAGCAGATGCTTGGGTGAAAGGCTTATTGGAGGAAGAGAAGGTAGCGATGGTCCCTGGGTCAGCTTTTGGCTCCCCTGACCACGTTCGCCTCTCCTATGCCACCTCATTGGATCAACTTCAGGAAGCATGTGATCGAATCCAACGATTCATTCACCGATAAAATACAAAAAAGGCCAGGCCTTCGTAATGAAGGTCTGGCCTTTTTTGTGTGAGTCAAACGAGAAAACTAACATTCAAAATACCATGGGGGTGTAGAATTGAAAATCAAGCGAATTGTTGCAAATATTGAAACGTAGGACACTTCCAAAGCAAAACACTTTTACGAGAAAATACGGGGTTCGGGGTTTTTATGGTAGAGATCCTTTTGGGAAACTAGTCAATATTTTAATTCATATATAAATTAATGGGTCAATCCAGAAATCAGTGCTTGACTAACGAGTAACCCCAAAAAAGACTTCAGGGGACGATATCTGTTATCGTCATCTGAGGTCTTTTTTGGACAGTATTGTAGCTTTAGCAATTTCTTCTGCTGAAACCTTCATAAGATTGGTCACTACATGTTAAAAATGTATTTTATGGTTAATCAACACTCATGTTATCGTAATATTGTACATGTAGAGGTGAATATACTGTGAAATAATGTTATTGAACGGAGGAGATGGACATATGAAAATGAAGAAGTTTGTCAATCCATTGCCTGTTCCCCCTCTGATTAAACCCTTTAATAAAACAAAATCACTTACATCCTATAAGGTGACCATGCGTGAGGGGCGGCATAAGTTCGATAAGTCCCTTCCCCCTGCCATCATTTGGGGATACAATGGCATATATCCAGGACCTACTTTCGAAGTGAGGAAAAATGAACGTGTGGAAGTCCATTGGATTAACCAACTTCCAAGGGATCAATTTCTCCCTGTTGATACGACTATACTTCCTCCCGAACAGCAGAAAGTACCAACGGGGATTTCCATTGTCCATCTCCATGGTGGTAAGACGAGGCCTGAATTTGATGGATACCCTACCGCTTGGTATTCCAGAGACCTTGAATTTGTAGGTCCCGAATTTGTTACTGATGTTTTCCAATACGACAATAATCAAAGACCCACAGGGCTTATGTATCATGACCATACATTTGCAATTACTAGACTGAATGTTTATGCGGGATTGTTTGGAACGTACTTCATCAGGGGGAAAGAAGAGGATAAACTCAACCTACCAAAAGGAAAATTCGAATTGCCTATTAATATCCATGATCTATCCTTAAATCCAGATGGAACCCTCTTCTATCCAGATCAACCTGATCCAAATCCGTCCGGAATTGTACCATCCGTTGTTCCTGAATTCTTTGGTGAATTCATGTCTGTGAATGGAAAACTATATCCCTTCCTTGATGTGGAGCCTCGCAAGTATCGTTTCAGAATAGTAAATATATGTAACTCTAGGTTTCTCAGCATGAGGTTAACCTCAGGTCAACCATTTATCCAAATTGGTACTGATGGCGGGTTACTTAAGAAACCTGTGAAAGTGGAACAACTTATCCTAGGACCCGCGGAACGAGCTGATGTCATCCTTGATTTTTCTCAGTTCAAAGGAAAGAGCATCACACTTACCAATAATGCTAATTCTCCATTTCCAGATGGAGATCCAGTCAATAATAATACAAGCGTTATCATGCAATTCCGAGTAACTCTGCCTCTTTCCAGAAAAGATAAAAGCGAAATCCCTAACCAATTAAGTAAATTTAAGTTCTTCAAAGAATCGGAAGCAGTAAGAATTCGAGACATCACATTAGATGAAACCTTAGACCAGTTTGGAAGGTTACTACTTTTGTTGAATAATACTCCATTTGACAAGAAGCCTATCACAGAAACACCGGAACTTAATACAATTGAAATATGGCGCTTCATCAACCTTACTGAGGATACACATCCGATGCATATTCATCTAGTTCAATTCCAGATCCTATATAGACAAAAATTTGATGTGGAACTCTTCGAGGGAACAGGCGAGCTAGAATTTACTTCTGGGCGAATTCCACCTGATCCTAATGAAAGAGGATTCAAAGATACGGTAAGAGCAAACCCTGATGAAGTAACGGCCGTCATCGCACGATTTGGACCTTTTAGTGGATTGTATGTATATCATTGTCATATCTTAGAGCATGAAGACTATGAAATGATGCGTCCTTTTGAAGTGGTGGATGAAGATGAGGAATAGCTCTATGTATTGTACAAAAGCCTTATTTCACAAAGCGAGCCATATTCTATCATATGGCTCATTTGCTCAACAAGTATTGATATCCCGTTTTAGAAGAAAAATTCTTCCAGGGGTAGAACCAGCAACCATGTCACCAAACGTAATTTTCCCAAATGATGGAAATATCAATTAAGAAGCTATCTGATCGTAACCCGCAGATAGCTTCTTAATTGATATTTAACCCATACTTCAGGGTTTAAAAGGATAGAGAAATCAGGTTGTCTGAATATATCCGATGTAAGTAATGAATAATTCGATTTATTGACATTAATATATTGATACTCAAATAACTTGAGATTGCATAGGGAGCAATTCAAGTCATTTTACGTTTTATTGTAATCAATCTGACGGACGAGAGCATCTACCCTGTCACTACCCCATTTATAAGTGATTCTTCGATGATCATGGATCCTGTGTTTTTGCACCAGAACCGTAATCGCTACGTACACAAGAACGATGGCTGAAAACAACATTGTGCCCCGTTCATCGATGATCGAATAAAAGGAGAGGTGAAAGATGTCATCTCGCGCGAAGATGTGTCCGTTAAGGCCCATACTAAATCCAAATACCTTTCAAACAATCGTAGCGTTAGGGGCAGAAGGTTTTCGTATCTCTGTGAAAGTTACGGGTAATCCCAATGGAATACCCATTGTATTTATCCATGGCTTTAGTGAATCTTGGCTGATTTGGAACTTCCAATTAAGTAGTCCGCTGTTATTAAGAAAGTATAAACTCATTGCCATTGATATGCGTGGACAAGGAGAATCTCAACCGAAGTCGTTAAACCCGAGTCATTATATAAAAGGCGTATTATATGCTAAAGATATTGATGCGGTTTTTAATCAATTTGTCATTCATAAGGCAATTGTTGTAGCCCATTCATTAGGGGGGACGTGGTTAGCTGATTATCTAGACAAATTTGGGACCTCACGTATTAGAGGAATTATCTTTGTATCATCCAAGATTGAGAGTAATACACCCGTCGCAGATTCCCTTGTCTCACAGGCTTTTAAGAACACGCTTCCTCTTTTAACAAATCCATGCTTAGAAATCACTTCAGTGGGGCTTAATCGGTTTTTATCGTTACTTTTCAACGGTATGTTGCCCTTGAAAAATGAGCAAGAGATCCTTTCTTATGTGGCGCTCGTGCCTTCGCAAATTCGAAGCCATTTAGCGCAACACGAACCGCTAAGAGCTAAGGATATATTGCCTTATGTAAAAGTGCCCGTGCTCGTACTGGGTAGCCGTGGGGATCGTGTGGAAAATTTTCAAGCATCTGTGAAAGTAAGTCAGCTAGCATCAAACTCCAAACTCATTCTATTTCAAAATATAGGGCACACGATTATGGCAGAGATACCAACAATATTCAATATCATTCTAAATAATTTCGTCATGATCGTTAGTTAGATGATAATCAATTTTAGAAAATGGCACACTATAAAAGAGGGCCAGAATTGCGCCCCCCTTTTGTCTGATCACCTAAGGAGCGTATTTATAACCGATGGATCCTTAATAAGGATCGTATGGTTCCTGGCGCCTGTGCAGTAACCGTTAGCGCACGCTGCCCTCGATTAATGAGACGGATGATACTGCCTTTCCTTAATTTCACGAAATTAAGGCCGATTAATTGGTCGATATCATTTTTATCTTCTGCATATCGATAGGCGATGGCACCCCGATTAATATTTAACTCAACAACAACCGGCGATGATGAAATGGATTGTACGATCCAGTCAATTTGATAGGTTCCAGGTCGCGTGGTGATTAGGGCATTAATCTCCCCGGCTCGATTTCGGTTTACACGAACCCCTTGTCGATTACCAACCGTTGTAAAGGTTAGTGTCTGGTTTGGTAAAAACCGCTTCGAATTACTCCGAAACACATCTGCAGAAACGGCAGGACTCATTACCTGAACACTCCTTGTTTACTTTCCTGACTTTCGATGACTTCGATCATCTCGTTTATAATATTCCCATGGATGTATATCGGATTGTATATCTGTCTAATTTAATTATTTTTTTCTTATAATATAGACATCCATATATAAAAAAGGGGGTTCCTGTAAGTTGCAGGAACCCCCTTTTTTATATATGGATCATTCTGCCGTTTCCTATAAAGAAGGTAAACATACACTGGAGGGATGAATTTCTATAGGGAAGTGGGTGTTTGATCCGTGGTGCAGATTCATGCCCCTTTTGAAAAACAGTGTAATGCATTCTCTAGGATCTTTGGAGGAACACGATTTGTAAACCCTAATCTTTCCTGTGAAAGTGTAGGAAATCGCCGGTTTCCCGTTCAGATCCAAGGGGTTCGAACAAATAGCTTAAATGCAAAATTTATGACGATTACCTTTCAAGATCGTCCCTCCGAAGTAAGAAACCATTTATGCCTCGGTGTACTCCATTTGTTACAGCGCGAATTGACTCCGGTTATCCGGGAGCTAAGTAAGTTCCCATCGATCATTATTGCATCGGCTTTTCCTTATTTTTTGAATGTCAAGCCACTGCTTGTTTCTCTTCATATTGAATCCTTTGATGATCCAGTCGTATTTGCGGCCAATGTAAAGACGGCGCTTAATGCGGCGAAGGTTGGGTTAGCCCCAACGTCCATTTCAGCTGGCAGTCCATCGTGTAAGTTGATTTCACGTGTGATTAGTCCCAAAGCCATGCCTTTTAAGGTCAATGGACTTTGTGAGCCCATTGTATTTCGGAATCGATTCCCCAGAATCCTTGGATTAACTAACTATGCACTGGTGGACTTTGAGTTTTCCATCACCCCGATTCGCAATAGCCAAAAAGCGTTATGTTTAGCACGGTTATGGGTCTACCAAGATGAATTAAATCGGGTGGTTGCCCGCATTAAACAACAAGGACTTCGATTAGGGAACGCCTCACAAAATTTCACCTTCAGCCATCCGCGCTCGTACTTTGTCACCTATCAATCGATTGCCAATCCCCTCGCATTTGCTCTTAAATCTTCAAAGGTGATTCAAGGATTGCAATAGTTTTGTATGGTATCCCTAGCGCTGTTTCGTATACAACGGCCGACCAAAATACAAGAAGAGGCTGATCAGTGTCGTAATGGCAACGAGATATTTACTCCAAAGCGGCCAGGGAGCAGGGGTGATAAAGGCTTCAATGAGTGCAGCCACCACAAATAAAGGGATGACTCCCATCACTAATTGAACCGTGATGCGCCCCTCATTTTTAAATGAAGTGGTTCGTGTGTAATCTCCTGGTATGAACCACGATTTGGCAAGAGAAAGCCCCGCAGCACCCGCGATAAAGATTGCTGTCAGTTCGATAATTCCATGTGGCCAGATATACGCCCAAAAGGTATACCCTTCACCGATGCGATGGTATAGAGCTGCTAAGGCACCTATTAATAGTCCATTGGTAAAAAGAACCCAAATAGTTCCCACACCCAACAATGCGCCCAACGCAAAACAAAGAAATGCCACTCGAATGTTATTGGTCATTAACTCGCCTGAAACAACGGCGGAATCCCATTGATTTTGTTGGATTTTACTTGGATCAATTTGATCAGCCATCCCTGGAGGCAAGACTGCATCCGCTTGGGTAGGATCCATCATCACCACAATAAATGCAATAATGGCCCCTATCAAGAAGGTTCCCATGGCTAATAAAAAATAGTTCGCTCGTTCATGAAATAACGATGGAAACCGATGAGTAAAAAAGCGAAGGAACTGTCTAGCATCCTTTTGTGCTACATGTCCGTAAATATGTTTATGCGTCTGTAGCGTGAGGGAATTTAGTTCTTGGACAACTGGATGATGAGGAAAGTAGGTACGTGCATAGGCCAAATGTGCCGCAATTTGTCGATATGAACGCCCTAACTGGTCCAAAGCAGAGGGCTCAACTTTTTTTCCTTCAACGGTCTGCATTAATTTCTTTGTTTCTTCCCAGTGTGGTCTGTTTTTTTGTATAAATCGTTGAATACGACGTGCTGTAGGTACGCTCATACTAGAGAACTTCACCTCCTCTCACATTGTACCATGATGATCGCTGAAAAGGAGCGAGTAGCCGATTGCCTTGTCTAAACCTATTAAAATGTACTACTATGAAGCTATACGATAACTAACGTTTACGAAGATGTGGACAAAACCTGTAAAAGAGAGGTGAGAAGGTTGCTACTCTATTGAACTTGTTAGTAGCAGCTTTGAATGAAAAATCGTGTAACCGTTACGACTCCTGAATATGTTTCTTTGGAACTACATACAGCAGGTATTGGATCTCGCGGTATCGCAATGTTAATTGATGGGATGATCATTGGATTGGGTCTCTTCGTTTATGCCATCATCATGATCTTGTTTTCAATGCTGGTCGAATCAATGGGATCCCCCTTATGGACCTCCATTGTAACAGGGGTAAGTATTGTCATCTTCATCTTTACCCCCATAGTGTACTTTACATTAACTGAAGCGTTTTTATCTGGCCGTACAATCGGGAAAAGGGTAATGGGGCTACGTGTGGTAACGGATCAGGGAATGGTTCCTAAGTTCTCGGCCATCTTCCTGCGCAATCTATTACGAATTGTAGATAGCATGCCTTTCTTTTATCTCATTGGTCTGATCACCGTCATCATCCAAAGACAAGAGAAGCGCTTAGGAGATCTAGTAGCAGGAACGTTAGTCATTCATCATGAAAAACCCGACCATGGACCGATTACGTTTCACCATCCAAAATTGGAAGAGTTTCAACCAAGCTCATCCTTCGCCTCGGTAACGGTTGCCCAATGGACATGGATTACCCGCTTTCTTGCAAGGCGAGAGGAACTGTCAAAGGAGCATCGTCAACGGTTAGCAGAAAAAATGGTCGAGCGCCTTTTCCCCAACCAACCCTTCGGAAAAGGAAAAGAAGAAGCGCTTTTAGAGACCGCCTATCTGTATTTAAGTGCTGAATTTGGCGAAACAACTCAACCATCTTGATCCTCAACAAAATCCCAGACATGGCGTACAACTTATAGCCATGTCTGGGATTTTAAATGCAAGAAGTTTTTAATCGTCTTCTCTGTGGAAATTTAAATCATTGACAAGGTGAAGGAGAGTTTTCATATGAAAGCAATCGAGGACCCCATCAAACAACGCTATACTGCTTTAGATGAACGTAGTGAGATGGAGCATTTCTTGGTACGACAGGGGTGGGCGGCTTTTTGCATGGATCACTTGGTATCATATGTATAGTAAAACGATTTGAAAGGGAGCGACCAAGTGAGATTTGTGCGAAGCAAATTCAGGAATGAAGAAGATCCAACTTGCTCAGTCTGCAAGGGACCCTCTTCTTTTTGTGCTAGGAATCAACTGTGACAGAAGAAAGCAAAACGCCCTATTTGATACAATAAGAATCAATTCTTTGTAGTTCATTTTTATTATTAAAGATATAGACATCACAGGCTGAAACAAAAGATAACTGTTCACCATTGCGAATAAATTCAGCTGTTCCATTTACTGCAACGCAATTATTTTCGGAAATTACATTTAATGTAGTGAAATTAGTGGTTATCGTTTTGAAGAAATTCGAAGTTTGCTTGCATCGTTCGATTACAGCTTCCCTACCTATTAAGGTTTTGTCACCAACGATAGTCCATTCAATTGTTTTTGCTAGAAATGGAAAAGTAGGTTCAAAATTACCGTTAGAAAATGACTCTGCTATTTGTTTTTGCTTGAGAACATGGCTTGTTGAAGTCATAGGACAATCCCTCCTCTTATAATTAAGTGAATTTTATTATATAATATCATGATCAATCAAGTATTATAATTGCCTTTGATGGGTTAGGCGTTCTTTTCGGTAGAGCACTCTAGCCTTGTGTAGACCCTTAAATCGATAATTACGATATGTCCTTCATTCATGTATTGACGAAGCTTCAATGCCCATCGCTTTTGCCCTGCAATGCTATGAGTGGAAGTGACACTGATTTTAAGGTTGGTGAGGGAGGATAGAGATAGAATCTCTGGCTACTTTAATCTATGGCATTTTGTTCATATTAGTAGGGTTACTATCCTTGAAGTACCGTACTTATGTGCCTTGGTTAGTCAGATTTGTAATGCTGGCTATAGGGACAGGATTTATTTTAAGATGGATTATCATTGTCACTGGGATAATTCATCATCAATAGGAACCAGGAAAATGGATCAAGAACAAAACGTTCCTACACAGGGACGTTTTGTTCATCTATGGTTTGATCAATTGGGACCTTTTGTCTGCTGGAATGACAACGTCGTTTAGCAAGGGTTTTCCGAATTGCTCCAATATATGACACAGCATCAGCTGCGACCCATTGTTGATTCCGTCTATCCACTCGATGATGTTTCTTCCTTTTCAGCGAATGGCGAAAGGAGAGCCATATGGAAATATTGCTGTTCGGATAGAAGCGTCGAATGACCTTTTAAAGATTAAAGAAACACGATCCCATACTAATTCGGGATCGTGTTTCTTTATGGGCATAAAGGTGCTTGCCTAACATCATACTACTTTACGAGGTTTTGCAAACGATCATCTAACAAGGGGGATTTGCGTTGAAAGACTACAATGAAGAAGCCTCTTCCGAACCGGGAATTTCCGTGACAGGCGCAGGGAGTAGTCGCGATCAACGATTTTCCGATAGAGAGAAGGAAGATACGTTAACGAACCGACAAGGGCATCCCGTTAGCGATAATCAGAACATCCGAACGGTTGGCAATCGCGGGCCATCAACTCTTGAAAATTACAATTTCTTAGAGAAGATTACTCATTTTGATCGAGAGCGCGTTCCGGAAAGGGTTGTACATGGACGAGGAGCCGGTGCCCATGGTTGGTTTGAAACCTATGGAACCGTTGGAGATGAGCCGGTCTCGAAGTATACACGGGCAAAGTTGTTTCAAAAAGCTGGGACAAAGACACCTGTTTTTGTTCGTTTCTCAACGGTCATCCACGGTACTCATTCCCCTGAAACCCTCCGGGATCCACGGGGTTTTGCTATCAAATTTTATACAGAAGAAGGCAATTGGGACTTAGTGGGGAACAACCTTAAAATCTTTTTCATTCGGGATGCCGTCAAATTTCCGGATCTCGTTCACGCGTTTAAGCCGGATCCCGTAACGAACCGTCAGGATACGGCTCGCATCTTTGATTTTATCAGTCAGACCCCAGAAGCCATGCACATGATTACCTTTTTGTTTTCTCCTTGGGGGATTCCAGCCAACTATCGGCAAATGCAAGGTTC
This sequence comes from Marininema halotolerans, assembly GCF_900116235.1. Classification (GTDB taxonomy): domain Bacteria; phylum Bacillota; class Bacilli; order Thermoactinomycetales; family DSM-45169; genus Marininema; species Marininema halotolerans. The sequence goes on along the minus strand of NZ_FPAA01000004.1, from coordinate 298,629 downwards.
AGGTGTCAATACGTATAAGTGGGTAAACGCCGAAGGAAAGGGCGTATTAGTCAAGTATCATTGGGAACCCAAGCAAGGGATTTTAAATCTTACCCAACCCGAGTCCGAACAGATCCAAGGGAAAAACTTTAATCATGCCACACAAGACTTATATGAAGCCATTGAACGGGGCGCTTACCCGGAATGGGAGCTCTTTGTGCAAATCATGGAGGATGGCGATCATCCAGAACTCGATTTTGACCCTTTGGATGATACGAAGCTGTGGCCAAAAGAACAATTTCCTTTCTTGCCTGTTGGTCGCATGGTCCTTGATCGAAACCCCATCAACTATTTTGCGGAAGTGGAACAAGCCGCTTTTGGTACAGGGGTACTCGTGGATGGTCTTGATTTCTCCGATGATAAGATGCTGCAAGGAAGAAGCTTCTCTTACTCCGATACACAACGGTATCGCGTAGGAAGCAACTATCAACAACTACCAATCAACGCACCTAAAAAGCATGTGGCAACGAATCTACGGGATGGTCAAATGGCTTATTTCGTTGATATGGCCCCGAGCGGGAACCCTCATATCAATTATGAGCCTTCTCTAATGGGTGGTTTGAAGGAGGCCGTACAAGGAGGTCCTCCTCATGAACCCTTCGTTGAGGGACATGTAAAACGAGAAAAAATTGACCGTACAAATGATTTTGGGCAAGCCGGGCGCACTTATAGAGAGATGGAGGAATGGGAACGAGAAGATTTAATCAATAACCTGATCATCGGTCTCGTTCCTTGTGATCCCCAGGTCCAAAAGAAGATGATTGAGATGTTTTATCAATGCGATGAGGAGTATGGGCGACGTGTTTCTGAGGGACTCAATCAATGGAATCAGGGAGCACTTCCTGAAGGGGGCGGCGCTCCCATGGGGGCATCCCAGACGGAAGAAGCTGTGCAATGGGCAATGGAGAAGGGACACCCTTCTAAATTTTATTGATCCTTAATGAAAACAAAGAACCACACAATATTGTGTGGTTCTTTGTTTTCATACTTTTTTACAATATTTTCAGATGAAAATATTTATTTCCGAGCCTATTTGCGTGCATATTACGTAGAATGCCAATAGATATCATAAGCATATAAACATGATTCCTTTCATAGATAAATAAAGATCCATTTCCCTATCGATTAGGTCGTTGAAGGGGGTTTTTTATTATGCGAACATTTGATTACATCATTATCGGCGCAGGTACGGCTGGGAGTATTCTCGCAAAAGAGTTAACAGATGATCGAAGGACTTCGGTGCTAGTGCTTGAAGCAGGTACAAATCTGACGAGAGAAACAAAGTCCCCTTCAATTGAGAAAGCGGTAGCCATTTGGAGCAATAATAAATTTTCCTACGACATTGTTTCAAAAATAGAACCAGTAGTGAGTCGACAACTCGCATATTATAGTGGCCGTGTAATTGGAGGAAGCTCAGAACATAATGCGATGTATGCGGTAAGAGGGAGTCGAGCCCTTTATAATGAGTGGGGAAAGTTAGTGGGCCCTCAATGGTCTTATCCTCAAGTAAAATCGTTGTTTAAAAAGAATGAAACCTACATTGGAGAAACGCAGTCGCCTTCGGAACGAGGAAGAAAGGGGCCCGTATTTGTTCGACAGCAACGAAATCCTAGCCGACTGGCCAAAACCTTTGTGACGGCAACCTCACAAATCACAGGAGCCCCTATTGTCGAAGACTATAACACGGGTATTGGAGAGTGTGTTTTTATAAAGTCCCAATTTACTCAAAAGCCTGTGGGTAAAACCTTTGTCCGTTCGTCATCGGCGACAGGTTATCTTAACCGTAAGATTGTTACACAAGGCAATCAGTTTAAACCCAACGAAGTCGGAATCAATCGTAAACTATTGATTTTATGCAAGGCAACCGCCAACAAGGTTCTGATGCGGAATGCCGGGGGGAAGTTAACAGCCTATGGTGTTCAATTTGTTCAAGATGGGGTATCAAAAACAGCTTATTGCAACAAAGAAGTCATCGTATGCGCTGGGATTTGGTCCTCGATTATTCTGCAACGGTCTGGAATTGGAGATAAAAAGCCATTGCTTGAAGCAGGGATAAAGCCGATTGTCCATAATCCCAATGTTGGTTATAATATGCAATCCCATTATTGGATTAGCATGGGCATTGAAGTGAAGACGGATCAACTTTTAGAGGTGATCGATGCAGAACCCGATCAACCACTTGTATTTGGCGCTTTTTTAAACATGGGTGCACGTACCAGAAAGCTTCAATTACAAGGTTCGGCAAATCCGGCATTACTTCCGAATCAGGATGTATTGGCTAATAATTGGGAGTTTAATAGAAATTCACCCACCAACATTATGAGCCTAGGGCTCTTCAACAATGCTCCCCCTAAATCGGGGTTCACGCTCGTTGCGCATAGTGACCCCGAAGCGTACCCGATCGTTCAGTTCAATGCATTAACCAACCGAAATGAAATGGAATTTGTGATTGATTCATATCTCGAAGTTTATAAAATCATACAGCAAGCCAAGCGCTTGGATCCGAACGGGGTTTACAATATCGTTTATCCACCAGAAGATATCTTTACGATTCCTGACATTACAGAAAAGAGAAATACCCTCTTTCAATATGCGAAGGCATCGTTAAATAATATATATCATTACGCTGGTCAATGTCGGATGAGTCGAACAATCCATGATGGTGTAACCGATGGCTTTCTCAACGTATTTCATGTGAATCGACTCCGAGTAGCTGATCTTTCTATTTCCCCTGAAATACCGGATGGAAATACGTGTCTCCCATCCATGATGATTGGGTTAAATGCAACAAGGATCATTAAACGATATTCTCACCACACCGCTGAAAGTAAAGGAAAGTAAAACGATAGGACCCCTATTTAGGGGTTCTCCTAGTGTTGAAATGCATAAAAAGGCCATAACCATTAAGGTTTGGTCTTTTTATTTGGATCAAGGCGATCTTACGGGACAACTACCAGGGGCCGCATCATCTCGTGATCTTCATGCTCAAGTATATGACAATGCCATACATAGTCTCCTGTAAAGGGAGAAAAGCACGCGACAAATCGTGTGACTTCGTTTGGATGAGAACGAACCGTATCCTTCCAACCTCGCTCATTAGGATCTGGCATGCGAGGGGGACCATTATAAAATAACCGACGCGTTTTCATAAAGGATTCTACATCGAAGGGACGACGATCCAGTAGACGAAACTGAATAAGATGAAGATGAATGGGGTGAGATTTCGCACTTAAATTAAGCACTTCCCAAATTTCTGTGGCACCAAGCTTTGGGGTTTCTGTCGCTGGAGCTGACCAAGTGCGTCCATTTAATAACATCTTCATGCGACCAAAACGATCCTTAGATTCATCCAGTGTTAGTCTACGTCGATATGTCGCCGCTTTAGGGTTGGGTAGCTTAAGTGACCCAAAAAAAGTGGGGAGGGGAGGAGAATCGCTATGATTTAAGGGCAGATGAACGCGAAATTGCAACACCATCCCTACTGTAAACGGATTAGCTGGTTCACCTGCCGGAAAAGGCGCGGGGGCATCGTTCGTTACGGTGATGATTTCCCCTTTACATGCTGAAAAATCGACAATGACATCCGCGCGCTCTGCTGGTGCGAGAAGAAGGGATGAAACTGAGACGGGTGCTTCCAATAAGCCGCCATCACTTCCAATTTGAATCCAATGTAATCCGGCGCTTAATTTTAGATTATAGAATCGCGCGTTGGAACCATTGAGTATACGGAAACGATATTTACGAGGTTCAACGTCACAATGAGGCCAAACCTTTCCATTCACTACATTTGTTTCCCCTATGAATTCATTAACAATCGATGGGCAGGGCACCTTCACATTGGCGCGTGGAGGCTTACAAGGATAAAATAACGATCCATCGGGTTTAAAGCTTCGGTCTTGGATTAAAAGAGGGATTTCGTAGGGACCTTTAGGAAGTAAGAATTTTTCTTCCTCTGCCCCACGAATGAGATAAAAGCCAGATAAACCTGCATAGTTATTTAAACGAGTAATCCCTAAAGCGTGGTCATGATACCAAAGGGTAGTCGGACGTTGAATGTTTGGATAACGATACACTTTCCTTTGAAATCGTGGGCCTGTCATGGCAAAATCACGTGTAAACCAGGCATCTGGATGACCATCACTGTCTGGAGGGGTGCGTCCGCCATGCAAGTGAACAACCGTTCGCACCTGGGGAACGTTTTTTTCTGCCCCATGAATCGTTGTATCAACAGGTAAGAAGTGATGAGAAGGCAATTCGTTTTGCCAACAGACATCGATCGTTTGATTTTCCCACACTTCGAAAGTAGGGCCTGGGTAGAACCCTTCATATCCCCATACCAGGGTTTTATGTAGATCGCGATGAAGGTGCTGATATACCGGTTTCATTCGTACGATATAAAAAGGAATGCCGCTCCGAATAGAGCGGGGTTGTATGGTAGGGGGGATCGGAAGGGGATCCACAAACTTTTCAAGTCGCATGTGACTCCCACCTATATTATTTATTTGGGCGATTGGGTCTCGTTGGTTTTGGAGGGGTTCCTCCGCAACCACAGCCACCTTGCTTTCGCCTGGGTCGAGGTTGGGGTTGAATAATGGTTTGTTTGACTTGTTTATTGGGGATTTGGGTCAATGGTTTGCCTAGTTTTTCCGTTTTGTTTCCTCCAAGAATCTCGCGTTTCCTACCTTTAAACATGATGAAAGTCACCTCCATCGTCTCACATCAACCATGACGTAGTCATAGGATACGTTGATTCAACATGGAGCGTTCCAGTCACTTGAACCATTGCGAAGGGAAGAGAAAAGTGGAAAATTTATCGTGGATGCACTTTTCTATATTGATACTGGCCTCATTCCGTTTGACACACCTCATTGTTTATGATGAAATCACCTCCTTTTTACGAAATCCTTTTTTAACGGTGACAATGGAACCCGATGGAAATGGGGGGTGGGTGCGAAAAGTTGATATAAAAGGAACCGGCTTTCGAGGATGGATGGGGAAATTACTCAGTTGTCATTGGTGTGTTGGAATTTGGTCTACATTGATTTTGGTAATCATGTTCTATCAACTCCCTTATTCTTTTCCCTTTATACTCGTGCTTGCAATTGCAGGCGCAGCAGCCGTCGTGCAAACTTATGCTGAATAAGTGAACCAGCCACTTCATGACATAAAAAATGCGGATAGCTGAGTATTGTTTATTAAACATGCAATCAAACTTTATATATTAATGTATTCAATATAACAAACCGATTGGGCCGATATAGGTGAATCGGTTTGTTAAGGTTCTCCGTTATTTATAGACACCATCATCGACTTCATGTACGATAGGGGGGTATCGTATATTGCTAAAGCTGTTCATTTGATGATCTAAAGAAAGAGGTGTTCCATTTGCAACGTTGGTTGATTCAAATAATCATGTTGTCACTCTTATTATTTGTAACTGCATGCGGAAAGCCTTCTGGCACCGATAGTCATGACAACCATTCAAAAACCCATAACGACCATGAAGCGATGAAAAATCATGATAAGCCGATGATTCATACTCAATGGAGTATTAAGAAACCAAAGGCCAATCAATCCTCATCATTAACGATTCGCGTGACTGATCATCAGGGAAAACCCATTCCTGATTTTAAAACGAACCATACGAAAAAAATGCACCTCATCGTCGTGAAAAGCGATTTATCCTCGTTCCAACACCTTCATCCTCAATACCAAGGGGAGGGTACTTTTGATATCTCCGTTCCATTTTCTGAAGGAGGCAAATACAAGTTCATTGCTGATTTCGTACCAAAGGATGGGGAACAATCCATCCAAACTCATTGGGTCAATGTTCAAGGGAAGAGTAAGCCAACGCAACCATTAAAAAAAGAGAAGCGATGGGTCAAGAAGGTAGATAACAACGAAGTATCTTTAACTTTAGAAAAACCTATTCGCGCAAATCAAGAGCAGATGCTAACGTTTCATTTCAAAGATACGCAAACAAAAAAAGAGATTACAAATTTACAACCCTATCTCGGTGCGATCGGTCATGTTGTTATTATCAGTGAGGGTGCCAAAGACTACCTTCATGTACACCCCATGGATGAAAAGGGGACTGGCCCTAATGCAATGTTTCATACTACCTTTCCAAAGAAGGGAGCCTACAAAGTATGGGGAGAGTTTAAACGAAATGGGAAAGAGTTTACGGTACCCTTTGTTCTAAATGTTTTATAATAACACTTTCATTTCTAAGTCATAGGCAAATGATGACTTGGCAACCGAGATTAAAAGACCCCATTTCGTAACATCCTATGCAAATTCAAAAATGTATACACAGAGATACCCTCTACAAGAGAAGACTTCCCTACTTTAATGCGATGATGATAAGCGCGTGACTCCAATAAAGAAGCGCTGACCTTTAAGTGTCAGCGCTTCTTTATTGGGTTTGTCAGAAATGTATGTTCTTCGTAAGAAGTGAGAAAATCACGTTAAAGTTGAGATCGCTTTACGGGAAGCGATGGCAAAAGTAATGGGGTTCTCAATAGACAAATATTGCAAATATAGAAAATTAGGTGTTGTAAAGTAAGGTGTAAACAATGGCGTGATGATCACGTTACTCTTCTGTTTGCGTAGGGCATTAATATAGGGGCCGACTTCATGACGGAATAGTCCCACGGTAGCAGAGCATAGGGAGCGTCCTTGAGCGTCAAGTTTATCAAAGGAAAAATTTAATAATCGCGTCTCTGGATTGGTTACAAGTTGCCCCATGCTATACACATGGGTGTTTCTTAATCGTACGACTTCGCACGAGGTTCCAATGATATCAACAATTTGATTGCCCCCAATAATGGCACTAAATTGTTTGCATAATTGACGGTAAGCAGGATTAATGGGAGGTTCGGGAACATCTGGAGCAACTAAAGGGATTTTTGATAATACCCGATTTACCTTTTGAACAAATTGAATAGGGTGTTCCAATGATTGAAGAAAGACATTGATTATATTGGGTTTTGCAAAGAAAGTAAAGGGAGTAATGGCGGTTACTTTTATCCCTTGTCGTGTAAGTCCATTGACAGCGAATGTAACTTCATTGGGCAGGAGAGCTAAAAAACCCATATTTAATGTACGATTAGGAATAGTTGTTTTTTGTATATAAAAAATATTATTAAGGGGTTCACTTGTCCTGCGACCCAGTACTGTCATCGGAAACGTCCGAATATTCGTGATTGTACATGTTCCAGGGGTTGCAAGAGTTGAAACTCTCGCATTTAGAATCGAAGCTAATTCCTGACAAGATGCGTTTTCGCCCATGAATTTCCTTCCTTCACATTGAATTTAATTATTTGGATAATGTATTACATTAATGAAATTCTGTTTGTACGAACGTTTACTTGGGATTAACTGATTTTTCGTATTCCTAAATTTTTATTAATTTTAAAAAATTATTTCTTTTTCACTGGTTTGGTGATAAGATGTAGAGGTAAAATTTGAAAAGAATCCTCTTTCTTTATAATTTTACAATCGACATTTCAAAAGGAGAGATTTCGCATGAATGGTCCTACCTATAACGGAACAAAGGTCATTAAATTCCCAATCGGAATTACAATTACCCCATTTTCGGAAACCTTTAAATCCTTCTATCAACAAAAAAACATGGTGGTCAACTATAGCGATCTAGATAATTTACTGAAAACGATAACGACGGAAGCGATAGCGAACTGGAACAAGGAACTTGGTATGAAGGTATTTGAATTAAGGCAACCGACACAACCGAAAAATAATGAATCGACAGTAAATGGGTTTGCACTGGGTGACAATAACATCATCGTTTACCCTGAAATAAATGCGGAAGAACCGCTCACGTTAGGAGGGACAACGACTTGGTTTAAAAATGAACGTGATGAACTTATTCAGATTGATAAACAAAAGCTGATGTTAAACAAGTCACTTACTACCCCAAGTCCGTATCCATTTCCGGTAAACAGTGGAATGATCCGTATTAACTTTTATGCATTAAATAAAGTTTTCTCAGCCATGGTAATTGAAAATCAAAAGATCTGGGTACAGAATCAATACAATGGAATGTACGAAGTAGATACGGATAACATCTTAAAAATGATTGGCAACAATGATGTCACTCTCAATCAATCCAATTATCTCTTTGCAATTACTCATGAATTAGGTCACGCTTTGGGCTTAGATCATACCGATGATACGCAATCGATCATGTACAAAGGGTTAAATCATCTCGTCGCAAAAGTATTTTCCGAGAAAAAATTTGAAATCAGCAAATTAGACATTGCTGCAATCAAAGAAAATTATCAAATGAAATCACAAGTCCACTAAGGTGAGCTTCTTGATATAGAGTAGAAAAAGGAAGAGGGTGAGTAGCCTCTTCCTTTTTATGTGTAAAGCTATTGGGTTAGCCAATGATCGATGAGGAGGGCGTTATCGAATTGATTTGAATCGATGCCTCCTATATAATAAAATTGATTGATGAATCACTAACTAAAGGGGAGGATTATCCGATGGGGAAATCCGATACGACTTCGGTTAATCGTAGAGAAGAGATCATCTCTGCAGCCATTCAGGTATTCGCAGAGATTGGATACTATAGGGCAACGACGGCACAAGTGGCTCAACAGGCCAATATCTCGCAGCCGTATATCTTTCGTTTCTTTTCAAAAAAGGAAGCCTTATTACTTGCGGCATTGGAGGTATCTTGGGCGCGAGTAATTGATTCCTTCCACAAAGTCATAGAATTCGCATCGTCAGAACAACTGGAGACTGATCTTATTCGAGCATATGATGAAATATTGAACGCCAACCAGAATGAAATACTGCTTCAAATGCAAGCACAGACCATTCAAGAAGACTCCATTCGGGAAGCAATGCGCAAGGGGTTTGGGGAAGTTCGTAGTATCGTTTTGAAGGCATTTCTTGATGCGGGAATTCCAAACGCCGAGGAGCGGACGATGCTGTTTCTCGCACGAGGAATGCTCTGCAATATCTCGACAGTGCTCGGCATGCCCGAGTTGATGGGAAAATAAAGGGGGTTTCAAATTAATTTGTGATTGACTAATCAATAACAGCATGATACATTGTTCGTAATTAAGTGATTGATCAATTACTTAATTACGAACATCATGTAAGTGATTGATCAATCACATCTTAACATGGGGTGAGACCATGAAAAAAGCAATTGTTGTAGGAGCAAGTGGCGGTACTGGCTCGGCGATTACGGAAGAGTTAGCGAAGAGGGGAATTCACACTGTCGCTTTCGGAAGATCTTTTCAGAAGCTACAGCACCTGAGGGAGGGGATCAGTCATCCGGAAAATGTAACGATTGCAACAGGCGATGCTTTCTCTCCGGTTGACATTGTTAACGCAGCGGATGGTGCGGATGTCCTATTTCATTGTGCAAACGTACCCTACCACGAGATGGAGAACAAGCTGATTCCTTTAGGAGAATCCGTTATGGAGGCAGCCAATCAGCTAGGTTTGAGGGTCGTTGCGGTTGACGGTATTTACCCCTATGGAAGGAGACAGACGGATCGGGTTACAGAGGAGCATCCGAAGCAGCCACATACCCGAAAAGGGAAGACAAGGCTTGCTTTCGAAAAGATGCTGTTCGAAAACAGATGGAACAAAGCCCAGATCATGATCGTCCGCTTGCCTGATTATTATGGCCCTACGGCAAATGAGGCTTCTTATCTGGGCTCAACCATTAAAGATATTGCAGCAGGCAAGATGACATTTTTTATCGGCAATATGCACGTCCCACGAGAATTTGTTTACTTGCCGGACGCAGCATTCATGATCGCAGAACTTGCCGCTAAGAACGAAGCATATGGCGAGAATTGGAACATTCCTGGTGCGGGTCTAATCTCAGGCAAGGAGATTGTAAGAATAGCCCGGCAGGCGAGTGGAAAATCCAAACCCGTCGTTACCCTCCGTCGAGGGGGACTTCTTTTACTTGGACTTGTTGTGCCAGCAATGAAGGAGATTGTAGAAATGCTATATTTAACAGAAGAGCCGCTTGTCTTGTGCGGAAACAAATACGAACGGATGATTGGCCCTGTGCGTGCGACACCCTTTCAAAAGGGGATTCGGAGTACGGTACACACATTGCAACAAAGCAATAACTAATTACAGTTATAATTGATTGATCAATAATGTTTATTGATGTGTCCTAAGGCGCCTTCCTCATTTTCTAAATTCATTCAAAATAAAGAGGAAGCCCTCATGAGCTTCCTCTTCACATAAGACAACTAGCACTGATTTAGTTCCTACAACTTTTGCTCTGCTTGATGGGTACCAACCCAATTTTCACTCACTTTTCGCATCATCCATTCGATCGGTCCACGAGAAAAGAAGGACCTCCATGCATACGAGCCGATCATGGCTACGATAAAAAATCCAAAGGACGCTCCCATAGCAACACTTAAAGTGAAGGAGTGGTTTAAATAACCAAAAAGAAAAAGAAGAAGTAGCACGAAAAAGTGGCCGACATAATGTGTTAAAGCGAGTTGCCCCGTATATTCAAATAGCTTGGTTACCCAGCGCTCTCGAATTTTTTCTGAAAGTCGAATGCAAAGAAGAATGACGATCAACGCGGTACACGCACTCGAAACCATGTAGAGCAGGGTAGGGGGCATCGGTTTCGTTTGGAATAAGTATCGAGCAATTTCCGTCCCTAAAATTGGTTTTGTAAAAACAATTAAGGAATAGGAAAGCCATTCAACGACCAATACGACAACTAGAGCCGTGCCCATCAATTTTCTCCGTAAAGATCGATCTTTCCAATTTAAACGACCCAACCACATACCGAACAAGAAAAAACAGATCCACGGAAAGAGGGGGTGGTAGCCATTTAAGAATAGATTTCGTACGAATCCATCGGGAGACCAAAAAGATTCATAACTTTGAAAGTTGGCATCCCAGCCTTGAGTGTAGTCGAAAATCAGTTGAAATAATTGACTAGTTAACAATACGCCGATAATCGTAAACAGTAAACTGCGATTAGTGACAACAATAAAAAAGGAAGCAACCAACATATAAAAGGCATAGTAATGAAGAATGTCAGCGTCCCAACCGATAAAGTAAAGGACCATTCCAAGCCCCAGTAAGAAAAGAGAGCGCTTCCAAATAATACGACGTGTTTCCATGATCAGAGAGGGATCCTTGGTCACTCTCGCTTTCTTTGTCATGAGTGCAGTACCAATACCAGCCAGTATGACAAAGATTGCAGATGCTCTACCCTCCAATAGGTCGGAACTGATCACAAGCCAATTGGGTCCATTTCCTACCGCATCAAGTGCCAATTTATAATTGACCATCACCATACCTAGTATAGCAAGAGCACGTGCTATATCAAAACCGACAATGCGATTACTCGGATTTCCCATCATGCCCACCTCTGTTTTAATTTTTCAAGGCGCTATGAACAGCAAATGTCCAAATTTCGCTTGGATCCACGTTGTATTCTTTGTCCGTATACTTATCGAGTCCATCGACAATTAGCGTAAGGAATTGTGCTCGTAAGTGAACATCCTTCCGGTCAATTAGGTCAGCCGCCACGGCCAATTCTAACAGTCGTGTAAATCCCTCTAAATAAATATGGAGGACATGTTTCAATTCAATCGCAAATTTGGTTTCTTTTGCACTCAAGGCATAATATTCACTCATCACTTTCTCATAGTGGGGGTCTGCTGCCTGTTGCTTGATCATTGCATGACCATCCACAATTAATTTCTGTCGGATATTGTGTGGAGTGTACTCTTCTTGGTTAAAGAAATTTTGAAACTGAATTTCTTTCATTAGAAAATCAAAGAGTGTGTTAATCAAAGCACCTTTTGAAGGGAAATAGTAATAAATAGCGGGTTTTGATATGCCCAATTCTTTTGCGATACGGGACATGCTAGTCTTTTCAATCCCTACCTCAGCAAATAGCCGGTAGGTAACTACTAATATTTCTTCATATTTTGTGGACATATATGCCGCCTTTCTCTTAACTTACCGACCGGTAAGTAAATTGTAATCAATACCAATTTTTTTGTCAATCCATCGCTTTTGATTTACCACATCAGTATGAGGACATCGCTCAATTTTTTAATACAAAACATACAAAGCTGTTGACTATTTCAATATGCGTCAACAGCTTTGTATGTTTTCAATAATGAGTCATTCTTTTGTATGATCCTACAGATAATTAGGCCTTATGAATTCCTACAAGCTAACGTTTAATAATCCACAGTTGATCCTTCTTTATAGTACCCAAGGTAAAAGGGAGGAGAGGGAAAAGTGTAGATTAATCGAGTAATTCTATATTTTTCTTTACATGGCTAGGGGAAACCCCTTTTATAAAATAGGTAGCTGACGTGCCAATAAGACCGGGGTTTGTGAGGGTAATCACCCTGACGAATGTTAGGTTCTTATTAAATCTTTTTCGAATAATCGGGGCTAACGTTATCCCAACAACTCTAGCTAAATTTTCAGAGCTAGGTATGAACCTAACGAAACGAGGAGGGAATAAGCTTTCCGGTACTTTCTGACCCCGTTCGATCAGCAATCGTTTGTTCCAAGCAACACCGAAAGTTCGATCAAATAATGCTTGGATAGTGGGGTAGGGGATAACAAAGCCGGTTTCTTCGTTAATATTTCCTAATATACCAAGATTGAAACGTAGTACCCCCGGCCCGATTACACCTGAACCTGCATTGCTAAAATATAGTTGCACTTGAATGTCATTACTTATACTGACCAAGAAGTTAGAAGTACTCAACGTTTGACCCCCTTTGTGGTTGTTTGATAAATATATGTCTAATACATCTGTAATGAGTAGGCTATTGTAAGTTCATCTGCAAAACTAGGCTTTTGCGTTAGTAAAGGGCATAAGGGGGCATGAATATCGTTGGACTATCCTTTATCTGTACAAACTAAAACAACCTTTAAGTGGCCCTTCATTCCAGAAAGCGGTTTCGTCTTTTAGGGGATTGGCATACACTGCACTACATTTAGCAAAGGAGGGGATCGACTTGCCGAGGAGGGTTGAGGTTAAAAATCCATTAATTACGACACTGAATTATGTGACCAATTTTGGTTATGCGCCACTTTCTCCATTAGAAATTGTCTTAGGTATTGAAGATATCGCAAATAATGATAGTCAATTTGTTGTGGATATAATTGAAATACAGCAAATATTCAACAAAACACTTGGGCAACAATGGAGCTTTCACACGTTAGCGCAAAGGGGGGTGAAAGTTCCCAAACCACCGCTACCCGTTGTGAGAGTGAACTACTCTCCCAGTTTGGAAAATATCGCCCGAGGGGTTTATCGCAGATTTGCTCCGTTTATTTTAAAAACTTACCGCGCCAATCTTATTTATGTCGTGACTGTAAGTACCTACGGAAATGGGATATTTACACCCTTTGCTAGACTTCAAACTTTTTTACAACAAAGAACCTCATTTTAATCAACCGTCTATCAAGAATAAATCGCGGGAGTTCCAGATCATCGTTTGATAGACTGCTGCATCGTATGAAAGATTGGTGAAGGAGGAGATAAACTTGGCAAGAAGGGTTGAAGTTAAAAATCCATTAATTACGACACTGAATTATGTAACTAACTTTGGTTATGCGCCACTTTCTCCATTAGAAATTATCATGGGTATTGAAGAGGATGTATCAAATGACAGAGAATTTGTTGCAGATATTATTAAAGTGCAACAAATGTTTAACCAGACGATAGGGCAGCGGTGGAGTTTTCATACCTTAGCGCAAAGAGGTGTAAACGTACCCAAACCACCACTTCCGGTTGTGCGGGTAAACTATTCTCCCAGTTTGGAAAACATCGCCAGGGGAGTATATCGACAATTCTTTCCTTACATCCGCAAAACCTTTCAGTCTAATCTTCTCTATGTGGTAACTAAAAGCACCTACGGAAACGGGATATTTACACCTACTTCCGTATTGCGTTCAAACTAACTTGAAGGCAACAAAACCATCCAACACGCTCAACCTTTGAAAGAGTCAGCTGGATGGTTTTTTATCATGAAACTAGAAATCAATTTTCGGTAGTAAATTACGAGATCAAAAGTGCGTTTCCGATAGGCCTGAATAATTATGTTGGATACACATGAAAATAGTTAATAATAGGATCGTAATCAAAAATATAACACCGATTTAAATGAGATATAAACCCTAGTTAATTTAACGATAGACCAATATTACCTGTGTGAGATACATCTTATTAAAATATCTCAAAAGCCTAGTTAACTTCTTTAAGTGAGATATTATTCGGTTTTTCCCCATGCAAATCCGTCATGACCCCACCTTTTCTATATAACGTTACAAAATCATTCTTTTGTAACGTTATAAGGGTGATTTTTGGTCATTTTAGAAGGTTTATTACCCTGTTGAGCCCTACCGAAAAGAAAAAAGCCCTACTACGGCCTTATTTAATTGTTAATCTGATGCGCGCTTGATCGTTATCGTGTCTTCGCATACAGGTAGTTATAACGCGCGGCGTGTTTTTGTTCGTCAGTCATGATTTCAAAAACCATATTCTTATATATTTCAGTTGGAACGGCAAACCAAATTCTCCGATACAATTCCACCGCTCCAGACTCACCAAAGATGGCTCTTCGTAAACCGTCCGGATAATTACGGGGTGGAGTGAAGGAGGAATGTTCTTCGGTTGTTGGATAATGACCGGTAAGATGGTAATAAATCGTTTTAAACATGTTATGGTGCTTTAATTCATCATTTCGGACCGACTGGATAACGCGTCGATCTTCCTCATCAGGAGCGTGACTAATGAGGTACTGATAAAACATCGCATCGTTCTTCTCATCACCCATGGCTTCCTTAATTAGCATGACAGCTATTTGAGGATTTGTCTGATAATTGGCGAAACCCTGGGATTGATTCACATACATGTACATTCTCTTGCCCCCCTATTTACTTCACGAAGGAAGAATCCATCAATGAGACGGATCAAGGTGATTGATGAAAGGGTCGACTTCTAACAAGTGTTAGTTCCCCTCCATCTGCCTCATTATATGTAGCCGCACATATATCCGTGTGCCAATGCCCCATCTTTTTAAATCAAAAAACCTCTCCCCTTTTTGTTTCTTTCTCCTAGATTAAAAGTTGCTCCTGGCAAAGATCCTACTGAATTACATCACAAACACACCTACAACCAGTCTGACCACAGCCATTTAGCCAGTGTAGGTCTTCAACCCGCTCCCATTCCGGTAGATGTCAGCAAGTGTGACACTCATCAAAAATACCTTCCAAATCGATAAGTATTTATTGTAAAACAATAAATAATGTGTTAGAGTCAATGTGACAAATACATGTGAGGTGGGTGCTTTGAAACGAGAGACATTCTTTTTAAAGGTAGCTGTGTTTCTTATCGGTCTACCGGTGCTTGCGATATGCATCGCTGTGTTCCCAGAGTTAATTCAAGCAGTTAACAGTAATACAGAGTGGCCATTCCCGGAACGTTTCTTTATCGTTTTTTTGTATGTTACATCGTTTCCTTTTTATTTTTTCCTGTATCAATCCTTTAAACTTTTACGTTATATTGACGAAAATAAAGCGTTTTCAGAGTTGACTGTAAAAGGTTTGAAGACGATGAAAGTTTGTGCATTTACAATCAGTATTTTATATGTATCAGGAATACCGATCTTCCATATGATGGCGGTGGATCCACCAGTCCCCCTAATCGCAACGTTGATTGCTTTTGTTTCCTTTATGATAGCCGTCTTTGTTGCTATCCTTCAAAAGCTATTAAAAAATGCCATCGACATAAAATCAGAAAATGATTTAACAATCTGAGGTGAATAACATGGCGATTATCATCCATATTGATGTGATGTTGGCTAAGCGGAAAATGAGCGTCACAGAACTCTCAGAGCGGGTTGGAATTACAATGGCGAATCTTTCTATATTGAAAAATGGAAAGGCAAAAGCAATTCGATTGTCCACGTTAGACGCCATTTGTAAAGCGTTAGAATGTCAGCCTGGGGATCTTTTAGAATACAAAAGTGATGAAGAGAAGACTTAAGGATAGTAAAAGTTTTAGATAACTGGAATGAAATCCAACTGCTTCAGCCTCCAGTTATTGCTTTCTAGGGCTCAGATAACCGCGCTAAATACAAAAAAAGCCTGCTAGCCTCGGTTAACAACACCGACAAACTAGCAGGCTTTTTACATAGGTTATGCGAACTTCGCGTTAGGCTCTTTTTTTCTCATTAGCAGGACGTTCCCAACACTCAACGTTTTTCAGACCCTCAATCGTATCCGCATAAAAGACAGGGTCCTTCCCTTGTTTACGTTGTTCCAAGTAATCCTTCAATGCCGCGAAGGCAAACTTCCCTAACAACATAATGGCAATTAAGTTGGTCATCACCATTAAAGCCATCGCTAGGTCTGCTAGGTTCCACACAATATCTACTTTTGCAATTGCTCCAAACACGATCATCCCCAAGGCCAGTGCTCGGTAAATATAAAGGGTTGTACGGCTTTTGTTGATAAAGCCAATGTTGGACTCCCCATAGTAATAGCTTCCAATAATGGAGCTGAATGCAAAGGTGAAGATGGCCACTGCGAGGAAAATACTTGCCCACGAACCAAAGTGATCCCCCATCGCTGCCTGTGTTAATTGAATATCTTTTAATTTTTCAGAGGGAACTACACTTGATGTCAAAATAATAAATGCCGTTGCGCTACATACTAGCAAGGTATCAAAGAAAACCCCAAGTGCTTGAATGAAACCTTGTTTAACTGGGTGGCTGACTGATGCAGTAGCCGCAGCATTAGGTGCACTCCCCATTCCTGCTTCATTGGAGAACAGCCCTCGCTTTACCCCCATCATGATGGCAGCACCAAACCCGCCACCTACTACTTGTTCAAGACCAAACGCGCTTTTAAAGATTAGTTCCAATACAGCGGGAATCGCAGTGATATTCGAAAGGGTTACATATAGAGCAAGCCCTACATAAAATACAGCCATAACTGGGACGATGATTTCCGAGAAGCGCGCAATCCGTTTAACCCCACCAAAGATAATCAGACCAGTCAATACTGCCAGAATGATCCCCATCATCGTTGTATTAACATGAAAAGAATTGCTGAAAGCGGATGCGATAGTGTTACTCTGTACAGCATTAAAGGTGAGACCGAAGCTGAGAATGATTGTTACGGCGAAAATTGCACTCATCCAGCCAGCACCCAGCTGCTTCTTAATATAGTAGCCAGGTCCCCCGCGATAACCCACAGCGTCTTTTTCCTTGAAGATTTGCGCTAATGTGCTTTCAACAAAAGCAGAGGCTCCACCTAGCACAGCAACTAACCACATCCAAAATACGGCCCCAGGACCCCCTGTAGCAATCGCGCCGGCTACACCTGCAAGGTTACCGGTACCAATCCGTGTTGCTGCCCCGATAAAAAAGGCTTGCAAGGAAGTGACTCGATTCTTCTCGTCTAAGTCAGCTGGCGGTTTATCCTTGAGGACTCTAAACATCTCTTTAATTTGACGAACCTGCACGAAGCCCGTTCGAATGGTAAAGTAGACCCCTAACCCAAGTAATAAAGCAATAATGACATAAGTCCATAAAAATTCATTCGCACTGATTACCAAATTATTTAACAATTACAATCGCCTCCTAAACAGTTTCTTTTTAATGAATTATCTCATAACTTGCAATGAATATCCACAGGTAATAAACGGAATAAATATAACCCTATTTTTTCTATTAATTGGATTCCATTGAATATGCATCTATTTTATGAGGATCTTTGATGACTCGGCTTTTACTGACACGCTACAACAGTTGGCAAGCAGATTGTTTACCATCAAAAAACCCCTCTTATCATTAGATAAGAGGGGTTTTTTGATGGTAATTATCCTTGCTTCGTTTTATCTTTTTGCGGAGATGGCTCCCAACTTTCAACGCCTTTTAAACCTTCAATGCTATCTGCATAAAATACCGGATCTTTTCCTGCCTCTCGCTGGGCGAGGTAATCCTTTAATGCAGCAAAGGCATATTTCCCTAACAACATTATAGCAATTAAGTTGGTCAGAGCCATTAAGGCCATCGTCATATCCGCCAGATTCCATACCAAGTCAAATTTCGCTTTTGCGCCGAAGATCACCATTCCTATTGCCAGGATGCGATAGATTACGGTTGTCACACGATGGTTGTTAAGGAACCGCAGATTGGACTCACCGTAGTAGGAATTCCCGATAATCGAACTAAAGGCAAAGGTGAAAATTGCGATTGCCAGGAAAGCTCCTGCCCAGGAACCAAAGTGATCCCCCATTGCCGCTTGCGTCAATTGAATATCTTGTAGCTTTTCGGATGGTTTTACCCCAGCGGTTAAGATCATAAAGGCAGTGGCACTACAAACAATCAATGTATCAAAGAAAACACCAAGTGCTTGGATTAACCCTTGCTTCACAGGGTGAGAAACCACTGCAGTAGCGGCGGCATTGGGCGCGCTCCCCATTCCTGCTTCATTGGAGAACAGCCCTCGTTTTACCCCCCACGAAAGAGCAGCACCAAATCCACCGCCTACTACTTGATCTAGACCAAACGCACCTTTAAAAATGGTTACAAGAACCATCGGAATTTCAGTAATGTGTGCGAAGAATACATACAGCGCCATCGCAACATAAAAAATAGCCATCACAGGAACAATGATTTCAGATACACGAGCAATTCGTTTTACTCCGCCGAAAATCACCAGTGCAGTTAATACAGCCAGTACAATTCCGACCATGGTGGTACTTAGATCAAAGGACCGATTAAATGAAGAGGCAATGGTATTACTTTGCACCGCGATAAACACGAGACCAAAACTAAGCAAGATGGTAATGGCATAGATGCCACTCATCAGCTTAGATCCAAGTTGCTTCTTTATATAATAGCCAGGACCTCCACGAAATCCCACCTCATCACGTTCTTTGTAGATTTGAGCCAGTGTGCTTTCAACAAAGGCAGATGCAGAACCGACGATCGCAACCATCCACATCCAAAACACGGCCCCTGGCCCCCCTAACGCTATGGCAGTTGCTACCCCAACGACATTCCCCGTTCCAATCCGAGTCGCTGCTCCGATAAAGAAGGCTTGCAGGGAAGTAATATCTTTATCCGATCCGCCCTTGGGACGATCCTTCAATACATAAAACATCTCTTTAAGATGACGAACCTGCACAAATCCCGTTCGAATAGTAAAGTAGACCCCTAAGCCCAACAATAAGATAATGAGCACATAGCTCCATAATACACCATTGACCGAAGTGACAAATGAATTCAACAAAGTAACGTCCTCCTGTAAGATAGTATCCACATAAAATTATTACATAAATAAGCATTTAACACCACAGGTAATAAATAGAATATCAAATACGGGATAAATATCAAGATGTTCAGATACTTCCTCTAACATATCCTATAATATATGGTTATATTCCATATATAATCGTATCTACCACTACATGCTCGCCAGGCATGTGGTTACTCAATGACGACACAAAAAAACCGGTCCTATTGATAAAATAGTAACCGGTTTTTTGATGTCTAATGCAAAAGGTTTACGATTTTTCTTCCGTATAAACTTGGAAACAAACGCCGAATTTATCGGTAACGATCCCATAAGCAGGACTAAAGAAGGTTTCTTGTAAGTCCATATTTACTTCGCCATCTTGTTGAAGAGATTCGAAAATCTTCTTTGAAAATGAGGAATCCGTGGAGTTAATGCAGAGAGTGACCTGATCTCCCTTTGTACGCGATTGCCCTGGGAAGGTATCTGAAAACATAAGATGACTCTCCCCTATTTTTAGCGTGGCATGGGAAATTCTTTCCTTCGCTTCTTCTGGTATCGCAAACTCAGGATTTTCCGGCATTTCTTTAAAGGTTTGTTGGTTAAGAAGTTCAGCCCCAAGTACTTTTTGATAGAAAAGGATGGCTTCCTTCGCATTTCCATCCATCATGATATAAGGGATTACATTTGAGATCACATTGCATCAACTCCTTAATTTGACTAACTATTCATTTCACCATGCTTCTCTGTGGTTCCTTCCAGCAATCTTTAATCGATCGCCTTTTCTTGCTAACTTTTACCACCAGAAAACACCAAGCGAGCCGAAGTGTTGCACCGCGGCTCGCTTGGTGTTTTCTTGAACACGCATTTTTTAATTGGAAGTACCATAACCAATCTGGTTAACTAACAGTTGACTTTCTTCATTCATCCCACGTACGATAAGCGCTTTACCTAATTGCTCATACTTGGTGTGAACCTTGGAGATCGCGGTGACCGCCGAGTGGTCCCAGATATGTGCGTGACTAAAGTCAATGATAATATCATCCGGGTCCTCTTGATAATCAAAAATGTCCACAAAATGATTCATCGTGCCGAAAAACATTTGGCCAGAAACGTGATAAACCTTCGTGTTTCCTTCTTGGGAAATCGATACGTTTAATTTGGCGATTCTCCAGCCAAAAATTAACGCACTTAAGATCACTCCAGCAGCTACACCCTTCGCTAAATCGTGGGTGGCGACCACAATCGCCATCGTCGTCAGCATGATCAAGGAGTCACTTAGCGGAATCTTTCGTAGATCCTTAATCGATTGCCAGTCAAAGGTACCGATGGAGACCATGATCATCACCCCGACTAAGGCCGCCATCGGAATTTGTTTTACAACGTCGCCTAGGACCAGTATTAAAAACAGCAAAAAGCTTCCTGCAACCAAGGCGGATAATCGCCCTCTTCCACCCGACTTGGTATTAATAACCGATTGACCGATCATGGCACAACCTGCCATTCCACCAAAGAAACCAGTAATCATATTGGCGATTCCTTGTCCTTTGATCTCACGGTTTTTATCACTTTGTGTATCGGTCATTTCATCAACAATGCGAGCAGTGAGCAATGACTCCAAAATGCCAACAAGGGCAAGTGCAAAGGAGTAAGGCAGAATCACCCAAAAGCTTTCCATACTCAAAGGGAAGCTAGGTAAATGAAAAATGGGTAATGCTTGTTTAATTTCTCCCATATCCCCCACAGTGCGCAAATCCAAATGAAATGCGAAGGCAATGATACTCATACAAATAATAGCTACCAACGGAGAAGGAACTGCCGTTGTTACTCTGGGAAGTAAATAAATAATGGCCAACGTCCCGATCACCATAGCCACCATCATCCAGGATTCACCTACAAAATGAGGAAGTTGCGCCATGAAGATAAGAATGGCGAGTGAATTCACGAAACCGACCATGACCGAATGAGGGATAAAGGTAATAAAACGTCCCACTTTTAGCAAGCCGAGAAGGAACTGAATAATTCCGGTTAAGATGGTTGCTGCAAAGAGATACTCAATCCCATGGGTCTTGACCAACGTAATCATGAGTAACGCCATCGCTCCCGTGGCAGCAGAGATCATACCAGGTCGACCACCAACAAATGCGATGATCACCGCAATGCAAAATGAAGCATAAAGACCGACCATGGGGTCCACTCCAGCAATGATTGAAAAGGCTATTGCCTCTGGAATTAGAGCAAAGGCAACCGTCATGCCCGCCAGAATGTCCCCTCGTATATTGCTTGTCCATTGTGTCAAATAAGTTTGTTCGCTTCCTTTCACTATCATCCCTCTTTCATGATGTGTCCATCCAGAATCAATTTACCAAACAAAAAAAGCCCGTTGCAGTGCAATAGGCTTTGTAAAAAGCAACTCACGCTCAAAGCAACTCTACTATTGTACATCATTCTGTCAACTTGTGGGTAGCACCTTCATATAAAAGGAACACCCAAGGATCTAGAAAATAGACCCTCAGGTGTCTAAGAATTAATGGATAAGCCCATTCAAGTGATCGGTATAGTTTTTAAGGGGAGTCGTGCCTTTACTTCCTGCGTTTTTCCCAATGATATAAATGTGATTACCCGTTAATCCATAGGATAAATACGCATCGATATCTGTGCTGGCATTACCATAGGCAGTTTCGAGCGCCATGCCCTTAGAGCCAATATCCTGGAGGAAGTCTCTTTTATACCGTGTGGTTTTATCACCGACTAAGAGTTTATCACCATCATAGGTATGCAGAATGCCACGGGGGAATCCATGCTCCATCAACCACGTTTGACTTTTCTCTGTCAGCCAATAGGGCCGGGCTGTCAAATAAACAATGTGATAGCCTTGATCCGCATAATAACGAGCCACTTTGTCTGCATCTTGGTACATTTTAGCTTTGTAGTTACCATCCCACAGCTCATTGAGATACTCTTTTATATTTTCGCAATCATCGGTCGTTAGCGTGCCATCAATATCAAAGACGACCGTCTTTGAGGGATTTGCAAGATTGTACAGATACATATTGGCATGGGTACCATCGCCTTCAACATATAACTTGATCAAATGAATGCCTTGGGGAAGGTGATTTTCTGCTGGAATCGTAAAGGAGATACGACCATCTCGATTCGTTTTGGCTCTTCCTAGTTTGTGCCAACCTGCTTTCCCTCCAGATAATGAATAGGAATAAATCGATACCCATTCCCCTTCGAGGTCTTTGCGCAAATCGCCATATTGAAATTTCCCTTTAATCACTTGTGGATCCTTATCATTTACAACCAGGTCATAGCCGTTATGATGAGGTGTATGAGAGCTTAATAACTTATTAAAATAATAGTTAAATCCTGTCTTAGGAGCATTAAACTCGGACTCTTTAAAATCAAAATCTGTCGAAATGGTTGAAACCGTTGAAGATGATGACGCTGCATTGGCAATGGAATCGGGTCCCACCCCGATCAAAAAGGACGCGATCACCAACAACATTGCTAGCTGAAACCATTTTCTTTTCATCCTTACTCCTCCTCATTCATCGATCACTTGATGGCCTTAAAATCAGTATATGGGGGTTGTTTTATATTATTTTTAAATTGATGTTTAGAAATGATGTTTTTCATCCTCCTCATAAGGCCATAAAAAAAGAGCCAATCCATTGAATGGCTCTGAGTTCTTTAGACAGTTGATTCGAGGAATCTACCAGACAGCACGCTACCCTAATATTTACGGTTTAGCGGAGGTTAACACGCGAAGGACGATCTTCTCTAGCCATCGCCATGCAAGTATTTGCTTGACACAATAAAGTCCCTTTGCATCCTTCCCCATCACCCAACGAAACTTTGGCGCACGAGCACGAGCAATTCGAAGGACGATCCCAGTAATTTTCTTGGGGTTGCCAGCCTTCCCCTCTCCTTTAGATTCCATCCGATTGATCCCATTAACGACCTGGTAATAAGGGGAATCTTCTGATTTTACCGTAACATGATTCTTTACAATATCGGTTTGAAATGAACCTGGCTCAATCAACGATATATAAATTCCTAGAGGAAGCGCTTCCAAGCGAAGGCTTTCACTAAACCCTTCCACTGCAAATTTCGAAGCAGAGTAGGCAGCAAAGGTCGGGAGTCCCATGAAACCCAATGCACTGGAGACATTGATAATTTTACCCGACTGTTGTTTTCTCATCACAGGCAGTACTGCTTGGGTCATGGCAATAACCCCGTACAAATTGGTCTCGAGTATGGACCTCCACTCATGCAACGGAGTCTCTTCCATCGTGCCTCGTAATGCATAACCCGCATTATTTAATAATAAATCAATCCGACCTTCCTTTTCGATGATGGCGTTTACCGTTTCCTCGATTTCCTGCTCGATTCTCACATCCAATTTCATCACCGTAATTTGGTTAGAAACCCCTTCTTGTTCGGCTCGTTGTAATAACCTTGCTTGCTTTTCAAGATTCCGCATAGTGGCGATCACTATATATCCTTCTTTCGCAAGGGCAATCGTAGATTCAAGTCCAAACCCACTGGATGTTCCGGTAATAAGTGCAACGGGTGATGAGGTATCCGTAGTCAGCATGCTGTTCTCCCTCCATATCGTTGGTCGATTGGTATCATCATGACATCCGTCATTTATCCAGGTCAAGTAGTAAGGGTTGATTCATCGCACCCAGTCAGGGGAAAAATTACGAACACTTGTTTCGGTGGTGAGGATATGATACCTTGGCATTAACGTCTGTCTATTCTACCAATAAGGTGGTGCCAATGAGCCAACCCTCGCCCTTCTCAGTCAGTCGTATGGCCTTATGCCAATTTCTCATTGACGTTCAACAGCTATCCCGCCCTTTCAAAGAAACCGATCCGACGCCATCCGATGTACTCACATTGATTCAACAACTCGAATGTGTGCAATTGGATGCAGTCTCCATCGTAGAAAAAAATCAACACTTAGTATTAGCTGCCCGCCTCCCTGGATATCACCCATCCCTATTAAACCATTTGCTAAGCGAGGGCAATGTGTTTGAATTCTGGGCAAACGCCGCTTGTGTACTCCCCATGGAAGACTACCCTTTGCTCAAGCCTATTCGTCAACGGAGGCAAGAGCTACTGCAGCCTCAACTTGATACGTATTCCTCCATCGTACAAGAGGTGTTGAACATGGTAGAAAAGGAAGGTCCTCTTCCTTCCCGAGCGTTTCAATCATCGGATCGCGTTCATGGATATTGGGATAACAAAGCAGCGACCACCAAAGTAACCTCCCATGTCCTTAATTTACTCACTGACTCTGGCCAGCTTCGTGTGGTTCGCCGAGAAGGAAATGAACGTTTCTTTGATTTGACCGCCCGCACGATACCCAAAGCCCTGTTGGATCTGTCAGATAAAATGCCTTTAATCGATGCCACCCGTGGATTGATCGATAAATACCTGCGGGCGTATCGCATCATCGATCCAACGGATGCGCGCTTTGGCTGGCTAAAATTGCGTGCCAAGGAACGTCAACACGTCGTGAAACAAAAGTGTGAGGAAGGCTCTTTGACGCCAATCGCTATCGAGGGTGTACGGCGATCCTACTACATGTCCACTGAGGATGTGGATTGGCTCCAACGTTATGAGAGAAACCATAAGAAAAACACAGATGATCCGATCCGATTTCTCCCACCCTTAGATAATCTATTATGGCGGCGTGAACGAATTGCTGATCTCTTTGACTTTCACTACCGATGGGAAATCTATACCCCACGGGCCAAAAGGCAATATGGTGCCTTTGCCATGCCAATTCTGGATGGAACGCGTTTGATTGGTCGGATGGATCCACAGTTAGATCGAACCCATAGACAACTTCATGTACGCCTGCAATTGGAATCGACGATTACCAAGACACCCTCACTGCAAAATCGACTTCACCAAGCGATCAACGATTTTGCGGATTTCCATTGTGCTCAGAAGGTGGTCATTGCCAACACAGAAAATTGATAAGAATGAAGAGGATGAGCCCATCCTTTCACCCTCACTTCTCAGAGGTTCCAGAAGCTTTTTTTAGAATCACCCAGATTAAACCTAATAGTTGAAGAACCGTTAAAAGAATCAGGTACGTCCCAATTGACATCATTGCCAACAATGAAAATCCTCCGCTAATCACCATACTGATTAAAAGTAGGAAAACGGATTTTTTCCTCACCGCCCAGATACTTAACAGGACACTAAGCACATAGAACGTCCATAACAAAGGCGTCACCACATCAAAAAAGTCCATGATCCATCCCCTCTACCCTTTATAAACGGTTTTGCCAAGTCACTAGACAAAATGCCTCCATTGCGCCGGAGGCATTTTGTCTAGTTTGTATAAATATCAAGGTCTAAGAGCCAATGAAGCTCCCCTTTCGCAGTCCAGTTTACCTCATAACGGTAGGTTCCCTCTTTTTTAGCATCAATTTGAATGTGATGAGTTACCGAGGTTTTCTTTTTGGGAAGCAAAAAATCATAATTATAATAGCCAGCTTCTCCAATCACTCGCACTTTATCATCATATCGGATCGGCTGCTGAAGTGTGGAGTCAGATTTAAACCAATGCGTATTCAGTGGAGAAGGATTGGCCACCCAAGTCGTCAGTTGATGATCGTTTATTTGGATGGTATCCTTGTCATCATTCCAATCAAGACTTAATGTCGTGCTAGCGAGATCCAATCCAGGTGGATCATCGGTCACCGCTTTCACCCAAGCATGATATCCACCGGTTCCTTCTACCGCCTTGGATGATCTTTTGGCAGGGATTAGATCTTCAGTGGGTTTGATCCGTGTGGCCTTATAAGTTTTCTTTTCTTTATCAATGTGAATATGATATGCCTTATGCTTTTGATCAGCAACTTCTTCATCGCGAAGGACGATGTTAGATACGTTCCCTTTTGTTGATATGGAAACCTTATCAAACTTCACCGTACTATTTTTTGTGGAGCGTAGAACCGAATGACCATCTGCGTAAGCGATTGGTTTTATTGTCGTGCTACTAAGTAGTAAGCCGATGGTTAACGCCATCATCATCCCTTTTTTCAATCAAAATTCCCCCTGTGATTTTGGTTGTTAAAAAATTTGCAATGTTGCGAAGAGAGTTTTATGTAATCGAACCCACTAGAGGAATTCTGAATGACCTTCTCAAACAGGGTCATTTCCACTGATGAAACGCCAACTCTCGCAATCTTCCAAATCACCAGCGTTATTACAATTTATTTATTTACCCCCCTCTCATTCAAATCCCTTGATAGTGATCCTACCATTTCTAGCTTTTCTTATTCAAGATGCAATTCAATTTTGCTCCATTTAATTTTGTAAAATTGATCTACAATACTTATCCCCCTCAGTGAACCCATCCTATATAACGGAAGATTCTCCTCCATGCTTTTAAAATAGAGAGGGATGGGTATATGATAGAACAGAGCCTATCATTTATTTTAGAGAAGGAGCTCTTGTATGGCTGACATCCCCTTTTCCCGGCGTCTACCCGAAAATATTAACCGTATCATCATTCGCTTTCCAGAAGATGTGCGTGAATTCTTTCTGGAGATGATCAGCGCCGACCGATCCAAACAAACGATCGCGAACTATGCCTACGATTTTGCCCTTTTCTTCGATTGGCTGGAGACAAAAGGAGCTACCCTCGATTCAGTCGACGCTCACCTGTTAAAGCGATTTTTTCGCCATATTGAAAATGGCTATGAGCGAACGACTCGTGTCAAACTGATAAAAAAAGATTCCGTAACGGGTGAACGAAAGGAAACATGGGTCGAGCGAACGCATTTTCGTGAAAACTCTCGTTCAGGGAAACAACGGAAACGGGCCTCGCTACGCTCCCTCTTTCGCTATCTCGTCAAATCACGCGTTCTTGAACGTGATCCCATGGAAGAATACGAGGATACAGGGTTAAAAAGCCGTACTCAAAAAAAGGTACCTGTCTTCCTCACACGCGATGAAGCTTTGCGTTTGGTTCAAGCAGTGAGTCAATATCATCACAAACAGAAACGGCGTCATCAGCACTGGTATGAGTATCGGGATCGTGCATTAATCCTTCTGTTACTCAATACCGGGATGCGTGTTTCAGAACTTATCGGATTAAATTTAAATAGTATACAGCGTGATGGGGATACCTTGCGCGTCATTATTTTCGGGAAGGGTGGTAAGGAGCGGATGTTAAAACTAAACCGCCCTGCCGCTGATGGATTACAGCAATACCTTGTCCATCGCCCACAAACCGAAATCAAACCAAACCATGAGGAGGCTTTACTCCTCAATAAGAATCGTTCACGAATTAGTCGTAAAGCCGTAGGAGATGTGATTCGTAAATATGCGAGGGAAGCTAATCTACCACCAAAAGCCGCTAGCATCTCCCCTCACAAATTGCGTCATACATTGGCGACTCTCCTGTTATCCAATGGAGAAAACTTACGGGTTGTTCAAGAGATATTAGGTCATTCCAGTATTCAAACCACCCAGATTTATACCCACGTCATTAACGCCGAAAAAGACAGTGCGTTGGATCGTCTTGGAGATGGGATCTAAACAAGTCCCTTCCTTTTTAATAAGGAATGACTGTGGAGTCAGGAGGCATTTTATGCAGCGAAAGCACATCATTGTCCATGGTCGTGTACAAGGTGTTGGGTTCCGTTGGTTTACCAAGCGGGTCGCCCTTCGTTTGAAACTCCGTGGTTGGGTCAGGAATCGTGCAGATGGCACGGTAGAAATTGATGCCCAAGGGGATACAGAAGCGATGAATCGATTTTTAAAAAAGGTTCGACGAGGAAGTTTTCGTTCCCGTGTGATCAAACTGGATGAATCGGTAAAATCGCTTACAAAGGAGTACGATACCTTTGAGGTTCGTTAACTCCCATGGAAAAAGAAGCCTTTAGGGGCAACAAACGACGATCATGTTTTTAGCGCAAATGAGAGAATGCCTTGAGGATTTCACAGAACCTCAAGGCATTCTCTCATTTGCAATGTGCTCGTTAAGAGAGTAACAGTCGGTTAGGATGGAGACGATTTGATGACACTTTCCTGGATCCTTTCCTTGATCGGGTGGGTTATGGGTATAATAAGGGTGTACATTATTTATAGTCGTTCTAAATAGTGAAAGGTGTGTCACCATGGCAAAACAACCCTTTAATGATAACTTCCTACGAGCCTGTCGCCAAGAAGCTGTGGATCATACTCCGGTCTGGTATATGAGACAAGCAGGGCGATATCAGCCTGAGTATCGAAAAATTAGAGAGAAGTATACGTTCTTTGAAATGAACGAAATCCCCGAGGTTTGTGCAGAAGTAACACGTCTCCCCGTTGAGCAATTGGGCGTCGATGCTGCCATTCTCTTTGCCGATATCATGACACCTCTTAAGCCCATCGGAGTCGATGTGGATATTAAGTCAGGCATTGGCCCTGTCATTGCAAACCCCATTCGCCATGTGGAGGATATTTCTCAATTGCGCGAACTGGAGCCCGAAAAAGATGTTCCTTACATTCTTGAATCCGTCAAGATGTTGGAACAGCAACTATCCGTCCCTTTGATTGGCTTTGCAGGTGCTCCTTTCACCCTGGCTAGCTATATGATTGAAGGGGGTCCTTCGAAAAATTATCACCTTACTAAGGCATTTATGTATGCCCAACCAGAGGCTTGGAATGTCCTAATGGACAAATTAGCGACCCTTACGGTTACATATTTAAAAGCCCAGATTGCTGCTGGAGCCAAAGCGGTACAGATTTTTGACTCCTGGGTAGGCGCTCTTAACCAACCGGATTATCGACGGTATGTAGCCCCCATCATGCATCGCATCTTTGGTGAATTAAAGGAAGCGACGGATGTACCCACGATCTACTTTGGTGTAGGTGCTGGACACCTTTTAACGGAATGGAACCGCCTCCAAGTGGATGTTCTTGGTTTGGACTGGCGGGTTACGATCCATACTGCACGGGAAGAGCTAGGAATTCAAAAGAGTTTACAGGGTAACCTAGATCCATCTTTGCTTCTCGGTCCATGGGAGATGATCGAAGCCCAGGCAAAGGAAATCCTCGATCAAGGAGCGAAAGTGCCGGGTCATATCTTTAACCTTGGACATGGAACCTATCCCGATATTAAAGTAGAGACGCTCCAACGTCTCACCGCATTTATTCACGAGTATTCGCAACAGAATTGAGGTGTTTTACCGATGCAGAAGAATAAAGTCGGACTATTGGTAATGGCGTATGGTACGCCTCGTAAGCCCGAGGATATTGAGCCCTACTATACACACATCCGCCATGGTCGTAGACCTCCCGAAGAGCAATTACAGGACTTAACGAATCGCTACAATGCCATTGGGGGAATCTCACCTCTGGCGCAAATCACTGAGGATCAAGGAGCAGCGCTTTGTGAAGAGTTAAATCGCCGCTATGAGGATGTCACGTTTCAACTCTATCTGGGTTTGAAACATATTGAACCATTCATAGAAGATGCGATTCAAGAAATGAAGGATGATCAGCTAACCGATGCCGTCAGTATTGTACTCGCACCTCATTACTCAACCTTTAGTGTGAAATCCTACAACGGACGCGCCATTGAAGAAACCCATAAGCTGGGTGGTCCCCACATCCATGCAGTGGAAAGTTGGTATAAAGAACCGAAGTTTATTCAGTATTGGGCCAATCAACTTCAGGAGACCTTCCGTGCTATTCCGAATCATGAACAAGAAAAAACCGTCGTGATCTTTTCGGCTCATAGCCTACCTGAGAAAATTTTGCAACAGGGTGATCCGTACCCCAAGCAACTTGAAGAAACTGCGGAATTAGTTGCTCAAGCCGCAGGGATCAAGCATTATGCAATCGGTTGGCAAAGTGCTGGGCAAACCCCCGAACCATGGCTAGGACCCGATGTGCAGGATTTGACACGTACCCTATACCACGACGAAGGATATACAGGGTTTATTTACTGTCCGCTAGGTTTTGTAGCCGAACACTTAGAAGTGCTTTATGACAACGACTATGAATGTAAAGTCGTATGTGACGAATTAGGTGCTCGGTACTATCGTCCGGATATGCCCAATGCCAAACCCGAATTCATCAATGGTCTCGCGGATGTGATCGCAAAGAAATGGGACGCTGTTCAACATGGATAATCGGAAACGGATCGCTATTATCGGTGGGGGGATTACAGGATTAACCGCCGCATTTTATTTGCAAAAAGAAGCGGAAAAACATCACCTCCCCCTCTCGATCCATGTGATTGAATCCACTTCACGGTTAGGCGGAAAGATCGAAACCATTCGCAGTCATGGGATGGTAATGGAAACCGGGCCTGATTCTTTTTTAGAACGAAAAGGGAGTGCCAAGCAATTAGCCATTGATGTCGGGCTCAAAGAGGATCTCGTGCGCAACCGTACCGGACAGGCCTATATACTCCATGATTTAAAACTACATCCAATCCCTGAAGGGTCCATGATGGGAATTCCTACCCGTCTCTCCCCCTTCGCTCTCACCAAGCTTTTTTCACCTGGAGGGAAAATTCGCGCTGCAGGAGATCTCTTTCTTCCACGGGGGAATCGAGGGGGAGATCTTTCAGTCGGTGCTTTTTTTCGGCGTCGATTAGGCAATGAAGTAGTTGACCGCCTGATTGAACCGCTTTTGTCTGGTATCTATGCAGGGAGTCTAGACCACCTTAGTTTAGAGGCAACCTTTCCCCAATTTGCCGAAATGGAAGCTAAACATCGCAGCCTGATTATGGGGATGCGTCGAAACCGACCAACAGCGACAGTGGGTCGAACCAAAGGACAATTTCTCACCCTTAAACATGGCTTACAAAGTCTTGTCGAAGCGATTGAAAAAAAACTACCCGGTGCAGCGATCCATAAAAATACCCGTGTTCAAGAAATCAACAGGACAAAAGATGGCTACCGCCTCCATATAGAGGGTAAAGAGGACCTTGAGGTAGAGAGTGTGATCGTAACAACACCTTTTCAGCAAATGCGTCATCTACTCCCCCAAATCACCTGGCCACTTCCTCCCGATGAACTCCCTGCCACTTCAGTTGCAACGGTACTGCTTGCCTATGATGAAGAGGATGTCCAGTTACAAGTGGATGGAACAGGCTTTGTGGTTCCACGAAGTGAAGATACTACGATTACTGCTTGCACTTGGACTCATCGAAAATGGCCACATACCGTTCCAGCAGGTAAGGGCTTAATTCGTTGCTATGTCGGTCGATCCAAAGATGAGGCCATCGTTGAGGAAACCGACGAAAACATTATCGCCAAGGTGCGGGAAGACTTAAAGCGTATTCTCGCAATTGATGCAAAGCCCACCTTCACTCTGGTCACTCGATGGCCATTTGGGATGCCCCAATATACCGTCGGTCATGCTGATTGGGAGCAAGAGGTGCAGAAGAAAGCGACTCACCTCCCGGGTCTCTTTCTTGCTGGGGCCTCCTATCGTGGAGTCGGTATTCCAGACTGTATTGATCAAGGGAAAAAAGCGGTGGATGACTCCCTCCATTTTTTACTTCAGTAACCCGTCCTTTCCTTTTCAGCCATCATAACTTGTCTTTCCTGTCCATATATATGTGATACAAGGTATATGGCAGGAGGAGAACCTGTGAATGATAAACTGAAAAAAATATTACGAACCTCTCTCACCTACCTTTGTATTGTTGTTCTTACATTGGTATTGAATCACTTTTATGATCAATCGCGTACACAATCGTACATTGAGGAGTTCAAAGAACGAAAAGGCGCTCAACTCCTTAATGAGATCTCCGAGACATACAAGACCACCGTTGAACAGCATTCCAATTACAAATTAAACAAAGAGATGAAGCGTAAGTTAATCGACCGCTTAAATCGTTTAAGTAGCCAATTACACACGGTCGATCAACAGATTAATCGAGGGCATGTCGATCACCCCATCGATTTCACCTTCATCTATCATGACATCAAATTAGTCAACCTGACGCTTTCCGATGCAACAAAGGATGATATCATCCCGGTGATTGTTCTCCACAGCATGGAAGGCATCGGTGAATTGAAGAAAGAGATTACTTATATTCAATATCGCTGATCACAAAAAAAACAGAAAATAAAAAGAGGACCGTAACGAGTTACGGTCCTCTTTTTATTTATAATTATCGACCACCCTCATCAGAAGGGATAGGTACGCGCAATTTTTGTCCGGGTTGAATCATGGCAGTATCTAAATGATTGGCCTCCTGGATGAGATCGACGGTTTTTCGAACGTCCTCATTTGAATCACCATACAGGCGTGCAATGGACCACAAGGTCTCTCCCGCCTTTACTTCGATTGTCTGGTATGCGTCATGTTCAGATGCTTGACTATCCCCGATAAACGCCCAAAAACCGAGAATCATTACCATGATGAGTCCGCAAACTGCCATCCACCGTTTCACTAACATCCCACCCTTAACTTTGAATGGTACAAGCTATGCGTTGTATTTTCAGTTTATTCCAGAACATACGTTCTGTCAATGAAATATTCGAACCTATGTTTGTACTCCTATAAGGATTCGTGTATACTGGAGAAAAAGTAGGGACGGATCAACAGAGAGAACGAGTGGACGGAGATGCGATTTAGAAAGGGGATAACGAGCAATGAATAAGCTATCACCACGCCAAGAAGCTATTTTAACTTACATAAAACAAGAAGTTCGTGCAAAGGGATACCCTCCATCTGTCAGGGAGATTGGAGAAGCAGTCGGTCTTGCCTCCAGTTCCACCGTTCATGGTCATCTTGCTCGACTCGAAAAAAAGGGATTGATTCGGCGAGATCCCACCAAGCCCCGTGCGATCGAAGTATTAGAAGAGACGCTAGACTCCATCCCGGATATCACTAGCAGTACGGTCATGGTTCCTTATATCGGGAAGGTCACAGCCGGTGAACCGATTACGGCGATTGAAAATATAGAAGATTATTTTCCGATCCCTCGCCGTATGGTCGGAAGTGAAGATTCTGTTTTTCTTCTCTCCGTACGTGGAGACAGTATGATCAACATCGGGGTCTTAGAAAGAGATTATGTGCTGGTTCGGCAACAGCAGGTGGCGGATAACGGTGATATTATCGTGGCGATGACCCCGGATAATGAAGCCACTGTCAAACGGTTCTATAAAGAGAAAAACCATGTACGCTTACAGCCAGAAAATGACCATATGGAGCCGCTTATTTATCCAGAAGTAACCATTCTCGGCAAGGTAATCGGCCTTTATCGCGAACTTCATTAATCAAATCCATCCACTTAACAACACAACAAGAGGGAGTGTGATTTTCACACTCCCTCTTGTTGTGTTGTTAAGCAACCATCCTTTTACACTCATCTGCACATTGCTGGCAC
The DNA here is from genome assembly GCF_900116235.1 of Marininema halotolerans. GTDB lineage: Bacteria > Bacillota > Bacilli > Thermoactinomycetales > DSM-45169 > Marininema > Marininema halotolerans. Next base: position 264,905 of record NZ_FPAA01000004.1, on the reverse strand, counting down.
ACGGTTGCACATTTTTGACAGTGCTCATCTTGAAACTGCATGCAGTGTTGGGCACATGCTGCGCAAATTTCAGCGCATTCTTGACAAATATGCATCGCATGTTCGCTATTCCGGGACATAAAGCCAATGGCAACGGAACAGATGTCAATACAGTCCCGAAGCATGTTAATGCAGTGAACACGCGCTTGTACATCCGGTTCATTTAAACACGAGGTTAAGCACTCCTCACAAACCTGCAAGCATTGACTGCATTGATCGATGCATTGTTGATATTGCTGTGTGGGTGTATCTACAAACGTAGGCATAACTTCCTCCTCCTTTCCTTTGCTTCTAGCTTGTGAGGAGGATGAATCGGTTATGCGTACAGGTCGACTTTTCTATAACAAGGAACGATTCTTTAGATCGATATAGGCATGAATTGCCGAAGTTGATAACTCGCCTGGAGGTACATCCAGTACGATGACCCCATTTCTCCGTAAGTGGTGAAGTCGTTCTTGCCGTTCCAAAATCATTTTTTCTCCAACAGCTTTCCGGTAAATATCCAATTCTTCATGGGGGAATCGATCCAATTCGTGTTGTAAGCGGGGATCTTGCATTGTCACCGTTAATATCAAATGTCTTCTGCGAAGCAATAGCATCTGTTGCGTTAATTCCTCTGCAAAGGTAAGGTTTCCTGCATCGGTAAAAATCGCAACGAGCGCCCGTCGTTTATGATGGGTTGCTAGATGTTCCATCGCCATACGGTACCCCGACTCGACATACGCGGCGTCTAATCCAGCAACGGCTTCAATCAGCCGTTTTAATTGTGGATCTCCTTTTCCTGAGGGGATCCATTTGATGATCCGATTAGAAAAAGCAATTAAGCTCACATAATCCCCACGTGTGAGAGCCGCCGCCGCAAAGGCAAGTGCCCCTTCAATAGCACGATCTAATCGAGATTTTTCTTGATCCCGTGCCCCCATAACGCGTCCACAATCCAACATGATCACCACATGTTGTCCCTGTTCCGCCCGGGGAACATTGACTGCCGGTTTATTTAACCGAGCCGTTGCTTTCCAATTGATCCAGCGTGGATCATCCCCTTGCACATATTCACGAATATGAGAAACCTCTAAACTGTGGCCGATTCCTTTACGACGATACGTACCTTCTGTATCGGAACGTTTACGATAAACGCCCCCTCTCACCCGGCGAACTTCCTTTAATAAGGGATACACACGTTTTTCCTCAGCAAGTTCTGCCTGCTGTTGCCGTTGAATCCACCCCAAAGGACTTCGAATACGAAGGTGGACATTCCCAAATGAATACAATCCCCGCCGATCGCTTGAGAGTGAATAGGTGAGGCTCCCCGTTTTCTCCCCATGTAACTGCAGGGATTGTTCCCGTTGGGGCGTATAAAAACCCGCTGGAACATCATCTTTCAGCGTCAGGGTTAAAGCGCACAATCGATCCGATTCAATTGAAAGTCGAACCATGTGTTCTTCGGCGATTTCGAAGAATGAATCACTTTCTCGAGTCACCTGTAAAGAGCCAATGGCGCGAATCTTGAGCGCATCGCGAAGGGTGATGACCCCGAGTACACTATAATATAGAATGGCAAACCACAGAGCCATACCCCATAATGCGCCTACTCCCGTAACAATCACACCAAGTAAAAACCAAATTAAAAAACGACCCGTGGGTAACCACGTATTACCGCGGGACGGAGACCGAACGAAGGATTTCCCGGATAAGGTCATCAGCGTCCATCCCTTCCAATTCTGCATCAGGTTTTAGGAGTAAGCGGTGACGCAAAACAGGCTCTACCAATCCTTTAACATCATCAGGGGTGACATAGTCACGCCCGTCCATGGCAGCAGATGCCCTTGATAAGGAAAGTAAACTTATCCCTGCACGCGGGCTTGCGCCGAGCATGATCTGTGGATGTTCTCTTGTTTCGCGAATAATCGCAGCAATGTATCGAAGAACCGATTCCTCGGCATGGATCTGATCCATCCAATCTCGGAAACGAAGCAGTTCTTTAGGTGTGATCAAGGGAGCAACGCGTTGTTCCCGGCGTTGCACAAAATGATGACTGCGTAAAATGCGTAGTTCGTCTTCTTCATTGGGATAATCCACGACTAATTTCATTGCAAAACGATCCAACTGCGCCTCAGGTAGCGGATAGGTCCCTTCGTATTCGACAGGGTTTTGGGTGGCAATGACAAAGAAGGGCTGTGGTAGGGACACAGGCTCACCATCCACTGACACTTGCCCCTCCTCCATTGCTTCCAGCAATGCGGCTTGCGTCTTCGGAGGGGTGCGATTGATTTCATCAGCAAGGACAATTTGTGAGAATAGAGGACCTTGCTTAAAACGGAAACTACCCGTATTTCCTTCGAATACTTGAGTACCTGTCACATCCGAAGGCATCAGATCGGGAGTAAATTGAATACGTGCGAAGGAGGCATCCACCACCGTACCTAATGCCCGTGCCATCAACGTTTTCCCTAATCCCGGAACCCCTTCAACGATCACATGGCCACCGGTTAACATGGCGGACCAAAGATGGCGCAACTGTACTTGTTGACCATCGACTGCTTGACCTAATTGCTTAAGGACTTCCTCAGATCGTTTGGCGATCAATTCAATGTCGATTGGTGTGTGTGCCATGCCAAAATCTCCTCTCTTATCTGGTAAATCTCCTGGCTCAACTGCATGAACTGCTTACCGGAAAGGTGTTCAGGAAGGCGGTGGATTGTCTGACTGAGCGCCTCCATTTGATCGGCAACCTCCGGTGCTAAGTATCGCTTGCTGTGGTTGATAAGGGTCTCTTCCGTTACCCCTATTCCCAGACCCCATCGCTTTGATGCGATGCGCAGGAGGCCCTGCCATTGAATGTGTAGGCTTTCACTTTTCAAGTTTGCTCTTTGGTATAACGAGCCCATCGCTTTCACATATTCATCAGCGAAAGGCGGTTCTAGATCTCGGTCTGGCAATGGACGGCCAAACCGCCTTCCTTTTCCATATAGCCAGAGCAGAACCGCAATGGTTAAGAGCATAAGGATGAGCCATCCATTGGGATCGATCCAATTTAAAAGGGATGCGCTTTTCCCTTCACTTGTCTCTTCATCCGAGAGCTCACGTAATCGATCACCAAACCAGATTCCTTTTTTTCCTTCCGTTGCGAGATGGAGGGCAAAGGCCAAGTTATCCCCTTGGCGAATCATTTTATTAGTCATGAAATCGGGTTCAGGTACATAAATCACCTTCCCCTTTCCCCAATTCCGCTCAGCAAGACGACCCATATTCCCTTGATCTTTCCACACCTTGCCCTGTTCGTTCACTAATCGATTACCTTCTGGATAATATAGCGTCTTAATATTCTTCTCCCATAAGGAAGACCGGTGTTGCATCGGAATTTTGCCTTGTTGCTCGCCATTGCCGCTTGGACTGACAGAAAATCCCCATTCTGCAGCCAATTCATTGTTGGGACTGGCAAAGAGCGCAAGGGTATTCCCCTCCTTGATCCACATTTCCAATCGATGTTGGTCTCCTTTGGGAATAAAACCCGTCGGCTCTGTCAGAATGAGTAGTTGATCCTTCCCCTTAGGGAAGGATCCCCAACCTTTATCCCAACGATCGACTGGCAATTGTCGCTCATCGAATAGAAGATAAAGGGCTTTTAATCCTTGGCTAGAGGTTCCATGACTGTTATAGGGCGTTTTTGAGTCGGTATCAAGGGTGACCGCTAACAGGAGTAAAACCAATAGCACGATCACCAGTAACGAAATGACAAATACACCGAATCTGCGGGATCTCATCGCATATCCCCTTCCTGAGCAAATCGCTGGGATAATTGATAAAACTCCGTATACTCTTTTTTATCTGCATCACCATCTCCATACCGGACACGGTCAAAGCGATGGGTCAGGTGTTTAAAAGCGATGGCAAGATCGGGACGATTCTGCTCAACTTCGTCTCGATAGTCTCGATTGCTTTTATAGCGATTACCAATGATAATCCCTTGCTGAATCAATTGTTCAAGAACCGCTTGATATAAGAGGGTAATCCCTTCCCGATACGCTCCTCTATTGCCATAATCCTCCGCCTTCTTCCACCAGTCTTCAAGGGATAAGGTGCGATCATTCCGCTTATGGGTATCCTTATTCACCCTAGGTTTACTCCAGAAAAAACGTCGAGCAAGCCATATACCAAGCACCAATACGATCACACCCACCAGAATCGGTAACACCCCACCGATTCGGGTATCCACTTGAATACCAAGCCATGAATGTAATTGCTTTGCGAGGAAACTGCTTAAAATATCCAGGATGTTGTTAAAGAAAGTTTGCCATTGATCGAGCCATTGTTGGTTCGTAAACTCACTGCGATCTAAGATCTCCGATAATTGATCACGCGCCTTGTCATATTCTGGTGCCATCTTATTTCTCCTCTCTACGCACCACTTTCACCCATAGCGTTTAAATCATCATCGAGGTCTGTGCCTTCTTTTCTGGCACGACAATCGAAGTAGAGCAACGTATACAGAATGGATTGTAGCGGGGTGGGTAGACATATCAAGAAAGTACTGAGAAGGGTCAATAGTACACCCAACCAACTCATTGAACTCGTTAAAAACAGTTCCTTGGCGATTTCAGAACTGCCTCCTGAGATCATGAAAAAAATATTAGAAATGATCCCGACAATGATGGATAGTCCGAATATTTTCCAAAAAGATCCCTTGGTTAACTGCCAGCTTCTTTTCAAGGCAGGAAAATAAGAAATTCCTTCATCAACCACAATCGGAAGCGTTAAGGTGAGCCGTGTGGACACCCACAGGGAACCCACTCCAACAGTACACATAAAAAAGAAACCAGCAATGACTAAGGGGATTTGCCACCCACCAATTGCTAAGGCAAGCAGTGAAAAGGGAATCGCCCAAAGCAAAGCAGCGATCAACCATCCTGCCCCGAGGAGTAAATATTGTAACAAGAGAGTAAGTACAACCGGGACACTACTTCTCCCAATCTGTTTTAAATATTCTTTCGCTGATCGATCAGGACTTTCTTGAAGACGGTTGGATGCAATCATGATCATACCGGCTTTTAATAAGGGCGAAAATATCAACCCGATTAATAGATAAATGACCACTGATAACAGGATAAACAACCAATTCTCTCCATTCCCATCGACGACAGCCAATGGATTGGATGGATCCTCGCTGCGCAAAGCAGCCACTTCCGCAACTGCATAGGGAGCACCTAATATGATAAACAGGATGATCCAGATCTTTTTCCATCGCTGACGATACAGACGAAAAACACCATCTAATAAATCAAAAAAACGTTGAGGGCGCACAGGCTCTCGATGATCATATTGATGATCCAACTTCCTTCACCCTTCCAATTCCCTTTAAATGATAACAGGAGAGCATAACCGATTGATGAAAGCTCTCCTGATCTCTTACTTAGCTCCGTTATCCTTTTCGAATGGCCTCCAATGTGGCTGCATCCAACGATTTTACCGCGGCAACTAGAAAGCGTTTGGTTGCTTCCACATCATCCTTATCGATCATAGCCGCATGAGAATGAATATAACGAGCACATACCCCCAGAGCAGCAGATGGAACCCCTTCCCCTGTGGTATGAACCGCACCTGCATCGGTTCCGCCTTGGGATACAAAAAATTGATAGGGAATTCCTTCCCGCTTTGCGGTCTCTATGAGAAACTCTCGCATACCTGGGAGCGGAACCATCGAGCGATCCATTAAGCGAATGACCACCCCTTTACCTAATTGACCGTAGCCATCAGATACCCCGGGGGTATCCCCCGCAGGGCCCGCGTCTACCGCAAAAAAGACATCCGGTTGAATCATTTGTGCCGCGACCTGAGCACCGCGAAGGCCCACTTCCTCTTGCACCGTTGCTCCGGAAAATACGGTATTCGGGTGCTTTTGCCCCTTCAACGCATCAAGAAGCTCAAGGGCGATCCCGCAGCCAAAGCGGTTATCCCATGCTTTGGATAAGATCCTTGTTCCACCGGCCATTTCCACATCAGGGAAATAAGGAGCCACAGCGTCCCCTGGACAAATCCCTAACGCTTCCACTTCGTCTGCAGAATCTGCTCCAACGTCAATAAACATCTCCGTTACATCAATCGGTTTCTTCCGCATTTCGGGCTTTAAAAGATGGGTGGGTATCGAGCCAATCACCCCAGGGATTCGTTTTCCACTCCGAGTGACTACTTGGATCCGTTGAGCCAGCATTACTTGACTCCACCAGCCACCTAGGGTTTGGAATTTAAGAAATCCCTTCTCTGTAATGCGAGTCACCATAAAACCAACTTCGTCCATATGCCCCGCTACCATTACCTTCGGGGATTTTTCTTTACCACGGAGAACGCCAAATAACCCACCTAAACGATCCTGGAGCATCTCCGATGTGCTGTTCGCTATGTATTGGCTGAGCACTTCACGCACTTCTCCCTCCGCTCCAGGGACACCAGGGAGTTGCGTTAACTCTTTCATTCGATTCCAATTGACCATAAATGGGCACCTACCTTTTTCTTATTTCTATGGTTCAGAGACTTCCCCTTCGATGCCTTGTGCATTCTTCCACTCACGATAGCGTCGATGAACGGTGGCCCGGGATACATCATAGCCAAACCCTTGGAGGGTCGCTGCAATCTCTTCAAAGGTAAGTTTCTTTTCCTTTAAAGCGACAATTTGTTCCACAGGGAGCTCTTTTTTCTCCCGTCCCCCTTGGCCATGATTCTTTAAATTACGAGAAGGGTTGTATCCTTTCTCCCGAATCGCCCGCTGCATTCCCCAAGAGATTTTTTGATTCATCCACTTGCGCTGTAATTCCTCCACCTTCGCCATAATGTGAAGAACCGTCGATTCACCTGCTTCTAGCTCAAGTTCCCCACCCTGTTGTTGGCTAATAATCGTACAACCGAGTCGATGTAACTGATGAAGGACGGCCAGTTTCGCTTCTCCTCTTCCCAAGCGCGTATCATCTTGGATAAGAACGGCTTCGGCTCGATGGAATTTAATCCGATCCAACAGTTGGTATAATCCCTCTCGGTTTAAATCAAAGCCACTGTGTTGCTCCGTAATAACTTCGAGGACAGTATGTCCTTCTGCAACGGCAAATGCCTTTAAATCAGCCACTTGCCGTTCTAAACTGGTTTCTTGTTCGGGTCTTTTTGTACTGACGCGAGCATAAATAATACCCTGCATCCTCCATCGGTCCTCCCTTGCTAAATCACATTCTTTTCGCTATCCTTCAGAGGAGGAGTGATGTTTCATGATTACGGATGAATTACTCCAGCGGATTAACGCCCTGGCCAAAAAACAAAAGGGAGAGGGTCTAACTCCAGCTGAGAAAAAGGAACAACACCGTCTCCGTGAGATTTACTTAAAGGGGATTCGTGGGCAAGTTAAAGACCAACTGGATCGGATCCGGTTCGTCGACGAAAAAGACCTCAACAAAAAGTAAAAGTGTGGGTTTGTTCGTATAACTGCCTACCTTTTTAGTGTACCAGTTTTATCAATTCTTTTCACCGAAAAGCCCTGCTGATCATTTCAGCAGGGCTTTTCGGTGACATCGCATTTAAAATAAAGTCTATATCGCAAACTGGTTATTGATATAAATTATTAGATCCATTATATTGAGAGTGAATTTGGATTTAGGAGGCAATTCGGAAATGTTACCCTATAAAGAATTAGCACGCTTGGATAAGTTAGTCCATGAGCCAGCGCGCCTTGCCGTGCTCACCGCATTGTCTGCCTGTACCCTGGCTGAATTCCTTTTTCTACAAGAGCTGACCGGATTAACAAAGGGAAACCTCTCTTCCCACCTCGCTAAATTAGAAAAAGGGGGACTTGTCGCTATTGATAAGCACTTTTTACGAAAAAAAATCCCCCAGACAACCATCCGTATTACATCAGAGGGACGTGCTGCGGTGGAGAATCATTGGAAACAGTTAGACTCGATCTATGCCACGATCCAACAGCAAGGCGCTCACAGTGATAAACAATCGCCACGCAATGGATCGTAAGTAAGGCAGAGGGAGCGATGCCCTTTTTAGGAGCATCGCTCTCTATATCCCCCTACCTCACTTCATTTTCATTCGGTGTCTGGGAGGGGATATATCCTTCTTTTCGAAGAAAATCCATGACACGATTGGCACTTTCTTCTGGCGTCTCCCGTTTGGAATCGAGAGTGAGCTCAGGGGTTACTGGGGGTTCGTATGGATCACTGATGCCTGTGAAATGGGGAATCTCCCCTTTTAATGCCCGTGCATACAACCCCTTCACATCGCGATGAATACACTCTTCAAGTGGGCAGTTGACGTAAACTTCAGCAAAGGATGAAATCTGCTCACGACACAATTGTCTCATTTCACGGTAGGGTGAAATAAAGGAGGCCAATACGATGACGCCATATCGTGTCAATAGATCAGCAACATAGGCGACTCGTTCAATATGGGTATAGCGATCCTTCTTGGTAAAACCAAGATCAGGAGCCAACCGTGCACGAACTTCATCTCCATCCAGTCGCTTCACTCGTATCCCCATTTGCTGCAATCGCTCTTCTAGATGAAGAGCGATTGTTGTCTTTCCTGCCCCAGATAGTCCTGTAAACCATAGAGTAATGCCTTGTTGGTCCATTGTCGTCGACACCTCCTATCACAGCCACGATATGAATCTACCTCGCGAGGGGAAACCCCGTTTACCCAGTCAACGTGCGGATTTCCACTTCACCGACTCGAATGGTAGTTCCTTGAGGATGCGCTGAATGCGATGAACATAGCGGTGCTGTTGCCAAGTGAGGGCACACGCACGTTCAGCAGATTCCTGGCGCCACTTTTCTTGCTTTAGCAAGGTCCGAATGCGTTCAGGGAGTTCATCGCGTCCATTATAGGTATCAATTTCACCACCCGCAAAAAGCGATGTGATCCCTGGACGGTAGCTCATTAATTGATAGGCGCGACAGGAGGCAATTTCAAACAAGCGATTATTTGGCGTCAGTGCTGCTACCCCCTGTCGATTCTGACCCAGGTGTGGATCATTGGCAGCACGGTGAATGTTGAGGACAATTTTTGCCCCGGAGTAATACCGGGCGGCCTCCTTCGGATCAACCCATCCCCCGCGAATCCGATCCTGTAATCTACGGTAGTTGGAAAGTTTACGCCACCCTGGCCCAACAATCTTTAAGGTGGATGAAGGAAGCCGCCTAGCAAGAAAATCCACTTCCTCTAACCGATTCAGAAAAGCAGAGCCAAGTATCAGGACATCACTTTGGTATCGTAAAGCTATTTTTCGTGGGGTGAAGGTGGGAAGAGAAGTTGCTAGGGGAAGATGATAGACATTGTCGCAGCCGGCTCCTTGATAAACGGAGATGGCCGCCTCTTCATTGGTAAAGATATAGTCAAAGAAGCGGCAGGTCGTCAACGACTGATCAATTGCATAGGGATCATCCGTATACCAGATCACCGTAGGAATCGATAAGGATTGGATCACCTCTAGCTCCTGAGAGGTTAACCGGCAACCTAAATTGGCCAATAAAAAGGCCGGTTGAAATTGTTGGATGGATTGGCGAATTCTTTTCGCAAACCCCTTCCCCGGCAGGTGTACCAAAGGGTGAACCCCCACCTTGTCCAGCGTTTTTTCAATACAATGATCGATAAAAGCAAAGGGTTTTCGAATCGTACTTGGTAGAAAGATGGCCTTCACTCGATGTGTGCACCTCCTAGAGAGGATAGCGAATATATCGATTAGATGAGACCCCCAGGTGGCGTCGATAGATTCCACTTTCGGAGGAAATACCGCCGATTTTGTCCAAGGATTTTATAAAACTCCTTACTACCCCGCTTGCGAAAGCTACGGCTACCAAAATGATGGACATACGTATCACCAGCAACGATTAGCCGCAAACCCTCTTTGCGAATGCGATAACTATAATCATCATCTTCATAGGTCCCAAGGCCAAAACATTCATCCCACTCGCCCACTCGTTGCCATACCCGACGAGGGAGTGCCAAACAAAATCCCGAAAGACGTTTGCTTTCTCGCCACCGAGCGGGGTTCGCTTGATTAAACCGTCGACAAAAGCGGTGAATGGCTTTTCTGCGCGTAATCGATACTTTAATTTTTTGTTCAGGAATTACCCGGTTGGAAACCGGACCTGTCATTCCAACGGAAGGATCTTGCCTAAAAGGTGCCAGAAGTTGTTCTGCCCAGCGATACGAAGGTAACGTATCATTGTTGAGAAGAACGAGATAGTCCCCCTTTGCTTGTCGCATCCCTTGGTTCATGCTTGCTGCAAACCCTCGGTTAACATCATTCCGCAACCCTCGTACCCTCTCACCCATCCGATGATCTTGAATCGTTACAAATTGCGCAGTCTTTTTAGCAGAGCCATTATCGACAAGAATCACTTCATAGGGAAGTTTAGTAAAACGATGAATTGCCGCTAGGCATTGCTTGGTATAGTGAAGCTGTCCATGGATAGGGATCACAATGCTAATTGTCGGATCCATAGAACCTCCCCCACTTTCAGGCCTTCATTTGTTGGTCTCGCAACCACGCAATGAGTAGGTGACCATTTTGCGCAAAATCACGGCGCATCGTCGAATCTTTCACCATCGAAGTCAGATAGTAACTCCAGTCTTTTTTTGTATCCTTTTTCCCTAATAAGTAGCCGGTATGGCCATGTAAGACCCACTCTCCCCGATCTCCCTGATCCGTGGTAATAATCGGGATCCCTTGATTCATCAGTACAAGATGAAATAAAGAGAGGGAAGTGGATGCTTCCCCACCAGTGAAGACCATATGAACAGGCGGAATCGGCCTTCCTTGCAAGAGATGAATAAGGGGAATGGTCACCATGCGAAAATGGGGAAATCCTCGTTTTTGCACGGTGCGGACACATCGCTGCAGTCTTTGACGCTCATGATTGGTCACATACTCCTCAATCACGAGCAATCTTCGACGTTGACGTGGTTTCTTATTCGATGATCCCTGTCGCAAAATTGAAGGAGTATCGGGTGACAGCATGGGCTGTAATCGTTCCAATGTCTCAGGGGGAAAGAGGCCACCTCGCTCCATCCTCTCCTTTAAATAATAAGAGGGGACAACTACCTTGGCGGCCTTACTAAATGGAGGCGCTACCACCTTAGGGAGAGAATCGAGGTAAAGGATAAGGGGATCAGTTAAATGGTTTTTCCATGGGGAATCGTTATCAATATCACCTACCCAATGCAATGAAAGGCCTTTTCCTTGAAGGCGAGAAATTGTGGCAACAAAGGCAGCTAAACTTTGATTTTCGCCTTCATCTCGATCACGATAGAACATTTGTTCTATCGTGGGTTTTTCTTCACCTTGAATCATTGTGGGTAGGTACGAGAGAAGGGATTTTTTATCAGGAAGAATCCAGATCTTCATCGATACTGCGTTTCCCAAGTAAATCCAATCGTTGGATCGTCATAGGGGATGCGCATTTCGTCGGGTTCCTTTGGGTTGTATGATCGGGTTGTAATATAAACAATCATGGCGGGTTTCTCCCCTAACACACGATACCCATGTGCAACCCCTTTCGGAATCAACAATAAGGAGGGGTTCTCCTCTCCCATATAATAAACTGCAGTTTCTCCCTTCGACGGTGACTCCGATCTTAGATCATGAAGGACAACCTGTGCATTCCCTACTGGAAAATACCAGAGGTCATCTTGTTGCTCATGATAGTGAAACGCTTTGATCACACCGGGATAAGAAAGTGAAGCGGACAGTTGTCCAAATCGCTCCAGAAGGTGTTCATCATCGCGCAGGATCTCCATGAAGGTACCTCGGTCATCACAATGCTTTACTAACTTTTTAAAAACCACACCATTAATCATCTTTCACCACCGCCTTTTCAGCAAAAAAATCATCAAGTCCGACCTTCCAATGAGTCAGTGGGTCCACTCCTTTTTCAGGGAGTCGTTCGGTGCGCAGAATCGATATGGAGGGTCGTTTGGCTTTTCGATCCAACTCCTGACTCGAGATTCGTACTAATGAGGCGGGAGAATATCCCGCGTATCTAAATATCTCGGAAGCAAATTCGTACCAGGTACAATCGCCACTTCCAGCAATGTGAAAGGTTCCTGTCAATGGCGATTCAATCAGTTCCTTTGTCTTTTCTGCGAGATGCACGGTATAAGTGGGTGAACCTCTTTGATCATCCACGACTCGAACAACTTCCCCTTGCTTCGCCCGTTGCATAATCCCCTTAGGAAAATTACTTCCTCCATGGCCATATACCCAAGCAGTGCGAAGAATTAAATGATTGGGACAACGTTTTCTCACCCAATTTTCACCCATCGCTTTGGTTTTGCCATATACATTGATGGGTGCTGGCCAATCACTTTCGACATATCCGATTGCCTTTTCACCGCTAAATACGTAATCCGTACTGATATAGACCAACCGAATTCCTAACACTCTACATGACTGCGCCAGCTGATGGGTTCCCCAGGTATTCACCCGAAAAGCTTCTCTTTGGTTTTCCTCACTTCCGTCCACCTGCGTAAATGCTGCACAGTGGATCACAACATCAGGCGGATCCATGGCTAGTAGCTTTTGACTGATACCAGATTGCGCTACATCCCATCCCAATCGACTAAAGCCGACAGTTTGATGGGATGTTCCAAGGATTCGCACCATATCCTTTCCTAACTGACCCCCTGCACCCGTTACCCAAACCTTCATGATGCGTTGCCCTCTCCTCTCTCCCACCGTTGCCGATACCATGCCACCGTCTCCTTTAACCCTTGTTCTAAGGAGATCAAAGGTTCCCAGCCGAGTTCCTCACGCATCTTGGTGGTTTGCAAGGAATAACGGTAATCATGACCAAGACGATCCTTCGTATGCTGGATCAATGAGTGAGGTTTCCCAAGTTGGTCCAGAATGTTTTCAGCAATCCATCGGTTAGAAACGGGTTGCTCGGCACCGATGTGATAGACTTCACCGACACGACCGGCTTCCCTTACACGGTCGACCCCCATGCAGTGATCCGTCACATGGATCCAATCCCGCTCTTGTGTCCCTGTCCCATACAAAGGAAGAGGCTGATTTTCCAAGGCATGAAGAATGGATTTGGGAATAAACTTCTCCGGATGTTGCCATGGGCCATAGTTATTGGTACAGCGGGTGAGGACGACAGGAGTTTGATAGGTATTGAAATAGGCCAAGCAAAGTAAATCCGATCCGGCTTTACTTGCGGAATAGGGATTCCCCGGAGCTAAAGCTTCTCCCTCTTTGGTACGCCCTTGCATGATGCTACCGTATACTTCATCCGTCGAAATATGAATCATTTTTTGAAGGTTTCCAGCATGTCGAATCGCTTCTAATAAGCGATAGGTTCCTAATATATTCGAACGAATAAAAGCTTCAGCACCTTGAATGCTACGATCCACATGACTCTCTGCAGCAAAGTGAACCACTTCATCAATTGGATTCGCAAACAATTCTTCGACCTCTTGCTGATTGGCTAAATCCACTTGTATAAAGCGATAACGCGGATCCAATTCAATATCAGCTAAGCTCTGTAAATTGGCAGAGTATGTGAGCGCATCGGCGTTAATTACTTCAATGTCGGAATGGGAAGAAAGTAGATGATGAACATAATGACTCCCTATAAAACCAGCACCGCCCGTCACCAAGACTCTGCGCATCATGTTTCCTCCTTCATCGAGAAGGTAAGGTCGGTTTGACGAGCATATTGATTGGCCCGTAAGAGCGATTCGGGGGTACCTGCATCCGTCCACCATCCCTGAAGAACATCGAAAGTAAGCTGGCTGTGTTGAATATATAAATTATTAATATCTGTCACTTCAAATTCACCACGTTCAGAAGGCACTAACTTTTTAACATAGTTAAATACCTGGGAATCGAAGAGATAGATACCTGTCACGCACATGGAACTGGTTGGCTTAGTCGGCTTCTCAATAATCCGTAGAATCTTCTCTCCATCCACCTCGGCTACACCAAATCGTTCGGGATGATCCACCTTTTTTAACAATAGCTTTGCTCCCTCCTGCTGTTCCTTATAGGAGGTGATAAAAGGAACGAGAGAGTCTTCAAAAACGTTGTCACCTAGGATGGTAAGGATCCGCTCAGAACCAGCAAAATCTTCTGCTAACGCAAGTGCCTGTGCTATGCCACCCGGTTGATCTTGTACTTTATAGGTGAATCGAGCGTTAAAACGCGCACCACTTCCTAACAGACGAACAACATCCCCCATATGTTCTCGTCCAGTGACGATCAAAATATCTCGGATACCACACTCAATAATCCGAAACAACGGATGATAAATCATGGGATATCTTCCTACAGGAAGCAAATGTTTATTAGTAACCTGCGTTAAAGGGAATAGACGAGACCCTGTTCCCCCTGCCAGGATCACTCCTTTCACATCCATTCACTCCTCTCAATAGATAAATCACCTCCTCCATCCTATGTACAGCTTTACATGATGGCACAAATTAGCCGCCCATTCCCTTGTACTTGCCGTACACAGATTAGTCACTTGACGTGATTGGTAATGTGGCATAGTATGAGGGTAAGAATAAACGAATAGAAGTTTCCTTCCTTTAAAGGGGAGTAGCTGATACAACAAAGTCGTCATTACGGGGATCAACCCCCGGCTTTGTTGGCAACCATTGTGTTGTTAGCAAGACCTTTACCGTTATTTGGTAAGGGTCTTTTTGTTTGTTCTTATCACTCTAAAATACTGTGTAGAAAGAGGTTAAATTGGATGGAACTCTTTTCACTCGCGTTTTTCCAAGCACTTCTTACCATTGTTATTATTGATTTAGTTTTAGCTGGCGACAATGCCATCGTGATTGGGCTCGCAGCACGCAACTTGCCTAAAGACAAACAAAAATTAGTTATCCTATGGGGGACCATTGGCGCCGTCGTTATCCGCGCCTTAGCAACTCTGGCCGTTGTTTGGCTACTTAAAATTCCTGGCCTTCTTCTCGTTGGTGGACTCATACTCATCTGGATCGCCTACAAACTGCTCATTGAAGAGAGTGATCCCGAGGTAAAAGCAGCACAAAGTACCCTGGGAGCCATTCAAACCATCATCATCGCGGATGCAGTAATGGGGCTTGATAATGTAATCGCTGTAGCCGGTGCATCGCACAGTAACTACCTGCTTGTCATCCTTGGATTGTTAATCAGCATTCCAATCGTCGTCTGGGGTAGCACCGTCATCTTAAAATGGATCGAAAAATTTCCGATGATCATCTCCATCGGAGCAGGCGTACTCGCTTATACAGCAGGTAAAATGGTAACCGATGACCGTTTAACTCGTCTATTTTTTGCCGAGCAACCGATTCTTAAATGGGGACTCATTCTACTGATTGTGGCTACCGTCTTACTAGCGGGTCATTATACAAAGAAAAAGAATCAACAATAAGGTCCTCTCCAGAAAACGCTTTGACATCCCTTCACACCTGGGCGTCAAAGCGTTTTCTTTATAGAATTCGTTGATTTGAAAAGCGGATAATGTCTGTGTTGCAAACTAGTTTATTTATTTCGGATTGGCTATTCGATAACCTGCCAAGATATTTCAACACACGCTGCATTCGATCGAGGGAAATTGCGATTTCAATGATAGGGATGCATCGGGACCGATCTCCCCCTTCCTTCGATGATGTTGTTGCGAAGAAACATACCGGTGGTATATTCTGGGGAAAGCAGAGGACTGCCTCATTTAGCGATCAACCATTGAAGAGAGGTGTTATTCAGATGACCCCTAGTAAACTGAATCCGAAGGTTGACGATTTTTTAAATAAGGCCGATAAATGGAAGAAAGAATTTGAGGCGTTAAGAAAGATTGTACTGGACTGTGATCTGACCGAAGAATTTAAATGGAAGCATCCTTGTTACACCTTTGAGAAGAAGAACATCGTTTTAATCCATGGCTTTAAAGAATATTGTGCGCTTCTATTTTATAAAGGGGTTTTATTACAAGATGCCCAGGGGATACTCATCCAACAGACGGAAAATGTACAGGCGGCCCGTCAGATTCGGTTTACCCATGTTCAGGAGATCATCGACATGGAAATGACCTTGAAAGCTTATATTGATGAAGCGATTAAAGTTGAAAAAGCCGGTTTAGAAGTGGAACTAAAAAAGCCTAAGGAGTTGAGTATCCCTGAGGAGCTACTCTATCAATTCGATAAAATTCCTGCTTTGAAAACGGCGTTTGAAGCATTAACACCTGGAAGACAACGAGTATATATTCGTTATTTTTCTCAAGCAAAACAATCCAAAACGCGATCGTCCAGAATTGAAAAATACACCCAACAAATTCTCGATGGAAAGGGATTAAATGATTGCACCTGTGGTCACTCGCAAAAAATGCCCAACTGTGACGGTTCGCACAAGTTTATCGATAAGGGATGACATGGATTGAACCTTTCCTTCTAAGGGTAAAGGGAGCATCCGGAGATTTCGAGGCCATCTGCCCAGTAATTATAAAAACACCTTGAGATTGCATAGGGAGCAACTCAAGGTGTTTTTGTTATAACAACCAGCCCGTCAGATTAATTACAATAAATATAAATGACTTGAGATCAAGTAGCGACACCGGGTATCGCTACTTTTTTTGCGTTCGTTATCCCTTACTTAATTCTTTCTCGTTCCGTTTGACGGCACGACAGGGATCGGCCCTTCCATGCCTTGATTCTTTCCATTGTTATTATAGTAATAATAATTTTCGGGAACTTCTCCCATCATCGTTTGTGAAGCAATAGGATAATGGTATTTTACTTTGATATCTTTTTCCTTGGTAAGAGGGACTAAGGTACCAATTTCATTGGTGACTTGTAGATAGAGGGTTACTTTTACCGTATTGATCCCTGCTGACTCAATTTTTGTATCCATATCGAGATTCGTAGAACCTTTAGGCCATATTTTTAACGGAATATCTGGGCCCACATCGGAAAATAAATTACTTTGAAGAACCGCACCTAAGGGAATACCGTAGTCTTCTTGTTCCATGGTCTTCATTTGCTTGTGCATATTTTTACTCGCAATTTCGTAAATCTTTGCTTGTATCAAGGGATCTACACTGATGATGTAACCGTGTTGATCTTTGTTATTAATGGTCATCACTTTGTTTAGCTCAGGCCCCAGGGAGCGGCGCATTTCCTCGATCCCTTTGGTCATGCATTCCTGGGAAATATTTTGCACGCGTGCCTTCGCCAATTTAATCAACGTAACCTCCGCTTCATTCTCGATCGTATAAAAAGCACCATAGCCAAGCAGTCCCAAAATGATAATAATGAAATACCCTCTCTTGCGTGGAGCACGACGGAATCCCTTTGACCTTTTCAACAACTTACCCACCTCGTCTACTCCATGTTTGTTTCATCCTATGTAGTAAGGCTTCATCCAAGACCCAATATCCCACACTTCGATGACAGACTGCACCCCGTTATTTCTAATCGATGTAGCACATCCCTTATTTTTTTCATACTATCCTTAGTGGGCGACTTTCACGTGATTAAAGAATGACAAAGGGGATGTCTAAAATGAGTAATAAAAGGTTGAAAAGAAATGCGTTACAAGGGAGAGTCATTCAAAAAAAAGAAACCACTTTTTCAGAGCTACTCGTACCCTTCCCGATGTATTCAGAGAGGGTAATGCCAGGTTCTGACCAGGTTATAGCCTATCCGTTGCTTGAGGTAAATGTTGCGCTTAGTAAAAAAAACCTATCCGGTATTTTTGTCGTAGACATTCTTTTAGTAACTTCACTCTTTAATCGCAGTGTGGGAAACCAACTCAATAATAAAACCATTGTAAAACGAGGGATAGATGTACCCCCCACAGCGAGCAAACCGATTTTACGTGTAGATTTTGCCCCTACCATTGAAAACCTTGCCCGTTACGTATATACCAAAGTAAGACCTGCATTCGCAAGGACACTGGAGCGAAGAAACATCCAGTTGGATTACGTAACAGCCACCACGACCATTGGTAAAGCTTCATTCGGCAGAAGAAGACCCAGCAGTTCTTAAGACTTCCATCTACACTTACACATAAAGATGAAAAACCTCCCGTCTACTGACAAAAACCACGCTAAACTCCGGTTCGGATGCAACGGAAATCGATTACGCTAACGTGTGATTCCCGACTCTCTTCGTTTTGGGAAGATTTTCGATACAAATCGAAATCATTTCATCTACTTTTATTCAGGCCGCTTTGCCCCACTAAGCGGCTATTTTTGATGGACACACAAAAAGATGTCCTCCCTATGGATTTACTCCCCTATCGAGGACATCTTCACCAATGAAGAACCCCCCAACCCTGTCTTACATACGATGCAGGCAAATGCATATTAGGTGAATACACCGAGGGAGGACTTTTTACATGGTTTGTCCATCTTTTACTAATCAAATCACTTATGATACAGGATCAGCTCCCCTCGACATTACAAATGCGGATTTTAATTTTGATGGGATTCAAGATCTTGCCGTTGTGAATAGCGTCGATGGGACCATCTCTGTTTTACTAGGCAATGGTGATGGTACTTTTGGGACGCAAACCACCTTTGCTATCGGCATGAACCCCGCCGGAATTACCCATGCGGATTTTAACGGGGATGGCATTCCTGACCTTGCCGCAACCAATCGTGATGATGGGAGCGTCTCCGTTTTATTAGGAATTGGAAATGGTACTTTCGGGACGCAAACCACCTTCGCTGTAGGGAATAACCCATTTTTACTCACCAGTGCGGATTTTAATCTCAATGGCACCAAAGACCTTGCCGTGACCAATTTTAATGACGCGACTCTCTCTGTTTTATTAGGCAATGGAGATGGCACCTTTGGAACGCAAACCACCTTCGCGGTCGGCAATAGTCCACGGGGAATTCAAAGTGCCGATTTTAATTTTGATGGCATCCCTGACCTTGCCGTTGTGAATAGCGTCGATGGAACCGTCTCTGTTTTACTAGGGAATGGAGATGGCACTTTCGGGACGCAAACCACCTTTGCCGTTGGCATGAACCCTGCCGGAATGACCATCGCTGATTTTAATGGAGATGGGATTCAAGATCTTGCGGTTACCAATGTGGACGACGCTACTCTCTCTGTTTTGCTAGGCTATGGAGATGGGACCTTTGGAACGCAAACCACCTTCGCGGTCGGCAATGTCCCTTTTGGAATCATCCATAACGATTTCAACTGTGATGGGTTTACCGATGTTGCTGTGGCTAATAACGATGGCGAAAGCGTCTCGATTTTATTAGGCAATGGGGATGGGTCCTTTCAAACACAAACCACCTTTGCTGTCGGAAGTCTCCCCTTTGCACTTACCAGTGCAGATTTTAATGGAGATGGGACACCGGATCTTGCCAGTGCTAACTTTGACGAAGATACGATATCCATCTTGCTCAATTCTTGCGTCAACCCACTCACCTGTTCCGATCAAATTCTCAACAACGATAAAGGCACCTGTAAAGCCACCGTCCCACTCCCGAATTCACAGCAATGTCCCAACGTTACTATTACATGTGATCCAGCGGAAGTCACTGTTGGGCTACCCACAACCATTACCTGCACCGCTACTAGCGACCTCGATGCAACCAATATGGAAACTTGCACGTTTACCGTCACCGTGAATGATATCGATCCCCCTCTCCTCTATGGGCTTAACGATATGGATATCGATGCTACAAACAGCTTCGGTGCCTTTGTTACTTATCCGACCCCCACAGCAATTGATAACTGCCCTGGTACCCTCACAGTTACCTGCTCTCCTGCTTCTGGTTCCTTTTTCCCTATCGGCGTCACAACCGTCACCTGTACTGCAAACGACACAAATGGCAACACGGTAACCGGCACCTTCACCATCGCAGTCATCCCCTTAGAAGAAGAATAACGCCACGATGAACACCATTTAAGAGGAATCCCTTGTTATCGTGAGTAACAGCATATTTCTCTTGGAAATATATAATCCTACGATGGTTGTTTAATTGACACATAGCCCATTCGGTGGGAATAATCAATCAGTTAAAAATTATAATGATGGTAAGGGGAGGATGACTCCCCCAGGTTTATGGGCGTCGCTTTGGATAGCGGCGCTTTTTCTCTTTGGGTACTACTCTTTTTGTTTTCTTAATATCAAGCAAGTATTTATAGATTCCTAAGGATAACGAGGCAGTCAAAAGAATCCCATTTAACACATCAATCATCTCAATCGCAAACACAAGTTCCTCCCCCTTTCCACTGATATCCTATGCTGATAGTAGTACGGGGGTACCTATCACAACTCTTCGCGATGATATAAAAATAAACTCATTTCCTTCCTTTTTGACGCTCTCAACAAAGTATGGTAGGTTGATAAAAAATGAATTCTTCGATCATCCACTAGGGGAATCAATTGATTGAGACAAGGAAACTTGGACCCTTTGAACCTGATCTGGTTAACACCAGCGTAGGAAAGTGGAGCTGACCACTTGTACCTAAAGGGCCGCTCCAAAATTGGAGCGGCCCTTTAGGTACAACATCATCGATGATTCTTGTAAAGAGGTGAAACAACCGATGAAACATATCTTAACCATTGCAGGTAGTGATAGTGGTGGAGGTGCTGGCATTCAAGCGGACTTAAAAGTGATCTCCGCATTAGGTGCCTATGGAATGAGCGTCATTACAGCCATTACTGCACAAAATACCTGTGGTGTAACAGCTGTCCACGAACTGGAACCCGATCTGATCGAAGCGCAAATACGTGCCATCTTTGACGATATTCCCGTTCATGGGGTAAAGATCGGCATGGTAGGCAACGCCAACAACATTGAGAGAATTGCAGAGGTCCTCTCTGAAATATCTCCCCAGCCCCTTGTGATTGACCCCGTTATGGTCGCACAGTCTGGCGATTCTCTGCTAGCTAAGGACGCCCTTGAAGCATTAACGACACAACTACTCCCCTTGGCTGATCTGATCACACCCAATATTCCAGAGGCTGAGGTACTGCTAGGACGCTCGATCAAAAATAGCGATGAGATGAAAGAGGCGGCTTCAGAATTAGCTGAGACACTAGGCACCCATGTCCTTGTCAAAGGCGGTCATTTAGATGGTTCCCCTAGCGATGTTCTCTCCACCGGTGCCTGCTTTTTTGGGGAACGCATACCTACTCGTCACACGCACGGGACAGGGTGCAGTCTGTCGTCTGCCCTTACCGTCCATCTTGCTCAAGGACATTCTCTTGAGGAAGCCGTTGAAGGATCCAAGCGCTATGTAGCCAATGCCATACGTCATGCGTTCCCTGTGGGCAAAGGCAATAGCCCTATACATCACTTTTATGCATGGCAGCAAACCCTTGAGATCGGAGGAAAAAACCATGATTAATTGGGAGCAATGGAATGGCATCCGTCAAGCAAATCCAATCATCTATCACATAACAAATCAGGTCACCATACAAGATTGCGCCAATATCACACTTGCGTGTGGAGCAAGCCCAGTCATGAGCTCCGATCCCCAAGAAGCAAAGGAGATGACTGCCCTAAGCCAGGCCCTTGTCCTCAATATCGGTACACCGAATTCCTCACAACAAGAAGCCATGCTCATTGCCGGACAGACAGCCAATGAAAAAGGGATACCGATTATTCTTGATCCAGTCGGGGCTGGAGCCACGTCCTACCGATTCCAACTACTTGAGACACTGATGAGCCACCTTCGATTTTCAGTCAT
The DNA here is from genome assembly GCF_900116235.1 of Marininema halotolerans. Lineage (GTDB taxonomy): Bacteria > Bacillota > Bacilli > Thermoactinomycetales > DSM-45169 > Marininema > Marininema halotolerans. The sequence goes on along the minus strand of NZ_FPAA01000004.1, from coordinate 243,176 downwards.
CCGAGGCAATCGGTCAGAAATTGCCACCCTCTGTGGGTATCGCGGTGGCCGTGGCGTCGACGCTGAGGGAGATGAACTGGATGCCTTTATCCCATCCTTCCGTGAACTTGCTCATCAGACACAAGCTACCATCTCTGTTAGTGGCTCAACGGACTATATCACCAATGGCGAACAGGAAGCTTATGTAGGAAATGGCACGCCCTTTCTCCCCCAAGTCACCGGAACCGGATGCATGGCAACTTCCCTTACCGCAAGTTGTCTCGCAAGTGGAATAAACCCTTTTGAATCAGCTATTATGGCACTCGTAACTACTGGCGTTGCTGGTGAAAAGGCGGCCTCTTCTCTCTCCTCTACCGAAGGAATTGGCACTTTCCGTATCCGATTCTTTGACGAGATTTTCCATATGAATCCACAAACCCTTTCCCAATGGAGAAAGATGAGGATTTCCAATCATGCGTAAGCATCTCGGTCTCTACTTAGTTACCGATGATCAGCCCCATTTACTTGCGCGTACGGAAGCTGCTTTGAAAGGCGGAGTAACCTGCGTGCAATTGCGCCTAAAAAAAGCCGATTCCGGTTTCTTTCTTCACCAGGCTCGTAAAATGGCAAAACTATGCCGACTCTATGAGGTTCCCTTCATCATCAATGACCGGGCCGATATCGCCCATTTAAGCGGGGCTGATATGCTTCATATCGGCCAATCAGACCTTCCGCTGACAGAAGCTCGTAATATCGTCGGATCCGATATGCCGATCGGTGTCTCCGCTGCTACAGTCGAAGAAGCCCAACGGGCAGAAGAAGAAGGAGCTGCCTATCTGGGTGTTGGCTCCCTCTTCCCCACGGCGACGAAAGCCGATGCCACACCCATTCCTCCAGAAATCGTGGAAAACATTCGCTGCTCTGTCTCCCTTCCTATCGTGCTCATTGGTGGAATCAATGAAACGACACTGACCGAAGCGGAGCCCCTTGTACGTACATCCGCCGATGGGATCGCCGTCGTCTCTGCCATCCTCTCTGCCTCCGATCCGCAATTGGCTGCAACCGCTCTTCGTCAGCGTATGGATGCCCTTTTACAACCCTCTCCCCATCAACCCTGACCCTCGTTTCAATCCTGTCCTGAAGGACGGGATTTTTTTAATTTGATACTATTTTGTTTGTATTGCAAACTTATCTGCCATAATGACTATCTGTTTTATTGAATGAACTTAGCACCCCTATTTTTTCTTATATCCGCTAAAGATTGCATGTCCTGCTTTTAACCAGCTCACATCAACCCCTTGAAAACCTGCTTGTTCCAACCATTTTAACTGATCCGATAAAAGGGAAGGTTTATCGAGCAACTCATCTGGATAGCGATATAGATTCCACTCTTCTTTTACAAACGCATCAAACCCACGTAAATCCCCGTAGGCATCCTTTGACTGTTCTTTGACAACATGGTCCCACTCTTCTGCCCAATGATTTTCAATCTGTTGATGATGGGGCTTTACTAGATCAGCAATAACCAAAGCGCCCCCGGGTAAAAGCGCATCGTACAACTGTTGAAAAAATTGCTTCTTTTCTTCATCGTCTAAGTGGTGTATCACTAGACTACTCACAAAAACATCGACTTTCTGTTGCAGGGAAGCAAGCCAAGCGTCTTCTTCTAAACGAAAGAGTTGATAGGCTACACGATCCTCAAAGGGCTTTAATCGTTCCTTCGTAGTCGATAGCATCGCTGGCGACCCATCTAGCGCCGTGATATTGACTTGAGAAAATTTTTCTAGAATCGCTTCACTTAACCAACCGGATCCGCAGCCGATCTCCACTACATGAAAGGGTTCTTCTTTCTTTTTAGGTAGCAGATTTAATATTGTCGCTTTCATCTCCCATTGTCGCGGTGTAAATAAGCTGCCCCACTCTTGAAATAAGTGTGAATCTTCCTCTTGCCAATTTGCCGGTTGTTTGTTTTCAGCTGTCAAAACAATTTCCCCTTCCTATAATTGTGTTGTTGTACTTCATTATTATAGCACCTATTCTATTGGAAGCATAAATAAAAAACGCCTCAACCATATGATATGCGGGCGTTTTTATATAAAACATTTAATACTTGATTATTATCTTTGAATTAGGCCAGGTGTGTTGATCAACTCAACCTGTTTTTTGTACCATCCTTGTCATGGCAAGTCTCTTGTTCTCCGCCATCCAACTTGGGGATAATAAGCATGCCTGAAACTAGGCAAAACTTATTCCCACGTGTCCTTTGCATCTCTTTGCTATCAAACCCCTTTGATCACAGCAAGCGGACGGCAACGAGCGACTACCGTTGCTAAATTTGCTCCCACCACGGAATCAATGATTTGGTCAACATCTTTATAGGCTTGGGGACTCTCATCCAGGATCGTCTGTAATGACCGGTGGTTTACCAATATCTCCTCATCCGTCCCCACCTTCATCGAGGATGAAAACTCATCCACGGTCACTTGTTCCTTGGTGGCACGACGCGAACGGATACGGCCCGCCCCATGACAAACCGAGTAATAATTTTTGACTCCTTCTGATTGGCCGACAAGAATATAACTGGCTGTCCCCATCGAGCCCGGGATGAGTACCGGATGTCCCGTTTCTTGATAGGGGGTGGCATTTAAGGAATGTCCAGGTGGTAGCGCACGTGTAGTACCTTTCCGATGGACGAGCCTTGATTTTCCATCGTGTTTCTCTTCTAGGGCGTAGTTGTGCATCAAATCATAGAGAACAGGCATTTCAACCTTTGAACCAAATACTTCTTTCATCCCTTCTAACACGCCATAGGCGATCATATGTCGATTGATCACCGCATAATTAAGGGCTGAATACATGAGGTTTAAGTACCGTTGTCCTTCATCAGTATTGATCGGAGCAAAGACCAAATTCGGATCTCGGGTACCGATTCCCTTCTTACTCATCCAGATTTCAAAATCCTTTTTATACTCCCGCCCCATCATCGCCCCCCATGCACGAGAGCCTGAATGAATCATCACAACGACTTGACCGTCTTTCATCCCCCATTTGTCAGCGATCTCTCGTTGTTCTTCTTCAATCTCGATCACCTGAAATTCAATAAAATGATTACCCCCGCCCAATGTACCAATCTGTTTTTTTCCTCTCCCCCACTGTGGGGACTGAATATATTCTAAATAATCGGTATCAAAGGTAAATTGGGCATTCTCCACATGACTAATCGATGTCTTACGATTCGGAGTATAGGCGTCGGGAATATACTGTTGCGGAAGCCCCTTTAATCCATGAGTAACTACTTTTTCAAGATCAATATCCTGATAGGTAGAGGCAGAGCGATTATTCACTGGAACCATCTTTTCCACGGCACGAATTAATTCCCTCCGAACCTTCTTGTCCAGAATATCCTCTTTCGAAAGCGGAGTGAGATGAACCCGCATCCCACAACCAATATCCGAACCAACAATGGATGGCGAAACATAACCATCCGCCATATCCCATACAGCCGTCGTACCTATACAGGTCCCGATTCCGACATGTGCATCCGGTGTATAACTCATATGAATATTACCTGGGATTCTTAAATTATTATCTGCCATATCATAAACCTTTGCTCCTAGGGATGCGAATATTTCATCATTGGCAAACACATGAAGTCGACCCGCTGGCAAAGGAATTTCTTTATGGTTGTTTCCATGATCCGTATACAAATCCATCAACTCTTTCACAATTTGAATAACAACAACTTGCACTACAAAAGGGATCCTACTGGGAGTGTCGGCTCGATCAGACATGTTGAAGATCAACGAGTCATTCTCATTCATGCTAACCTTACGATCTAGCTATGATCACATTACTTCCACAAACTCCTTTGGATTTTTTCGTATCCGGCTACCATATCGACCCAAGGTTTCTGTGGCAATATCGTGGTACATATAATGCAAACCTTCAATCGTGATGCGTAGTTGATGATCTCCCCAAATATCCTGTTTAGAAACACACTTCCACTCTCCAGCAATCTCCTGAAGCTTGGGGGTTAATATTTTTTCGATGGAAAGGTAGACATACAACATCGCATCATCTTCTGCCATGGATGCTCCACCCTTTAATTCCTCCCATAATTCGGGGTGCGTTAAGCCATACATCGTGTAATAATAAAATTCCTCCACTGACTGAGCATGATCATATAAGAATTGAAATGAGAATAACCCTTTTTGTGCAACATTGAGCTTGTGATAGGTTTGCAATCTCTCTTTTTGATCTTGTTGTAAAACCTGTTGTACAACCGGCTCAATACATGAGCAGACCAAATCCCGATCATTTGCACCTTCAAAGGCTTCTCGTTGAATCTTAACCCGCATCCCGCATCACTCCTTTTATAAATCATACATGGTTAACTTCACAGAATCAATTTATCCCTTATTAATTTATCCATTATCAATATCCTTTATTATCAATTATCACCCTAAATTAATAAAAACAAAGGCAATACAGCCGCCTTTGTTTTTATTTTTATCTTCCATCCTCCACTTACCTACATCACAAGTGCCAGTACTCCGGATATAATTAAGGCGATTGCCCAAATTAAGTCCAGATTAAACCATGAAGTTCGTAAGAACTTGACTCCAACATAACGATAAACAACCCAAGCAATTCCTGTGGTCACAAGAAGAAATACTCCGGTATGAAGGAATACTCCCGAAAGGTAATCCCACCAATTAAAAAACATCGCTGCTTCCCCATGGCTTTCATGCATGGTCGCATGGTTTTGACCGATGAGAAACACAGGGATTAACATTAACCCTGCACCATGAGCCATCGCCATGATAAAAGACCACAAACTTAAATCCCAAAAACCAACCCGCATACCTACCCACCGTGGGTGTTGCCGGCGAATCAATAGGATGATTCCAAATGCAACGAGCGTCACCCCTGCTAACCAGCGAATTACATCCTGAGAAATCAACAATTGACTCATACTGTAGATCATCAAGCACAAAAACAACGCCACCCCATGTCCTAAGGCCAAGGGTGGAAGGGCTCGAAATAACGAGCGCCTCCTTTTATCCTGCAACCCTAATGCTACTGCAAATAACCATCCCATTCCTGGGTTGATTCCATGAAAGGCCCCCATCAACGCCACCATCAACCACGTACTCATGAGAACCAGTAGGAATCTGAGGAGGCATCCCCTCCAGCTAGCCGGATTTGATGCGCTCGATATTGATGGTCACTAAAGTCGATAAAAAATTCAGGATCGAGTATTAAGCCCCCTGTGGGATCGGCATCTAATTTCACCATCCATCCTTGAATCCCGTCAGGATAAAACTGATCATCCCAGCTCGCATAAAGGGAATTCGTGAAAAAAACTCGCCGACCATCCCGGCTTACCTCAATCATTTGTGGACCACCTCCCAGCATCCCTCCTTTTGGATGAGGGGTTCGATTCGCAATTCCTCCAAGCCGAACCGTAGCCGTCAACTTCGGTGTAGCCGGTTGGGATACATCATACTGACGCACTTCCCCTGTCCCCCAACACGATACATAAAGGAAACGATCATCCAACGAAAGGTTAATATCCGTTATTAATGGAGGCACACTTTTAAAACCCTTTAGGATGGGGGGGAGCTGATCTGGATCAGCAGGCTCTGCAGGAATGTGAATCACCTTTTTCATCGTCCACTTTTCATTTTCTCGACACCACAACCAGATTGAACCTGACAGGTCCTGATTATTAATGACGACTCCCGCAAAACCATACGCTTTCTGCGGGTCATGGGCTGGACGTAATTCAAGCACCATCTGCTCATGCTCATTTGTCTCAAGGGCCTGCAAATGACGTCGACTTCGCAAATCCCATAGGTGCAATCGTTTTCCATACCGACCACCCAAGAGATGCTCGGGATTCAGCCCATCTTCCACCATGTCAGGGGTTCCCCACTCACTACTGATTAACGTATCTAGACCCAAATGCCACCAAAAATCATAATGTAGATATTGCGGCCCCCGATCACGCTCCCACTTCCCTACGATTTCAAAGGTCGAATGATCGAGAATAAAGATGCCGCCAGGTCCCTTGCCCCTTTTGTCTCCCAATGCACTGATATAAATGCCGTCTGGGCCACAATGTACCGTATGAGGGCGAGTATATCCGGTTTTTTTTACGATTTCCTCCGCCTCGATGACTTTTATAATTTTGGGATGGATTGGATCTGCCTTCACATCGATAATATAGAGTCGAGAAGAACGGATACCGGGTATCACCAGGTGCCGTCGCTCGATGTGAGGATGTGGAGCATAGGGACAAAGGGCCGAGCTACACGCCGCCCAGCCAAAATGGTGAAGCTCATCCCCTACATAAGGCATCTTTGTCCAGCCGACAATCTCCCCCTTTTGCGTATCCACCACAGCAAGTGCATCCGGCCGATTATCTTGGTCGGGATTAAAGGCCACCACATAGGCTAACTCCTCTTGAGGTGCTTTCATGGCATCTCGTGGCGAAGGGTAAAAACTAGGATCTGGCTTCCACAAACCCATCCGATCACCTTCATTTCTTAATGTACATCGTTCACACACTTCCTATCTTCAAATCAGGTACCTCATGGCTACTTTATTCATAATGCATCGTGATCTTGTTGGAAAAATAGGAATTCGATCCGCTTTCATCCCATGCATATCCGGTTCATTTTTGTGATATGTATACCACGTTCATTTTCTCACTATATAAAAAAAGCCCATCCTCTATCCAGGATGAACCGACTTTTCAAATGGCGGCAATTGATTATGAAGCAAATGACTTAAGGTTGTATGATCCAATAAATCCGCGACTACATCACGTACTAATGCCCATAGCGGCTTTAATAAGCATCCCTCTTCTAATGGACAAGGCTCATAAGCTGTCACACTGACACAACTCATCGGCGCCAACGGGCCCTCTAATCGTCGAATAACTTGCCCGATCACGATTTCCTCAGGATTTTGGCAAAGTCGATAGCCACCATACTTCCCTCGTTTACTCGTTACGTAACCAAGCATCTTCAATTGTAATAATATTTGTTCGAGATAACTTAGAGGAACTAAAGTCTTCTCTGAAATGTCAGCAATGGACATGACTCGTTTGTTTTGCAATCCCAGTACAATCAGTGCGCGCAGAGCATATTCCCCTCGACTCGATATTTTCAAACTGTCCCAACTCCAGCTGTTTATTACCTACTTCTATGCATCATTTTCCACTTGATGAACACTCGTTTCCGCCGTACCAACACCGTCATGTTAATGGATGTATCTCGGACCAGTAGGGTTTCTAAAATATAAAAAAACCAACCCGTTTTCGGTTGGTACCTCACTCTATCTCCTTCATACCATTCGACTAACCCGTGCATATAAATCTTCCAATGTATGAATCTGTTGTTGCTGACATCGCTTTAAAAGTTGTACCCATAATTCTGCTGTCATTTTCGCATCACCGTCAGCGGTATGCCGTCCTTCAATCGGTATCTCATGAAAGCGAAGAGCAGCATCCAACGAGTAATCTTCCCAATCAGGGTAAAGGAGACGAACCATTTGTAAAGCATCGATTACCCGGTGAGGCAATTTTGATGACCAGGACTTTTTAAGACCCACTTGAATAAATGACGTATCATGCTGGGCGCCATAGGCTACCAATGTACATTTCCCAATAAAGCGTAACCATTCACCCAGAGCCTCTTTTAAAGGCGGAGCATCATTCACATCACTTGAGGAGATCCCGGTCAATGTCGTGATCTCCGCTGGTATCATGCCCTCTTCACATTGAACATACGTATGGAACAGTGGTGTATCCTCTACTTTTCCATGTGTGACACGAACGGATCCGATTGATAGAATTTGGTCTCCCTGTTGAGGATAGAACCCCGTCGTTTCTAAATCAAAAACCACAAAAGAGATATCCACAAGGGGAGTTCCGAGATGAACCCGATTTCTCGCCTCTCTAATTGTCGAACGAATAAAGGCCTCCCTTTGAAAATCCCCTTGTTTCGCCATCCCAGATAGTGTCAATCCCCGTTTACGCATCCACTCTGTTAAAGGATTATTCCAGTCCATAAAACCCAATCCTCCTGTACTTACCCAACCGAAGCATCCCAATCATCACCGCATTTATGCACTTCTTTCCCCAGGGAGGTAGCGACTTTCATCGCGCCTTTTAGCTCACTACGTTCCCTTTTAGTCAATCGCTCCGGATCCAAGTGATTATCTGCTTCTTTCACCAAACCGTCCTCCCACCCTGCATGAATCGATAACCGCCACCAAAGGAAGGTATCGAGTGCTCCCCACACCTGCTCTTCTTTTTCAATGGACCAACTTAATTCCTGAGAAATACCTTTAAGACGCTCGCTTGTAGAACTTTCGGCAAGACGGAAACGAAGTGCCCACAATCGGACCGATTCCACCAACTGTAGGTACCCGCCTTCCTTAATATCCACCTTCCCAGCATAAGGACCATGAACTTCTGTATAGAGGCGAGAAAAGGGACCTAGAGGAATCCGCCGATAACTTGCTCGTTGCGCTTCCTTTATCAGTACTCCTGGATACTGTCCCAATAGTGCATGAAAGTCGGTTCTCCATTGCTGGAACAAAGCCGCATCCCCTGCAACCGCTCGCGCATCCGATGCAATCATGGTATATCGAGCATGATCGAGTTGAGGATCACTCACCCACTCCTTTAAGCGATTTCGCCATTCTTCCAGCGTCCCCCGCCAACGCGGATTGGTCGCCATGACATTCCCTTGGCAGAGTGGGTACCCTGCTTCAGCAAGCCCTTCCACCATCGCCTTCGCTAGCGTTGCGATGATTTCCTCAGCCGCGTCAGCATCGAGCTCTCCTCGCTCATAAATTAATGCGTTATCCTGATCGGTCCAAAAAGTCGCCTCCCTTCTACCATTACTCCCAAGAACTAACCAACAATAACGCGGGAGGTTCGATACCCCTTGTCTGAGGAATTTTTCTTCTGCCAGCTTTAATACTTTACGAAAAATCGCATCATGCCAGGTTCCCATCCGCGATGTAATCTCGGTGGGAGAGTATCCATTTTTTTCGAGACTCCCCGCTACTTCTGGTAATTTTCGATGGATTTTACGTAACGTCTCCGTATCCATTGCCTGGTCAATCGCCATCAACAACGTCTGACTCTCTTTCTCCCAGAAATAATTCATCCCCTCACCTACCTTCCCATTCCACCCAATATTTCTATAAATCAAGAAGCTCCACTCTCCGAATCGTTTAAAAGGGGCTGTCAGCCTCATGGCTACAGCCCCTTTTAAACGGATCAAGAAACCTTTATACTACTATCCGCATTTTGAGCAGAAGGGTCTGTCAATTGTTCAGGATAGCCGTAGGCACCATGTTCTGATAAATCAAGCCCCATGACTTCATCCTCTTCTGAAACCCGTAACCCCATCCATTTCTTCAGTACCCAAAGGATCAGAAAGGAAGCCAATGCTACATAAATCCCTGCAGCAAGAATACTTGCCGCCTGTACACCTAACTGTGTAAATCCGCCACCGTAGAAGAGCCCTGCTTTTCCGATCCCTGTCTTCTCAATCAAGCGAGGGGAAGCAAAGAATCCGGTTGATAACGTTCCCCATATCCCCGCAATCCCATGAACCGAGAAGGCATAAATCGGATCGTCAATCCCCTTGCGTTCAAAATATAACGAAGTAAATACCGTCAAGGAACCCGCGATTGCACCTACCAAGACAGCTGCCCAGGGTTCAACAAAGGCACAAGCCGCCGTAATTGCCACTAGACCTGCCAATACCCCATTTAACATCATCGTAATATCCGCTTTTCCTACGACCAAGCGTGCCGTACCAAGCGCCGCTATCGCTCCTGCCGCTGCTGCTAAGTTAGTAGTTAAGGCAACATATCCAAAGAAGCCATCTTGAGCGCTCAGGGTACTTCCGGGATTAAACCCAAACCATCCGACCCAAATAATTAAGGTACCGAGTACCGTATAGACTTGGTTATGGCCCAGGATCGCATTGGGTGTACCATTGGTATTAAACTTACCAATACGTGGGCCTAAGAGCATGGTCGCCACCAGTGCTGCAATCCCACCTTGAAGGTGGACAACGGTTGACCCCGCAAAATCCTGAGCACCTAATTCACTTAACCAACCGCCACCCCAAATCCAATGACCGACCAAGGGATAAATCACCATGGTATATAAGGCTCCAAAGATCACATACACGCCCAGTTTCGCCCGCTCAGCAAATCCTCCCCAAGCAATCGATAAGGAAACCGCTACGAAGGAAAGTTGAAACAAAAAGGATATTTCCAAAGGCAAAGCACCTTTTTCCTGCGTTAGATCAAGGAACCAGCCCTCTAATCCAGCAAAAGCATTTCCTGCTCCAAAGGTTACACCATATCCCACAGCCCAAAAGGCGAGGGCACATACTGAGAAGCTCAGCATTTGCTTACCAGCAACGTGTCCTGCATTTTTCATACGGGTAGAACCCGCTTCCAACAAAGCAAAACCTGCCTGCATAAAAATGACTAAGATAGCGCAAATCATGACCCATACGGAGTCAATCGACAATGTTACTTGTTCCAATTGAATCCCTCCCCTTTTGATGTTAGATAATATCACATTAGTTGGTACATATAATACCACATGGGGCACTTGCTATCAAGCGTTGCGTTAATTTTCCTGACAAATAATTTTTTCATTATTCCCTCGATTCAATATGATCGCTTTCCATGGAACCTCCCTACCGTGGTTAACGCTAAAAGACGAGGGATTCTCCGGTACTTCCATCGACTGACAAGGTATAATCACCCCTCTCTCATCTAATCAACAATCTTCGGTATCATAATCGCCGATTCATACGAAAAGGAAGTATACTCGGCAATTAAAAAACGCCCCTTCCAGGGCGTTTGGTTGCTACTTAGATCATTTGAAGTCGCGAATACAAGGCTTTCGTTTGCTCAACTGTCCTTTCCCAAGTGAAATGTTTCTCTACCCTTTGCCTACCATTCCACCCATACTCCTTCATCCGATCCGGATCGGAAAGAAGCAAGCTACACGCTTCTGCCAACTCATCAACTGGATTTTGTCCGGGAATCAACACACCCGTCACACCATCATCAACAACCTCTGGTATCCCCCCCGTTCGCACAGAGACCACAGGGAGACCCGATGCCATCGCTTCAAGGTTGACTAGACCAAAGGCTTCCTCACCCATCGAAGGCATCACTAATAAATCCGCCACAGCGTAATAGGCAGGCACGCGATGATGCGGGACAAAATCCACCCATTGAATCGGTAGTCCTCGACGAGAGATATGGTGTAATTGACGGACATAAGTGGTTGATTCATTTCTTCCATAATGACTTCCACCCACGATAATTAAGCGAACCTGCGGATGTCTTTCTTGAATTTTAGGCAGGGCCCTGATGAGATGATGAACTCCCTTTTGCGGAAGAAGTCGACCTAAGAAAAGTAATACTTTTTCATCTTTAAGACCCATTCGTTCCCGTTCATGCCCACGTATCACTTCACCGAGAGGAGACATTCGATCAGGAAACAATGTGGTGTCTACCCCTAAGGGAAGAACTTCGATACGAGGTGCGAAATGAGGAAATCGGTGGACAAATCGACTCTTTAGATAGTGACTGTTGGTTAGAAGACGATCACAACTCTGAAGCGCATGATTCAACGCTTCTTCGTCAATCCATGGCGGTTTGAAATAATTCTCTGAATGGGCATACAAGATAATTTTCCCTCGTGGACAAGCATGCTTTACTTTCATAACAGCATCCGGCCGATTTTCCACATGGATGACCCGTGGCCTGAGATAGCGTAATTGCGGAATCGCTCGCTTCCAATATTCCTTCTCACTACTTGCACGAATCTCCACGGGTTTTACACCTTGCACCAAGCCAATTCCTTTTCCAAAGAGATAGATGGGCATCTCTTTACCCAATTCTTTACCCAATCGTTTCACTGTTTCCCGCGCAGCCGTTTCGACTGAACCACTTGCTTTCCCGGTGATGGTCAAGGCTCCAGGGGTAATCCATGCGATTTTCGTTTCTTTTTCTTGGGCTTCTCGGTTGCGTAAGAGGTAAGCTGCATATTGCATCGGGCGGGCAAAGGTTGTTGACCAGGCCGTCCAATCCTTAGCTTGACGAAACGTAATACGCAAATCTCGTGCATTGACTTCAATAATCCACACCTTACCCGCTGAATCGATCCCAACATCCAGACCCAGATCCGTAAGCCCGATTGATGCATTTGACAACACATCTGCCGCACGCAACGATACACGAGCGATATCTTCACGCACCTTCACTGGATCGAAGCCCATTGATGCTAAGATAGGGTCCAATAAGTAAGCTTTCCCTCCCAACGCCATATTGGTCGCTACCCTACCAGCAGGAGCCACTTTGGCAACCATACCGGATATGTGCCATTGACCATCTTCTCCTCGTTGAACCGATACACGAATATCCATCGGCTTCCCATTATAGGTCATAAAGGAGATTCCTTGTTGTAAAAGGTAACTGCCTCCCCTCGTCCATTTCCCTAGTTTATTGACTACAAATGAACGAGTAAGAGCAAAACTTTTAGGGTGTCTTGATAAAGCAACATCAATTTTAGCTCCTCGCTGATTCATACGTCGAATACCCATTCCTAAACTCTTGTTACTCGGTTTTAAATACAGACTCGCATGACGAAGAAATAATTGATTCATCGCAGGGACCGTTGCCCGCGCAGTTTCTGGTAAGTGCATGCGCATGATTGGATCACTATGCAACCAACGATAGACGTCCCATTTATCCAATCGATTATCCGCATTAAACAGAGTAACCCCTGGTAAATTGCTTAATCGGTACCATTCACCCATATCTTTTGATCGGGGTTTGACCCGGTTATGAATCAACGACGGTAAGGGAACACGGCTGCGTTCATATCCGCCCGATCGTTTACTCACCACTCCACGCACCGTATGATCGCGATAAGAAATATCTCTCAGCGTGAAGAAAACGGGTTCAATTCCAGCCTGCCGAGCATAGGTGTTATAAAGATCGAAGGATTCATTTGTTTGATGCCCACGCAAACATTCTTTAAAAAATGTACGACAGAATAAAACACCTACTTCATACGCCATCCGAGTCCCTCCTCTCTGCTTCACTTTATGCAAAGAAAAGATAGGGATCTCGACATTTGACCCTCTTCAAATAAAAAATGGACGAGAGTTTACCCTCGCCCAATCGATCGTAAAAAAAACGAATGGGAGGTTCCTCCTATTCGTCGATTAATTACTTTGATTTACCCAATTATAAAAAGAAAAGGATTCGGCACTCTCATCCGCACTTTCTCCTCCATCACCGTTCGCCTGATAGAGAATACCTTTTTGACGAAACCGGCGGGAAAACTCAACCGCTTCCTCTGGTGTACGAATATGATTTCGCTGCCATTCTAATAGAATGCGATCAATATAACGGACGTTGGGCTTACCGACAAATACAGCCTCCCGTAGTGCTGCTACAATCAACGATTCATCATGCCCATCGACATCCAACCACTGGGTAAGGGTTTCACACTCGACAGGTGATAACGGCCGACCACATTCCCTTTCAAACAGCTGAAATAGATTATCGTATGCCTCTTCCAGCCCTTCAACGACTGACTCCCCTTCTCGGTCAAGGGATGAAGCTGCTAGTTGTTGCAATAGCGGGGCAGTTGAGTACCGTTCACTTCGCAATCCCTTTTCGTCGACAGACTCTTCAATTGCCAAGAACCCCCTCTGAACCAGGGTTTGAAGCCAACGGACAATCTCGTTTCCAGAAACACTCATCCGACTTTCCAATTGACTAATGGTAGGGAAAAATACCCCCTCTTTCTCTTGGAAGGCCATGATATGGATAAGTAACATTACCTGCCCCTCGGTTAAACCCAGATGCTTATACTCTGTAAACAACATCACTGGGATCGCCGTTGCACCTTTGCTCAAACCATGAACGAGAGCCGCGTGGGGTGATAGCTTTCGATCCATGTCCATCCACCTCTCCTCCCCACTATATCAACCGTTTCTCTGAAAATATAGACTTGAATTTAAAGAGAGCACCGGGTTTCCCCAATGCTCTCTTTACTCCATCATCCCTATCGCATCCTCTTAGGGGTAAAGACGATTTAACATGCGCGGGAAGGGTATGGTTTCTCTCACATGATCCAACCCACAAATCCAAGCAACTGTACGTTCTAACCCCAGACCAAACCCTGAATGGGGAACCGTACCATATTTTCTTAAATCAAGATACCAAGCATAGTCGTCTTGGGATAGTTGATGCTCATCAAATCGTTCGGACATCAAACTTGGATCATCAATCCGTTGACTCCCCCCGATAATTTCTCCATAGCCCTCAGGCGCAATTAAATCTGCACAGAGAGCAACTTCCGGGCGTTTGGGATCGGGCTTCATATAAAAAGCTTTAATTTCGGTTGGATAGTGAGTAATAAAGACTGGTTGATCAAAACTCTCAGCAATTTTCGTTTCATGGGGTGCGCCAAAATCTTCTCCCCATGTAAACTCCATTCCTTCACGATTCAGTAATTCAACCGCTTCATCATAAGTAATCCGTGGGAAAGAGCCTGTCACTTTTTCAAGTTTAGACGTATCCCTTTCCAAAATCGCTAGCTCACTTTTACAGTGATCCAACACATGTCGAACAACATGAGCAAGCATCGACTCTTGAATCCGCAAACTCTCTTCATGTTCAACAAAAGCCATTTCCGGTTCAATCATCCAAAATTCAATCAGATGACGACGCGTTTTCGATTTCTCCGCACGGAAAGTTGGGCCAAAGGAGTAGACGCGACCCAATGCCATTGCTGCCGCTTCCATATATAACTGACCACTTTGGGTCAGGTAAGCATCTTCATCAAAGTACTTCGTATGAAAAAGATTGGTAGTCCCCTCACAGGAAGAAGGGGTTAACACGGGAGGATCGACTAAGGTAAATCCTTCTCCATTCAGCCAATTTTGGATGGCAGAGATAATCTCCGAACGCACTCGTAGAATCGCTGCCTGACGACGAGAACGAATCCACAAATGGCGTTGGTCCATCAAAAACTCCACGCCATGTTCTTTCAAAGAGATGGGATACTCGTCGGCTTGTTGGATGACCTCAATTCCGGTGACATCCATCTCAAAACCACTCGGTGCACGGTCATCTGCACGAATGGTTCCTTCAACATATAACGAACTCTCTTGCGTCAGGTTCGTCGCTTGTTCCCACACCTCAGGACTTACTTGTTTCTTCAATAAAACTCCTTGTATGTACCCGGTTCCATCTCGCAATTGTAGGAATTGGATTTTTCCACTGGAACGTTTATTGTATAGCCATGCCCCTAGTCTCACAGACTCTCCGACATGGTCAGCTACTTTATTGATATGGGTTAGCACGTCGAATTCCTCCATCCCATTATTGACCTGTCCATTATATCCCTCTGCCCTATGACAGTCAATCAAGTTCGACAATTGATGAAAGGGTTTGTGGAAGTTTGTCGCAACAATTATTAAAAGGGTATACTCTAAAGAAGAATGTATTCTCTTTTGTATTAAGAAAGGGGAACCTCCGATGCAAGCGAAGAAGATACAAACAAGTGTCGTCCTTATCTTATTGTCACTGTTCCTATTAACAACCGGTTGCGCCCCTTTTACTGAAGTCGAGGGGATGGAAAACAACAACCAACCGACGACTAAACCCACTTCCAAACCCAAGGACAAAGCTACACCAAAACATCTTCGTTTAGCGATTGTTGGCGATCTCATGTTGCATGACTCACAAATTCGAGCCGGCAAAACTAAACAAGGGGACTATGATTATCACTCATTTTTCAGTGAAGTAACACCCTGGCTAGAGC
The DNA here is from genome assembly GCF_900116235.1 of Marininema halotolerans. Classification (GTDB taxonomy): domain Bacteria; phylum Bacillota; class Bacilli; order Thermoactinomycetales; family DSM-45169; genus Marininema; species Marininema halotolerans. Next base: position 227,293 of record NZ_FPAA01000004.1, on the reverse strand, counting down.
AAGCGGATTGGGCCCTTGGTAATCTAGAGACGACCCTCCCTGGCGAAAAGCTCCCCTACTCAGGGTATCCTCGTTTTCATGCACCCGACGCTTTTGGAAAAGCCCTTGCGGATGCCGGTTTTGATTTTTTATCCACCGCCAATAATCATTCCATGGATGCGGGAGTCGCAGGGGTGCTACGTACTCATCGCAAATTAAAAGAGCTTGGGATTCAACCGATTGGGACCTCCATCACATCAAACCGACAAAAACCGGTCATTGCAGAGAAAAATGGAATGCGTGTCTCCTTCGCTTCCTACACCTATGGTACAAATGGGATTCCTGTACCTAAAGAAAACAAAAATATCCTCAATCAAATTGACCTCCATCACATACGACAAGATCTTCGCTATAGTCAATCCAAGGGGACTGATTTTAAGGTCGTTATCCTTCACTTTGGTCAAGAATACCAACGTTCCCCCAACCAACAACAAAGGGAACTGGTTCAAACTTTTTTAAAGAGTGGTGCGGACATCGTTCTGGGTAGTCACCCCCACGTCCTTCAACCGATGGAACGATTGCAACAAGACGGAGATGAGAAATTTGTCATCTATTCGCTTGGAAATTTTGTCTCCGATCAGTTGAAACCCTATACCAATGATGGACTTATCCTTTACCTTGACCTCTTAAAAGAGAAGAATAAGACCCAATTAGATCATGTTTCCTACATTCCAACCTATGTACATAAATATAATCAACATGGCATTCGACAGTTTAAAGTGCTACCGTTGCTAAAAGACCCTGCTAAATTCCCTCCCTCAGTCACACCTGCGCCTCCGACTAACAATCTCGTTCAATCCTGGAAAAACACACGTCAATTGATGAACTCAGAAGAAGATTTTCCAGTATTCTCAACGAAGGAATGACAAGCACAAAATCAACAGCTTACGATAAGAAAAAACGCCCTTCCCACACGGAATTCATAACCCGTCGTTTATCGATGGGTTCTTTTTTTTATATAATTAGTTTGTGTAACAAACTTGTTTACATTCAATTCTTCGGAGTTTTTCACAATGAAAAAGAGACGCTTTTGATTAAAGGCGTCCCCCTTTTTAACTACGCTTATGATTGATGATTCATTTCCTTCTTCTCACTACGTATTGGCAGTCGTTCTTGTATAGGTCGCCGTTACCTTAAGATAGGCTAATGCAGGAGCCTCTGCTCTCACAGGTGCATATACCGCCACAGTCCCCGTCTCTAATGTTTCCTGTCGAACAGATACCTTCCTTTGGCTAATCCCTGCTCCTGCTCCTCCTCCTATCGTGAATGCAACGGTTACGCCTGGGCGCAACATAAACTCTTGTTTTGCGGTTACTCCTCTCCTGCCGCCTTTTCTTTGCTGTTTTGCACTAGCTGCCCCTACTTGTGCAGCTGGTATGATGGTAAGGATTACAGGAACGACCCTATCCGTCGGATTATTAATGGTAAACATCGAATGATAAGTCCCTCGCCCCAATGCCCCAACAGGCGCCTCTACCGTTCCCGCATGATAAGGAGCAGAGTAAACAAATTGCGCCTTGGCCCCTCCAGCAGCCCCTAATCGTAATGGACTCACTGTTTCTACATCAATTGTCATCCTATCCTCTCCTTTCTTCTTTCAGGCTCTACACCCTATTCACCTGGATTCAAAGGGAAACGGCACGTTAGCATGCATCTCACCGCTGTCCCCTCAATTTTTATGGGTGAAACGTCCTACTTGACAGCCTCCTTTTAATTTGATAAATATCTAATTAGATTCATATCGAATTGTTAGACAGCAGATCCCCACCCTGCCATTGGAGGTCCTCCTTATGCAATTAAATCGATTAATTGATTTTCACAAAGCCTTGGCCGACCCTACCCGACTCCGTATCCTGATCTTGCTTTCCCACTCTCCCCTTCACGGGCAAGCTATCGCTGGAAAATTAGGACTAAAACCCCCTACCATCACTCACCACATGACGAAACTACGGGAAGCCGGATTGGTTAAGGAACGTCGCGAGGGAAATACCATCTACTTTCAACTCGAACGACGCGTGTTAGAACAAAAGTCCTTCGCCTTTTGCTCGCTACTCAAAGAGGAGGAAACGGATATGTCCAAAACAAAGGGCACCCTTAGAACAGAAGCCATTTGGCGCAACTTTTTCACCCCAGATAATCGCTTAAAAACGATCCCTGCCCAACGCAAAAAACGAATTGTTGTTCTGCATCGAATCGCCTCTTCCTTCAACCATGGTCAAAAATATGAAGAAAAAGAGATCAATCAAATCATTCAACGTTTTCATGATGATTTCGCTACACTGAGGCGAGAATTGATCATCCATCAGTTTATGTATCGTGAGAAAGGAATCTATGAGTTAAACCCAGCCGAGATGTGGCCGGCTTCCGAGGAGCGTGAAATCTAATGCCATTTGAAACCAGGCGCCTTCAGATTGATAAGGTGGACACTCCTGATCTAGTTACACTCCTCCCGATTTACCAGAGTAATCCCACCTATGTGAATTGGACAGAAGGATCTCTAGACGAGCATGGTCATCTAGCGATCCTTCAACGAGATTGGCAAATCGCTGCTTCCACATCAGGTCAACATCTAGCCGCCATCCGAGAGAAAAAAGAGGACAAGGTAATCGGTATATTAGAGTGGTATGATGAAAATCCAACCGATCATTACCCTTGGTTAGGCCTCTTAATCATCCATGGTGATGAGCAAAGAAAAGGACTGGGAAGAGAGGCAACAGAGGGGTTTATTTCTTATATCAAAGACACAACCACTTGGCGGGCTCTTCGCATTGGAGTATTAGAAGAAAACCATCTCGCTCAAACCTTCTGGCAATCCCTTGGGTTTATCCCCTTTGAGGTCGTTGAAAAGCAGTTTCCTGCTGGTTTAAAGCGTGTCATCAAGATGGAGCGGCAAATAATCAGCTAATCCGCGCACCCACTGCCTTTAGAGGACGACTTTTTCACATGGAGGCTTATGTATAGAAAAGAGAACTACTCAGGCGTGTTGTTTAACCTATTTTTGAAGTGCAAAGGAGCCTGTGAGGGGCAAGAAGAGCTTTGCCATTAACCTTGCGGAGGGTTTGATGAGGTTAACGTTCAGGGGCAATATTTATGATCAGGGGACTCACGAATAATTATAGAGAATGTATGTGATTAGGACTAATACAGGAATGGCTACTCCCACATAAATAGATACTTTCTTAATCAAAGTCTTTTTGTCGGTTTTTTTAGATGCTTGGTAAATGGATACACCCACAAAAAACAAAGGCATAATCACAAGCCAATATGCTTTCCAGAACTCCCACATATTAAATCCTCCTTCATTTGCTAAAGATCATCGCTTGTTCTATTGTAGGATACGAGCCACATTAAGCGCTTTATGGCATAAGTTCATCTCCCGTATACTTAATTATATACAGGGATCGTCAGCTAAAGAAAACTCCCCTCCATCACATGACCTGCTCGTCCTCAAATAATATGAAGCAGACAGTTCCCTCGCCATCGGTCTCTTGTGCTCACACGCGTCCTCCATCATCCAACTTAAGGATAATCAACACGCCTGAAATTATTTTTTGTTTTATTGAACTAATCTTCCTGTCGATTCCATAGTTTGTCGAAATAATCAAGATAATCAATTTTATTAACTGATTATCTTTATATTCACCATTAAATCGTTCATGTTGATACAGTATTTTTGTTTTTCGAAATCCACATTTTTCGTAACTTCGAATGGCTCTGATATTCCATGTTTGAGGGTCGATAAAAATCTCTTTTATCCCTTGCTCAAACAAATGCCGAAGGATGAGCTTAAGAGCCCCTGTTCCAATCCCCATATTCCAATATCTTGTCTCTCCTATAACTATATCCAGCCCATATGGTGGAAGTTCAAGCCTAGCACCGTATTTCTGAATTTCATCTTCTTGCAACAGATAAAACTGCAAATAACCAATCGGTGAATCATTATAGTTAACGATACAAGGAGTAACATAGTGCTTTCCTTTTGCTCTTGGTCCATATTTACTTACAATCTCCTCATAGGTATAACAGGAAGCCGGACCTTCAATGTAACTTAGGACTTCTTTATCATTAAACCACTTAAACAACAAAGAAAAGTCATTTTGACAATGAGTCATTTTCCTTATTGATATCGAGCCATTTGATATCATAAACTCCCTACTCCTTTAACATTTATTTCACTTGTCTTCAACGCCCCAATTATAGGATAACAATTGAACAGTCGCTCCGTTTTTGATGGTCATCTCTTCAGATTCACCGGAACGCATATCAACTACTATGAATAGTTATATAGCGTATTTTTAAACCGTATCGATAAGTCGAACATCCCATGGGTCGAACATGCGGAATCCAGACACTCCTCATGCCTGATGACACCAAGGTGTCTTCTGTTAAGCGCAGAGGATTCTTAAGAGATCCCGTTCATTGACAAAGGATATCTATAACAGAAGATTTCATCGTTTGCATAAGGCGAACTTAAGGAGAAGAAACGATGGAAAATCGATTCAAAAGACACTCCTTTATTAAACATAATAATAAAAAGAAAATACTAAATGAAGTACATGTGCACTGCGGTAGAATCTATACCCCTTCATTGCCGACTCATTTATCTAACACGGATCCACCAATTCCTTTAACGAGTGTTGAAATTCGATCACTCAAAAAAATCAAGAATCCAATTGTCAAGATAAACTATTCTTGCGTGATTCCGTTGACACAAAGAAGAAGGATCAAGCGATTTAAATTTATTTTCAGATTAGTACGAAAGGAAAAGAACAAAAACCCCGTCAACCTAAATGAATGGGAACTTAGTCAATTATTTATTGAAGTACTTAACTTAAATGAATATGTCCGTGTTCCCTTTGTTATTCAATATTGTGATGAAAGTCACACCTTTAATGACACAAAGGTAATCTATGAAATACAACTGGCCGAGGTTTCCCTACGTAATGCAAGCTACAAAATTATCGATAAAGGCTTCAGCGCCCTGGTATCTTCTAATGTGAATCACTTTTAATGGTTAGGAGAAGTGTCCCTTGAATGCATACAATCGTAACACGAAACATTCTTCCTTAAACTGCGGCACCCTATTTAAACCAAAACTACCCACGCTTTTAAAACCTTCTAACCCCCCCATTGTACTTGCAGAAGTTACAGTGCAAGCTGCCGCAGGAAAAGCTAGGGTTTTTATAAATTACTCAAGCATCATTGTATTGAGTCAAATGGGTTCTAATGTTCAATTTGCTAATCAATATCGATTAGTAAGAAAGGGGATCACCATTAAAATACTAAAAGGATGGACCGTTTCTCAATTCGTTTCTAGAGAATTACCCTTTGAAGGTATTGAAGTCAATTCTAGTAGTGTTCCTTTTGTCGTTCAATATTGTGATTCACTACGCATCGATAAAGAGAGACCCCTTATTTATCAATTGCAGTTAGTGAGAGTGCTTGTGAACAATACGAAGTACAAGATAACAAATAAGAATTTAACCGGTTTATACACTAGCAATCAAGTGTGTTGATAAGCGGGAAGATGTTGGGAGCGTGTGGGGATTCAAGCAGATTCTCGGTTGACCCAATGGCAGGTTCGCGATGGATAGCCCCTCCGATAGGAAAGGATCGATGAACATGACCGCTAAGAGTGTTCACTCAACCATTGCTTGTGGTCAAGTATTTAACCCTTCGTTGCCTGCCTCCCTTAGAAAAGTAGATCCTCCTATTCCATTAGCTGAGTTAATCATCCATCAAGATTATATGCCTAAAAAAAAACTATAAATTTACAATTCTCTTCCTTTATATTTTCAGAACGTTCGATATCCAAAGCAGGTACTGGAAATATCACCTTATGTTTTAGGTTAACTAAACGTTTTCTTTATACTAAACAGGTATATCATTTACAGAACTACTTTTTTAATCGCAGAGTTATAACCGATGCTCTCATCAATCCCCTTCGCCTGATCGTCAACGAACCCGTCGACTATCAATTTTGTGATATCGTAATGCCTCATAAAAATAAACCATGTCCCATTAAGTATTGCTTTGAATTAGCCCAAGTCAGGCTTATATCCGCTTCCTATACGATATCCAATAAAGCCTTTACTGCAATCGTGTCCAAGAGCTAAATCGTATCATTAACGCAAGAATCACACACCATCAACAGACAAACGTTACTAACCACTCGCCCTCCTCCCCTTCAACTTGCAGTAAAGTTCAACTTAACTATTCAATGATTGAACGAACGCTGTGTAGCGCTCATACCAAACTTTCCATTCTTCTTTGGGAAAATCCATCACACGCCCCTCCAGTACTTCATAAAAAAGATCAAGGCATACATGCCATCCCGCAAGATCTTTTGGCGTATGGTTACTGAGGCTAGGAATCAATTCGTTTAAGGTTAAGTAGCACCCTTCATCCTTTGGATGCAACTCAAACCTCACCCAGCCTTCACCCCATTCATACTGAAGGTATGAAAACGCTTTGTAATCCAATATTCTCAGATCAAAAGAGTTACCTGTACCATCATTCATATTAAATTGAATCCTTCCATCTGGCTGCAACGCTTTGATTTCAAGATTAGGCATCCAGTTTTTCAATTCTTCATTCTGGGTCAGTGTCGTCCAAACCTTTTCGACAGGGTGATTTAGCAAACGATCGTACTTGGCGATATAACCGCGATCGACTTTCTCTACGACTGCTAACATGGATGAATCCTCCTCATCGAATCCAGTCCTTTCGTTTTAACTAGCAGGAACAATTGGTACACTATGAGAACCTTAATTAATTCCTGACGTAGGTTATAATGAAGCTCATTCTGACCATGGCTTCACTATATCACAGTACAGATTACCGTTAACACCTTCTACAATGCTGGGGATCTCTTACTATTACACATAAGAAAGAACCCTCAACACCAAGGGTGTCAAGGGTTCTTCGTTATTAGTAGAGAGACATATATTGTTCACGTTCCCAAGGATGAACTTGTGTCCGGAACATATCCCATTCGATCTCTTTTGCTTCAATGAAGTGTTCAACAGCATGCTCACCAAGGGCTTCGCGAATCACTTTGTTTTTCGCTAGCTCTTCAAGGGCTTCTTTCAGTGAAGATGGCAAGCTCTCAATTCCTGCTGCTTCGCGCTCATCTTCGTCCATGACGTAAATGTTGCGATCCGTTTCCTTCGGTACATTCAGCTGGTTCTTGATTCCATCAAGACCCGCCTTCAACATCACTGCCAAAGCAAGGTAAGGGTTGGCTGCTGGGTCTGGACTGCGAACCTCAATCCGAGTGGATACCCCACGAGAAGCTGGAACACGAACCAATGGACTACGGTTTTTCGGGGACCAAGCCACATAACATGGTGCCTCGTAACCCGGTACCAAGCGCTTGTAGGAGTTCACAAGTGGGTTCGTCAAAGCAGTAAAGGCCTTAGCATGTTTCAAGATCCCGGCAAGATATTGACGAGCGGTTTCGGAAAGACCCAACTCATCATGATCATCAAAGAACGCATTTTCATTTCCCCGGAATAGCGATTGGTGACAGTGCATACCCGAACCGTTCACACCAAAGAGTGGCTTTGGCATAAAGGTCGCGTGCAAACCGTAACGGCGTGCAATGTTTTTCACCACTAATTTGAAGGTTTGAATGTTATCCGCAGCGGTTAGCGCATTGGCATACTTAAAGTCAATCTCATGTTGACCCGGTGCCACTTCGTGGTGAGAAGCTTCCATTTCAAAGCCCATCCGCTCAAGGGTAACCACGATATCACGGCGACAGTTTTCACCGAGATCGAGTGGCGCCAAATCAAAGTAGCCACCTTTATCATTTAAATCCAGGGTAGGCTCGCCCTGTGCATCGGTTTTAAAGAGGAAAAATTCCGGCTCAGGACCTACATTGAAAGAAGTAAAGCCCATCTCTTCTGCTTCTTTCAATACTTTTTTCAAGATGCCCCGAGGATCCCCTGCGAAGGGTTGACCATCCGTATCATAAACATCACAGATTAATCCAGCCACACGAGAATCCTCTGTCCCGCCCCAAGGATAAACAATCCAGCTGTCCAAGTCAGGGTAGAGATACATGTCTGATTCTTCGATCCGCACAAAACCTTCGATGGAGGATCCGTCAAACATCATCTTGTTGTCCAACGCTTTAGAGAGTTGACCCTTTGGAATCTCCACGTTTTTGATCGTACCAAGCAGATCGGTAAACTGCAGGCGGATATACTCTACATTTTGTTCTTCGACCTGTTTTAAGATGTCTTCTTTAGTGAATTTTGACATGGACTTCTATCTCCCTTCGAGTTCGTGCATTCCGCAGTTTTTCCCACCTACGTCATCAATGAAAGAAACGAGATAATTCCCCTCGTAGTAGGTGACTTTGATTAGGACGAGCAGATAACTCCGAGAGTTGGCGCTTTAGTAATTTGTGCAATTCCGCCTCTGAAATCTCTGGTTTTTTTACCGTTTGAGGTGGAGTTGCTTCTGTAACAACGCCTTCCTTCTGCTCTTCTTTTTGTAACATCTCTTTTACGCCAGCGATGTTAACACCCTTCTCCATCAAATTTTTGATATGGAGGAGACGATCAACATCGTTGAACGAAAACAGCCGCTGATTGCCGTTTGTGCGAGCAGGACGAATCAACCCTTGCTGTTCGTAATATCGGACTTGCCTTGGGGTGAGTTCAGTCAATTTCTGCACGGTGCCCATCGAAAAAAGAGGCATATTCCGGCGAGTATCATCACGCATCAGCAGTGCCTCCTTCATCCAATCACATTCACGTTCTGTCCTCATTGTATTCATGTCAGGTTTCATTGTCAACGGGTGTAAGGAAATTTGACAAAATAAATGATGCCACCTTATAGATATACCCTACCGAAAGCGTTTTCACACCAGCCATTGCCTTGTTGAATTCATCATGATCAAAAGAAAAAAGCCACCTTAACGGTGGCACATGAACCAATCTCTTACGAAAATCATGAGACATCCCCATGACAATCTATCTACAACACCAACACAAGGAACCAGATGATCAATCCGGTCATTAACACTCCTTTAAACAAGACGCCTCCTAAAAAGCCGATCAGGGTACCATAGCCAATTTTTAATGCTTCTTCTATGCTCTTTTTCTGTAGCAATTCGACAAGAACGACCGCTACAAAGGGACCAATAATCATACCGATCGGACCAATAACCAGCCCAACAATTGCACCCACAATCGCCGCCCAAGTAGCGGCACGAGATCCGCCATATTTCCGAGCGGCAATTCCCCCGGCTACATAATCGACCACCATGATTACCACGGTGATCACCCCTGCGGTAATCCAAAAGGACCAGGGGATCACCCCTTTCCCCAACACCACATCATAGAGAGCAAAGCCACCCAGTAATAACAATGCATCAGGAAGAATTGGCAAAAATAATCCCGCAAATCCTAAAACAAAAAGAAGGATGATCATCGACCACCATACAATATCCATTGAGATCTGTTCACCTACGCTTCATAAGAATGAGAACCAGATAGGGACTTTCGTCGTTCAACAACTCGATCTAAAGCGGTTAAGATTCCGATTTTTACATGAGAATAAGTCAATCCACCCTGCATATAAGCACGATAAGGTGAACGCAGAGGACCATCTGCGGATAATTCAATACTAGCGCCCTGGACAAAGGTTCCTGCCGCCATAATGACAGGATCTTCATAGCCCGGCATCTGAGAAGGCTCTGGGCGCACATGGGCATCGACAGGAGATGCCGCTTGAATCCCTTGGCAAAAGTCGATCAAAGGCTCAGGACGACCAAATTGAATTAATTGAATGATATCGGTACGAGGGTCTTCCCAACGGGGTGTACTCAAAAAGCCTGCCGCTTCCAACATCGCCGCTGCATAGACCGCCCCCTTTAATGCCTCACCGACCACATGGGGAGCAAGAAAAAATCCCTGATAAAAGTCACGTAAGTATCCATGACTGGCTCCACCTTCAGCAAGAATACCAGGCGCTACTAAACGCGATGCCGCTCGGTCCACCCAGTTCTTCTTTCCTGCAATATAACCGCCTGACTTCGCTAACCCTCCACCCGGATTTTTAATTAGCGAACCTGCGATAAGATCGGCACCTACATGTGTAGGCTCTCGATCCTCTACGAACTCTCCATAGCAATTATCAACAAAAATTGCAGCCTGTGGAGAAATCCTACGGGCCTGTGCAATCATCGCTTCAATTTGATCGATGGAAAAAGAAGCCCTCTCTGCATATCCCCGTGAACGTTGAATCGCTATACAACGTGTCCGAGGCGTCACCGCCTGTTGGACTGCAGGCCAATCTACCTCACCATTCGATGTAAGGGAAATCGCTTGATAGGAAATCCCATAATCCGCAAGCGATCCTGAACCATCAGACTCTTGACCGATCACTTGATGCAGCGTGTCATAAGGGGCCCCTGTTATGTAGAGAAGTTCATCTCCAGGTCGAAGGATACCAAATAAACTAGCGGCTATTGCATGCGTTCCAGATGTGATATGGGATCGAAATAAGCATGTTTCTGCTCCAAACACCTCTGCCACAATGGTCTCGAGCGCCTCTCGCCCAAGATCGTCATAACCATAACCTGTCGAAGCAGCCAAATGGGCTTCAGAAACCCCCGCCCGTCGATACGCGGAAAGTAGCCGCCATTGATGCTCATCGACTTGCCTTTCAATGCGACGGAGTATGGGTGCAATTTTCCGCTCCGCTTCTTCTCCCCATGGTTGCAAAACATCTTCGTTCTGAAAAAATCGATACACGTTGACAACACCATTTCTACGATTAGTTTTTCTCTCTTACTTCACGAATACAAGCCTTGATCTCCGGTGACATCCGTTCATATCTTTTGCGTGGAAGACGAAATTGAAGGGTCATCGTCAAATCATTCACTTCCGAATGAAGGACTTCAGCAACTTCGTAGAGTTGAGAAATCATTTCTCCTCTATCCACTGGAATTTCTGCAGATCCAGCAATTTGTGCATCATAGAGAACCTGTGAAATTTTCTCTTTCAGTTTGATTAAATCATTTTCCTCGAAGGCGGAAATATGAACGGTTTCACCTTCAGCAGTAAGAAGTTCCTTGCTTTCCCGATCTCGCTTATTAAACACAGTGACCATGGGAACTTGCTCTGCAGAGAGATCCTTCAATACTTGGTGAACAGCGGTCATTTGCGATGCCGCTTCGGGATGACTCTGATCCACCACATGCAAGAGTAAGTCGGCTTCTTGTACCTGTTCTAAGGTGGACCGAAAGGCTGCGACTAAATGATGGGGCAGGTTGCGAATAAAACCAACGGTATCGGTCAAGAGAATCTTCTCTCCAGATGGCAACTCTAAAAAACGCGAGGTAGGATCCAATGTAGCAAATAACTGATCCTCCTCAAGAACCTCTGATCCAGTCAACCGATTTAACAAGGTAGATTTACCGGCGTTGGTATATCCCACTAAGGCCACTTGCACAATCTCCATCTTGCGCCGTCGGGATTGATGAAGTTGACGATGCTTACGAACTTGTTCCAAATCCCTTTTCAAATCATGGATACGACCCCGAATATGTCGACGATCCGTTTCAAGCTTTTTCTCCCCGGGACCACGCGTACCAATCCCTCCCCCTAAGCGAGAGAGTTGGGTTCCCTTACCGACAAGGCGAGGGTACATGTATTCCAATTGGGCCAGCTCGACTTGGAGGCTTCCCTCTTTGGTTTGTGCACGCATGGCGAAAATATCTAAAATCAACTGCGTCCGATCAATAATTTTACAGGGAATTCTTTCTTCCAAGCGAATTAACTGCCTAGGGGAGAGTTCCTGGTCAAAAACCACCAAATCAATCCCTTGATCCTCAACCAATGCGGAAATTTCATCCACTTTTCCTTTGCCGATCAGCCATGTAGCATCGTAATGATCGCGAACCTGAGTCACCCTTGCCATTGGAGTCGCCTTTGCAGTCTCTACCAAGCGTGCCAATTCATCAAGGGAAGAGTCCAGGTCCACATCGTCAGTTTTCAGCGAACAACCGACGAGCACCGCCCGTTCAATCGGATCCATCTCTTCGATAATGATTCATCCTCCTTGGAACATTTCCTTGCATTATTTAATTCCATTATACCACGAATAGGCAGCAGAATTCCCAGACGTACTCGCAGGGAAACGAATATCCTCAGAGGTTAAGGTCATCAAGTCTTCCCGAGAAATATACCGTGAATCAAGAAGTCGAACTGCCTGGTGACGAATCGCCTGCTCCACGATATTGCGTACATAGCGAGCATTCCCGAAGGAATCCTTAGAGGAACGACTGGCTTCTGCCAAATGATTGGCCAATTTTTCGCGTGCGGGAACGGAAAATCGATACTGTCTTGCTTTCACCATCCCATCAGCAATTTGAGTTAGCTCGTTTAGCGAGAAATCCGAAAAACTTAACCGAATGGGAAAGCGCGAAGGAAGTCCTGGATTGGAACGGATAAATCGCTCCATTTCGGCTGGATAACCCGCCAAAATGAGCACAAACCCATTCTTATGATCTTCCATCGATTTGACAAGGGTATCGATTGCCTCCTTGCCAAAATCCTTGTCACCTCCACGGGATAAGGCATACGCTTCATCAATAAAGAGAATTCCGCCTAGGGCCTGCTTAACATGTTCCCTCGTTTTCTGGGCTGTATGACCAATGTACTCCCCAACTAAGTCCGCCCTTTCCACTTCAACAAGATGGCCCTTCTCCAGGACATTCATCTCTTTGAGCATCCGCCCCATAATTCGTGCCACCGTGGTCTTTCCTGTACCCGGATTCCCCTCGAAAATCATATGGAGCACCTGACTATCTGTCGTTAAGCCCGCCGCTGTTCTCCGCCGGCTAACAGCCAGCCATGCATAAATTTCATGAATAAAGGATTTCACCTTGGAAAGACCCACTAAACTTTCTAGCTCATTAAGACACCGCTTAAGAGGCAGGTGTTCTTCTTCTCTCATGGGATCTGTCTGTTGCCCACTCGTATCCCAATTTCGTTTTTTACGCGGGCTATGATCGAGCACCACTTGAATCCGACGCGTTTCCTGGGTAATTACGCGGTTGGCCATATCAGTCACCTCTTCGCGAAATCGCTGCCCTATGTATACGCAGGAGCCCAGGTTTTGGTGAAGACATGGAAAAACCAAGTGGTGTCCACTTGGTTTTAGCCTTCTTTATTGGATTCTTCGTTAGACATCAAAGATACTGCCCTCGCCGGAGTGAATGTGGAGATCGCATGTTTATAGACCATTTGTTGTTTTCCATCACTGTCGATCACGATCGTAAAATTATCAAAGCCCCGCACAACACCACGTAACTGAAAACCGTTAACGAGATAAATGGTGACGGGAACCGATTCTTTACGAATCTGATTGAGGAACGTATCTTGGATGTTGATCGATTGCTTCAACGTTTCGTACCTCCTATGTACATTTTGGCATTAGTTTACTCTATTCTTTGTAGAGAGGGAACTTTCCTGCTACGTGTCGATGAATTTCTCTGGCAAAGCCCTTCTCCGATACATCCACCCAATGAATTTCCGGTAAGCGCCGAAACCAGGAGAGTTGTCGTTTCGCATACTTTCGAGTCCCCTGCTGAATCAAATCCACCGCTTTTTCAAGACGACATTCACCCTCTAAATATAGCATTAACTCCTTGTAGCCTAAAGCCTGCATTGAAGTATGTTCCCGTGTATATCCCATTTCACGTAGGCGCATCACTTCTTCAAGTAACCCTTCCTCCATCATCTGCTCCACCCGTTGATTAATTCGATCATAGAGTCGTTCACGGGGCATGGTAAGTCCAATCCAGATCATTCGATATGGGGATGGTCCACGTTGTTGGACTTCTGCCAAGGTTTTTCCTGACTCCTTGATGATCTCCAAGGCACGAATGACGCGCCTGCGATCATTGGGATGAAGTCGGGCTGCAGCTTGTTCATCCTTTCTTGCCAGGAGTTGATGAAGTGCTTCATGCCCCTTCTCATCTGCCCATTGATTCATCTCGGCTCGAAAGACAGGATCTTCTTTCACATCGGGAAGTTGATACCCGTGGGTCACCGATTGAATATAAAGACCCGTCCCTCCAACAATCATCGGTAAGTGGTCCTTCCCTTGAACCTGGGTAATCGTCTGACGTGCTAACCGCTGAAATTCATCCACAGAAAACGCCTCATCCGGATCCTTTAAATCAATGAGATGATGAGGAACCTGAGCGCGTTCCTCTGGCGTCGCCTTCGCTGTTCCGATATCCATGTAACGATAGACCTGCATTGAATCCCCCGAGATGATCTCACCAGCAAATTCATGGGCTAGCTCAAGACTCAGTGCGGTTTTTCCTACCGAAGTGGGACCGACAATAACAAGGAGGTCACCCCCCACATTCTTTGATGCCAAAGGCATGATTGGAGGCCTCCTTTTCAATCTGAAATCCGAGCCGCTCAAATTCCCCGCTCATCTTCCGCTCTTTAAGAACAACTCGTCGTTTCGCCACACGACAAGCCTCATTTACAGCCACTGGATCAAGGGGCGCTGGATTGGCAAGTGTTTTTAAAGCCTGAACACCCGAGGAGCGGGTAACGGTTTGGCGAAACATCGGATCAAAGAGGACAATATCAAAACTGTTCTCCTCCGCATCATGTAAAAACTGACGATAGTCCGCCTGACATACCTCGACGCGATGCATCGCCTCCAGTAAACGTGGAGATTCTAGCGGATAATTTGTTAACCCATAAGAGACTAAGGAGGCGATCACTGACTGACTCTCGAGTCCCGTCACTTCACCGTGCTTTCCCACCACATGGGCGGCAACAATTGCATCCGAACCGAGGCCCAATGTGCAATCGAGCACCCGATCTCCCTTTTGAATCCCACTCGCTTCAATCAAAGCATCTTTGCCCCCACGTGCGAGCGCCTTCACCCGCACCGCCGCCATATTGGGATGGAAGAAAAAATGCCTACCGGATTGGTCTTGCCACTTGGCTCCTTCTGGACCCACAATCACCGCTTCATTCAGACCACTCTCTTGAAACATCCGTTCCAAAGATAATCCATCCCGTGGAAGATAAGGAGCCGAAAGTGTTTCAGCAAACACCTTTGCCGATTTCTCCACTTCTTCCTTCCCCTTACGGGATGTCGTTACAAATACCATTACATCACCCGTTTAAACATTTTCTCTATCTCATAGGTAGAAAAGTGAATGGAAATGGGACGCCCATGTGGACAAGTATAGGGCGTTTCACAATCCCGTAATTGATTGATTAGGCTTTCCATCTCTTCCCGCCGCAGATGACGATTGGCTTTGATCGCTGCTTTACAAGCCATCATCTTCGCCCCATCATCCAATAAATTCGCCCGATCGACTCGCTTCCCAGACTTCATCCAATCCACCATTTCGCGAATGAAGGACTCTTCCTCTCCTTCAGGAAGCCACCGAGGATGGGAGCGAATCAAAAAGGTCGTGGTCCCAAAGGGGGAAATCTCCACCCCTAGGTCCTCCAACTCTGGCATTCGTTGACGAATGCTCTCGGCTTCCCCTGGCGTACATTCAATGGTAATCGGTAGTAATAGCGGCTGTTGTTCCTGATCCTTCTCCTGTAATCGACGAAAAAACATTTCATAATAGATTCGCTCATGGGCGGCGTGCTGATCCATAATATAAAATCCATCCTCGGCTTGAGCCAGGATATAAGTCCCATGAACCTGCGCCAAAGGGACAAGATCAGAGGGAATCCCTGACCCTTGATTCTTCTTCCCAGAATCAGGGATGGGAGGTTGAAAAGACCGAGAGGGTTGGTCCTGGTCAATCACCGATTCCCCTCGGAGGGCCTTTCGTCTCAAATCACTCGGCTCATCCGCCGTCGATTCCTTAGGTGAAGGCGTCGGGGAAGAATGTGAACCCATTGTTGCTTGATCTCTCGGGTTCCCATAAACACGTGGCGTCTCATGGACAGAAGGCTTCCCCCCTCGATCAACATCGCTTTCCCAAGACCAAGAAGGCTTTTTTCTTTCCGGTTCAGAAACCACCGTCTTTTCCAACGCAAGGCGATCTTGAATCGGCCTTGTAACCGATCGTTCACGGGGGGCCTTCGCCTCAGGAATTAATACCTGTTGACGAAAGAGTTGTTTCATCTCCTCCTCGATTAAACGACACAACTCCTTCTCCTTCGATAAACGGACTTCTAACTTCGCAGGATGAACATTCACATCGACTAACTTCGGGTCCATTTCAATCGAGAGAGTGGCAATGGGATAACGCCCGATCGGAAGCAAGGTATCGTATGCACGTAACACGGATTGTACAAGTGGGATGCTACGAATAAAACGTCCGTTAATCACGGTCGAGATATAGGATCGATTGGCACGGGTGATCTCAGGCCGGATAATCATCCCTTTCACTGAGAAGTCCATATCCTCAGCTGTAACATTTAATGCTTGGCGAGCCACCTGCTTACCATAGAGCGCATGAATCACATGCAGCAATTTTCCATCGCCTGGTGCACGAAATAGTTCTCTCCCATTATGGATGAGGAGAAAAGAGACATCGGGATGAGCCAATGCTATGCGTCCGATACTGTCAGCAACATGGCTAACCTCAGTGTTGACGGTTTTTAAATACTTCAAACGAGCAGGCGTATTAAAGAATAACTCCTCGACTCGAACTTCCGTTCCTTGGGAACGTACCGTATCCTCAATCGAAAGGGACTTTCCCCCTTCCATCCGAACACAAGTCGCAGCTTCTCCCTCTTCCGTTGAAGTGGTTAGGGTCAAGCGAGAGACAGAGGCGATACTCGGAAGGGCTTCTCCGCGAAATCCGAGAGAGCGAATCGAAAATAAATCTCGCTCCCGTCTAATTTTACTCGTAGCATGTCGTTCAAAGGCGCGCACTGCATCCTCCCGATCCATTCCATGCCCATTATCCGACACATTGATGGAGCGAATCCCCCCCTCTTCGATCGCCACTTGAATCCGATCAGCCCCTGCATCGAGGGAATTTTCCACCAGTTCCTTTACAACGGAAGCCGGTCGTTCTACAACTTCCCCCGCGGCGATCTGATTGGCCAGGTTATCGTCGAGAATCCGAATCTTCCCCATTCATACCGCCTCCTCAGGATTACCCCTTTAAGCTTCGTTGTAACTCCTGCAGGAACTGAAGGGATTCCAACGGAGTGTGATTCATAACATCCCAATCGCGTAGGGATGTCATCGCTTTTCGTTCCCCTTCCGAATATGAATCCTCTTTGGTGACTGCCGCCTCATATTGGAAGAGATTTAGTTGATGCGAAGTGGGCAACCCCATTTCTTCATCACGGGTTGTTGATTCTAATCCATGTAGAATCTCTTGTGCACGTTGGATCACCTCACGAGGCAATCCTGCCAGTTGAGCAACATGAATTCCGTAACTTCGATCAGCCCCACCCTCTTCAATCTTGTGCAAAAAGACGACTTCTCCATCTTTTTCCACACAACGAGCATTGACATTCACAACACGATCGAGATCTCCAGCGAGTGCAGTTAATTCATGGTAGTGGGTCGAAAAGAGAGTTTTTGCCCCTACATGATCATGGATGTACTCAACAATCGCCTGGGCCAATGCCATCCCATCGTAGGTGGAAGTACCTCTTCCCACCTCATCTAACAAAATTAAACTACGGGAGGTAGCTTGTCCTAAGGCTTGCCGAGTCTCATCCATCTCCACCATAAAGGTACTTCGTCCGCCTACCAGATCATCGGCGGCACCGATGCGGGTAAAGATGCGATCAACAATTCCAATAACCGCTTGTTTCACCGGGACAAATGATCCCATTTGAGCCATCAAGGTAATCAGTGCTGATTGACGCATGTAGGTACTTTTCCCAGCCATATTGGGGCCAGTAATTAACAATACCTGGCGGTGCTTCTGATCTAACAAGAGGTCATTTGAAATAAAACGCTCACCCACTGCTGCTTCAACGACAGGATGACGACCCCCTTCAATGAATAGCGTATCATCGCTTTGAATTCGGGGACGAACGTAATGATAACGATCCGCAACCACGGCCAAGGAGTGAAGAACATCCACCTGCGCCACCTGTTCAGCCAAACGTTGAATCCTTGCAATTTCTTTGGCAATGGATTCCCTTACTTCCACGAAAAGTCGATACTCCATCTCAACCGACTTCTCCTCTGCTGTGAGAATTTGCCGCTCCCTCTCTTTCAACTCAGGAGTCACAAATCGCTCGGCGTTCGCAAGCGTTTGTTTCCGCTGATATCGGTCCTCTGGAATCAGCTTCAAGTTCGCCCGTGTCACTTCGATATAGTAGCCAAAAATTTTGTTAAACCCAACCTTAAGGGAGCGGACTCCTGTCGCTTGCCGTTCCCTTTGCTCGAGCTGGGAGATCCATGAGCGTCCTTCCTGTTGAATGGTACGCAATTCATCTAAGGAATGATCATAGCCCTCTTGAATCATGCTCCCTTCTTTAATGGAGAGGGGAGGTTCTTCAACGATCGAGGACGAGATTTGTTCGACGATATCATCGCAGCCATCCATCCCAAAGGCCAATTGGCTCAAGAAAGGAGATGCTGTCATCGCAAGTTTCTCCTTCAATGCGGGTACTGCCTCTAACGACTTCCGCAATGCATGAAGATCCCGTCCATTTGCAGAACCATAGGCGATCCGAGCGCAGAGTCGCTCTAAATCATATACACCCCGCAATCCATCACGAATCTCCTCTAGAGCGAGGAGATCCTCTACAAACGCTTGGATCGCTCCTTGGCGATCTTCTATACGCTTTTGATCTAATAAGGGCTTGTCTAACCATTTTTTAAGCAGTCGACTTCCCATCGCCGTCGCCGTTTGATCCAACAACCATAGAAGCGACCCTTTCTTTTGCCCTTCTCGCAAGGTGGTCGTCAACTCTAAATTCTGCCGCGCCGCCGTATCCAAAATCATGTATTGCCCTGCATCATATCGTTCCAACCGATTCATGTGAGCCATCGCTCGTTTTTGCGTCTGTTGAAGATAGGTATGAAGAAGACCGGCTACTTCAAGCAACACCGGCGACGCATAAGCTTCTTCACATCCTGGAAACTGTTGATCCAACGCTGCTGCCATCTCAGCCGCAGATGGGAGCCCCTCCGTCTGTAAACTGGTTAAAATCGAGCCCAGTCGGTCTTGTACTTCCTTGACAAAGGATTCGTTCTCCCCTAACGGTGAAGGAACCAACACTTCTTTTGGTGAAAAAGCAGCCAGTTCATCAATCACCGCCATGGTAGAACCTGACCGTTCTGTAAGATAGAATTCCCCAGTCGAAAGGTCAGCGGTAGCAATTGCATAATGGTCTTCACGCTTAGTCACGGCTGCTAAAAAATTATTTTCCTTCTCGGCAAGCATCTTTTCTTCCATGACCGTACCCGGCGTGATCACCCTTACAACTTCCCGTTTAACAACCCCTTTAGCCTGGGAAGGATCCTCTACTTGTTCGCATAAAGCCACTTTATGTCCTTTTTCAATTAGCCGACCGATGTATACATCCGCCGCATGATGCGGAACCCCACACATCGGGATTCGTTCCTTCGCACCACCATCACGACCCGTCAGTGTCAGTTCTAAGACTTCCGAGGCGCGTTTTGCATCTTCAAAAAAAAGTTCGTAAAAATCACCTAAACGAAAAAATAAAAAGGCATCTTCATATTCTGCCTTAATCGATAGATACTGCTGTATCATCGGAGTGTAATTGGACACGGTTCCAGCCCCTCCGAGTTCTTTTTTTCTTTTTCAAACCATCGTTTAACATTCTACCATGGCCCCGAAAAGGGAACAAGCCGCCCCACCGTTATTTAACGGCGATAGGGCGGCAATTTCCATGAGATTCGAAAATCTTTTGATTCGTCCCAGGTCGTTCCCGAAAAAAGGTAACTTGCTAAGGAATCTAAGTAGTTTTTATAAGTCTTATATTCAGGAAGAAGCGTCAGTTCCTCCCACAGTCGAACCGCACGATCCTGCAATTCTTCCTTTTGACCTTCGTAATAGGCTTTCTGTACCGATACATCAACCAAATCCGTTGCAGTAAGCTCTGGATAGCGTGCGGCAATTAATTGCCCCGCCGCTAACACCCCTTTGCTTAACGTCGGTGATATCAGCCAACTGGGTAATGTCCGGTATTCAAATCCACCGTGAAATTGCGGACGAAAATCCCCAAGAAATCCGTATTTAGGGCGGCGACCAATTCCTCGCCGATCTTCAACCAGCACCATCGGAAGTGCTAGATAATGGTCCAATGCACGCAGTAGTTTAAAGTTAAGGGTAATTCCACTGAAATGAATATGACCGCCTAAAGGAAATTGATGATGGGGAAGAGCGCCGGCCAACCATTGAATATTGGATTCACTTACCCTGCGCGTAGCCATCATCATCCCTCGATAGAGACGGATTACGAGCTCTCGCGGATCAGTTGTGGGCTCTGGACGTAATTCCACCAATGGTTTTTTCATGCGATTCTGCCCATGCCAGATTGCATCACAACCCACACGGCCACGCCTTGGAAAGTATTTAGACGCCATGACAAGTCGACCATTACTATGTCGCATCATAAATTCCGGATCTGCCCCTAGGGTGACTCGCTTTAAATCCACCGCCGCATGAGGAATTTGGCACACATACTCTCGCACTGCTTGGATATAAGCCGACTCCATCTCTTTGTTTAATTTTGGAGCTGGATTGACATCCATAATGGCGAGTTGATTCCCTTCCTGCACCGCCACCCTCACTAGACCATAGTCCAAGCCAAGTGCATATAACGCTCGAATGGCTAACGTGCGTACGCGACGCACTTCTCTTCCCTGCTCCTCGGAAGCCACTCGAATCACTTGATTGGATGCGTTTTTCTGTCCCCGTGCAAGCCATGCCTTTCGAGAACGCGTCCGATACGTGAGTAACACATGGGTTTGAAAAATACAGATCAGATATTGTTTAAGATAATTAGATTTATCAGTTGTTTTGATCCCATGAACCGCTAAACATTCACACATTTTTTCACGTGAAGTCGTATTAGCAACCGCTTTTTCGTCATTTAGGACCCGCATCGGAGTTGCAATGGAGGATGGGGTACCCTCAAGGTGGATGGACGGGGCAAGGGTCTGCTCCGGGGTAACCACCTGATCACTGACGTCCCGGCTGTTCGCGGTTGTGTCGAAGATCAGGTCGTAGGATTCCATATCAATCCCCTTCCCGTGTAATTTTCAACTTTGATATGATATGTTGCTCATCCCAAGAGGGTACACGCGGAAAAAGAAAAAGGAGGCGTTGGGCCTCCGTTCTTTACCGCTTTAAAATTGTAATGCAATCAGTCATCCAGATCGTCAATGACCATGTTGGGGTCTAAGTCCTCAAAGTCGATATCATCGGTTTCGTAATCATCCGAACCCGCCTTATCCGCCCAATCATCCCCATCCCCCGGTGCGACAAGGATATTTACCTTGGTTTCCCCAACCATCTCCACATAAAATTCCTTTTCGACTCGCACCAATACCGTACCGTTTTCCGATATGGTGGCTTCAATGCAATTCGGTGGTTGAGTCGCCACCGCATGCACCTCTGCCGTCCCTTCCCTTACGTTACTGTCAAAATAACTGAGCTCAACAGGTACATTGTATCGGACCGTTTGGTTCGAGACTTCAGTCTTCGTATTGCGATTTTGCGAAAACCAGATATTGATGTCATAGCTACCTGTCACTTCCATGGCGTCACCGATGCGTGTAGCGTCATATTGATGATTGATGATCCAGCAACCTAAAATACTGGAAATATTATCGGGTGGCTGGATGGAGTGCGTTGTCTGGGAGAACTTACGGCCTTTGCCGGTGACTGCTTTCGTGATAATTTGGCGGGTTTGTATACCGCTATCTGTAATTGACACGAGGCTCCCTCCTCCAAACAGATCGTTCACTCAAGTGTATGCAGGGCAGGAGTCCAGGGTGTCAAAAAAACTACGAGATTTACAGGGTTTTTTCTAGCGAGGGTAAACCCGCCTCAATTACAGCCACAAGCGCCGCCACTTCCACAACCGCCACCTGTTTCTCCACCCGTTTCAATCTCTAGTTTTTCAGAAACGACATCGGCTACAATCTTTTGAATGGTTTGTAAGAGGTCATTCACTTCCACTTGGGACTGTTGATACTCACGAACAATCGGCAATGACTCCATCCGATTTTGCAGTGTATCCAACTCCTCTTCCAGTTGGCGAATATATTCAGTTTTATGATACGCCTTCGCATGAACCAGTTCTTTTTGTTTTCGTTTAATCTCATCAATCAAGCCATTTACGGTGTCGCTTTTTTGAACCTGGCTCTCTGCTAAGCGAAATCGTATGATTTCCTCCGTCGCTAACAATTTTTCACCAAACAGCGTCGCATGTTGGAGAACTGGGTGACTACTTTGCAATTCCATCGCCATATTAACCTCCCACTTGTCCTACCTGTACCTCTCCTACAAGGGTACCAGACAACGTCCAAGTTTTTGGCTCATCGATTCGCACCTGAACAAATTGACCGATCAAGTGCTTTGGTGCACGGAAATTCACCAGTTTATTCGCTCGTGTCCGTCCGGATAGAACCTCAGGATTTTTCTTGCTCTCCCCTTCAACCAGCACTTCAATAATTTGTCCTCGTAATTCTTCATTTTTACGACGACTGATGGTCTCTTGAAGACGGTTCAAGCGTTGGAGACGCTCTTTCTTCACTTCCATCGGTACATCATCCTTCATTTTTGCTGCAGGTGTACCTTCCCGTGGAGAGTAAATAAAGGTGAAAGCCGCGTCATATTCTATTTCTTCCATCAAGGATAAGGTGTCTTTGAACTGTTCTTCCGTCTCACCAGGGTAACCGACAATAATGTCCGTTGTGAGTGCCACATCAGGAATTTTGTTTTTGATTCGACGCACTAGATCACTATATTGTTCACGCGTATACTTACGCGCCATAATCTTCAAGATATCACTATTACCTGATTGGGCCGGCAAATGAATATGCTCCACTAGATTTCCTTTATGAGCGAGCACATCAATCAAATGGTCGTCAAAGTCACGAGGATGACTCGTTGTAAAACGAATGCGTGGAATGCCAATTTGCCGAACATCATCCATTAAATCTCCAAAACGATACTCACGTTCAGCAAAGTCTTTACCATAGGCATTTACATTCTGTCCGAGAAGCGTCACCTCTTGATAGCCTTTTCGCGCCAATTCACGCACTTCCGCTAACACATCTTCCGGTCGACGACTTCTCTCCTTCCCTCGTGTATAAGGCACGATGCAATAGGTACAAAATTTATCGCATCCATACATAATGTTGACCCATGCTTTAAGACCGTCTTCCCTCACCTTCGGCAAGTTTTCAACGATGTCTCCCTCTTTCGACCATACCTCTACCACCATCTCTTTCCCCATTAACGCTTCAAAAAGTAATTGGGGCAGACGATGGATATTGTGTGTTCCAAAAATTAGATCCACATGCTGATGCTTTGTTAGAATGCGGTTCACAACACTTTCCTCTTGGGACATACACCCGCACATCCCGAGGACAACTTCTGGTTTTTCCGTCTTTAGCGCCTTAAGACGGCCGACTTCCCCATAAACTTTATCCTCCGCATTCTCCCGAATCGCGCAGGTATTGATTAGAATGACAGCCGCTTCTTCATCCTTATCGGTTGCCTCGTAACCCATCTGTTCCAATATCCCTGCCATCGTCTCACTATCGTGAACATTCATCTGGCAGCCAAAGGTTCGAATTAAATATTTTTTCCCGGCCCCGATTCCCTTCATTTCAGGAGGGATCGTATCAAACTCCAATACTGAAATTTCTTCCTTCCCCCGCTTTTTCGCCGCTTTTAAATCCGGTGGATTAAAATATTTACGCATGCTTTCATCCATCTATAATTCATCCCTTTCTGCTCAGGGTATCGATTGATCATCCATAATTCTTTATTATAAACGATGGGTGCATCCCGTTCAATGAGATCCATCCCCTTCATTCATGATGTATGCACCTAAAACAAAAGAAAAACCCCTTGAGTAGACAATAACGACTCAAGGGAAAGACGAATGTTCCGATCCGATATGCTTATAAAATACCTAATTTTTGCCCTGCTCGACCAAAGGCTTCTAGTGCGGTTTCCAGATCCTCCATCGAATGAGCAGCGGTGACAATCGTCCGAACACGTGCTTGATTACGTTGCACTGTGGGGAAAGCAATCCCCTGTGCATAGACCCCTTCTTTCAGGAGCTCATCAGAAAACTTCATGGCTAATGCATCTTGACCGACGATCACAGGCGTAATCGGTGTATCGCTTTTTCCCGTATTAAAACCCAGTTTAGTCAATCCTTCTTTAAACATGCGCGTATTGCTCCATAACTTCTCGATTAACGCTGGCTCTTCTTTCAATACTTGGATCGCCGCTTGACAAGCTGCTGTAACCGCTGGAGGGTGTGAGGTACTAAACAAGAAGGGACGAGCGCGATGGATGAGGTAATCACGAAGAACAGCAGGTCCAGCAACATAACCACCCAGCACGCCAACAGCCTTGGATAGTGTACCGACTTGGATATGGACACGGCCGTTTAAATCAAAATGATCAACGGTTCCTCGTCCGTTCCGACCCATCACCCCACTGGCATGGGCATCGTCCACCATCACTAAGGCATCGTATTTTTCTGCAAGTTCTACAATCTCAGGTAACAGCGCGACATCTCCGTCCATACTAAAGACGCCATCCGTCACAACTAAACGCGTACGAGCATTTTGCGTCTCCTTTAATGCCGCCTCCAAATCCTCCATATCGCTATGCTGATAAATCCGACGACCCGCCTTTGTAAGACGAATCCCATCAATGATGCTTGCATGATTGAGGGCGTCACTAATGACGACATCTTCTTCGGTCAAAATAGTTGCAAGAACTCCGACGTTAGCAGTAAAACCCGATTGGAAAACCAACGCCGCTTCCGTATGTTTAAATTCTGCCAGCTCCCGTTCAAAAGCTTCATGCATAGAAAAGGTCCCGGCAATCGTCCGTACGGAACCTGTTCCCGCACCAAAACGTTCGACGGCTTCGAGTGCTGCACGCTTTACACGAGGATGGGTGGTTAATCCTAAGTAGTTGTTTGAAGAGAGCTGAATCACTTCTCTCCCATCAATTACCACCCGAGCGCCTTGATCCGATTCAAGTTCTGTCAACGGTCGGTAAGCACCCGCATTTTTCCATTCCTGAATTTCATTTTCTAGATACTCAAAACCCTTCATAGCCTTTCCCCCTATAAAGATATCAGCCATGGATCACGGATAGAGAACCACTTTACCCGATTGTCCACTCATCATCTGGTCAAATCCTTGGGCAAAATCCTCTAAGGAATACCGGTGAGTAATCATCGGCGCCAAATCCACTTGACCTGAGGTTAAGAAACCTGCGGTTTGTTGCCAGGTTTGATACATCCTTCTACCCACGATGCCATGAACCTGCGCGCCTTTAAATACGATATCATTGGTAATATCTAACGCAACGGACTGAGTAGGAAGTCCCAACATGGAAATCCGCCCACCGAAGGTTAACATGGAAAATCCTTGCTGAATGGCTGTTGGGTTTCCGGACATCTCCAACACCACATCAACACCCTCACCATCGGT
The DNA here is from genome assembly GCF_900116235.1 of Marininema halotolerans. GTDB lineage: Bacteria > Bacillota > Bacilli > Thermoactinomycetales > DSM-45169 > Marininema > Marininema halotolerans. Next base: position 201,589 of record NZ_FPAA01000004.1, on the reverse strand, counting down.
CAACTTCTTCGCCACAGCGACAGGATCTTCCTCTTTAGAATGAACGAGATGAGTCGCCCCCATCGTTTTGGCTAAATGAAGCCGATACTCATTAATATCACAAGCAATGACAGCGGAAGCGCCAGAAGCCTTCGCCACAGCGACTGCCATGACCCCAATTGGACCACAGCCAATTACCGCCACAGTGCGCCCAGCAATCGGCCCAGACAGAGCAGTATGCACAGCATTACCCATCGGTTCCATTGCCGATGCCACTTCAGGTGGTAATTCCGCATCATTTTTCCATAGATTTTCCGCCGGCATCACAGCATATTCCGCAAAGCATCCTTGGGTATCGACCCCGATAATTTTTGTATTGGCGCAAACATGGGCTTCACCTCGTCGACATTGCGAGCAATGTCCACACACAATATGGGTTTCTGCAGAAACGTGATCGCCCTCTTGCAAATGAGTGACACCCGCACCTCGCTCAACCACAATCCCAGAAAACTCATGACCAAACACCATCGGTGTTTGTACACGGCTTGCTGCCCAATCATCCCAAGTATAAATATGGACATCGGTTCCACAAATGGTGGTTGCCTGAACTTTCACCAGCACTTCACCTGGACCAACCTGCGGGATCGGTACTTCACGCAGTTCAGCACCAAATCCAGCATGATGTTTAACAAGCGCACGCATCTTTCCGTCCACAGCGGACACCTCTTCCTACAAACGTTCTAATATTGTCTATGATTTCCGGGGTTATTATACCATTACCCCGAATAAAAACAAAACTGTCCTTTGATTGCAGACATTTTCAGAAAAATAAATTGAAAATAATTTGACAGAATCCCGTCATAAAGTTAGTATTCCGATAGACGAAATTCGTCGAAAAATATACCGAGGAGATGGGCGCTAATATGCTCGGTAAATGGCTCACCCGTGCAAAACGATGGCTTTTACCCACATCCCCCCCTAGCGTTAAACAACCACCTAGGGAAAAGAAATCGGAAGAACACAATACGATCTCTTCCGAACCGGCAATAGAGGCAACCACTACATCCGCTACGAAAACCGCCTCTGTACATAATCCACCGTCATTATCAGTCACCCAGGAAGAAACAAGTGCGACACGCATAGAGGAGGTCAAGGTCCTTTCTTCTAAAATGTCAGCAGAAGAAGAACCCGCCTCTATGCAGGAACCACCGTCTCAGACAATGGAAGACGCAAACTGGCTTCACTTTGAAGAGCAAGGTTTCCAATTTTCAATGCCCTTAGACGATGAAGAGCAGCAGGTGTTAACGACTGCAGAGGCACGCTTTACTGCCGCTAAGAAACAGATTGAAGGAGCCAATACCAAGAATAAACAACGCTTCTTAGAACATCAACGAGCAATGAAGTATTGGAGCTTACAAATTTTTTATCGTGATCAAGCGCAAGCTCACTACAAGCGTCGTGCAGAAGATCCCACTGCTTTAGAGAAGACCATTTATTATTGTGAAAAACAAATCCAGTATGCTCCCATGGCAATCGCTGCGAATCGAATGGATCATCAAGCAAAGGAATTACCCCAGCACTACGGTTATAAGCAACTTGCAATTATCTATGAAAAACAAGGTGAGATCGATAAAGCGATCGATCTATGTAAGCAAGCTGAGCAGCAAGGATGGAAAGGTGATTGGTCTGCTCGGATTGAACGGTATAAAAAACGTGTTTCCCTTGCACAGTAATACCAAAAAACGAGCAGCCCCTGGGCTGTTCGTTTTTTATCGTTTACGAATCTGATCTTCAAGGTTTCGAATGCAGACATCCCAATTTCCCTTCCAACCTGCTTTCCGGGCATCCTTAGCAAGGCGAAGCGCTTCTGTCCATTCACTGGCTTCTTCATATAACATCACCAAATAATGATAGCCAGGATGGACAGGCAAGCCATATTGATAGGGATCCATCTCATATGCCCTTTGCGCAACAGGAGCATATTCAATCTGTCGTTCGCAATACCGGATGACTCGATTCAGAGCAATCGGATTTTCATTTCGTTCAGGGAAGTAAGCTACGATTTGCTCACTAAAATGATCATGGAGACTCAGGTACTTCTTCGCCTCCCACTGTTTCAGTATACGTGGGTCTGACTGGACCTGCTCCAAATCCTTTAATTTGCGCCTTGCTTTGCTATAAATATGCGCTTCTTCTGCTGAAATCAACATTCTAAAATCCAATTCTTCATCTTTATAACGAAATTCTGCCTCATAATCCTCCGAATAGGCAAGATCTCGTTCCCTACGAGCTCGCTCTTCTTTCATGTTTTGGATCGCTTTGTTAAGTTCACTCTTTCCTGTTTGGTAACTTTGACTCAACAGGCGCTTCGCTTCCCCCATCACTTTCTTACTATCTACGTTGTTAAAAAAGCCTAATAAATTTTTGGGCACGGCTTTCCCCTCCTTTTACTGACGGATACCCGCACCATTTCTTCACGGACCAATCGGATCTCTTTAAGTATAACACGATTTTACAAACCCCGGAGAAGCTGATATGAAATGGATACTAGCTCCATCAGAAAAAGGGCTGTCCCACAGAAAGCAATGGCTTTCCTCAGGATCAACCCTGTTTCAATTTCACGCCAACCCGTTCTTTTATGCAAACTCGGTGACGAGCTGATCAAAGTCTGCTTGAGAAATCTTCATGTCTTGTTTGACAAGGGGAGTTTCTTCAAACCCAGCAACTAAATCTTCATATGGCTGTCGCTCTTTATTTTGATAAATCAATCCCGTAATCAGACCCTGGCTCTCCATTAATTTTTGCATAGCCAGCATGCGATTGCTTGGATCGTACCCTTCTTCGTCTTCGAGGTTGACTAGATTCTCTTTAAACCAATCATAGGTATTGATTTTATTATAGGTGACACAAGGACTGTATACATTGATCAAAGAAAATCCTTTATGTTTTAATCCCGCTTCGATCAGATGAGTCATCTGTTTTAAGTCACTGGAGAATGCTTGAGCAACAAACCCAGCCCCTGCTGTCAATGCCATCTCCAAGGGAGCGATGGTCGCTTCAATGGCCCCTTTGGGGGTGCTTTTCGTTTTAAAGCCCATCTCACTGCGAGGAGATGTCTGTCCCTTTGTTAACCCATAAACCTGGTTATCCATCACAATATAGGTAATATCGACATTGCGTCGAATGGCATGGATGGTATGACTCATACCAATTGCAAAACCATCACCATCTCCCCCCGCAGCTACAACAGTCAAATCACGATTGGCAAGCTTTAATCCTTGAGCAATCGGCAATGACCGCCCATGAATTCCATGAAATCCATAAGCATTCGTATAACCCGAAATACGTCCTGAGCAACCAATCCCTGAAACAATCGCGACATCTTCAGGTTCTTTACCCAAGTTAGCAAACGCGCGTTGCATTGCTGCCAACACGGAGAAGTCCCCACAACCAGGACACCAGTTTGGCTTTACTTTATTGCGAAAATCCTTAAACGTGGCCATGGGCAAACAGCTCCTTGCATTCATGATAGATTTCTGCCGGGAGGAAGGGGTTTCCATCGTACTTACCAACATGCTGAATTTTATCCAACATGCCGATGTGTAATCGTAGCTGATCAGTTAACTGGCCAGTCGCATTGTTTTCAACAACAATGACTTTCTTGGCTTTCTCCACAAAGGGCTTTACTTGTTCGGTAGGGAATGGAAGCAACTGACGAATGTGAAGGTGATTCACTTTCATTCCATCCTTCTCTAAGCGCTCCATTCCTTCTTGAATGACTCCCCGTGTAGAGTTAATTCCCACAATCAAAATATCCGCTTCTTCGTGCTTAGCATTGAGGTATACAGGATCTTTAAAATCAATTGGACCTGCTAACTTTTGCAAACGTTTCTCCATCATTTGTTTGCGATTGCGTGGGTTCTCCGAGGGGCGACCCACTTCATCATGCTCAACCCCTGTGACATGATGCAATCCATTTTTCACACCCGGAATGATCCGTGGAGAGATCCCGTCCTCAGTTAGTTCATAGCGTTTGAAGAGTTCAGAGTTTGCTAATTCTTTCAAACCATCGGATTCGGTAATTAATTGCCCACGATCAATGTGGATGCGATGATAATCCAGTGGTTCAACGGATTGCTTTCCGAGAGATAGGGCTAGATCCGAGACAATAATCACAGGGCATTGGTATTTATCTGCGAGATTAAAAGCCTGGATGGTGTCATAAAAACATTCCTCCACTGTACTCGGGGCAATAACAATTTTCGGAATCTCCCCATGCGTACTATAAATCATCGCATTAAGGTCTGACTGCTCTTGCTTCGTTGGTAAACCAGTGGATGGACCTCCCCGCTGTGTATCAACAATGACGGCTGGGGTCTCCGTCATACCTGCAAGCCCAATGGCTTCTGTCATCAGGGATAACCCTGGGCCTGCTGAAGCGGTCAAAGATCGTACCCCACCATAGTTCGCACCAATCACCATCGAGATGGCGGCAATTTCATCCTCCGTCTGAACCACGGTTCCCCCAAATTTGGGTAATGTCTTAATAAGGTATTCCATAATTTCTGAAGAGGGTGTAATCGGATAGGCTGCCATAAGGCGTGCACCAGCAGCCACTGCTCCTAGAGCGATGGCGTCGTTACCGATCATGTATAACCGCTTTTTCCCATCAGAGGGTTCTAACCTTAGTTCGGACAGAGGCTCACCCGTCACTTTAAGAATATAGTCGGCCCCTTCTTTAATGGCCTGCATATTTTTATCCACCACTTGCTGACCTTTACGAGAAAACTTCTCTTCGATCACGCTTTGGAAGGCCTCAAGGGGCAGGCCAAGCAACGCACTCGATGCGCCAACAGCAACCATGTTTTTCATTTGTGCCAAACCGACATCCTGAGCGATTTTAATAAACGGCACGGAAAATAAGCGTGCCGAAATTTCATCAGGAACTTTTGGGTTAAATTTCTCGTCCGCTAGGATTACTCCATTCGCGTGTAGTTCATGGGCATTCAGATCAATGGTCTCTTGATCAAAAGCCACCAAGACATCGAGATCATCTGAAACGGCCCCCACTGGTTGGGTACTGATCCGGATCTTCGTGTTGGAATGCCCCCCCTTAATCCGGGAAGAAAAATGCCGATATCCATATAGATGATATCCCAATCGATTCAACGCAGTGGAGAAAATCTCTCCGGTACTGTCAATCCCTTCTCCCTGTTGGCCGCCCACTTTCCACGAAAGCTGCTTGATCAAGTTCCATTCATCTCCTTTGTATCTACCCTGCGACTTGAAAACCATAGATAAAATCCGCGAAAGGCTGGAACACACCTTCATACGAGACAATCCGAAGCATTCGGCTATCTCTGTCAATCGTTTGAAAAGTTTGTTAACGACTAACCACTACCAGGGACTCCGCTCCCAATTTTTTATGGAGAGCCCTTTGCAGAATAGGTTTTTAGCAATCACTTTTTCGACTTCAATTCTAGACCCCTTGGCCGTAAAAATCAACCGGATACCCAAGCTGATTAGGGAAAGTTCCCCGTTGAATCCTTTTTCTTCTTCTCTTCCCTAATCCATCTCTTATTTTAATGCAGCAAACGAAACCCTTGTTATCACGAGGGTTTTCGCACCTTTACAAGGCTTCTCAATCCATCTTCATTTTCTTATGATAACGCTTACATTTATTCATTAAATTCCATCCGGTTTTCTTTGAATTAACCCTTTACAGCAGGAAGGAAACGCTCATAGAATTGGATCGCATTCCCAAATGCCCATTGATATACCAATGATTCAGGATAACGTTTAATTAATGCATTCCACCAATGATCCCAATGTCCTGCATGCTCTAAACCGGGAATTTTATGATCGATTCCGTCAAAATCAGAGCCGAAGGTTAAGATACCTTCACCACCAAGGGAACATACACGTTCAACATGGCCCAATAGATCATCCACCGTCGCTTTTTGCGGATCATTATGAACAAATTGAGGAACAAAGGTTACTCCCATTAATCCTTGACGTTGAATGAGTGCTTGGATTTGTTCATCCGTTAAATTGCGTACATGAGAACACAATGCACGGCAATTGGAATGGGAAGCCATTACAGGTGTTCTTGCCTGTTGAATCACCTCCCAAAATCCACGAACAGACAGGTGGGACACATCAAGGATCATAGAGAGGCGTTCCATCTCTTTTACCAGCTGCCACCCAAAGTTGCTCAATCCTCCGTTTCTTCCTTCTAGTACACCATCTGCTGCTTCGTTGGCGTAGTTCCAGGTAAGACCGACTTGCCTTAATCCCAAGTGGTGAAGAATTCGCAAATAGGCAAGCTCACCTTGCAGAGCATCCACTCCTTCTAAGGCGAGTAGGGCAGCCGGTATCCCCCGACCGATTTGTAAAAGATCATGTTGGGATTGCACATGGAAAAGCGGCCCATTCTTTCGCACGATTCGTTCATAAAAATAATCAACTTGCCGCAAGGCAACCTCCCATGTTCCACTTCTGGGAACCCTTTGCGGAATATAAATCGCAAAAACTTGCAAGCTCACTCTTGACTGTTTTATCCGTGGCCATGTAACGTCCAAAGCACTTTGTTCACTTGTAAAGGAATGGTTGATTGGATCTTTCCACATTTTGAACAGGACATCACAATGACCATCCACCCAATTCACAAGATCCCCTCCATTCAAAATTCGGACCCATAACCAAAAGAAAACCTGTCTATACAATGATAAACAGGTTTATCGTCCATATTCTAGGCACATGTTTCTTATCGAGGTTCAACAATCAGTTTGATGGCCGTACGTTCCTCACCATCGATAACAATATCAGTAAATGCTGGGATACAAATGAGATCCATTCCGCTCGGTGCAACAAATCCTCTTGCAATCGCAACCGCCTTTACAGACTGGTTAAGTGCCCCTGCACCGATGGCTTGAATCTCTGCATTCCCTCGTTCGCGCAGGACACCTGCCAGTGCACCAGCGACGGAGTTCGGGTTCGACTTTGCTGAAACTTTTAATACATCCATGTCAGCTACCTCCTCGATGGTTTGGACTGTATCCACTCGTAATATATTCGGCAAACTTTTATAAATTCCTGCTAATCCAAGCTGATTGACGCGAACCTCTTTGTCACTAAAGGTTTTCTCTATCAGGACAGGTTTTTATTGCCGATACTTATCCTTTTCCACCAAGGAGACACTCTTAACCCTCTCATTTTCTCATCATTTTAATAGAGAATTATTCAAACCATGGCTGATCATCATCAATTCGTATCCGCTTAATCCCCTGCGCTATACCGCTGGTAACGTTGATGTCTAAGAGAACCCCATTCAGTTGAGATCGACCTCTAGCAACCTCAAACCGAACAGGTAATTGCGTAAGAAAACGTTTGAGTACAACCTCTTTTTCCATTCCTAATATCGAGTCATAGGGCCCTGTCATCCCCACATCACTGAGAAAAGCAGTTCCATTGGGAAGGATCCGTTCATCCCCTGTCTGTACATGCGTATGGGTACCGATGACCGCCGATACGCGCCCATCAACGTACCAAGCAAGCGCTTGTTTTTCAGAGGTTGTTTCCGCATGAAAATCGACGAGTATCGGTCCTTTTCCTTTGATGGAGGTTAGAAGCTCATCCACTTTGCGGAAGGGGCAGTCAAGGTTATTCATAAAGGTACGTCCCATTAGGCTGATTACGGTCAGGGTCCCTTGCGATAGGGTAAGTCGAACTACACTGGCTCCTGGAGCACCTTCTGGGTAATTGGCAGGACGAATCAAACGCGGTTCATCATCAATGAAATCAAAAATTTCCCGCTTGTCCCATGTGTGGTTCCCTAATGTGATTCCATCCACACCGGCCCCAAAAAATTCCCGGGCAATCCCACGTGTAATCCCCCGCCCATCGTCTGCGGCATTCTCCCCGTTCACAATGATTGCGTCCGGTTGATAAGTACGTTTGAGGCGGGGTAAATAGGTAGAGAGTGTGGTTCTCCCGCTCTCCCCCACAATATCTCCAATCATTAATACGCGCATAATTTATCCTCCAAGCCCTTTTAGAAAAAATAAAAGTGGCAGTTAAGCCACTTTTATTTTGCGTATTCAACCGCTCGCGTCTCACGAATGACGGTCACTTTGATATGTCCTGGATAATCTAGCTGGTTTTCTATCTGCTTTTTAATTTCACGAGAGAGTCGTACGGATTCGCTATCACTGATTTCATCAGGGCGAACCATGATGCGAACTTCCCGTCCAGCTTGAATGGCATAGGATTTTTCTACACCATCGAAGGATTCGCAAATCTCCTCAAGCTTCTCCAACCGTTTGATATAGGCTTCGAGTGTTTCACGCCGTGCTCCTGGACGAGCTGCAGATAGGGCATCCGCAGCACCTACCAACACAGCGATGACACTGGTTGCTTCTACATCACCATGGTGTGAAGCAATCCCGTTGATCACAACCGGATGCTCATTATACTTTTTGCCCAATTCTACGCCAATTTCCACATGGGAGCCTTCTACCTCATGGTCTATCGCTTTCCCAATATCATGCAATAAACCTGCACGTTTTGCCAAGTGGACATCTTCACCCAATTCGGCTGCAAGCAATCCTGTTAGATGAGCCACTTCCATTGAATGCTTCAAGACATTCTGTCCATAACTCGTCCGGAAGCGCAGTCTACCAAGAATCTTGATCAAATCGGGATGGAGACCATGCACGCCCGTTTCAAATGTGGCTTGTTCTCCATATTCACGGATCCGTTCATCCACTTCTTTACGGGATTTTTCAACCATCTCTTCAATGCGTGCAGGATGGATCCGTCCATCAGCCACCAATTTTTCCAATGCCACACGAGCCACTTCGCGTCGAATGGGATCAAAACCAGAGAGAATCACCGCTTCGGGTGTATCGTCAATGATTAGATCGATACCAGTCAACGTTTCTAAAGCACGGATGTTACGACCCTCACGGCCAATGATCCGCCCTTTCATCTCATCATTTGGCAGTGTGACAACCGAGACCGTGGTTTCTGCGACGTGATCCGCAGCACAGCGTTGAATTGCAAGGGATAGGATGCTCCGACCCCTTTTATCCGCTTCTTCTAGGGCTTGATTCTCCATCTCTTTGATCAATTGCGCCGTTTCATGCCGCATTTCCTGCTCTACACGGGAGAGGATCAACTGCCGAGCTTCTTCCGATGTCAAGCCTGACAAACGTTCTAGCTCAGCGGCCTGCTCTTGATATAATTCTTCAATGCACCGTTCCCGCTCTTGTACTTTGCTCTCTTTTCGTCCAATGGTCTCTTCTCGTTTTTCCAGAGACTCTTGTTTTCGATCCAGCGTTTCTTCCTTTTGCACCAATCGACGTTCTAAACGAGTCAGGTCATTTCGTTGTTCACGAAGTTCTCTTTCTGCTTCGGTCCGCAAACGGTGCGCTTCATCCCGCGCTTCCAATACCTGCTCTCGTTTCATCGTCTCTGCGTCGCGTTGCGCTTTATCGATGATCTGCTCTGCCTCTTGCTCAGCACCGCCAATACGACCTTCAGCTGTTACCTGACGCATACGGTAACCAACATATGTACCAACAATGCCACCGAGGAGAAACAGGAGAGGCCATACTACATATTCCACAACTATATCTACCCACCTCCTCCCTTCTCCATGTATAAAACAAGACCGATGATTTCGGTCTATCTAAGGTCCACGCATGTAAATCAATGGGCAAACGAAGGTAGAGATAGGTCTCCCTAACAGAAGCTTTCAGACCCTTTACTGGGTAATACACATGTCATTTCTCTCAAAAAAATCATGTTTACAACTGTTAACTACCATAATTAAGGGGTTTATCAGTTGCACACCAATTGTATTATTTACCCTGTCCCATTGTCAAGCAAGCGCATAGGTCTAATAGCGGATGCACCGCCTTTCATCCCTACTTCAAAGGCCTGATCCGCTCCCTCTGTGAGGTGGGGGTCATGGGTGACTAAGAGAATTTGCCGGTCAAACACTTCCCCTGTTGATTTTAAAAATTCGAGCATGGGAAGGATATACTCACGGCTGACATGTTTTCCTGGTTCATCTAAAATCAGTGGCCCTGTGGGTCGGGGACGAAAGGTTTCAATCAAGGCAATGCGTAACGCTAAGGATGTGATATCAACAATTCCGCCTCCACGCGCTTCTTGGGGTTTTGTTTTGACAGAGGTTCCTTCCCAGTCTGTAATCACATAAAACTCTGCAACAGGCTTTCCTCCATGCTCTGTTAGTTCAATTTCAAAGCGAAACAACGGACCAAAGACATATTGTAGTGCCTTGGTAACCAATGTCTCCATTTGCGCTTTTGCTTGTGAACGAGCATGTTCAGCAGACTGCTGTAGCAGGACACGTACTTTGTCATAGATCTCCCGTTTTTTGTTCTGTTCGGCAAGGCGCGCGTCGACTTCACCTAACAACCTTGTTAATTCGTCCCGCTTCGCTCTTCTTACTAAGGCCTCTTCTCGTGCACCCACTAACTGCTTATGGAGGGTTGCTAAGTCCTGATGTTCATCCATTATTGCGCGCCAACTCTCGGGGTAGCATCGCCCATGCCTCTTCGATCTTTTGCGCAATTTCCTGTTGGAGTTTCTCAATCTCCTCTTCCAAACGCTCAGGCTCAACTCCCAATTCCTTTAATTCCTGGAGGATTTCCTGTTCTTGGCGCTCCAAATCTTCCAGGCGAATTTCTGCTTTATAACGTAAATTTTTCGCTTCCTCTAATCGTTCCTTGATCTCTTTAATTTGCTCTTCTTGTTTCACCACGCATACCTCCTTGATACTCCTTCACAATATGTTCGACCACTGACCCATCTACCTCGGAACCACAAGTCGGACAACGCCCCAACTCTGCCAACACCCCGGATAATCCTTCAATATATTCGTTAATGTGTTGCTCCTGCTTGGTCTTATAAGCGATTCCCTGAGCGATTCGGGATCGCCGATCCTGTAGGTCCTGTGCTCGTTGCCGGAGGGATTTAAGCCGCCGATAACCTTCAACCAACTCGACCATTTCGCTCTCAGGAAGTGCCCTTGTCTGACGAAGATGCTGTTGCAATTGTCTCTTCTCCCCTTGGAGCTGTCGAAGCCGTGGAAGTAGACGCACTAATTGCATTTGGTGTTGTTCTTTTCCTTCCAGTGTAACAAGATCAATCTGTTGACTGGCTTCCGTCAGATGTAACCAGTTTTGTACGCGTTTTTTCTCGAGATAATGAAACTCCCTTCGTTGCAGCACTTTTTCCATCCGACCTTTCTGATGAGCCAGTTTCTCCAAGGTCATCAGTTTCCTTTCGAGTAACTCACATTGGGCTGTCTCTTGTAACACCCGCTGCCAATCACGAATTTCTGTGAGGGTGCGTGGATAGATTTGCGCCATACGCTCCATGTGCTTCACACGCTCATGATTCTGTGTAAAGCTTGCCACCATGGATTCCACAGCAGACAGCTGACGAAATGTTTTCAATCGCGTGCGCTCGCTTTCAATTCGTTTTTGACAAGCAAGCAAGCGCTGCCTAAGAGATTGTAATCCTTCCAAACGTTGTTGTAATTCGGATGCTTGCCTGTAACACTGCTCCGTTTTTTCTAACTGATCTATTTGATGCGGTAAATCATCATAGGCTGTTAGCGACTCTTTTAAGCGATTGGCTTCCTCTAGATCATGTTTCATTTCAGAAGAAAGGCTCCGCATATCCCGGACCGTTCCTTGAAGCGCAATATCTATCAGATGCGCGCCCGATACTCTACCAATCGATTTGGCTTTAACCCCCCCTGTTTCAGAAAGAAGAAAGGGAGCTTCCAACTGTGTCCCAAACTGGGCCGGCATGTTCCAGTCCGTATCGAGTTTAAGTGGGTGCATCCCATGAGCTTCCATCACTTCTAAGGGGACTTGTCCACCAAATCCCTCAAATACCATGGCTTCTTCCCCTTGGGGAGTCACTGTATATCGATTAATGGAAGCCGATCGCTCCCGTACAATCAACGTACCATCCATCAAGGTCAACGACACACGACAACGCTCTTTCCCAACTCGGATGTAATCCTTTCCTTTTGGCTGATTATACAACAGCCAACGAAGAGCCCGCAGAATCGCGCTTTTCCCACTGTCGGATGGTCCTACAAACACATTGAGGCCCTTAGCAAAGTCGATTTCCGTCCGTTCATGGGATTGAAAATTTTCGATGAGCAAATGTTTAAACCCCTTCAATCCCCCCACTCCCCTTCTGAACCCAACCGTTCATGAACCACAGCAATTCGGCGTAATGCTTCATACTTTACTTCTTCGTCAATTCCTTCCATGCGGGCAATATCTTCAACAATATCCCGTGCCCCCATCCCACGAAATTCGCCAGCTGCTTGAACTTCCTGTACAAATGAAACCATCTTCTCTTCTCGATAAGCAGCCTGTTCAAGGTACGAGCGATCCAATACACTCTCTCCCGGAGCCGCTGATCGCAAACGCCGAAAAGTGACCGTTACCTTCTCATCAAATTCCAGTATGGCGATCTGGGGCATCCGGCGCATCTCTGAAGGGTGGTTATTAATTCGGGCGATGGCACCTGGGTTCACAATATAACGCCCTTCCTTCTCTTGTAAAGGAAATCCTGCATGATAATGACCTGTGAGGAGGACATCCGCTTCTCCCCCCCACAGGTCGTGTACCATCGTATGAGGAACACCCTCTGGTAAAGCGCGTTCCACCGCCATTCCATGGACCATATGAACAGCAAAATCCATACCCTCATCCTTGGAAACAGTGTAATCTAGCTCAGGATCTCTTTTATCCAGTTCATAGTGAAAAGGTTGACCCGTCAATTGTAGGCTCGTCCCGTTTTTTTCGATGACGACCTTTTCTTTCTCCCGCAATAGGTGAACGGTACCAAAGGCATCAAGCAACCCCAACATCGAACGATCCACTGTTCCAGGATTATGCCCGTAGATATCATGATTTCCAGCAATTGTATAAACCGGCACCTGCAAACCGCGGAAAATCCCCGCAAAATCACGGACAACAGCAGGGGAGATATCTGGGCGGTCAAACAGATCCCCTCCATGAAGGACCGCATCGACACTTTCCTGTTCAGCCAACGCGACAACTTCCTCCATTTTTGCACGGAGAGTGGCCACAAAGTCATCCAACCGACTGCGAGGCGTCGTACCGCGAATATGTGTATCAGTCACATATAGTAAACGTAGCATTGGAGAAATCACTCCCCTTCTTGGTGCCGCCTCTTAAAATCCAACAACAAACGACGAACCAGTGATGAATGAAATCCGCGGCGCAATAGATATTGTCCCAACCGCCGCTCCACAACCTTCCATGGATGAAGCGACAACCGCCGATAGCGCTTTTCTGCCGTCGCCATGGCAATCGTCGCTTCATCTTCTTCTTTTACATGACTGATTGCCTCTTCCACAACCGTTGAAGAAACTCCTTTTTGCAGCAATTCCTGGCGAAGCACGGCAACGCCGTACCCCTTGGTACGGCGTCGCTCCTCTACCCAGTTGCCAGCATAACGCCGGTCATCGAGGTATCCCTTTGTCTCCATATCCGCTATCACGTGAGTGATATGTTCCTCAGCAAATCCTTTACTAATGAGATGCCGTTTGGTTTCGTAAAGCGTGCGCGGTTTATATCCCACGTAGCGAAGAGCCGCCTGACGAACTTTGTTGCGCTCCTCTTCTTGGAGGATTCCCTCCATCTTCTCGGTGTCCACGATCATTCCTTTAGCTAAGGACCATTTGATCAAAACATCCTCATGAACAGCAAAGCGATAAGTACCATCGATATGGATATTATAGCGGGGCGCTCCACTCTTTTGGCGTTCAATACGTGTGATTTCGCCCGATGTACTCATAAACAATCACTCGCCTTTATCAGAAGAAGGCGCTTGTGCATCCGCAAGAAGTTCATCTTTCGCCTTCGCTGTCTTCTTATTCTTCGCCATCACATCGTCATCGGAAACTGGAGTCACGCTGAGATCGAAGTGTTCGCGAATCCGATTTTCAATCTGGAGAGCGATCTGACTATTTTCCTTCAAAAATTGTTTTGAGTTTTCCCGACCTTGTCCCAACCGGTCACCATCGAAGGAATACCAAGCACCTGATTTATTTACGATATCTAACTCACTACCAATATCTAAGATACTACCCTCACGGGAAATTCCTTCCCCATACATAATATCCACTTCTGCCTGCTTAAACGGAGGTGCCACTTTATTTTTTACAACCTTGATTCGTGCCCGGTTTCCGACCATATCATTGCCTTGCTTAATTGTTTCCGCACGGCGAACTTCCAAACGAACGCTTGAATAAAATTTAAGAGCTCGACCACCGGGGGTCGTTTCGGGATTACCAAACATCACGCCCACTTTTTCGCGAATCTGGTTAATAAAAATCGCAATGGTATTGGATTTGCTAATCGCACCGGAAAGCTTACGTAACGCCTGGGACATCAGACGGGCTTGAAGTCCTACATGAGAATCTCCCATCTCCCCTTCGATTTCCGCTTTGGGTACCAGGGCGGCCACCGAATCAATCACAATGATATCCACCGCACCACTCCGTACCAAAGCCTCTGCGATCTCCAGCGCTTGCTCCCCTGTATCTGGTTGGGAAAGAAGCAATTCATCCACATTCACACCGAGCTTCCGTGCATAAACAGGATCCAAAGCATGCTCTGCATCGATGAATGCAGCTTGACCCCCTTTGCGTTGGGATTCAGCAATCGCATGAAGAGCCACTGTCGTCTTCCCTGATGACTCCGGTCCATAAACTTCAATCACCCGACCACGAGGAAATCCACCCACACCAAGAGCAATATCCAGGGCGAGCGCTCCGCTGGAAACCGTCTCAATTTGGCGAATCTCGGATTCGCCCATTTTCATGATCGAACCCTTACCAAATTGCTTTTCTATCTGTCGCAAAGCCATATCCAAAGCCTGACGGCGATCTGACATTGATAACCCACTCCTTCGAATCCAGTAGATACATTCATCATACATCCTTTTTCCCTTCGTGCCAAGATCATTTGCGAACATTCATTCGTATTTTTTTCGCATTCCTATATTTTGTCAGAACGTGCCGTCATGGAAGGAAAAGAGCCGATCTTTTCACAACAAGGATACCTTCCCCCTTTGATGCATGAGAGCGGTTATGGTACCCTTACTTCAGCCCCTCTGATTGATGCATGTAGGGGTTTACTCTACCGTAATGATATAATAAAAACTAGATCCATCGGAAAGGAGTCATCCATAAATGAACAAAGAACAAATGGAAGAAGAAATCATGGAAGCCCTCGAGACCGTTGAGGATCCTGAGCTCCATATCGATATTGTAAACCTAGGCCTTGTCTATGGCGTCGATATTGACGATGAAGGAAAAGCTAAGGTGACTATGACCTTGACCGCAATGGGTTGCCCCCTTGCTGGTACGATTAATGAAATGGTAACCACCGCTGTCAAATCCGTCGATGGTGTCAACGACGTCGAAGTAGATATCGTGTGGAACCCACCATGGTCGAAGGAACGCATGTCTCGCTATGCAAAAATGGCGCTGGGAATTCACTAAGGTGATTCGTTACAAATAAAACCTCTTATTTGATTCTACCTCTCCAATGTCAATGACAAACGAAGTCCCTGATTCCTTTCCAGCAAAGTGGAACTGAATCAGGGACTCTTTGAATGCAAATTTTCTCATCGGCTGCACGCTTGTTATAACGAGGTGCAAATCTGTTCATTAACCGATTTTAGAAAGTGAAAAGGAAGGTAAAAACGGGAGTATCCCCGGCTCAATTAAGATAAAAAGACTGACGCCATTACCTCAGACGTCAGTCTTTTTATCTATCACTTTATAGCCACACCTTTAAAACGTTTCCTTTCATACAAAAACAATCCATTCGACGCTCGTTAGTGTTGACTATGCCATTACGACCGATTACGCGGACGTGCAGGTTCTAGATTTACCCGTGCACCATTAATCTTCGTTTGTCGTAGCGCTTCAAAAACAAAGGGAGCTGCTTCCTCTGGTACTTCCACAAAGGAAAAGCGATCATAAATATTAATACGCCCCACATTCCGTGCATTAATCCCAGCTTGTTCAGCAATCGCTTTAACCAGCTCTTTGGGCTTAATGTCTGCATTGCGACCGACATTGATGAAAAAGCGTACCATCCCTGGAGATGCGCCTGTTTCACCAAAATCGTAAACTGCATCGTGTCCTGCTGTGAAGCGATCCGCAAAGGCAAGGTGAAGGGCTGCAACCGCTACTTTTACGGGATCATGTTGATCAACCAAATCGCGAACCATCTCTTCAAAGAGCGGCATTGCTTCCGACGAATTTAATGTCTCCTCCAGCTGTTCAACCAATACTTTTTGTTGACGCTCAGCCACTTCCTCTAACGTTGGCAACTCCCGAGGAGTAAGGTGTCCATGAATCTCCTGTTCAATCGAACGAAGTTGCTTCATTTCTCGGGGAGTTACTAAGGTAAGGGCTAGCCCCGTACGGCCAGCACGACCTGTACGGCCAATGCGGTGAACATAACTTTCAGCATCTTGTGGAATGTCATAGTTAATAACATGAGAGATCGTTCCAATATCAATCCCACGTGCTGCGACATCCGTAGCAACAAGCAATTCAATATCTCCACGTCGAAATGCATTCATTACGCGATCGCGTTGTTGTTGCGCCAAGTCTCCATGAAGCCCTCCAGAGAGGTATCCACGAGCTTGTAACGCTTCTGAAAGATCATCGACCCCTTTTTTCGTTCGACAAAAGAGAATTCCTTGATCCACATCTTCGCTATCTAAAATACGACAAAGGGATTCTAACTTTCCATTTTCTAACACCTTATAATAGACCTGTTCAATAACGGGAGCCGTCACTTCCCCTCGGCTCACCGTAATGTACTTCGGCTTGTTCATATACTTGTGGGCTAACCGCCGAATCCCTGGTGGCATGGTAGCAGAGAACAACAATAATTGACGTTGTTCAGGCAAAAATTTCATGACTGCTTCAATGTCATCGATAAAGCCCATATCCAACATCTCATCGGCTTCATCTAACACAAAAATTTCAACTGCATCCAAGTTTAGAGTACCCCGACGAAGGTGATCCAGCATACGTCCAGGTGTTCCAATAACCACATGAACTCCTTGTTTTAAGGCCTTAATCTGCCGACCAATGGATTGACCCCCATAAATGGGAAGGGTACTCACTCTCTTGGAGCGACCAATTTTACGTAACTCCTCCGACACCTGGATCGCTAGTTCCCGTGTGGGTGCCAAAGCGACTGCTTGTACTTGACGGCGACTCGTATCCACATGATCCAACAGTGGGATTCCAAAAGCAGCCGTTTTACCTGTACCTGTCTGTGCCTGGCCAATCACATCTTCGCCGCGGAGAACGGCTGGAATACATTCTTCCTGGATGGGGGAGGGTTCCTCAAAACCCATATCCCGTACCCCTTTTAAAATAAGCGGATCTAATTGAAAAGAATCAAATTGCGTCATTGTGTTGCTTCACCTTTCTTTGAACGTTCCAGTAATGTAAAAAGCGCATGTTTCGCCGCTCGAATCTGGATCTTTTGTCGAGAACCACCCAGATCAAGACGGAAGGAACGAGGCGGCTTCCCCCGTTCTGCGATACCAATATAAACAAGGCCGATCGGCTTTCCCTCGACAGAATCTGGACCCGCCACACCGGTTGTACTCAATGCATAGTCTGTATCCAATCGTTTCCGGATTCCTTCCGCCATTGCGAGGGATGTTTCCATACTAATGGTGCCATGTTCTTCAATGAGTGGGTTAGGCACATCGGCCAATTTATGTTTGGTGGCTGCACTATAAGCGACCACTCCACCCTGAAGAACGGCACTGGCACCAGGGACCGAAGTCACCATTTCCGTCAGTAATCCGCCTGTACAACTCTCTACAAAGGCAACGGTCTTTTTCTTCTCTCTTAATCCCTTGACAAGAGCTACTTCCAACGTATCATCGTCCTCTGCATAGAGGAAACGTCCAGCAATTGCAATAATCTTCTCCTTCACAGGTGCAATCAATCGTCGAGCTTCTTCTTCATCCTGCGCTTTTGCTGTCAATCGAAGGGTTACCTCCCCTTCCTTGGCAAGAGGCGCAATCGTTGGATTGGTTTGTTCACGGATCAAGGATTCCATCTGTGCGACCAAATGAGATTCACCAATCCCATAGAAACGTAAAACATTGGACACAACGATTTCTCCCGGACTGATCTCTTCCAAAAAAGGGCGGGCTTCATTAGTAAACATCGGATAAAGCTCCGTTGGAGGGCCTGGAAGTAAGATAAACGTTGTTCCTGCATGAGTCACTGCGACCCCAGGAGCCGTCCCATTCGGATTAGAAAAAACACGCCCCCCTGGAAAAACAAGCGCTTGCTTATAATTCGAAGGGGGAACAGACAATCCTCTCTCGGTAAACATGTCCTCCATAAACTTTCTAGACGGAGAATGCTCCACCAACTCGAATCCCAACACCTCAGCAACCACTTCTTTGGTTAAATCATCTTCAGTTGGACCTAGACCACCGGAGAAGATCACCACATCTGACCGGCTAGCAGCAAGTTTCACCACTTCTTTCAACCGATCCCAATTATCACCAACAGAAGTGTGATAATAGACACCAATCCCCAGTTTCGATAGTTCGCTAGACAGATAAGCAGAATGCGTATCCACGATTTGGCCTAGAAGAATTTCCGTCCCAACGGCCACTAATTCTGCACGCATCGAATGACGCCCTTTCTTCGAACCGGTCTGTTACCGGGGCTTTGTAAAACGAATGACTCGCTTATTTTTTACAAAGTAATCCACCCCAGAGATGACGGTAATAATCACAGCAAGCCAAATGAAAATTTCCGAGAAGGGAAAAGCAACGGAAGAGAATGGGAAATTATTCAAGATCAGTGCTGCCACGGCGATAATTTGAATAATTGTTTTCAGCTTCCCCATTGGGCTTGCCGCAATTACTTGACCTTCTGCTGCAGCAACCAATCGCAAACCGGTAACCGCAAATTCACGACTGATGATCACAACAGCAATCCATGCATCAAGCCGTTGCATTTCTACCAATGAAATCAGTGCGGCAGAAATCAACAGTTTATCTGCCAAAGGATCCAAAAACTTTCCAAGATTGGTCACGAGCTTCCGCTTTCGTGCAATGTAGCCATCTAAACCGTCCGTGATCGCAGCAACAATAAAAATAAGCGTTGCAATCATTTCACTAACGGTAATGCTCCCTGCACCCAAATGGAATTGACCCAGGTCATATTTGACCAACAAAAAGATCATTAAGACCGGAACAAGAAATATCCGGACCAAGGTGATTTTATTCGCTAGATTCACCTTTTGCGAACCTCCCCCCGCGAGTTCGCCTCCGCGACGTTTTCCAAACAGTAACCGCCCCGGCATTCTTCCTCGCAAAGCTCTGGTTTTGTCGATACAGTCATCCATATACATGACTGTGTTTGACACTCCAATCGTCTTTTATGAATGAACGAATTGAATGATCTTCATCCATCCACTCACACGGGATGAATCGATACATATCGATAAATGCGGTAATAGGAACATCATGTCTCCGCCCATCAGAGGGCATCCGCAGACGGAATATGTATCCCTCCTATGGCTTTTAAGCCTCCAATTGCAACCCACCCGCCAAGGCCAGCGACTGATAGGAGGGGAAATCGGCAAAACGAGCCCTGGCGGAAAAGGGCTCGATCCAACGTTCACGTTCCCATTCTCGCAATTCTTCCGTAAGTATAATACACGCGCTTCCCCCATGTCAAAGCAGGCAAACGCCTATCATGGACTCATAACCACCCTGCATTATGGTTTTCGCTGAATTTGGTAATGGTGATCTTTAGCGTCATGGGAAGTATCAATCTCATGACCATTCACGATTAATTTCACATGGCTAGGCGTACCCACTTCGAGGGAAATCCACTTGTCATGGTGAAACGATTTTTTTTCCCCTGCTTTTATCTTTCCTTTTTCAGCGATCTTTTCTGTGGGTCCCCCTTTTCGATAAATAAAAGAGGTCTCCTTTTCCACTTGCAAAGTCACCATGATCTCATCCGCCTTTGATACCTTAAATAAGTCACCATATTTATATGTCTCTGAAGGCTTAATCAGCTCAACCACGGATGAATCTCCTTGGATCGGTGATGAATGTGAAGAATTCTTCTCAGAGGATGTCTTTTGCTTCTGTGTGGCAGTCTCCTCACCAATGAATTCCTTCACCACCCATACCGTACCCAATCCAAGTAGAAGTACCCCAACAAGTATGATGACAAGGTTCAAAGGGATTCCTTTTTTCAAGGGAGCTTGGATCATTTCCAAAAACTCTCCCACTGCACTTTTTTTCCTTCTCCTTCTCCCTCGCTGCTCCTTCTGACGACCCCTGATTCGAGAAGTTTCGTTTTCCGCTCGAGTTTCAGTCCGTTCCTTCCGACTTCGACTTCGTGAAGGCAATTTTGCCGATGGATCAGGAGTTTTGTCTACTGGAGCTGGAACCGAATACGAAGATTCAATTGACGAGGAATGACTTCCCTCGATTTGCCTCATCATGCGTGCAGAATCGAGGCCAAGTACGTTACAGTATGCCTCGACAGTTCGACGTACAGCAAATTTGCCAGGTAATAATGAGTAATCGCCTGTTTCTATCCCTCGTAAGTATTCCAAACGGATACGCGTTTGTCGTTGAATATCCTCTAATGTTAGACCTGCCTGTTCCCGGCGCAAGCGAAGCTGATCCGTCGGTCGTGGCATAGGGTCATCCTCCTCTTGATGTCGCATCCTATTCGATGAGTATTGTTCCACTCATTATCCACTCAGTGAAAAGGCTTCCGCCTATTATCTGCGGAAGCGTTCACTGAAGACGAATTACGCGAAATTTCCTCTTTTTACCATAGGAGGTTTTCACGCCCAACCCATTTACTGTCATTTCAATTTCTTGTGGGCGACCCAATTCAATCCATAACTCCATTCCTTTGTCGTAGGAATACGAGAAGGTTTGTCCTTTTTTTAACACAGCCTCTTTCAAAGAATCTCCCACTTCTTGGTCACTGAGCTGGATCCAGCATTCGTCCTTCGCTTTTAACTTTAGTTCAATCTTACCTGCATTACTCAGTTCATATTGATCAACATTCCCCTTACCAATGTCAATCGGATTCAAATTTGGTTTACCTACATCATCAGAATTCTGATCCCCTGAATCCTTTGGTGCTTCATGGCTAGGTTGTTCCTGTTTTGCTGGAGGAACAGGTGGATCAGCGCGATAATAATCATAGACTACATAGCCTGTCGCTGGGATCAATAACATCGCACCCACAATTAAAAATCGAGTATACCACTTCCCAAAGGAAGAGGACTTTTTCTTATTTTTTAAATTAGGGGCTTCACTTCGCCGCTGAAGTGTATATTTCCCTTTTCGTTGTCGTAGACCCTCTGTTGCAACAGGAGCCAGCGAAGAATGCTCTTCTTCCGTAGCAGCAACCTCAGAAGAGGGATTGAGGCCTAACTCATACGGGTCAGGCAGATCCTTGGGTAATGTAACTCGACGTGGTAATTCCCCTGTCCCCTCATCGCTCAAAGAATCTTCGCCTGGCAACGTTCCTCTACCCTCATCCAAGGGTTGTCTTGAAAGACGCTGTTCGCGACGAGGAAAGCGAGCTCCACTCCCTGGCTGTCCAGCGGAAGGATCATTCGCTTTCAACCCCTCCCGCTCAGAACGTCGCATAGACATGCGGTTCCTTCGATCTTGATTAGATAGCCTGTCAGACGAGGACATCGAGTCAGAAGCGTTCATCCAAGTACCTGCTCCACCAATGAACGTCCCATCCGCACGATAGGATTGGCGATACTGATTAAGGATACTTCGAGAATCCAGCCCAATCGCAATGGAATAGGTCCGAAGGGAAACACGTGCATAATAAGGGCTAGGAAAATCACTGAAGTCTCCATCTTCCATCGCAGTCAGGTGCGCCTGTGGAATCCCAGTTCGTTGTTCCAACTCCTGGAGATTCATCCCTTGAGACTCTCTGGCTTGCCTGAGGCGGTGACCGATTTCAGCGGACAAACGGCCCACCTCCAAAAGTTAGTGAAATTTGAGTGCGTTTATTTGCTTAATTTAATTCGATAACTTTTTGGAACATCTTGAGCCGTCGTGTCGATCTCCTCACCGTTCACCTTGATCTCAGTATTTGAAGGTTTAAAGAGACGGAACCAAATAAATTTGTCACCATCAATCGAGCGTTTATCCCCCACCTTCAGGGTGAAATTCTCCTTTTGATTATTGGTTTTTGTCCCGTAGGTGAGACCCGATTCCCCTTTAATCGCCTTGATTTCGATCTCCACTTTTTTAGCACCTTTTAGGGTATATAAATCCCCTTCAATATCCTTACCCGTTTCTACTTTGGTTATCGTGGTTGAATCGGGCGTCTTCGCACTAACCGTCGAATTGGATGCTGACTCCGCAACCACCTCTTTGTTCTTCCCTTTGGGTGCCGGTTGATCAGCTGAACCGCCATATAAAGAAGTTAAAGCCCCCGCGGTTACTAATAGCAAAGCGCCCACCGCTGCTACTCGAACCATCCATGTATTTCGCTTTTTATTTTTCTTCTTAGTGGGATCCCCATCCCCTTGTAATATGCCTCGCTTCACTTCTTGTTGTACACGGCGAGGCACCATGGTTGCTTGGCTAACAGCCGGGACGGAACTGGTGGATTGGTTCACTTCACCAGCCGGCTGTGATTGTTGTGCCAATGTAGGCATTTTTTGGGTAGATTGCATCGTTTGTTGATCCGTCGTTACTGCACGAAATTGTCCAGTCGCCTGCTGTGGTTGTTGCGTTCCCATACGAGGTTGCGATCCTCGACGCTCTTGATTTGGGGGTAGGTTTGAACTACTTGCAAAGGATTGTTGTTGCTGCGTTGACTGCTGCAACTCTGCCTGATTTGGAACATTTGGCTGTTGCTGAGGAAGGGGGCGATGGTTCTGGGTGTTCATCATTCCTTCCCTTTGTGGTTGCGTCATCCTTTGGGAGCGAGGAGCATAGGTTCGCCCAATACGAGGTTGAGGGCGTAAATCACGAGAAGCTTGTCCATGCGAAGGTCCCCCTTGCACTGAACGCCCCTGTGGCTGGATTCCCCGCCGAGGCATACGAGACGACGTTGCAGAACGTTCATAATAATCCAATAGCGGCTGGGCATCCAAACCTAAACTATGGGCATACGTACGGAGAAAAGCCCGTACATAAAATGGGCTGGGTAACGTATCAAACTGATCATTCTCCAATGCACGTAGATACTCCATATGAATCTTTGTGCTTTCCTGCACCATTTCTAGCGTATAACCCTTTGACTCTCTCGTCTGTTTTAGTTGCGAACCAATACCTTGCATCAAACGACACCTCCTGAATAACTTCCGAATCACCTTATATCAAATGCTGCCATATCCGTATCCAGCACTTCATAAGAGATTACTTCATCCGGTTCATTGCGTAATTCAATAATATAATTAAAGTCATCCAGCGAATACTCGGTTTCTCTGACGAAAATATCAGGGTGTTCAATCACTTTAGTTGCATCCATCCGCATAATCTCCTGAACAAGCATGTGATGCCGTTCCGTTGAACGTAACGTCGATACGATCCCATCAATAATGTAAACATTATTGGGTGTCATCTCATCCTCGGCTAATTGCTTACGAACCGTTTGTCGTAAGAGAGTAGAGGATACAAACGTCCATCGTTTGTTAGCGCATACACTGGAAGCAACTATGGATTCTGTTTTTCCCACGCGTGGCATTCCGCGAACGCCAATCACTTGGTTCCCTTCTTTTTGAAACAATTTCGCCATAAAATCAACCAATAAACCAAGTTCTTCTCTGGTAAAACGATAGGTTCGTTTATCTTCTAAACATCGATCCAGATATCTACCATGTCGTACTGCCATACGATCCATTAAAGTCGGCGGTCGTATCGCAGTGACCGTTATATTATCCACACGATTCAGAATGTGTTTTAGAGCGTGGATCTTTTCTCGATCGTCCGTGTTAAGAAGCATTCCACGGCGTTTATTCTCAACACCGTTAATTGTGAGAATATTAATAGAAAGCATTCCCAAAAGTGATGCAATGTCACCTAGAAGCCCCGGTCGATTTCTGTGGATTTGGTATTCCAAATACCAATCGTGGCCACCCATCTCAACACACCTTTCACAACCATCCTGTTAAAGTGTTCGATCGAACTGGAAGACCATATAATTTTGATTAGAGTATATCATAAGTTGCCGATAAAGCGAACCCGCATCGTAAGAAAATCGCCCTCATAAAAAATGACAGCCCCCTTCGAGTAAAAATAAAAACACTCTTCCCCAACAGGAAAAAGTGTTTTTAACTTCCATTGAATCGGTGTCAAAGTGAACCATTAATGTTGTTTTCCGTCTGATACCATCTTCACCATTAAATTTGCCATCGTACGCTGTTCCTGCTCATCTGCACAATCCCATAATTCTTTTAGTAGTCGTTCTTCGTTATTCTTGGGATCAATGCTCTGAGAGAGGTAATCCCCTAGTTCATAAGCCACATTACTCATGGAATCTTGATCCATACCCATCGTTTGCGCTTGGTTAACACGATCGCTAAGGAAATTTTTCCATCCATCAAAGTCATTTAGGACTGACATATATAACCCTCCTAGTAAAGAAGATATCCTCTCTCGATAATATGGACAATCCTTCCTTTGCTTATGCAATCTCAAGAGAAAACCTCTTTCTCATGGATACCATCCGCCATTCACATGAAGAATTTGCCCGGTTAGATAGGCACTCTCCTTCCTACATACATGTGCGACTAAATGAGCCACTTCCGCGGGTTTCCCCACTCTGCCTATTGGAATGGACTCTGTCAACTCTTCGATTTCTTCCTTAGATAATTGGTCTAACAACATATCCGTTTCAATTGCCCCGGGTGCAATCGCATTCACTGTAATTCCAGAGGGTGCTAATTCCTTTGCAAGCGCACGGGTCAAGCCATTCATCGCCCCTTTGGCTGCGGAGTAAAGCACTTCCCCTGCACCTCCAGCCTCCCCCCAAATGGATGAAATTAAAATGATTCTCCCTTGTTGACGGCGAATCATCCCAGGCATTCCTCCTTGGACGAGATGCATTGCTCCACGTACATGGGTATTAAAGAGAAGGTCCATCTCCTCATCTACCACATCTTGAAAGAGCAAACTTTTACCGGTCACTCCTGCACTATGGATAAGAAGGGATACCTCTCCAAATTCTTTTTCTACTTGGGTAAGCATGGCATTCACTTCCTGACGATTTCCCACATCTGCCGGATATGCCTTTGCGGACACCCCTTCTCTTTGACATGCTTTGGCGACCCTTTCTGCTTCAACGGAGCGCTCCAAATAATTGATTGCCACATCAGCCCCATTGCTGGCCAATTCAAGGGCAATCGCCGCCCCGATTCCTCGGCTCCCCCCTGAAACAAGTGCCGTTTCTCCTTGTAACCATTTTTTCACGTAGAATCGCCTCCTTTCAATAAAATACGCCCCCTGTGGGGGCGTCTATATTCATTCTGCAAGTAGTTTAATGGGATCGAACAATGGACGCAGAGAAATAATCCCACTGAACATGATCACGTAAACGGTTGTTCACTTCCTCAACCGATAATTCTTCGAGGATGGGCACTACCTGAAAGAGATCCGTATCGTTAAAACGATAGCGGGTGAATTGATTTGCCATCCACTCTGGGGAGTTAAATGAACGCAGATAGCCACCTAATTTCTTTTTCCGAATGCGTTCCACAACGTCTTCAGGGATCCCTTTTTCAACGATCGGTGGAATTTCCGTTTGAATGCGGCTTAACAAGGCATCAGGATCCGCAGTATCTCCGCCTACGACTGAGAAGCCATAACCCTTCTCCAAGCTGTAGTCATAGCTAAAGTGATCATCGATCAAGCCATCATCGTACAAAGCCTGATATAAATCAGATCCCTGACCAAACAATGCTTCTAACATCAATTCTGTCGCTAATTCTTGTCTGACCAGTGCGTCTCCACTCAACCCCACCTTTTGCTCTTTAAAGCCAAAGAGGCATTTGGGAATTCCCACTGATAACTGAATTTCTTTTTTCTTTTCAGCTACGCGATCAGCCTCTTTCGGAAAGAAACGCTTGATATCCCCTTGTTTTCCGTATTCCTTGCTTGCTTGATTTTCCCGTACTAACTGCATGATCTTCTCCTGATCAATGGGTCCAACAACAAACAATAGCATATTACTCGGGTGATAAAAGGTTTCATAGCAGGTGTATAAGGTATCCTTCGTGATCTTAGCAATTGAATCAACCGTCCCTGCAATATCGATCTTGACAGGGTGTTGATTATACATGGCTTCAATCAAACCAAAATAAGAGCGCCAATCAGGATTATCATCATACATTTGAATTTCCTGACCGATGATCCCCTTTTCTTTTTCCACCGTTTCTTTGGTGAAATAGGGATTCTGCACAAAATTAATTAAGGTCGTCAGATTTTCCTCCACCTTCTCCGTACAAGAAAAGAGATAAGCGGTACGATCAAAGCTGGTAAAAGCGTTGGCAGAAGCTCCATGATTCGAAAACTTAGCAAAGACATCCCCATCTTCTTCCTCAAACATTTTATGTTCAAGAAAGTGGGCAATCCCATCGGGTACACGTACCTCATTGTCCCCAGGTTTTTGAAAATGGTTATCAATCGATCCATACTTGGTCGTAAACGTAGCGTAGGTCTTATTAAAACCTGGCTTCGGTAGTAGATAAACCTGAAGCCCATTGGGTAATTGTTCATGATAAAGCGTTTCGTTTAATTGCTGATGCTCAATGCGCTCCACCCTGGGCTCCCCCTTTCTTATCCCGTAAAAAGTAGATGGTATCAATCTGAACTTTTTCTGCAACACGTACCACATCATCCTTGGAGACTTGCTGTACCCCTTCAATCAGTTCATTCAGGGGACGATCCACTCCACTCAACACACTGTGATAATGGGAATCGATTAAATCATGGGATCGATCTTGCCGTTCGCGTAACTGATTCACCAACATCGCTTTCGTCTGGGAAATTTCCGAATCCGTAATGTTCCCAGACCGCATCAAATCAAATTGTTCTCGAATGATATCAACAGCCTGTTGATAATTCTCGATTTCAATCCCTGATTGTACAGTGAGAATTCCTTTATGACTTTCTAAACGCGAGGCAGCATAATAGGCTAAGCTACTCTTTTCACGTACATTAATAAATAGTTTGGAATGAGGATAACCCCCGAGTATTCCGTTATACATCAACAACGGAATATAATCGTCATCCTGAAGAGCAATTTGGGTACGTGCCCCCATGTTTAGCTTCCCTTGCTTCACATCTAGACGATCAACCACTTCTTTGACGTCACGGACAGCATGGTGAACATCGGGTGTTGAAATGGGATTGCGTTGTCGTCCTTCTGTTGGGAAAAATTGATCCACCAAGGTGCAGACACGATCCACGGATAGGTTGCCCACAAAATAAAGGTCAAGTGGACGGGTCTGTATCAATTCCTGGTAGTATGTATAAAGATCTTGGGCCGTGATGGAATCAAGGTCTTGCATACGACCATGATTAAACAAACTAAAGGGCTCATCACTACACATTTCCGAAACACAACGTTGCGCAGCATAGCGGATCTTGTCATCCATTAAACTCTCGATCTTTTGTTTCAGATTTTTCTTTTCCGCCTTAACATAAGTTTCTTTAAACGCATTCCCTTCAGTTGCAGGGGCCATTAAAATTTCCCCAAGAAAGGCTGCTCCCTGATCAAGAAGAGATTCTGCTTCGGTTAAATACGTTTCATTCGGGATCTCCATACCCAACTGCATAATATGGCGCTCTCCGCGTTTATACACATCACCAAACAGCGTCGCTCCATATAAATCATCCAATTTCCTTTTCAATTGTAACGTGGTTGGATACGAACGAGTGCCTCGTTGTAAAACAGCAGGCAATAGCGCATGACGAGTCACCGTCTCTGGTGAAAGCGACTGTTGAACGAGCGCCGATATCATGTTCGTTTTAAATTTTTCTGTGGAGCAAATATGGACACGTAAATTCCCCATCTGCACCGTTTCAAATTGGACAGAAGACACGTCAACACCTCTTTCTTTGGTCTATCATTCCATTATAGTTCATGAGACCAGGATTCGAAAGAACACAGTAGCTTATGATCCATAGTATGACCGAAGGGATGGAAAATATTGCACCGAAAGAATGCTTCCACCGCTTTCTCTCCCACCTGATTTGATTTTCGGCACAAAAAAACTCCCCAATAATATGGAGAGTTTTTTTATTTAGCGTCCCCCTGTTTCAAAGGGTTTACCAATCGCTGCTGGCGCTTCCGCCCGACCTACAAATCCTGCGAGGGCTAGGATCGTTAAAATATAAGGAAGCATACTCAAGGCTTCACTTGGCACATAGTTCGTAAGTCCAATTAGTTGTCCTTTTAATGCCAGGGCAACAGCAAAGCCGAAAAACGCGGAGGCACCCAAGGCACCGAAGGGATGCCATTTCCCAAAGATCAACGCTGCCAGTGCGATAAACCCTTGGCCAGCAATCGTTGATTCACTAAATTGGCTTCCAATTGCGATGGATAAACTCGCTCCACCTAATCCAGCCAATGCACCACTGATGATCACGCCTGTATACCGCATCCGATATACATTCACTCCCATGGTCTCTGCTGCCTGAGGATGTTCCCCAACCGCCCGAAGTCGCATACCAAAAGGTGTACGGTACAGGACAAAATAACCGATAAAAACAATGATGAATGCAAGATAGGTCGTTGGAAATACATCGAATAGAGCAGGACCGATCACAGGAATTTTCTCCAACCCTGGAATCGGCATTTTTCGTAACACTTCCTGCACATCAGGAGTTTGGCCCGCTCCTTCGTACAATGCTTTTACCAAATAAACGGCCACCCCTAAAGCTAAGAAGTTAATCGCGACTCCACTTACTACTTGATCGGCTTTAAAGGTAATCGAAGCAACCGCATGGGGAATTGAAAAGAGCATCCCAGCAATCATCGCAGCGATCAGTCCAAGCCATGGATT
The DNA here is from genome assembly GCF_900116235.1 of Marininema halotolerans. Classification (GTDB taxonomy): domain Bacteria; phylum Bacillota; class Bacilli; order Thermoactinomycetales; family DSM-45169; genus Marininema; species Marininema halotolerans. The sequence continues at coordinate 172,433 of NZ_FPAA01000004.1, read as the reverse complement.
GTGTGTCTCAAGCGTCGTAATCACAGCGGTAAATGCACCAATCGTCATTAAACCTTCCAAACCAATGTTGACGACACCGGAACGCTCTGAAAACAGGCCACCCATAGCAGTCAACAGGAGCGGAGTCATGTAGAGAATGGTTGTTGCCAAAATATCTGTTAGGGAATTGATCACTTACCTTCACCGCCTTTATCGATCACTTTTTTCTTCCTCCGTTGCGCTACCCACCGAACGATGTTCGCAGCAACAAAGAAGATAATTGCAGCAAACACCACTCGGATCACTTCACGAGGAACTGCTGCCACATACTCCATATTGCTGCCACCATAGGTGAGTATGCCAAAAAGTGAGGCGGATAACACAATGCCGAGTGGTGAATTTCCACCAAGCAGGGAGACCGCGATTCCATCAAAGCCAATTCCGGTATAGGAAGCTTGAATGGCTTGATATCCTGCCGTTCCAAGCAACTCCGATGCGCCCGCCAAACCAGCAAAAACCCCGCTGATCATCATCGACAAGACGATATTTCGTGATACATTCATCCCTGCATACTCTGAGGCATGAGGATTATAACCGACTGCTCGCAACTGATAGCCCGTGGTCGTTTTCCACAATAAATAATACATAAAGAATGCCGCTACGATAGCAATAAAGATACCAAAGTGAACCCGTGAGCTATCAAATAGTTGACTTAACATATTCCAATGAAGCGAGGCAGACTCAGGAATTTCCTTCGTTTTATCTGCCCCATCGGTCAACCATTCCCGAACGGTCAAATTGGATAGGTACAGCGCTATGAAATTGAGCATGATGGTAGTAATTACTTCATGGACGCCCCGTTTGGCTTTGAGATAGCCAGGAAGAAAGGCCCACAAAGCACCACCTAATGCCCCTGCAATCACGGCAACAATGGCATGAATAACGGGGGGTAAATCCAATTTTAAAGCAACAATCACGGCTGCCAGTTGACCAATTATAAATTGGCCTTCCACACCAATATTAAATAAACCGGTCCGAAACGCGAGTCCGACAGCAAGACCCGTTAAGATCAAAGGCGTGATCGTACGAATCGTTTCACCGATATCAAAGGGCTGTAAAAATGCACTCTGAAATAGGGCGATATAGGCTTGAATCGGGTTATAACCGGCTAAAATCATCATCACTCCACCAACCAATAACCCCAGGAACACGGAGACAAGAGAAGTGAAGATCGATGACTGCTTGTTAATCTTCGATAGTACCTGCATTTTAAGATGACACCTCCGTACCTACTTGACCACCAGCCATCAAGAGGCCGATCTCTTCTTCCGTCGTTGTAGCTGGATCAACCCACCCAGCGATCTTCCCTTCATAGATCACTGCAATGCGATCCGCTAATTGCCAAACTTCCTCAAGCTCGAGGGACATTAACAGAATCGCTTTTCCTTTATCCCGCTGCTCAATTAAGCGGCGATGGATCCCTTCGATCGCACCGACATCAAGCCCTCGTGTGGGTTGTGCTGCAATGAGGAAATCAGGATCCCGATCCACTTCACGTGCGATAATCCCCTTTTGCTGATTTCCTCCCGAAAGTGCTCGTGCTGGTGTGTGAATATCGGGGGTACGTACATCAAACTCTTTAATTAAGCGCTTGGCGTGCTTAAAAATTTGGGGATACTGTAATGTCCAACCCTTTGCAAAGGGTTTTTGATCAAAGGTTTGTAACACCATATTTTCACCAATCGAAAAGTCCAATACCAGGCCACGGCGATGGCGGTCTTCTGGAATGTGTCCCACACCACGGTGGGTAATGGCTTTAGGCTTTAAATTGGTAATCGCTTTTCCATTTAGGACAATTTCACCTTTATGGGCTGATTTCAACCCGGTAATCGCTTCGATTAATTCGGATTGACCATTCCCATCAACACCTGCTAAACCAACAATTTCCCCTGCCTTAATTTCCATATCCAGGCCACGAACCGCATCGACTCCACGGCTATTCTTTACCCGCAAGTTACGAATGGATAAGACAGTCTCTTTTGGTTGAGCCGGTTTTTTATCGACAGTGAAAGAGACATCGCGTCCAACCATCATCGAAGCAAGGCGACTTTCATCGGTATCGGCAACATCGACACGACCGATAAACTTTCCTTGTCGGATAATGGTTACCGCATCACAGATACGCATAATCTCTTTTAGCTTATGAGTGATGAAGATGATGGTTTTTCCCTCTTTAACTAGGTTCTCCATAATGACAATTAATTCATCAATTTCCTTGGGGGCGAGAACCGCTGTCGGTTCATCAAAGATCAGAATGTCCGCTCCGCGATACAAGGTTTTTAAAATCTCTACCCGCTGTTGCATTCCCACAGAAATATCGCGAATTTTCGCTCGCGGATCTACTTTAAGTCCATAACGGTCGGAAATGGCCTGCACTTCCTTTTCCGCTTTACGTTGATCAATCATTCCGTTCTGGGTGGGTTCCGAACCAAGGATAATATTTTCTGTTACCGTAAAAGGATCAACCAGCATGAAATGTTGGTGAACCATCCCAATCCCCAATTCCCCAGCAATATTAGGGCCTGTAATCTCAGTCTTTTTTTCCCGGATAAAAATTTCACCTTCGTCCGGTTGATAAAGACCAAAAAGGATGTTCATCAAGGTGGATTTTCCCGCACCATTTTCACCTAACAGCGCATGTATCTCCCCTTGTTTCACCGTGAGGTTGACGCGATCATTCGCTACAATTCCAGGGAAGCGTTTCGTAATCCCTTTCATTTCTACTGCATTCATTGACTCTTCCCCTTTCCAACACGGAGAAAGGACCAGCTGGCGAGCCGGCCCCTTTTTCCGCGCCTGATAATCTCATACTCTTCGAACGTTACGGCTTGAACTTTTTTAACTCGTTTTCGTTAGCAGGTACTTTGATTTTGCCGTCAATAATTTGTTGTTTGAAATCGTCTACTTTTTTCAAGACTTTCGCTGGGACATGTTCCTTGGTTGTATCAGCATAGCCAACTCCGTTATCCTTCAGACCTATCTGGACTTGCTCGCCGCCTGGGAACTTATCATCCTTTACTTTCTTCATCATGTCGTATACCGCTACATCCACGCGTTTTACCATGGAAGACAAGGTATGATCCGGTGCGAGTTTGGACTGATCCATATCCACACCAATCGCCCAATACTTTCCTTGTTTGCGTGTTTTCACTTCGTTAAAGAGCCCTTTACCTACGCCACCCGCTGCATGATAGATGATATCGGTTCCACCATTATACAGACTCGATGCCAAGGCACGTCCTTTAGCACTATCGGTAAAGCTTTCTGCATAAACCACTTTTACCTCTGCCTTTGGATTGGCTGCTTTAACCCCTGCGCGGTACCCTGACTCAAACTTTTTAATCAATGGGGAGGTAATCCCGCCAATAAATCCAACTTTATTGGTTTTTGTCATTGACCCAGCGATAACCCCCATCAAGAAGGAGCCCTCTTCTTCTTTAAAGGTAACGGCTGCAACGTTGTCAGGAATTTTCCCACCCATATCGGTATCAACAATGGCGAAGTGTTGATCCTTAAATTGGTTGGATACCTTTTCTAATGCATTTTGAATTTTAAAGCCCATTCCCCACGTAATCGTCCGCTTTTCCCGAGCAAACTTGGTTAAGTTTGGAATATACTCATCATCCCGTTTGGATTCCAATGCTTTTACGTTAAAGTCCATTTCTTTTCCAGCTTTTTGGAGACCCGCCCAGGCATTTTGGTTAAAGGATTCGTCATTTAAACCACCAACATCTGTTACAAGGCCAGCGCTTTGACCTTTGCTTCCACCTTTACTATCTTGTGCCGCGCCACAACCTGCGACGGTTACGAGTGCTGCACTTAACAGCAATGCACCGAGTGCTTTCAGCTTCATTTTGTTTGAATCCCCCTTGGTTGAGATCTTTCGAGCAATTGGATCAGGCTTATTATCCCCCAAAATGTAAGCGCTTGTAAAAAGCAGACAGAAACAGCCATGATGGGGGTAAAACGGGGTTTCCGTTTTATGTTTGGATACTATCATTTCCCTGACCCATACTACGCTCTTATGTTATACCATGCTAGCAATCTTTTTTCTACACTTTTATTATGTCGTATTGTAATACTAATTATTGGTAATTTAAGCGTTATGTTGTTGTCGCCACTGTTCTGGATGCAAGAGCACCTCCCTTGGTTTACTGCCTTCATAGGGCCCCACAATTCCCTGTTGTTCCATAAAGTCAATTAAGCGTGCGGCACGCGTATAGCCAATGCGCAGACGCCGTTGCAAAAGGGATACAGAGGCTGTTTTTGCTTCGACGACTAACTGCACAGCATCCGGGAATAAATCATCTTCCACTTGATCGGTGGATAGTTCTGTCTCCTGTGGGATCATCTCTTCGTTATAGTCTGCCTTTTGTTGATCCTTTACAAACCGTACAACTGTTTCCACCTCTTTATCTGAGAGGAAGGAACCTTGCACCCGAATTGGCTTTGAAGCGCCAACAGGCAGGTAAAGCATATCGCCTCGTCCAAGCAGTTTCTCCGCTCCCCCCATATCCAATATTGTGCGAGAATCCGCTTGTGCAGATACACCAAACGCGATGCGAGAGGGAATATTCGCCTTAATTACCCCTGTGATTACATCCACAGATGGTCGCTGTGTAGCAATAATCAAATGGATTCCCGCAGCTCGCGCCATTTGTGCTAAACGGCAGATGGCATCCTCTACTTCTGAGGGAGCCACCATCATTAAATCAGCAAGTTCATCCACAATCACGACAATATAAGGAAGAAGACTTCCTTCTTTTTTCTCCCGGATCCCTTCATTATAGCGCTCAATGTCCCTTGCTCCCGATTTAGCAAACAATTCATACCGCTTCTCCATCTCTGCAACCACTTTTTTCAAAGCAACTGCCGCTCGACGTGAGTCGGTCACAACGGGGGCTAATAGATGGGGGATCCCATTATAAATGTTGAGCTCCACCATTTTGGGATCAATCATCATAAACTTTACTTCATGAGGCTTTGCCTTATAAAGAATGCTACAAATAATATCGTTTATACATACACTCTTCCCAGATCCCGTGGCACCTGCCACCAATAAATGGGGCATTTTAGAAAGGTCACCCACAATGGGTTCCCCGGAAATATCCCTTCCCAGTGCAATCGATACTTTTGAGGGTGATTCATGGTATTGGGAGCTTTCCAGTACATCCCTTAAGCCTACCACGGAAATCTCTGTGTTTGGCACCTCGATTCCAATGGCCGCTTTCCCTGGTATCGGTGCTTCAATACGAATATCTTTTGCAGCAAGGGAGAGCGCAATGTCATCGGAAAGGTTTACAATCCGACTCACCTTTACACCAATATCTGGCTGCACTTCATACCGTGTTACCGCCGGGCCACGATGAATCTGGGTCACTTTCGCTTTCACGCCAAAACTCTCCAAGGTCGCTTCCAATTTACGAGCATTTTCAGTCATGCCTTTACGCTCGTGATTTCTTCCGCTTTTCTTTTGCTTCTTTAGTAACGAATAAGAAGGAAGACGATATTCTGGCAATTCCTGCTCTTGATTAAATTCAACCACAACGGCACCGCGCTTCTCATTCGGCTCCTTTGAACCTTTTGCTTGTGAGGGGATCGATACTTCTTTATCGGTTGGTGTTGGAGGCTCCACAGGAAATAATTCAGGTTGTTCCAACTCGCCAGGTTGGTAACTCTCTTCTTCTTTTTCTGAAAAGTCATGGATCACTGGAACATCACCTGGTGACTCTTTATTCATGGTTGCTGACTGATTGGGTTCCACTTCTGCTTGTTTCTTTCGCGAAGGAGGTTTCTTTTTTCCCTGATTTTTCTTTGCAAACCGACGTACCATATGCGTCTTCCATTCCCGGAGCCATTGCCTTCCACTCTCACGCAAGGATCGCAGTGTATTAACAAAGGAAGAGCCCGTTGAAAGAAGGCCTCCAGCCAATCCAAGGGCGAAAATGGCTAAAGTGGAACCTGTGCGATCAAAAAGGTATTGGAAAAGTGCATAGCCCAATCCCCCTATCATTCCACCTCCAATATCGGTTGGCAATGCCGACTGGCGACTCGCAAGAATTTGGTTCCATGTTGTCTGAATCACCGGTCCATCCATGCCGCGGGCGCGAAGGTGATCAAAGGTATCCATATGATTCCAAATCAGAAAAGCCAGTACGATTAAAAGGATCCCCGTCCAGCGACTGGACCATCGATTGGGCCAATGACGTTTCACCATCACATAAACAGCAACAATTAATCCGCCAAGTGGTAAAATAAAATCCCAATTTCCTACAAAAAATCGAGAGAGATATGTAAGCGACCGTCCAACTGCACCCAGTTGTGCCAATGCCATTACGGACAATGTAAACAACGCGATTCCATATAGTTCATAAAAAATCGCCTGTTGTAGTCCTGTCTCTTTCTTTTTCTTTCCTTTTGCCATCGAATCACCTTTTCCGCCTATTCCAACACTTCGTTCCAAACATTCGCTATCTTTAACTTCGATTATAACATGGAAAGACCCTCCAACTGTTGGAGGATCCTTTTAAATGAATGGATTATACGAGATTGACTACATTTCCTGGTTGATAGCGTGGATCCAGGTAGTGCGCGGGGTCGGGAGAATGAAGACGGTGGATTCGTGCCTGTCCTTGAACCATCTCCACTGTCATCAATATCCCTTCCACTTCGACTTCCTGGTAATCGGGGGTGGGAGCCGATGCATCCACCAAAGCCACTTCTGGGGGCACAATGGAATAGTAAATCACTGCACCACGCCCCCACTGTTCTTACGGGTTTCAATCAATCGATTCAGTTCAGCAAGGGCATCCCCCAGACCGCCAACGCGATCGATCAGCCCATACTTCACTGCATCTGCTCCAATCACATTCGTTCCGATATCCCGCGCTAATTCACCCGTACGAAACATTAACTCACGAAATTGTTCTTCGTTACAATTAGAATGATTTTCGACAAAGCGAATCACTCGCTCCTGCATTTTCTCCATGTACTCAAAGGTTTGTGGAACCCCCACAACTAACCCCGTTAAGCGAACGGGATGGATCGTCATCGTTGCGGTTTCTGCGATAAAGGAAACATCTGAGGAAACAGCAATCGGAACCCCAATACTATGTCCTCCACCTAATACCAAGGAAACCGTCGGTTTCGTCATGGAAGCGAGCATTTCCGCAATTGCCAAACCTGCTTCGACGTCCCCACCTACCGTATTCAGAATGATAACTACACCCTCGATGTTGTCATTCTGTTCCGCTGCAACAATTTGAGGAATCACATGCTCATACTTCGTCGTCTTGTTTTGTGATGGCATGACAATATGTCCTTCAATTTGTCCAATCACCGACATGCAATAGATATTGGAAGCTAATTGAGGGACATTGGATTGCCCTAAAGACTGAATGGCATCAATGACCCCTTTTTTCTTCTCAGAATCTCCGTGTTTATCCGGCCCTTCACTTTCCGGCGAAGGATCCGAAGCGTTTTGAAACGCTCCTCGTTGACTATTCATGCGATTATCCATCATCCATCCCAACCCCCTTCTGTTCTAGTATGTACTGGAAGGGAAGGGTAACATTCAATTGAAAGGGCAAATCCCCCCTCCTTCGTCTGACGCTCGCTTTCATCCCAATCCTGAAGGGCTAGCTTTTCCCGCTCGCAATCAATAAAAACCACTAATACCAAAAAAGTCGCAACCGTAGGGTTGCGACTTATCATGTCTTCTTCACTCCATTATACTTCCATAATAATCGGTAGAATCATTGGTCTGCGGCGTGTCCGATCATATAGGAATCGAGACAATGCGTCACGAATGCTTGTCTTCAATGAAGCCCATTCACTTACACGTTCATTTGCACATTTTTCCATCGTTTGGGTGACAATGCGGTTAGCTTCCTCGAGCAGTTTTTCGGATTCGCGTACATAGACGAAGCCACGAGAGATGATATCCGGGCCGGACAAAATCTTACCGTTGTTTTTGCTGAGTGTGACGACAACGACGAGAATCCCATCCTGCGATAAGAGTTTTCGATCACGCAGGACAATGTTGCCGACATCCCCAATTCCTAGACCATCGATTAATACTTTTCCTGTTGCAATTTTTGAACCGAAGCGGGCTTTCCCACCGAAAAATTCGACTGCGTCTCCATTATCACAGATGAAGATATTTTCCGGTCGTACCCCTACGGATTCGGCTAGTTGGCCATGAGCCCGTAACATCCGGTGCTCACCATGAATCGGGAGAAAATATTTGGGTTGCATAAGGTTGAGCATGAGTTTGAGGTCTTCTTGAGAACCATGTCCGGATACGTGAACACCATTTGAGGAATTGGCGCTGTAAATCACGTTGGCACCGACACGGTAAAGTTGATCTACGGTTTTAGCCACTGTCTTCTCATTACCTGGGATGGGGGTAGCTGCAAGGACAACGGTATCACCAGGAAGAATCTCGATCTTCCGGTGTGCACCATGAGCCATACGAGTAAGCGCACTCATCGGTTCACCTTGGCTACCCGTAGAGATGACAGCGACTTTATGAGCGGGAAGTCGATTAATCTCATCCGGATCGATCAAAAGATCAGGAGGAACACGTAAATAACCTAGTTCCATCGAGATATTCACTGCATTCACCATACTCCGTCCGATCACAGCCAGTTTCCGGTTATGATCCTGGGCTGCATCCACCACTTGCTGAATTCGGGAAACATTGGATGCAAAGGTAGCGACAATCACCCGTTGCTTTGATGTACGGAATATTTCCGCTAACGCTTCCCCGACGTTCCGTTCCGAACCTGTAAAGCCAGGACGTTCAGCATTGGTGCTATCGGATAAAAGACACAAGACGCCCTTTTTACCGATTTCTGCCATCTTGTGCATATCCGCCATATTGGAGTTCACTGGGGTCATATCAAATTTAAAGTCCCCTGTATGAACTACCGTACCCTCTGGTGTTTCCAAAGCAATCCCTACGGAATCAGGGATGCTATGATTCACTTTAAAAAAGCTTGCTCGAATGGACCCCAGTGTCACTTCCGAGCGGTTATTGACAATTATCCGCTTTGTTTGGTTTAGCAAATGTGCCTCACGTAATTTATGTTCGACCAAACCTAACGTCAACTTCGTCCCGTAGATAGGAACATTCAGCTCCCTCAAAATATAGGGAAGCCCCCCAATATGATCCTCATGCCCGTGCGTCAGCAAAATGCCGCGCACTTTATCCCGATTTTCAACCAAATACGTGATGTCTGGGATCACCACATCGATCCCTAACATTTCCTCCTCTGGAAACATCAATCCGGAATCGATGACGATGATATCGTCTCCGTACCGCACCACGTACATATTTTTCCCGATTTCATCCAACCCACCGAGAGCAAATACAGATAGCTTGCTTCGTGAGTTGTTTTTCATTAAAAAAAATTCCTCCTGTTATTTATTCAATTGTTGTTAATCACCCATATAACCGCACAAGTCACTTAGCCACATTATACACGATTGCCGAATCCGCTTGCAAGAAATCCCCTCAAAAAAAGAAAGCGGTTCCTGAAAAGACGGGGCACATCCACTTGTATTTAGTAGATTTCCCCTGAGATCCATTCATTAACCCGTGGTTAGAAAAAGCCAGGAGAGAACCTCTGCTCGACAAGATCGAAAATGTTTTTGCCGTTCAAAGGAATCGCTTGTATCGAATGGGGTTCCATACAAAAAACCGTCTGACCTTGAACAGGTTCAGACGGTTTTAATCATTCCATGATCATTATTTTAAGAGTTGGAGTTCATCAAGAAGTCGATCCATGACCAATTTTTCTTCTGCAGATAGAGGAATCACTGGCATCCGAACATGCTCTTCACAAATTCCTAAACGATTCATTGCATATTTTAAGGGTGCTGGGCTAGAAGTCATAAATAGGGCCCGAATCAACGGAAGGTGTTTCCGTTGGATTTCTGCAGCGTGAGCGATCTCGCCCCGATCAAAAGCCTCAAGCATCTCCTTCATCTCCATACCCACAAGATGGCTCGCTACACTGACTACACCATCTCCACCCACCGAAAGATATGGCAGATTTAACTCATCGACACCACTATGCACAACAACATTCTCAGGTTTATTACTGATGACATCCATCACTTGAACCAAGTTGCCGCTAGCCTCTTTAATCGCCTGAATATTGTCGACTTCTGACGACAAGCGGACCATCGTGTCGGCACTCATGTTCACCGATGTACGGCCAGGTACATTGTAGACCATGATGGGCAAGGTGGTTGTCTTAGCAATCGTAGAAAAATGTTGAAACAACCCTTCCTGGGTTGGTTTATTGTAATAGGGAGCTACTAACATGATTCCGTCTACGCCACAATCGGCGGCTCTTTTCGTCAATTCCATGCTCGAGCGTGTATCATTGCTACCTGTACCCGCTATAACGTTTACGCGACCCTTCACACGTTCCACCACATAGGTAAAAAGCTGTACTTTTTCTTCTTGGGTCAACGTTGGCGATTCCCCCGTTGTGCCAGAGACGACAATCCCTTCTGTCCCAGTTGCTACCAGGTGTTCCAGAACCGCCTCTACACCATTCCAGTCGATGTCTCCCGTCTGATGCATCGGTGTGATCATCGCCGTCATGATTCTGCCAAATGTCACAGTGTCCAACCCCCTAAAACCAATCTACAAAGTAATGAACTCTATCTCTGTAATTCCTACATATACGTTTTATGGAGATCAAATTTACGATGAAGCGAGCGTACCGCATTCACCATATCATCCCCTTTTACTAACACCCAGATCGTAGTATGGGAATCCGCAGACTGTAATATTTGAATATCTTCTTCAGTAAGGGCCTCGGCAATTCTTGACATCACTCCAGGAACACCTGCAATCCCTGCACCCACAATGGATACTTTGGCACAACCCTGATGAAGCTCAGGTTCAAAGCCAAGGGAGCTAAGAATTTCCCGTGCCCTCTCTGCTTCATGATCATACACCGTATAAGCTACACCACTCGGATTGATGTTGATAAAATCCACACTAATCCCGTTCTCCGCCATCGCTTTAAATACGGTCAGCTGAAGATCATATTCTCCTTCTTTTGCAGCCACCTTAATTTGCGTCACATTCGCCATCTGCGTAATCCCAGTGATCATTCGCTCACGCATCTCGCCTGCGATCTTATCCTGCTCCTGGATGCTCGTAACCAGGGTACCTGGATGATCACTCATCGTTGAACGAACGCGAATGGGTACATTGGTCTGCATGGCAAGCTCCACCGCACGAGGATGAATCACCTTGGCCCCTTGGAAAGCTAAATTGCAAATTTCTGTATAAGTGACGGTTTCAAGGGGGGAGGCATCTTCAACAATGCGAGGATCTGCAGTCATAATTCCTTCCACATCCGTAAAGATGTCGACCACCTCAGCCTCTAAAGCGACGCCCAGGGCAGTCGCTGTCGTATCGCTTCCACCACGACCGAGGGTTGTTACTTCGCCATCTGCGGTTCTCCCTTGGAATCCAGCAAGAACAACCACGTTCCCCATTTCCAATTCCTCACGAACCCGCGTTGGGTTAATGGTAACAATCTGAGCATCCGTATATTTATTATTGGTAATAATGCCCGCTTGCCCACCTGTCAATACGGTATTGGCAATACCTTCTTCGTTAAGTAGGCTGGATAAGGTAGAAGCTGAAATAATCTCTCCACATGAAAGTAATAAGTCCTGTTCCCGAGGAGAAAGTGTACGCCCATTTTGACCGATCCATTCTAAGAACGTATCTGTCGCATAGGGGTCCCCTTTTCGTCCCATCGCTGAAACGACAACGACAAGCGAGGCACCTTCCTCTCTCGCCCGTTGGATATGATGAAGGACGCGTGATCGCAAGTCTGGTGTAGCTACTGACGTTCCGCCGAATTTTTGTACACGTATATTCATGAAGCATTCCCTTCTTCGATGAATGATTGTATTAGACCAGGTATTCAGCAATCTGAACGGCGTTTGTGGCCGCTCCTTTTAACAAGTTATCGGAGACAACCCACATATTCAACCCACGAGGGTTCACCGTATCTCTACGTACACGCCCTACAAAGACCTCATCTTTCCCTGTCGCGTTCAGTGGCATGGGATAAACTTGGGCAGCGATGTCGTCTTCCAAAATAACCCCCTCCGCCTCGCGAAGTGCGTGACGAATCTCTTCCATATCAAAATCCTTGTTTAATTCTACATAAACGGATTCACTATGCCCGCGTAACACCGGCACTCGGACACAAGTGGCTGATACGCCAATACGATCATCGGAAAAGATTTTTTTGGTCTCTCGTACCATTTTCATCTCTTCCAGTGTATACCCGTTTTCCTGTGCAACATCACATTGCGGAATTGCATTAAAGGCAAGGGGATAATGTTTATCCAATGCACCTACCGGCATCACTTCTGTGCGTGGCTCTTGACCCTCAAGAATGGCTCGCGATTGCTCCTCAAGTTCTTTCATCGCTTTCGCACCAGAGCCAGAAACTGCTTGGTAAGTAGAAACAATCACGCGTTCAAAGCCAAAACGATCATACAATGGTTTGAGTGCCACAACCATTTGGATCGTTGAACAATTGGGATTAGCAATGATACCTTTATGTTTTTTGATTGCTTCTTTGTTGACCTCCGGAACGACCAGCGGTACATCAGGATCCATCCGAAAGGCGTTGGTGTTATCTACTACCACCGCCCCCCGCTTCACCGCTTCTGGAGCAAACATCTTACTAATTCCTCCACCCGCGCTGAAAAGAGCGATGTCCACGCCTTCAAAAGCTTCTGGTGTCGCCTCGCGGATTACGACCTCTTCATTCCGAAAACGAATCGTTTTGCCTGCGGAACGTTTTGAAGCAAGAGGCCGTAATTCTTTGACAGGAAAGTTCCTCGCTTCTAGGTTGCGTAATAGTTGCTCCCCGACAGCTCCGCTAGCACCGAGGATGGCTACAGTCATTTCTCGTGATGGCATGGTTAGATATCCTCCTCATAAAAGATCGCCAAAAGAATTGAAGGCCTTCGTGTGATCATTCCTTTGGAAGGCCGTTCTGATTCTATGGCGTTTTTGCACAATCTTTATCTATTATGAGGTTAAATCACGATATTTTTCAACTATCAATGGTTGTAATTGATATCCATCCATTGCTGCTACTAGGGTTTCGGGTATCGATTCCATTCTTGCGACCATGGATTTTGGCTTTCCTGCTGGGTTATCTTGACCAAAGGGAACAAAATAAACATCCCGCGCAACCAAAAGCTTTGCCAAATTGGCCGCATTAAAACCAAGGGCGTCATTGGTTGAAATAGCGATAACAACTGGCCGATGATTTCTCATCTGCGCTTTTGCTGCCATTAACACCGGGCCATCGGTGAGTGCATTGGCCAAACGAGCAAGGCTGTTCCCTGTACAAGGGGCTATTAACATACAATCAAGCATTTCCTTTGGGCCAATCGGCTCCGCTTCAGCGACGCTGTCGATCACTTTTTCACCTGTAATGGATTCCATGCTCGTTAACCATTTTTCCGCTTCACCAAATCGGCTATCGACGGTTTTCACCGTATGAGAAACAACTGGAATCACTCGTGCTCCCATGTCGACAAGCCTTTGCATTTGGGGTAGGACTTCGTCATGGGTACAATGGGATCCAGTCAATCCAAATCCAATTGTCCTCCCTGCAAAATTCATGGGCTCGACCCCTCCTCACCAAACTCTTTTGCCAACAGGCGCGTCATCGTCTGAGCCAAAATCCTGCCTGCGGTTTTTGGAGCAACAATTCCAGGGAGGCTTGGGGCTAACAAAGCCTTGATTCCTCGCTTTTCAGCATAGGCGAAATCGACACCTCCCGGCTTGGAAGCCAGATCGATTATCACCGCGCTATAGGGCATTTTTTTCAAAACAGCCTCCGTCACAACCTTTGCAGGAATGGTATTAAATAGTAAATCGATATCTCCCACTTCATTTGCTAGTTCTTCCATTGAAAATGGTAACAGTCCCATCTCTACACTCCGTGCCACGTGAGCGGGTTTACGAACCCCCACTTTCACTTGTGCGCCTAAAGCATGGAGACTCCGACAAAGGGTAACGCCGACCCTTCCTAGCCCCAACACCATAGAATTGGAACCATGGATGGTGATGTTGGTATGTTGAATCGCCATCATCAAAGCACCCTCCATCGTCGGGATGGAGTTGTAAATTGCCACATCGTCCCGTTTCAGTAGTTCAACGAGGCGAATTGTCGCCTCTTCGCATAGATTTTTCAGATATGATTTCGCAATTCCGGCATAAACGACGGCATGGGGCGGAAGCGCCCGCATATCCCTTTCGGTTAACACGAGGGTCTTTGTTGTAAAAATACTATCCACATGCCCTTCTTCATCTGTGCCGAGAATTGGCAAAATTAACATGTCGACAGTCGCCAAGAGTTCCGGGGAGATCTCCCGGTTAGTTGCTCCACTGAACGGGCTTTGCAAGTTTTCGAATCCAATCAAGCTTACTTTTGCATCGAGTGAAAGACAGCTTTTAATCACTTCCAATTGCCTAGCATCCCCGCCGATAAATGCGACATGCTTCCCTGTCAACATCTCCCTCTGAAGACCCCTTTCCCGGGGAGCTCCCCAGCGATGCCCTCCCTTCGGAAGTCGTCGCTTCCATGCATCATATGTTGACTGCCCGGCAAGGGTTACCATAGGGTTTTGCTGATTCAACTCTCGCGCGCAGAGGAGGGATGATCCACTTCAACGATGACCATTTCCGGACCAATTTTCCGAATATGTTTCCATCGAATCATTTTTTCTTCCTGTTGACGCCCAAACCATGACGAACCAATGGATAACAGCAATGCTTCAACTTTTCCGTTCTCTGGATCAATCACCAAATCAGCCTGTCCTAGGCTCCCCATTCTTTCGCCTCCTGCGATATCAATTAATTCTTTCCCTGCTAATTCACTCCATCGCATCCGATCTTCCCCCTTCGATGATGGGATGAAAAACCCGTCCTTGATTGAAATCTATCGCTTACAGAGACCCCATATGCTAAAAACGTCCCACTCCCATCCATGAAAAAAACAGATAAGTGCAAGCACTTATCTGTCCAGAAACTTGATCCAACATTTTATTATGAAGGTTGCCGATTTTTTTCGGCATAGTACTGATTTAAAATGTCATCCAGTTCGCGGCTAATTGGTAGGACTGAGGTGTGGGAAAGACGTTCACGCTCTCCCTCGATTTCACGATATAGGGCGGCTCTCAACATTTCCATCTCCCACTCCAGGGTTTCCAATCGTGCAGAACTCACCTTGTCCCCTCCGCTGCGATTTATTTGCCAGTATGGCCGAATCCACCTGCACCACGTACCGTGCTAGAAAGCTCTGCTACCTCCGTGATCTTCACCTGGGGTAACATTTGAAAAACCAGTTGCGCAATACGCTCACCACGATGAACGATAAAGGGTGCATGTCCTAAGTTATGAAGGATCACTTTGACTTCCCCACGGTAATCCGCATCAATCGTCCCTGGCGAATTCATCAGAGTAATTCCATGCTTTAATGCCAGCCCACTTCGGGGTCGAACCTGTGCTTCCAATTGTTCTGGCATCTCCAGAGATATTCCTGTGGGAATGAGCTTCCATTCTCCAGGTGCAATCGTAATCGCTTCTTCCACAGCCGCTGTTAAGTCAAATCCCGCTGCTGCTGCGGACATCTGTTTTGGCAAAGACAAATCGTCATTTCCAGGGGTTTTACAAATCTTCACATTATACAACAAGTGCATTCCTCCTGTAAGCAGCCGGCACTTTCCCTGTCGGTGATAATAATGATAACGCGATGGGTTGTGAAAAAATGGTTTGCGCAGTGCTCAAAAGATCCTCTTTATGAACCCTTCCCACCGCACTCACCACTTCGTCCAGGGACATATGACGCCCTAACAGAAGTTCATTCTTTCCAAGGCGACTCATTCGGTTATTTGTGCTCTCAAGGCTCATCATTAAACTACCTTTTAACTGCTCTTTCCCTTTTTGTAATTCATTTTCCGTCACGCCATCCTGCCGTATCTTATCAATGGTATCTAAAATGAGTGTGGTCACATCCTCTGCTTGATCATGACCGGTTCCCGCATAGATCGTAAAAAGACCACTATCCTGATATGCACTATGATACGAATAAACAGAATAAGCCAACCCACGTTCTTCCCGGATCTCCTGAAAGAGTCGTGAGCTCATATTTCCACCAAGAATGTTATTTAATAAAATTAACGAGTAAATTCGCTCATCCGTTAACGCAATTCCAGGAAACCCTAGACAAATATGGGTTTGCTCGGTTCCCTTTGCTCGTACAATGGTCTCACCCGTATATACCGGTGAATCTCCCGCGCACCGCTCCCCTTTACCAGTAAAATGGGAAAAGCGCGCTTCGACCTGCGCTAACCAATTGGTTGGTAAATTCCCAGCAACCGCAATCACCAACTCTTCGGGTCGATAATGACGGTCGCGATAATCGAGAACCGTTTCACGATCGAAGGTTTGTAGATTTTCCAGAGTCCCTAACACAGGATAACCCAAGGGGTGACGCGAATAAGCGGCTTCGGAAAGCCAATCATGGATAATATCATCGGGGGTATCCTCTACCATCCGAATCTCTTCCTCGATTACTTTTCGCTCCTTTTGGATCTCCTCCGTTTGAAATGTTGACTCAAAAAACATATCCGCCAAGACATCCATTGCATGTTCCAAATGCTCGTCCAATACTTTGGCGTAATAGCACGTTATCTCCTTTGATGTGAAGGCATTAACATGACCTCCTACTTCATCAAAGGTTTCAGCTAGCTGACGAGCAGTCCTTGTTTTTGTCCCTTTGAACATCATATGTTCTAAGAAATGAGAAATCCCGTTATTATGTGGCATCTCAAAGCGTGAACCTGTCCCAATCCACAATCCAAATGCAACAGATCGCACATGGGGAATCGATTCTGCAACCACTCGAACACCATTAGGTAGTGTATATTTTTGTATCACCGTGTGCCAAGTTCCTCCTTCACCCCATCGCCACACTCGAAGCGTGGCATATGTAATAATTTTCCGCGAAGTATCCCCACTATATCAGAAGGTACCTTTTGGCTCAACAGGATTTACCCGCTTGGAAGAGAGTACCTCCGCTACCGTTCCCAATTTTATTCCTTTTTGCTTCATCGTCCGTATAATTTGAGGCAATGCGATAGCTGATCGATCAGTGGGATGCATTAAGATCAATGCTCCATTACCGGCCTTCTCTCTCACCCGAGAAATCATCCACGCAGGGGCTGATGTTTTTCGCCAATCCACCGTATCCACCGTCCACATCACCGTTTTCATCCCCAAACCATGAGCGACCTCTACGGTCTGCTGAGTGAAATCCCCACTCGGTGGAGCAAAAAAGTGGGAGCGTGTACCCAGTTTTCGAATGAAGGACTCTGTACGTTGAATTTCCTGAGTCGCTTTTGCGCGATTAAGCCGACTCATCATCGGATGCGAATAGGCATGATTACCTATTTCATGTCCCTGTGCCAGGATCAATCGTGCCTCCTGCTCGTGCTTGGATAACCATGAACCATCTAGAAAAAATGTAGCCTTAACGTGTTCTTTGTCCAAAGTAGCCAACATGTTTGATAGATGTTCAGTCCCCCAAGCGACATTAATCATCAAAGCAGCCATTGGCTTATGTTCATTGCCACGGTAAATAGGACTGGGAGAGAGGTCATCCAGCCCTACCTTTGGAGGCACTTCTCGATAAATCCATTGCTTAGGAAAGGTTCGTTTCTCCTTGGAAGCCAATTGGTAAGTAGCCTCTTGATCCACCACACGCCCATTATAACCTGGGATCGCTTTCCACACTTTATCAAAACGAGCATCAATAGGCTTTTGTGCTCGTCTCTCTGACTCCTTTGCAATTGCATCTTGTAGCTCATCATAGGCAAAAACCGCTGGAGTCGCTCCTCTTTTCACCGTCTCGATGTAAGCCGTCACTGCTGTAGAATGAACCCCCATCCATATAACAGGCACTAAAAAGAGGATCCACCGTTTTCGTATCTGCCACTTTTTCATTAGTTGCCCCCCTGTCTGACGCTACTAACTTATGCTAGACAAGGAGCTTCTATACGAAGTCGTTGAGATAGTAAGCCCGTCTTCACCTCATAAAAAAAGAGACAGATCGCTCTGACTCTTTTTGCCTGCGAAGACTTACTCTTTCGAGTCTGTCTCGCCCTTAAGTGCTGCTTTGCGCGACAAATTGATTCGCCCTTGGTTATCAATTTCCGTTACCTTGACCATAATCGAGTCACCGAGGTTGACCACATCCGTCACTTTGTTCACCCGTTCAGAATCCAGCTGAGAGATATGTACTAGACCCTCTTTTCCAGGGAACAACTCCACGAAGGCGCCATACTTCTCCACACGTTTAACCGTGGCATTATAGATTTCGCCTACCGTAACTTCTCGGACAAGATCTTCGATCATTTGTTTCGCGCGCTCATTATTGCCTTGATCTGGCGAAGCAATATAAACACGACCATCTTGTTCGATATCGATTTTCACGCCAGTTTCATCGATAATTTTATTGATGGTACGCCCACTTGGTCCAATCACGTCCCGGATTTTATCGGGATGAATTCGTAGGGCTACGATTTTAGGAGCATAGCGGGAGAGTTCCTGGCGAGGCTCAGCAATCGCTGTTTCCATATGATCCAGGATAGTAAGTCGAGCTTGATGGGCCTGCTTTAGTGCTTCCACTAAGACAGAGCGGCTAATCTCTTCAATCTTAATATCCATCTGCAAGGCGGTGACTCCTTGACGGGTTCCAGCGACCTTAAAGTCCATATCCCCGAGATGGTCTTCCATCCCTTGGATATCTGTTAGAATCGTTACCCGATCCTCTTCTTTCACTAGACCCATTGCAATCCCTGCAACAGGAGACTTAATCGGTACACCTGCATCCATCATTGCCATGGTCGACGCACAAATACTAGCCTGGGAGCTCGATCCATTAGATTCTAATACCTCAGATACCAAACGAATCGTATAGGGAAACTCTTCTTCGGAAGGAACAACGGGTTCCAACGCCCGTTCACCCAACGCACCATGTCCAATTTCTCGTCGACCTGGTGCACGCATCGGACGCGAATCGCCTACGGAAAAGGGCGGGAAGTTGTAGTGATGCATAAAGCGCTTTGATGCTTCCAAATCGAGGCCATCTAATATTTGCACATCACCCAACGCACCAAGTGTACAGATCGAAAGTACTTGGGTTTGTCCTCTGCGAAATAGACCTGACCCATGGGTACGTGGCAGGATGCCTGTTTCACTATCCAAGGGGCGAATCTCTTCAGGAAGACGTCCGTCAGGGCGCTTTTTCTCATCCAAGATCATCCGTCGAACTTCTTCCTTCAATACCGTATTAAGAATTGAAGTGATTTCTTCTTGTTGTTCTTCTTCCGGATACTCTGATGATAGTTGTTCGATAACTTGCTCTTTTACTCCATCAATCGCCGCTTGACGCGCTTGCTTCTCGACCACTTGTGCCGCTTCAACCATGGGAGGGACAGCTAACTCTCTCACACGACGATCCAATTCAGGATCAACCTGGATTAGCTCTGGCACCATTTTTTCTTGACCAATCTCTGCAATAATGCGTTCTTGGAAAGCAATATTTTCTTTGATGGCATCGTGACCAAAGAGAATCGCTTCTAACATTACTTCCTCAGAGATCTCTTGTGCCCCTGCTTCTACCATATTAACTCCGTGACGAGTCCCAGCAACAACTAGATGCAAATCACTCTGTTCCGATTCCTCAACCGTTGGGTTTAGAATCAGTTGACCGTCCACTCGACCTACGATTACCCCAGCAATGGGTCCAGCAAAGGGAATATCCGACACACCTAAAGCGGCGGATGCACCAATCATTGCTGCAACTTCTGAAGAACAATCCTGATCCACCGACATCACTGTCGTAACGACTTGCACATCATTTCGAAAGCCCTCTGGAAAGAGTGGTCGAATCGGTCGATCAATCAAGCGGCTGGCTAGAACCGCCTTTTCACTCGGACGTCCTTCCCGTTTAATAAAGCCTCCTGGGATTTTCCCTACTGCATAGAGTCGCTCTTCATAGTTAACGGTTAGGGGAAAGAAACCCATGTTTTTTGGTTTTTCTGATGCAACAACCGTAGCTAATACAGCGGTTTCTCCATATCGTACAAAAACGGCGCCGTTTGCTTGATTTGCAAATTTCCCAAACTCCAAGGTGAGCATCCGGCCAGCCAGTTCGGTTTCATATCGCACGTTTTCCATTATGATTCTCACTCCTCCTCTCATGGGAGACATTACCCTTTACTTTTCTGCATTCATCCAGTATATCCTTTTGACGCAAATTTAGATCGGACTACGAAAAAAGCGGGGGAAATCCCCGCTTTGCTGTGTTACCGACGTAAACCAAGTTTTCCAATCACTGTCCGGTACCGTGCGATGTCGTTGTTCTTCAGGTAGTTGAGTAGGTTACGACGTTGCCCAACCATCTTCAGAAGACCACGGCGGGAGTGATGATCCTTCTTATGATCACGCAAATGATCATTCAATTCGTTGATCCGCGTGGTCAGAATAGCGATCTGCACTTCTGGAGAACCCGTATCATTCTCGTGGGTTTTAAACTCGCTAATAATCTGTTGTTTACGCTCCAAAGACAAGCTCATTACTTTCACCTCCTTCAATATTGAACCCCCCTTGGCCCAGGACAACGCCGAGGCAGTCGATGAACCGCGCCAAGGGTTATGGTTAAAGTGAGTCGATACCCACTCTAGCACATCCAACAGTATAGCATACAAACCTTATCAGAGTAAATAATTGCAAAAGAGAATTCACTTACGCTCCAAGAGCACTCGTGCATCACGTTCATCCCGTTGTAGCTGATCAATTAAATCCGCGACTGAACCAAAGCGCTTTTCTTCTCGCAGACGATGGTGGAAGTGAACGATCAGTTCCTCCCCATATAAGTCGATATCGCGATCAAAAAGATGAACCTCTAGTGTACGTTGGGCAGTCGGATTCTTAAAGGTGGGTCGATGACCAATATTCATCATGCCTTCTGCCACCTGATTCTCTCCCCATGTTACCTTGACCGCATATACACCTTCGAGGGGAACGGTATACGGCTCCTCTAACGATAGGTTGGCCGTTGGATAGCCGATCGTACGCCCTCGTTGATCCCCTTTTTCAACTCGACCACGAAGGGAGTACGGACGCCCTAATATCTTCGTCGCTTCCTCAACTTTGCCAGCGTCTAATAGGCGCCGTAGGCGGGAACTCGACATGGGTTGTCCCTCTAGATCAATCGGAGGAGCGACCACAGCTTGAAAGTGCCCCTCTCCTAACTGGCGTAAATCCGCTGGCTTCCCGGCTGCACCTCGTCCGAAGGAGAAGTTGAAACCACAAGCCATCCCCGTCACACCCAAGGGAAGCAAGACCCTCTCAACAAAATCTTCCTTCGATAGTCCTGCAAATTCTTTATCAAAGCGTACAACGTATGTCCGATCGACTCCCAAATCCGCAAACTGTCGTAATTTTTCTGGCAAAGGCGTTAAATAATGACTCATTTTCCCCTTTCCCAACACTTCCCTTGGGTGGGGGTGAAAGGTCATCACACCTGTCTTTGCATCGGTTTCTTCCGCTAGTCGACGGGCCTGTTCGATCACTGATTGATGGCCCCGATGGACCCCGTCGAAGTAGCCAATTGCCAGAGCAACTGGGCCCGAAGGAACTTCCTCCCTCAGCGGATATGATATATGGATGGTCTCCATCGGTGTCATCTCCTATCCCGTCACCACTCTCGGAAAACTTTTTCCGGATCAGCCCTTCTCTCATCTACCTGTCGGTATAAACCGCAGAATCGACCATCCTCCGTATACACTCGATAACGTAAGGATTCTGGCAGTAGCATTTCCTCTTCTTCCCACTCCAACGACAACCCATTCATCAGATCCCCATAGTGTTCATTGGCAAGAACCATACTTGGAAAATGGGGTAACGCTTCCCCAGGCCCGGTTAAAACATCTTCCCAAGTACCCTGTGCCGCAACTTCCGTCAACTCCTCTAAAGTAAAACAATCCTCAAGGGTAAACGGACCACTGTTCACACGGACAAGATGCGCCATATGGGCAGGCACACCTAGATCATCTCCGATATCGACACAAAGCGTACGCACATAGGTACCTTTCGAACACCATACATCAAAATCGATCACTGGGTGATTCCCTTCTTTAAAATCCATTTGTTGCAACGAATAGATTACCGCACGACGTGGGGAGCGTTTCACCTCTTTGCCTTCCCTTGCATATTCATACAAGCGCCGTCCATCGACCTTGACAGCGGATACCATGGGAGGAATTTGCTCAATTTCACCCGTAAATCGCATAAAGGCTTCATCCACTTGCTGAGAAGTGATGTCCACCTTCTCTACATCTACAAGGGTCTGTCCAGAGGCATCCTGGGTATCGGTGGACCGACCGAAGACAAGCTTCCCTTGATATCGTTTTGGCAGATGCTGTACATATTCCGCAATGCGTGTCGCTTGTCCCAAACAAATAGGCAGCACCCCTTCGACATCAGGGTCGAGTGTTCCGGTATGACCGACGCGTTTTTGTCCAGCTAATCGGCGAATCCGAGAGACAACATCATGAGAGGTCATTCCCGCTGCTTTTTTTACTGGAAGCACTCCATGAAGCATTCAGGATTCACTCCCTTCTCGCAAGCGTTGCTTCACCTGATCAAGAAGGCGACGTTCCACTTCATTACGTGATCCACGTAAAGTACAGCCAGCAGCACGGGCATGTCCGCCCCCACCTAAGGACTGAGCCAATGCGCCGACATCCACAATCTCTCGGGAGCGAAGCGATGCTTTAACATCCCCGGTAGAAGTCTCTCGAAATAAAATACCGACATCCACGCCTACCACATTGCGTGCATAATTGACAATCCCATCCATGTCGTTTTCATTCGCACCCGTCATGATAAAGTCTTGTCGAGATAACCACATCCATGCGATTCTGCCTTCGTCAGCAAAGGTGAGTGTATCAAGTGATCGCTGAAGAAGTTGCAGTTGGTTTTGTGTCATCGTCTCTAATGTGCGATCAGCAATTCCAGCTGCATCCACACCAACTGCTAACAGTCGTGATGCCAACTTCATAACCGCAGGAGTTGTGTTAGCGTAACGAAAACCACCCGTGTCCGTCAGTAGTCCTGTATAAAGTGATTCTGCCAAGATAAGATCCCAGGTCAAACCCAGCTCATCGGCTAACTGACATAAAATTTCCGTTGTTGATGCTGCATGATCAATGATTAAATTAACCGCACCAAAACGATCATTTGTCGGATGGTGATCAATATTTAAGATGTGCCCATCTTCAGCGATGAATGGTTCGATATCACCCATCCGCTCTGCATCCGCTACATCCACCGCCACCACGCGGGAAAAGGGATCCCCCTCCCGCACTTGCTCCGGGGTGAGGATCCTTTTTGAATGGGAAAGAAATGCAAATTTTTCAGGGACTCCGCTCGCATTGATTAGGGTATAACTTTTCCCCAATTGATCCAAAATCGAAGCCACCGCACAGGTTGATCCGATCGCGTCACCATCCGGATGGATGTGGGAAACCACTAAAAAGCGATCTCCCTCTTGGAGAAAATTTACAGCTTCCGCCCAGTTATTGTTCTTCATCCTTATTCACTTCTTCCAACAGCTTGGAAATATGGTTTCCATGTTCGATGGATCCATCGAACTTAAAAACCAATTCGGGTGTATGACGAAGCTGGATGCGTCGACCCAGTTCCGAACGGAGGAAACCCTTCGCTTTTTCTAATCCCTCTAGCGATTCCTTCTTCTTTTCATCATCGCCATAGACACTGATAAATACCTTTGCTTGTTGCAAGTCCCCACTCATCTCTACCGCCGTTACTGTAACAAATCCGATGCGTGGATCCTTCATTTCTTGTTGTAGTACCTGACTTAGTTCTTTTTTTATCTGTTCGCCGACTCGACTCGCACGGATACGGGACATCGACGACACCTCCTGTTTGCCTAATCCCTTCCTAGTTGGTCAATCCAACCGGTACCCTACTTATAGGAAGGATATATCAGCATCAATAATCTCTAACCCGTCGATGTTTTCCAATAGGTTGAGGGCGAGCGTCAGCTCACGTTCTAAGAGCCTCTTATCGCTCGCCACTCCTCCCACTGCCATCATCGCCATCTGCCGATCGTCCTGAGCCCCTACTTCGGCTGTGGATAGATTAAATCGCTGCCGAACTCGTTCAAGACCGCTTTTCACTACGCTCCGCTTCTCTTTTAGAGATCGGGAGCCTAAGATCCGACAACGGCACTCCAATAGGCCGACGACCAGCTGATCAGCGTGCAATTTCTTCCATGATGAAAACTTCGATAATGTCTCCCTCATGAATATCATTGTAATTTTTAAGGGTCACACCACATTCATAACCTTGAGCCACTTCTTTGGCATCATCCTTAAAGCGTTTCAATGCATCAATATCGCCTTCGTGAACGACTACACCATCACGAATTAATTGTGCTTTCCCATCACGAACAATTTTGCCTTCAGTCACATAGCAACCTGCGATGGTACCCACTTTAGACACTTTAAAGGTTTGCCGTACCTCTGCCCGACCCACAACCTTTTCCCGGAATTCAGGATCGAGCATCCCTTTCATCGCGGATTCAATCTCTTCAATGACATTGTAGATCACACGATGAAGTCGAATATCTACTTTTTCTTGGTCTGCTGTCACACGAGCGTTCGGTTCAGGGCGGACGTTAAATCCAATCACAATCGCATTGGAAGCGGAAGCAAGGGTCACATCGGATTCCGTAATCGCGCCTGCACCCGAGTGTTTAATATTAATACGTACGCCAGCAACATCGATTTTTTCCAAGGAACTGCGTAAAGCTTCTGCTGATCCTTGTACATCCGCTTTGATGATGACGTTCAGATCTTTTACATCGCCTTCTTGAATCTGTTTGAAGAGATCGTCCAATGTAACCCGGCTGGATGCCCCGAGCTCAGACTGCTGCTTCTTTTGCTCCCGTGCAGCTGCCACATCCCGTGCTTTTTTCTCATCTTCATAGACGATAAAGGGATCCCCTGCAGCGGGTACATCTGCTAAGCCAAGAATCTCTACTGGTGTAGAAGGACCTGCTGTTTTTACTCGTTTCCCAAGGTCATTCACCATCGCCCGAATCTTACCGAAGTAAGGACCCGCTACGACCGCATCTCCTACTTGCAAGGTACCATTTTGCACCAATATCGTTGCAACAGTTCCCCGGCCTTTATCAAGTTCCGCCTCGATAACGACTCCACGCGCTCGTTTATCCGGGTTGGCTTTATATTCTTCCACTTCTGAGACAAGCAGAATCATTTCAAGAATGTCATCGATCCCTTCACCTGTTACCGCTGAAACGGGAACAAAGATGGCATCGCCACCCCACTCCTCAGGTACAAGACCATGTTCGGAGAGTTGTTGTTTCACTCTGTCTGGATTCGCTTCTGGTTTATCCATTTTGTTCACAGCGACAATGATCGGTACCTCAGCTGCTTTCGCATGGTTAATCGCTTCGATGGTTTGTGGCATGACACCATCATCCGCAGCAACTACGAGGATGGTTATATCCGTTACCTGAGCCCCACGTGCCCGCATGGTTGTAAAGGCAGCATGACCTGGCGTATCCAAAAAAGTGACTTTCTTTCCTTTTTTCTCCACTTGATACGCACCAATATGTTGAGTAATTCCGCCAGCTTCCCCTGCGGTTACCTTCGTCTGCCGAATCGTATCGAGTAGCGTCGTTTTCCCATGATCGACGTGACCCATGATGGTTACAACCGGAGGACGCTCTTTTAAATCTGCCTGATCATCTTCTTCTTCGATGTTTTCAAAGGCAGATTCATCAATTTTCTCTTTATAGTTCATCTTCGCGCCAAATTCTTCAGACACAAGACCAATGGTGTCCACATCAATCTCCTGGTTAATGGTCGCCATCGTCCCCATGCTGATTAACTTCTTGATCACTTCTGAAGCTTCTCGGCGTAATAGACGTGCAACTTCCCCCACAGTCATTGGTCCACTTACTTCAATTTCGGAAGGGAGTACAGGTGCTTGCTTTGGTGCTTGGGAACGGCGATTGTCTCTTCTTCCACCCCGACGGCCTCCACGGTTTCCACCGCCACCAAAGTTGCTACGTCCCCCGCGATTGTTTGCGTTTCGACGGTCGCCGCCACCACGATTCTCTCCACCTTGGTTGCTGCGATTTCCTTGACTGCGGTTGCCTTGGCCACCGCCTTGACTACGGTTGCCTTGGCCGCCACCTTGACTGCGGTTGCCTTGGCTGCCACCTTGACTGCGGTTGCCTTGGCTGCCGCCTTGACTGCGGTTGCCTTGGCCGCCACCTTGACTGCGGTTACCTTGGCCACCGCCTTGACTGCGGTTGCCTTGGCCACCGCCTTGACTGCGGTTGCCTTGGCCACCGCCTTGACTGCGGTTGCCTTGGCCACCACCTTGACTGCGGTTGCCTTGGCCACCACCTTGACTGCGATTGCCTTGGCCACCGCCTTGACTACGATTGCCTTGGCCGCCTTGATTGCGGCTTTCCGATTTCTGATGCGTCGTTTTCTGTTCCGTTTTCTCCGCCCCCTGCTTTACATCTTTAAAAAATTTCTCTACCTTATTAACTGCTTCATCATCCATTACGCTCATATGGTTGTTCACTTCCACACCCATACGCTTTAGGATGGTAATCACTTCTTTACTGC
The DNA here is from genome assembly GCF_900116235.1 of Marininema halotolerans. Taxonomy (GTDB): domain Bacteria; phylum Bacillota; class Bacilli; order Thermoactinomycetales; family DSM-45169; genus Marininema; species Marininema halotolerans. Next base: position 145,562 of record NZ_FPAA01000004.1, on the reverse strand, counting down.
TCATATCCAGGTTTTTAGCATACTCATATACGCGAATCTTCGACAAATCAGCCACCCCCGTCAGTTGCTGGTATCCGATTCCTCATCGCACGTGAGAAGCCAGGGTCCGTAATGGCGATCACTACACGCTCCGCTTTCCCCACTGCCCTGCCCAACGCCTGACGGGAACCTGCCTGGGACAACGGGACTTGATAGGTAGAGCATTTGTCCGTGATTTTCTTGTAGGTATTCGCAGAAGCATCATCGGACAAGAGAACCAGATGTGCTTTACCTGATCGCACAACCTTTAGAACCTGTTCTTCTCCTGAAACGACCTTCCCTGCGCGCATCGCTAGTCCTAGAAGCTGGTACATTCTATCCATTTAGTTTGCCCTTTGCAATGAACGCATGCAACTCATCGTACAGTTCATCATTGACCTTCATTTTCAATGCTCGCTCGAGGGCTTTCCGCTTCTTTGCCATCTCGACATAGTCAGCTTCCGCCCGGAGATATGCCCCCCGCCCCGATTGTTTACCAGTCGGGTCAATTTGAACTTCTCCATCCGGGGTTCGCACAACCCGGATCAGTTCCTTTTTAGGGAACATCTCTTGGGATGCCACACATTTACGCATGGGCACTTTGCGTGTTTTCAACACGGACCACCTCCTTGCGGATGGATTTACGCCCGGTCGAGATCAGGATGTTCATCCATCACTTCTTCGACCTGCTCTGGCTCCTTAACTGCTGCCCCATCAGTTCCTTCAGACTCATTTTTAATATCAATTTTCCAACCTGTCAACTTCGCAGCCAGGCGAGCATTTTGCCCTTCCTTCCCAATCGCTAGAGAAAGTTGATGATCGGGTACGATCACACGAGCAATTTTTTCTTCCTCGCGAATATCGACACTCACTACCTTCGAAGGACTAAGCGCGTTGGAAACAAACTCAATCGGATCTTCAGACCACCTTACAATATCCACCTTCTCGCCACGAAGCTCGTTGACGATGGTTTGAACCCGCATCCCCCGGTGACCCACACAGGCTCCCACCGGATCCACTTGTTCATCCCGGGTTGCTACCGCAATTTTAGACCGTTGACCCGCTTCTCTTGCTACTGAGCGAATTTCAACAATGCCTTCGTAGATTTCGGGTACCTCAAGTTCAAAAAGGCGCTTAAGTAAGCCTGGATGGGTACGTGACACAAACACTTGCGGTCCCTTAGTGGACTTCTCCACCCGTGTGATAAATGCTTTCACCCGATCATTATGTTTAAACCGCTCCCCAGGCATTGTTTCCGCATGAGGCAGGAGCGCTTCCACCCGACCTAAATCAATAAAATAGTTGCGATTATCCGAGCGTTGCACAATTCCTGTTACGATATCCTCTTCACGATCTGCGAATTCTTCATAGATAATGCTGCGTTCCGCTTCTCGGATCCGCTGTGTAACCACTTGTTTCGCTGTCTGAGCCGCAATACGCCCAAAGTCAGCAGGAGTTACTTCAATTTCTACGATATCATCGAGTTCATATGAGGGAAGAATCTCCTGAGCCGCGTCCAGTGAGATTTCCAGGCGAGGATCTAACGCTTCTTCCACTACGGTTTTACGAGCAAAAACACGCACTTGTCCTGTATCCCTATCAATATCGACACGTACGTTTTGTGCCGAGTGGAAGTTGCGTTTATATCCCGAGATCAAAGCCGCTTCAATCGCCTCAATCAAGACCTCTTTACGAATGCCCTTTTCTTTCTCTAATTGATTGAGGGCTTCGATGAACTCTGCATTCATCGCCACTTCTCCTCCCTTCGATTAAACCACAAAGACCCGCTTCGCTTTGGCTATTTTATCGGTTGGAATTTCCACTGAATCCCCTTCAATATCAAGAATCACTTTTCCATCGGGTCCTCCGGAATATTCGAGGAGCTCTCCCTCGAATGATTTTTTCCCGTCCAACGCTTTATACGTGGTGATTAACACCCGACTTCCAATAGCCTGTGTAAAGTGGTCTTCTTTTTTCAGAGACCGCTCTATCCCTGGGGAAGAGACTTCTAAAAAGTAACCCTCTGAAATTAGATTACCCTCATCCAGTTCAGCGCTGAGCCGTTCGCTGATCCGACTGCAATCATCGAGGTCCACTTTTCCTTGAGGTCGGTCGATATACACACGAAGGAACCAGTTCTTTCCTTCCTTCGTAAATTCCGTATCATACAGCTCCAACCCTTCTTTCTCCAAGATCGGAACCGCCAATGCCTCGACAGTCTCTACGACTTTACGGCTCACCCCAAATTCCCTCCTTCAATGGCCCTCATCCCTTTATATCCCTGTACAAAGGGAAAGAGTGGGTGACAAACCCACTCTCCTCGGCCGGACTTTCATTCTTCTATCAGTATAGCCAAAAAGATAGTGAACTACAACGCCTGCGAAAAATCCATCACCAATCGTGATCACACGAAAGATGGTATGCGTTGCTACACCGGCATCACCGATCTCTCCAACCAAAATCCAGAGGTTGGTGAGCTTTTGAAAACGTTCACCCTTGCATCATACCATACTCTGAGCTACCTCCGCAAAATCAATCGGTTAGAAAAGGGTGAGTTGATTGCTTTCTGGTAAGTTCTCTAGACAGCCAAGACGTCGTAATACATCCACTACGGCACTGGATGCACGACTTCGCTTTTGTAAGTCTTCGATTGAGAGAAACTCTCCACCCTTACTCGCCTCGACAATATTACTAGCGGCATTGACACCTACCCCCGCCGCTGATGAAAGAGGTGGAATTAAACTATCTCCATCGACAAGGAATCGTGTCGCATCGGAACGATATAAGTCCACTTTCTGAAAACGCAGTCCCCGCGCCATCATTTCTCGAACCGATTCAAGTACCGTCATGAGCCCTTTTTCCTTTGGGCTCGCGGAAATTCCCTTTTCTTCAATTTCCAAAATCGTCTTTTTGACGGCATCCATCCCTTTTAGGACCACTTCCACGTCAAAATCATCCGCTCGTACCGTGAAGTATGTTGCATAATACTCAATTGGCCGATGCACTTTAAACCAAGCAATGCGCACTGCCATCATGACATAGGCTACCGCATGAGCCTTTGGAAACATATATTTAATCTTCCGGCAGGAATCGACATACCACTGAGGAACATCCTGACTTCGCATCAGTTCCCCTTCTTCCTCTGTCAAGCCTTTTCCTTTGCGGACCTTCTCCATCAACTTAAAGGCAACAGAGGGCTCCATTCCTTTATAAATAAGATAGATCATGATATCGTCCCGTGTTGAGATGACCTCCGAAAGAACTGCCGTTTGTGATCGGACAAGCTCTTGCGCGTTATTCAACCAAACATCCGTACCATGGGATAGGCCAGAGATTCGTACCAACTCACTAAAGGTCGTTGGCTTTGTATCTTCGAGCATTTGCCGAACAAAGCGGGTACCGAATTCAGGAATCCCTAGCGTTCCCGTCACCGTGCCAATTTCTTCAGGGGTCACTCCCATCGATTCTGTACCTGAGAATAACTTCATTACTTCCGCATCATCCACAGGAATCGTCTTGGGATCGATCGCGGTCAAGTCCTGCAACATCCGAATAACCGTTGGATCATCGTGTCCTAAGATATCCAGCTTAAGTAACCGCCCACTAATCGCATGGTAATCAAAGTGTGTCGTCACCGTCTCTGATTTCACATCATCGGCAGGGCGCTGAATGGGTGTAAAATCAAACACATCTTTATTCTGCGGAATGACCATTAATCCACCGGGATGCTGACCGGTTGTGCGTTTCACTCCTTGACACCCTTCAACCATTCGGTCAATCTCCGCTCCCCGCCACTGATATCCTTTATGCTCTTCAAACTTCTTCACATAGCCAAAGGCTGTTTTTTGTGCCACCGTTGAGATCGTACCGGCTCGGTAGACATACTCTTTACCAAAGAGCTCTTCGGTGTATTTGTGTGCCCGTGGCTGGTATTCTCCAGAAAAGTTGAGATCAATATCCGGTACCTTGTCTCCTTTAAAGCCAAGGAAGGTTTCAAAAGGAATATCATGGCCGTCCTTCATCATCACGGTGCCACATGTAGGACAATTTTCATCGGGAAGGTCAAACCCTGAGGCCACGGTTCCATCAGCTATAAAGCGGCTATATTGACAAGTTGCACAGACATAGTGGGGAGGAAGAGGATTTACTTCAGTAATGTGGCTCATCGTGGCTACAAAGGATGAACCTACCGAACCCCGAGAACCAACAAGATAGCCATCCTCAAGGGATTTTGTTACAAGCTTATGGGAAATGAGATAAATCACAGCAAATCCATGTTTAATAATGCTACCTAATTCCTTCTCTAACCGTTTTTCTACGATGTCTGGCAAGGGTGCCCCATACAACCCCTCCGCCGTTTCATGACAGATACGGCGTAATTCTTCCTCCGCACCTTCGATAATTGGCGTATGAAGATCATCCGGGAACGGCTTCATTTCCTCAATGCGATCCGCTAACGCACGGGTATTTTCGACAACGACTTCTTTTGCCTTTTCTTCACCGAGATAGGCAAATTCCGTCAGCATCTCCTCTGTCGTTCGGAAGTGCACCGCGGAAAGTGGACCACTGTTGCGGAAGCCACCCGTCTGGTTGAAGGCGAGGATATCACGATACGTCGCATCCCATTCATCTAAGTAATGGGCATTCCCTGTAGCAACAACTGGCTTCTCCAGCTTCTCTCCGATCGCTACTAACACACGATTCGCCTCACGCAACCGTTCAGGATTATCAACGATTTCTTTATCCACCAAGTGTTGATTCACCGCAGTTGGCTGAATCTCCAAGTAATCGTAAAAGCGAGCGACCTGTTCCACTTCTTCCTGGGACTTTTGTAGAGCCGCTTCATACACTTCTCCCTTTTCACAGCCCGAACCGATTAATAACCCCTCACGGTTCTTTTCTAACAAACTACGTGGAATTCGGGGAGTGCGATGGAAATATTCCATATGGGCTTTGGAAACCAATCGATATAAGTTCTTCAGACCCGTATAGTTCTCTACCAAGACCGTGGCATGAAAGGGGCGTAGGCGAGAAAGATCCCGCTCTCCTGTCAATTCGTTCAGCTGATCAAGGTGTGTCACCTTACGTTCCACACAGTCAGCCACCATTTTCCACAGCAAATATCCTGTCGCTTCCGCATCATAGATCGCTCGGTGGTGCTGGGTTAAATCAATATTAAATTGTTTACATAAGGTATTTAAGCGATGATTTTTTAGTCGTGGATAAAGAAGTCGCCCTAACTCCAATGTATCAATCACTGGGTTTGGAACCGGTGCGTGATCTGTTTTTTTACAAGCCTGTTGTAAGAAGCCCATATCAAAGCGTGCATTATGGGCAACAAGAATACTTCCATCAATAAACTCTAGAAAGCGAGGTACCACTTCCACAAGATCTGGGGCATCCTTCACCATATCATCGGTAATCCCTGTCAGCTCTGTGGTGAAGGAACTTAACTTCCGATGCGGGTTCACAAAGGCTTCAAACCGATCAACAATCTCTCCATCCCGTAGCTTAACTGCTGCCAATTCAATTATTTGATCATAAACTGCGGACAACCCCGTGGTCTCCACATCAAATACCACATACGTATCGGTTTTTAAATCTCGTTGGGATTCATTCATCACGATCGGAACCCCATCATCCACCACAAAAGCCTCTAAACCAAAGAGGACTTTAATCCCGTGCTTTTGACCAGCAGCATAAGCGTCTGGATACGCCTGCAGTACACCATGATCCGTGATCGCTACGGCAGGATGGCCCCATTGTGCAGCCCGTTTAATCATCTCAGCAGGTTCATAGACGCCATCCATTGCGCTCATTGCGGTGTGTAAATGCAGCTCTACTCGTTTCTCAGGCGCATGATCCTCTCGCCGGTAGGCCTCGACCTCCCGCAAATCATTCGCCATAATCACCAAATCTCGGGCAAAGGTATCGAATTGCACGGAGCCGCGAAGGGTTACCCACATTCCATCCTTTACTCTTGCGAGGGTGGCCGCATCTTCTTTATCCCGAGCAAATACTTTCACCCCGATGGAATCACTATAATCGGTTACATTAAAAGTGATCAATGTCCGTCCACTTCGTAATTCACGAACCTCCGCCTTAAACACCTTACCGCGCACACATACCCTACGCTCTTCATCCGTGATCTCCCGAATCAAGATCGGTTCATCACGAAAGTCATAGCCAATCGCGACCGGACCTTGGGGAGGAGCATCGCCTTCGGTCGGAGGAGGCTCGGAAGCTTCTAAGGAACTGATCGCTTCTTCCACAAGTTGTCGTTCCGCCTCCTGTCTTTCCTCAAGGAACTTCTCCTTCGCCCGTTCCTCTGGCGTATAGGTGAGAATCACCTGGACTCGTGTCCCTGACACTTCATGAAAGAGGGAGCTAACTACCTGATCCAATTGCTTGGAAACGGCCATCTTCACCATCATGTCATTGGGAAAAGAAAGCGTCAGACGGTCTCCCTCCATCTCCCATTCTGCACGGGAAAGCCATCCAGCAACGGATGGAGAAACCTTTACTGCAGTTTGTTGCCGAATCCACTGCCAATACATTTCTGCCAATTGCGCTAAATTCTCTTGGCGATAATGCACGACAAACTGTACATCGACGACCGGTTGAAATGCTTGTTTCACTTTCTCTTGGACACGAAACCAGATATTAGGTGGGACAGGCTCTGCCAGTCGCAGGTAAAAGGTCCAGCTTTTTTTACGACGACTGACTTTCACCTTCTCAATCACCGCCCCTGGGAAATGACGTTGTGCCACATCGAGAGGGATTTCTGCTTGCTTTAACACTTGTAACCAACGATCCTGTATTTCTTCGGCCATCCTCATCCTCCGTTCCAAAAAATCCATGGCTAAAGTGTATCAGAAAGCCGTAAAGAGGACTAGACATCGAAAAAAGGGAAACCCTCTCCCTTGCTTGAAGTTTCCCGTCAGTTATATCGCATCCAATGTATCTTTTTGTTTTCACAAAAATTACTAGCAGGATTTTTTGTGATGACTATGGAAATGATTAAGGTCATTCTTTATTTTTCATTAGGAAGTCGGCCATGTGATGGACGCACCCATCATCCATTGGATGGGGAACCTACTGGCTCGAAGGGAGTACAATACCATGACGAAGCGTTCACATTCGCCAACGCTCCATGACAGGCGAACAATCACATATGAAAGTGAAAGGGGGATCGAGACAACTGACTCGATGCCCCTTTTCTATGAACACTGTTCTCTAATAAAGGAGGAAAGCGCACCCATGACTCACATCGACCCCATCGTCCTCGATGGACATTCCCTTACCTTAGAAGCTTTTCGTGACGTGGTTCTTCATGCTCGACCCGTTATCCTTCACCCTGATGCCATTGAGGAAATGAACCGTTCCCGTGAAATGGTAGAATCCCTCCTGGAATCGGGAGAGACCGTCTATGGAATCACCACCGGTTTCGGGAAATTTAGTGATACATTGATTGATGCTTCGCAAGTACAAACCCTACAACGAAACCTGATTGTTAGTCATGCTTGTGGTGTTGGGGATCCTCTCTCGGAAAAGGTGGTACGTGGGATGATGCTTCTCCGTGCCAACGCCCTAGCGAAGGGGCATTCGGGAATCCGCCCCATCGTTGTGGAGCGCCTGCTCACGCTGCTTAACCAGCAGATTCATCCCGTTGTACCCAAACAGGGTTCCCTCGGCGCCAGTGGAGACCTCGCTCCCCTCTCTCATATGGCGCTTCCTTTGATTGGGGAAGGAATGGTCTATTTTCAGGGTGAGAAACAATCCGCAAGTACCCTTCTGAAAAAACAAAACCTCTCCCCCTTAGTATTGGAAGCGAAGGAAGGACTCGCCTTGATCAATGGCACCCAGTTGATGGCCAGTCTCCTCTCCCTTGCCTTATTAAAAGCGGAGGTGTTGTTAGATACAGCAGACATCATTTCCGCCTTAACCGTAGAAGCCTTAAACGGGATTCCCCATGCCTACCACCCTCTACTTCATGAGGCTCGAGGCCAAGTCGGACAGATCACTTGCGCCACCCAACTTCGCCGATATCTCCAGGGGAGCGAACGGATTACCCAACCTGGCGAGAAGCGTGTACAGGATGCCTATAGCCTCCGTTGTATCCCTCAGGTACACGGTGCTAGCCGGGACTCCTTTACCCATGTCAAACAGATCGTGGAACGTGAACTAAATGCCGCCACCGATAACCCCCTCCTTTTTGCAGAGGAAGGCGAGGTGATCTCTGGCGGGAATTTCCATGGCCAACCGCTTGCCCTCGTCGCTGATTTTCTCTCCATTGCCATGGCGGAATTGGCCAACATCTCGGAGCGACGCACCGAGCGACTCGTCAATCCCCAATTGTCAGGACTCCCTGCTTTTCTCACCCATCAAGGGGGCCTTCATTCTGGGTATATGATTTTACAATACACTGCCGCTTCCCTGGTTTCCGAAAATAAAACCCTCTGCCATCCCGCCTCGGTAGACTCCATTCCTTCCTCTGCCAATCAAGAGGATCATGTAAGCATGGGGGCCTTTGGGTCACGGAAATTGCATCAGGTCCTGCGGAACGTCACCCACGTTCTTGCCATCGAATCCATATGCGCTTCCCAGGCCCTCGAATTTGGTACTGGTTTGTTAGGGAACGGCACGCAAGCGGCTTACGACCACATTCGCACACAAATCCCCGCCCTTACGGATGACCGTGAGAGCGGGGAGGATATCGCCCATGCTGTGGCGTTCATTCAAAGCGGGAAATTGCGCCAAGTTGTTTTCTCCCAGCTCAAGGGGTAACCTTTTTCATTAAAAAAACCGTCACGATGGATCATCACCATCATGGCGGTTTTTTATAATGCCCTTCCTTCAGCGAAGATGACCCCCAATTTTACCTACCCGATCCGTAAATACACTCGCCTCTGAAAGGGACTGCGCCAAAAAAATACTCTGTGTACCAAATCGGCCGCGAATCTCATCAATCGCTTCAGCCAATTGATAATCTTTATCCTTCGCATGAAATAAGTCCAGCTGAATGGCATCGTCTGATGACAAATTACTTAGCGTAATCCCAACAAGACGAACCGGTTCTTGATTCCAATGCTGATCCATTAGATGAACCGCTGCATCAAAGATGTCTCGACCGATATTGGAGGCATCCGGCATCGTAAAGGAACGATGTACCGAGTGGAAGTCTGCCCCCTTTAGACTAAGCGAGACGGTCCGACCTACACATTTTGCACGGCGTACACGGGCACCCACTTCTTCTGCTAACTCGCGCAACACCACATGGATCTCTTTTTCCGACACGTAGTCCTTGGGCAAGGTAAATTGGTGGCCAATGGACTTGCATCCATCCAATGTATACGGGTCTACAGGACTGTAGTCGATTCCCTGTGCTGATTGATGAAGAACCCTCCCTACCACCCCAAATCGCCGGGCAAGCAAATTGGGATCGCACGCCGCCAGATCACCAATCGTACGAATCGCCATACGCTGAAAGTGGCGCTCCATTCGATCCCCTACCCCAAACAACTTCTTAACAGGGAGCGGCCAGATCCGTCGCGGGACATCTTGTGGTGTCAGGACGGTTAAGCCATGGGGCTTTTGCAGACCCGCTGCCATTTTGGCCAGCAACTTGTTAGGACCCACCCCAATCGAACAAGAAACTCCTGTTTCCTTGTCGATACGACTTTGCAAGGATTGCGCCGTTTGTTTTCCATCTCCGAATAATTGTTCACAACCGGTCACGTCGATAAAAGCCTCATCGATGGAAAAGGGTTCAACTAATGGGGAGAACTCCTTCATGATCTCCACAATCTGTGTCGACACCTCCACATAGGTTGCCATCCGCGGAGGAATCAACTTCGCCATCGGACATAACCGTTGTGCTTCACCCACTGTCATCGCTGTCTTTACTCCATATGCCTTTGCTTCATAGGATGCAGCCAAGACAATGCCATGCCGGCGTTTAGGGTCCCCACACACAATGACAGGCTGGTTTTTCAAGGCGGGATTCGCCGCTTGCTCCACACTGGCATAGAAAGAATTCATGTCCGCCAATAGAATGGTCCGCTTCGTTTCATTCATCTTCATAGGGCTCCTCCACACCGATAATGGACGGGAAGGGGATCCACCGAATTTCACGCCCATTCCGGATCTTGATCACCTGCTCTTGTAGCAACACCCGTTCAATAAACCCGCAAAAGGTTTCCGGTCCATATCGTTCTGCCACCGTGATCATGATCGGTCGCTCTTCCTCCATCGCCCACCGAACCCTGCGGCTCATTTGTTCCAGCTCATCCTCATCCAAATTCGGGGCAATAAACACCTCTTGGTGTCTGCGCCTCTCCCACAGAGCGTCTTCGTGTTGAGGCAAAATCATACGATGCCCTTCCCACAGTTTGTTCCCCCGATGGATTCCCTTCACTGCTAATCACCTCAACTACAGTATATACGAATATACGTTCGTATTATACTTCCAAAATAAGGACCCCTCTTTCTGCTTGACGCTTCGTCCATACCTTCCCATCTCTCCTCCAACCAGAGCAAAAAAGCATCCCGGTTTGGGATGCTTAAAACCTGCTTCTTATTCCATGAATCCCTTGCTACGACATCCCGACAATGTACCAGTCACTCCCATTCGATTCAACCTCGATAAAGTCATACTGACCGGTAATCATTTGATGAGCATGTAAAGAAGGAACGGCTCACATAACCCGTGCGAAAAAGATAGACTCTCCCATCCACTCCATTCATTCGGTATAATAGGACACACATCATCCGTCAACGAAGGACGGCTTTTTCTTTGCTCATCGATTCTTGTTATCCTTCATGAAACAATCGATTTTTGTCTCAAGAGGACAACTATAAAGGAGGTCATGGATTGAAACCCTTGGACCTGTTGCAGAAAGTGTATGGATTTACCGCTTTCCGCCCTGGTCAGGAAGCCATTGTTAACAGTATCCTTTCCGGCCACAATACCTTAGCAATCATGCCTACCGGGGGCGGAAAATCCGTCTGTTATCAAATTCCGGCCCTGATGATGGACGGGCTATCCCTTGTCATCTCCCCCTTGATTTCCTTAATGAAGGATCAGGTGGACCATTTAAATGAAATCGGGATATCCGCGACGTATATTAATAGCACCTTATCATCAACTGAGATGAACACCCGACTAAACGATGCCGCACAAGGCGTGTATCGTCTTCTTTATGTTGCACCAGAACGGTTGGAGTCGGATCACTTTCAACAGTTACTCCAGCGAGTTCCTTTATCCATTGTCACCATTGATGAAGCTCACTGTATCTCCCAATGGGGACACGACTTTCGGCCCAGCTACCGCTCATTAGCGCAGTGGCTCAGCCATTTAAATCCCCGTCCGATCATTACTGCTTTTACAGCAACCGCCACCCAGGAAGTGCGTAACGATATCGCCCAACTCCTTTCCTTTTCCCCCGAGCACACCTTTATCAATGGGGTAAAACGAGAAAATCTCTCCTTCTCCGTTTTCCATGGGGAAAAGGTCCGTGATTTCGCTCTACATTACCTACAGGAGCATCCTGCAGACCCTGGAATCTTTTACTGCGCCACCCGTAAAGAGGTGGACGCACTTCATCACTTTTTAGCCAGTCGTGGGTTCCTAGTGGGAAAATATCATGCTGGCCTTACGGAACAAGAACGCCAACAGGCGCAAGAGGATTTTTCCTTCGACCGCATCCAAGGAATGGTCGCCACGAACGCCTTTGGCATGGGGATTGATAAATCCAATGTACGCTTTGTTATCCATTGCCAAATGCCGCGCAATCTCGAGTCTTATTATCAGGAAGCCGGACGAGCGGGACGTGATGGAGAAGCAAGCGCCTGTATATTACTCTTCAGCCCTTCCGATGTTCAAACACAAAAATACTTGATTGAGCAGTCCCAAATGGCACCTACACTCAAACAAAAGGAACATCACAAATTAACGGAAATGATTCGTTATGCGCATACGCAAACCTGCTTACAGGAAACCTTCGCTCACTACTTCGGAGATCAACCAGGAGAGCCCTGTGGAAATTGCAGCAACTGCCTGGATGAAGGAGAGCGTACGGATGTCACCGTGGAAGCACAAAAAATCTTCTCTTGTGTCAAACGAATGCGCGAACGCTTTGGCGTCTCCCTCACCGCCAAGGTATTAAAGGGCTCCGCTAGTAAACGGGTCAAGGAGCTTAGGTTTGATACCCTTCCGACCTATGGCTTATTAAACAACTATACCGAAAAAGAGATTGTCCACCGGATCCAGGTATTAGCCGCTGAAGGGTACCTTCGAATCACAGATGACGAATACCCTGTACTAACCCTTACTTCAAAAGCCATCGATGTACTCACGGGCAAACAAGGGGTACTTCTGCGGATGAAAAAAGTATCCACCCCAGTCGCAACCCCTGTCCATGAAGATCTCTTGGAAAGACTCCGTGCGCTCCGTAAAGAGCTATCGACTAAGGAACAGATTCCGCCCTATATGATCTTTCCTGATAGCACACTAACGGATCTAGCTCGAACTTGCCCATCCAATCACCAAGAAATGAAGTCGATTCGAGGAGTGGGTGAGAAGAAGTTAAAAAAATACGGAGAAACCTTCCTCAAAGCCATCCAGGCTTATGTTACAGAAAAGGGGATAACTCCTGTGGCTTCTTCTCCCCCAACGAAATCATCCTCTTCAGAGCAAAAAGAGCCCAGTCATCTTACCACCTGGCGCATGTGGCACGAAGAGGGGATTTCCTACGAAGAAATCGCTACGACACGTGGACTCACCCCTTCCACCTTGGACAATCACTTGCTACGCGCTGCCCAGGAAGGGCATCCCGTCGATTGGAATCGACTGATCCCAACCGATCAAGAACCTTTGATCCTACGGGCTATTGAAGAAACCGGTGGCACCCAATTACGCCCCATTAAAGACAAACTACCCGAGCCCATCTCCTATACCACGATCAAAGCGGTCTTAGCAAAACGGGCGGAGCAACAATAAAATGAATAAGACACATGGAAAGGCCCCCCTTCGCTAGCGAAGGGGGGCCTTTCCATGAACTCATCAGAAACTATACTTTGTTCCCGCACGTCCTCTGCATTCCGCATTAACAAGTCTGTTATTCATTAAATCTCCCCATAATGAGGGTGCTATAGTACTTGCCATCAGACAAAATTCTATCGTTTTTCAATAACCCTTCGATTTCAAATCCAAACGTTTTATACAATTGTATCGCTGTCTCGTTTGTTTCTAAAACATTCAAACTGATTTTTTTAATATCGTTAGCATCCGCCCAGGAAACCGATTCGTTCAATAAATTCTTTCCAATCCCATATCCCCAACAATCCTTTAATACACAAATCCCAAATTCCACCTTATGGGCAAATCGTTTTAAGTAGATTCCCTCACACCTGGAAAATGCTACAATTTTATCGTTAGCTACAGCAACCAAAAATAAATTTCTTTCTTTTTCTGTATCTTCTTTTATCATTTTCTCAAAACCAGCTTGATCGATCAACGCCTCTCCTTTTTCTCGATCCAAATTTTGAGTTTCTCCATCAATCTGTAATCGTAACTCAGACAACGCTTTCGCATCCTCCAACATGGCAGGCCTTACCGTATAATTCATTCTATGAACACAAAATTCGCGCGGTTGAATCACATCATTCACTCCATTCCCTCTAATTGAAAAAGACGAGAGCCTTGCTTCTTCAATCGAAGCAAGGCTCTTTCTGAGAAGAGACCGATTACAAATGAACTGGAACGGGCTTAAAGTCAAGATAATCGCAAGAGACCAATTGCAGGTGTAAACCCCCATACTCACCTACCAAAGCATCCCGATGAGAACGACCATGCAAATGACCATAAAGACACGTTTTTACTTGGTAATCCCGCATCACCCGCATAAAATCAGAATCAGGGATCTTCGGTGTGACCGGTGGATAATGAAGCATCACAATGCGTTCTTTTTCTGGATGATCCTTGACAGCAGCAGAAAGAGCCATCTCTAAACGCCCTATTTGGCGATCATAAATCCGGCGATCTGAACTTTCATCCCAACCCGGCTCCCCAGGCAGATTCCAACCGCGAGTGCCTGCAATAATGTACCCTTCAGCCAATGTGTAGTCTGCATCAATCCATTCCATTTGCTCCGGAAGCGTCTGACGCACCTTTTTTTTACTTTGCGCGTAATAACAATGATTCCCCGGTGAAAGAATTTTCCGACCCGGCAAGGCATTAATCCAATCGAAATCATAACGCGCCTGTTCGAGGCGTAAAGCCCAGCTGATATCACCAGGAATTAATACGGTATCTCCTTCAGCAACCACCTCTAACCAGGCATCTCGCACACGGTCATAATGGTGATCCCACCCAAAGACATCCATCGGTTTTTCAATATCTTTTTCATGATCAATGTTCGTCAATCCAACTGGTTTATTAAACGAAAGATGAAGATCGCTTATGGCAAACAAACTCAAACCGGTCCACTTCCTTTGTACACTTAAATCAGCGTGTATCATTATAACATGTCGCAAAGCCCTAAAGCCAAGAACCCCTCCATATTGCCCTGCCCCCCTTATCCGAAAGCTCATACGATACAATACGATCTTGCGAACGGGAGGGGGTACCCTATATGACCACATCTTCATACTTATATGTCGCATTGGGAGACTCCATCGCAGAGGGCCATTCAGCACCCAACCTTCAAGGATTCGCTTCCCAATTGACTCAACATCTCAATGACCATGTTGGCCCCTTTACGTTAGTAAACTTCGGTAAAAAAGGATTAACCAGTGGACGTTTAGCTTCGTTTCTCTCTTCCACCTCCCCCCATACCCATGCGGTAAACCAAAGCTCACTCACCACATTAAACATTGGAGGAAATGACTTACTTTACGCCTACGTTAAATTCTTTCTATTTGGCAATCCCTCGATCTATGGGCGCACTGTTCAAACCTATAAGAACAACTTACACCACATCTATAAACAAATTCGGCAGTTTAGTCGTTCGCCCCTGTACATGTTTAATCAATACAATCCCTTTCCTCACTCCCGAACCGCCAACACATGGATCCCTCTATTTAACAAAGCAACGACAGAAGTTTCTAACACGTGGAATGTCACTGTCATCGATATTGAAAAAATCTTCCGTAATCGGGAGTCCAAACTAATTAATCAATATCGAACCGGTCGGTTGACCGATATCCGCTTTGGATCAGGAAGTTACCCGGTTCATCCAAACCGCTTGGGCCATCAAATGATTGCAGAAGCCATTTGGGAATGCCTAAAAGGCAAAAAAAATTCCCGCACCGAATCCTAGGTGCGAGGAATTTTGCTGTTCAACATGTTCAAATTCAACCCTTAAGAGCAACCAGTCGTTCCTCCACAATCCAAGCAAACATAACAAGAACCGTTCCGTTTCGTCATTCCTCCACAATCAATGCACAAAGGCGCGCCCGATGAAGCCCGAATCGCTTCAAGATTATCCTGGGGAGTCTCGCTGCTTCCGGTGACTTCCACATATCCCTGTTCCACTTCAGCATGCGCATGGATAGGGGTTTCCGTTGCTTCTGCCTGCTCAGCATCGATTGATTCATGACGTCGCCAACGGTTGTCATAACTTCGTAACTCCTGCTGTCGAGGGGGCACCTGCACAAAATCCGTTCGCCCAAGGTACTCCATCCCAAGCAATCGAAACACATAATCAATGACGCTGGTAGCCATTTTGATATTTGGATGACTAACCGTTCCCGCTGGTTCAAAACGAGTAAAGGTCATCGAATCAATGTACTTTTCAAGGGGAACACCATGTTGAAGTCCCAAAGAGACCGCCACAGCAAAGGCATCCAGCATCCCACGCATCGTCGAACCTGCTTTATGCATGTCAATAAAGATTTCACCCAATGAACCATCCTCGTACTCGCCTGTACGAACAAAGATTTTCTGACCCGCAACACGTGCTTCTTGGGTAATCCCTTCGCGCTTCCTGGGTAGGCGGCGTCGAACACTGGGCACATGCCCTTTCGCATACACTTCTTTACTCGATGCAATCGAAGCGCTTGCTGCTGGAACACTTTCGGTCGATGCTTGAGTTTGTGTCGTTGGTGTTGGGGTAGACACTTCTTCCTCGTCTTCTTGATCATCACTCTTTGAGTTCAGCGGTTGGGAACTCTTTGAGCCATCCCGATAAAGGGCGACCGCTTTAAGACCCAGTGTCCATCCCTCATGATATGCCAACTGAAT
Source organism: Marininema halotolerans (assembly GCF_900116235.1). Classification (GTDB taxonomy): domain Bacteria; phylum Bacillota; class Bacilli; order Thermoactinomycetales; family DSM-45169; genus Marininema; species Marininema halotolerans. Next base: position 129,301 of record NZ_FPAA01000004.1, on the reverse strand, counting down.
ATCCTCAAGCGTAGACTCATGGGGCATATTAATGGTTTTAGAAATAGCGCCAGAGAGGAAGGGCTGTGCTGCTGCCATCATCCGTAAATGTCCCATAAAGTGAATAAACCGTTTGCCAATTCGACCACAGGGATTGGCCGTATCAAAAACTGGATAGTGCGCTTCCTTTAGATGAGGCGCACCCTCGGTTGTCATTCTGCCACAGATGGTATCATTGGCCTCCAAAATTTGTGATCGGGTAAAGCCTAGCGATTTCAATAGGTTAAAGTCAGGTGCCTGGGTCTCCTCGGGAGTAAACCCTAATCGACGCATCGTCTCCTCCCCAAGTACCCAGCTGTTAAAGGCAAAGGGAAGTTCAAACACCGACGCAAGCTGCCCTTCGAGAGTATCCAGATCTTCCTCTGTAAAACCTTTGGCACGTAAACTCTCTCGGTTGATATGGGGAGCCCCTTCAAGGCTGAGCGTTCCGGTCACATAGGTCAAAATCTCCTGGACCTGTGTTTCCGTATACCCCAGGGTGTGTAGTGCTGGACGAATCGATTGATTGGCAATCTTAAAGTATCCACCGCCAGCCAATTTCTTAAACTTGACCAACGCAAAATCTGGTTCCACCCCAGTCGTATCACAGTCCATTAACAAACCAATTGTACCTGTTGGTGCCAATAAAGTAGTTTGAGCATTGCGGTACCCATATTGCTCACCCCAAGCGAGAGCCTGATCCCAACTTTTTCGAGCTGCCTCCAGTAACTCAGGCGGGCAGTGAGTGGGATGAATACCCATAGGCGCAATCGCCAACTCTTCGTACTCCTCTGCTGGCACATGGTACGCAGCACGACGATGGTTGCGCATCACGCGTAACATATGTTCACGATTCATTGAGAATGCCTTAAAGGGTCCGAGTTCCTTCGCCATTTCAGCAGACGTAGCATAGGCGACTCCGGTCATAATAGCCGTCACCGCACCCGTCACAGCCAACGCCTTCTCGGAATCATAAGGAACGCCCGAGACCATCAAAACGGTCCCGATATTGGCATAACCCAGTCCCAACGTGCGATATTCATAGGAAAGTTTTGCGATCGATTGAGAAGGATACTGTGCCATCATGACAGAGATCTCTAAAACAATCGTCCAAAGGCGAGAAGCATGTTGTAACGCTGGGATATCAAAGGTTGCACTCTCTGCATCAAAGAACTTAATCAAATTGAGGGAAGCTAAGTTACACGCGGTATTATCGAGAAACATATACTCGGAACAAGGGTTAGAAGCATTGATCCGATTGTGACGTGCTCCGTACTCGCCGTCCATTCCTGCCGGAGAAGTATGCCATTCGTTAATGGTGCCATCATACTGTAAACCAGGATCAGCACATTCCCAAGCGGCTTGTCCGATCTGACGCCATAACTCACGTGCTGGAATCGTTTTTGCCGTCTTCCCATCTGTCCGGCGCTTTAGTTCCCAGGCACCATCTTCTTCTAATGCTTGGAAGAAGGCATGAGGGGCCCGCACCGAATTATTGGAGTTTTGTCCAGATACCGTCTCATAGGCCTCTCCATTAAAGGAAGGATCATACCCAGCTGCGATGAGTGCACGTACTTTCTTCTCTTCATTTGACTTCCAATTGATGAACTCCTCTACATCGGGATGATCCAGGTCAAGGGTAACCATTTTTGCCGCCCGGCGCGTCGTTCCACCGGATTTGATCGCACCTGCCGCCCGATCCCCGATTTTTAGGAAGGAAAGCAACCCAGAGGAAGTCCCCCCACCAGAAAGGGTCTCCCCTTTCCCACGGATACTTGAGAAGTTCGTGCCTGTACCACTTCCATATTTAAAAAGTCGTGCCTCTCGTACCCATAAATCCATGATCCCACCTTCATTCACGAGATCATCTTCGATGGATTGGATAAAGCAAGCATGAGGTTGAGGCCGACTGTATGCATCGATACCTTGCTTCAATTCTTCCGTTTCCGGATCCACATAATAATGACCCTGGGCTTTCCCTTTGATGCCATAGGCATAGGCTAAACCCGTATTAAACCATTGGGGGGAGTTAGGGGCAGCCATTTGATGCAATAACATATACACTAATTCATCATAAAAAGCCTGTGCATCCTCCGCAGTATCAAAGTATGCATTTTGCTCTCCCCACTCTCGCCAACATCCAGCAAGACGGTGGATCACTTGACGCGCACTCGTCTCAGAGCCCGTTACCGGATTCCCAGACTCGTCCAACAAAGGCTTCCCTTCTTCATCGATCTGGGGAACTCCCGCCTTGCGAAAGTATTTCGAGACCATGATGTCCGCAGCCACCTGGGACCAGGATTGTGGAACCTCTGCGCCCTGCATTTCAAAGACAATCGATCCATCTGGATTGGTTATGCGGCAATCCCTTTTCGTATACGCTACACTTTGGAAAGGATTTTCTCCCTTAACCGTAAAATGACGCTGAATTTTCAAAGCAAACTCCCCCTCTTTCTTCCCACGCAATTGCAGAAGTGAATGGAATTATCCCCATCATGATTGGGACAAAATCGCAATATATAGACCTACAACTATTATACCACTACTATATATAGGAAAAAATCTGGATTTCCTCGAATATGAACGAACTAGCCAGTCCCTCACGGACCCACAAGGATTATCCTTCCATTTTGAACGAATTTGGGATTTGCATTCTTGTTATTTTCATCAGAATAGTTGATTACTTATACAAAATCATGCAAACTAGTAACAAACCTTTTTCGTAAATCCAAGGAGGAAAGCATCATGAAAGTCCTAATGAATGATCAAATCACCAAACGCAATGATATCATCATCGATATAGAAGACCGAGGCTATCAATTTGGAGATGGCGTTTATGAAGTAATTCGTGTCTACAACGGTAACGCCTTTTATCTACAGGAGCATATTACACGGCTCATACGTAGCGCGAGTGAATTGAAAATGACACTTCCCTATAATGAAGAACGACTCCTCACCCTTCTCAACCAACTCGTTGCCGAAAATCAGCTCATCGAAGGAAATATTTACTTACAAGTAAGCCGTGGCGTCGCACCCCGCTCTCATCAATTCCCAGAACATTCCGAGGCCGTTCTAATCGCTTATACCTACAAGGCCGCCCGTCCACTATCCCTTTTGCAAAATGGCGTTTCCACCATCCTCACAGAAGATATTCGCTGGCTCCGTTGCGATATCAAGAGCCTGAATCTTCTTGGGGCAGTACTTGCCAAACAAGAAGCCGTTGATGCGGGCTGCCATGAGGCAATTCTTCACCGTAATGGTACGGTAACCGAAGGAAGCTCTACCAATGTGGCAATCATTAAAGAGGGTACACTCTACACTCACCCAGCAGACAACCTGATCCTTCATGGAATTACCCGTCAAATCATTCTCGAATGCGCGAATGATTTATGTATACCCGTTCGCGAAGAAACCTTTACCGTTGAGCAACTCTTTGCGGCTGACGAAGTCTTTATCAGTAGCACCACCATGGAAATCGCACCGGTTACCTCCATCGATCAAAAAACCATCGGTTCAGGAACCCCCGGACCACTCACTCATCGGCTACAACAAGCCTTTGAAGAAAAAATCAAGACGCTAAAACATCCTGGAACCGAAATATAATACCATGAAAAACCCCCTGTTTTCTAGAGACAGGGGGTTTCTACTATATGGAATCTACAATAATAGCAATTACTGATCAATCAATGTTAAACCCGGTTGACTTAAAATGGTGACGGTACGGAGCGATAATGGACCGTCCGGTTGATGCTGAACTTGTTCTTTAAGTGCTCCCTGTTTAACACCCACCGTAAACTCTTGTGTATTTCCAACGATGGAAACCGTACTCTTTTTACCAGGGTCCCAACTTCGGCTCATCGCGCCCAAAGCGAGCCGTTGCACATCGTAATCCAGTCGCGCCAATTCCATACTTCCGTTTCGCACCCAATTAAACTGATAGCGATTTCCATCCGCGTTCTCCATTTCCATCCGCAAAGGATCTCCGCTATAGTTCTTGGTACGCTGGAAGGCAAACTGCTCTTGACCTGGTTTTAAATCGACACGCGATTCTGAGTCCAACTTAAATTGATGATCCTCAATAACCCCCGTACCTTCCATCAGGGTCCAAGGAAATTGTTTCATCCATGCTTGAGCAACTGCCTTTTCACCTTTCAGTTTGGTGATGTTCGGCTGGTTAAAACTCGTTCCCTGTTGTCCTTCAACGCTAACCTTAAAAACCGAATCCATGGGGACTTTCCCTACCGCTACCCATTGTTTCTTGCTTTTTTCTTCTTTGATTGAAACACGGAAGGGATGATTGGGAACATAAAAGATAGTGATGGCGTACCTTTTATTCGGCTGAATATGAAAACTATTTTTTGAATTCGCCAATTTGAATGTTTCACCATTGACATACTGATAAAGGTGGAGTGCACCATTTTTATCGGCTCGCACACCAAAATCAGACTCAATATTTTCTGATTCTAAAGAGAGTGCAAAGGGGGCCTCGCTTGCTTGCGTCAACTGTCCCTGAACACGGAATGAACCTTGTACGGATGGGGGTAAAGAGACACTCTTCGTTCGTTGCCGTTGAAAGACAACGTTATCAAAGCTTGCATGTCCCCCTGCTTTAGAAAGCTGTGCTTCGGCTTGCTTTTCTTTTTCTGCGCCAGCAATCGCACTTCCCTTATCGCCGAAGAATTCCAACCCTGCAAGTACACTCACAATAGCAACTACTGCTACCAAGCCAGGTAACCAGTAACGTTGCTTTTTATTTTTTCGTCCGGTGGAAATTTTACGAGGAAGGGTCATGGATTCTGCTGAATCCAATACTTCTTTCATCGTCTTTCCTGGATCCATGGAAGCTAACACCAGATTTTTTAAGGGTTGGGGTAAAGTTTGAATACTTTTCTCTTTCTCTGGGTTGGCGGGTCGTTCTTCCAACTGAATACCCGTCAACAGAAAATGTAGCAAATACCGCCACTTTTCCTCCCCATTCTCCTTACTAAACGGCTTAAAACTGACAAAGAGAACAAACGGGCGATTCTCATCCAAGATAATGTTTCGTGGATCCAGCGTTGTATAAATCGGATCATCCATCGCTGACAAACGTACGGCTGTATGCAACAACTGCCGATAAATGGTGAGTGCACGAATCGGTTCCATTCCTTTACGTGGTGAAACCAACAAAGAAAGGGGCTCGCCACTCAATGGTGGATGTACCAAGACAATCCGATCCTCTTCCTCAATGACATCGAGAACCGGGGCGGTATGTTCATGTAGAAGTCCAGACAACATCTCTGCAGAGCCCGGTGATAGTGGTTGTTCTAGAGGGATCTCCTGTAGAAAAACCTCTGCCCCATCTGGTGATTGGGCGGAAACTAAATGACCCGAATAGAATGTCACCGAATCCTTGACTTGAAACCTTTCATAATACCGGCCCTTCTTCATACCCTGGGACTTCATTCCACTTTCCTCCTAAAAAACAACCAGGAATTAAATGGTTATTTGTACTTAATCCTATGCTACATTATGACATAAACCCCCTCGTTCCAACAGAGGAAAACACAAAAAAAATCAAAAAAACTCCTAAAAATTACCCTGATTCCCTTCCATTTAAATGGATTTCAGATCTTCCGCTTAAGAAGTCATCCACTCGCGCCCTATTTCCTCATCACTTTTCACCTCATAAATCGTTGCTTCACGAAAGATCGTCCCCTTCACCCCTTCAATTTCCACTTGATATTCCCTCGCCCCCGGAATAACAAATCCCAAAGTTGTCCATTTCATCATCCCATCACATTCTTGAATCAATACACGCAGGGACTTATATGGGAGGTAAAGGATTTTGATCTGGTATGATCTTCCTTGTTTTAGATAAAAACCTCTCGATTCTAGCAAGACGCGCGCATACTTCCCATCATTTTTTTCGAAAAAGCCGACCTCACCATAGCCATTGGTTTGCATTCCATAGGATCGCTTCTTTGAGCGATCATTCAACCTTACAATGAATGGGGATAATTCACTTTGCATCAACTGGCCTTCTATTAGGGAGGGCTTCCAAATCTTTCGGCTAAGCAATTCAACCGTTGGCAATTTCTCTTCAAAGTGAAAAGTTCCTCTCTCCTTTAAACTCGTTGGAGCCTTTCGTTGATGGGTTACCGGTACATGAACGCTTTCCCCTGAACTAAGGATCACTTGAGAGGATGCCGCTACTGCAGCGGGATGCCATTTATTTTTCGCATCACTGGTACGAGAGCGAGTATGCTTTCGTGGCAACTCAGTGAAGACCTGGTCAATTTTAGCCAGTAATTCTTCGCATGTATCATCTTGTTCGAGTAAATCAAGCGCGAATCGACGAATTGGAAGCGGTACCCGACGAATCTTTTTTTCAAAATCGCGTCTTTCTTTTGTTTCATAAAGCGGGTATTCTCCAGATAACAAATAGTAAAGTAAAAGACTTCGTGGGCCCTGTGCTAATGGCGTAGTATAGTCTGTTAAACCATAGAAAAGGAAGAAAGGCTCATCATCAAATAAGCAGATATTGCGAGGGTCCAACGAAGTCGATATCGAAACGGGTAAGTATTGTAGATCCACTTGCGTCTGAATCAATTTTCGGAACAGTGTCATTGCGCGCATCGGGGACAAGAACTGGTCTTTATTCACGATTGCCGTTAACGGCTCCCCTGCAAAAATGGGATGCACGAGAATCACCGCATCCTCCTTCACCATCACATCCATCACCGAAAGTAGACCCGGGTGTTTAAAGTTCATCCAAAGCTTCTCCTTTGTCTTTTGTGACAAAGGATCGTTTAGGTTCATGAATTGGAGAAGAACTTTGACCCCATCTAAGGATTTCGCTTGGATAAACCGTCCATTGAAGAAAGTCAGCGATTCTTGCACCTGAAAACGTTTGCATAAATGAAGAGGACCCACCATTTCCTGTGTCATAGAAGTACCCCCCATCCTCATTCCCCAAAACTGACCGTAGAGTCAGTTTTGGGGATACTCGCATACGATCCCCCACAACGCTTTCGAATCTTTCTTTAGAAAGATAGATTACCGAAAATGAAAGAACGGGTCAAGGTGTTCTAAACCTTTATAAAAACCCTCGAAAAGGACACCTGATTGGGTGTCCCTTTCATCCAGCGCAAATCCTCTTATTTACGAATCTGTCCCGTACCATGAATTCGATACTGATAGGAAGTCATCTCCTTTAATCCCATCGGACCACGAGCATGTAACTTCTGTGTACTAATGCCGATTTCCGCTCCAAATCCAAATTGTCCCCCGTCTGTGAAACGTGTTGAAGCATTGTGATACACGGCAGCTGCATCCACTACGGTAAGAAAAACGTGGGCAGCAGTCGCATCTTCTGTAAGGATGGCCTCGGAATGATGGGAGCCATATTGATCGATGTGCGTGATGGCACTTTCTAAAGAATCCACCACTTTCACCGCAAGGATGCGATCAAGGTACTCGGTTTTCCAATCCGCATCCGTTGCCAGATCGACTCCTGGAAGGATGGTTTGCGTTTGGAGGCATCCTCTTACTTCGACTTCTTGCTCCAACAGACGATTACCTAGTTCTCTTAAGTGACGTTCTGCCCATGCATGATGAACCAGAATCGTCTCTACGGCATTACATACGGCAGGTCGATCCGTCTTCGCATTGATGACAATATCATTGGCCATCTTGGGATTCGCATCCTGATGAATATAGATATGACAGTTTCCCACGCCTGTCTCTAACACAGGCACCGTCGACTCTTTCACCACCCGTTGGATTAAACCCGCCCCACCACGGGGAATGATCACATCGATCAATCCATTGGCTGTCATCATTTCCTGCACAGCAGAACGATCCTGATTCTCCACCAGTTGAACCGCTGCAGAAGGTACCGACGTTTGTTCTAATGCTTGTTGAATCACCTTCGTCAAAATGGCGTTGGAGTGGCATGCAGAAGAGCTTCCACGCAACAAAATAGCATTGCCCGTTTTAAGGGCGATTCCCGCCGCATCCACGGTCACATTGGGACGTGCTTCGTAGATCATTCCAATGACCCCCAGAGGAACACGTACCTTTTCAATCCGAAGCTCATTGGCAAGGGTCCTTGTCTCTAGTACCTCTCCAATCGGATCATCCAGATGGACTAACTGGCGCAATCCCTCCGCCATTTCCTGCACCCGTTTGTCTGTTAAGGTCAGTCGGTCAAGCAATGCTTGGGAAACCTGCTCCTTGATGGCTGCCTTACGATCCAGATCATTCCCTTGAATAATTTCTTCTTTTCGATTCACAATGGCATCCGCGACCTGTAACAGAGCTGCATCCTTCTCGTCCTTCGTAAGCATCACCAGTTGCCGAAGTACCGAACGTCCTAGAAGCGCTTTTTTGCGCACATCGGATTGACGACTCATTGCCCACTCTCCTCTCCATCTACCGAAGTCGATAAGTCCATTTGGGGCTTTCTGTGTAAATATGTTGCCACACTAGGTGTAGCCACCCAATCATTTCGATGAATCACCACATCTTCCGACCGCCTACCCAACACCTGAACAATCCAATTTGCGGCGTATCGAGACATTCCACGACCAATTTCAACCCCTGTTGAATCGACTACACGGACGATATCCCCCTCTTGAAATTCTCCATTCACCGCAACCACACCAATTGGAAGCAAACTGCTTCCCTCCTTCAACAGTGCTTGCGCTGCTCCTTCATCCACTTGAAGTTGACCTGCAGGAGCTGAATGGCGAGAAATCCAGTGTTCTTTCCGACTGATATGACGAGGGGCAGCTTCTATGGTTGTGCCGCTTCCCTGTTGCATAAGCGTTTGTATCATCCAATCGATCTCGAGCTGTTCCGATCCAATATGCACCCGTACGCCTGCCTCAGATGCAATTCGTGCCGCTAAAAGCTTCGAGCGCATCCCTCCACTCCCTAAGGTACTTTTGCTATCATCAAGACTTGCCAACAATTCCTCACCCACACTTTCTAAATGATGAATAAGAGTTGCCTTTGGATTCTTTTGTGGGTTATCGGTATAGACACCATTGGTATTGGTGACCAAAAGCAGTTCCTCAGCTTGCAACAAACCGGCAACAAGGGCAGCTAAGGTGTCATTATCTCCCCAACAAATTTCATCAACAGCGACTGAATCGTTTTCATTGATAATCGGTACTACACCACGATCCAAAAGATACTCTAAGGTTTGTAGGGCGTTACGATACCGACTCCGATTGTCAAAATCACTCCGGGTGAGAAGAACTTGAGCACAGATCACCCCTTGCTCAGCAAACCGTTCACGGTAATTTTGAATGAGCGCGCCCTGTCCGACAGCCGCAGCCGCTTGCTTCCCCGCCAACGTACGGGGTCGTTCGGTAAGCCCTAGTTCATAAAACCCCGCGGCAATCCCCCCCGATGAAACGAGTACCACGTGAAAGTTCTTTCTTTTTATTTCCCCAATGCTGGCAACATGGTGAGCCAACCTCTTTTTATCCAACCGCCCTCGCTCATCAACCAGGGAAGATGTGCCAATTTTCACAACTACAATCGGTTGTTTCACTCTGTTTCCTCCCATCCATACAAAAAAGCCCTCCTACGTCCATGTATCCAAGGACGAAAGAGCGCTCTCTTCCGCGGTACCACCGTTGGTTGACACATGATCTACCATCATATGCCCACTTTCATTAGCGACATTCGCCGCCTTCCCTGATAACGGTGGGAATCCGTTCCGTTTCATCAACGGCCACATCAAGAAGTGGGTTCAAACAGACATCACCGCGACACCTTCCAGCCGATGGGTCTCGCTCTCTGATCGGTTAAGTCCGCTTTACTAACTTCTGTCTTCATGTTTCAGCGATTCAATATTCAACAATGATTTTGTATGATTATGCAACAGGAAAACCCGTGATGTCAAGGGTTTCCTGTTGATTTTATTATAATTGCTTCTCAAATTGCACCGCGTCAAAATTTTGACTCGGCCAACGAATCTCCCCGATTTTTTGATATCCCAATTTTTCATAGAGGGCAGGTAGCCAAGGATGATCCTTTGCTGTATCGAGATAGATTCCTTCTCTTCCTCGTTCACGAGCATATTCTTCTGCATAAGCAATCAGCTTCCTACCAAGCCCGAGCCCTTTTAGTTCAGGGGAGATGCTAAACCAACCAAGGTGATCCATCTTCACATTATCCCACCGTTTTTTTAAGCGAAGGGTTCCTTGGATCCATCCCTGTTGATTGACGAGAACAAAAATTTCATCCTGTAGCAGACTCTCCCTGATCGCGACGATGGATACATCCGTCGCTTCCATGTTAAATCCTTGCTTCTTTATGGGGCGATACGCCTGATGGAGTTGTTGTTGGATGGCTTGTGCATCTTCATTGTTCGCTTTACGAATCATCCACATGTGCTCTTCCCCCTACCCGAGTTCCCTTCCCACTCAAAAAATTTTCTTTGGGAATTATACCGCCTTAATCCAATGTTGAAAACCGGGGTAGAGGATCTGACACTATTTTTTCAAATTCCACGCATCGGAGGCATAGCGCGTATGAACCAATTCCTCTGCTAATTCTTTTTCATAAGCGGTAAGTTCGCCGGGGACAAGCTCTACTTCCAGACCCGCCGCAAACCCTTTCCGGAAAGCATTCGTGGCTTCTTCAAAGGAGACAGGTTGCGCTCGCAACTGATTAATCGCGACGGCCTTGGTCACAAAGTTTCCTTTGATCTTCTCCTTTGCTTCCACCGAGGGAAAGCGGAGAAGTTCAAAGAGTCGATCCACATCCATGTCCAGCAAGATCGATCCATGTTGCAGGATCACCCCGCGTTGCCTTGTTTGTGCACTCCCAGCAATCTTCCGTCCTTCAACCACTAGCTCATAGTTAGATGGCGAGTCAAAACACGCGGCGGACCCAAGGGATTGGTACTTCGCTTGTTCCTCCTCCGTATCTAGCGGGACCATCTCCCCTTGCAACCCCAAATTTAAAAACCCTTTCAGTAGTCCCGTACTGATCACGCGATAGGAATCCGTCACTGAGGTTGGCATTCCTGGATAATCCTCACTGAGGATCACACTATATGTAAGTTCTTGATCATGGAAGACTGCACGCCCACCCGTCGGACGACGGACGAAGCCGATTCCCTGTTGTTTGAGCACATTCAAATCCACTTCCTTTTCCGCCTTCTGAAAGTATCCAATGGAAAGTGTCGCTGGATTCCAACCGTAAAAGCGGATCGTCGGTGGTGTCTTTCCTTCACTATGGGCGATGAGTATCGCTTCATCAATCGCCATATTCTCCGCACTATTCTTCATCCCTGACTGGATCAATCGCCATTGATTGTTATTCATCATTTGTCCTCCACTCGCTTCAGGCTCATCCTCTTTATATTACCGCGGAAGGGGACACGACACAAATACGCCATCAAGCGAAGAAAAGTGGGAAAAAGCGATTGGGTATTTTCAGCATGGAAGGAATTAGCGCCGTTACTTCAGCTCCCCTTCATACATAGGTTAATAGATACGAATGAAGGAGTTGCTCTTCCTTAATGTCACGAAAAATCTTAAACTATGCCGCCAGTGTCCCTTTAAGTGTACAATCAGGTTCGACCCTCATCCCTAATTCACCGGCCCGCTTGCAACTCGCAGGTATCGGCATTTTTATCCCTAACACTGCCGCTGGCGCGAATCGGGTCGAGCTCACCGCTTGTGTCGGAATCTTAAAAAACGTGAGCTCAAGCACTGGGAGGATTTTCTTTCGCATCTTCCGCGATGGCAATGAAATCTTTAATGGTATTCAATACACTCCCTCTTCGGGCCCCCCAGGCGCACAAACCACTACCTTCGCCTTTGAAACCATTGACTTCAATGTGCCTGCAGGATTTCACACATACGCCGTCACCGTTGAAAGCCTCATCTCTGTCAACAGTGTCGCGGGACCCATCACCTTTAGTGGCGCTGCCATCAGTACCGCCGACATCCTCAGCAATAATCAGGTGCTCAATTACCAAGCTGCCGTGCCACGAAGTGTAAGCGTGCAAGGCAATCCCATCCTACTGGCTACCTCTCCTAGCAACACCCAACTAGCAGGGCTTGGCATCTTCATTCCCCAGTCGGGAAGTAGTCCCAATCGCATTCAGTTAAAGGCAACGGTTGGAGTCGAGGGGCTCACCGACACTGGCACTACGGTTATCTTTCGTATGTTTCGGGATGGGGTTGAGATTTTTAACGAACAATTGACGTTATTTCTAGGTTCAAATGATTTTAATCTTTCAACCATGCAAACGATTGATTTTAATGGATCCACTGGTTTCCATGTGTACACGGTGACGGCGGAAACTTCGAGTGGGACCTCCCAAGCGATTGGACCGATTTCCTTTAGTGGATGGGTGATCGGGGCTGATACCCAAATCTCTCCTACCCTCCCCAATCAAGTGCTCGACTATGCTGCGAGCGTTCCCCGGAGTGTCTCCCTACCAGGCAACCCCATGGTCATCCCCATGACCCCTGCCCGTCTACAGTTAGCGGGACTCGGCATCTTCATTCCCGTGACACCATCCGGAGCCAATCGGGTGCAATTAACAGGGACGATTGGCGCCCAAGTACTAGGGGGGATTGGTTCAGCAGCTTCCCAACTAATTATCCGAATCTTCCGGGATGGCAGTGAAATCTTTAACGCTCCTTACGCATTAGTTAACGCAACCTTCTTCAACTGCTTTTCAGTGCAAGCGATTGATTTTAACGTCCCGACGGGATTCCATGTCTACTCGATGACTATCGAAGTACAAACCGTAATCTTTAATGGAGTCAGTCAAGTGATTGGTCCCATTACCCTGAGTGGGATGGTCATCGGGCCTCTTGGGTAAAAAAGCTTGGACTACTTGCCCATCCCATTATCCCTTCGTATCCATACAATATACCACCCCATCAATGAAGGGAGTCGTTTCTTTTCATGGCGTTAACAATTCTGGATTATGCCGCCAGTGTCCCCGCTAATACTACCTTCTCTGCATCCATTATCATCCCCACTGCCCCCAATCGCTTACAATTAGCAAGCATCGGGATCTTTATTCCAACCACGGCGGGTGGAGCCAACCGGGTCGAACTAACCACTTCCGTGGGATTATTAAGAAACATCTTTGGTAGTTCCGGTACGGTGCTCTTTCGCATCCTTCGCGATGGGAACGAAATTTTCAACGGGCTTCAAACCACTTCCTCAGGGGCTCCCCCTGGTTTTGCAAGTGTAGTCCCCACCTTTGAAACCATTGATTTTGATGTCCCTGCTGGGTTTCATGTCTATTCCGTCACGGTGGAATCGATTTTATTTGACAACTCAGTCATCGGACCCATTACCTTCAGCGGGACGGCAATCGGTACGGAACAGTCGGTAAATAACAACCAAGTGCTCACTTACCAAGCCAGTGTACCCCGTAGTGTTGCTCTTGTAGGAGATCCGATCATACTGCCCATTTCTCCTGCACGAACACAGTTAGCGGGTTTGGGAGTGTTTATTCCTACCTCGGGAAGTCGCTCAAATCGGGTGCAACTAAAGGCAACCATCGGGGTGGAAGGAACTACCGCCCAAGAACGAGACTATATCCTACGCATCTTTCGGGATGGCGGTGAAATCTATAACACCCAAGCCTCGATGACCACCGAGACGCTCACATTGAACTTAACCACCATCCAAACCATAGACTTGGATGTTGCTGCTGGTTTTCATATTTATACCATCACGGCTGAATCCGTAGAAGGAGATGTACGAGTAAATGGTCCGATAACCTTTAGTGGATGGGTAATCGGAACGGATACAGCGCCCTCCACGCCCTTACAAAATCAAGTGTTAGATTATGCAGCGAGTCTCCCTCGCAGTATCGTCGTAGCAGATGATCCACTCACGATTCCAAGAACGCCTGCTCGACTTGAGGTGGCAGGTGTCGGTATCTTTATCCCCCATGCCTATGTGGGTAACAATCGCGTCCAATTAATAGGAACCATCGGCTTGTTCATGCCACCGGGTAGTAATGATGTCTTATTACGTATTCGCATCTTTCGTGATGGAAGCGAAATCTTTAATGCTGCCTATGTCCTAGCTGTCCTGTTTCAACGTTATGGAGTGGTATCTGTTCAAACGATTGACTTTAATCTAACGAAAAAATTTCATACCTACTCGATGACGATTGAAATCACCACGGGTGTGACTCCTGAAGACACCTGCCAAGTAATTGGACCCATAAGCTTAAGTGCCACGGCCCTTGGTCTTATTGAATAACGATCCAACTCAACCTTTCACTATAAAAAAAGGCCTTTCTAAAGGCCTTTGCAAAGGATCGAGGGATCCAGTTGGTTAGCATTACCCTCTCCAACCTACTCATTCCCCATACCTTAACCCCCAACCATAGGGGTACAAATTAGGAATCGTCACTGGCAATTTCCCCTGCGGTGAATTGACACCAAATAACGTATCCACTGCCGCTTGCAATGAGACGGATCGATAGCCATAGGCGTTCATATAGGCCTCCACCTGGGGAAATTTCATAATGTCATAGGGATTGCGAAGGGCGACTACGGTGATAGGTTTTTCCAGTTTGGTCAACGCCTGAACCATTTTTACTTGTTGCGGATAAAGGCTTGCGGAATAGGTTCCCACGACCAAACGATCCATGCCCTTAGCCATTTCTAGCGCCTGATCGATCTCACTATCGGTGGGATTAACCGATGTCATTTTAAATTCCGTCGTATTGGCATGATAGGGTAGCACATAGTCACGTAAGGATACTGGGCTGATAATCCCAAGCTTTTCATCGGTTTGTAGCTGTAGAGGGAGAAGATGATTCTCATTCTTCACCAAGGTAATCGACTTCCTAGCCAATTCCTCTGCTTTTTTTCGGTGCTGGGAGGTTCCGACCCGTTGCTCAACGCGATTCACATGCACATAACGATGGTGAACAAGATGGTATTTACTTTTCACCTGCAATATTCGCCGGACCGATTCATCCATCCGCTTCTTTGAAATTTCCCCAGCGTAAACCGCTCTAACCAGTTCTTGATAGACCTCCATCTGCTCCTGCGTGGTTAGTTCTGGGGTCAACAAAACCATATCGGCACCTGCCTGTACCGCTTTTACCGAAGCCTTTGGAACCCCACCAAAGGTTCCTGATACCCCTGCCATCGTCATCGCATCAGTAATAATGATCCCTTTGTAATTTAATTCTTTTCGGAGTAAATCCGTCAGAATCGGCTTGGAAAGCGTGGCAGGCAAATCCGGGGTCGGATCGAATGCGGGTACATGGATATGGGCTGTCATCATGGCATCAACCTTACTCTTAATCGCTCGTTTAAAGGGGACAAGCTCGACCTCTTCAAGCTGGGCACGTGTTTTATCAATAACCGGTAAGCCAAGGTGAGAATCCACCGCGGTATCCCCGTGACCTGGAAAATGCTTTGCGGTTGCAATCACTCCGTGCTGCTGATAGCCTTGGATCGCAGCCGCACCCATATCGGCAACCAACTGCGGATTTTCTGCAAAGGAACGGACACCAATCACCGGATTAGCAGGGTTGACATTCACATCCACATCCGGCGCCAAATTCATATTTACACCCACTGCCCGCATTTCCGCGGCGGTTAACCGGGCAGCCGTATAAGCTCCCTTGGTCGATCGTGTCGCACCCAATGCCATGTTGCCAGGTAACTCCATCGCATGCTGTGTCAAGCGAGCCACCACACCGCCTTCTTGATCCATTGCAATCAAGAGCGGGAGTTGATGAGGGGTCTTGGCGGCGATCTTCTGTAAACCATTTGTAAGCTTTGCAACCTGCGTTGGTTCGCCTACATTTTCTGACCAGGAAAAGAGAATGATATTCCCTGCGTGGGCTTTGGTAATTAGATCACGAATCTCCGCTGTTGGCTCCGATCCTTTAAAGCCCACCATCATCATCTGCCCCACTTTTTCTTCAATTGACATCCGTTTTAGCAAGGGATCGATTCCTTGACTTCTCGGTTTCTCACTTTGATGTCCCTCTGCTGTCATCGGGTACCCAGCAACAAGGAAGAGCACAAGGAACAGGGATAAGATTGTCGTCACACGCTTTCTCCACAACATCCCAATCACCCCTTTTATTCAGGAATGGTACAGATCTGGCGCACATATTCCTCCTTCTAACCATAATCGGATTGGCTTTTTTTCCACCTATTGCAAAATTATCGAAAAGTATTAATGTTCAAACCTTGGTGCTGATTCGTGTGGGATCGAGAATCTTTTTTAAGTAGGGATTAAGAAAGATTCCTTGAGGATCCATCCCTGCCCTCAAGGTATGAAACTCATCCCACTGGGGGTAGATTTCAGCAAATGTCATCGCGTCCAACCCATGCATTTTCCCCCAATGAGGACGTCCTTCATAGCGGAGAAAAATCTCTTCCATTGCCTTAAAATAAGGCCTCCACTCCATGCCTCTGTACATATGAACCGCCACAAAGGCAGAATCCCTTCCATATGCTGGACTTAGCCAATTTTCTTCCTTGCGCGTAAATCGACATTCTACAGGAAAATGAACAGCAAATCCTTCCTGTGCAATCCGTGCTTTGACTTCCTTTAGCACCTCAGGCAATGTCTCTGCTGGTATCGCATACTCCATTTCATAGAAGCGGACTTTCCTCGGCGTTGCAAAAATGCGTCGACTTACTCCCGTCTCTTTGACTGAAGGAACTCCCCAAGCGGAGATACGGCTTACATTTGCTGAGAATCGAGGTTGTAAGCGCGCACCTTCGGATAAGCACCAGAAGAGACCATTTTCAAGTACATTCCGGCTAAATTCTCCCCACCATCCCCCTTCTTTCCCTGGGGTATCCGTCATATTCATGATTTTTGCTTGAACGGTTTCTGTGTAAGGGAACCAAAAGAATTCAAAATGACGATGTTCACTTTTTAATGAGGGTAGGGAGTTTAAAACCTCCGTCAACTCCATCCTGCGACTTTCTAGTTGCAAGAAATAGCGAGGAAGCACACGCAGTTGGACTTCGACAATGATTCCAAGGGAGCCAAGGGAAATACGTGAACCACGAAGGGTCTCAGAATGTTCTTCCTGGGTATGGGTAACAACCTCCCCATTCGCAGTGACAAAGGTAATGCCCACAACCTGACTCGATATTGAACCAAGTGTTACCCCTGTTCCATGGGTACCCGTACTAATTGCACCCGCAATCGTCTGTGCATCGATATCACCAAGGTTTTCCATCGCCCAACCCGCTTCTTCCAACGCCACCCCCAAGGCAGACAGTGGGGTGCCTCCTCGTACCGTGGCAACTTGGCGTACAGGATCCACCTTCACTAATCCTTGTAGCTCCTCAAGGGAAACTAGAATCTCATCGGTTTCTACTAAGGGGGTAAAGGAATGACCTGATCCCACTGCACGAAGGGTTCGACCCGCAAAAGCGGCTCGCCTTACTAGATCCACTACTTCTTCAATCGAGCTTGGGCGAACAATTTCGGCAGGGTGACATTGCACCGAACCCGACCAGTTCATAAAAACCTTCGATGGGCCTGCTTCACTCATAAAAAACACTTCCCTTCTCCACGATACGTTGGCAGTCGATCCACCACTTCATCCCCCTTAATTACCAAAATCTCTGTGAACCGTTCACACATTTCTCCTGCCTTAGCATGGCGAAAAAAGATGGGATCCCCTAACTTAAGAGAGCGATCCCCGCGATATTGTACAGGAGTTTGCACTTCACCAGCCCCCTCCAATGGCAATAGCTTTGCTCCTTCGGGTAACCATGGCGTGGGTAAACGATCCGCCCCACTGGCTCCAGAAGCTGGATAACCCCCGCCTAAACAGGTAACAATCTCTGGCGCAGGACGCCGAGTAATCTCAAGAGCAAAACCCGCAGCCGGTTCACCCGCAAAATCACGGTAAAAATCGAAAAGAACCGAGGTGAAAAAGCCAGAACCCACCGCAATTTCTGTGATCACATCTTCTTGGCTGGTTACCTTCAAACTTCCCGTGCCGCCACCGTTCACAAAACGTGGAGAGAGCCCCATCGCCTTAATTTCTTGCACCCATTCTTCTCGTTGCTGTGCAATTCGTCGAATGGAGTGACCTTTTAACAGGCGGATGACTTGATTCGTTGCCCATCGCCCAGGGACCCGATCCCCCACACCCGCGATCTGGGCTTCATAGCCCATCACCCCATCTAACTGAACCCATTGGGATTGTTTAATCCGCTTGGCTAATTGGATTAGTTGTTCTCGCGAACGAATGGAGGAACGCCGAACTCCAAAATGGAGCCCCGGCCAAGATACCGATAAATCGATATCCAGACATACTGGAAAAATGACTCCAATCGCTTGTCCCACTGCTTCTAACCGCGCAATATGCTCCTCATCATCCACCATCAAGGTGAGTTGTTTCCCCTTTAAAATCACCTCTCCAACTTCCATAAGGGAATGTTTCTCCCAAGTCGGATAAGCGACTAATAAATCATCCAAGCCCTGTTCACTAAGAAATTGAGCCTCTGCGACGGAAAAGCACATCACGCCTGTAAAGCGATCACTCGCCGCCATGATTTGTTTAAGTAAGGGGACGCAACGGATCGATTTACTAGCAATACGAAGCTTTTTATTCCCCGAAGCATCAAGAATACGAGAGAGATTTGTCATCATGGCATCCCCATCTAAAAAAGCAAGGGGCTTGGTGTAATTCGAAATAGCTTTCCGATATCGTTCGTACCGATCGTCCTTTCGATCTATCACGCGATACCTCCCTTGTTCTATCGAAATAGATGATGGAAAAACCCGCCGTTGGGCGGGTTTTTCCATCGCAATTAAGAAACCGATTCAATCGGAGTCAATGCTTTCTTCTCCTCTGAGGTAAAGGGACGCGATCGAATCAAAAACCGAATCCCTAAAGGGATTTCCAGGGAAAAAGAGGCCCCTCTCCCCTTCGTAATATCGACGGTTAACTGGGTATGTTCCCAGTACGCAAATTGAGAGCGTGACATATAAAAGGGGCATCCATGAACTTCACCCAGAAGAACATCGGACAATCCGATACGAAACTCTCCCTGTCGAAAGCACATGGGGGAAGAACCATCACAGCAACCACCACTTTGATGGAACATCAACTCCCCATGTTCCCCCCGCAACTGATCGATCACCTTTTGCGCCTCTTCAGTGACGAGCACGCGTGGTACCCGTTCCATGAAGACGCCTCCTTCCCCTCCTAAAATAGGCCCGTCGGATTTTGATCATAAGAAATCAAAATATTTTTCGTCTGGCGATAATGATCCAGCATCATCTTGTGATTCTCACGACCAATTCCGGATTGCTTGTAACCACCAAAAGCCGCATGGGCAGGGTAGTTGTGATAACAGTTGACCCAGACACGGCCTGCTTCGATCTTCCGGGCAATCTGATATGCTTGGTGGGTATCCCGTGTCCAAAGACCTGCACCGAGACCATACAAACTGTCATTGGCGATTTCGAGCAATTCTTTTTCATCCTTATATGTGGTCACCGAAACCACAGGCCCAAAGATCTCCTCCTGGAAGATCCGCATCTTGTTGTTCCCCTCAAAGATGGTCGGCTGTACGTAGAATCCACCCGGGTACTCTTTATTTTCGAAGACTTCACCACCAAAGAGTACTTTTGCGCCTTCTTTTTTACCAATGTCAAAGTAACTTAAGATCTTTTGGAATTGATCCTCGGATGCTTGTGCACCCATCATGGTCGTTGGATCAAGGGGGTCGCCAAGTTTAATTTTGCGAACGCGCTCAATCGCCTTTTCCATAAATTCATCATAGATGGATTCTTGAATCAGGGCACGGGAAGGACAAGTGCAGACTTCTCCTTGGTTAAGCGCAAACATGGTAAACCCTTCAACCGCTTTATCAAAAAAGGAATCCTTTTTAGCCAATACACTTTCTGTAAAAATATTTGGGGATTTCCCGCCCAATTCAAGGGTAACCGGTTTAATATTTTCAGAGGCAAATTGCATAATGAGACGTCCAGTCGTTGTTTCACCTGTAAAGGCAATTTTTCCGATATCCGGACATGTCGCAAGCGCTTGACCGGCTTCAGGGCCAAATCCGTTGACAATATTCAACACCCCTGGGGGCAGGATATCCGCAATAAGCTCAGCAAAAAGAAGGACGGTCACAGGCGTTTGCTCAGCGGGCTTTAAGATCACACAGTTCCCTGCAGCTAAAGCAGGAGCCATTTTCCATGCTGCCATAAGAAGGGGAAAATTCCAGGGAATGATTTGCCCCACAACGCCAATCGGTTCCTTCACATGCATTGCGAGGGTGTTCGCATCAATCTCAGACATGCTTCCTTCTTCTGCCCGAATGACTCCCGCAAAATAACGAAAGTGATCACTTGCTAAGGGTAAATCCGCGGCTAAACTTTCGCGAATCGGTTTGCCGTTATCCCAAGTTTCTGATAAGGCAAGTAATTCGCGATTTTTATCTAACACATCTGCAATTTTAAGGAGCATCCGGCTCCGCTTCGCCGCTGGCGTGTTCCCCCAACGCTCCTTGACTGCATGTGCTTTCTTAACGGCTAATTCAATATCTTCTTTCTTCGATCGGGGAATGCGAGTGAAAATTTTCCCATCTACTGGCGAGGGATTATCAAAATACTCACCATCAGCTGGTGGAACCCATTCACCGCCAATGAAATTTTCGTACTGTTTCTTAAACTGCAATACGCTTCCTTCGGTGTTTGGCTTTTTGTAGCCAGCCAGGGTTACACTCATAACTGACATTCCTCCTTCAGATAGTAAACCGTTCTTTTCTGCAAAGGGTTTCTTTCACCCTATCTCTACAACACTTCAACAATATGAAAGCGCTTCCCTTCCTATTCAATAAATTTTTCGTAAAATGACATGAAGTGGGATTTTATCCCACTTCTTAAGGTCGCACACCGTTTTTTTTGCTCCTCTTTACGGCAAGATCCGCCAGGAATCATGGAGTCGAATGGTCCGCGTAATAAAGCGATCGATATCCTTTTGATAATCGAGACGTTCCCGTAAGGAGACGACTTGTTCATCGCGAAATCGCTGGAGGGAAGACGCATCTTCCCATAAACTTGTGATAATAAAACGATTATTTCGTCCCCTCTCCTGACTAAATACCCCCCCTAACATCCCCGCAGATTGATGTAACGCGGGGTTCCACACCGCTTGTTGTTCCTTCATCACATCAAATTCACTACCTATTTTTGTAATAAAATCCCCCACGCGCAAACGTTTCGCCTGGGTCAGACCCCTTGAAAAATTAGTTCCATGGGCTCCAAGGATTTCATCCACTTTTATCGTATAGGATAATTGAACCGTTTCATAAGCCTCCCCTTGATCGTAAAAAATCCGATCATGGTAATTCCACATAAAGTTTTGGCAAGCTTCAAAATCTCTCCAAAAACCTAACGTACATGCCTCCCACGGCCGGTTCACATTCCATCCGCCAATTCTCCCTTGAAACCCATCGATAAATTTAAGAGCTTTCCAGCTTTCTTGCGATCGTGAAAAGGCTGTTTTCTGTTCTCTTCTCACATCCCATACGGACCAAATAATTAGCATCGCTACCCCGCCTTATTCACTATGACACACCCCACAGTTGAAACCTGTTTGATGTGGGGGTGTGCTTATCAATATCATTCACCATCGATTTACCCTAAGATTTCCATCTCAAAACGGGGGATCAGGGGGATCATCCGATTTCTTTCACTTTCTTATTTCCCGTTTAATCCTTACCCTGTTCTCTTTTAAATTTACATTTTATTCAAAAAAAGTCGCGATTCTTTTGGTAGAATATTGAATAGTAGTAATCTTGATGGGTAAGGGAGGCCATAAGAATGGTAGATCGTATGAAAGATCCGGATTCAAAGCCTGCTCACCTAGAGCGACGTGTTTTTCTAAAGTCGCTCCTCGCAGGTTCTGCCCTGCTTCTCTTAGAAAATACCGGTATCGACCGTATCGCCCAAGCCTTTGCACAAGAGAGCCCTTGGACAAGCATCCCCCCCTTTCAGCCTCAACATCCACCTGGGCTTGGTTTTCCTCAATCCGTAGCGGCGGGGGATCCAACAGCCTCAGGGGCTATCCTCTGGACCCGAATCGATCCCTCGATCCAGACGGGATTAGCAGCCACCCAAGTGGATTCCTCACTCATTCAATGGTTAGATGGCGAAACACCCCCTCCTGACTCAATCGTTTCAGCGATCAACAACGGAACGTTTGTCCTACTTGAAATTGCTAACTCTCCTGATTTTAAAAAACCGATCCTTCGTGGATATACACCCATCTGGAAAGACTATGATCAGGTTGTCAAAGTCGATGTGGATGGAAAGTTACCCCCACGCTCGCTCTATTACTACCGATTTATCACCCAGACCGGTCACGTCAGTCCTACAGGCCGTTTTAAAACGTTGGTTCCAGCTGGACAAGACCTATCTTCAACACGGTTTGCCTATATTTCGTGCCAAGATTTTTCTAGCGGGTATTTTCCTGTGCTCAACTATCTTGCTGAAGAGGAACTCGATTTTGTCGTTCATCTCGGTGACTACATCTATGAATCGGTAGGCAAATCCATCTATCAAGACCCTTTACCTGACCGCAAAATCACGGTTCCGAGTGGAGAATCAAAAGCGTTTACCATCGAAGACTACCGCACCCTCTATCGAACCTATCGTACGGATCCGGACCTGCGACGTCTCCATGAAAATCATGCGATGGTATCCATTTGGGACGACCATGAATTTGCCAATGATAGTTACTACCCTGCCGTGGCACCTGATGACAACACCGCGTCAAATCCTGTTCGACGACAGGTTGCCAATCGCGTCTGGTATGAATATACACCGGCAAGAGTCACCTTTGACCCCAAAAAGGAATTTGCTGAATCCCTGTGTATTTATCGCACCCTGCGTATTGGAAATCTATGTGAACTCATCTTAACCGATCAGCGTCTCTATCGAAGCTCCCACGCTTGTGGTAGCGGAACATTGGATCGATATTTTACGAAAGGGTGCACTGCTGTGAATGACCCTAAACAATCCATGTTAGGGATTCATTCTGGGCAAAAAGAATGGTTCCTCAATCGCCTTACCACTTCGAAGGCACAATGGAAAATATGGGCAAATGAAGTGCAGTTTACCCCTTTAAAACTATTGGGTCGGTGGATGAATCTCGATGCCTGGGATGGATTTGCAGGGGAGCGATTGGATATCATCCGTACCTTGAAAAAAAACCATGTGAAGAACTTGATTACCATCACTGGGGATCTTCATACATTTGAAGCCAGTTTAATCAAAGAGGATTTCAAAAAAGATGCGGATCGAAAGGCAGTTGGCGTTGAATTTATGGTGGGTTCCGTCACCTCTTCTAATGTTTTAGATCTTGTGACCCAGATATTTACCAAGAGCCAATCTCTCTCTAACCCACTCCCCCTCGAGGTAATTGAAAAAATCACACAAGTAGATAAAGAAATGGCTCAACAAGTCAAAGCGATCAAGGAGGAAAAACATAAAGGGATCACAGAGCTCTCGTCTTCTCACCCTCTCCTTAAAAAGCTGTTTGAGAATTTAATCAGTCTGATCCGCTTGGAAAATCCTTGGATTAAACTCTTCAACAGTAGTACCCACGGTTATTGCATTTTGGAACTCTCTCCTGCCAAGGCAACATGGACAGCCTATAGCGTATCGGATATTCGCAAGAAGAGCGGCACAAAAAAGACCCTCCTTTTTCAGTGTGAAGTTCCTAAAGATAAAGCTAAAATCCGCATCCTCCATAAATAAAACCACTCCCCGGTACATGTGTATGTACCGGGGAGTGGTTTCTCACAACAAGTCATGCCACATTCATGCCTGTGCAGCCGCCACTTCTTGTGTAGGCATGGGTTCATCATAGGTTGCTTGGATAACCTCACGATATCGTTCCTCAATAACTTTCATCTTTACTTTTAAGGTAGGAGTCAACTCTCCACCATCGACCGTCCACTCACCATCAACGATGATCGTCTTTTTCGGACGTTCGTATCCAGCAAACTTGGCTGTTTTCAATTCCACTTCTCGCAAAAGATGCTGCCTGACTACAGGATGATCGATTAGCTCTGTAGATGAACTGACTTGGATCCCTTTTCGTCTGGCCCAGGGACGCACGTTCTCCATATCCGGAACGATGATCGCAATCGTATACTTTCGTCCATTGCCTACAAGTGCCGATTGCGAAATAAATGGACTATTGTTCATCTCACTTTCTAGTGGCTGAGGGGCCACGTTTTTACCCGTTGACAGCACCAGGATACTTTTTTTCCGATCAATGAGGGTGAGAAATCCGCGCTCATCCAATTTCCCCAGATCCCCCGTGTGAAACCAGCCATCCTTTAAGGCTTCCGCTGTCGCTTCTTCATCTTTATAATAACCAACCATTACACTGGGTCCCTTCACCAATACCTCACCATCGTCCGCAATTCGCACTTCCAAATTCGGAAGGGCTCTTCCTACCGTGCCAATCTTTGCTTTCATCGATGGATTCGCTGTAATAATCGGAGACGTTTCAGTCAGCCCATATCCCTCAATAATCGGAATATTCATTGCCCAAAAAAAGCGGTTCACATCCGCATTAAGGGGGGCTCCACCTGAAACCATTCCACGCATCCTGCCACCCAGGCGTTCCTTTACTTTGCTGTACACCAACCGATCAGCAACTCGCAATTGTTGTCGTAATGCTGGGCTAAGAGGATCTTTAAAAATCCAATCCTCTTCATAAGCATGTTGATAACGGCGGTACCGCTCCATTCCTAATGCCATCGCCCAGTTAAAAATCTTACGACGCACAGGGGAAGCCTGTTTCATTTGCTCGAGTACAGCACTCGATACCTTTTCAAACAGACGAGGGACACTTGTCATCATGGTGGGACGGACTTCCAACAGGTTAGTGGAGATTTTGTCAATGCCCTCAGCAAAGGCGATGGTTGCGCCCACATATAAGGGAGCATACTGCCCTACCATCCGTTCAAACACATGGGAAAGCGGGAGATAGGAGAGACTTACATCCTCACGGCGCAGATCAACTACCCAAAAAAGCACACCCTCCATATTAGAGAGAAAATTCCCATGGGTCAGCATCACTCCCTTGGGTTTTCCCGTCGTTCCCGAAGTATGAATAATCGTGACTAGCTGATCACGATGAACCTTCATCCATCCTTCTTCCCAAGCAATTAATGGGAGCGATGCGCCTTCTTGCAATAGTTCGCGGAAGGAAAGAATTCCTTCTCCACGTGAGTACCCCGCCTCGGGTTTCATCACGATCATCTGAGAGATGGGGTATTCCCCTTCTTTTACTTTCTGCAATTGGTCTTCATTTTCCACAATTGCCACAATACAATCGGCATTCTGTAAAATGAAGCCAACCTGATCCGATGGGAGGGTCGGATAAATGGGAACGCTTACAGCACCTAAACTAGCGATTGCCAAATCCGATACCGTCCACATGGGGTTGTTTTCGGATAAAATCGCGACCTTGCTTCCTTCTTTGACACCAAGTCGAGCTAACCCCGCGGCGGCTTCTCGTACCTGCTCCCATAATTCTCGATAGGAGATACTTTTGTAAGCGCCTTCATTTTTCCACATCAAGGCTGCTTTCTCAGGACAAGCATCCACTGTCTTCTTCAGCATCTCTACAAGATTTCTCGACTTCAACAGAAGGCCTCCATTCCTGGGAATTGTCATAATGGTTCCCATAATCAATTTATGAAGAAGAGCAATTATTCTCTCCATCGTCCATGGCTTTACTGCATCTTATTTCAGTGAAGCTACTTTGTTCCTTCTTGTCCACTTCATTATAAGGTATCGGGTGTAATAAAAAAACAAACACCTACTTTTCCACAATGGATATGGGAATATATCCGCATCTTAATGAATTATCCTCTTTCTGTCAATTTGACACTCCCCATGCCTGAAGGCAGGGGATTCTTGGAAGCTCCCGTCTATTGACAGGATCATACCCAAGCTAACCCCGTGAGCCCCACGGTTGAAACTAAATATGCTCTACTAAGCTCCCTACTTTAGCTTGGTTTTCGCAACTTCGGTGAGCTGGGTGGTTGAAGATTTTACGCTACAGACCGATTTCCTGTAGCAACCCTATATCTCCAGTTTTCAAAGAGCTATCATAATTCTATCAAAACCATGTCAGACTTGCGAGAGAGAAAAACACCCTCCCTCATCTGACGCTCGCTTTCATCCCTATATCTGAAGCTAGGGGTTTTCTCGCTCGCAAAGATATAAAACGCTTACATTTGAAACAAAAAATAAGGACGATATCACGAATTTCCTCCATTTATCATAGATTGTTATTCAACTATATGAATTCCGGGCTTTTGATTTACCCGCGTTTAGGAAAAAGATATCCCTTGTGTACCAATATCTTGCGTCATACGTGTTAATTATCTAAAAGTTAGATTGCAAAGGACGTGTGGGAGCATAAGAGACTTGCAATTAACGAGTATGTTAAAAAGCACTATCCACTACGGATGAACGAAGGACGAGCAGAGGCAAACTTCCTTCGGGAAGCGAATTCATTGAAACACTTCTCTTGTCCTTAAGTGCCCGATCTCATCTGCTTCTGCTCTCGGTCAATGACAAAACACTATTTACCCTTACACACCTCCTTTATACTCCCTGCACTAGCCATATCCTTTTAATTTCTAAAAAGCGATTTTCATTTAAATCATAGGCTACTGAGAACATCCATGATGGCTGTAATTACCTGTCCAGTACCTGATGCAGCAGTAAAAACCCCTTGCCACTTTTGAAGTCGCTCTAACACAATATTCGCCAATGACTTTTGGGCATCAGCATCTCTCTGCTTTTGAATCATATCCAACAGCTGATAAGTATGCTCTTTTTCTGCCTCGGGTATTTCTATTTTTCCTGCCAATTGCCCCTTTAAATCCCCAATCAACTGAACCAATAAAGTCACTTGATTGTTGGTTACATAAACAGTAGACCCATGATTAGCATAATTGATTTGACCGCCAGATGCGTTGTTGAAGGTAACATTCTCCACAAATTTCTCTTCCTTCATCACAGTCACTCCTTCTCGTTGGTAATATTCACAATACTTGATTGATTATCGGCATAGTTAACCGTGCCATGATTAAAAATTGTAGTTTTAGACATTTTTTTCTTTGTCGTATTCATTCTTCTTCGCATCCGATTTTCCATTTCACTCAGTTCCAACAAGAAATCCTCCTTAGACAGCGGAAATGGATGCAAGCGATTTCGCAACAAACCGGAGGGATTCTTCTTGTTTTGCCGACCAAACACATCCATGCTACCAAAACTAAAAATGACTCTTTCGCTCTTGAAACAGCAACATTTAACAAATAACGGGTGTCATCATAAAACAGCTGTTGCTTCTTCACTTCGGGTCCTGCATACGTCGCAGAAAAAAGAATAATATCTTTCTCTGCTCCCTGTAGAGAGTGCACGGTATCTACTGTAAGTCCTTCAATCTGAAATTCCCGTTTTAAATAACTATCTATGAGATCCGCTTGCCTGCGGAAAGGAGTTACTACAGCAAGCACATCCTTTAATTGTCTCTCTTGTGTTAGTTCTTCACTTCTATTTGCAATCCAAGTAGCAACGTAAGCGGCTTCCCGATGGTTCTCCCAACTTCCTCCCACCTTTTCTGCTGTACCTTCGATGTCTACATAGCCCATCGTTGGAAACCCAGGATATACCTCCTCCCCTTGAATCGGATTGTTCTTCATGGGAATGAGTCTTCCATGATAACAGAGGTCATTACAATACTGAATGATATCCTCCGAACAACGGTAGTGTTCCGTTAATAACATTCCACCTAAATCTTTATGCTTACTAAAAGGACTTGCCTGCTGTGCAATTTTCATCGCACTTCCAGAGGAAGACGCTAACCCAGTGAGAACAAAAGAATTCAGCTCGTCTTGCGAACTTATTAAACCCATTCTTTGCATATTTGCTTCATCCACTTCCAAACTTACACGAGGAATTGGTTGTAACTGTTCTGTATCTCCAACGATCAACGCTTTTTTCGCTAGAGAAAATACCGGAGCCGTTTGTTCTGGAAGAACTTGACCTGACTCATCAAAGATTAACAAGTCAATAAAATTATAGAGATAATCGTTTGGTTTACGTAGTCTTTTAAAAAATTTTGGCGCAGATAACACCGTCGACACCATACAGGGAGTCAATTTTGCATATCTATACCATGTCTTTTCCTCTGACTCGAATGCATTCGTTTGTTGGTCATGACGTTCCTCCAGCCACCTTGCTTCCCAATAATGTGAAGCAAGCCAAAAAGCATGGTACCGCAAATGTGTATCTAGCTTAGAAAGAAGTCGTATTTCAAAATCCATCTCTGTATATAACTTCGTATGGTTATCTTTTTCCTGCTCCACCTCTTGCTCCTTCCATTCCTCCCAACGTTTATCCGATAACTCCAGTTGATTCTTAAATTTAATCATTTTGTTGTATTGATCTTTATTTTTTGTATATTCTTGTTCTGATGTATTCTTCAATGCTAACAGTTGTTTCCTGATATCTCGATCCTTAAAGGTATTCAATACTAAATCGGATTCTTGCTTTTGGAAAAATAATTCATTTGCCCACTTCTGTACAGGAGTGAACCATCGAATCAGAAAAAAACGACCTCTCTCCCTTAACCATTCTTTAAACAATGCATCAATGGATTCAAATGCGTCCCTTGATTCATTTTTCTTCTTCGTTATTTCTTCTATTTTAATTTCTAGTCCTTGGGTAGAATTGTAATCTTTTTTCAATTGAGAATGAAAACGTTTTCGACTATGGAAAAAGGCAGACTGATCTTCGATTTGATTTCCTATCTGTTGCAATTTAATATGTAGTCTCTTTTTCGCTTGATCTAATGTCAACCTTGATTCGCCAAAATAAGTGCAACAATGGGTGAGAAAAGTTTCAATTTGCTCTTCGATACTTCTCTTTTCTAACTCACTATGAAACCCATCTAGTTCGTCTCCCCTTCTTGACTTTGCCCTTTGGCGAATCGCCCACGCATACCGCTTTTCACTCGATAGAATATTCTTTAATTTATTTTTCGCTACACAAGTCATCCCGAAGCTTTCTACGCCATCAATCCACCGACTAAAAAGCATAGATTCCCCGTCATCTTCTGAGATCCCTTTCACCGCCTCAGCAAAACTATCTAATATGTTCCAAATCGCTGTGTTATTACTAGAGGAAGCCAATATAATGGGTGGCTCACTCTGTGCAAGGGCTTTTTGTATCCACAAAGACGATACTACGCTTTGAATCAACGTCGTCTTCCCTGTCCCTGGAGGGCCATTTATGCCTAAAAGTTGACCGTTTTCCAAGGCAAAGAAATGGTGAAGAGCTTCTCTCTGGGAGATAGTTAACGGATACCGATCCGTCATTTGTCCGAGATGGTGCGTACTATAGTTACCGTGCTCTTCTAAGTAATGTGACGCTTTTCCAACCCAAGCTCCTTCCGTATAGTTTTTCAATAATTCTGGAATGGGATTTTGTTTTGTTAGATCCTCATAGCACTTGGCAATCTCTTGATAAGGAATACTAGATACTTCGCCAAACCAAACAACTGCATGGGAGAGTGGTTGAAACCCTTGGAGCTGATACTGAGCTCCATTTTTTCCAGTCACTTTTTTCATCAATTCCTGGGCATCCTGCCATACCATCTCCCATGTTCCCTCATCAGAATGTGGCTTTCTCTCTCGGTACTTTTCCGCTGTATTTAATTGCCCGACAATTGGAGACTTAGCATGAGTGGGTTCAAGGTACTTTCGTGGAATGAATGGTGGTTCATTTTTTTGCGGATGCAAAGAGCCATCCACTTCTAATCTCCCAGGGATAACCAAAGGAAATAATCGATTCTTTTCACTCTGATTTCTCCCCGGTTTACATTGTGGATTGGGACAAATAAGAACATTTAAACTCTCGGAAGACCAGCCACCCCCTACTTTTTTTTCGATTATTTCCAAAGAAGAAACTGCTATTTGTCCTGCTTCAATTTCTTCCTTGGGCAATTCTACAAAATTTACAATCTCTTTTTCGTTGAAGTTGAGTCGATCTCCATCGCTTACACTCTGCATCCAATAGTTAAGTATCTTTCTGGAGTAATTCAACAAACTCCCCCTCGAAATTAAATTAAATTCTAATTCATTATACCAACTCAAATTTTATATTTACATATACGATAACAATCATCTCACACTAATTTCAATAATTTATAGATGCTCAGGCTTCCTTTTGCGTAAGCCTGTTTGCAGTCATTCCTATGAAGTTGCTTTTTAATCAAATGGATACACTCGTAACTCAAAGTTCTCTTCCTTGTATAGAGCTGTCCTCATCCCTGTCACATCTTCTAATCGTAAGACACAAGTTTCACCCAATTCGTATTCCCCCTCGATTAATGTGAAACCAACTTCGATATGACGATCAGCCGGTTCTTCTTCACTATCAAACACGAGGATAATCTCATTGGATATTCGCTCGTCTTTGTGATAAAAGACGGCTCGAATATGACGAGGGGGCTGATCAGGGGAGACTTTTTGTTCCTGAAAAAAGAGTACATTAAACTGGAATTGAGTAATCACTCGAGAACTAAGTGCTAATCGACTCTTTTCTCCATTTTTATTGCGGTGATGCCCATGAACTTCTCGATAGTGAATGAGTTTTTTGTTGTTCTATTTGTGTTCATTTGTCGATATTATTCATTCTCCTCTCCAATTATTTACACATTGTATATAATGGCACATATGATATTGAGATTCCCCTCCTATAATTATACATAAGACCTGTCACTCCCTGCTATTACTAAAAAAGAATCGATTTATCTTAATTACGCCGAGAATACTCCCATCTTCTATAAGTGGGGAATGAATTAGCGCATCAGACGAGGGAGGGGGTTTTTCTCTCTCGCAACTCTTTCGAGTCATTTTGTCACGAGCTTCAACCTTAGGATTCCTCCACCAGTTGTCCGTCAGTTACAAGGCCACTTGGTTGTTACATTGACTGGATTTTCACCAGCTAGTTCTCTGTAGCTTCGCTGGGCACACGCCTAATCAACACGCCTGAATTAAAGAAACTATCCCTAAAACCTGGGATAGTTTCTCTCAGTATAAGTTAAATCTTGCTTGTTTTTTATTAATTATATTTATTTAATACTTCCTTATATTTTTTAAATTTATCTTCAGGTAAATCACCATTAATCTGAATTAAAATATTTCCTTTGCTTGCTGTCCATGAAAAAAGCATGGCACTTTCTCTTCCTGCTTTATCATAGAATGCCTTCGTTTGTTTCAAGTCGTTAGTATTATCAAATTGAAAGATTCGTCCTCCTGCATCTTTACCTAACGAAGGGATGAAGAAGCGTTTGGCTTCTTTAGCTTTCATCGGAGCCATCCCATAATCTTTCTTTGTCATTTCTCTTGCGTTATCAGCTTCGAGTCCTGCATCCTTAAATTGTTTAATCACCCCTTCTGTCGTCATAGTTTCAGCCTGACTATCGCTACATCCTAAAAGAAACAAAAACAGTGCGACCATAGACAATAAACCGATCCGTTTCACTAACGTCATTCCTCTCTTAAAATAGTCTTATCATATTTATTATTCGTATTAAATTGGGTTTTTGTGTCCATTTTTAATTAAAGTGTCTGTTACGCATTCATAAATAATAACGCACCCAAACAACTGAAGCCACTGACAATATTAAAGGCCCTTTTTCCAATACCTTTTTCAATACTTCATCATCCTCAACACCTCCATATTAATTGCGCTCCCAACAATCTGGATACTTCCTCTCAGTAATTCATCAAAGGTATCACATATCTTTTCAGCTGCTTCAAGATCATCTGTAAGCATGTAATCTGTATTCCAAAAAATTATTTGCGGGCGATTCGCGAAATCACGATAATCGAAGCAAAAATGATTTTTCCCTCCATCCCATGCAAATGGGTAGATAGATTTCATCACTTCATCTTCGTCAACAGCGTCTTTGTAAGATCATATCATTTCCTCCAAGCTGCAAACTTTGTAAAATCTATGATTATTCCCCTCTTCTATTTCAATCTCGACATTGTCCTCCAATAAAGCATTATGGTATTCAGCAATCCCACTGTAAAACTCCCCTGGTAAGTTCTTATTTAGCACGACAAGTTTACTCTTCATTCCATCAAGAGCTCTACCAGACTCATCCCAAAAACTATTCCATGTAACAGGGGAAGCAGGTACAGGATTATCCCCCACAAAGCTTGAAGATTTACCTATCATGCTCGCAGCCGATAATCTATGGATTATCAAGAAAAAACAGGCTTCCTTTTACATAAGCCTGTTTGCAGTCATTTTATGAAGTTGTTTTTTAATCAAATGGATACACTCGTAACTCAAAGTTCTCTTCCTTGTATAACGCTGTCCTCGTCCCTGTCACGTCTTCTAATCGTAGGACACAAGTTTCACCCAATTCGTATTCCCCCTCGATTAACGTGAAACCTACCTCGATATGACGATCAGCCGGCTCTTCTTCACTATCAAACACGAGGATGATCTCATTGGATATTCGCTCGTCTTTGTGATAAAAGGCAGCTCGAATATGACGGGGACGCTGATCATGAGAGACTTTTTGTTCCTGAAAAAAGAGCACATTAAACTGGAATTGAGTAATCACTCGAGAGCTAAGTGCTACGCGTAAATCGACTCGCTTCTCCATTTTTTTGCGGTGATGCCCATGAACTTCTCGATAGTGAATAAGTGGTACGATTGCCTCTTGTGGCATCATTCCTCCATGGACAAATTTCACCCCTCCCCTTGCCTTCAAGCGGTTTACCCCTTTGGCCACTACCGCATCCAAATCCATACCTAAATATGAAAGTGAAAGATGACGGGTGCCTTCTGGTACGGATAACTCCTTCCCTAATACATAACGGCGGTGTTCTTCCGTTACCTTTCCTTCTACACGATCAGTTAATTGTCCATCTTGCACAGCAGAGTATTGGTACAAAAATCCATGATCCGCCGTAATAAAAATTCGTTTGGCCCCAAAAGTCCCTGTCAGCTTCGCCACTGCCCGTTCCAACTCTACGATTGCTCGTGATACATCCTCCAAAACATAGGACTCGGTAGCTTGTTGCTCTCCTATCGCATCAATCCGATTATGATAAAAATAGAGAAGGCGTTTGCCACGGATCGACTTTAACCCCTCTTCTTTTCGTAGTTGGATAAAATCATCCAGACGAAATGCCGCAGATTCGGGAATCGTCTGTTGCAAAATCTGCTCACGTGAACGGAGAGTGGTGGCAGGTATTTCCTCCACATACACAGCCCCCCGCTCATCCAGGTTCGTAATCTTGCCAGGTAATAGGGCAGCCATGCCGAGCTTTGTGCAAGTAGGTGCCACTGCTTGCATCGGCTTTATCTCCACTTCTGCATTTAATCTCCTTGCTAAATGGCTGGCCAATTCCATCCCCGCTTCATAACGAAGAGCGTCAGAGATAATAACAAATACACGATCTGATTTATTTTCTATAATGGGGACCAGTTCCTCCACATAAAACTGATCTTGCTGCAAAATATGAGGGATCGGCCACATCGCCGCCCCTTCTTCTAGATACTCCTCCGTATAAGAAGCCAATTCCGCAAGAAACTGCTTCTCATACCAAAAAACTAGCCCTTCAAACACTTGCCTTCCTACCTCAGGCATTCCCATATGTCGATAAATCTCAATGAACTTACGATAGTCTTGATCAATTTGAAAATCATGCTTAGCATAAGCCTCCACCCAGGCAGCTCCCCCCCGGCGATAGTGGGCTTTCGTTCCCTCATAGCGTTCACGAGTCAACGAGTATGCGTAATCGAAACAATGATAAAGGCCCTCTATCTGTTTCCCTTGCGCCCAAAAACCCTTCAACCGCTGGGAAATCATTTCTTTTAAATCCAGACCGTTAACTGAATAATTAAGTAGGATCTCTGCCATCCACTCAAAAACGATCTCATCCACAATCGGAAAAGTGACACAAGAAAGTGCCTGCTCTCGCGGCAGCTTGTGTAGAATCTCAGCAATTTTCCAATCGTTTTCCAATCGTTCAATATAGGGTCGCCATACTTCTCGTCCCGCTTGATCCTGCAATTCATCCTCTACAAATACATAACAAGCATTCGTCGATTTTGTTGGAAAACTGGGGAGATAATGTTTCATTTCTGGCGTCGTTACTGTCACATGAGCATATACTAATGTATCAAATATATCCTTTATCGAAGGTTCATTCGTTCTAGATAATCCAAAAGCATCATAAAGCCAAATAAAAAAGTCTTCGATCGGTGCAAACTTTTTAATTTGTTCAAGAAGTGGATTATGCCCCCCTTCCAATCCTCCTGTCAGTACAACACGCAGAACATCTGAAACCTGCGACGATTGGGCACGCACAAGGACCGCAAATACAGTCCCTTTCCATTCATGAAGCCCTCCATGACTTGGGCACAATTGTTTAAAACGATCTTTTCGTTGCTTACTGCGGAAAAATGCAGCATATTGCTGTAAAAAAGGTGCTGATTCGGCAAATGCCAAACTCAATTCTTCGGCAATCAGCTCCTGTTCATTATTCTTAAATTCTGCTCCATACAGGAGAATATCCAACAATGAATTTTTCTCAGGTTGTGGTTTAGTAAACGGAGCATACAAGAGGAAAGAGGTTTCTGGTCGCTCCACTTCCACTTGATATTTCGTAGCAAAAGCATTATTCTTTGTTACTTCCCACACCATTAACTCGTCATTTTTCAGTTCTTCGGTTAACTCAGAGAGATCGCCGACAGCACCCTCTGGATCGTACCAAAACACGATTGCCCGTTTGTGCGGTGAACGCTCCCTCTCTTTCTTAATAAGCGTACGCAACTTACTATAAAGAGACATCATCTCCCCCATTTCCCTCCTACCATAAGCTTGATCTCCATAAAGAAGGATGAGCAGGGATGTCTGCTCATCCACTTCTTGCTATCGAATCGGAGCCAATACGGCACCCAGTCGTTCGTAATTATGACTCACCCCATCATCCAAATCCAAGTGAACCTGATGACTGACCACTTCCGCTAGGGTTTGATCATATTGTACCAACTCATCCTGCTGGCTAAACAACAACGTTTCCCGTTTGGTTAATTCCCGCTTTTCCCGTGGCGTTAGACTCTCATCCGCCAATTGATCTTCAATATATTTCCGCTCATTAGCCAGTTTCATCTGCATCTCCTGCACATATGAAAAACGAAGAGTCCCTAAGGTATTCGGCGTGTAGCGATGGAGGTAGATGAGCGCCCGAATCCCTTTTTTCCGCCCAGAATTGGCAAGCCAGTAAATCGGACGTTTTTTGTATATCTGGCAATGATCCTTAAAAAACTCCTCAAAGAAATAGCGTCGGAGTCGATCCCCTGGGCTTTCATTTTTACGAACTCCCCCAAGGGAATCTGCCAACCACTTTAAATGATTAGCCACCTCTTGTTCACCATATAAGACTTGCAAGATGTGACTCAAGCGCGTGATGATGTCATCTTCAAAGTAGGCCACCTCTGTCAAAGGAATAATGCCATCGTTATCAGGGTGAAAAGTTTGATAGTGATCACTTTGCCACTCTCCCCCAGCATAAGCTAACCCCCCTTGATCAAGGGAGTATCTTCCCATCATCAACCCCACACAATAGGAAAGGAAAGACTTTACATCCCTGAGCCGATCAGCCCTCCGTACGGTCACTTCCTCATCTCTTACCTCAGGCGTAAGCTCCTCTTCTAGCCCATACAACTGAATGAAAATGCGATTCAGCGCCTCCTCGTTTGCTTTCAGTTGCTGAAATTGCGCCTCAGCATGGGTCGACCAGTTCGCATAGGAATCGGCTAAATTTTGCGCACCGTCTCGATAGGTAAGAAAGGGATGCTGTTCAAAGTTCCAGGAGGTTTCGAAGGAGTCCCAGTCGTTTTTGGAGAGGGCGATGTTTTGATCTGCAAAAGATTCAATTTCCGCTCGTTTTTTTCTCATATCGGCAATCGGTAATATGGCAATATTACCGACTTGAAAATTTAGAGTTGGGTTAATATGAGCCAAAAAATGAAAAGATAGCTTGCTTGCTAAAAAAGATAAAATGACTTTGATCTCATCTTTTTTTTCAAATAATGATGAGCCACCCACATCAAATACACTACCTATTGGAGCAAATCTAACACCAAAATTAGCAGAACTTACAAAAGACCACGTAATCCCTTCTTTAAAATAATAGCTTGGATTTCGAACGACAGCCCGACCAGACTCTCGGATTTCCTTGCCATCATCTTTCCAATTTATAACATAATCTTGATTTCCAAACCATTTCCTAAAAGAACCTCCTTTATTATAAGGAAACCACTTTTTCCGACTCTTTAATGCCTCTTCACTCGTGGCATTATTAAACCCAATAGGTTTGAAATAAATTTCATACCACATTCTTAAAAAGCGGTTGTTATCCCCAGATGTTAACCCCACTTTGGGTTCAGCAAATTCACCCAACGACTTTTGTTCTCGAAAAATTTTCCGCACTTGCTCTGATGCCCAATAGGCAATCGGGGAACCGGGGATATCTTTAAAATCCTTACTATCATACTGATAACGATAAGAGACCGATTCGAGAACGGCTTCCCTTACTTTCTCCGCCTGATCTCCCTTAAACTCTGATAAGCGAATATATTCACCGACAGGTTTTTCATCCTGGTTTTGCACGACAAAAGTACAAATTGGCACCGTCGCATCTTTAAAGGACGAGTACTCCAATTGGATCAAACTTGAAATACTTTGGTTGGTAATAATGGCTTCGCGCAAGGCTTGATGAGTAGAAATAAACATCCATGTAAAGGGTGTCATCAGAGCGGCATAGCCATTTTTTACCGTCCATTGCGTACAACGGAAGATAAATGCAGAATATAAGTCCGCTTTATACATTTTATAGTGTTTCACCATGAAGCTTTTCAGCTCAGGGTTGTACTTATTATGATAGGGTGGGTTCGTAACGACCACCTCATATTGATCGCTTAGCAGTTTACCCAATTTTAAAATCGGGAGTAAATCAGTTTTTAATTCAGCAATATACGCTTGTCTATCAATAAGAAAATTTTCTTCCCCTGCTAGAGTTTCCACTCTCTCACAATAGACCTCGTAGGGAATTTGTTGATCGGGCTCTAGCAAAGAGCCGAATTGTTTGCCATTTGAGAACTGTTTCAATACAGCGCCCAATTCATCCTTTTCTTGTTCATTCTTAACAATCAAATTTAGTGCTTCCGCTGAAACTCTATCGCTATCGACAATTTCACGAACATGAGTAGTTAGCATTTGGTTTCGTCGTAAAAAACGGGGATAAAATTGCTGGGCCGTCATATATAATGCTAAATTAGCCAATTGATACGCACGCTTATCAATGTCACACCCATATAAATTATGCTGCAAAATCAGATGAGGAATCTCCCTTTTCGAGTACCCTGCCTCATCGTACATCTCACACAACAATTTAAACGCGTATACCAGGATATGCCCGGAACCACAAGCAGGATCGAAGACTTTAATATCCTCTAGGCAGTTGATATTTGGGATGGGGTCCTTCTCTTCAGAGGGAAGATAATACTCCCACCCCTTCGTTAGCATATTAGCAGGATACAAGCGATCATAGATCTTCCCTAGGGAATTTTGCACCATGTATTCAACGATCCATTGGGGTGTATACAGTTGAGTCACGATTGGCAAATCCTCTTTCTTGACAGCTCCGCTGCGTAACCCTCCGATTTCTTCTTTTTTCGTTGTATTGTAATACTGATACAACCACCCAATCACTTCTACCTCGGCAAAATTACTTTCATCCAACTGGATCAAATCTTTAATGACCGAGTCTGTATGCAAGAGTTGATCTGGGAGAAGGAGCGCGGCGTAATCGGCGATCGGTTCAAAGAGAAAAGGCAAACTATCGCTCAGCTGATTACACTGGGCAATTAGGAGCGCACGATATGCCCCTTCACGGTCACTCCGCTCCAACAGACGGTGAATCCTTTCATTCGCAATCGGTAATTTCGCATGATGATAATCTGTGAGCAGATCTGGATCGACTTTGCCTGGTGTCGTGGTGGATAGTACCCGGATTCGTGAGGGAAGGTAGTGATGGATCTCCATATAACGGATAGCGATCAAGCGATTAAACCAGGTATAAGCCACTTCATCCATCAGTTGCTCCAGCCCCTGCTCCTGATAAGCCGCAAAGAGACGATTGAAGGCGAGACGTTCATTATTACTATAGCGAAGGTGGTTCAATTCAAAGTAATCCTGACCTTCTCGGATATCCGGAAGCCCATTTTCTGTGATCCCGTAGCTTTTGGCCTTCACTTTGATTTGCTTCATAAGGTCTTCACGTGCTTTTATAGCAAAGGCCATTAGTCTCTTTTTATCCATGCTGCACCTCTATCGTCGAAGATGTATTTTTCCGCGTTGGAGAGTAGATTGCAAGCGCGTACGTAGGTCTTTGAGAAACGCTTCCAACTCCTCTGTATGTTGAATCGCTACCCCTGTAGCCGGAATCAGATCTGACCATGTAATGGAGATACTCTCTTCCTCCCCACTTACTGTCGCCAATTGACTTTGTAGTTGATGATACTCCTGCCTTGTTTTTTCCTGGAACGTAGCAACAGTGGAACGTTGGGAAGCTGCCTCAATTGCTGTACGATATTTTTCTACCTTTTCTTTGGCTTCGGCAATTAGCGTTAGTGCATCCGGTTGATTGGCGTATTTCAGCGATAACGCTTCCGCTTCATGCTCGATTTGACCGACCTCTTCTAACACGACATTCCCTTCGTCACTGACCAACGCCTGGATACGTTGTTTCAAGCGAGCACAGAGCGTAGACAGTGAAGGAATTGATTTGTAGGGAGAGGTTTGTAGGAGGATCTGTTCCATCTGCTGTTTGGTTTGCATCACATCCGTGTCATGCTCAAAGGCGATGATTTCGTCCTCCTGATTTTGTAAAAGTTGAACCGCTTCATCAAATAGCTGAATTCCCTTTCCCTGATAAAAAGGATCACATCGATCCAATAATTCCAGCCCATCCAGCAGATCATCGAAGGCTTGAATGGATTGCTCTACCAAACTTTTACTATCCTTACATTCAAGCAAGGCCTGTATCTCACTTTGCAGAGCCGATAACTTTTCTCCTTCCGGATAAGGGAAGCGAGGATTGCCCTGTCTCGCACGTATTTGAATCGCGTTGATTCTGCCTTCCCATTCGCGCAAGTACCTTTCTAATAGTCGAGCACCATCCTGATAGGATTCAATTCCCTCGTAGTTATTAAAAACCTCTTGTAAAAGATCCATGAGATCACCATGATCCTGCGGAGACATTCGTACTTTGACACGGATTTCTACTTGTTCCCGCTCTCGTTTATTGAGCAAAGAGCTAGCAATCTGTTCAGGCACAGTCAGATCCGTACCCAATCGAATTAGTTCGATTTTCTTTGTTTGATATAGTGCAGCCGTGATCCCTGCGACATCCTGCTCTGTCCAACCATAGGGTTTATGGGTATACGTATCAATCAGTTGTTTATACATGATGACCTTATTTTGTAATTGTTCTAAATAACGGAGTAGATCATCATAGGCCAACTGATTATTTTGTCCCTGATTAATCGTGCCAGAGGGAAGCCCTTTTTTTCCCCATTCGGTGACGACCTCGACTGCGTTCTTTAACGGCACAGGCTCGGTAATGTAACTTTTTTTATTGAAAGTGTTATCCACTAGCTTTTTCATAGCTTCCTGGATTTGATTTTCGACGGTCCCCCGATAGATATACTCCTTGCCCATCACATAAAAAATTGCGCCTTTGCAGGCATCACGTAAAAGCACCTTTGCCTGTTTTTCAAACTCAGCCAATTGTTTTCCTAGATCATCGATGATGCGCTTATACTCTTCGGGTAGTTGAGTGGAGCGTTTCACATTGAGATAATTTTGCAGTTGAACGACTCGTTTAAAACCCTCCTCAAGGTCTCGAGCCACTACTGCATCGCCAATTCGCATGACGAGGTACCCGCCATAGGATTTCAGCATGGCTTCTTCCTCTGACAAATCCCGGGTAGAAACATGGAGTGTTAAATCCCGCGAACTATTTCCTTTACTGTAATCATTAAACTCCCGATTAAATTCAAATACAGCATCCAGATAAGAAAAGCGTGGATGGGGATAGAGTGAGTTGAAAAATTCCTTCCCCATCTTTTCATCGATATCATTGTCACTTACCGGCGTACGATCCACCTCGTGTTGGATCTCTTGTTCATCATCACTTAAAAAGCTAAAAGTTTGGTTGGCATGCTCTTGGATCAAGACCTCTTTGCGGAGGTTGTTAAGAGATGCGCGGACTTTCTTCTTGAGATCGGCTTTAATCGTATCCACGCTATCAATCAGAAGCGTCGTTATATTTTCATAGGTGGCATCCACCTCAGAAATCCCTTTGATCATGTACAATACCTTTAATACCTGAATGTCAAAATCCGCTATATTTTCGCGGTCCGAAGCCCGATTAATCGTATAGGTGATCCTAGAATCTAAAAATCGGCGAATCGGTTCATAAAATTGCGAGAAGCTTGCCAAACGACTGGTTCCCTCATCCTTTAATTCTAGAGCCACCTCTTGAATGGCACTTAACAGAGACCGTTCTCCGTGAGCTAGATGTTTTCCCGCCTCACCTTGGTTCCGTACTCGCTCAAATATTTTCTGTAATAAGGGAATTTGGTAGGGAATGAAGGGGTAAAAACTTGCAAACTCTTCTGCCGAGCGATATCCCGAATTCAGATGAAATCGGTTATGGTCAAAAGCCAGTAGATTTTTAAGGGATTGTTCCTCCATCTCATACCGACTATATAGCTCATCCTTGGCAGGCTCTGTTTTTTGTAAAAGACGACGGCGAATCACTTCATCCGTGTTGGAACTAGTCAGTGCCATCCGTGTAGGGAAGCGGCCCTGAATTTTGGAAAAATCATCGTTCCCTTGATTCGCAATTTTGGTTACCGCATCGATCTTCTCCTGGGAAGTTACCACTACCCATACCTTTCCTGCACATGCCTCGCCAAGATCCTCTACGAGGGTTTGGAGATTTAGCATCAGACGTCGGTCATCCCCAATATGTTGACCCATCTCATCGACAAAAAAGGCAAGGCGATAGTTAGGCCCCTGCTTATCACAATGCTCTTTCATTAAGGTTGCAAATTCTCCAGAGCTGATCGAAAAGGTTCGGTTCGCTGTGCTCAATAAATCTTCGGCTGTCTCTTCTTCCACTCCGATGCTGGCGAGGGCCTCCTTAAACGCTTTTCGTTTAAATTTAATATTATTGCGATTCGCTTCCCAGGTCGTTCCATGCAGTTCAAAATAGGCTGTTTTAAAAGCCGCAAAATCACTTCCACGATCAATTTGCCGCTCAATATCTGCGATCCATAACGTGGAGGCATAGCCCAGATATTCATTAAACGTCTTTAAAAATGCCTCCACGATCATTTCTTTTTGATGCAAATCACTGTTATTCGCCGAGGATGTCGCACTTTTGGACTCAATATTAAACAAGATGGTATGGCTATCATACTCAGCCACTTGTTTCATCTGCGCGAGAAGTGTCTGGTTCTCGGTTTTCTCAAGAAAATAATCGACTGTCTTTTTGCCTGCATAAACCTTGCTATCCAGTAAATATGAAAGGATTTTGAGAAAGTGGGATTTACCTGAGCCAAAAAAACCGGAAATCCACGCGCCGATCTGTTTATGCGGTTGCTCTAGACTTTTCATATAGTTCCTATAAAAATAAGTCATCTGCTCTTCGATTTCCTCTGTAATCACATACTCTGTTAATTCAATGTCGCGTGTCTGCTCATCCATCGACCCTGCTTGAATGACTCCATTAATGTTCCGTTCAATATCTTTTTCAAAAAGTTCTTTGATGGTAAAAATATCGTGTAACAATCGCTTTTTCTCCCCTCTACTCGCTTATTTTTCATGAAAGGAAAACGCACGGTAATATCGCTGACTAGGGAACCGATTAAACATCATAAGTCCTTCTTGTGTATACTGACCCGGATAAAAGATCACAAGGGGGATTTGTAGATTGTGATCCCCGAAATTATGTAATAAATTATTCACGCGAATTAAGGGGTAGACGGACCCCACTCTCGTAATGAGGATCACTTCATATCCGTCACTCTGGTCTGAAATAATCTTTGCGAGGGTACCCGGCTCTAACGAAGGTAGCATCGCATCATATAATTCATTCGTCCCTTCTTCTTCTTCCATCATGAATAGTTCTTCGATTCCTACTTCACGAAATTGTTCTACCATCAGCTTAAACAAATCGATATGCAAGACGTTAATCGCGAATCGCTTCATCAACCGATCAATGGTAGCACGAAGCGTCAATTCTTCTTTAGGATCATATGGAAAGATAAAAAAGGGAACTTCGTTGGCAAGCCCCCGTTTTTGCAAAAAATCTTCCCTTTGCACTTCCTGATAAAATGATTCAAGCCGTTGAGGTAAGGATATTTTCACACTACAACACTCCAGTTAAAGACAATTCCGCAAGCATCCGGCATTCCGGTTCTTTTCGAATATCGA
This sequence comes from Marininema halotolerans, assembly GCF_900116235.1. Taxonomy (GTDB): domain Bacteria; phylum Bacillota; class Bacilli; order Thermoactinomycetales; family DSM-45169; genus Marininema; species Marininema halotolerans. Next base: position 86,640 of record NZ_FPAA01000004.1, on the reverse strand, counting down.
TGATCAACCCTTCACTGAGGGGAAATGGACAGATGTTCCACTCCCCATTGTCCCCGAGTTCTAACCATTCACTATCAACCATGGCTTTTAAGATAACCTGACGCATTTTCTGTTTCGTCTGATGAGTATATCGCCGTACGACTACACTTTGCTCTTCCTTCCTTGCAAAAAAATCAGCGACATCGCCTATTTCAACCGTTCCTTTTCCACGTTGGTAATTGAATATGATCACTTCATAGGCAAATTCCCGAACCAGACGGTAACAGCGAAGAAACGCATAGAGAAGGATCGCATTGCGATCCGCATTCGTACCTGTTAATAACCTGTATTGCAAGTTCGAATTCAGCGTTCCCGCTCGATTGCGTGTTCTTGCGAAAAGTGAGACCAGTCCTCGGTGGCTTCGTTGTTGAAATAAATTGTTGGTGAGCACTTCATGACGTATCTCCTCGCTACTCAACCCATTTTGCAACATTTGAATATATAGTTTCAGTTCATAACGCAACAAATGATCTGACCCAGAAATAAAACCCGCTGAATAATCCTGCTTCACACTCACACCGTTCACATCCCGCTTTTTTACTAAGCGTTATTGTCCCACAGTTGAGGCGATTATTGAAGAGTGTTCAGCACCGTTTGCGTCCCTTGTTCACTTGCCCATTTCTTCCATATTTCTCGCCATGCATAAAAATCCTGCACGCGATTCCGATCGCCATCAAAGTACTCGGTCATCAGCTGTTCTTCTTCCTCTTCGAATAGTAGGATCGCATCTGGGTCCTTGACCTCTCTCTGTGATTCCACCTGAGGGAGGACACTGGGATCACGATAGTCTGTGATGAGCCAGTCAGCAAAGGTAGGACGAGGGGGAGGTGGCTCCGCAGGATCTCGATAAGTGAGAAGGGGTGATAACTCACCACGGTAATATAATACGAGTTCATGATGCGCCCTCGTGATGGACATATATAACATTTTAGCATGGTGCGTTTGATCCTCAAAGACTTTGTCACTGACATCCTCCATGATCACAGCATCAAACTCTAATCCTTTTACCAGATAGGAGGGGATAATAATCACCCGCTGCTGTAGCTCATGGCTTGGGTCCATCACTAACTCCAGTTCCTTACGTCCCTTCTGTTTGAGCTGGTGATATAGATCGGTCGCTGATTCAGCATCTTTGGACAGAATTGCAATTGTCTGATGCCCGGATGCCAAAATACGATCCAATGATTCATTGATACGGTCACAAAGTTCACCAAAGTGTGTCACTTTTTCAAACGTAGGGTGACTGCCTTGTCTATTCACCGGGATGACCAGCGGATAGGGATAGCTATTGTTAATCAAGACACGATTGGCAATATCCATAATTTCTTTCGTGGATCGATAACTGGTTTGCAAGTTAATCCGCTGTACTGGATGCTTCTCTTCTGCATAATTTTGAAATTCATCCCAATTATCCAAACCATAATGGGAAAAAATACCTTGAGCAACATCCCCTAGGATCGTTGTCGACTTGGCATAGTCCTGCATAATGGCTAACTGAAATGGACTGTAATCCTGAGCTTCATCAATTACGATATGATCATATTGTAATGACTTTCCGTTAATTTTCGCATCCAGATAAATCAATGGTGCGATATCTTCATAAGAAAATTGTTCCTTCGCTATTTTTTTTCCATTTTCCAACAACAAACCAAGCAGTTTTTCATCCATATCAGGTGCCCAAAGATTAAAAATACGCTTTTGGAACACGCTTTTATACATCCGAAGTGCTGAAACACTTTTCATTTTTCTGCCATATTCGTCATTTGTCTTTTTCACTTGTTCTCTAAAAAGTTCTAAGCGTATTTTTTTCGCTTGTTCTAAATAGGTATAAATTTGTTTACGGTCTTCTCCTTCTGGTAGTGGCCGAATCCATTTTTCATACACTTCTTCAAATTCTTCCTCTACTTTCCTCTCATGCGCATTTTCTTCTTGTTTACTCCAATGTTGAATATACTGTTTCACTTCTTTAAATCGATCATTAAATGGCATGTGACTCCTTGATTCATAAAATTCTACGATACTTTCTTTCGTCAACATGTGTTGATCTGAAAAATGGATATCGCCATATGGCAATAACTTACGACCGATTTCCTCGACAAACTTATCCAACAATTTTTTAAATTGAAGCGAACCTTTATATTTAGAAATTAAAATGCGCTCTTCTTTTTTTTGATCTGCATAAATCTCAACGTAATTTTGGTGCAGATCCGGAATCGACCTTACATCGGTAAAGTACGTAGAAGCCCAATCGTAAAAAGTGCGTTGTTCAATACCGTTAATATCCAACTCAGGAACGAGGTTGCGAAAATAGGAGAGGAACATTTCATTTGGCGCGAGAATCAACACGTTACCGCGATCTAACTCATTTTGATATTGATATAAAAGATAGGAAATTCGATGGAGTGCAATACTCGACTTTCCACTCCCAGCTGCTCCTTGAACGACGATCGTATTATTCAACGGTAACCGAATGATTTCATCCTGCTCTTCTTGAATACTTGAAATAATATCTCTTAGTTGCAATTCATTTTCTGTCTCATGAAGAATCTCTTCCAGATATGCATCCATCATTTTTACTTTTTCGCCGGTCTCGGTTTCAACGACTTCGGTTTTCCCGACATCGGTATATTTAATAATTCGATCATCTTGAATAACAAGAGCGCGTTTACGTGTAATTTCGATGGATTGTTTACCATCCGTCCCTATCAAAAAGTCCTTTTTCACTCCTTGATAGGAATTGTATAGTTTTCCGATATCCGTCCGCCAATCCACTATAATTAAATGATCATTTTCCGCTACACCACATTTACCGATATACACCGTTTCCTGTCCCCACTCATCTTGAAAATCCAGGCGGCCGAAATACGGATTCGGTCGAATTTTCTGTAATGAGTCGAGTGTTTTATAATCTTGTTTGAGTAACTGCTCCTCACTTGGGCTTGTCGCCATTCTTTTACATGATTCACTTTTCATGTCTATTTGTTTTTCAATTATTGTTATCGTTTTATCTAAATGTTGTTGTTCTACCTGTTGTTCATTTTCCAATATGATTCATTCTCCTCTCCAATTATTTACATATCGCATATAATGGCATATGATATTTAGGATCCCCTTCATAATTATACATAAGACCTGTCACTTCCTGCTATGACTATAAAAGAATTGATTTATGACTATTAAGATAATAATATTTACATCTGTAGCTATATTGGATTCCCCACCAAGCTCCCCAATCACTTTGTTATATTCCAATCTCCTACCCTTCCCTCTTGTGGCAAAGAAGAAGGGCTTCCTCGATTTACATACCAAGCTCCAGTTTTGTCTGTTTTAGAAATGAGAGAAAATTGATTATCAATGACAGCCATTCCGTAACCATCTTCCAACGCCAGACCGCCCTCGCCTTGCTCAGAAAACGCTGGACAAAAAATTCCTGGCAGCTGCCCCCAGTCATTGCTCATGAGATACCCTTCTCTTCATAATGGGATCGCATCCCCTTGTTAAACCAGCAAATGGCCCCCGCACTGATTCCAACAAGAACCACGCCACGCTCCCAAGCCTCCAATATGGTTCGGTCCAGCCCTTGCTTCTTCCAGAGGCTAAGCATCGTTACATAATTGCCCCCGCCAAGGTAAATGAGGTCAGCTCCCAAAATTTTTTCTCTGATGGTTTTCTCATCAAGTTCCCAGTCAAAGCTACGAAGCACTTCTGTACGGCAACCCAATTTCCAACCGTAAACATCACGAAATCCCTCTATATAGGCTTCCTCGTCTCTACTTGCTGTGGGTACGAACAAAGCCAACGGAGACGGCTTATTTGTTAATTGGACAGCGAAAGAATCCACTTCTTCCGTGTCTCCGTCTCTCATCCATCCCCCACCAATCAACACCAACTTTTTTTGCATCGCTCTCTACCTTTCAGTCGGATGATTATTTACTTCTCTTCCCCAATATTTTCCGTCCATCGGATTATAGTAAATTTTAGTTACCCTGTTTTTATCATCGACTCCCGTTATCGATAAAAATAGCTTTCCATTATCTTTCAAGAGGGTAAAATGATAGCCCTCCCCCCAATCCAGACGCTTTCCATTCATCCCCTTGATCCCCTTGTATTTTTCCTCATCGTCCTTACTTACAGCCACAACAAGTTTCGCATTCGGATGCCATTTCTTTGCTTTATTAAAACCCTTAAGGACAGCCTCTCTAAGCGATGATTCAGTCAACTGATTCTCGTGGAAATGGGTACTTAAGAGATTTGCTGAACATTGATTGATTAAAAAAGCAAAAACCAGGACTCCGATCACCCCTATAATCCTCTTCAGAGAATCCACCCCTTTTCTTGTTGATTACATCCTATTCGGTAAGTTGATTCTCCTTTCTTTGAATCAATAGAGGTTGGTAGGAGAAAAAGAGCTTCGCTATCTAAGCGCTGTAATTACGACTTTAGGATAAAAACATAAACGGTGACAGAAAATGTAATTGATTTAAAAATAATCAGGAGGAATACGGTTCGCTTTTGTCGTAATGACAAAGGTAACATCCCATTGGATGATTTGACCCAATGAACCCCATGTAATTACCGCAGGGAAAGCTAAAATTAGGCGTTGTACAATAATATTAATTGGAGGATGTATATGAAAATAAAACTGACGAGTGTGTTTGTTGACGACCAAGACAAAGCCCTTCAATTCTATACAGAAATCCTTGGCTTTATAAAAAAACACAACGTTCCTGTAGGCACATTTAAGTGGATCACGGTTGTGTCCCCCACTGGATCCGGTGAGATTGAATTAGTTCTTGAGCCGAATGAAAACCCAGCTGCTAAAACCTATCAAAAAGCGTTATATGATCAAGGAATTCCTTTTACCTCTTTTTTTGTCGATGATGTTCAACAAGAGTACGAACGATTGCAGAAGCATGGGGTCACATTTACGGTGATGCCCACAAAAGAAGCCTGGGGAACGTACGCAAGATTTGATGACACATGCGGTAACCTGATTCAAATTCAAGAGGGCTAGTAAAACTATCGATTAAATATGCTCACATTAAAAAATTCGAGTCCTCATTTAAGGTCTCGAATTTTTATATAATTACAGGAAAAACATCTTTTCCTTCACACTACAATATATGTTTAATTATATATGATAGTGTTTAAATTTATTATTAGACAACATCCTTTAGGGCTTCACAAAACCTCGGCATATTTGAAATGCTCAGACTGGCAATACTGATTCGACCGCTATTAAGAAAATAGATACCATGATTTTCTCTCAAAGAATTTATTTTTTCTTGTGAAAGATCAAGACAAAGAAACATTCCATTCTGTTTACGATAAGGAAGGACTCTGTCTATAATACCTGCCTTTGTTAATTCAGAAAAAAACATGGTACGTCGTCGTTGAAGATCCTTAGATATCCCAGTAAGTTCTTGTTGCCAATTAGTAAAGCGGATCGGATCGTTAATAATATGGCTTACAATAAAACTACCATGTATTGGCGGTGTAGAATAGCTACTTCTTATTAATTCTTTTGAAATATTTATCCAATCTTTCAATTCTTTTTCATCTCTGAAAACGAAGGTTAATGCCCCTGTACGTTCACCATAAATACCCATATTCTTCGAGAATGAACTGCAGATAAGAAACTTATCAAGACGGTCCCTAAAAATATCAAAAAGTGCAGCATCTTGTTCAATGGAATGAGCAAACCCTTGATATGCAAAATCAAATAGCGGAATAAGTCTACGTTCAGCACAAAAATCAGCCAGTCTATTCCATTGAGACAAATCAGGGTCCATACCTGTTGGATTATGACAACAGGCTTGCAACAATACAAAGTCGCCTGGACTAGCAGAATGTAGGTCCTCTAAAACTGAATCCAAACATAATTCTTCCTGATTAGCAGGTTGATATCGATAGAAACCAAAATTGTGAGAGTGATCGCTTAAGAGAGCAGGATGATTTTCCCATGTTGGTGTACTTATCCAGATTCGCGCTGTTGGTGAGTTGTATTTAATCAATCGAGACACGAGATGCAGTGCCCCACTTGCTCCTAAGGTTTGAACAACCTGAATGTTATGATGAATACCATATTCCCTCATGGATGGAAAAAGTACATTACGTACAGCTTCGTGATACTCTGATGCTCCAGTAAGACTAAATGTAGCTTTACTTATTTGGTTTTTTGCACGATAATACTCCGCTTCTCTTACCGAGTCAAGAATAGGGCAACAGCCAGATTGATCTGTATAAACCCCCACCGTAAGGTTAAGTTTGTTCTGTCGCTCATCATTATTGTACCGATCTATCAATTGCATAATACTAAATTCTTTCTGCTTTTCGATGATCTTCACAATATTCATTAACCTCCTTTTTTTGAAGAATATCAGCAGCAATTGCATCTGCATCAATCATGAAGTCGATCCACTTATGTGGACGACTACTTCCAGATTGCATAAACCAACGTGTATGCTCTGTTGGAATGCCCAAGACATAAAGGCTGTCATTGATTTCTCCATCTACACTTATTGGATGAAATGGTGATGGCGTAACATGAACGCCTCCTGTTACAAATTGACTGTCATCATCTTTATTAACAAAGGGTGTGAAAATACCGTTGTTAATCAGTGACTGAGTCAATTTTGAGCAATCGTGTGTAATATTGGTACTTGGTATTCTAGCATCAATCACCACGTTTAGTGCTACAGTAGAGTTTTGAATACTGGGTGAATACATGTGAAAACAATCACTCGTGACAGCTGGTTCAACCTTCATGGAAGGCCCCATCATCGTTAAAACATTCGCCTCCATTAACGCTTGTAACTGCAGGATGCGAAAGGGGGGTGGACCAGCAGAAAGAGCACCACTTATAGGACTAAATTTATTAAGAAACTCATGTTGATGTGATTTAGGATCTAACCCACCAAAATCAACAAATAATCGAATCACCGACCTCGAGTTACGAATAACATCGAGTGCCGCTTTTATTGGAGAATCGACATTGCCGTGCATGGCTTCAGCGTAGTCAGCTGCAAGCACCGAATACAATGTCTCATTAAATGCTTCAATAGACGGAAACGTATCCCCTTTAAAGGGGTCAGCGAGATGATAAATATCGATATCAATTGAATTAGAGAGCCCGTATATACGAGCAAGTGATGCAACACCCTCTACAGAGTCTATCTGATAACTGATTATACTCTCACGAAAATCCTGTGCGGACTCTTCCCCTTTTTCAATGCGTAATTTTGTCTCAGCATAGACTAATGCTAGCTCAGCTTCTAGTAGGGGAAGCACATCACGATCAAAGTGTACATCTCCATGTTGACGGATGTTTTTGGCACGCTCTTGTGTAAAGATCGTTGGGTTATATTCATAGTTAAATGGCTTCTGATTTCGCCCCCGTGCTAGGACAGGCATTCCACTTCGACTACCCGCGTATATTTGTGGCTCTCGTCCAGATGGACAATACTTCATCGATCCATCATCTTTTGTTAAGAATTTCCCTCCACGTCCGATCGTAAGCTCAGCTATTAAATCATAAAAAGTTAGCCCCATTCCAATAATGCCCACTTTGTGGTTAGAATCAATGAACGATAAGTCCATGTCAGCCACCGAGTCTCCGTTAATAAAGGTGACTTGAGGTGTACTCGAGGCAAACTCATAGAGTCTCTTTTCAAAACCTTGTAAACGATTAATAGGATGTCCAGTTGATATCACTGTTTTGTCAACCTGTATCCACTCATCATTAGAAAGTCGTAGGAGTTGGGAGGTATTTATTTTGTCCAGACTTTCTACACGAGCGGATACCTTATATAAAGTAACAAAATGGGGAAGGGCACGCTCTATTGCTGATAAGACATACAACAAATATTCCCCATAATACGCGCGTGGTGCATAGCCACCATAATGTGAATAATCTTCACGGTTCAATTGCCACCACTGAGCAAAGGACGGTCCATTTCCAGGCCGAGCTTCTTTACCGTCCCACAATCCAGAGAAAGCAGAGATTTCTTGTGCTACGGTATTCATAAGAAGAAGATGAGATTGTTCAGTAGACCAGATTCTCCCGGTCCCTACATTTCCATCATCGATTAAAAAAATTTCAACTTTCTTCCCATTGTCTAATTCGATTAACCTAGCTACTAATCGTTCAAGTACTGACATCCCCCGAGGACCACTTCCAATTATGGCAACACGTAGCGAATTACTCATTGCTTTATTTTGATTTAGCACTGGTGAAATTTTCACCTCGCTCTATAGTAGTAGCCAAATAACGATATCTTGACTTTTCATATCCCTCGATAGATTCAATATCCTCTAAAGTTTGAGATATATCATCCAAATTTAGAATATACTTCCTTTTGAAGCGCTCCTCCATGATAGCTGAAATAACATTGTTTTCAATAGTAATCGTTTTGTCTTCCAAATCAATATCTATGACAGCTTCAGGGCTACGGGCAAGGATCCCCCATAAAGTTTCGATTCCCTGCTCAGTCGTTTTTAGTGGCAACAGGTCGTTAATAATCGCATTTTTATAAAAGATATCACCAAAGCTTTGTGCAATTACCACTTTAAAACCATAATCTTTGATTGCCCAAACCGCATATTCTCGAGATGAACCCGTCGCAAATTCCCGTCCAGCGACTAGAATAGTAGCGTCAGCGTATCTTGAATCATTTAATACAAACGATGGATCTTGACGCCAATTGCCAAACAATGAATCGCCATGCCCTACACGTTTTGCTTGATAGCAAAAACGTGCAGGTATAATTTGATCCGTATCAACATTATTTCTAAGCAAAGGAACACCCTGTCCACGAATATGTTCTCTACTCATTTCATCCTCCCACTACTATAAATCAGATGGACTTGCGATATGGCCCATAATCGCACTCGCTGCTGCTACAGCAGGTGAAGCAATATGTGTCATTGAGCCCGTTCCTTGACGACCCTCAAAGTTTCGATTACTTGTTGAGACAGAACGTTCTCCGCTCCTCATACTATCTTCATTAAGACCCACACACATCGAACAACCTGGCAAATAACGGAAATCAGCCCCCGCATTTTTAAAGACGATATCAAGCCCTTCACGAATTGCCTGATCACGTACTTTAATCGATCCAGGTACGATTACCATATCCACGTTGGTATGGACAGCTCGTCCCTTTAAAATACCTGCAACAACTCGCAAATCTTCTATTCGACCGTTGGTGCAAGATCCTACAAACACTTTATCAATCCTAATCTCTCGTAGGAATTGACCTGGCTTGATCTTCATATATTCGAGAGCACATTGAGCTGCCTCTTTTTCGCTTGTATCTCTATAACTACTTAAATCGGGTATACACTCGTTAAATGAGATATTTTGCGATGGATTTGTACCCCATGTAACTCTTTCATCAACTTCACTTCCATCAATAACAATTTCTTTGTCAAAAATAGCGTCAGCATCGCTCACGAAATTACGCCATCTATTAATTTCTTCTTCTATATTAGAATATCCATTTAGCACACTTCGCAAATAATCAATCGTTACATCATCAACACCAATGATCCCTGCGCTTGCACCTGCTTCTACTGACATGTTACACAATGTCATACGAGCTTCCATACTCAATTTGTGAATGGTATCACCTGCATATTCGATGACATGCCCAATACCACCACCGGTTCCTATCTGGTTGATAATGAAAAGTGCTAAATCCTTTGATGAAATATTTGCTCGCAAACTATTTTTTACTGTTATCCGCATTGAATTAAACCTTTGAAGCCTTAATGTTTGGGTTGCTAACACATGTTCCACTTGGCTTGTGCCAATACCAAATGCTAGAGCGGCCAAAGCACCATGCGTAGTTGTGTGCGAATCACAGCAAACAAGGGTTGTGCCCGGATGCACAAGCCCCTGTTCAGGTGCAATTACATGGGTGATACCTTGGCGAGATTCACCAAGCTGATATAGCGGAATGTCAAATTCTGAACAGTTTTGACGCAACAAATCGACCTGTTTTTTGCGCAATGGATCCGATTGTAGTGCAGCAATGGATCGAGTGGGTGTGTTATGATCTTCGGTTGCTACAGTTAAATCTGGCCGTCGGACTGTCAGGTTAGAAGCACGCAAACGATCAAAGGCTTGAGGGGTGTTGATTTCATGCAATAAATGCATATCAATATAAATCAAATCCTCAGAATCCCCTAATTGTTTTATGCTATGACCGTTCCAGATTTTTTCAAGTAAAGTTTTTGCCATTGCTTACACCTTCCTTTTTGACGGGCACTCTGACACGTAAGGCCATAAGTGGCCAAGCAATGGCAGAAGCAACGCCGACAACAATCCATACACCATTCCATGAAGATAGTTTAAGGATATGTGGAATAATATAAGGGATAATGAAAGACACTCCAAAAACAGTCGTCCCCATCATACCTAAAGCTGTACCTGCATATCGTACTCCTGCATTCACAGCAATCTCGGTATATCCAATTCCATGCCATGCGTTCCCTGCAAGCCCAACAATGATTAGCAAAGCGACTACAATGTAAGCATTCTGATCATATAAGAAACCAAGGACAATACTTGTTATACCAGCAATTATTGCTATAATACTCATTACTTTGCGCCGGTTTTGGTGTCTATCCGTTATACGACCTGTAACTATTCGTAAAACTCCACCACCTAAACTAATACAGAAGCCGATGATCGAAACTGCAACTAAACTTAGATGGTGCTGATCTTTTAGAAATACAGGAGAAAACGTTAGAACAGCCATTTGAGGAAACGTTAAGGCAGCTCCAGCTAACGCAACATTCCATACCGACAATCGTTTAATCGGTGACTTGCCTTCTGCATGCGATGCACCTGTAGAAGTTTTGGGTATCTTTTGTTCTACCAACCATAACCCTACACATATGGCAATGATATAGCTTATCGTGGCAAGAGTTAAAAATGCCATATCGAATCCATGGACGGATGCCAAATACGGGATTAATAATGAACCAATCGCTGCTCCAACAGGGATTGCCGTTTGGCGAATACTCATCGCAAAACCCCGTTCACTATCTTGGAACCAAGACATCACTGCACGACCCGAGGAAGAATTGATACTTCCACCTACAGCTCCGGCGAGAATCAAAAGTACTCCCACAGATAAATAAGAGGGTAGGTTCCCTGCCTCTGGAACAAAGCCAAAATACATAATCAAATATACAGTCCCCATTGATACTAAACCAATGATTAGGACAATCTTATCTCCTAGTTTATCGGTTAATATTCCCCAAACAATCTCTGAAATCGCAACACCCAATCCCATACATCCGAGGACAAACCCTAACTGACTGACAGTAAAGTGGTAATCTGCTCGCATAATCGTTGCAGAGGTAGGAATACCTGCAAACCCTATGGCAAATGCAATTTGTGCCAGAACACCGATCGATAAGATAAACCATCGATATTTAGATGTAGGCGAATGATTAGTCTCCATCAAAACATCCCTTCATTATTCAATAGTTACAGGGGGCTTTTCCCAAACAATTAACGCTAAACAACCTGTTTCACTTCGTGAACGATGTCGACTACCTGGAGGCAATAGCATTAGGTCATTCTTTTTAACCTTACCTTGATTCGTAATCATTTCTCCATCAAGCACATACGCGAACTCAAAGCCTGTATGCTCATGCAGTGGTGATTCTCCTCCTGGATGGTAACGGACAAGTGCAGCACCACACCCACCTGTTTCCTCAGGACGGAATAGCCAATGAATTTCAGATTTTGACCGATCATTTACTATAAACGGTGTAAAATTGATTTCCGCTTCGGACAGAACACCTGATTGATCCTCTTTAAGAAGGACTGGCAATCCCTGTATAATCTTGTTTACTTGATTCATGAGATCCATGTCTTTCATATAATACTCATCCCTTTCAATTTATACTTCATTTCTATTTCAAAACTTTCTCTATTCTATCACTGGCACAACCATAAATACCGTTATACCAATAATCAGCATAGGTATCAGCTACTGTAGAATCCCTAAATGTATAGGTTTTTAAAAGCCAACGCTTAGATACTTCATCAGGATTATTTACTTCAATACGTTCACGATTATGAAGTCCATATTGATTTGCAAAAACTAGTAAATCACCGTATTCAATTCGATGACGCATTTTAGGTGACTTCGTCATAGCATCTTTGAATGCAAGCAATGCTTCAACTGCACACGTTGGCGCATTGGAAATGGGTTGAGTAAGCGTATCTTGAAAACAAATCGTTTCACCATTAATGATGGCATGTGCACTTGATCTATCCCAGTTTTTCACTTTCTCTTTCGTTAAATCATCCACTTCCGTATAGTACCAATTTTCACTTAGCACACGAATTTGCTCTTCGGATAAGTGACTAAAAATATCTTTTCCATCAATATACGTGGTATAAACGAGATCATTTTCTGGACAACGCAAGCCCAAAAGCGTGATATAATCAGCCTTCACTGGATGACTTGAACGATCATTATGGAAAATTAGATCCCCATCAGTAAAGCCTGTACGTTTGCCTCGAAAACGATTAATACTTACTACATCAGTAAAAAAATCACCATTGTTACGTGTTGCATAAGACAAAAGTGGATTACCAAGAAGATAGGAAAATGTCCCTAAGAAGGCCTCACCAAGAAAAGTTTTCTTAAGTCGATACTTATCACTCACCGGATCATCATGATTCAACTCTGGAATATCCGTATCAACCGGACAATTTTTCAGAACATGAATATGATTCCCTTCTTCTCTCTCAGAACGTATACGTTCACATAGCGCAATAAAAAATTCAGGAATTAAACCCTCTTGAACGTTGCGAATCATCCTGTCCTTAAACCTCGTATATTCAACGTGTGGTGAGATTGAAGCAAGATTGGAAAGCGCTAAACACAATTCCTTATTTTCAGTCTCTGAAAAGATGTGAAACGGTTTCATAGGGAATCTTCCTCTCTAAATTGACATAGGTGAACCAACTGCTAGTCTATTGCTGATCATACTATTCTTCAAATGCCATGATTAATGAATTGTTCAACACTGTAAACATCAGAAAGTTTATTTATCACTGTCATTGCACATTCATGACTGTAGGAATCACTAGATGCGATACAATCTTCTAATGGTCTAATTCCATATCCACGATCATGTCCGCTTAAAACCGTACTCAATACAACAAAATCTGTCGAAACTCCAGTCAAATAAAGAGTATCAATATTCATTGAACGTAGAACGATATCTAAATTCGTGTTGAAAAATGGATCAATACGATGCTTCGTAATAATTACATCATTCGGTAAGGGCTGCAGATCATCATGTACTTGTGTTGCCCAGGTACCTAGCAAGACCTGCTGTCTACTTTTTACATTACGAAATAATTTCGGTTGTTCACTCCATTCTGGATAACCATCGCTATAACCGAAAATTACATAAATAACAGGAATATCTTCTTGTCGACAATGATCGATGGCTCGTGCAGTATTTGCAATTACTTGTCGCTGCTGCACCTGATCATAAAATCCATCTTTACTTACACTGCCATCTTCATGAACAATATCATTGATTAAATCCAATACAAGTAATGCCTTTTTCAAAGCACTGCCTCCTCAGTCGATTTGGATTCAAGTTCACTTAAGATCTTTTGTTTGAAATCATTTAAATCATCACACATACTGGATTGTTGATTGAAAATAAATTTATCATACAAATAATCAATTTCATCCTTGTTATGAGTTTCAAAGTTTTCCTGTAGAAGATGGCGAATGATTGTTTTTCCTGAGTGGCGAGTTACTAATAGTTGCCTTTCTCTATCTAAATCCTGAGGTTTCACATATTCATAAGTATTCGGATCGTTTAAAATACCCTGTTGGTGAATACCAGCCGCAGTACTAAATACATATTTACCAAATAAGGGCTGCATCCGAGACTCTTCCAAATTAATAATGTCTTGTAAAGTTATATAAGCTTTATATAACTTATTAAGACGAGCGGTCGTATATAATCCATATTCATCTCCCTTGTAGTAAAGGTTTGCCACAATTTGTTCAAGTGAAGTGTTCCCTGCTCGTTCACCTATCCCACCAAGCGTTGCCTGTATTTCGTTCGCACCCGCTTTAAGACCTTCTAATGCATTTGCAACACCAAGACCAAGATCATTATGGCAATGAGTCGAAATTTTAATATCAGGTCCAGAAATCTTACGTACAAAACGAACCAAATCACCAAAAGAGGTGGGCGTTGCATATCCAGTTGTGTCAGCAAGGATGATTTGGTTTGCACCTGCTTTTATAGACGTCCTCGTAATCGATTCAATATAATCATACTCTCCACGGCTTGCATCTTCGATTCCTACTGCAACATTTTGAAGGCCCTGATCCTTTGCATAAGTTACGGCTTCAATTATTTCGGTAAGACCTTGCTCACGCGTGATATGGCGTTTATTTTTCAAATGCAGATCACTACCAGTAGCGACTAGCATCACAAGATGTCGATCACTCACTCCACCAGCATCTATTGCAATTTTCACATCTTTTACTAAGGCACGCGAAAACGTTGCAAACGATGACTTTTTTAACTGTGAACTGATCATCTGGGTTGCTATAAAATCCGTACTTGATGATGCAGGAAAACCCGTTTCAATGGTATGTACGCCAGCATCTTCGAGCATCAGAGCTAATCTCAATTTTTGTTCAGGTGTCATAGCATTACCAGGCGCTTGTTCACCATCCCGAAGTGTAGTATCGAGTAAGCTAATTAAACGTTTTTCCATATTATCACATCCTTATGAATAATTGAGAGAAGATAAAATATCATTTTTCGCAAGCTCTTTACATCCTTTGGTGTAATTAACAATAGTTATTGTAGTATATAAAGATAGGATTTTCAATCGATTTTTTATTTTTTTATTAATATATTTATTATTATTCCATTAATATACTGTTAAAAACTCTTCTATAGGAAATTTTCACTTAATAATCATTGATTATGAATTAAATTATGCTTTAAAGAAATAATAACAATTTATTTTTTGTGATTTATTTACTTATTAAAATAAATTTACTAAATTTCACGATATGATTCCAAAAAAATAAGCAACCTCAGTTCGATGAAATATCGAACCGAGGTTGCTTAGGGACTATATGGTATTATTGGTTGCTCTTCTCCCATCGCAAAACGGGCTTTCGAGCAGCCCCTACTTCATCCAAACGCTTCACCAACGTATGGTGAGGCGCTTCTTGAATGACTTCCGGGTGATCCTCCGCTTCCTTTGCAATCTTCACCATCACGTCAATAAACTGATCCAATGTCTCTTTGCTTTCCGTTTCGGTGGGTTCAATCATCATACACTCATCCACGATTAACGGGAAGTAGACCGTGGGGGGATGAACGCCAAAGTCTAGCAAACGCTTCGCCATATCCAGGGTTCGTACCCCTAACTTTTTCTGACGATTCCCAGAGAGGACGAACTCATGCTTACAATATTGTGGGAACGGAACCTCAAAATGTTCTTCGAGGCGTTTCATCATATAGTTTGCATTGAGTACGGCATTTTCAGAGATTTGACGCAGTCCATCGGGGCCCATGGTCCGAATATACGCATACGCACGTACCAGCATCCCGAAGTTCCCATGAAAGGCCTTCACGCGGCCAATCGACTGGGGACGATCCGCATCAAAGTAGTATCCTTTTTCGCTTTTCGATACCACGGGTACTGGAAGAAAAGGAGAAAGGACGCTTTTCACACCCACAGGACCAGAACCAGGGCCACCCCCGCCATGTGGCGTCGTAAAGGTTTTATGAAGGTTCAGATGAACCACATCAAATCCCATATCCCCCGGACGCGTCTTCCCTAAAATCGCATTGGCATTGGCTCCATCATAGTAGAGTAGACCCCCTGCATCATGGACGATATCCGCAATCTCTTTAATTTCTCGTTCAAAAAGACCCAAGGTGTTGGGGTTTGTCAGCATCAGTGCGGCTGTATCTTCCCCTACTACTTTTTTTAGATCAGCGACGCTGACAAGCCCTTCACTATTCGATTTTACAGTGACCGATTCAAAGCCTGCGACTGTTGCACTGGCTGGATTGGTTCCATGGGCCGAATCCGGAACAATCACTTTGTTTCGCTTGGTTTCTCCGCGGCTCTCATGATATGCCCGAATCATCATCAGACCGGTCCACTCCCCTTGAGCACCGGCAGCAGGTTGCAATGTTACTTCATCCATCCCTGTAATCTCAGCAAGATCTTGCTGTAATTCAAACATCAGTTGGAGTGCACCCTGAACCGATTCCTCCGGCTGATAAGGGTGGATTTTCGCAAAGCCAGGGTAACGAACCACATCTTCATGGACCTTCGGATTGTATTTCATCGTACAGGAACCTAGCGGGTAAAAGCCATTATCAATTCCATAGTTTCTCCGCGATAGTTCGGTATAATGACGAATTAAATCCAGTTCCGAGACCTCAGGAAATTCTGCCGGGGTCTTTCGAATCATTCCCTCTGGCAATAACTCACTTGGATCCCTATCGGGAACATCATTCTCTGGCAAACTAAATGCGACACGACCGGGTTTACTAAGTTCGAAGATAAGTTCCTTTTCTGCGCTCATAGGATTTCCCCCAATCCAGCAACCAGTTCATCGATGTCTTCCTTTGTTCTCATCTCGGTTACAGCGATGAGGGTAGCCCCTTTCAAGCGTTCATCATCCCGTCCAAGATCATAGCCCCCGATCATCCGCTTTTGTAAGAGCGCACGATTAACCTCGTGAATCGGTTTTGATAATTTCACTGCAAACTCATTAAAGAAAGGCTGATCAAAGAGTGGCTCTACACCTGGCAATTGAATCAATTGTTCCTTCGCATAGTGAGCTTTGGAAAAATTAAGGCGTGCCAGTTTCTGTAGACCACCTTTACCAAGAGCCGTCATATGAACTGCAGCCGCTAAGGCATTGAGTGCCTGGTTGGAACAGATATTAGAGGTCGCCTTTTCTCTACGGATATGCTGTTCTCGTGCTTGGAGGGTTAACACAAATCCACGAATCCCCTCTTCATCCACGGTTTGTCCCACGATCCGTCCAGGAACTTTTCGCATCAATTTACGGGTGACAGCAAAGAACCCGCAATGCGGCCCTCCAAATTGTGCCTGAATACCGAAGGGCTGTGCATCACCAACAACAATGTCCGCACCAAAATCTCCAGGGGGTGTTAATAATCCAAGGGAAACCGGATTTGCACTCACAATAAAAATGCCTTTATGCTGATGGGCAATCGGCTCAATTTGAGACAGATCCTCAATATTTCCATAGAAGTTGGGAGATTGGATGATCACACCTGCCGTATCAGAATCCGCCGTTTCTTTTAAGCGGTCAAGGTCGGTAACCCCCTCACGACATGGAATCTCGATTACCTCAAGACCTAGCCCTTTTGCTTGTACGGCTAAGATTTGACGGGCCTCTGGATGGACCGCTTTAGAAACGAGGATTTTGTTTTTCCCAGAAACTGCAGAAGCCACACCTGCCGCTTCTGCTAATGCCGTAGGACCGTCGTACATCGAAGAATTCGCAACATCCATCCCTGTCAATTCACAAATCATGGTTTGGAATTCAAAGATCGCTTGAAGTTCCCCTTGGCTAATCTCAGGTTGATAAGGGGTATAGGCAGTATAAAATTCAGAACGGGAGATCACATGGTTCACGACACTCGGAACATAGTGCTCATACGCTCCAGCACCCAGGAAGGATGCATAGTGATCGAAGGATGCATTTTTTTGGGCCATTCGCCCCATATGCTTTGTCAACGCGGGTTCTGACAGTGGTTCCGGTACTGCTAGACGTCCCTTAAACCGGATACCCTCTGGAATATCTTCAAATAGTTCGTCGACAGAATCGATGCCGAGGACCGATAGCATCTCCCGCCGATCCTCTTCTGTCATGGGTAAATAACGGTATGTCATCCGGTCTCCTCCTCCGTTCTCATCATGATGAGCGTTTATAAAACGGGGTAGGAACAATCTTAGCTACCACTCGTTTTCCCCGAATTTCAACATCAAGCTCTTGCCCCAACTCCGCTAATTCGCGTTGGATGAGGGCGAGGCCTACATTTTTCTTCAACGTTGGAGATTGTGTTCCACTTGTCACCACACCGACTTCCTCTTCCCCTCGATAGACCGAATAATTGGAACGCGGAATGCCACGTCCAATCATCTCCAATCCAACCAACTTCCGAGGAGCACCTTCTTCCTTTTGTCTCGCTAGTACTTCCCTACCAATAAACTCTCCTTTATCAAGCTTCACTGCAAATCCGATCCCTGCTTCGACCGGACTCACGCTCGCCGATAATTCATTGCCATAGAGAGCAAGTTTCGCTTCAAAACGAAGGGTATCCCGTGCACCCAATCCACATGGAATCACTCCCAACGCCTCACCCGCTTCGAGGATACTCTTCCATAAGCTTGGAGCATCCTCCGCTGGAAGATAGATTTCAAACCCATCTTCACCAGTATATCCCGTTCTAGAAACTAATCCACTCACTCCAGAAAGTTCAACCGACTCACGAAAACGAAAGGGTTTGATTTCAGCGAGATTCGTCTCAGTCAATTTTTGCAGCACAGAAACTGAAAGCGGACCTTGCAAAGCAAGTTGTGCCGTTTCTTTAGAGATATTCCTTACTTCGACATTGCCCACGGCATGCTTTTCAATCCATTCCAGATCCTTTTCAATATTGGCTGCATTGACCACCAGTAGAAAGGATGTTTCCCCTTTGCGATAGACCAATAAGTCGTCAACAGTTCCCCCATCGGGGTAACACATCGCGGTATATTGGGCCTGTCCTGGAACAGCCTTTTCCACATTATTCGTTGTCAAACGTTGTACCAAGGCAAAGGCATCCGGTCCAATGACCTCGATCTCTCCCATATGAGAGACATCAAAGAGCCCTGCTTTTTCTCGCACTGCTTCATGTTCTCGCTTAATACCAGAAAACTGAACCGGTAGCTCCCATCCTCCAAAGGGGACTAACTTCGCTTCATCCTTGTACACAGGATAGAGAGAGGTCCGTTTCAATTCGGCCACATGTTCCACCTCCATGAGAATTGGATCTTCGTGTGTAACTAGAATGAAAGCTTCCTGACTACCCTCTGTCCGGATACCTGAGAGTTAAACCCGTTGGCATCGGGTGTGCCCCTTGGGTGGCCCATTGAATTAAGCGCTTTCCAGAGGAACGTCCGACGGGCGTCCTTTTGCCTGAGAGATTCACCACATGGGTTTGCTCCTTCGGCGCCACAACTTGTGGTCTCTCCTCCCGTCATCAACCGCCGTAGCTTGGGAATTTTCATCTTCATTGTGCCACAACTTGAATGGTATTTCGATACCCTGCTATCAAATGCCCTCTACTACTCTATAAAAGATGTGCATATTCCCTCTACCATCCGTCTAAACAATCTTTCATCCCTCGCATATGAATATATCAAGCCAGAGGGAAAGAGATTGAAGTTCTTCCTATCAATCTCCCAACGGCAGCGATCATGAAACGGTCCCTCTTACCTTATCACGAAAGGGGGTGACACAATGTCAGCACATCTCAATGACTGGGGTAAATGGGGTAAATGGGGTAGTTGCGGATGCGGTTGTGGCTCTAACAAATGTTGCGGTCGTGATTGCATTACGAACACCAATATCAATATCATTAAACGCGGCGACAATGGTACAACTGCAGGTGAAGTAAAAAACAAATAACACCACGTATGAATTTCAATCAGGAGTTGAAATCCCATGGCAGATGGGTTTAAGAATTTTGTTAGTAGTGATGGTTGCAGAAAAGATCGATGTTGTTGCGATCGGAAAAATTGCCAATGTTGTGGTCGTGACTGCATTACGAACACCAATATCAATATCATTAAACGCGATGATTAACAAAACGTCGCTTGCCATTCATTTTTAATAAGTCATATCGAGGGGGTGAGTTCGTGTCCGGATATATCAACGATTGGGACGGTGGCTGGGGCGACTGTGGTTGGGGAGGTTATAGAGATCCTAACCGGGGACGTCGAAGAGGGGATACCATAACCAATGTGAATATCAACATCATTAACGGTGATGATGATCTCGGTAATCTCGAAGACACATTGGGGCAAGCTGGTCTCAAAAAGACCCAGATTGATTCCGTGGTAAACCAAGTACGCTCCCAGAAAAAACGGTAGTTTCCGTGGCTTCGACCGGTCCTCATCCGACCGGTTATTTTTTTCCATCGGTTGGAGTACCCGTGCCCCAATGGAAATGGAGGGGAGTATATCTTGTTTTTCGATGAATGGGAGCATATGCAGCGCACCCAATACTATCAACAAGCACAAAAGAAAATTACCAATGTGAATGTCAATATCATCAATACGCAAGAGATGATCGAAATGTTAAAAGTCCAACAACAAGAAATTCAAGCCTTACGCAAAGAAGTTAAGCAATTACAAAGCCACATAGCAAAACCTGCGAAAACAAAAAAGAGCAAATAGCACCTAGGGACTGCAGGATAAGGTCACATGTTTGTGGCCTCTTTTATATGCAGTCTCACGATATTTTTTATTATGTGCAGAAAGCTCTTTTAATTGTTTCAATAAATAAGTGCGCCGTTGATGAATGTATGCAAGAATTTGCTTGTGTTCGTGGCGAAAGCGTTTTATTAAACCCGGTTTATACGGATCTTTATACACATAAGGGGCAAGTTGCTCATAATGATGTTGAATAATGGGCTGTAGCACTTTGGGATGAAAATATTTGTGGAGGATGACTTCCAGAATATCGCAGTAACGACGACGATATTGAGGAATGGCTAATAATCGAGCGGATAATTGATTGTCCCCCTTAATTGAGACAAAATTATATTTCATAACCCTACCGTTACAATCTCGTCCCCACGTTGCATCAAAATCCCAGGGTATAATCTGAAAGCAACCGGTAAGCGGATTGCGATAGAGAGCATAATTGTGTAAAAAACCATCATAATTTTGTGTACATACGACACCTGCCAGCCAACGAAGGTAGTTTTCGACATCTAAGTAATTGCCGATCTTTTCACGAAAGATGGCGGTGTGTGTTCCATTCACCCATGATAAAAAATTTCGCAGGGTTTCATCATCGCATGGAACCCCCTCTTTGCGTTCATAACCCGATAACAAATCCTCTTTGATCTCGTTGCGAGTATTCCGTCTTGAAAAATTGGCATCGTCATTCACTGCATAATGGATAGAACCCCTTGGTTTATTCCGCCTACGAAAAAACGAAGCATTGACTGATTCTAAAGCAAGGTATAAGCCTTCATCTTTATCATTGATGCGTAACCACACATGACGTGACCGCGGGGACATCACCCCAATGCTTCTGAAAAAATCAAGGGAGAGTTTATTTCGAATGAAGGAATTATCCACATATTCCGCATTCAGATGCACTTCCTGTCCGTGTTCTTCGTCAATGAGATAGTAGGATTTTTTTAATAATACACGGGTATGCGCCCCTCGAAAGCAACACCCTACTCTGACCTCTTCTCCATCTTCAATTCGAAGCAAGGCAGGTGCGGGATGACTACTCCATACATTAAACTTCATTTGTTGCCACAAAGTTGGATCCACCTGCAACGTGTATATAGGAAGTGGTGACCGCATCACACCTACCCCCTCATCCATCGTGTGTTGCTACTACTATATGAAGAGGCTATTCCGGGTGAACGGCTTCTCAAAAAACCATCATTCGCCTTTTTGTATCTGGTCCCTAGGAAAAACTCTGGCACATAAAGAAGGAGAAATGCACTCATACTAGGATCAACGCATGATGACAATTTTTCCTCGGAGGTTAAAAAATGGAATCTCTACCTATCCGCGTGGATCGTACATGGTTAAATGACTTCCTTAAGAACATGGAGCAAGAGTCAGGATGGTCGACCTGGGAACGTTATCGTCTTGCGTTGGAAGCCGCTGAGCTGCAGTGTATTCCTGATTTTGATACCCTCCGTTGCTTAGAATATGTTACCGGCTTTGAGCCACTTCCTCACCAAATTGAAACGGCTCAGAAAGTGCTCGGTCAAATGAAGGGGCGTGCGATCCTTGCGGATGAAGTGGGCCTAGGAAAAACCATTGAAGCCGGCCTCATTTTAAAAGAATACATGGTACGAGGGCTTGTTAAGAATGCGTTGATCTTAGTCCCATCCTCCTTGGTTCTCCAATGGACACGTGAGCTGAATCAAAAATTTCAAATTCCTGCAACGCCACAAAAAAAAGAGTGGATGTGGGATCAGTACGATATTCTCGTGGCATCAATTGATACGGCTAAAAGAGACCCTCACCGCAGTAAAGTATTAAATCGTCATTATGACTTATTGATCGTTGATGAAGCCCACAAATTAAAAAATCGCCGTACAAAAAACTGGCAGTTTATTAATGAAATGAAAAAGAAATACACCCTACTGCTCACAGCAACGCCCATTCAAAATGATCTACACGAATTATATAACCTCGTTACCTTGTTAAAACCTGGTCAACTTGGACAACAAACCTCTTTCAACACAACCTATGTTGCCGGCAAACGAAAACCCAAAAATGAAGATCAACTGCGGGAAGAAGTTCATCGCGTCATGATTCGCAATAAACGAAGTGATGGTCATATCTCCTTCACCAAACGTCATGTCCATACCGTACGAGTCACCCTCTCTCCAGAGGAACGCGCGCTCTATGAAGGAATTACACAGTTTATTCGTGAACAATACCAGTCCAACCGCGGCCAATTAAAAAGCCTACTCTCTCTCATCACCTTACAGCGGGAGGTATGTAGTAGCCGTGATGCTGCCTTTCACACCCTATTTAAGCTGTTTAAACGAGAAAGCGACGGATTAGAATCTCTTTCCCCCGAAGTCCTTCACCTGGCAGGGCTGCTTCGAGCTGTCCAAACGCAGTCAAAGGTCAATGAAGCGCTTCGCCTGGTGAAGGAAATTAATGATAAGGTCATCATTTTTACTGAATATCGCGCGACCCAGGACCTATTGATACGGGCACTCAATGAACACAATATCTATGCAGTCCCTTATCGCGGGGGCTTTGCACGCAATAAAAAGGATTGGATGCGGGAAATTTTCCAAACTCGAGCTCAGGTCATGGTCGCTACCGAAGCAGGGGGAGAGGGGATCAACCTTCAATTTTGTCACCACATCATCAACTATGATCTTCCTTGGAATCCCATGCGCGTAGAACAACGGATTGGACGCATTCATCGACTGGGACAATCCGAGGATGTTACCATTTTTAATTTTGCAACCGAAAATACGATTGAAGAACATATTGTTTGGCTTCTCCACGAAAAAATCGATATGTTTCGGACTGTAATTGGTGAAGTTGACACCATCCTTGAGAAAATGGGCTTAAAAGAAGATGTAGAGCAAAATTTAATGCGAATTTTAATCGAGTCTAAGGACGATCAAGAAATCCAAGTACAATTAGACAAACTTGGCGACCAATTTGCCAGTGCTGAAGAACAAGTCCGAACGGAAATTGAAAAACGGGAAGTGTTGATGGATGGAACCCAATCAAGTTAGATCCTTAACCCTCCGCTACTTAGAAGCTTATGATTGTCACATGATCGAAAAGCATCCTGATTATATAGAAACTCGCCTTTCCATTGAAGTGGATAAGGATATTATTCAACGCCCTTTTTACTGGATGTATGTAGAGAAGATGGGCTTAGAACCACAACCCGCTACGCTATTATTCACCTTTGAACCAGGAAAAGCGCCCTCTGGTGTTCGTGAAGATCTGCTCACTTCTGGCGCTCCACGCTTTCAGCAAATGCTCCGCTCTGCCCGTAACCACGGCCGTTTTGTTAGGCTTTACGAGGATAAAAGACCTCGTCTACTTAAAGAAGGATCCCTTCCCTATGAACCTTGGCTCGTTCTTCATTATCAGGTCTCTTTTCTATGTGATCGTAAAAAAGACCATCTGATCAGCTTAGGAATTGACCTTCGCACGGGTGCGATCAGCGAAGGCTTTGATCAACAACTACAGGGACGTGATTGGACCCATAAACTACCTGATCGGCGCCATACCCTGCCCTCCATCCTCTCCATCCCTGAAGCCGTTGGTGAATTAGAATATTGGCTACAAGGATGGATTGAGAATCAAGACCTCACCTGGGCCGATCAAGCGATGGATCAGCTAAATCAAGAATTAGCCCAACTGCATGCTTTTTATCCTGAGGAGTGGCGAATGAGTGATGAGCTCCATGAAGAAAAAAAACAGCGCCTTCGTGAAAGCATTTGGCAATACCATCCACGTGTGGAAGTGGAAACGGTAAGTGCAGGTCTCTTCTACCTCACACCCACCCATCCATAGGCCCTATCCAATATAGGCATCGAGAAATCCCATATCCTTGATGTCTTGCAATCGTGCTTCGGCATTGGACCGAACTTGGAATGCCCCCGCCTGCACTTGATAACATTGGTGGGAAGCACCCACATTCATAATCATCGAGTCAATGCCACCCAGGCGTAAGTATTTCTGTAAAGCGACTGCTTGCTCACGTTGGTTGAACGAACCAGCAATAATTCGGTAGACAATTCCCGCCCTACGGGGGATGAATTGTAGAGCTTTTGCGATCCCCTCACCCATGGCATTCCCTAACTTTGTCATAAAGGAGTGATTTTGTAGGTACCGTTGCTCATCAACGGTATCAATAAACAAACACTCGAAGTGAATTCCTGGCACCATGGCATAGTGCAAGAGATACATGTCAGCTTGTTTCATTCCTCGATCCATGATCTTATAGGGTGCTAATAATGAGATTACCTTTGTGTGAATACGATGTTGTACTTCGATGGATTGATCCAGAGAGGATGATTTACTTACATAGCTTTCCAATCCATGCCCCTTGCCTGAATTGATATGAAGGGAGCAAAAGAAATCAGCATAGTGATGATTAATCAACGACACCCGCTCACGAAGCCGAAGGGTTCGATCCGTTGTGCGTGTCATATAGACATGGACGCGATAGCGACTCGTCAGGTACCCCCTCATTCGTAGGGCTAATTGAAGGGTAAGATCCTTTTCACGCAATTGCCCTGCTACTACGCCAGGATCTTCACCTCCATGTCCTGGATCAATCACCATTTTCATCATATCAAGGGCACCTCCTGCTATCAGTCTATGAAATGCCCTTGTTGCCTGTTTAGTCAGCTGTATGGAAATAAAAAAATAATTAAAAGGGCTCCCAGTTGGGAGCCCTTTTTATCTTTGGTGTTTAATATAACGTAGAATCTTCTAAGCCCAAGGAACGCCGATAGATCCAATGATAATCTTCGACTCGCTTAATCACCCGTGGGTTACCAAAGGTCTGAGGATCTTCCATCGCCGCCTGAGCATATCGTTCGATTTGTTCAGGATCAACACCTTGTTCGATCAGACTTGGAATCTCAACATCCAAAACTAATTCTTCTACAGCAAGTACCGCTGATTTCGCCGCTTCTTCCAGTGTCATCCCTTCAATATCGACACCCATGGCAACAGCAATGCGTGCAAATTTCTCTGGGTTCCCCATCCAGTTGAATTCCATCACAGGAGGCAACATGGCGGATACACATTGACCATGCATGACAGGAACCATTCCACCAAGTGTTTGAGCCATCGCATGAGCCGCTCCTGCAGAGTCACTCCCATAAGAAAGTCCTGCTAACATCGCAGCTTGCGCCATACCATAACGTGCTTCAATGTCGCCACCATTGGCATAAGCCCGACGTAGATATTTTGCTACGTATTCAATCGCGAGCAACGCAAAGGCATCCGTAATCGGTTGTGATTGGTGCATGGTATAACACTCAATAGCGTGAGAGAGCGCATCAACACCCGTTGCTGCAGTAATGTGAGGCGGCATTGACAAATGGAGTTCAGGATCGATAATCGCTAGGTGAGCGGGGATCAATGGACCACCCACATTAAATTTGATTTCCCGAACAGGATCTTTAATTACAGCCCATTGGGTAACTTCTGAACCCGTACCTGCTGTTGTAGGAATTGTCGTTAGCGGAGGAATACGATTTTCCAAAGGCTTACCATTATCGGAAGCTTCATAGGTTAACAGGGGTTCAGGATGCACCGCTTCGACACCGATTGCTTTCGCTGTATCCATCGAGCTTCCGCCACCAATTGCAACGAGTCCATTACACCCTTGTTCCTTGTAAATGCTACTTCCACGTGCCACTAACTCCGTGTCAGGTTCGCCTTGAATCTCATGGAAAATATAAATGTCGAGTCCAGCAGCCTTCAAAGATTCCGCAATGGGATCAATAATTCCTGCTTGGAAAATCCCATTATCTGTAACGATCATTGCTTTGGTAACACCCAACGCTTTAATTTCATCCGCTGCCTGCTTAGATGCACCAATTCCTGAGACGACTTTGGTAGGCATAATAAAGTTTTTTTGATCCATCATTTGTTCGAATCGCATGGTCATGGTGTTTCCCCCTTAAATGTTTACCTGTTATTTAAACCAACCCATCGGTTGAGGGTTTAGATTTTGGAAAATGTGTTTTTGTTCCGTGTACTCTTCGAGACCGGTCTTTCCAAGTTCGCGACCAATCCCTGATTGTTTATATCCACCCCAAGGTGCTTGTGGGAAATAGGGATGGAAATCGTTAATCCAAACCGTCCCCATACGCAGACTCCGGCTCACCCGTTGTGCTCGACTCATATCTTGTGTCCACACAGCCCCAGCCAAACCGTATACAGAATCGTTGGCAAGAGCGATTGCTTCTTCCTCAGTCTTAAAGGTTTCAATCGTCAAAATGGGACCAAAGGTCTCTTCTTGGACGATTCTCATCTTCGTATCACATCCATCGAAAATCGTCGGTTCCAAGAAAAATCCTTTTTCGAACTCAGCTCCTTCGGGTCGTTTCCCCCCAATCAGCAGTTTCGCCCCTTCATCTTGACCCACTTGAATGTAACCTTCTACCTTCATCCGATGCTCTGCAGAAGTTAGAGGGCCCATTTGAGTGGCTTCATCCATCCCATTTCCTTGTCGAATATTCTTGACTCGTTTTACTAACTCCTCAACAAAACGATCATGAATACTCTCTTCAACAAGCAAGCGAGCTCCTGCAGAGCAAACTTGTCCAGCATGGAAATAGACCGCGTTCATCGCATAATCGACGGTTGTTTCAAAATCACCATCTGCAAATACGATGTTCGGATTTTTCCCACCTAATTCCAACGCAATTTTCTTCATGTTCCCTGTGGCAGCCTGCATGATTTTGCGGCCCGTTTCAATCCCGCCTGTAAAAGAAACTAAATCAACCTCATCGGATTCCGATAGCTGTGCACCCACTGTTGCACCCGGTCCGGTTACAACATTCACCACGCCTTTGGGAAAGCCAACCTTCTCCATTAACTCAGCCACTTTTAACGTGGTAAGCGGCGTGATTTCACTTGGCTTTAACACCATGGTACAACCAGCAGCCAAAGCAGGTGCCAACTTCCATGAAGCCTGAAGCAATGGATAATTCCAAGGGGTAATCATTCCACAGACCCCAACTGGCTCACGAACCACCTGACTGATGGCATCGGGCATAGGGGGCTCGATCGTTTCGCCACCATCTTTATCCGCTAACCCAGCATAGTAACGAAATACACCAGCGATATCTTCCATATCTGCGCGACTTTCCACCAGCGTTTTACCCGTATCTAGGGTTTCTAAAGTCGCTAATTCCTCATTATGCTCATCAATAAGTGCCGCTACCTGAAACAATTTCTTTCCCCGTTCAGCAGCGGGTATATGTGGCCATTCGCCTTGGTCAAAAGCAGTACGAGCAGCTTGGATCGCAGCCTTTGTATCCTCACGTCCCGCCTCGGGGACAATTGCAATTTTCTCTTGATTGTAAGGATTAATTATTTCCCGCGTCTCTCCGGACTGAGCGTGGATCCATTCACCATTAACATACATTTTTTTCGATTCCAAGGTTTCACCCCTTATTGTTTGTACAGTTTTTTCTGTACGAACTGTTTGTTTCTAATGATACCATTTCCCAATTGTCTTTGACAACCCATCCCTTTTATCATGTACATTCTCTTATCATTTCATTTGAAATTCACCTTATTCCCTTACAATCACCCTTTCCAATCGAATACCTTGCATTCACACCGGAGATAATGAAGGCAATCCCCTGTTTATCATGGATACAATTCCCAATCTGATTCCTGGTAGGTATCCTTTCATGCTGATTCCTCTTGTTTTGTAAACAGGGGGTGAATTTGAAAAAATAAAACCGTACAATATAAACTGTACATACTGTTGGCAAATTACTCATAGCAGAAAGGAGGAACTTCTTTGGTTCTCCCCACAAAAATTGAAGAAGCCAGGCGAGTTTATATTGAGTCACTGACCGAAACCATGGCCATGTATGGTCTAAGTCCATCGATGGGTCGTCTCTATGGGACCATGTTTTTTCATGAAGACCCGATGACTTTAGATGAGATGATGGATCTTACAGGAATGAGCAAAACGAGCATGAGTACGGGGGTTCGAGCTCTCTCCTCTTTAAAATTAGTCCATAAAAAATGGTTAAAAGGCGTTCGGAAAGACCTTTATGAAGCCGAACACGATCAAGTGCGTTCCTTCGTTGAATTTTTTTGCGTCATGTGGGATAAGGAAATCGAATTAAATGCACGCGCAATCTCCCGGACAGAGGACGATTTACGAAAACTTCTGGATGAAGCCGACATCACTCCCGAGGAAACCACCATGATTTACAACGACTTAGAGCGGCTTACAAAAGCAAAGCTTTATTATGCTTGGTTAAAGGAACTGGTAAAAACCTTTGAAAGCGGAAAGATCTTTGAACATGTCCCTGTTCCGAAGCAAGAACAAGTGGAAGATTAATAAAGGATAGGCAAAGAGAAGATCTTGGATATTGTCCTTGATCTTGCTTTGTCTTACTATGATAAAAGCACTACTTTTCAATCAATTCAGCATAGGAGGTATTGCCCCGTATGCATAAAATGGATATTCAAATCGATATTGCCCGTGAAATTGAAACCATTGATAAAAAAGCGTTTCATCTCGACCTGAAAAATGTACTCAGCAAATATTTTGAGATCAATTCTATCCATATCCGCAAGGAAATACATACCGTTGAAGTGGAGCGCCTACAGTTCCGCGAAAAAATGGTGACTGAAATTACTGAGTCAACACCACCCGATCCCTTAGTCGAGATTGAACGCACCCCACTGGTGACGGAGTTTGATTCGACTTCAACTCAACCCCCCCTCCCTAAGTCCAAACGCTCCGTCGACCAAAAACACGCAAGTCCCACTTCCGATGATGAAACCCTATACTATTAGTAAAAAAGTGTGGCGGATATCCGCCACACTTTTTTATGACACAAGATCGATCAATAACAATCCGGCATGCGATCCTCAAAAACCGGAATCTTCTTTCTTACTGTTGTCACTTGGCTCAAGTCAACATCGGTTGTGTAGATTCCTTCTTGCTCGTCACCTTCAACGAGAATTTCTCCCCATGGATCGATCACCATCGAATGACCACAGAACTGATTATTAGGATCGGTTCCCACTCGATTAACCGCAACGATTACCATCTGATTTTCGATGGCACGGGCTTGATTTAACAACCGCCAGTGGTTCAACCGGGGATGGGGCCATTCTGCCACTACAAATAAAATTTTCGCTCCTTGAATCGCAAGTGATCGAGTAAATTCTGGGAACCGGAGGTCATAGCAAATCATCAGCCCCCCCCAATCATCCCCTAGGGGGAAAAGCGCACCATCACGCTTTCCTGCGGTAAGTACCTTCTCCTCCTCCATTAACCGGAAGAGATGAACTTTTCTATAACGAGTGACGATGCGTCCTTCTGGTGAAAAGATATAGGATGAATTATAAAATTGCTCTCCCTCTTTTTCACCAATCGAACCCGCTACTAAATAGATTTGATGTTGTTTAGCAAGCATAGCCAATTTCTCAGGTAGTTCTCCACGGTCGGCAATCTTCTCAAAACGCGTTAAATCATATCCCGTATTCCACAGTTCAGGAAGCACCACCCAATTCGAACCTTCCTGAGCTACTGCTTGACTTACCCTTTGTTCAACGCGTTGCCAATTCCTTATCGGATCTCCAAAAGAAACATCCATCTGAATAAGTGAAATTCGCACTGTACCCCTCCCGACACTTTCCTACTACACCCATGATGATTTATAGGTTACTAATTCTACGCTTTATTTGTCTACTATACCCATACTGTGGAAAGAAACGAAAGGTGCGAAGCAATGTTTTATATCGTCGCTTCATTTCCTCCCGATACGTTATAAATGATTCTCCCTCCATATAAAGTAGACTAAAACAACTTAGATACATAAAACTGACTACCTCATGTACCTCTGGATATCGCCCTACCAAGTTTTGATGGTATAACGTCTCCTGCACAGCTTGTACACGTTCTAAAACAGAAGTAGCCGTACCAAGATCATCTTTTTCACTCATACGGAAAAGGGCTTGAACGTTCGTATCAATCTGCGGGAGGATTTCTCGTAGCTCACCATGAAGACGGCATTGTAAAAGCACTTGAACCACCTGCCATTCTAGAAGTGAAATCCAAAAATAAGCAAAATTTATTTTTATTAGAATTTTAGCAATGAACACTCTGAACGGATCCCCATCGCGATGCAAATTTACGGGTCAATATCTACTATCCATCCTACACTCGCCTTACCTCATCAATAAACGCGCAATTTCGATAAAAACAATTACTAAGTATGTCGATAAATGTCTTCTTTCGCCTGTCAAGTATTGAAGTGTAAAAATATTAAATTTTTCGGTTCTTTTTATAGATACAATATACCATCATCGTTTCTTTCTCTTCAAGACCAATTTCATACAGAGAACTATACGTGGTTAACATAAAAAAGAGGCGGATTCCGCCTCCATTATGGCATCAAATCAGCCCCTTCGCCCTTTTTCATTTCACCATCTGATTCGGTAATGATAGGGGGAATCTCCTTTTAAGATAACGCATTTTTTAAATCAGCAATAATATCTTCCACACTTTCAAGACCCACTGAAATTCGAATTAGGTCATCGGTTACTCCCATTCGTAACCGATCCGCTTCTGGAATCACGGAATGGGTCATTGTTGCTGGATGCTGAATTAAGGTAGTCACTTCACCCAAACTGACTGTCAGTTGACACAATTGTACGCCATCCAGTACACGACGCGCGCCTTCAAGCCCACCTTCTACTTGAAAGCTGATGACTCCACCAAAGCAGCTCATTTGTTCTGCTGCGAGTTCCCTTTGAGGATAACTGGCTAAACCCGGATATACTACACGCGTGACCTTTGGATGGGCATCCAAATATTCAGCCACTGCCTGGGCATTCATTCGATGACGATCCATTCGCACTTCTAATGTCTTTAGCCCTCTTAATAACAACCAAGCATCAAAGGGCGAGAGAACTCCACCCATATCCTTTAAGGTAGACATTCGTATCGAATCCATTTCTTCTTTTCTTCCCACTGCCAAACCCGCAATCACATCGCCATGCCCCCCAATATACTTCGTAGCACTATGAATCACAACATCAGCACCGTATTCGATTGGACGTTGTCCATAAGGAGTGGCAAAGGTATTATCAACAACCACGATTGCCCCTGCTTCCTTAGCAATGCCACTAATTTTTTTTAAATCTGCGATTTTCATTGTCGGATTAATCGGGGTTTCCAAAAAGATCACACGGGTATTGGGTTGAATTCCCTGACGAATAGCCTCTTCATCGGACATATCTACATAGTTCGATTGAACCTCAAAACGATCCTGTAACATGGTTAACAAACCATAGGTACAACCATATACGCCATCTGCACAAAGGATATGATCACCTGTACGAACAAGGCCTAATAACACACTGGATATCGCAGCCATACCTGAACCAAAGGCTAATCCCGCTTCTGCACCTTCCAATTCAGCGATAACCTCTTCTAATTGTTGTACAGTTGGATTCCCTAGGCGTGTATAAATAAATCCCTCTTCTTCCCCAGCAAAACGGCGTGCTCCCTGTTCCATATTTTCGAAGACAAAGGTGGATGTTTGATATAAAGGCGGAATTAACGAACCGGTTTTTGAACAAGGGGCTGCACCACCATGAATTAGACGCGTTGCAAAGCCTTTCTTTTCTTCCATAATCTCCACTCCCTTTTTTCTCTACTTCATCGAAGTTTGATGGGGTGGCTGACTCTGTCCCACATGGATCAATTGAATCACTTTCACCCAGCGCCCCACCATACACTTCCCATATCGATTGTAAGCGCTTTCAACTAAGATTGTCACGTGGAGACCCTCCATATAAAGTCGTTTCAGTATCGCAGGATCCCCACTTAACTGATAGCGCTCTCCATTTTGGGCCTCCATAATCCAACATCCGCCTTCTATATTTAGGTGCCGCATCGTTCCAGAGAGAATCCATTGCGGATTCTCTCTGGAATCTGCGAAAGCGGCCTCCGTGAGGAATCCCCCTATGAGCAGGATCAGTACACAAAAAAGGACCATCCACTTACGAATGGGTACGAAATTCATCTAACTTCCCTCCATTCAGGTGTTACCCGCTAGTCTCCCATCATGGAGGGTTATTTACTCGTTATCCTCGATTCGTACCGTACAATCGTTCATGCATACGTAATGCATAAGGATCAGTCATTCCCGCAATATAAT
The DNA here is from genome assembly GCF_900116235.1 of Marininema halotolerans. GTDB lineage: Bacteria > Bacillota > Bacilli > Thermoactinomycetales > DSM-45169 > Marininema > Marininema halotolerans. The sequence continues at coordinate 53,853 of NZ_FPAA01000004.1, read as the reverse complement.
CACATACAACCCGTGCTCGAGAAGAAGGATCCTCGGCGATACGATGACGATCATTGTTTAATAATAATTTCTCTTCCTCCATCATCGCTTCAAACAACATCCGAACCACATGATCCCCTTTCCATGCAAGAGCCTGCACCGATTGCGAGTGAATGACCCGCTCTTTGACAATTAATTTTAGACGCTCATTTAATGCTTTGAGCTCTTGAGGAAGTTTAGCACGATACCGAAGTCGTTTGGAGTGGAAAGGTTCACTCAGTAATTGTTCACATTCCACATGATTAACAAAAACCGCAATCAATGAAGCAAATACCTGTTTTAGTCGATGTTTAAAATCATCCTGTCCAATATCGAGTTCATCGGCTAGCTTACTCGCCTCATGTAATTCTTCATACAATCCTTGCCATGGACTTGCATTTAGTACATCCCGTAATTCTTCAAGTTCCACTAAACGTAAATTTACTGCATCCTCTAGATCATGGGTTGCATAAGCAATATCATCAGCTAATTCAATAATCGAACATTCAAAAGACAAATGACGGGTTCTTCGGTATTCCGTACTTGGATCCAAAACGGCCCTTTGAAAATACGTACGTTCCTCCTTATCAAAGGCAGACAATACCCAATTAAAGCTAGCAAGGTCACTTTTATAAACACCGATTTTTGGAGGCCATCTTTTCGCTTGAAAATGGGTAACCTCTGCAACCGCGTCTTCATAAAGAATTGGATATTTCATTACGGACAAAAGTAATCCCCTCGTTAGGTCAAGTCCCTTCTCATGCCTTCCCTCTAAGCGAGTAAGGATACGAAAGGTTTGTGCATTCCCTTCAAAACCGCCATAAGAAGCCATCATACGATTCAGGGAACGCTCTCCTTCATGACCAAAAGGAGGATGACCTAAGTCATGGGCCAATGCTGCCGCTTCAACCAAGGAGATATCAATTGATTCTCCTTGGGGCAATACCACAGACTCATGATTAAGAAAAATGGCGATACCCCGAGCAATTTGTGCAACTTCCATCGAGTGGGTGAGCCGGGTCCGATGCAAGTCCCCAACATCCGTGCCAATGACTTGCTTTTTTGATTGCAACCGGCGAAATGCCGCACTATGAATAATTCTACCATAATCGCGCTCAAAGGCATCCCTTACATCCCGCTGCGAACGAGACACGCCACCCCCACGTCGTTCTTTATCTCGCTCACCATAAAAAGAATTATTATTGATCATCATTTGCATTCAGGTATCCTCCTACAAACTTCCCCTTGTATTCAATTCCTGCTGACTTGTTCGGGTTCCTTTTTTCAGGCATCACAACAATGAGCAACCCTAGTTAGAGGAAAAAGCCCGAACGCTCCCCACGGGCTATATCCTTCGCTGCCTTCATTCTCCCTCAATAAACGCGCATCTTCAATTGTGCAACTTTCCCCCCACGGACAATTACCCAATATAAATGGTGTTGACGAGGTCTCGTTGATACACGCAAAGTATACAATCCAGGCGACAAACCAACAACGCCAAAAAAACCATGTCCATCCGATCGTTGGATAAACCTTTGTCCACAACCCCTTACTTGAATCATGACGCCATCTTTGAATCCACCTTGCCGATCCAAAACAACTCCCATAATATGCCCTTCTCCAGCCCGTCCCTTCCATGGCATTGCAGGTGTGGAGACAGATTGTTGAAATAATCGCTGCTTCAATTGTTGGTAGAAAAGTAGATTGTCCTGTCCATCTTTGTTCGTTACAGCATAACTATACAGACTGATTCCTGCTAACCGCTTTCCTCCAACAGAAGTGATACGCGCTCGTTCAATTTGCGCAAAGCTCCCGTCCATAGCGTTAAGGTAGATACCTGGACCTGCCGCAATCAATCGTTGATATTGATGATCCTTTTCCCATTCAATCCATTGATCGTACCACAGTTTTTGCTCAGCCACGTGTTCTCGATCATAATTCATCGGGATCATCAGGTCGATAATCCCTTCTTGTAGCCACCCCACCCAATCTTGCATGACTTGCTGAAAGGGTGCACTCATGTGATATTCGTCCATCGTGACTGGCCCTTTTCCCCAGGCAATGACCGCTGCGGATATTTTGATATTCATGCGAATGGCCAATGACTTTAAATAAACCTTTCGCACAAGATGCGTCACTTGCTGACGGCGCCATTCTTTCCAGCTTTCCTCGGTTTCCCCAGGCAACCCTACATAACCTGTAATTGCCTGAAAACGTGCTACGCTGATTGAATTATACCCCCAATCCTCACCCATGTATCGAACAAGATCAAGGTGAATACCATCCACCTCATATTCTCGTACCACATTAAGATACTGCTCGACTGTATACTCCACAGCGTCGGGATGCCCTGGGTCCAGTACATAATCCGCACCGCTACGATTGAGACCATCCTTGCGATCCATTAGCCAATAATCCCGCCCTGTTGCCATCGGACCATGTTGGTTAAATACATGGTCCGATGAAAGTGGAGGCGTCGCGGAATTCCAAATGGGAAGAGTCGCTAACCACGCGTGGACTTCAATTGATGGTTGTAAAGCGTGCGCCTTTTTTATGAGGTCATCTAAAGCATCAAAGCCTGGCGTTAAAGAGGGATCCTGGGTACGCGGCTCTAACGCTCGATTAAAGTAGACATCCCCACGTCTACGCACCTGTACAATGACCGCATTGGCCCCAGCTGTCTGAACATCACTTAAAAGTTGATCCACCTGTGCTGCAGTTTTTATCCCATCATGAAAGGCATCAACCCAAAACCCACGAAACTCAGCGGAAGTCGTCAAAACCTGTCACCTTCCTTATCGTTTGGGGTCGTCTTTTTCTGCCTTGAATAACCAGCCAATGCCGCTCCAATCTGATCTTGGAGGGAAGTTTCCGATTGCGGGGTGTATCCATTCATCATGATCGAGTAAGCAAACCATTCATGATCCTGGGTTTGTACATACCCCGAAAGAGTGCTTACATGGGTGAGTGAGCCCGTTTTCCCGCGCAGGTTATTAGCAGCGGGCGTATTTTTCATGCGGTTGGCAAGAGAACCATCTTTTCCAGCCAAGGGTAACGATTGATAAAAGGCCTCAAATTGAGCGGTCTTCCTTTGCGCCGCCAGTAAGAAAACCAACTGTTCAGGAGAGACAAAATTGTATCGAGTAAGCCCCGACCCGTCTTCGATTTGAAAAGTTCCTGGGTAATGGATTCGCCATAGATAATCCTTCACAACTGCAAGCCCATTCTCTGCTGACCCGATGCCATGTTTCTCCAAACCAAGGGTTCTTAGGATCATCTCCGCATAAAAATTATCACTTGCTTTATTTAAATAGCGGGCCACCTCGGACAAGGGAGGCGAATAGTAGACCGCCCATGGATCTGTTTTTTGTGGGACTCTCTTCTCCGTTACTGCCCGGGTATCCGTCACATTGATTCCTTCCCGGATAAGCGCTTCTTTTAAGAGCACTCCTGTGTAACAATGCGGACGCTCTACAGGAACGCGCGTATAATCTCCTTTAAAATCAAGGGGCAAGCTCCCACTGAGATGAATCCGATTGGTTCCCCGTTTTCGTTCAATTTTCAAGGTGTTTTTTGAACCGGCTTCTCCTGTCGTCACATCAACCTTTACTTGGACATTTTTCGTCTGTGGTGTGAGGCTCCAGCGAATGGGGTCCCCTACTTTATCACCAGGCAAATAATCAAAGCGAACGGTTCCACGGTTTACACTTAGTGCGGTAATTTGTGGTTGATAATACTCATTTTCATTGTCTGATGCCCACCCTTTTCCGTAGATCTCATTAGAGAAGGCCGTTGAATCCACTGCAATATTCCCATGAATCCGCTTTATACCTCTTTTTTTGATGTCCTTGACGATTCCTTCAATGGTAGGACCTTCTTGTACCTTCAAGGAGCTTTCTGATGCAAGCGTTGGATCCCCATATCCTTTGAGGATAAGGTCACCATGAAGGGTACCGTGTGTGATCTTTCCATCTACCACCAGCTCCGTCCGAAATTGATAATCTGGCCCCAGGGCATCAAAAGCTGCCGATGAAGTCAACAGTTTCGTATTGGAGGCAGGTGTTTGATGCGTGCTTCCCTCATGTCGATACATCGTTTCACCGCTGTCAAGGGAACGTACCACCATCCCCGTCTGTATTCCTTCATACCCCTCTCGATTAACAAGTGGATCTAACAAAGCGGAAAGGGGATACTTTTCCGTATCGTTTACCGCCTTGACCTCCGGAATCTCGGGATAGGAGGCAAGCGTTATGCCCATCCGATCTTCTAAATCATCAGCAACCTGCTGCCGGCTCACACCATTGATCATGATAGAAAAGGCCAAGGGCTCACCTGTGCGGGATTTCACTATTCCTGTTAATCCGCTGATGCCGGGCTCATCCACAGGAAATGCACGCAAATTCTCATCAGCACGGGTCCCTTCCATGCGTCCCTTTAACGCTCCTTCTCCTACGGAAGTAAACAAGGTCGTCAGCTCTTTTTGAGAAGGATCGTGTGACACCCATTGCATCAAATCGGTCAATTGTTCAGGGGACATTACACTCATTCGAGAAAGGCCAGATCCATCCTTCGGTCGAAACGTATCCTTCACTCCCACCGTATGCGTTGCATAGTGACGCAACACTTCTAATCCTTTCGTATCACTACCTTCCTCACCTGCTTCTACAGCCAATTGCCGCAGAAGTACCTCCCCAATTAAGCTATGCTCAACCTCCTTCATCTTAGAAACTAATGTTTTTAATGGCAGAGACTTTTGTGTGAGTAGGGGATTCCCACTGGGGGCGATTCCCTGCATGACACGCGAATGGGGTGCGAATCGAATCCCGACTTTCTTCATGCGCTGTTGAAATACCTCTCCCGTATAGAGGGAAGGATCATTCACTGTTCGGCGCAATTGAACGGGAGGATGGCTATGACCAATTTTTCCAGAAACCACATATTCATTTTTCGCTCGTGTTCGATCCACTTCGATCGCATTGCTACTTCCCAAAGAAGTAGTTGCCTGGTTTGAAAACGTAACATCCGATAATTTTGGAGAAATGGATACATGAGGCTTTTCTCCTATTGAACCTGGCTTTATTGCAACCTCTATCGTATTGCCATGAAGGTCTAATGCACCAATTGGGGCATGCGCTGGAAAGGACTCCTGATCCCACATCCAACTGATCCCGAGCTTGGTTGGATCAAAACGCGTATCATCCACGACAAGATTGCCAGTAACCCTTTGTATCCCTTTTTCTTTTAGAGCACGGGCCAACTTGTCCACCTCTGCCACATCCAAAGAAGGGTCTCCGCCACCCTTCACAATTACATCCCCATGCAAGATACCTCCCCTAATTTTCCCACGAGTGTACAGTTCGGTTGCAAATTGATGGGTAGTAGACCAAGTATGATACGATGCACTTGCCGTCCATAACCGAGATACAGGACCCGGTACTAATGTCTTCTCTTTCCGGTAAGAAGCCAGCACCCGATGATCCTGTAATGACACCACTTGATAAGCAATTGACATCCCTGCTCCTTGCGAGCGTGACTCTATCCCCTTGGCAAAGGTAAGCAACCGTTGTTCTAACCGTTGATCCGGTGCATCAGCGGCTATTGAAGTCATTGGAACAGGGAATAGACCTCCAATCAACCCAGCAATGACCCCGAGTGTACACCACCATCGCCATCGAACCCACATTCTACTCAACCTCCTCCGCTCAAAGCACTGATAGCTTATCCACATTCTACCAGATCACTCCAGCAAAACATGACGAAAGCAGTCGTAGGTCCACAACGTTATTTAATGGATCGATTTCTGCAACCCCGCTCTGACCAACAATTATCCTTGCAATTCACATCCTGGACCCCTGATCACATTTAAAAAGCATGATTTTTGAATTCCAATATCATTTTTTAAACACAAAAAACGGGGGATATCCCCCCGTTTTTTGTGTTCTCTAACCATGCTCGCGCTTATCCCGTTTGACGGACTTGAAAGGAAGTGCGACTTGATTGAAGGGATTTATCTTGGTCTTCACTCGGATAGGAAGATCCTCCATCAATCATTGCGCATGGCATGAACACGCGACGTCCACTCTCCCAAAGGTCAGGCGCATAAAAACTGTAGCGTCGTCCTTCCATGGATTCTGCATACACAACACGACCTGTGTGAGAACGTAGGAGTGCAATACTTACCCCTAGCGTATCTTGACCCGCCCGCTCAAAAATCAAATCAAATCCTTCCCCTGCTGGAAGCCACTTGGTCACGTGACGAAATAATGGCTTCACGGTCCGTTCTTTATATAATTGGATCGTCTCTTCGCATTCTTGTTGATAACGCTCAATCTCTGGAAACCAAGGCAAAGCGGAAGGCCAATCAAAGCGCGATCCTTCTTCTGAAAAAATCGCTTCTAAACTGGTCGCCCCAATCAACATCCCACCATATCGCTCTTCTAAATAATGACGCTGTTCCTCAGTTTGTGATACGACACCCATCCGAGCACCGTGACGATGGAGTGCATCTAAGATTTCTAATCCGTTGCGATCGACTTTTTCCCGGTTCGAACAACCATAGTAGAATAAAACCGATTCACCTCGTTGAAAATCTGCACGTCGTAGCATTCGATCGGGACGCAATGCTGCTCCCTTTCCTAGGAAGGTCATATGATTTCCTTTAGTTGACCCTGAAAAGCCAATCGTTCCACCATCCGCTAACATTTGAAACATCCGTGGAAACTCCGCCTCTAGCCCTGAGTAAGTCAAATATTGAGGCAACTGGCCCCCATTTCTTCTCCGGGTTTCTTCCACCAAAACTTCGCCCATCGCACACCATTTTCTCCACCTCGATGGATCACCCGGAATTTTAGTATAGATTCCCCGATAGCGCAGGCTGTTTTGGTCCATCATTGCGTCCCTCTCCTTTGTAAATTTTTCACCTGGACTTCCCAGGATCACTTTGAACCTCACATCAATCACTTCAAATTGTATTAGTACAGTATCCGTATTTTGTTCTTTGTTATATAATACACAGACTCTCTCTGAATGACAAGGCTTTTTTCCGGAAATTCAAAAAATATGTTTGTGAAGGAATGATTGACCCTCCTGCAAGGATTGGCTACACTAAGCGGTAACCTTTTATTTACTGCTGGATCGGAAAAGGAGAAGCTTATGCCCTATCTTCTTATTGGAATCGCGGGTGCATGTGGAGCACTACTCCGTTATGGTCTATCTGTTCTGTTGGTTTCTGAAGGAACCAGCTTTCCATGGGTCACCCTTCTTATCAATTACCTGGGTTGCCTACTACTCACCTGGCTCAATGAAAAAAAAGGTCCCTTTCAATCCAACCCTGCCCTAAACACAGCAATAACAACCGGTTTTATCGGTTCTTTTACGACCTTTTCTACGTTTAGCGTCGAAACCATCACACTCATCCATACGGGACAAATTCTTTTGGCTCTCCTTTATCTACTGTTGAGTGTATGGGGTGGATTCGCCTTTGCTTGGCTCGGGGCCAAGCTGGCTTCCTCCACTACTCCTTACGCTAAGGAGGGAGATCAATGATCCTCTCCATCTTAGAAGTTGCCCTAGGCGGATTTATCGGTTCCTTGACCCGTTATTTCCTCGGTCGCTTGTTGAATCCGTCCACTGCAGCCCTTCCATGGGGAACCTTCATCGCCAACTGTACCGGTTCATTTTTACTTGGATGGGTTTATGGCGATCATCCATCAAGCGATGGACTTCTTTTTCTTGGCACGGGTTTTATGGGATCATTTACGACCTTTTCTACATTTTATTGGGAACTTCATCGTTTAACGAGCCAAAGAAAGCGAGAGCGTATGTTTCTCTACCTGGGTCTGACCTATAGCATTGGCATACTCCTAGCTTACCTCGGTTTTTTGTTAGGCAAGCAAACCTGAGCCTCTCATCAGAGCTTCTCCGTTACTTTATTGGCGGTGTTTATCCGCTGAGCACGGATCTCTCTTCCTGGCTTCCTATATCAAAGAGGCATGCCCCATACGGAGCATGCCTCTTTGATATTGCGTTTATCTTATACCCTTTTGCTAATTGTTTCGTGGCATCCGATCGTCGTCTTTGCTATCCATTCCTTGTACTCATCAGGAGTCATTCCATAGATGGCGGTATGTACTAAACACCCCTCAGAGGAGCGCATCTCATTCCGCAATATCCCTTCTAAGGTAAAGCCCGCCCGCTCAGCTACTTGGCTACTCCGTTTATTTTCTGCATCGCAACGAATTTCCACCCGTTGTGCATTGAATTCTACAAAGGCGACTTTCATTAGCCGGTACACGGCTTCGGTTACCAATCCTTGTCCGGTCGCACCCGTGCGAATCCAATAACCGATTTCAAATCGCGGCACCGACCAATCAATCCGGTATAAACCACAAGTTCCTAACATTTGTTGATCCTCTTTCCGGATCATCTGATAAATCAAATGGGTTCGCTCAAGACAATGAATGCGATATGCCCGTAACTTCGCTTCAACATCCATCGCATTGGGATTCGTTTTAAACCACTCCAACCAACGTTCCAGCTCTTCTCGACTTTCTTCCACGGCTTCAAAGAGCTGTGCACCATCACCTGGCTCCGGTTGACGCAAGAACAGTCGTTCTGTTTCTAGAGAATATGGGACTTCCCTTAGAATCGACGGTATCAATACTCATACCTCCTCATCGAACCTCTCGATTACTAACGACGATGCCATCCCTTTTTATGATATTGGATGGTTAATTTCTTCCAGCGTTCTTTTTCAGAGCGCATCGCCTCGCTACTCTTCTTGCGTTCGAGATAGGCAAGTTCTCGACCCAGCTTACGGTAATTTTGTAATCGCGAGGAATCTAAAACCCCTTGATCAATCGCTTCTTGTACCGCGCATCCCGGTTCCATCTCATGGCAACAATCACTAAATTTGCATTGCTCAGCCCAAGTGAGAATATCCGCAAAGGTATGGTCAACTCCGCCTTCATTCTCCCAGACCTTAAGGAGACGCATCCCCGGCGTATCAAGAAGAAGCCCCCCTTCGGGTAATAGGACCAATTCACGATGGGTCGTTGTGTGACGTCCTCGTCCATCCGCGCGTACTTCACCGGTCGCCAAAAGCTCTTGATCAGCTAAACGATTAATCAGGGTCGATTTCCCTACACCTGAAGAACCCGTAAGCGCCACTGTACGCCCATATTCTAGGTATCTCTTCATGCAATCGATACCTTCACCGTTAAAAGCGCTGACAACATGGACAGGCACACCAAGCGCCACTTGTTCTACTTGCATCCGCTTCTCATCAGGATCTTCACATAAATCCGCCTTGGTCAGGACAATTACAGGCATCGCACCACTCTCCCAGGCAACGGTAAGATACCGCTCCAACCGCCGGAGGTTAAAATCCTGATCAAGACCCATAACTAAGAATACTGTGTCGACATTCGCTGCCACAATCTGCTCATCAATATGAAAACCCGCTTCACGGCGAGTAAATTTGCTTTTCCGTGGGAGAATCGCATCAATCACCGCTCTCCCATCGCCACCTTCACGTAACACGACCCAATCACCCACAGCAGGAAACCCATCTCGGCCCACTGCCTGATGACGTAACTTGCCAGAGATGGATGCAAGGCGCTCTCCACCTTCGACTTGTACACGGTACAAGTGTCTATGCTCCAATGTTACGCGTCCTTTTACCATACGATCTGCTTGATAGGTGCTATAACCCTCTTCGAAAAACGGATCCAAACCCCAATCTTGTAAGTTCAATGCTTATGTCCTCCCTATTGGTACATACTTGGTATCGTTGATAAATTCGGTTCACAATTGCGTTGTTTACCCTGATGGACATAAGACATCACCCTTTCCAGTTGATTGGAATGCGGCTATTGGATCAACTTTACATTCCATCGCTATTATACAACAAAATACAATTATGTGTAAATAAAATATAAAAATTTTAGGCGATTTCTAACTAGAGTGGTCGTATTTCTCCTTCCACTCCTCCAAGCTTAATCGCGGAATTGAAAATTCTTTACCAATTGTGCCATAGGAAGACCCGGCTAATCGTCCAATCGGATTGAGGGTCTTTGTATGAATCCGCCCCTGCTCATATAAGTCATCCTGTACATGAAAAAGAAGAACTTCACCAATGATCAGGTCCGTATTGGGCGTGGGTCCCGTCCCCCCCATGGGGATGATTTGATGCAGACGACATTCCATTTGCACCTTCGTCTGAGCGATGCGAGGAACCTTCACTTTTACGCCAGGCAATAAGTCCAGCCCTACCGCTTCAACTTCACTCACATCAGGAGGAAATTCTGTAGCTGTTTGGTTTACTTGATCGGCGATGCTCTCATCCACGATATGGACGACAAACTCCTTTGCTTGGGCAATATTCCGCGCGGTATCCTTCTGCACCCCTCCTGGCTTACGCCCCACAGAAACAGATATCATCGGCGGTTCGGTACTCACCACGGTAAAGAAGCTAAAGGGGGCGGCATTGACACACCCCTCTTCAGAGATCGAGGTGACAAAAGCAATGGGTCGCGGTAAGATACTCCCAATTAATAATTTGTAATTATCAGCGCGTTCTTGTTTTGCTGGATCCAGTTGCATAGGTGCCTCCTATCAATCCCCATCCAACCAACTGGTTAGATATTGGGCATCTTCTAATTCTAAGGCGGTTTGTGTGACATAGAGTGGACGGAAGGTATCAATCATCACAGCTAACTCTTCTGTTCCTTTTTTACCAATACTCCCTTCAACCTTACCAGGGTGAGGTCCATGAGGGATCCCACTTGGATGAAGGGTGATCGATCCTTCCTTTACTCCTTTTCGACTCATAAAATTGCCTTCAACATAATACAAAACCTCATCCGAGTTCACATTGCTATGCCAGTAAGGGGCGGGAATCGCTTCAGGATGATAATCATATAAACGAGGAACAAAGGAACAAATAACAAAATTCGGACCGGCAAACGTCTGATGTACAGGCGGAGGTTGATGGATACGACCGGTTATTGGTTCAAAATCACCAATGTTAAAAATATAAGGGTACAAATAACCATCCCATCCCACAACATCAAAGGGGTGAAAATCGTATTCATAAGCATGGAGACGATTGTGCGCCTTCACACGAACTTGGTACTGATTGCGATCTGTGTGCGTCTCTAATCGTTCAGGCAGACGAATATCCCGCTCGCAAAAAGGGCTGTGTTCCATCAATTGGCCATATTCATTGCGATACCTTTTTGGTGGGACAATCTCACCTGTCGATTCGACAACAAGAAAACGCGTCGATCCTTCCCCCAATTCGAATCGATAAGTTGTTCCCACCGGGATGACAATATAATCGCCAGGCTGATAGGATAACCTTCCAAAAACAGACTGAAATTCACCCGTACCCTCATGAACAAAAATAACTTCATCGCCATCACTATTGCGGAAAAAATAATCCATCGACTCTGTTGGTTGGCAGGTAGCGATGGCAACATCATCGTTGATTAGTAAATGACGCCGCCCTTCCACTACATCACCACCCGGTGAAGCATTCAAGGTTAACAAGTGGCGATGACGATTCGCTCCTTCCTCCTCAAGCAGTGGTACCCAATCTCTAATCTTTTCTGCTCGGCTCACTCTTGTCGGTGGATGGAGGTGGTAGAGAATGGACTGAATTCCTGAGAAGCCTTTGGTTCCCATGACCTCTTCCCGATACAAGCTCCCGTCCTCTTTTTTAAACTGCGTATGCCGTTTACGGGGAATTTTCCCCATCTGATGATAAAAGGGCATGGTCATCCTCCCCCTATACACGCTTAATAGGATTGGTCGTTCATGATCATTGTATCAGAAATGTTGGGAAGATTTAGATGGAAATGAATGAAGCAGGAGAATCACCATTGTGACTCGGTTCCTTCATCCCTTCCTGTTCTTATCGCCAATTGATTCGTAAGGGTTTGCACCATCGGGGAGAGTTCCTGTGCGTAGTAGACTGGCCATGGCACCTTCGGCATCGGTTCCGATGCCACGATGGCTTGAATCTGGGTCAACGCCTTCACCCAGTCAATATTTTCTCCTGGTTTCAAGATGGCCCATTTTGCAAAGGACTCTTGTTTATACCCCTCGACCAGCACCAAATCCATTGATTGATAATGTACCAACACCTCTGTTAATGAGTAGGTAAACGGATAGTAGATCGCCGTTTGATTTTGACCCACCAAAGACACAAGGGTGGCTCCTGCTTTCCGGTGAGACCAGGAATCCTTACCCACCGTATCCATTTCCAATTCCCTGTGATGATGTTTGATTGTTCCTACGCGATAGCCCTTAGCTGTAAGATTTTCCACCAATTGTGTAATCAATGTCGTCTTCCCAGAACCCGAATGGCCAACCAGTTGTAAAACCAATGGTTGCAATCCACTCCCTCCTTCTCCTCACAAAAAAAGCACCGAACGTATTCGGTGCTTTCGATATTAATATTGTAGCAACGAGATGACATCGACATCTTGAATCTTTTCCCGGCCCTTTAAGTAGGTCAATTCCATCACAAAGGCAGTACCGACGACTTCGGCTTGAAGTTGGCGAACCAAGTTTAGGGTTGCATTAATGGTTCCCCCCGTTGCTAAGAGGTCATCCACGATGAGAACCTTTTGACCTGGTTCAATCGCATCCGTGTGGATCGCTAATTTATCTTTGCCATATTCCAAACTATAGTCGGCCTCTACCACTTTGCCTGGTAATTTACCTGTTTTACGTACAGGGACAAACCCTATACCCAGCGCATACGCCAAGGGAGTCCCTACAACAAACCCCCGAGCTTCAGGCCCAACGATGAGGTCAATTTCTTTCCCTTCTAGGCGGTTCGCCAATTCATCAATTGCCGCTTTAAAAGCTTTTCCATCTTTTAAAAGCGTAGTGATATCTTTAAATTGGACACCTGGTTGTGGAAAGTCCTCAATTACCCGGATTTTATCTTTAAAGTCCATGATTTTTTTCCTCCCGGATTCATTTCTGTGGTAATAATGCATTGATATAAAGACTTAGGTCACGCGTAGAAGAATAAACAAAACGTTCCTGGACTTTCTCACGTTCTACTTGATGTTGATAACGATTCGATTCAGTGAGGGGACGCTTTTCAGCACCCACAACTAATTCCAAGCTGCCACCTTCCTGACGAAGAAAACCTAATTCGGAAAATACTTCAGTCATAAAGCGAATATAAGGACTTGACAATCCTGTCAAGCGAGCCAGACGATCCATATCCCTTGGAAAACGAATCCCTTTCTTCCCTACCAAGAAAGCATACAGTCGCTTAAATTGTTCGCGGTCAGGCGTTCGACTGAGAGCCTCATCCAGTTCCGCATCGCCATACGCCATGTATAAACGTTCGAGTTGAGTAAAGGAAGGAATCCGCTCCTCAAATTCCTGAATCGAAGGAGGTAAATTTAATAAGACCACGACACGGCACGTATCCAACAAACCGCTTCCCTCTGCTTCCACTAACTCACTCCAGGAGAAAAAATCCCCGCTCCAACCTTCTCCCAGTAATGTTGTGCCATTCGCTTTATCGTTCCCGATAAATAGCGTATGGGATTGCAATGCCAGTGATTGAAAACGTTCTTTCTTATCACTGTTCCCACGCCAATCAAAAATTTGGACATGAGGAATGGACAGATCACGAATAAGCAATTGAGGCATTCGATGATGATTCCATTCATTCACTGCTAACTCTCCGAGCACTTCAATTTTGGCAGAAGGAGACACTTGCTCTGCTAAATCCCCAAAGCGAAAACCGACTGCATCCAATGAACACCCATTTGCCTCCAGTTGCAATTTCAAATGGCTTTTATCCCGCCCAATTCGTTGCATCTTAGAAAGGCCCGCCCCTTTAATGCGAAAACGGGGCGTAGCGTTTCCCATCCCATAGGGAGCTAATTGCTCCAATTCTTCAACAAGGGGTAAATTGATCTCCTCAACGGATAATTCCGCATCCACCTTTGACAAGGGAATGTAATCCTCCTCAGTTAACCAACCCTTGGCAACCTCGGATAGACGTTGATGAAGTTCAGGAAGATCGGATACGGGCAGGCTCATTCCCGCTGCCATTGGGTGACCCCCAAAGTGAGGAAGAAGATCCTTACACTGTGTAAGAGCCCGATACATGTCCAACCCCACAATGCTACGGGCAGATCCCTTGGCCATCCCTGTCTCTTCGTCGATCCCAAGAACGATCACGGGTCGATAGTATTTTTCCACCAAACGGGAGGCAACAATTCCAATGACCCCCACATTCCAACCCGGTGCGGCAACGACAATAAAATACTGATGATTACTTTTTTCAGTTTCGACCATCGCTACCGCTTCAGCAGTAATTTCCTCCACCAACTGTTGTCGTTCCCGATTCATCGTATCCAATTCCTCAGCAATCATCCGCGCCTCAAGAGGATCCTCTGTCAATAAAAGGTCGACTGCCTTGTTTGCTGAATCAAGGCGACCACTCGCATTAATTCGAGGCGCCAGGGAAAAACCCACATGCCCCGCACCTACTTCACCATCACATCCAGCTACATCCATTAAGGAAGATAAACCCAGGTGGTTTCTCCGATTCATTTGCATGAGTCCTAATGCCGCTAATACGCGATTCTCTCCCATCAGCGGAACAAGATCAGCAATGGTACCCAAAGCGGCAATCTCTAAAACTTCGCTGGGCACCCGATCAAGCAGTGCTTGACATAACTTAAAGGCAACGCCTACCCCTGCTAATGACTTTTCAGGATAGGAACAACCCGGCTTTTTGGGATTTAATACCACCAATGCTTCAGGGATCGTTTCAGGTGGTTCATGGTGATCCGTAATGATTAGGTCAAGACCCAACTCCTTGGCAAGGGATGCCTCCACAATCGCACTAATTCCGGTATCCACCGAAATCATTAAGTTGATTCCATCGGAAACTGCCTGATGAAGGGCATCTTCATTTAAACCATAACCTTCAGTAAATCGGTTGGGTATGTAATAATCCACATTGGCATCCAGTGCACACAAGACGCGCATCATCACACTTGTACTTGATACCCCATCCGCATCGTAATCGCCATAAATCCGAATCCGTTCTTTCCTTTTCAGGGCTGAGCGAATGCGGTCGACTGCCACTTGCATGCCATCCATTAGCATTGGATCATGAAGCTGGGCGACATCCACTGTTAAGAAGCGACGGGCTTCCTCTAGATCCGTCACTCCACGGTTACATAGAAGGCGGGCGGTTAAGGGATGGATTCCTAACTCCTTGGCCAGCAACTCCATGCAGGACTCGTCCGCATGAACCGTTTGCCAGCGTGTTTTGGATTGTAACAACGGCCACCCTCCATTCCCTTCTCTTGCCGCTTCCCATTATAGCACAGGAAACCATCCTCGTATGAAAAAGGAACGATCCGTCTTTAAATTGGCATCGTTAACGATGAGAGGGTTCTTGGCCCTCTTCACTTTCATCAACATGGTAGGGGTTAATATGTACCAAAACATCTAAGACATGATCAAAACGCTGAATCAACAACTGCTTCAAGGATTTACCGATGCGATGCCCTTCCTCAACCGTAATCCAAGGATCGACAGAGGCTTTTACATCCACAATCACATAAAAACCGTGTTCCCGTGCATGAAGTTGATCCACGCGCTTTATTCCCGCAACTTCCCTGGCCGCTTCCACCAATTCCGCTGCATCCTCCTCATGCAAGACGTGGTCAAGAGAATTATGAATCGACTCCCTTGCCAATTGATAGGCCATTTTTAAAACCAATAGGGAAACCAATACTCCGGCTATCGCATCCAAATAAACCAGAAGATCAAATTGAATTTTTTCACCTAGGATCGCTCCACCAATCCCAATTAACGCAGCAATGGATGAATAAACGTCGGATCGATGTTCCCAGGCATTGGCGATAATCGCTTGACTATGGATCTTCTTGCCTAATCGATATTTATATTGAAACATCCCTTCTTTCGCGATGATCGATACCACCGCCGCGCCTACGGCCGGCCATTCTGGTGCTGAAATCGGACCGAAAAGCGCCTTGATTGAGGAATATCCAATTTCCAATCCTACCAGAGCCAATAGGATGGAGACAATAATGGCTGCAATCGATTCGGCTTTGCCATGGCCATAAGGATGATCTTTATCCGGTGGAAGCTTTGCCGCCCGAACGCCGATTAAAACCGCCAAGGAGCCCACTACATCCGAAGCCGAATGGACCGCATCAGCTACCAGGGCACGGCTGTTTGCCATCACTCCGGTTACACCTTTTAAGATCGCCAGCGTTACGTTTCCCAATATTCCAACCCAAGCCCCTCTCTCTGCCAACCGATAGGATTCGGATTGCATAGCATCAACCATCCTTTTCGTTAAAAAACCGCAGGGAAGCCCCTGCGGCCTGGTTAAGCTAAGTGTATGGGGTTCTTGTCTATCTTATTCAGCGGATTGCAGATTTTGGTCGGCCCGTTTTAAGGAACGCCACTTCCAATCGATCCAGATCTGACTCGCAATGCAGATCGAAGAGTACGCACCAGAAATCAATCCGATCAAGAGTGCAATCGAGAAGTATTTGATACTCTCACCACCAAAGATCAGCAAAGCCAATGCTGCAAATACGACAGTGAGTACCGTATTGATGGATCGCACTAAGGTCTGTTGAACACTGGTATTCACTACACTCGACAGCGCTTCAAAGGTCTTTGGATTTTCCTTCTTCACGTTCTCCCGAATCCGGTCAAAAATAACAATTGTATCGTTCGTAGAATATCCCACAATGGTTAGAACCGCCGCAATAAAGACCAGGTCGACTTCCCACTGAAAGATTGAAAATAGGCTGATCGTAAAAAGGGCGTCATAGAGAATTGCAATGATCGCCGCAAAGGCAAATCGATATTCAAAGCGGAGGGTGATATAAGCAATAATCCCAATAGAAGCAATCAACACGGAGTAAATGGCATTACGTGCTAATTCCCGTCCGATAATGGGATCGACGGTTTGCTCATTGACTGCCACACTTTTACCATACACTTTTTGGAAAGCATCACGGATTTGAATCACTTTTTCCTTGCTCAATGCTTTGTCCGTGCGAAAAATCAATAATTCCTTATCATTTCCTGCTAACCGAGTGTTCGGTGACGCATAGCCCAATTCCTCTAGCTTCGCATCTGCCTTGGCTTTGTCAACGGCTTGGTGTAAGTTAATCTCCAAGCGCGATCCGCTGACAAAATCAATACCCAGGTTTAGCCCTTGAACCAATAATGAAACAACCCCTAAAAGAATCGTCGCCAATGAGAAGAGAAAAAACCACTTCCGCGCCTTTACAAAGTCAAATTTATAGTTCACTGATCTCATCCTCCTTGACACCAAACCAGCTGTGCTTCTTGTGCAACAGGTTGGAGCGGACAAGCAAGGTAAGGAGAATCCGTGAAAGTGCGACCGCCGTCAAGAAACTGACGAAGATCCCCACTAAGAGGGAAACCGAGAACCCGCGCACACCTGAGGTACCAAAATAAAACATCACAGCAGAAGCAATAATCGTTGTTACATGTGCATCAAAAATGGTGATGAAAGAGCTTTTCGAACCACTCTTCGTTGAAATCGGAATGCTTTTTCCGGAACGAAGCTCGTCCTTAATTCGCTCATACATAATAATGTTGGCATCCACTGCCATCCCAATCCCCAGAATATAAGCAGCGATCCCAGGCAATGTCAACGTGACATCGAGTAGAGAGAAGAGTAGAAGCACCAAGTAGCTATAGCTAATCAACGTGATAACCGCGATCACCCCTGGTAATCGGTAATAGCCGATTACAAAGAGAAAAATAAACCCAATCGCATACAGACCCGCGAACAAACTCTTATGTAAGGAATCCTGTCCGAGGCTTGCATCCACCGCATTGGATGAAAGTTGCGTCAGTTTTACGGGTAGGGAGCCTGCATTCAACAGATCCGCCAGTTCCTGCGCCTTTTCCACCGTAAAATTACCACTGATCATGGCTTCTCCGTTTGGAATACGAGACTGAATTACCGGTGAACTTAGTTCTTTACCATCTAAATAAATCGGCATTTGCTTTCCAACATATTTGCCCGTTAGATCGGCGTAATTTTTTGCATCTTTAAATTTTACGGAGACAACGGGTTCATTTGTCTGAGAGTTATAATCTTGTTTAGCGGCTCCTTGAACCAAATCCGATCCTTTCAACAGCACTTTCTTTCCTGATGGATCGCGGAATTCTAACACAGCGGGCTTCCCGAGTAATTTACGCGCTTGATCGGGATCCTTGACACCTGCTAACGAGATCCGTAGTCGATCGGTTCCTTCGACTGTAATTTCTGGTTCCGTAACACCAATGGAGTTAATCCGTTTGTTCAATGCATCGGCTGTATCACTTAAGATCGAAGGTGTGATTTTCTGCCCCTTCTCTAGGGGTGCCGCTTTATAAAGCACTTCAAATCCCCCACGTAGATCGAGACCTAAAGTAAGGTTATCGGTCACCCACTTTGTCGTCGACCCTATTATCGCTAAGATAGCTACGATACATAGGGAGAAGATAACAACTTTCCCCTTGCGAACCCTCATGCTGACGCTCCTCCTTCGAATAAAGACAATCTTTTTTCATTATCCCAAGTTAACTAGGGCCTTGTCAATTTATGACGCCGCTTTAAAGGACAAAAAAACCTGGGCATTACTCCTCGCCCGGGTTTTTATAGACACTGACCATTAGCCAATTCATAAACCGTGTTCCTTTGAGCGATAAAATATCATTCACCAACCGATTCAGACGTGGCCATCCCCGACGGTAATTCTCAGAAACACATGCCCATACCTGTTCACCTGTTACATTTTCGTACCCATAATAACGAAATTCCTCGGCCTTACTGTTACAAAGGTCTTCTATACATTGCATGAGCTCAGATTCGGACAAGAGCTCTACAGACTTTTCTCGTTCGTGGCTGACTGATTTAAGTGGTGTTTGTCTCACTAAGCTCTTCCCTCCCTCGTTTGCAAGTACCTCATTCTCTGAGGCCCGTCTGCTTTTCATCCATTATAATTCTTTCCTTCTTTTTTGAACACCTCTACCCATGCCTTTCCAGTCATGAAGGTAAGGGACAAGGGCATAAGCTTGTATTAATCGATTAACTTTACGGAGAAGGAAGGGGCCCATCGGTGACCAAGCAAACATTCCTCCAAGGTACATTAATACTTGTTGGGGCGGGTTTTGTAACAAAGGTACTCGGCTTTGTCTATCGAATTGCCCTCTCCCGTATGATAGGTGATGAAGGGATTGGTCTTTTTCAAATGGCTTTTCCAATTCTGATTTTCGCCATCACCATCACCACAGCCGGTCTTCCTGTTGCGATCTCAAAGCTCGTTTCTGAAGCGGAAGCGATGAAAGATGAGCAGCGTGTTCGATCGACCCTCATCATCTCGATCCTAATTGTTTCAATCTCAAGCATTCTCTTTACGGCTTTAATTTTATTAGCTGCCCCCTGGATTGCTCATACTTTACTAACCGATGCACGAGCGATCTATCCCTTGATGGGGATTGCACCGGTTCTTCCCATTGTCGCCGTCTCATCCATCTTCCGCGGCTATTTTCAAGGTCGTCAACATATGAGCCCCTATGCTTGGTCTCTCGTTGTTGAACAGATTGTTCGAATTTTCACCGTTCTCATCATTGCGCGTTGGCTTTACCCCTATGGAATTCAATACGCCGCTGCTGGAGCGATGGTAGGGGTTTTGTTGGGCGAAGGTGCTGGGATGCTCTTTCTCTTTCACTCCTATCGAAAGGATCCAAAGCGTCCCCCTTTAAAATTTAAAGTTAGGGAAACTTTTCAGTTTCAAATGTGGAACCGGTTCTCCATGGTAATTAAAAGCCTCATGCGAATTGCTATCCCTGTCACGGCGAGTCGAATGGTCGGCTCTCTTGCCTATGCCATCGAACCCATTGTCGTCTCGCAAAGTCTTGCCATCGCTGGAATTTCAGTAGCCGCTTCCACTGCCCTCTATGGACAATTAGAAGGCATGGCCATTCCACTTCTCTTTTTCCCCGCTTTTATCACAACCGGTCTCTCAACTTCCCTTGTCCCGGCAATTGCTGAAGCAGCCGCTCAAGGGAAACACGATGTTGTTGAACATCGACTCAATCAATCGTTACGATTATCTCTCATTGTAGGTGCACCCTGTGCCATGATTATGTTTGTTTTAGCTGAGCCCTTAACCACACTCCTTTATCACAACGCCCCAGTATCTAGATTGTTAGAAATCATGGCTCCGTTTGCGATCTTTTTATACGTACAAGGTCCCCTCTCAGCCATTTTACAAGGATTAGATAAAGCAAAGGATGCGATGCGCAATTCCATCTTTGGTGCCATTATTAAAACCACGTTGATCTTTTTTCTCGCTTCACAACCGCAGTTAGGGATTGATGGGGTAGTGATCGCTCTCAATTGTGGTTTAGTACTCGTCACCGCCCTTCATTTCATCAGTGTGATGCGGTATGTCCCCTTCACTCTCATTCTTCGTGATCTTATCAAATTGGCCTTTGCCGTTGCAGGGATGGGGGCTACTGGCTGGTGGGTGTTACAACACGGGGAGGGGCCTCTTGCCACCCTTACGCTTATATCAAGTGGCACCAGCTTTACGGTCTATCTCCTTTTGCTCATCCTACTTGCACTCATCAAAAAAGAAGACATCCGCCGTATCCCCTACCTAGGAAAATGGCTGTCTCCCTTTCTCCCACGCTAATTGCTGTTCAACGTTTATCTTTCCGTGAGTCAATATACATTCGCCCTCGAGCATCAATGCTGACAAAAAATATTTCTTTTAAATCTTTATAGCCATACTGTTGGATTTGATTTTTTAACCAAAATCGCGTCTGACCCATACTACGCAAGGCCTCCTCTTGCACCTTTCCATCAATGATAAGTGGAACAGGGAGAGCATGTTGGCGATAGTCACTAAAACCAGGTAAAAGCTCCTTCTCTTCAACAGGGGTTTTTTCCTCGTCCTTAGGAAAAACCGATAGTTTCCCTGAGGTTTCTAAGACCGCAAATTCTACATCGGCGATGTTGGCGATATTCTTCTCCCTCAATTGCAACATTAGATCATCCATATTATAGCGTTGCTTTTCCATCTCATCTTCTAATATTTGCCCATCTTTTATTAACGTCGTCGGTTCGCCATCAATCCACCTGCGGATTTTTGGACTTTTTAAGGAGACAAAGGATAACAATATCTGCGCACCCGCTAGCATCATGATGGGAATGAGACCATGAAACAACGGCATTTTCAAATCATCCACTGACATGACAGCAAAGTCCGCAATCATGATTGAGACCACCACATCAAAAACGGATAGTTTTCCAATCTCCCGCTTGCCCATCAACCGCATAATCAATAAAACAAAAAAGTAGATAAACAGCGTACGTAATAAAAGTGACCAACCCTCACCCATGTTGCTAGCCCCCTTTCAATCCACCTCCCCTAGTTTTTGCTTCCCCCCGCGGTTTTATCACAGCTTTCTCTACCCTCCTTTCGAATAATTGGTGCGCCCCACTCATACCCTGTACAAAGTCGATTTTGACCGGAGGTGCTAGGTATGAAGCAAGCCACAACCAGTGGGACCCACCCTGCTTTACGTTCTCCTCTGCTCGCCGGAATCAGCATCGTTTTGGGGGTTGTTCTCTCCGGTTCGATCATTACGGCAATGTTATTACGTTTTACAAGTGTAGAAGAATCATCGCTCCCCTACTTCGCTTATGGAATTAATGCCTTGGCTCTTTTATCAGGAGGATGGATATCTGGCAGACAGGCAGGGCATCGCGGATGGTTATATGGAGGATTAACGGGTATTATCTATGTAGTCCTCGTACTCATAATCGGCTTTCTTGCCTTTAACACCCAAATGCGTGTCCAACCGGTTTTGTTTACCCTTTGCGCTACCGGAATCGCTGCCATTGGAGGGATTTTCGGTGTGAATGCAGGGAACCGTTAACTTTTCTTTAATGGAAAATAAATCTGTAATATGAAAAATGTTTCATCCCCATTGTTTTGTGGAAAGGATAAAATGTATAATAGACGCCACGGTTCCGGAATTAAACCGGAGCTTTCCTTTTTACGTGGAGCTCTTATTTATTAGTAGCCCTTTTGAGGCTGATCCTTTTCACTGGGGAGTGTAGATGATTGTTTCAATCCACCTTTACCATATTCATAACCAGTGTAATCACCTTCCTAGTGATTCTAACGATCTGTTTACGACAAAATCCCTTTACCATTGTGGTAGATTTTCTGCGTGATCTTTTTCGTATTCGTATGATGATGGTTCATGTACTATTATGTTTAGGAATTTTAGCGATTAACAAGATGGAATTGTTACTCGAGCCATCACTTGATAAAACTGAAGATTGGACGCCCTATATACGAGCCTTTGAAGGTAATATCACGCCTCTCTTTCAACACTGGTTTGATAATGTAGCCCTTACTTATGTGACCACTTATTTTTATGTGATTGTTTTTTCCGTTTTGATGGCATGTTCCTTACTGATCTACCATCGTGAGAAAGACTATCGCTCGATGTATACTTTGCTTTACAGTATCGGTTTAAATTATCTACTAGCCATTCCCTTCTTCCTTTTTGCACCTGTATCAGAAACCTGGTACTACCATCCAGATATTCAATTTTTGATTCCCTCGGTCTACCCAGGATTTGAGTCAGGTTACCGAAGTTTATCAGGACTCGATAACTCTTTTCCCAGTCTTCACACATCCATCTCGATCACCCTTGCCCTAATCGCTTGGCAATCGGTGAATCGACCCATTAGCCGGATCACTTCTCTATCAGCAGCTGTCGTCCTGTTTGCAATTCTCTATCTCGGTATCCATTGGTATTTAGACATCATCACAGGAGCAGTACTTGCTCTTACTAGTGTCGCTCTTGCTTTTCGCTTTAGTGAAATTCCCCTCGGAAAAATGTCTACTCTTTCTTCCCAGCAGGCCTCGGAACATATTGCCGATATCCAATAAAAAAAGAACTCCCTGCAGGGAGTTCTTTTTTTATTTCTTCTCACTCGCCGTTTCTTCTTCACTCTCGCTTACCACTGTGTTGACAGCAGAACGTTCGAATACCAAACGGCTCGTATCATTTACTTTTAAGGTGACTCGATCATCGGTCAGATCCATAATCGTACCGTGCAGTCCACCAATGGTGATCACTTTATCCCCTTTTTTGATGGAACCCAGCATGGCATTTCGTTCTTTCCGTTGCTTTTGTTGAGGACGAAGCAACATAAAATAGAAGATAACACAGACAAGGACTATCGGAAGTAAACCTGAAAATTTTTCCATATTCCTACTCCTCCTTCTTTTGTATAGAGAATCACTCGAATCCTACTTAAAAACCACGACGCATCGCGTCACTGTTCATCGACCCATAGTATTTAGTAAAAAATTGATTACGAAAATCCTGGAGCCGATCCTCTTGAATCGCCTGTCGTACACCTTCCATCAGCTTCAACAGAAAGTACAAGTTGTGATAGGTCGTTAATCGTAGGCCAAGCGTCTCCTCTGCTTTAAACAGATGGCGCAGATAGGCTCGGCTATAGTTCCGACAGGTATAACAATCACACTCTGGATCAAGGGGGCCAAAATCACGCGTATATTTAGCGTTGCGAACGACTACACGTCCTTCACTTGTCATGGTTGTCCCATTCCGAGCAATGCGGGTAGGCAACACACAATCGAACATATCGACGCCTCGCATGACTCCTTCAACCAATGCATCGGGGGAACCCACTCCCATCAGATAGCGCGGCTTATCCACAGGCAACAACGGGGTCGTTTCTTCCAGAGCTTCATACATTAATTCCTTCGGTTCACCCACTGAAAGTCCACCAATCGCATACCCAGGCAAATCAATGGATGTAATTTGCCGCGCACTCTCTTTTCGCAAATCACCGTACATTCCACCCTGCACAATTCCAAAAAGACCTTGTTCTTCCGGACGCTCGTGTGCATCGACGCATCGCTTTAACCAGCGATACGTACGTTCCATGGATTTCTTTACATAGTCACGATCCGCAGGGTATGGAGGGCATTCATCGAAGGCCATGATAATGTCTGCACCCAATGCATTTTGAATCTCAATCGATTTTTCCGGACTGATGAATAACGGCTCACCACTTAGATGGGAACGGAAAGAAACGCCTTCTTCGGTAATCTTACGCAAATCAGATAAACTGAAGACCTGGAAGCCACCACTATCCGTAAGAATCGCTCGATCCCAATTCATAAATGAGTGAAGACCACCGGCTTCCTTCACTACATCATGTCCAGGTCGTAAAAAAAGGTGATACGTATTGGACAGGATGATGCCACTACCCATCTCCTTCAATTCTTCTGGACTCATCGTTTTTACCGTTGCTAATGTACCAACTGGCATAAAAACAGGAGTATCAATCGTTCCATGAGGGGTATGTAACCGCCCTAATCGGGCACCTGTTTGTGAACAGGTTTTAATTAATTCATAACGAACAGCCACTGAGCGTTCCTCCTACTCGTACCATTATACCTTAGGACCCCTTCTGGATAAACCTTCAGAAGGCATCGATTCGGCAAAAGATGTGACAAAACCATAAAAGGCAACCTTACCGATTACAAAATGAACATCGCATCACCAAAACTAAAAAAGCGATACTGTTCTTCTACCGCTTCTTGATACGCATGAAGGGTCAGCTCGCGACCTGCAAAGGCACTGACCAGCATAATCAGGGTCGATTTCGGCAAATGAAAGTTGGTCAATAATGCATCGACGACCTGAAATTTCACACCTGGGTAAATAAAAATGTCCGTCCAACCACTCGTTGCTCGTATTTCACCATGATCTCGGGCAATGGTTTCTAACGTCCGTACAGCCGTAGTACCCACGGCAATCACCCGCCGTCCTTCTTCCTTTGCCCGGTGAATTCGATTCGCTGATTCCTCACCCAACGAATAAAACTCCGCGTGCATTTGATGCGCTTCTAATGTTTCAACATTGACAGGTCGGAAAGTCCCAAGACCCACATGGAGAGTTAGAAAAGTCACTTCCACTCCCTTCTCTTTAGCAGCTTGGAGAAGTTCAGGAGTAAAATGAAGTCCTGCTGTGGGTGCCGCTGCTGAACCTGTCTCACGAGAGTAAACCGTTTGATAACGTTCCTTTTCAGCTAACTCCTCACGGATGTAGGGTGGGAGAGGCATCTGTCCTAAGTCCACTAAGAGCTCCTCTAAATCACTCGCTGTATAGTGCAATTGAAATACACGTCCACCCGCCATATCCGCCTCTTCTTGAGCGATTGCCTTTAAACGCCCCTCCCCAAAGGAAATGACTGTTCCTTCCTTCACACGCTTCGCTGGCTTTACCAACGCCTCCCAACGGTCCTCACCTAGCGGTTTAAGGAGTAAAAGTTCAATCTGCGCACCCGTTTCTTCCTTGACACCAATCAATCGCGCAGGACGTACCCGGGTATCATTTAATACCAGAACATCCCCTGCTTTTAAGTATCCTAGCAGGTCGGCAAAGGTACCATGCTCAATCTCTTCTGTCTTACGATCAAGAACAAGAAGTCGTGATGAAGAACGGTTCAATAACGGAGTCTGTGCGATCAACTCCTGGGGAAGATCAAAATCAAACAATGATACATCCATAAGGTACCTCCCTCTACAAAGTCAGTCAACGATTCATTTCGGACCGTTAACAAGAAAAAACCACCTGCTCCTCACCGGAACAGGCGGATCAGATACAGGATCAATGACATCACCACACTGATGACAATACAGGTGACAATGGGAAAATAAAAGCGCACATGTTCTTTCTCAATGAGGATATCCCCCGGAAGTCGACCGAAATGGAGGAAACGGCCACCCACTTGCCAGACAAGTCCGATTACAACCAGAACCAATCCAAAAACGATCAGGTATTTAGCAACTGGATTCATGAGTCTGGCATCTCCACTCCAAAATGTTGGTAACAACGCGGGGTGACTACCCGACCTCGAGGCGTTCGTTGTAGGAAACCGATTTGCATAAGGTAGGGTTCATACACATCCTCCACAGTATGAGATTCCTCCCCGATCGTTGCCGCAATGGTTTCTAATCCAACAGGGCCACCTCGGAACATTTCCATGATGGAACGTAGTAACTTATGGTCCACCTCGTCCAATCCCAGTCTATCCACCTGAATGCGCCCTAATGCACCCCGTGCGGAATCCGCCGTAATGATGCCATCGCCTTGCACTTCGACAAAGTCACGCACACGCTTTAGCAGACGATTCGCTACCCTTGGGGTTCCTCGTGCACGGCACGCAATTTCTTCTGCACCATCCTCATGAATCCGAACCCCTAGGAGATCCGCTGAACGAGATACAATCAGCGCTAACTCTTCCACCGTATAATATTCTAACCGACTCACTACGCCAAAGCGATCCCGTAGGGGAGAAGAGAGGGATCCTGCTCGCGTAGTCGCACCAACAAGGGTAAACGGTGCAAGATCCAAACGGACCGATCGAGCACTGGGACCTTTACCGATCACAATATCGAGGGCAAAATCCTCCATAGCTGGATAGAGAACTTCCTCGACACTTCGATTTAATCGATGAATTTCATCGATAAAGAGAAGATCCCCTGCTTGTAAATTGGTTAAAATCGCTGCTAAATCCCCAGGACGTTCAATCGCAGGTCCCGAAGTTGTCCGCACTTGTACACCCATTTCATTGGCGATGATATGGGACAAGGTGGTTTTCCCCAGCCCAGGTGGACCATAAAGAAGAACATGATCCAAGGTTTCATTTCGTTGTTTTGCAGCCTCTATGTATACTTCTAGATTTTCCTTCACACGCGATTGGCCGATATATTCCCGTAAAAAACGAGGGCGTAGGCTGAATTCGACCACTTCGTCCTCCATCGCCATATGGGAAGAGATGATCCGCTCTTCCATCCTTCATTCCCCCCTCGTTTCGCATTACTTTGCCTTCATCGAAACTTGAAGGGCTTTTCTGATCCATTCATCCACTGAAGGATTTTCCTCACCAAAAGCTTCTCCTGCTTGGTGAACTGCCGCCTGCGCTTCTGATTCATTATAGCCTAGCGCCATCAACGCATCAATTGCCTCTTGAGAGGCCTGTGCTGTATATCCAGGGGTATCCACTACGTCTTTTGCTCCCCTTATCAATGAAGTCCAGCCCGCTTTTTCAAGCTTGTCCTTCAGTTCCAAGATCAGACGTTGCGCAGTCTTCTTCCCCACACCTGGTAGCTTCGTTAAAAAACGAAGATCTTCCCGTTGCACCGCTTCTACGAGTTCTCGTGGAGATCCTGCACCGATGGCTGCTAACGCAACCTTCGGTCCAATTCCTGATACCTCCAATAGAAGGCGAAAGAGATCGCGTTCATCAGTGTTAGCAAACCCATATAAGTTCTGGGAGTCCTCGCGCACCACCTGATGCGTAAACACCTGTGCCATCTCTCCCTCCTTCCAATAGAAGGGGTGAGGGCAAAAAATTCGATATCCGACACCTGAAGCTTCCACGATCACCGCATCAAGGGAATGATACGCTACCTGACCTCGTATAAAGTCAATCACCTTTGCCACCCCCTTGCTTTCAATCGATCTGTAAAGGTGGTTGAATGCGCCTGACAGATCGCAACCCCAAGAGCGTCAGCAACATCATCCGGCTTTGGAATTTCTGCAAGGGATAGCAGGGTCTTTACCATCTCTTGAACTTGGCGTTTCTTTGCACCACCATAGCCTACCACAGCCATCTTCACTTCCATCGGCGTATACTCCGTGATACTTGCCCCTGCTTCCTCAGCCGCCAGCATGACCACCCCTCTTGCTTGAGCGACATCAAAAGCGGTCGTTACATTGCGATTAAAAAAAAGTTTTTCAATAGCAACCACTTCGGGGCGGTTTTCAGAAAATAGTTGGGTCGCCGCATCATAAATTTGCTTCAGTCGCATCGCCTTCGCTGTGCGAGCTTGTGTTTGAATACTTCCATAATCCACGACTTTCAGACGGTTTCCTATTTGATCAAGCACTCCATACCCTACGATTGCAACACCTGGATCAATTCCAATAATTCGCACCCCGCCGCCCCTCTCTCTATCGAACATCCATTCTCATCGGGTAACGATTATACCATAGTTCGTCCCATGACTGTGTTTTTCCTAGCAAACCCTTCATTTTCATGAATGAGAAACCGATTAATCGCAAAAGCTGTGAAAAAGATCAAAGGAGTGTTCCTTTTGTTCCCACGAACCAAGCTGATCGCCACCGCTCTCCTCCTCCTCTCTCTGATCCTTCCCACGGCTTGCCAATTTCAGGATTCCGCGGGGCCTGAAAAAGCAGCTGTCCGTTTCTATAAGGAAGTATGGGTGAATGGAGACGATCAAGCAGCTCAGTCTATGCTTGCTGATACCAAAAAAGTACGTGCACTCCATCGCCCCATTCGGCAGGTTAAAAATGAAGCCACCCATAATCCACCGATTTGGATTGTTAAATCCCCAACTGATCATCAAATGGGAAACCGCACCATTTTGATTCACCGTCCCTCCGACAAACGGGATTACAAAGTTCGCCTTCGTAAAGTGGGAGCGACATGGAAAGTTGACTCCTTTGAACAAAATTTTGATCCGAAAATGGGCGGTTATGCAAGCTTCGAAGCCTACCAACGACTCTCTCAAGAATATCCAGACTTAACGTGGAAGAAAATTGAACGACCCTAATAAAGAATCCATCGCAAACTCTCAATAAAAAATTTCGCTCGAACCACCCTCATGATGAATGAATCCTATCTAAACATTGACTTCCCTTCCATCGTCCCTTCACTGTAAGGGATGATCTTTTTTTGCCCAAAGGAAACACCACCAGACACCAAGCGTAGCCAGGCGAATAACATAGATCCATACCTCTTCGTTTCCCCTATTGACAAGGAATCCTCCCCCCGTTTAGAATGAATGTAAGCAAAATGTTTCCCTAATGCAACTTATGTAGTTTAATCAAAAATAGTTGTCTATATTTAAATCCTTTGCCCTCTTCCATCCTTTGCATTTTTCCCTTTGGGGTACTATACAGGAGGTCATCATAAGTGAGCCAGTCATCGATTATTCCCCTAACAGAGGGGCTCCCTGGCCAACGCATTCGAATTCATCATATGACGTTAGAAGGAACCATGCGTCGCAGACTATTGGATCTAGGGTTTGTTCCTGGTTCCGAAGTGAAAGTGCTTCAACGTAGCCCACTCGGTGACCCCGTTGCCTTTCGTGTCATCCATACAACCATTGCCTTACGTAAAGAAGAGAGTT
The DNA here is from genome assembly GCF_900116235.1 of Marininema halotolerans. Lineage (GTDB taxonomy): Bacteria > Bacillota > Bacilli > Thermoactinomycetales > DSM-45169 > Marininema > Marininema halotolerans. Next base: position 24,493 of record NZ_FPAA01000004.1, on the reverse strand, counting down.
CACAGATCTTTGGAGAAATCATCGGGGGTGAATATCATGAATCCACGCACTAACCCAAAACACAGCCAGAAGAATCCATTTCGCATTGCCCTCGCTGGTAATCCCAACACTGGAAAGAGCACGCTATTTAATGCGTTAACCGGACTGCGCCAGCATACAGGAAACTGGCCAGGAAAAACGGTCATTCATGCAGAGGGATCTTATCAATACGATGGTGATGCTTATACCGTGATCGATCTACCAGGAACCTACTCCCTCTATTCCAATTCCGCAGATGAGGAAGTGGCACGGGATTGTATTATTTTTGAAAAACCCGATGTCACCGTTGTGGTATTGGATGCTACCGCAATGGAACGGAACATGAACCTTGCCTTGCAAGTTTTAGAAATGGCGGATCGGGTCGTGTTGTGTATCAATTTAATGGATGAAGCCAAGAAAAAGGGCATTTATATTAATGAAAAAAGCCTTTCAAAAAAACTGGGTGTCCCCGTCGTCAAAACCTCTGCTCGTAATCGAGATGGTTTGGATCGCCTACAGAAGGTGATTCAGGAGATGGCTTACGGAAGAACGAAGACCAACCCCTATCGCATCCGTTACAGTGATGAACTAGAGGAGAAAATTTCTGCATTAGAAGAATCCGTAACCTCTACCTTTGGTGATCGACTTCCCGCACGTTGGGTTGCTCTTCGCCTCCTTGATGGCGATCAAAGTCTTATTGACTCCCTACACCAACGAATTGAGCTACACCGAAAGGAGGTTCATAACCATGGGGTCGATGAATCCCTCTATCCCGTCGAAGCGTAATAGTTTAAATGCGCTTCTTGATCAAGCGCAAACGCTATCCAGTAATTCCATTCGTGATGAGATCGTCTCTCAGATCCATCAAACGGGAAGTACCGTCTGTCAAGATACGGTTCGGTATACCGATGAAAATAAAATGATGCGTTCTGAAAAACTGGACCGCATCCTTACTTCGAAAGTATGGGGTTTTCCCATCATGCTCGCCCTGCTTGGTATCGTCTTTTGGATCACTATCGCAGGAGCCAATGTACCTTCCGCCATGCTTGCTGATTTCTTTGGTTGGATTGAGGGTTATCTCACCCTCGCTTTTCATGCGCTTCACGCACCTGATTGGCTACATGGCGTCCTTGTTTTAGGCTTATATCGGGGGCTGAGCTGGGTAGTGAGTGTCATGCTCCCACCCATGGCAATCTTCTTTCCCGTATTTGCCCTCTTAGAGAACTTCGGATACCTCCCGCGCGTCGCCTTTAATATGGATCGTCTATTTAAAGGAGCAGGTGGTCATGGTAAACAAAGCCTTACCATGGCAATGGGGTTTGGTTGTAATGCGGCAGCCATCATGTCGACCCGTATTATTGAATCCCCCCGGGAACGAATGATGGCCATCCTAACCAATAACTTCGTTCCCTGTAATGGACGTTGGCCAACATTGATCCTTCTCTCTTCTCTATTTATGGCTACAGGTTTTGCGGGAGGCGCTCAAACGTTAGTCACCGCCTCGGTTGTTATGGGAATGGTACTCCTTGGAATCGTCGTCACTCTCGCTGTTTCCTGGGCACTCTCTAAAACCGCTCTTAAAGGGGTTCCGACTCACTACACCTTAGAACTTCCACCCTATCGACGGCCAAAGTTATGGGATACGATTCTCCGTGCTAGCATCGACAAATCCCTTTTCGTATTAAAGCGTGCTGTCATTATTGCTGCACCAGCGGGTGTCATCACCTGGATTCTTGCCAATATTGATGTTGGGAATCTCAGCGTACTGGAACATGTTGTCGCGTTCTTAGACCCCTTCGCTAAAGCGCTTGGGATGGATGGATTTATTCTAATGGCCTTTATTCTCGGGCTACCTGCAAACGAAATCGTTCTCCCTATCCTTTTAATGGGATACCTTTCCACCGGAGCCATGTTAGAAGTGGATAACTTAAACGAGTTGAAACAGATCTTTCTGGATCATGGTTGGACTTGGTTAACCGCCCTCAACATGATGCTTTTCTCACTCTTACACTATCCATGTGGAACCACCTTGGTGAATATCTATAAAGAAACCAAAAGTGCCAAATGGACCTTCTTATCATTTCTGATTCCGACAGTGATCGCCATCGGCGTCACCTTTGCTACCACCCAGATCGCACATGCAATGGGTTGGGTATAACGGCTTTTCATGTCAACCGCCTAAGGGCGGTTGACATAGTATCTATATATGATAATGTGTGCATATAAGGATAATTGAAACGGCTATTCAATAAAATGTGAGGTGATCCCATTTATGACCCACTCCACGCATGAAGATTCTATCCACGAACATTCCTTTCACTCTCATTCAACAGGTGCTTATCAACCGCTGGATGAGGAAACGCTTTTTATGGTTACACAAACCTTTAAAGCATTGGCTGATCCCACACGTGTACGAATTCTTCATCTCATTGCTGAACGGGAGATTTCTGTCAATGAAATCGCCGATACCTTATCTCTCTCCCAGTCTACCGTTTCGCATCAACTACGATTTTTAAAAAATCTACGTCTGGTCAACTTTCGTCGTGCAGGAACCACGCTTTACTATTCGCCAGAAGACCAGCATGTTATGACCATTCTCCGCCAGACAATTCATCACGCACAACACGATTAACCATCCATCAAAGGAGAGTATGCCCCTTGAAGGAACATCAATTACAAGGCCTTTCATGCCCAGGGTGTGCTGCCAAAGTGGAAGGCCAAATTAAAAAACTTCCCTATGGAGAAGCCACACGAATTCTTTTTCATAGTAGTAAATTAGTCGTCGATGACCAAATCGACATGAATAAAGTAAATAAAATCCTTTCAGAAGAAGCGATCGTCATCCGAACAGGGGATGAAGAAATGGCTTCCCACAGCCATTCACATCAAGGTCGCAAAGAAAAACGCAACTTAGTGATTGCTACACTCCTCTTTCTTGTTGGATTCTTGCTTGAAGAGCGCCTATCCATGCCCATTGCCATTGGTTTTTATGTCATTGCAATTCTACTCAGCGGCGCCTCTACCTTTCGTAAAGGCATTCGTAACCTGTTGCGCTTTCAATTTAACATGGACACATTGATGACCATCGCCCTTATCGGTGCTGTCGCCATCGGTGAATGGCGGGAAGGAACCTTTGTTGCGATTCTTTTTGGGCTCAATGAATTTCTCGAGGGATTAGGGATGGAAAAAGCACGTCGCTCCATGGAATCCTTGATGGAAGTTGCGCCAAGGGAAGCAACACTCCTTACCTCCAATGGAGAAACCACCGTCATCTCGATTGATCATTTACAAGCAGGAGATATCGTCCTCGTGCGGTCAGGGGAAAAAATCCCCTCTGATGGTGTGATTATTGAAGGAAATAGTTCCGTAAATGAAGCCGCCATCACAGGGGAATCCCTTCCCATTCAAAAAGGAAGTGAGGACTCTGTATATGGTGGGAGTATCAACAACGAAGGGGTACTCAAGGTCCGTGTGGAAAGCCCCTTCTCCCAATCAGCAATCTCTCGCATTCTGCAACTGGTTCAAGAGGCACAAGATCAGCGAACCCCCACCGAATTATTTATCGATCGGTTTTCCCGGGTGTACACACCTGCCATTATCGTGATTGCGATGATCGTCATGTTTCTTCCTCCTTTGTTAGGAGGAGGCGCATGGAAGGATTGGTTATATCAAGGATTAGCTGTTCTCATCGTAGGTTGTCCCTGCGCATTAATTCTCTCGTCACCCATTGCAAATATTGCTGGTATCACACGAAATGCCCGTAACGGCATCCTGATCAAAGGATCAAACCATCTTGAACAGCTTGGTAAAATACGAACCATTGCCTTTGATAAAACAGGAACATTAACCAAGGGAACGCCTCATGTCATCAAAACCATTTCGTATCACCCCTCCTTATTAACCATTGCAGGTGCCCTTGAAAAAGAATCCACACACCCTCTTGCCAAAGCCATTATGCAGGAAGTACAAGAGCCGGTGTTACCTATAGCTACCGAACTAACCACACTCCCTGGACAAGGGGTTACCGCGATCATTGATGGTAAGCGTTATTGGGCAGGCAATGAACGCAGTACGAATCATTTAACCATCCCGCAAGAAGTCCAACGGGATATCGATCAGCTTAAAGGTACGGGTGCCATACTTGTCATCGTAACAGACGAAACCCATGTACTTGGCCTTTTTGGTTTAGCCGATGAGATTCGTGAAGAGAGTGCTACCGTGGTTCGTGCATTACATGATGCTGGCATTCAACAAACCGTGATGTTAACAGGTGATCACCCCCAAACAGCAACAAAAGTGGCTCAGACAGTCGGTGTCAAAACCGTCTATGCAGGGCTCCTACCTGAAGACAAGGTGGAGAAGGTAAAATCCTTATCCGTTCATTACCCGACAGCCATGATTGGGGATGGCATTAATGACGCCCCTGCACTTGCCGCCTCGGATCTTGGTGTCGCCATGGGGAAAGGGACCGATAGTGCGATTGAAACCGCAGATATTGTCCTTATGCAGGATCATCTGGAGAAACTCCCCGATGCGATTCATATCGCCAAGCGGGTGAATCGCACGATTCGTCTTAATATCACCTTTGCTCTTGGTCTAAAGCTCCTTGCGCTACTGTTAACCATTCCAGGTTGGCTAACCCTATGGATTGCGATCCTCTCCGACATGGGGGCAACCATCTTGGTTACTTTGATCAGCCTCACCATCCTTTGGGAGAGAAAGCCCACTCACCAACAACAAACCATCCCCCTCACAAAATAACGATCCACTTCGTGGTTCATCAAGCAATCAAGAAAATCAAAGTCCATCTTACATCGATGGACTTTTTTTATATTTCTCATCCATGACCTACGACTTCTATTCGCATTCTTAATGATAAGAACCTTTGTATTTCCCTCTAACCATCCACTCCTCAGACGTGGAAAGTTCCTCGATACACATCCATCATTTAATATTGTTTTTCTTTCCTCCTACTTTCACCCAATCCTTTCTACCAACTGAGAATACGCTAAACTAACTCATCCATAGGAGGTTTTATTGCCTTGGCTATTGTTAATCAGACGTTTTCCACTCGGGTCGCTCGGGCTGAATTTGATCGCAATTGGGTGGATCGTATCAATCGGAGTGGGTTTGTCGTCTATCGTGCCACCAAAAGAAATGCAAAAGTGACCCTTTTGCTCAATAACGGTCGAACACGTATCCTTACCTTTCCAGTCGGTGGTACCGTATTAGTAGGGGGCGGGGGAGCTAGTTTTTATAGTAAACCTCACACCACACGAATTATTTAAATGCACAGCAAATAGAAACCACCCACTCGATCATGAGTGGGTGGTTTCTTGTGTGAGGCCTTTTTTCATGATGATTGATAATTCGCCAGGTCCGCATCATCCGCCTCAAAATTAGCGTATACATTCTGCACATCATCATTATCCTCTAATGCATCGATCAACGCTAACATCTTATCAATCGAATCTCCGGTAAGTTCTACCGTATTTTCGGGAATCATGGTTACTTCCGCAGTCGAACAGTTCTCCCCCTCGGACTCCAAGGCTACTTTTACTTCTTCAAAAACTTCTGGAGCCGTGATTACCTGAAAGGATTCTGGAGTAACTTCGACATCCTCAGCCCCTGCTTCCAGTGCCAACAATAACATATCGTCTTCATTTCGTTCGGATTCTTCTCGATCCATCACTAACAACCCTTTACGGGCAAACATCCAAGCCACACATCCCGCTTCCCCTAAGTTCCCTCCTCGTTTCGAAAATATATGCCGAACATCTGCAGCCGTCCGGTTACGGTTATCGGTAAGTGCTTCGACCATGACAGCAACACCACTTGGACCATATCCTTCATACATGATGGACTCATAATTGCCTCCACCATCTTCACCAGAGCCCTTTTTGATCGCCCGTTCTACATTATCATTGGGCATGTTGTTGGACCGTGCCTTCGCAACCGCCAATCGCAGTCGTTGGTTGGTTTCTGGATCGCTACCACTTCTGGCGGCAACGGTGATTTCTCTTGAGAGTTTTGCAAATATTTTTCCCCGCAAAGCATCTTGTCGCCCTTTGCGGTGTTGAATGTTTTTCCATTTTGAATGGCCAGCCATCTGTCTCACTCCTCGTACAAAAAATGCAAACAAACGAAAGGATCCACCAATGATGTCGACGGATCCCTCCGTAACTTAGCAATCGTAATTCCGTACTTTGCGTACGAAAGATATGATAAAGACACTTTTATGATACCATAAGGAAATCCTTCCTACCAAGTTTCTATTTCCTTTAAAAACCTGCGCCAACGAGGAATATCCATAGCCATTTGCTCAAGGTAGGGAAGGGTTTTATCTTTTCCATACCCCTCCTTCGCTAATGTCAGACCTAAGAACTCTCGATAAAATTCATTAGGGAAGGAGAGGAGGACAATCAACACTTTTTTTTCTAACGCCGTCAGAGGACGATGCACTTCATAAGCAGCAAGAGCCTCTTCGGCAACACAACGATCCCACCGTTGTTCACTCAATCCCCGAGAGAGAAGTTGCCAGATATCCCCGACTTGAGAGTCAAATGCAGCCGTTTCAAAATCAATCAACCAGGGTGTTTCATCGTTGCTAAGTAAGATATTATGACTTGCTAGATCACGATGCGTGATGGAATGGGTACGCCGATCCCATTCACACAATTCATCAAGAGGAAGATGAAGCAGTTGTTGCATAGCCTCCCGCCCATACCAATGAAATTGATTGGCAAACTGCTTCATCTCCCCTTGAGCACTCTGCCATTCCCTAGGCGAATCAAGGAGCGTGGTGAAGGAATGGAAGCGGGATTGAACGCGTTGCAATAAATTGTTGCGATAAATCCCTAACTCAGACATCGCCAATCCTTTACCCAGGGTATGAAATCGCCCCAAAAGATCCGCCACAATCATAATATCCTTGCGATTCTTATAAGTAGCCCTTCTTCCTTCCACCCAGGAGGTGAATAACCAATCCCTCTCATCGGTACAAATCAGAGGCATCTGATGAAAGCCTTTTTGTCGCAACTCTCGATCAATGCGAATCCACCATTGTAGTTGTTGGGGGTGATGGATCTTTTTTGCCACCCACTTCCCTTTAGGGGTGACAAGCAACCAGTTACGATAATAGGGCTTCACCTCATGAATGGTTAAGCCCAACGTTGTTTCCCACTCGTTTTTCATATCCGCAGAGGGGATTTTCTCTCTTTTTTCGTTAGATTCCTTCCCCAGAGCTACTCTCCTTTTCATCCTCCAATGGTTCCTGAAAAAAGGAGTGAAAGTCAGGGGATTCCGTGGTTTTATTGCCAGATACCCCATAACTTTGCGTCATTGGATAGCCTGGCATGCCTGGCATCATTGTTCCTCCTTGCTGACCTGGCTGATAGTAACCCTGGCCACCATAACCCGGCTGATACCCATATCCCGGTGAAGGGGCATACCCAGGTTGCCCAAACATCATGGGGACTCCTGGAGCACCACATCCACATCCGGGAGCTTGCGGGGCATACATTTGTTGCCCGCCTGGTGCTCCATATCCATAGCCAGGCTGAGTATATCCCGGTGTGCCATAATCTTGATATCCATATGGAGGCTGCTTCCAACCCGGATTGGATTCATAGGGGGATTCCGGTTGACCTGTGGAAGATTCATCCTGCGGCATGGGCGGCATTCCATAGCCTGGGGGCATCCCATAGCCTGGAGGCATCCCATAGTTGGGTTGATTTCCTGGCATGCCATAATTCGGTTGGTTGGGTTGCATCATTCCTGGGGGCATATAGGTGGGGGCTTCTGGCATTGGTGGCATTTGTGGTCCGCCATAGTTAGGTGACTCAGGCATTTGCGGCTGTTGTGGACGCTGGGGCATTTCGTATTGGGGAGGTTGTTGTGGTGAAGGCTGATACGGCCTCATAGGAGATTCTCGTGGGGATTCGGGTTTGGGTGGATGATAATACGGCGGCTGTCTCCCTGCTCCAGGTTCTCTAGGCGGCCTTCCCTCCCCTCTTGTTGACAGATCTTCTTTGCGTTGAACATGAACACTTACTTTACCTGTGGGAATCTTCACTTTCATCCCCACGTCCAACTGATCTGGATCAGCAATATTCGGATTGGCATCAATCAGTTTCTGTAGGGACATTTCATAGCGTTGAGCAATCTTCCACAAGGTATCACCCGATTGTACAATGTGAAGTTTCAAAATAAACTCCCTCCCTCAAAAGGCAAATACATTCTATGTATATGCAACATTGGGCGGTTTGCCCCCCTTTCGTTGAGGAAAAGATAGGGAAGAATGATTGACGGTGCAACCTTCCCACGATATTTTTAGTGGAAAGAAACATTTTGACACTCCCACTTCCCTAGGTGAGATCAAGAGAACTGTTCGCCTACACACGCTACCTCAGACTTCTAAATTTACGAAAAGCATCGGGCACAATGAAACCTTCATCCAAAGGAGCATCCTATGAAAATTAAAGGGCAACCAATTTGGGTTCTATTTAGTTTGGTAACAGCCGCATGCCTTGGTTTACTTCTTCTGGGCTTTTTTCTTGCCTTACGAGAAAATGTAAGTGGATCTCCCTCTTCCTTGACAAAGTCATCCACGCCGACAAAAGAACCAAGTAACAAGACCTTATTCCTTGCACTCGGGGATTCTCTCACCCGTGGAACGGGTGATTCGAGTGGTCAAGGGTATGTCACCCGCGTCCGAAAAACCTTAGAAAAAAACGAGGGATCGATGAGTGTAATCAACCTCGGTATTAAAGGACAAACCTCCTATCAATTACAATCACAAATTAAACAACCCAAAGTCGGTGAATTTCTCAAGAAAGCCGGTCGCATCAGCATTACCATTGGAGGAAATGATCTTTTCCGCAAAGGGGACTCCTTAAAAACCCTTGACGGAAAACAAGCGATTCTCGCCCGCCAAGCATATGAGAATAATTTACGGCAAATATTGACGATCATCCGTCAAAAAAACAAAGAGGCTCCGGTTTTTTTAATCGGGTTATATAATCCTTTTGGCGATTTAGGAGATCATAAGGAGACCTCTGCAGAAGTATTGAAGTGGAACAACGCCATGGAAACCATTGCTCAGGATTATCAGCAAATTGTTGTCGTTCCCATCTATGATATTTTTCAACTACACCCAAAATCCTATCTATATAGTGACCGTTTTCACCCCAACGCGGCGGGATATGATTACATAGCCGAACGATTATTACAAGCCATGAATCAAGAATAGAAAGGAGATTGAGCCGTGACTGATCATCCAACCAAGGTTCTCGTCGTCGAAGGCCTTACAAAAAAGATCGGAAAAAGAGAAATCGTTCGCGATCTCGCTTTTGAAATTGGACAGGGAGAAGTCTTTGGTTTTCTGGGCCCCAATGGCGCAGGGAAAACCACCACAATTCGGATGCTTGTCGGCTTAATACGCCCTACCCATGGCCAAATTAAGATTGCTGGGTATGATTTAAGCAATCAATTTTTAGAGGCCATTCGCCATATTGGATGTATTGTAGAGAATCCAGAACTCTACCCCTATCTAACCGGACGCGAAAATCTAGAAATGTTTGCTCGCATGGTGGAAGGAGTCACTCCGCAACGGATCACAGAGGTTGTCCAATTAGTTGAGCTTGAAGAACGAATAGACGAACGGGTAAAGACCTACTCACTGGGGATGCGACAACGCCTTGGAATCGCCCAAGCATTACTTCATCACCCGCAGTTATTGATTCTCGATGAACCCACAAACGGGCTCGATCCTGCTGGGATTCGGGAAATGCGTCAATTTATCTCTCGCCTTGCTCATGAAGAAGGCATCAGTGTGTTTATTTCAAGTCACATCCTCCATGAAGTACAACTCCTGTGTGACCGTGTTGCCATTATCCATCAAGGGCGCATCATCCAAACCGGGGATGTCCATCAGTTGCTATCTGGAGAGCCCCCTGTCATTTGGAAGGTATCACCGCTAGCAAAGGCTAATCAACTGTTACAATCGTTACCGGATGTCTTCGATGTGGAAATCCTCGAAAATGAGTCCATTCGTACACGTCTGCCCCAAAATAAAATTGCAAATATCAACCTTCGTCTGATTCAAGCGGGTATCCAAGTCACTTCGATTGAACAAAAAAAACCAACTCTTGAGGATATCTTCCTCCAGATGACTGAGGGGGATTCTCTTGCCTAATTTTATGGGTCTAATTTACAATGAGCTCTTAAAAATGGTACGGAAAAAGCGCATTTTGGTCGTATTGCTCATTCTCGCGATCCTAATTCCTATCTTCACCTATGCACAGTATCGAACGGTGCAAACCAACATTCAAAACCTCGGCACATCCGATTGGAAGACACTCATTCAACAGCAGATTGTAGATAATCAAAACCGCCTTACCTCCAGTCGGATTCCAGAAGAGTGGCGGAAGTTAATCAAAATTAGTATTCAGCAACAACAATATTATTTGGATCATGACATCAATCCGACATCACCGGGTGCTCCTACCTTCATCCGCAAGTTTATCGACCAAGCGATCTCGTTATTTTTGCCCCTGCTCATTGTTGTCGTCGCCGCAGATATCGTCTCCTCTGAGCATTCAGGAGGAACCATTAAATTATTATTAACGCGACCCGTTCAACGTTGGAAGGTTCTTCTTGCGAAATATGTCTCGCTCATTCTGCTCGTCTCATTTATTGTGACGGTCACGGCGTTGCTGAGCTATCTCATTTCCGGTCTGGTTTTTGGCTATACGGGTTGGAACATGCCTGTCCTTACAGGCTTTGATACTCAAAATGATGAATTAATCACCCAAGGCGTCCATCTTGTACCCCAATGGAAATATATCCTGATGAGCTATGGCCTAGCTTGGTTTGCGTGTACAGCAGTCGCTACGCTTTCTCTGATGGTTTCTGTTCTCCTACGGAGTACAGCAGCCAGTATGGGAACCATGTTAGCTGCGATCATTGCTGGCAACCTCTTAACTCAACTCTCCCCTTCCTGGACCACCATCAAGTATTTTGTCTTTACCAATCTTAGTCTGACGAACTACCTTTCCGGCACCCCGATGATGATTGAAGGGATGTCCTTACCTTTTTCACTGATAATCCTCTGTGTCTGGTCCATCATCAGTCTACTCATCGCCTTTACCGTATTCACAAAAAAGGACATCCTTGCGTAAAAGCATTGCGTGTTCTTCTAAATATTGATTGTACTGTGAAGATGTGCACTGGCAGCCTGGATCCAAATGGAGGATGGCTCCGTGCACATCTCTTTTTTGTTTGCGCCATCAGGGTACGCTTTTGGTGATATGGGCAAAAAAAAAGACCTATCTTAGCCCTTATACATCTTGGTTTACCCTTTCCTTCTTTCTTTTCTGATCCACATATAAAGAGCAATAGCCGCTAAAACCCATACTACAAATTCTACCACCAATCTGATCAAACTGAGTGTTCCAAGAACCGCTGAAGTGAACATTTCCAAGACCAACCTCTCCTTTATCTTACATAGTTATTATGCTCTCTGAGGTTGTATTTCCCCCCGCAAAAAAACGCAAGACGAACTAATAGCCAGACACACCCGTAATACCCTCTAGAGGTTTCGTCCCAATTTTAATAGCTGATCCATAAGGGAACCTTTGAATCTTGCCATCCCTCGACAAAAAAAACCGTCTACTAGACGGTTTAGATCAAGAACCTACTGGATCTGATTTGACAATTTCACTTACTATTTTTTGGGGTTGACCCTGGTCTTCTATCAAAGTCAAGCCTGAAGCTGTAATAGAAGCTACTACAGCAATGATTACAATTACTTTGTTAATCTTCAAGGATTTCATTTTCTTCCCCCCTTAATGCCTTTTGTGATTTATACATATTCAGTAGGCACCTCTCAAATTCCTTCTGGTCATAATCCTGATAACACTGTGAGAGCCGATAATATAACTTATTTTCATCCTGTTTGTAACTGAACTTTTGAGCAAGCTCCAGGGCCCTTTCATAGTGGGGGATGGCTTCTAGCCTGTTCCCTCTGTTTTTCCAAAAATCACCCATCACACGCAACGCATAGGTAAGCTTAGGAGCATTGTCGTTTTTTTCTGCATTGGCTATGGCTTGCTCAAAGAGCTCTTTTGCTTCATCATTTCTGTCTTGGTGTGAAAGCAATATCCCATATCCTGAATAGGCATCTGTAAGATATGTTTCGCTCGTCAGTAAGTGTTGTGAGGTCAATCCTGTTTTAAAACAATTTTCAGCCTGTCTCCATGGGAAATACCCCGTTCAATGTTGCTAATAGTAGCTGGAGAAATATTTTCATCTGCTAAATCTTCCAATCGGAGTCCTTTAGATTTCCTTACTCTTCTTATAACTTCACCAACATCCTTTATATTTGAGGGCTCCATTAAGACACTCCTTTTCTATTTTTACTTATCCTCTCTGATTATTCTACACTAGCATTACTGATTATGGGAATACTGTATTTCTTATTATTTCTACTAAAAAAATAATTTACCATTTATCAATTAACTGTCTATATACTTTACGGTTGCTCCCCTTCTCTCTGAAATTATTCTTAGTTTCAGCATAATATTTTAAATTTTGAAATCTGAAGATGGGTAGTACCCCCCTCACCTACTCTCTCCACCTTTTTTAAGCCATAAGAAAATCCCCTCCGGATTATACAGTTCGTTTTGCCCACTCTATCATTGGGCTTTTTTGAACTGTCTACCTTGAGGGGATATGACTTACCCCATCTATGAGGGTGTAGCCTTTTTTTTATCGAGAGGGTTGACCCAGTGTCCGGACATTTTGAGGTTCCGCTTTCCCTTCTTGACCACCTTTTCCTCCCATGCGCTGTAACCGCTTCTTTAATTGCCGTGTTTCTTGCAACGTACTCCAAGCATCATAGATTTCATTTAATCCTTTTTCTGCTCGAGCTGGCTTTGTTTCATCACAAATTCCTTCAAACATTTGCTTCATGACATATAAGATCTTTTCCTCGCGTGCATGGAGACTCACCACAAGGTTTTCATATTCACTTTGACTAAAGTCCATTGCACAAACCCCTTCCCATTTCATGGCCGTATACTGTTCTTCTTGAGGAATTTTAGAACCTTCCATTGATGAATACATGAATATCATACTACTTTCTTTGGTTATATGGACAGACTTGATTCGCAATCCGAGAAATATTCCCTAAAAAAATAAAAAAATATACGAAGTGTTGGATGAGAATCATGTAGGATACTTTCCACTACTAACTTCTACTAATCTTTTGATAACTTCCTCATATCAATGACGATTTTCCTTCCATTTTATAAGCATGTAAATCCTCTCTCCCTGTAGATAGGGACGTACGATCCATAACCCCCCTCCCAAAAAGCAACGACAAGACAAGTGATCGTTTCTCCAGTTTTTCTGCTTATTTTTTCAAATATTATCAAAAAATTAATTGAGAACTTTTTTCAATTACATATTTACAGTGGCCAAACCGGATGGTAATATAGGCGACAAGACACTGATAATGATTCTCATTTTCGAAATTCGGGATGGTGATTGAAGTCATGCAATCCACTCAGGCAGGAACCAATGCCTTTTACTTAGCCAATCAAGCACGATGGGAGTCTAACGCCCGTTCATATCCACGTCGGATTCCCATCGCAATTCGCAAAGCATCGGGAATTCATGTGACCGATGTGGAGGGCAATCTTCACTATGATTGCCTTGCAGGGGCAGGAACCCTTGCACTTGGGCACAATCATCCCGCTGTGATTGAAGCGATTAAAGAAACCCTTGATGAAAATTACCCCTTACATACACTTGATCTAACGACACCGATCAAGGACGAGTTCGTGGAGGAGCTCTTCTCCTCTTTACCTCCCCACTTCGCCTCGCGGGCAAAAATTCAGTTTTGTGGACCATCTGGAGCCGATGCGGTTGAAGCCGCTTTAAAGCTAGTAAAAACCTCCACAGGGAATCGTTCGCTCTTCTCCTTCCATGGTGGATATCATGGAATGACCCATGGTGCACTTAGCCTTACTGGGAATAAAGGACCGAAAGAAAACGTTCCGGGGTTAATGGGGGATGTTCACTTTCTTCCCTATCCCTATTCCTATCGATGCCCCTTTGGATTAGGCGGCGAACTTGGCTCGGAGGTAGGAAGTCGCTATATCCAACGAACCTTGGATGACCCTGAGAACGGCATCGTCTCTCCTGCCGGCATGATCCTTGAAGTGGTTCAAGGAGAAGGAGGGGCCGTACCTGCACCCGATGCTTGGTTACGGGATCTACGAACCCTCACACACGATCGCGGCATCCCCTTAATCATTGATGAAGTGCAAACTGGATTTGGACGAACAGGTAAATGGTTTGCCTTCGAACACGCAGGCATTGTTCCGGATGTCCTCATTCTCTCAAAAGCCATTGGTGGTTCCCTTCCGCTATCCGTCGTGGTCTATGACCAAGCATTAGATGATTGGTCACCGGGGGCCCATTCTGGTACCTTCCGCGGAAATCAGATGGCCATGGCTGCAGGAATCGCTACCATGCGCACCATTCGAAGCGAGCGGCTTGATAACCATGCTGCATTAATGGGACAACGCTTCATGGATCAGTTAAGTAACATCCAATCCCACTCCTTCTCCATCGGAGATGTCCGTGGTCGTGGATTGATGATTGGCGTAGAAATTGTGGATACGAGCCGCCCAGCGGATCTTCTCGGGAGTTATCCCGCTCATCCCGACCTGGCACATTCTATTCAAAGGGAGTGTATGAAACGGCACCTCATCGTTGAACTTGGCGGACGCCATGGAAGCGTTGTTCGTTTCCTACCTCCACTTATCATTACCCCAGAACAAGTAGACGAAGTGTGTGCTCGTTTCGCTGAAGCTGTGGAAGCAGCAGAAAAAAGCCTCCCCGTCTACTCATGAAAGGAGACGAGAGTTCATGAAAACCATCCACGACTCGTCTCTCGATGAGTGGTTTCTCACTGGGACGCCCCTCTCGCAAGCGGCTCACCAACAAGCGATAAATACGGCACAACAAACCATAGAAACCCATTTTTCTACTGCTAACAAACCATTTAGTGGAATACAAGCGGAGGAATTATCCAACCTGCTTGAGGATGATGTCATATGCCCCGAAGAAGGAGTCCCGCTTGCGACCACTCTTCATGAAGTCGGGCAAAAAGTCCTTCGTCATTCAGTAGCCGTGCATCATCCAGCTTGTGCCGCACATCTTCATTGCCCTCCTCTCATACCTGCTCTTGCAGGGGAAATGATGGTCAGCGCCACCAACCAGTCAATGGATTCCTGGGATCAAAGCCCATCTGCAACGTTGTTGGAAGAGCGAATGGTTCAATGGTTGTGTAAAACCTTTGGTTTCAGCCACCAAGCCGATGGCGTTTTTACCAGTGGAGGCACGCAATCGAACTTCATGGGGTTATTGTTGGCACGGGATCATTACGCCTGGACACGCTTTGGCTGGAATATACAAAAACGTGGGCTGCCTCCTGAAGCCAGGGAGATGCGGATTCTTTGTTCCGAAGCTGCCCACTTTACAGTCAAACAATCCGCAGCTCTTCTTGGTCTCGGTGAAGAAGCGGTCGTCACAATAAAAACCGACGAGGATCACCGGATGAACTTAGAAGATTTTAATCAAAAGCTTTCTCACCTCTATGGAGAAGGTCTTCATCCCTTTGTGATTGCCGCGACGGCTGGCACGACCGACTTTGGTAGTATCGACCCTTTGCCAGAGTTGGCTTCTCGCGCCCATGCCCTTGGGCTCTGGCTTCATGTCGATGCCGCTTACGGTGGTGCTTTAATGCTAAGCAACACCTATAAAAAACAATTACAGGGGATCGAGGCCGCCCATTCGATCACTGTGGATTTTCATAAGCTCTTTTATCAGCCTATTAGCTGTGGTGCATTTCTCGTCAATGATCAGAACCACTTTAATCGGATCAAACAAAACGCCGACTACCTGAACTCCACAGAAGATGAAGCCCTTGGGATTCCGAATCTGGTCGGAAAATCCATACAAACCACCCGCCGTTTCGATGCACTTAAACTCTATATCTCGCTACGGTCACTTGGACGCGCTCGTTTCGCTGACATGATCGAAAAAACCATCGAAATTGCTACAAAAACCGCACAATTGATTAGTAAAGATCCCGTGCTTCAAGCAATTAATCCGACTCCATCATTAAACACCGTGGTATTTCGATATCTGCCAAACAGTCAGCACTCAGAATTGTCCGATTCCCAATGGCACGATCAAATAAATCACGACATTCGTCACACCCTCTTAGCCAGTGGCGATGTGGTACTTGCCAATACCAAAGTGAAGGGCAGAGTTTGTCTAAAACTGACCCTCTTAAATCCACGAACCACAATGAAGGATATCGAATTCATACTGGAACGCATCAAAGAAACCGGTAAGCAAAGGGAACTACCGAGAGGAGAGTGGGGCCAGCATGCCTCGAACATCAGCGCAACAAGCAACCATGCAAAGCTTCTTTAATTGCTACTTAAAGGAGACAGGGAATTTTCAAATTCTCAGCCAAGAAGAGTTCCTTGATCAGGATGTCTATCAATCCATTTTGCGAAACTCCCCCATTGGAAAAGGCATCCTTTGTCCATTGAAACACCATCAGATGGAGATTCTCGTCCCTCTCCAATATTGGTCGCTCACAGAACGACACCTTTTCGTTTTTCCTTTTTCCTATCGTGTAGGGTCATCGGATGAATGGTTGCCCTTAGATTATGTCACCTTCATTACGCTGGTAACGAAGGAATTATCAATTGCCCAGGGGTTAAATGAATTTCCTGACGACTTGGTTGAACGCGTGATTCAAAGTTGTCAACATATCGCATCCTTTGTCGATGCACGTAAGGAAGATCAACAAGAACTATATGGGACTGATTTTCATTTTCTTGATGCGGAGCAATCCTTAATTTTTGGACACCTCATGCACCCGACTCCTAAAAGCCGACAAGGCTTATCTACGATCGAGCATGAAAGCTATTCACCGGAATTAAAGGGCGCTCACCCGTTGCATCTTTTTCGAGCGCACCAATCGCTGATCCAAGAGGATTCGACTACCGGTCAACGGGCCACGGAACTCATTAAAGCGGAACTACAAGCAGACCCTGATCTATCGGACGCCTTTAAGCAGCAATACTGCCAACCTGATGAGTATGCCATTCTTCCCATACATCCTCAACAGGCAACCTACTTACTTAAGGAAGCCTATGTTCAAACCTGGTTGAAGGAGGGGCTTTTACTCGATCTTGGTGTACAAGGTGGCTCATGGTATGCCACTTCATCCCTTCGTACACTTTATCGTCCAACCGCCTCCTGGATGTTAAAGGTCTCTGTCAATATCAAGATTACAAACTCCCTACGGCTCAATAAATACAAAGAACTTGAGCGAGGCGTCGAGGTTTCACGCATCCTTGCTAGTCAAATCGGTCAAGAAATGAAGGAAGCCCATCCCCATTTTCAAGTGATTGAAGATCCAGCTTTTCTCACCCTTGTCCACCCTGATCGTGAAGAGTCTGGTTTTGAAATTTCCCTTCGCAACAACCCTTTTAAAGGAGATGCTGGGAAGCAAGTCTCACTGATCGCTGGTCTATGTCAAGATGCCATGTTTGATGAAGCGTCTCGCCTTGCTCAACTGATCACTTCCCTAGCAAAAGCAGAAGGACGGAGCACTGCCGAAGTCAGTCTCGATTGGTTTCAACGCTATCTAAATATTGCCTTTGAACCCCTCATTTGGCTGTATATGAACTATGGAATTGCCTTAGAAGCTCACCAACAAAACAGCTTAATTCAGTTGAAGGATGGCTATCCCAACCGCTTTTACTACCGGGACAACCAAGGTTATTATTACAGTCGTTCAACGTTCCCTCACCTTCAACAAATCCTTCCAGGAATTGATGAAAAAAGCCAAACCATGTGTGAAGATCACGTCGCTGATGAACGCTTCCGCTATTATTTCTTCCAAAATCACTTATTTGGGCTCATCAATCGTTTTGGTGTAGATGGGCTGATCGATGAAGAACTGCTCCTATCGGAACTAAGGGAGCGTTTGGAACGCCATCTGCCATTCAACCGAGAACCTTCTACCTTGCTGTATAGCTTACTGCATGATGAACGTATTCCCTGCAAAGCCAACCTACTCACCCGGGTTCATGATATGGATGAACTGGTAGGACCGATGGAAAGTCAATCGGTGTATGTTCAAGTGAATAACCCGTTGTCAAAAGGAGTGTCATCCCGACATGAACTCACAAGCACCCAAGGATGACCTGTTGAAAGAGCCCTTTTCCCTTGTTCACCCTCGCATCAATCAAACCATCACCTTTCGACCGGTGAATTTCTCAGAGGATATCAACCGGCTCCATCAATGGCAGAAAGAGCCCCATGTCGTTCCCTTTTGGAACCTGGATATCCCTCGCGTTCAGTATGAGAAACATTTGCTCAATTTTCTCGCTGATACACACCAGGATCTTCATATCGGCTCGATCGAAGGGGTTCCGATGAGTTATTGGGAAACGTATTGGGTCAAAGATGACATCTTGGGACAACACTATGACTTTCATCCAGAGGATCAAGGAATTCACTTGTTAATTGGCCCCCCCTCGTTTTTGGGGAAAGGATATGCACAACCCCTATTGGAATCAATGACCGCACGACTCTTTGAACATCCGGCCACACAAAAAGTAGTGGCTGAACCTGATATCCGCAATAAAAAGATGATCCATATCTTTGAAAAGTGTGGATTTCGTTTTCAAAAAGAAATTGAGCTCCCTGATAAACGGGCGGCCCTGATGTTTTGTCATCGGAAAACTAAGGAGGAGAACCGACATGGATAAACGTTCAAGCAGAGAATCCAGCGAAATTCTCGATATCCTCGGCATCGGGATCGGACCTTTTAACCTTGGATTAGCAGCCATGCTTAAAAAGACCCCAGAAGTACAAGCACTTTTCCTCGATAAGAAGCCACGCTTTGAATGGCATCCGGGTCTATTAATTGAAGGAACGACCCTCCAGGTACCCTTTTTTGCCGATGTTGTTACCATGGCGGATCCAACGAGCCCTTTTAGTTTTCTTAACTACTTAAAAGAACACCAGCGGCTCTATCATTTTTACTTTCTAGAACGTTTCCATATCCCACGCAATGAGTACAACCATTATTGTCAGTGGGTCACACAAGAATTAGACACCTGCCTATTCAATCGGGAAGTGATCAATATTCAATGGGAAGAGCAAGGTGCAGACAGCCATTACCGTGTCACCGCTATCGATACGGAAACGGATCAACTACTGATCTATCAAACACGCCATCTTGTACTTGGGACCGGCAGTGTTCCGAATATCGATCCGCGATATAGTGACCTCCCTCGTGAAGACGTCTTTCATTCCGCTCGCTTTTTAGAGAATCTGGATCGTTGTCGTCACGCTCGCTCCATTACCGTTGTCGGTTCTGGTCAGAGTGCAGCTGAGGTTTTCTATACCCTGCTTCAAGAGCAATCCTCCCATGGGTACCAATTAGACTGGTTTACACGGTCAAATGGCTTCTTTCCGATGGAGTATTCCAAGCTTGGACTTGAACATTTCTCACCGGAGTATACCCGTCACTTTCACTCTCTTTCCCCGGCGGCAAGGGATGAGAAGATCCGTAATCAAGATCTACTCTATAAAGGCATTAGTGCAAGTACCATTGCTGACATTTATGATCTCTTATATGAACGTACTGTCGGAGGAAAAGAAACCCCTGCACGTTTACTTTCCCACGTGGATGTTCGCGGAATTTCTCCCATTCAACAGAATGGACTCAGTCACTATCGCCTCAATGCCTTCCATCGTGATGAGCAAAAGGAATTCACCCATGATAGTGAAGTCGTCATTCTATCTACGGGTTATCACCATGCGATTCCACCCTTTATCGCAGGGATCCGACACCTAATCGAATGGGACGAACAAGAGCGCTACGTCATCGACGAAGATTATCGCCTATCCCTTACCCATGCCCATGACAATGCGATTTTCATCCAAAATGGCGAACTTCACACCCACGGTGTAGGCGCTCCTGACCTCGGACTCGGTGCCTATCGCAATTCCGTGATCATCAATACATTAACAGGACGCAATGTCTATTCGGTGTCGGAACGGAATGTATTTCAGCAATTTGGCGTGATGCAACGCCAATCCCTACACAAATCGTTAGTGAAAGGTTGAGAGTGCATGACAAAAAACGAGAAACTCGCCACGATTCTAAATCCAATTGCCTGGGAAACCGTTTCCCGTAACCTATTAACAAAAATGATCGCCGAGTTTATGTATGAAGATATCCTTTCGCCTACCTTGCTTGAGAAAAAAGAGGGCCGCAATCGTTACGTCCTCCCTTTTACCAATGGAATACGCTATCACTATGAAGCAAAAGAACGAGGTGTATTTGATAGCTATCGTGTCTTTTCGGATACCATTCAACGCGAAGAGGACGGCACCCTAGCCCCGGCGAGCAACCCCATTCGTTTTCTCTTGGATATGCAGGGGTCGGTGCCGATGTCACCAGAAACCACTGCCCATCTGATTCGTGAGTATCATAATACCTTGATTGCTGATGCTCATATTCTCTTAAAAAAACAATCTTCTACCGTGGATGTTACGGATCTAGACTATGCGGAACTGGAAGGAGAAATGGATGGCCATCCTTGGATTACTTACAACAAGGGACGCATTGGTTTTAATTATGATGACTACCTAAACTATGCACCTGAAAATCAACAACGCGTTCAGATCAGCTGGATTGCGCTTCATCGAGAGCGTACGGATCTGCATACCGTTCAATCCGTCGATTTTGATACCTTGCTCCGCCAAGAATTAAGCGATTCCACCATGGAACGTTTTAATCAACGCCTTCAAGCGGAAAATGGATCGAGGCAGGATTATCTCTTCATGCCCATTCATGAATGGCAATGGAAGCAAATGATTGTTCCGTTGTTCGCTGAAGACCTTGCAACGCGTAAAATCATCTACCTTGGTCAGGGTGACGACTGGTATCTCCCCCAACAATCCGTACGTACCTTTGTCAATGTCAGTCACAAAGAAAAGCATCATGTCAAATTACCAATGAGCATCTTGAATACCTTGGTCTACCGGGGACTTCCAGGGGAACGCACGGTACTCGCGCCAAAAATTACGGATTATATCAAAGGCATTTATGAACAGGACGCCTTCTTAAAGGAGGAGTGCCGCGTTGTATTACCCGGAGAGATTGCTAGTCTCAACTACGACCATCCTTATTTCACGGATCTCCCTGGCGTTCCCTATCACTACCTCGAGATGCTCGGAGCCATTTGGCGCGAGAGTGTATACACCTATTTGGATGAAGGAGAAAAGCCCATCACGCTAGCTGCACTCCTTCATGTCGACCACAATAACACCCCTCTCGTCAGTAAATTAATAGCACGTTCCGGTCTTTCTGTTGAGGAGTGGGTTCAGCGGCTAACAGAGGTTATCCTCCCTCCATTGCTTCGTTTCCTTTATCGTTATGGAGTGGTGTTCTCCCCCCACGGTCAGAACACCATCCTCATATTGAAGGACTCGATCCCGCACCGACTTGCGATTAAGGACTTTGTAGATGATGTCAATGTTAGTGACCAGCCTTTACCTGAGCTTGCCGATATCCCTGCCGACTTGAAAAAAGTATTGCGGAGTGAGCCACCTGAAGGACTCTGTCAATTCATTTTTACAGGGCTATTCATCTGTCATTTCCGTTATCTGTCCGATCTTTTAAATGAACATGAAGGCTTATCGGAAATCACTTTTTGGTCCCAGGTCCGTAAGACGATTCTTCGCTACCAAGAGGAATTCCCTGAGGAAAGCGAACGTTTTCAACTCTTTGATCTCTTACAGCCCCTATTTACCAAGCTGTGCTTAAATCGCAACCGGATGCTTGATTATGGATACGGTGATGATGGGGATCGGCCCCATGCATCGGAACATGGCACGGTTACGAATATCCTGGCCGAAGTTGCACACATTCCCCAGACATAATCAAATCGTCGTAAAACATCTGCCCGTATCCCTCGGTACGGGCAGATGTTTTTACCACTCATCTTCACACCAAGGAGTGAACATGATGCGGACATCTCTCCTATCAGCTCCATCACAGCCCCTATGGTCTCGTAATTTTATATTTGTCTGTATCGCTAACGCCCTGGTATTTTTCACATTCCAACTTCTTTTACCCACTCTTCCCCTTTTTGTTCGTCAAGTGGGAGGAAGAGAGGATTTAGTTGGATTAATTATTGGGATCTTTACCCTGGCAGCAGTCATCTCTCGCCCGTGGATTGGGGGCTGGCTTGATTTACGCGGGAGACGGCAAACTTACCTTGTGGGACTCTTCCTCTTTTTGCTCACCACGATCAGTTATTTGGGCATCACTTCTCTGTGGCCACTCCTTCTCCTTCGCGTCGTTCATGGTTTTGCTTGGGGAGCTGTTACGACTACCGCAGGGACCGTTGCAACGGACCTAATCCCCCCTCATCGACAAGGGGAGGGAATGAGCTACTATGGTCTATTTACCATGATCGGTGTTGCCTTCGGGCCCGTCATCGGTCTCTGGGTGATTGAGGAATATACCTTCACCCTCCTATTCATTTTTGCGACGAGTCTCATTATTCTCGCTTGGTTCATCGCTCAAAAAATCGATTATCCACCGGTCTCTTCGATACCAGCGACACACATTCTTGAAAAGAACAACCACCAACCTTTTATACCAAAGGGAACCGCCCTTCCCTCTTTCATGGCACTCTGTACAACGCTGACACTCGGGGCGATTTCCACCTATTTGCCCCTTTTTGCAGCCGATCGAGGAATTACATCCATCGGATTATTTTTTACGGTCTATGCTTTCGCTATGGTCCTTAGCCGTCTCTGGGCAGGAAAATCCTTTGATCAAAAGGGACCTCGCCCGGCACTGCTTCTGGGCCTAAGTATGATGATACTCGCACTCATACTCCTCGCGTTCTTACAGAATCTAGCTGGCTTACTACTGGCTGCAATCCTTTATGGCTTCGGGTTTGGCTCTGTCCACCCTTCTTTACAAGCATCAACCATTCAACGAGTTTTAGCCCATAGTAAAGGACGTGCAAACGGGGTCTTTTTCGCTGCGTTTGATCTAGGGATCGGAATCGGTTCGACAATCGCTGGCTTTCTTGTTGCTACCCTTGGTTATTTCTCCATGTTTCTTCTCTGTATAGCGCCTCTTATTCTTATTTTTATTTTGGCTATGCAAAAAGACCCCTTACAATCAACTGAATGATATTGATAATCGTTTTCATTTACGTTACACTATGAGAAAATCTTCTCTGAAAGGGGTATACCTATGGCATCCACCACCACTGCCTATCAACCTTCCAAACCAATCTTTCAATATGAGAACCCTGAAAAAAATACGACTCTCTCCTTTCATTCTTTTTCGTAAGAAGAGCACCGCCATCTTCTCCATCAATGGATGGGTAAACGACATATTGCGCCCTTTTGGAAACTAAATGTTCCCCTCGAAGAGTTTGAAGCCTATTTAACAAAATCAGTAGCCAATCCTTACCGTGACCATTTTATGATTTACTCAAGCAGTACTCCTATTGGCTACATGATGCGCTATCAGGTCGCTCACGATATGATCCGTGATTATTGATGATGAGCCCCAGGATATTGGTGCCCACTTTGTCGTTGGTAACCGGGCTCATATTCACCCCTCCTACATCGTTCCCATCGCACGCGCAATGGCCATTTTCATTTTTCAAACGGAACCCACCACGAATACCCTGGTGGTAGAGCCCGATTCTCGTAATCGGATTATCATTCCCGCATTAGAGGAAGCGGGTTTGAAAGTTCATTCGAGAATTACATTGCCTCTTGAACCTCCCCCACCTACGCTAAGAGGTGGGGGATTCTTGGAAACTCCCATCGACTGACAGGATACACTCCAAGCTTAGACCGTCGTCCCGACGGCAAGAATCTTTAATCCTTCTTGCAAAATGTTTTTGGATGCATTGATGTCTCGATCATGATGGGAGTGGCACGTAGGACATGTCCATTCTCGTAGGTTAAGGTTTTTTACGTCCTTATTGCGGTAGCCACAGGCTGAGCATAGCTGGCTGGAAGGGAACTGTTTCCCTACTTTCACGACGTTTCGTCCGTGCCATTCTGCCTTGTAGGTGAGCATGGCGACGAACTCCGACCAGGATGCATCCGTGATCGATTTGGCTAACTTGTGATTCTTCACCATGTTCTTTACGGAAAGATCTTCGATGCAGATCGTTTGGTTTTCACGAATCAGCTTCGAGGACAGTTTATGTAGGAAGTCGAGACGGGCGTTTACGATCTTCTCATGGATACGGGCAACTTTGATGCGGGCTTTGTGCCAATTGGAACCGCCTTTAGTTCGACGGCTCATGATCCTTTGCGC
>NZ_FPAA01000007.1 GCF_900116235.1 Marininema halotolerans | reverse complement strand
GGTTAAATACAAACCGAGTACATCCAATGGATTTGTTAATGAGAATGGCTTGTTCCTTTGTTGGATACAAACGAAATTGAAACGCTTTGTGCATGAGTTCACCTCCCTTGTACTTAATTATATACGGGGATGGTTAGACTTACGAGAGGGGAAAATGTCCCTCCCTCGTCTAACGCGCCGATTCATCCCCCACTTGTAGAAGTTGGGAGTATTCTCGGCGCAATTAAGATAAATCGCAAATACAAAAGGCACATTAATCGCTTCCATCCACGTAATACCTCTCTTCAATAGATAGAAAATCATAACATTCATGCGAATGAACACAAACAGACAGCACGCAAATAAGAGCATGTTGCGATGGTGATTCCCTGAGGGAAGCCCTAAAGCTTGATTTCCCTGGTAAAATAATAACCATACAACAACCATCAAGAACAGGCATTGTAAAGTAAGAATAGTTAGTCTTTGTATCATGGATTTGTCGGTTGAACCATACATGAGATCGACTCCTTTCTAACCTGAAAAACAGCAAACACCCCCGGTCTAAGCGTAAAGGTTAGCGGCCTAGCACTTAGGTGGGGGCGTTTCACTTCCCATATGCGACCGGCCGAAGCCAGCGTTATATGCAATGACAGTCAGGTAGCCGCCCGACTATCTTTGATATTGTATGACGATTATATCCAAAATATTGCCTTCTGTAAACCAGTCCCATATCCAGATATCAATAAAAAAGCCCTCGATGGAGGGCTGTCTCTTCCTTCTATTGCAACGAACGAACATCATTGATAATGCGTTCAACATCTGGTTGCATTGCGTTATACGTTGCCATGACTTTCCCTTCTTTATCCATCAGATAAAAAAGAGCTGAATGGTTAATCACAAGCTGTCCCTCTGTCTCCTTAGGGTCCTTACGGACAATGGTTGCGCCAAAGGCTGTTTGCAAAAACCGTTCCATTTGATTCTCACTATCATGAGTAAGGAAGCTCCAATTGTCAAAATCAGCATGAAGATTCTTTCCATACCGTTTTAACACAGGAGAAGTATCGTATAAGGGGTCCACACTAAAACTCACCAATTGTACATCGTCTAATCCTGACTCAGACAACTTTTTTTGCAAACGAGACATATTCGCTGTCATCGGGGAGCATACATCTGGACAACGTGTAAAAATCATATCCGCAATCCAAACCTTACCGAGCACATCTTTTCGCCCAAAAGCTTTCCCGTTTTGATCGTGATAGGAAAACTCAGGCACTGGTAAACTATTGGCTCCTATCTTATCGGATGCCGAGGGTAGCGCATGGTTTTTTTCTTCCCCGAGGTTCCACCATCCCACCCCTACAATAAGAGCCGCCAATATTAACAATGTGGTCGGTTTCATCGAAAAGCCTTTTCTGTCCCCATGCATACCATCCCTGTCCCCTTTCCGGACGGAGGAAGGGTTATGGACGAACGGTAATGGTCTGGCTGTCCATCACATGACCGCCACGGGCAGTGACATGGTACATCACTTCATATTCCCCTGTTTGTTTGAAGGTTTTTTCAGCGACATACATGCCATCACCCATCCGTTTCGTCTTTAGGGATTCCTTTTTGTCATCATCACCCTTTGGCCATATCTCAAAGCGAACCTTATCAGCATCATTTACCGGCTTACCCTTTTGGGAGATCATGGCGTGAATTTCGACAGTTTTCTCTACTTGAATCGTTGTTGGATTGGTCATCAGATCCACTTTCACATTTTCTGTTTGTTGCTCCATTGACTTATGGTCTCCCGAATGTTCCTGGTGCTCAGTATCTTGTGCTGAACCACAGGCGGCTAAGAAAACGATACCCGTGACGATTAGACATAGGACTCCCCATCGTCTCCACTCACTCCGTACCATCAGCATCTTGTCCTTTCTGTTTATGATGTATGGTGAACCTGTCCGATTTATTCCTAAGAAGTGCATCCACACCCATGCTCTCCATCCATGGCCTGGGTTACACGATGGATCGCATCCGTAAAAGAAAGCACTTCCCCGCCTAATCCTTTGACAAATCCATTCGCTATTTTCTCTTGTTCAAAGCAGAGAAGTTGAGGACGACAACAACCGACATCAACGATGCCATTCAATACATACCAAGCCGCTTGCGCATTGATGGTGGTATTACTAAAAAAATCCTGGCTAATCACTTGAACGTCGCTACGGTTTAATTGATGATAGCGAAGCAATCCACAATGGCTACAACAAGTGGTCTCCACGCGATCCGGTAAAATCAGTCGAAAGGCCAATCTCGAATCCACAGACCGTCCACATAGCATACACTTCCCTTCAACTTCCAATGAAGGTCCTTCTTCTTGCTTCGCTAGCGCCACACCACCGTATACTTTGTATGCCCAGCCCTCTTGTAATAGCGGTTGAATATCCCGATAAATGGTCATCTCTGAAACACCTAACTCCGCGCTCAATTGAGAGATCTTCACGTGACCCAATTCCTGAATACGTGCTCGGATCTGTTCTTGGCGTTCATGGGGTAACAAACTACACGCCTCCTTCCCTCTGTAAAGTTATCACATCTTTTAACATCCTCTCTCAGTCTACTTCTCTTTCATTTGCTTATCAAATGAAACGTCGATAAAAAGGCGGCTTGGATTTCTTCTTATGTACAGCAGAAATTCCCCTTGTTTCTCTCATTGATGATTTACGGGAACGCCACCCCCCACAGATTAGAAATTCGATCGCACTTCCTGTTTGACGGCTTTAATCCACGCATCCATCATCCGACGGGTCACAATACCCGGCTGACCATCAGCAAAAGTATGTTCCCCGATACGAACACAAGGAAAGGGTCCCCATGTCGAATTGGTAAAAAACGATTCATCCACCTGATAACATTCCTCAGGTTCCACTTCACGTTCCTCCACAACCATTCCTAATTCCTGGGCCTGTCTCAACACCCATTTCCGGACCGTCCCTGGCAAGGGACCTTGGTTCAGAGAAGGGGTAATCAGCCTTTCTCCTCGGACCAAAAAAAGATTCGCTGAAGCTCCTTCACACAGTTTCCCTTCCGTGGTTAGCATGAGCCCTTCTTCCCTCCCCTTTTCCAACGCCTCCTCCCGCGCTAAAATACTTTCTAAATAATTGAGTGATTTGACACCGGAGAGAGGGGATCGAGGGTTTTTTTGAATGGAAACGAAGGTAGCAGAAATCCCCTCTCGGTATCGCTTTTGATCTAACACGTGTTCTTGCGCCATCACCCACCAAGTCGGTTTCGACAGGTGAGAAAGTAATTGACCAAATCCACCTTGTCCCCGGGTCAATGTCAGACGAAGATACCCTTGATTCACTTGATTGGCTTGAATAATTCGCTTCATTCCCTTCATCAACTCACTCCGACTCGGTACCTTTGAAAAGCGGAGTACATTCGCTCCTTCTTCGAGGCGAGCGAAGTGATCATCGACAAAAAGGGGCACACCTTCTTCTACACGTAGGGTTTCAAACAACCCATCCCCATAAGATCCCCCACGATCAAGGACAGATAACCTCCCTTGTTCATGGGGAACCAGCTCTCCATTCATCACAAAATAGGACCTCAAGATTGGGGTCACCTCCTGGTTGCTGGAGTCGTTGTCCACTTATCAATCGCTTGTAACATTCCCTTTCCCTTCGCGAGGGTCTCCTCATATTCAAGGCCAGGATCTGAATCGGCTACAATTCCTCCCCCTACACGATAAGAGAGGCGTCCAATCTCTTCTCCGACCCAGACCATTGTTCGGATTGCAATATTCCATTCCGAAAATCCACGGGGATCTACATAGCCGATCGAACCCGTATAGATACCACGTCGTTCCCCTTCCAGTTCGTGAATAACCTGCATCGACCGAATCTTCGGCGCCCCCGTAATCGACCCTCCAGGGAAAGTCATTCGTAAAACTTCTCCTATGCTCACTCCTTCAGTCAATCGACCCGTTATCCGAGCGGATTGATGCCATACGGTAGGATGGGGATTAATTGCGAATAACTCCGGAACGTTTACAGACCCTATCTCACACACCCGCCCTAAATCATTCCGCTCCAAATCCACAATCATGACTAACTCCGCTTGATCTTTTTCACTTGTAGCTAATTCCTCTTTATAATCGCGATCCTTTTCTTGTGTCTTCCCACGCGGCCGTGTTCCTTTAATGGGACGTGTCTCAATTAAATTTTTTTCTTGACGAATAAATTGCTCGGGCGAAGAAGAAAGAATTGTATATCCAGGGAATTTCATATAAGCGGCATACCTCCCGGCATTGGTCTCTCGTAACAACCGATATAATGAAAAGGAGTCCCCTTGTACTTTCCCTTCTACTTCATAGGACAAGTTCGCCTGATAGATATCCCCCCGGGATATATATGCATGTATTTGCTCCAGCTGCTTGTGGTAGGTTTCCCTATCTGTTTTTGCGACCATTGGCTCGATCACATTGCCCATATGGATAGGCTCAGCCGCTTGTAACGCCTTCACCTTTTCCACAAGCCTTTCTACCTCAGGTTCTGGATCCTCTTTTAAGGTAGAAACGACCATCCAACTCTCTTTTTTTAATTGATCGAGCACAATCACTTTTCCAGGGATCATCAAGGAAACATCAGGGAGTGAGTCTTTTCTGTCTTTCGGCTCCCCAATCCACTCTTCATCCCATGCCGCTTCATAGGAAAAATACCCAATCACGCCTGATAGAAAGGGTGGAGCATCGTCAGGTAGTTGATCAAGCAAGGGAACCATCGCAACCAAATCGTCCAAAGCTGCAAATGGACTCCACCCACCTCCATGATTAAGTGAACGACTGATCAACGGGTTCCAAGCGACGATATCATAGCGTCCTTTTCCACAACTATCTAAATAAACCCCCACTTGGGATGCCCCAACGAAATGATAGTATAAGTCCACTGCATCCTTCTGTACATTCAATCGCCTCCAAGCAATCCGCACTGGCGCCACCTCTATATCCTCTTGATCGATTTGCTTCTATTGTAGCTCAAGATGATCAGACGCCAAAACTCTGATCATCTAAGAAACCCAGGTGCCAATACGACACCTGGGTTTCTTAGAAAAATCGTTAGCCAATATGCCTCTTTTACTCAAGGACTCCAATTCCTCTACTTAATTGACAGCTTTATACTCAATTAGGTCAGTCGCCCCTGCATCTGCAAAACCCTTCAAACGCAACCGACAACTGTCACACTCTCCACACGCCAGCTCTGCTCCTTGGTAACAAGAGGTCGTCAACTGATACGGTACGTTCAAGCGAAGCCCTTCGCGGATGGTATCCGCTTTACTCAAGTGGATCAACGGTGTTTTTAACTGAATTTTCCCACCCTCCGCCCCCGTTTTTGTCGCTAGACGAATGGTCTCTTCCAAATGAGCAATAAATTCCGGGCGACAATCTGGATA
Organism: Marininema halotolerans; assembly: GCF_900116235.1. Classification (GTDB taxonomy): domain Bacteria; phylum Bacillota; class Bacilli; order Thermoactinomycetales; family DSM-45169; genus Marininema; species Marininema halotolerans. The sequence continues at coordinate 198,121 of NZ_FPAA01000007.1, read as the reverse complement.
CCCACTATAATCCACCGCAGATACCCCAGTATAAACCGCCTCAGCGCCAATCACTTCAGCATACGCTGCTGCAAGGGAGAGGAAAATTAAATTCCGAGCAGGTACATATGTGGAGGGAATCCCTTCCTCAGGATCCGTAGGAACTTGAATCCCTTCTTCGGTTAAAGCACTTCCGCCTATTTGGCTTAAAAAGCTGATATCCACAATTCGATGTTCTCCTACTTCATAGAAGCGAGCAACTTCCTTTGCCTGCTCTACTTCTCGATCATGACGTTGACCATAACAAAAGGTCACTGGATAGAGATCATACCCCTGCTCCTTCGCTAGCCCCATGCATGTGGTGCTGTCCAATCCTCCCGATAAAACAATCACGGCTTTTTTCGCCATGCTTATACGCCCCTTTCTGCTGGGTCCCAAATAAATTTATGAAGTTGTAAACTGACCCGAACATTGGAAAGGGAGTGTGCCAACACCCACTCCACCAACTTTCGAGGAGAAAGCTTTTCAAATACAGGGCTAAATAGCACCTGCCCTTGTTTATGATAGCTCTTAATCACATCGACAGCCTTAAGAAAATCCGTTTGATTTCCAATAACAAACTTTACTTCGTCCCGTTCCTTCAAGCAATTAAAATTGCGATGAATCATCTTATCGGCCTCACCCGATGCCGGTAATTTATAATCCATGACAAACCGAACCTTCTCCCCCCATGGCTCCTGCTGACGCAGATCATGAAAAGGGATTAAGTCGATTGCACCGTTGGTTTCAATGTGTACATCGTCTATCTTCTGAGGAAGTGCTAAGGCTTTAAGTAATGCCGCAGACTTCTCTCGATGCATTAAGGGCTCTCCACCTGTAAAACAAATGCGTCGACTTGCAAATCGATGGGCAAAAGCTGCGATCTCCTTCACTGTCGCCTCATACTCTGGTTTCGCAGGGGCGTAGCTATAGGGAGTGTCGCACCAAGTACATCGCAAATTACAGTGAAATACCCGGACAAAAATTGTAGGAAATCCTGCGCCACTGCCTTCTCCCTCTACGGTTTCAAAGACTTCAACCATTGGTAGCTTCCACTTTTCATAGTGATCAGGGTTCGACAAATCCCAGCCATTACTCATCTTCTTCCATCCATTCTCGCTTCAACGTCGCCCAACTTGTTGGCGTTTCATGTAATACAATCTCTTCAAGACGATGACCTTTCTTTTTCAAACCATCCTGCTCTAATCGTGCATCAAATTGCTCCCAAATCCATACGATCATATTTTCTGCGGAAGTATTCATATTCGGCAGGACTTCATTTAAATAGCGATGATCCAAACGGGCATCGATTTCTTCTTGATACATCGTTTTGATATCTCCAAAATCGACAGCAATCCCGACATCATCCGTCAACCCACTGATTGTGACAGCGAGTTGATACGTGTGACCATGAAGATTCTTACACTTCCCTTCATAGGCGTGAAGATGATGCGCCGCGTCAAATGTGAAGGATTTCGTCACAGCCACACGCTTTCGATGGTATCGCAACTCCGAAGGTTTAATATCGACTCCGAGGCGTTCTACCTGATCTGGTATCTTAAATTCCACGACAAATACCCCTTTCAAAAAGGGGGAACCATGATGAAAACAAGCCTTCCTTCTAATCTAAGAAAGAACGCAACTATTCCGATCGGTCCCCTAGTTTTGTTTTTAAAGAGTGGTGGGTTTACGACACTCTTCTCTTCCTTTAAATCTATCATGGGAGTCACGTTACGGCAAATGCCCATGACTAACGTTCAGTAATCTGCCAAATCCACCCCAAAGGTCACGCATTTTCATAAATTGATGGGAGATTTAATTTTTAATTTTCAAATTTATCAGATCTAAGAACGCCAGTTTATGCCAAAAACAACATATATCATAGACAAATATTTTATCTAAAACCAATAGCATTCCTTTTTACGAGCCTTGTTACATTATTTGTTAATTAATTAAGATAAATTTCATCAAGCATATTTACAAAAAATCAGATTAGGCTTATTATTCATATATAAAAACTAATCCCACTATGCAAATAGGATTAGTTAAAAATTAACAGATCGGTAAAACAACCATTGAGGTATGCATAGAAGAAACCATCTGTTAAGCAACCAGAATCGTAGTTTGCTTTAAGTCGATAGGGTTGTTATTAAATCAAACTACGACAACAAGCAAGGGGGGAAGAAGGACTTTACCAAATATATTACATTGAAAAATCAGTTTTTTCAAAAAAGATGTCAGGAGGAAATACATTCCTGAGATCATCGTTTCGTGTGATTTAATCATCAGAATATTAGAAATAAGGAGCGTGACGTATTGAATTCTTTCAAAAAAATGACCTTTGCACTGGCGGCGATGGGACTTGCTTTATCGGTACCTTTGACCTCTCTTCACGCAGAGGCTGCCTCTAAAGGCTCCCATGCAATCAGTTCCGATAGCATTATCGTAAAATTCAAAAATAATCCTTCGCAGGCAAAAAAGAAGTCCCTCATCAACAAAGTGGGTTCTCAATTAGTCTCTGAGAATAAAAAAGTGGGCTTCTCTGTTGTCAAAGTAAAAGGAAAAAGTGTAAAGCAGGCACTAAAAGAATATCGGAACATGTCCAATGTCGAGTATGCCGAACCTCGCGTCACGTACCACGCTACATGGACCCCAAATGATCCGATGTACGCAAGTGACCAATACGGTCCTCAGAAGATGTCCTTGCCGCAAGCCTGGGATATCACTAAGGGAAGTAGTAATGTTACGGTCGCTGTCGTGGATACCGGTGTACAAGCCAACCATCCTGACCTTTCTGGTAAAGTTGTTCAAGGATATGACTTTGTGGACAATGACAGCAATGCCAATGATGAAAATGGTCATGGTACTCATGTTGCAGGGACCATCGCAGCCAATACAAACAATGGTGTGGGTGTTGCAGGGGTTGCACCTAACGTAAAAATCATGGGTGTACGCGTATTGGATGCTGAGGGTTCAGGTACAAACGATGCTGTAGCCGATGGAATTACTTATGCAGCGGATCATGGCGCAAAAGTAATTAACATGAGTCTTGGTGGAGCAGACGAATCCCAAGCGATTGAAGATGCGGTCAACTATGCATGGAACAAAGGCGTTGTCATTGTTTGTGCTGCAGGGAATGAGTCCACTTCCTCACCTTCTTATCCTGCCTACTACTCTAAAAGCATCGCAGTAGCAGCAACGGACTCCAATGATAAACTCGCTTATTTCTCTAATTACGGTAGCTGGGTAGATGTGGCTGCACCTGGTGTAGACATTATGTCCACCTATATTGGTAGTAAATATGAATCATTAAGTGGAACCTCCATGGCTTCCCCTCATGTTGCTGGTCTAGCAGGTCTCCTTGCATCCCAGGGTCTATCTAACACACAAATCCGTGCGGCTATTGAAAATACCTCCGATACGGTTTCCGGCACCGGATCCAAGTTTGCCCACGGTCGCGTAAACGCCTATAAAGCCCTTAAAGGCGAATCAAGCGTTGATGATAGCCAAGACGCTTACGAACCAAACAATAGCTTCTCTCAAGCTTATGGAATCAGCTCGGGTTCAACCTATAACAGCAAAATCAACAGCTCCTCTGATATCGATTACTACAAATTCACTAGCAAATCCAGTGGCTATATCAACCTGAACCTCACTAACCTTCCTGATGACTATGATTTGTACTTGTACAACTCAAATGGTCAACAACTCACTAAATCTTGGAATGGTGGAACCAGTTCAGAATCGATTTCTTACTATGGATATTCTGGCACCTACTATGCAATCGTCGTCGGTTACGATGGTGCTTACAGCAGTTCAAAGAATTACTCTCTAAAAGCCAGCTACAAATAAGAAGTCTTCACTTTCAACATCGTTAAAAAAGAGCCGTCTCCTTTTCCGAGGTGACGGCTCTTTTTCTATTGAGTAAAAAGAATCGGAACCCTTTACCCTAAACCAAATTGGGCCATTGGCGAATACATCGGCGACCGATATAAGTGGGTTTGATATAAAATCATCTCATCTACCGTCCAGGATAGTTCTCCATGTAATGGAGGAAATTCAGCCAGACGATCATGAGGAAAGTCATTACGTCCATACTTTTTAGCCAAGGTAATATGTGGCTGGTAGCGGCGCTTCTCTTTGGTAAAACCTAAAGGCTCAACTTTTTCAGCGACTGTATGATAAAGCGATTGCAACCGGTGCAGATCACCACCAAGCCCTGCCCATAAAATTCGAGGATGAGTCGGGACTCCAAAGAATCCAAAATCCCGAACTTGAAGCTGAAAGGGATCTTCCTTCGCTACGATTTGCTTCAATTCTCGTTTTACTTTACGAGCTTGTTTAAAGGTACACGCTCCTAAAAATTGCAAAGTAATGTGATAGTCTGATGGGTGTACCCACCGCTGAAAAGGGAGCTGTTTTTGCATCGATGCACTCCAATGTGACAAGGTAACACGCTGATGGTCAGGGAGAGGAATGGCAATAAATAATCGATACAAGGGATTGGAACTCATCACTTGCACCCACCTTTACGATCTGGCCATCCTACATGATAAAAACGGTGGCCTTTTATTATAAGATGTCCCAAGATCGTTAATTGACCCTAGCCATCGCCCGAATAGGAAATCCCCTCCCTAATTAATACTGGGAGGGGATTTCCTATGGTCAATCATAGTGCTTTCTTCGCAGCTTCAACTGCTGCTTCATAATTGGGATGATCCGTTGCTTCAGGAACAATTTCAGCATGTACGATCTTATCCTCAGCATCAACGACAAACACTGCACGAGCCAAAAGACGCAATTCTTTAATCGCCACTCCAAAGGCTATACCAAAAGATAAATCGCGATGATCGGATAAGGTTTGCACTCGATCAATTCCTGCTGCTCCACACCAGCGCTTTTGAGCGAAGGGAAGGTCCACCGATAGGGTCAATACCTTGGCATTATCGCCAAGAGCGGCGGCTTCTTCATTAAAACGACGTGTCTGGGCGTCACAGACCCCTGTATCCAATGAAGGAACGACACTGATGATGCGTACTGATTTGGCAGTATCCGCAAGGGTTACTGGACTTAAATCATTGGCAAGTACGGTAAATTCAGGAGCTTTATCTCCCACTTTTAACTCCGAGCCTAACAATGTGACGGGGTTTCCTTTAAAGGTAATTGCACCTTGACGCTCAGCTACCATGGGATCTTTCCCCTCCTTTATGTAATTACACTCGTATTCTAACATATTTTTTAGATGTTCCGGACACGATGGATACCACAATCTTTTTCAACAACTTTTGAATGTGTTACCCTCATAGAGAACCAACAACCGATTATCATACCGTAGCAAGGAGAACACCACCATGACTCAACCGCTGTTTTTAAAGCCCGTCTTCAAAGACCGCATTTGGGGCGGAACTGCACTTAAACGGTTTGGATATGATATTCCCTCGGATCATACCGGAGAATGTTGGGCCATCTCCGCCCATCCAAATGGATCGAGTATCGTTCGAAACGGTCCCCATGAAGGAACATCCTTGGATCAATTATGGGTACAACATCCTGAGCTATTTGGTCATTTTCCAGGAGAGACTTTCCCACTGCTGACCAAAATATTGGACGCGAATACGGATCTTTCTGTTCAAGTGCATCCAAATGATGACTATGCGAATCAGTATGAAGATGGCGAACGGGGAAAAACCGAGTGTTGGTATATCATCGATTGCGCACCCGGTGCAGAATTAATTCTGGGTCATCACGCCACTAGCCGTGAAGAACTCCGGCACAACATGCTAAATGGGGAGTGGGAATCTCTACTCCAGCGTGTTCCCATCCAACCTGGCGATTTTTTCTATGTCCCCAGCGGAACCCTCCATGCATTGGGTTCAGGCACGCTCGTACTTGAAACGCAACAAAGTTCCGATACAACCTATCGTGTTTACGATTATGATCGTGTAGACGCAACCGGAAATAAGAGGGAGCTTCATATCGAGAAAGCCCTGGATGTCACCACCGTTCCCCATCGTAACAATCCGCTCAAGCCACAATTACAAAGGGTAGACGGCGGGGAGCGGAGAACCTTTGTTTCATCTCCATACTTTACCGTTCAAGGATGGAATCTCGACGGCAGGATGACTCTCCATCAGGAACAGCCCTTCCTTTTAGCGAGTGTAATCGCTGGATATGGAGAAATCGAAACCTCTTCAGGGGTCTTCTCATTTAAAAAGGGAGATCACTTAATCCTCCCCCATGACTTAGGGACCTTTTTCCTTACTGGGAAAGCCGAATGGATTGTTTCCCATCCCTAGGTTTGTTCAACCCCAGTTTTTAAATGAAATAAGGAGTGTCACTCTTGGTAGAATGACGCTCCTTTTGTTTTGACACCAAAAAATTATTCATTTGTAATCCTTTTGTAGTGGCTTTTTCACTAGTTCTTAAGTATGATTTTGATAGCTGAAGGATTCCACCTAAAGGAGATCATATATGGCTACACTTCAACAAACCACACAGGTCTCTTGGAGAGGATCACAACCCTTACTACAGAAAGCATTGCGAGGTAGTGGGTTTGCCATGCTCAATCTAGTCGTACTCGTCATCCCTACCTTATTGGCCATCAACGGGTTCTCTCTCGCACAAAACTGGATATTTAGTGAAAAGGATGCGATCTATTTTCACTCTTATTCCGATACAACCTTTAGCATGATTTCCCTACTTCTCATTTTGGCGCTCATGTTTTTTTGTATCCGTGCCCTCCAAAATGGTTCCCGACAGATTCAGCAATCCATACGGTTGTTTCGCATACTCGTCATCGTTTCACTACCGCTTCTACTTTTCACCTTTGATTCTTACTTGATGATCGGGCCCGATCACATTGTTCAATCCCCGATCAATAATGTAGGGCATGAAATATCTCACAACTGGAATGATGTTGAGTCCATCTCAGTCAGCCATACCTTCGATGCCGAGGATGAGCTGTTTACCGGCCAATATATTCTTCATTTTGCAGATATGACAGATTTAGAAATTTGGCAGGCTGGAGGAATGAGTCTCACCCATTTACAACAGGTGAATCACTTAGCCTCTACTCATCATATTCCTATTTTCTCATCCACTCCTCTTAGCCCTGTTGAGATGAGTTTTTTACAGCAAAGTAGCATTACACCCAGTGAAGTTTCCTTCCTAAAGCAATTATTTTATCAATGAACACCCTACAAGGTGTTTTTATTTTTCCATTCAACTAGAACGTAGGGATTTCCATTTTGAATTTATGTGTTAGATCGCTACATAAACGTTGATAATACGCCTCTGTAACCGTTCCCTTTGCTCCTCGTAAAATTTCACGCGCATAATGATCAGGAGGAGCTACCTCCCTTTGCTTGTTTACGACAGTAAAACTGAGTGCATGAGCGTACAACTTCCCTTGTAATTCAATCGGAATCCAAACGGGGCGATAGGTTTGTTGGTGAACACCTTCACGCCAAAGCAAATATTCAAGCCCTTTGTGAGTAATCTGATACACTTTTCCCTCAACGGTATCCTGTGGATCTTCTACAATATCCGCACGCCCACCATCCGCATAAGAAAGCGTATAACGCATGGCATACCCCTTAAGTACAGCCCCCCCTTTCACGCGACTAAATTCTTCACCAACCCCTTGAGCAATAAATCGTTCATTATCCATACACGATCCATAGGCAAAATAGTAAAATTGGTCGCCTTGCAAAAGGCGCGTTCGCCAATCTCCACTCGGTATTTCGCTCATCCATACCTCTCTCGGCCCACCATAAAAATAAGTCTCTGCCTCCCATGCACCTTGGTCAGTTCCTACACGCACCGATCTACGCACAAACAAATTGTTCTCTCGCTCAGGTTGATAATCCTCCCATTGATCCACTCGTGCTAACTGACTTTTCGACACCCGATATACCTCACCGTACGCTTTTTTTGATGGGTCGGGGAGTAAAGCTGGATACTTTCCTTTCATATCATAAAGGGCCCCTTCCACCCATGCTTGCATGGCGATCGGCTCAGCATCCTTTAAATAATGATTGGCTGCTTCTCCACGAAGTAACGTCCCATAAACAAACAATAGAATGGATTCATCCACCATCAATTTCCCCTCCTTATATGATTGTAGGTACTCGTTAGTTAACAAGCCACCTGATTTTCAGCTCCCACTTCACGCTGTATCGTCAAAATAATTTTTGGACGCCTACAAAAAACAGATGTAATCTCCCCTTGCCACCCCCTCTTTTTTCCTTAATTTGATAAAAAAGAGGGTTGTAAGATTCCTCTGTCGTATACATATGAAACAGAGAGAAAGAAAAGAAAGAGGGTCCAAATTATATGGAGGAATGGCAACCTCAAATCATGATTGGTTTGTTCTTTGTTGTTGGCATATTCTTATCCTACATGGGTGCAATCTTCATTGAGAAAGGGATTGAACGAATTCGCCACAAGTTACAACTATCTTCTTCTAGGGCCACTCATAAAGGAAAAGATATTGTCAAACGAGTCCATTAGCAAAAAGCCCTTAAACGGGCTTTTTGTTTTTGGATGCACGTGGTGTATTTTTTATTTTTTCTCTAATACGACTAGGTTGGCTTTTAATGCCTCATTATTGGCATCGCTCACGATAAAGAAAGGAAGTACAGGACCATAGGTAAACTGCTTCCCAAAATGACGATCAATGGCTTCAGGTGTAACTAATGTAAACCAATCCCCATCCGGTCTGTGTTCACGACAGCCACGTAATAGGACTTTTCCTCCTGGACGCAATACCCGAGTCATCTCTTGAACAAACTGCTCACGTTGTTCCTCTGAAATTACATGGAAGCAACCACGATCATTAATAAAATCGATACTTCCCGTTTCAATAGGAAGGTCGAGCACATCACCTTGCCGTAAATCAACGTGAACTCCCACCGCGTGGGCCCTTTCCTTTGCAATCTTCAACGCCTCTTCGCTAAAATCAACGCCAATTACGTGATACGACTGGGTTGCCAAAAAGATCGCTTCATTTCCCGCACCACAACCGACATCCAACATCTGTGCACCTGCAGGAATCTTCGCTGTAGCAATAAATGAGACGAGTTCTGCTGAGGGGTAAGCATAATCCCACATGTTTTGAAATTCACCGCTCGTATACAACGCATCAAATTGCTCCTTCACACGAATCGCCCTCCTTAACGTCTGCTCCTTTCTATGTATTTTCCAAAGAGGGGTACCATACCTGCCTCATTATTTTCTTTTAATTCAGTAAACAGAATCCAGTCTTACCTTTCTTCCTTCAACAAAAAAACCTAGCATTTGCTAGGTTTTTTTGCGATGCCCTACCTTTAATAATACGGAGAAATCATTAAGTAAACGATCACACCCGTGATACTCACATAGAGCCATAATGGCATGGTCCAACGGGCAATTTTCCGATGCTTCTCCACTTTGAAGTTGATTCCACGAAAAAAAGTAATCAGTGCCAAAGGAACAATCACCACAGCAAGTACGATGTGCGTCAGTAGAAAGAAGTAGTAGACGTACTTAATCGGTCCATCGCCCCCATATGAAGTACTCGGTGCGAGAGAATGATAGGTAAGATAGGTGACGAGGAAAAGTGTGGTGGTTGTAAATGCCGCATAGATAAATCGCTTGTGCATGGTTACATTTTTTTTCAAAATAAAAATTAATGCCGCCACCAAAAATACCGTTGTAAAACTATTAAAAATCGCGTTGAGCATGGGTAAAATCGTTAGATCAAAATGATCGAACCCGTTTGCCTTTGGCATAAAAAATAGCACGGCTACAATCGTATTAATGGCAATGGATAGGATAACGACCCAGGGTGTGTAGTTTCCATCCTTGGGTGGCCCATATTGTTCATTGGTCTTCTCATTGGATTTGTCAGCCATTTCGATTCACCTACCTGAGAAAATGATTCTTCTCCCTCAGTATAGCACCCGATGACAAAGGTCAAACCACGGAGTATCACGATTCCGTGGCAAATACCGACCCTTCATGGGATTCCAATCGCCAATCAATTTCCTTTTGTCCATCTTCTCGGAGTGCATGATTAATGGCAGAATAAGGGCGGCTATCAAAGAATCCACCTCGTGCGGATAAGGGCGAAGGATGCACGGACTCAATCACCATGTGACGTTCCGTATCGATCCACTGTTTCTTCTTTTGCGCATAGTTTCCCCATAATACAAACACCACCCGGCTGTCCTTCTCACTTACCTTGCGAATGATGGCATCCGTAAATTTCTCCCACCCTTTGTTCTTATGGGAATTCGCCTTTCCTGCACGAACCGTCAACACAGCATTTAACAATAATACACCTTGCCGGGCCCATGGAATTAAGGACCCATTTTTCACGAGCGGATAACCCAAATCATGCTCCAACTCTTTCATCATATTACGTAAAGAAGGAGGAAGCCTTACACCGGGCCGAACCGAAAATGAAAGCCCATGGGCTTGTCCTTCACCATGGTAAGGATCCTGGCCCAAGATTAACACCTTCACATCTTCATAGGCAGTATACTGAAACGCAGAAAACAAATCTTCCTCTGGTGGGTAAATCGTATGTTCTTCTCGCTCATCTTGTAAAAACTGCTGTAGATTTTGCATATACAGGTGATTTAGTTCTGAGGCAAGAACCTCATTCCAGTCATTCGGTAAGGAAAATGTCATGATGACCCTCCAAAGAAAAATAGGATTCTTTTAATTTACCATGAATACAGAATTTCTGGCCGCTTCATTTTTTAAAAGAGGGTCTACTTCTATCTAACCCTTGTCCCCTCCCTCTCTTTCCCGTATGATGGGCACAAACGCAAGTAAAGGAGCGATCTACTATCAAGACCACCGATTTATGTGATCAATATGTCGATCAACTACAAATTGCCGAGCCCCTTTTTACTAATTTCGGAAAAAAGAAACAATTCTCTGGCCCCATTGCCACGGTAAAAGTAAAGGAAGATAACGTATTAGTCGTCGACGCACTTGAAACCATCCCTGAAGGGAGTTTGCTCGTAATCGATGGAGAAGGGTCGAAGGCCTGTGCGCTCATTGGGGATCGCCTTGCGGGTATTGCCGTTTCACGTAAGCTTGCAGGACTGATCGTCCATGGTTGTGTAAGGGATACGGCTGATATCGCAACGATGGACATGGGCGTTCTCGCCCTTGCTCCCATGCCTAAGAAAAGTGGAAAAGAAGGAACTGGGGAGCGCAATATCCCCGTTTCTTTTGCAGGGGTCACATGGACTCCTGGTCACTATGCCTACGTCGATGAAGATGGGATCGTCGTTTCTCAAAAGCCTTTGCAACTGTAAAAAGAGCCGAAATCGGCTCTTTTTTTGTTACTGCCTCCACAGACATGTTAATCATTGACTATCAGTGGATAGGCGCCTACTTCAGAGTTTTTTTCATCGACTTGTTTCAGTATATCTTTTGGTAACGTTTGGTCTGATGCTGTAAAAGCTGCACTCTTCCCTCCAGGAATTTTCACGTCAAGATAATCGTTGACGACCGCCAGGAGATGCCCTTTTCTATCTCGTAGCGTTGCAGAAAGGAGGATATCTTTCATCTCGGCTTTGCTTTGATTCTTCACCGTTCCCTTGATACTCACTTTCCCGTGATCATCCTTCTGTCCCACGATATCAGTCAACTGAATGTGAGGGATCGGTTTAAGGGCAGGAATGGCATGGGGCTTTACAATAACGCGATGCAACTCTTTAGGATCCTTAATGGATGTTAAATCATGAACGCTACCGACATAGGCCGTCTCCCCTGGTTTTACGATCTGGGGGACGATTGTCAGCACCTCTTTTTTAGCGATGACCTTCCCATCCTTATTTAAAAATTGAAGCTGAACCGAATCAAATTTGACTGCTTTTTTTCCTGTATTTAAAATTGCAGCTGCCCCAACCGCTTTCACTTTCCCATGTTTATCCTTCCAAGCTTGACCCGTTTCTTCTTTCGTTTCTACTCGAAGGTTTTCTTTTCTCTCCTGCTTTGCTACCTTTTCTGCTTGTAGCACTTTGGCGCGTTTTTGTGCCGTTCCTTCTTCATCCGATTGACACCCCGCCAAAAATATCATTCCAGAGATCAAGATCATGCCATGTCGTATCCATGTATTCACGCTACCACGCTCCTCTCCTCACAAACGATCACGCATCCTCTTTTTCTACTCAACCACCTTATCAAAAAAAAGCCTCCTTACCAATTCCCAAAGGAGGCCCATCACCAAAATCACCCTACCTCTGATTCCCTTTACTCCCTCATCCACCCAAATTCACTAGGATACGACCGCGCACGCCACCTTTTAATATCGTCTCCAGAGCTTGTGGCAATTCATCTAACGTAACTTCAGCGCTCCCGATCTCCTCCAGAAGAGATTCTGGTTTTAAATCGGTAGCTAAACGCTTCCATACTTCTCGGCGATATTCATTACTAATATGTGCCGTATCAATACCCAAAAGATTCACCCCACGTAGGATAAAGGGAAACACGGTCGTTGAAAAATTTGCACCAGCAGTTAAACCACTTAGAGCAATGGAACCGCCAAAGGAGACAGTGGATAAAAGATAAGAAAGAATTTCCCCACCTACTGGATCCACTGCACCTGCCCATTTTGCTTTTGCAAGGGGGCGTTTATTGGACTGGAGCAGCTCCTCGCGCGCCACAATTTCCACTGCCCCCAATTGTTTCAAATAATCCTGTTCGGTGGCTTTCCCCGTTCCGGCAACAACCTCATATCCACGTTTGGCTAACATTGCCACTGCGGTACTTCCCACTCCCCCCGTAGCACCTGTGACGAGAACTTTTCCTGACGAAGGGGCTAATCCGTTATCCTCCAATCGTTGCACGGACATCGCAGCAGTAAAACCTGCCGTACCAAGGATCATCGCCTCTCGTAGCGTAAGTCCTTCTGGCAGCGGGATTAACCATTCGGCTGGCACTTTTGCATATTCACTAAACCCACCAAAGTAAGAAACGCCAAGGTCTGCACTGGCAACAATTACTTCATCTCCTGCTTTAAATTGTGGATCATTCGAATGAATGACCCTGCCAGCTAGATCAATTCCAGGAATCATCGGATAGGATTCAATAATACGGCCATTCGGAATACTTGCCAATCCATCCTTATAGTTCACACCTGACCAAGCGACTTTTACCAAGACATCCCCTTCTGGGAGTTGATTCATCTTAAGTTGTTTAATTCCGGAGGTAAATGAACCTTCACTCTTATCGACAACGAAACTTCGAAACGATTCAACCATCATGAAGCCCTCCTTGCGTCAAATTTCGATTGACCCTCCCCATTGTACCATGACACAAAAAAACCCCCCTCTACAGGGAGTTCCCTAACAAACCATCAGTAGTGAATGATCATACGATCCCAATGGTTCTACCAGGAGCGTTGATGATGCTCATTCCCAGTAGGGATCCGTAAAAGGGCTAACTTCCACGTAACGTGTTCCGCGTGAATTTGAAAATGGTACGATCCATCCCCAGGTAGATTAACCGTCATGGTATGATGACCAACCGTTTCACTATCCTCTTCGTCTAAAGGCAACCCCATTACGACCTGTCCATCTTCTCCAAAAAGCTGTGCTCGAAATACCGGTGTTTCATCACGATCTACTCGAGCAATTAAAGACCATGTCACGGTATACCAGCCCTTATCCAACACTTGAGAGCGGGTACGATAATCTCCTGCACTTTCCTGCCAATGCGGGCCCCGGTCGTCGAAAGTGTCGGCATCCACCGGCGCAATCCGCTCATCTGTCAACAATGTTTTCTCACTGAACACCGTGATGACCGTTCCTTTCTATCAAAGCTGCGGCCCCTACAAACGTCTTCTTTTATTCCACACCTTTGTGTTCAATAAATTTCTGAAATGCCTACGATCTTCTCCATCATAATAATCCCATGATTTTTAGACTCTGCTTTAATGTTCGAGTTAATCACCATGAACCCCTGCCCACCTACCCAAACAGCCTAGGCGCTATAATCCGTGGATATTGTAGGATTCCCCCTCGAATACTCGCAATCTCCTACCACTCCCTAACTATTGTATTATAAAAAATATCATAAAATCTACTACAACAAAAAAATTAACCAATATAAAAAGAAAAACGCCCACTGATTACATGGGCAAACGGTAAGACAAATTAAAAACATGATGATCTTCACACCACCGAGAGCACCTTGTATTTACTACCCAAGCCTTTGTTTACGTCGCTGTCGAAATCTTTTTTGTTCATGGGGGATAGGCGACCCTTCATTCGGTTTCTTACAGTCTACTTTCAGTCTGGCTATCTTTATGATGATGGTAAAGGGGATCGCTGTCACAGAAATAAGCCCCTCAATATCCACATGTTTTAAATGGATTTGATCACGATCAACACGGACCACGACGCCATTTAGCGAAACAATCTGCCCTTGTGAATTTGGATGTGTCGTACCAATTTTATCCCCGCATCTTAACTCGATTGGACATGACCTTGTAACATCGTTACAACGACAGGCGACTCTTATGATAGAGAGACTCAATAGCTCAGAAGTCGTCACCGTTACTTCATCCATCGTTCCACTTGGACCCAAGTGTTTGATTTGTACACTGTCCGGATTAACTCGGACGACAATGCCATTGAAATCGGTAAAGGTTCCACTTTCACTATCGATATAGTTCACCCCGATAACATCCCCACATCGAACCCCTTTAAATGGGGATCCAGAATCCTTAATTCGAGTCAATCATTTCACCCTCTCTGACTTCTCGTTTCTATTACAATATGAGTCGCCAAAGAAAGAGAAACGGCAATCATTTGAAGCGTTACACAAAATGCCTGAACCTAAGGGATACCCTTTAACTTAAAAAGTGCTCCTTTAGGGATTAACCCCAAAGAAGCACTTTATCGATGTATCGTGGCTATTCTTCAATCTCCTCCGCAAAAATGATCCGCGACCGACCTATCACTTTTCCAGATGAATTTAATGCTTTCACTTGAAAGTAAGGACCGACTGCTCGAACCTTAATGTCTGTCTCAAATCCAGTACGTGGGGCGCTTTTTTTCACAACAGACAGCGTTTGAGGCGTTGTACCAGCAAGTAAGCGCCAAGCGACGGTTTCTGTTGATCCGTTCCATGATGTATAAACAATCGCGGTTTCCTCAAATAAATCGACAACAATACTAACTGCATCAAGCGGTAAACCGACCCATTCATTTTTAAATGCCCGATAAGAAGTATTTTCATTAGGGAACTCCATATTATACAAAAAATTGAGTGTAGGGTCTTCTATCGTGTTCCCGTTTCTTTTATATTCGGAGAGATAAGGTTCTGAGCCCCACCCAATAAATTGATTTCCATTCGATAGGTTTTGAACATTTCCTTCTGCAACAGAAAATAAAGAAGGATCATGAAAATATGTCCGATCTACATCAGCAGTCCATTTTTTGAAATTGAGCTTAAGAATGAGACCGTGGCTTTGACCTTCTGGTGGAGAATTTGGTGTTGCACAACAAGAGTTATCAAACAAACTGATCCTGTTTCCAGGTCGATGACGAGCGTTATGTTGCCAAAAAAAGGTAGCATCTGGTCCGAAAGTAAAATTACTCTTTTTCCCCCCAAGTTGCCACAAGATCTTGCCCGTTTTTTTATCAATACAAAGAATGGACCACATGTTTCGCATGCTAATGAGGAGCGTATCGTTAGGTCCTTCTTGCAATGAATTTGTATGGTATGGATCCCAAATATTGTCTGTTTCTGTTGCTGATGATGCAGGTACCATGGAGTCAGCAGGATCAACATGAGAAAGTGCCTCCCAAAAGAATAGGAGTTTACCTGTTTTCAGATCCACTTCTTGAATCGAGTCATTTGCAATGAATCCATTTTCTAATCCTCCAAAGGGAGTTAGATCGGTCGGCACCTTTTTATATCCAATAAACAAAGCAGTGTTTCGTTTTGTAATAATAAACTCATGCGCATCGGAAATAAATCCTTTTTTAGCAGTAATTCTCTTTATCACTTTATAGTTCTGATTTATAATCTGAAAAAAAGCTCCAGGAGAAGGCAGACCCAATGTTAGCTCTCCTTGCCACATAGTCAAAACTGGCTTACCTATAAAAGATTGTACTCGAAAGTCCGTATTGACTGTACTACCGGTGAGCGGTCTGAACCAGACAGGGTTACCTAACTGATCCATGATCAGTGCACCTTGTTGCATGTCCTCAAGATCCATTTGACTTGGGGTAACGAATATGAATCCGGGAGCTGTCCCCGGTTGATTAACATTTACAGTCACTTTCATGGGGTGTAAATGGGGTTCTGAAACAAAGTCCCACACTTGTGAGCTTGAGACATGTGGAAATGTTTGCGATGATCGATCCGATTGAACGTTCTCCACTCTGCTCGACCTCCGTTTTTGTTGGAAGTAACCCGTTGAGGAATCGGATCCGTTTCCACATGCGATGGTAAGGAATTGCCCGACAGCGTCATGGATACCCAGAATACCCAGGGAACGTTTGGTCTAAGAATAGCGAGTAAATATAAATCGTTGCCACATCGCTAGGATGTACCACTGTGCATTATCATAGAAAAAAATTGCTATAAACAGGATATCAGTTGTTGATATAGTTTTTTAAAAACGAGCTACTCGATTGTTAACTAGTGAAAAAGGCATACTAAATGTTCGTGTGAAGTTATCTTAATGAATATATGCTGTCATAACCCATATATCCCTCTCCAATTCACTTTACTATTCGATACTTCCTCTTCCTCCTACCATCTAAGGAATGCTCCCATCCAATAGAAATAGAGCTTCCTTTGGGTTATAGCCCAAAGGAAGCTCTTTCACCATATTACTATTTATCGTCAATCAATACATACTCATTCCATTCAGCAACATTAACCAGATCGATCCTGCTACCACACATACGGCAACAAATATCCCATAGCTGAAGGAAATAATTTGATAGATCTTGCTTCCCTCTGTCACGTGCATAAAGTAAACCAATTGCACGAGCATCTGGAAAACTGCGAGTACGATGATGACCGTTAATTTAAGACCAACACTCAACGGCGTATTCAAAGCGAGAAACAACGCCGCGAAGGTAAGAAGCAACGAAAGCACAAAGCCTGTAATATGATGCTTAGCAGATGCGTGCTGTTGTTCACTCATTAGATCAACCCCGTTAGATAGACTGCCGTGAAAATAAAGATCCAAACTACATCAAGGAAGTGCCAGTAAAGGCCACCGATAAATAATTTACGACAGGTCATCGGTGTTAGCCCACGCTTGGCTACTTGAGTAAGAACCAATGAGATCCAAACGACCCCTAAAGTTACGTGGGCCCCGTGCGTCCCAACTAGTACAAAGAATCCAGAAAGGAAAGCACTGGTTTGTAAGGTAGCTCCCTCATGCACATAGGCGACAAACTCACTTATTTCCATGCCAAGAAAGCCAAGACCCATTGCAAGCGTCGCTATCATCCAGATAAAGACACCCTTTTTGTTCCCTTTCCGCATTTCCAAAACCGCTAAACCGCATGTAAAACTGGAAGTCAGAAGGAGCATCGTCTCGATCATAAAGTCTTTGACTTCGAAGAGTTCCTTTCCTGTGGGCCCTCCTGCGGTCCGATCTGCAAGTACCAGATAGGTAGCAAACAATGTAGAGAACAAAACAACCTCAGCAGCAAGGAATACCCAAAAACCAAAAATCTTTAATCGTCCTTCTTCCGTTTGGTACTCAGGAAAGTTTGGAGTACCCTTCGGTACACTACTGGATGCCATGATCAGGACCTCCCTTCCAGTGCGGCTTTTAATTCCGCTTGATCTCGTTCAATCTCATCAACCTGTACATAATGATCCGCATCATAGTCCTTAAAGGAACGCCAGATCATCGACCCGATCACTCCTAGGAGCCCAATAAACCCGATCAACAACCATTCGAAAACAAACCCAAAGCCTGCAATAAACATAAAGCCAGACAAAACAATTGGCATTCCATCGTTATTCGGCATATGAATCGGCTTCAATGGCTCATTCTCATCGAACATAGTCTCTCCACGCTTCTTCGCATCCCAAAATGGATCCGCAGAAGTGACACGACTCGGCATCCGGGAGAAGTTGTAGTGAGGAGGTGGCGAGGAAATTGCCCACTCCAAGGTCCGTCCATTCCACGGATCACCACTCCGATCCCGTTTTTCATGGAGAATGCTGTAAATGATCGCCCATACAATCAACATAAAGCCGACACCCATCAAGTAAGCGCCTATGGTTTCAACAAAGTTCCAGGTTGTCCAACCCATATGCTCCCCATAGGTGTACACCCGGCGCGGCATCCCTTGAAGCCCTACGAGATACATGGGGACAAAGCATAGGTTGAAACCAACCACAAAGAGCCAGAAAGCCCACTTAGAAATCCGTTCGTTGATCTTAAAGTCAAAGATCTTGGGCCACCAGTAGTACATCCCTGCCAAACAACCAAACACCGTTCCACCAATCAATACATAGTGGAAATGACTGACTAGGAAGTAACTGTTGTGGTATTGGTAATCCGCTGGTGCCGAAGCAAGCATCACACCCGTTACTCCGCCAATCAAGAAGTTCGGGATGAATGCCAATGACCACAACATCGGTGCAGGGGTTTCAATCCGTCCTTTATACATCGTGAAGAGCCAGTTAAAGACTTTCACACCAGTAGGAATCGCAATCGCCATCGTGGTAATCGAGAATACGGAGTTAATCCAAGGACCATTCCCCATGGTAAAGAAGTGGTGAACCCATACGATAAAACTCAATCCAGAAATCGCTACCATGGAAATCACCATCGCATTGTAACCAAACAAGCGTTTACGAGCGAAGGTGCTAATCACATCCGAGAAAATCCCAAAAGCAGGTAAGATCACGATATATACCTCAGGATGTCCCCAGATCCAGAACAAGTTCGCCCACATCATGGGCATCCCACCTGCATCGATGGTGAAGAAGTGAGCACCAAAGAGACGATCAAAGGTGAGCATCGCAAGGGTAACGGTCAATACAGGGAAAGCAAAAATAATGATGATCGAGGTAATCAATGTCGACCAAGTAAACATCGGCATCCGCAACAGTGTCATTCCTGGAGCACGCATCTTCAAAATCGTTACGAAGAAGTTCACCCCAGTCGCCAGCGTACCAATCCCTGCGATTTGCAGTCCCCATAGATAGTAGTTAATTCCCACACCTGGTGTCAGATCAGAACCTGCCAAAGGCACATAGTTCGTCCAACCCGCATCCGGTGAACCACCAACCACAAAGGAAATATTAAAGATCATCGCACCGACAAAGAAAAGCCAGAAGCTCGCTGCATTTAATACCGGAAAGGCGACATCCCGTGCACCGATTTGTAGCGGTACAGCCACGTTCATCAAACCGATAATAAAGGGCATCGCCATGAATAAGATCATCACCGTACCATGTGTGGTAAAGATCTCATTGTAGTGCTGTGCGTCCAGAACCTTTAGATCCGGTAGCGCAAGCTGTGTCCGCATTAGAATCGCATCAAATCCACCGCGGAATAACATCAACAGCGCTGCTAGGATGTACATGACACCAATCTTTTTATGATCAACAGTGGTAAACCACTCTCGCCAGAGGTAGCCCCATTTTTTGTATTTAGTAACAAAAAATACGATGCCTACAGAAACCAATATGATCGAAATCCATGCGCCAATAATCAGCGGATTATTCATAATGATAAAGTGCTCAGGCATCTTAAAGTTAAACAGACCCACGGCTCGAAACCTCCCTTACTCCATGATGCTAATTTTTGTCATGGTCCATGCCAGGCATGTCTTCCATACCTTCCATGTCTTCATGTTTCATTTTTGAGTGATCCATATCCATTCCACCATGTTCCATTCCACCATGATTAGGCTCTTTCACTTCGGCAGATTTAGGATAGGATGAGTATGTCTTAAGATCGACAGTACCCGGCTTTAACAAAGCCTTATATTCCTTTTCTGATTGCTTAGGTGCTGTCTTTTTGACATGATCCACCCAACTATCAAAATCGCTTTGCTTTTTTGCTTCAACGGTAAATTCCATTTTGGCAAAATCCCGGCCGCTAAAGTTGTTGCCGCGACCAATGAACTTACCAGGTTTATCGGCTTCTAGCCATAAGAACATCGGCATATCGGCCATGGTATACTCCTGGCCACCTAGCTCTGGGATCCAGAATGAATTCATTGCATCATGGGAGCTTAGCTTAAAACGAACAGGCACATTCGCGGGGATCTTCAGGTAGTTTACCGTCTCAATCCCCTGCTCTGGATACTTAAAAATCCATTTCCATTGCGCTGAAGTTGCCTCAATGGTAATCGGCTTTTTGTTCGGACTGGGTGACTTCTCCAAATCAAAGGTAGAGGTCACTGTTGGAACAGCCAATGCAACGACGATAAGTACAGGAATTGCGGTCCACACAATTTCAAGAAATGTGTTTCCCTCCACATCAGGAGGCTCATAATCTTTACTCAACTTTGAAGCACGAAATCTTACTAGAATAACGACGAAGAGTACAAAGACCACGATCAAAATCACCGACATTAATACGACGGACCAAATGATCAGATCATACTGCTTCTGTGCGACAGGGCCCTTTGGATTGAGAACACCCATCTTAACAGGTTCACAACCGGATAAGATGGCCATCATCATTCCAGCCACTGCCAGCCACTTCCATGCACCGTTACGCAATGGCAGCATCATTCTTCCTTCCTTTCTCCACATTCTTTAGGTAGACTAGTTATCCACCCGACTCAATTCAAGGCGTGTAACGACCCTCATCGTCAACACCTTACCCTTTAATTTGTTGGACTCCCTTATAGGCAATCGCTTTGCCCCTTTTAACCGGGGTCAATAATTTCGCTTTTATCGTATCACCCGAATCGCCTTACGGCTCCCCTCCAAAAAGCAATGTTAACAAGATGTCACGGTAAATACACCGTTCTGTCAGGAATCATCCACGGATTTGACACAACTTAGGTATGATGTGGAATCGAAGCATTTTCATTGGAAATCTACATAAAAAAAGCCCCCATCATATGGGAGGCTTTTTTGCCTAGCTACATAAAGGGATGACCACCATCCACATGGAGAACCGTACCGGTGCTAAAGGAATTTTTCATAAGATACACATAGGCTTGGGCAATATCCTTCGGATCAGCGATTTTCCCAACAGGTAACGCCTGTGCAGTTTCCGAAAAGTATTGCTCCCGATTCGCTTGATCCATGCCATCATATAAGGGAGTTTTTACAATCCCCGGTGAAACTGCGTTCACCCGAATGGGCTTTAATTCGAAAGCAAGTGCTCTCGTAAGACCTTCTAAGCCACCATTCACTGCAGATAAAATAGAAGTCCCTTGCATTGGTCTACGTGAAAGTACGCCCGTTGTAAAAGTAATCGATCCTCCTTCATTCATTCGTGGTGCACCATACTTTGCTGTAAGATATTGCCCCCAGAATTTACTTTCCATCATCGTTTTTGCTTCCGATGTTTCCAAGGTTAGAAAATCCCCTGTCGGCCCTTGTGCAGCCGTATTCACTAAGTGATCAAAAGTACCCACTTTCGCAAAAAAGTCATTAACTGCCTGCTCATCGGTCATATCGACGGTATAAATAGAGACCTCCCCTTTTATTGATTGTACTGCTTGTTCTAATTTTTCAGAGGAGCGACTGACAACAATGACATGAGCACCTTCCTGGGCGACTTCTTCAGCAACACTTCGTCCAATCCCCGAACTACCTCCGAAGACAATCACTTTTTTTCCTTTGAGTGACATGCTATTTCCTCCTATTAAAAAGCAATTCTTGGCCACTTTCCTATACCCTCAATGCTTACATTAAAAAACCTTTTCCATACAGTTGTGTAACCCTTAAAAAAAGTAGGCGAAACATCACGCCTTTTATGGTGTCTCAATAGCTATGAGACAACGAGGAAGTCATTTTGTCGTTTGTTGTGGTCAATTTGTGACACTTTGTTATTTAACCTCATTATTTAACAAAATTTAATTTCTCCCTACTTCTCAACATCGGTTGGATTTTATACACTAAACACGGGTTACTCGCCTTAATACAGAGGGATATAGCAATAATATTATCCGAATATGAATCAACTGCTCCCTCAATAATTGAGCAACTGCCCACGAAAAACGATGTGGTAACTTATCATTTAATCTTTAACTACCTACAAAATTAATTCTCAAATGGAAAGGAAGATCGTTCTGTGTTAAAAAGACACCTAACTTTTTCGTTGGTACTGATCGGTTTACTGATTATGGGGACAGCCTGTTCTTCGAGTACGGATTCGAATCATCAAAATCATATGAATCACAAAGACCATGAGAATCATGAAAACCACAAAAACCACTAAGGAATTGAGGGTATAACTTTATGGCAGAGCCTCAATATCAATCCCCCACCCAGGATACTGCTCAACAAAAACGATCTCACCAGTTATTTCGTGCAATTTGGCGATGGCATTTCTATGCAGGGCTTATTTTCTCTCCCTTTTTAATTATGCTAGCGATCACTGGAGGTATCTACCTTTTCAAGCCACAGATTGAAGGAATGTTATACAAAGATCAGCTTCAAGTACAAGCAGAGCACACCGAATTAAAGCCATCAGAACAGCTTGATAGGGTAAAAAAAGCGTATCCCAAGGCACAGATTTTAAGCTATCGTCCCCATCCGGAGGCCAATCGTTCCTCCGAAGTCCGCCTTCAGAATGGAACAACTTCCCTCACGGTATTTATAAATCCCTATAACGGTAAAATTCTTGGTGATCTTGCTGAGGATGATCGGTTGATGAATAAACTCCAAGAGATACATGGTGAATTAATGGCCGGAACAACTGGGGATCGACTCGTCGAATTGGCAGCCTGTTGGGGGTTGATCCTTATTATTTCAGGCATTTATCTATGGTGGCCCCGAGATAAAACAGGTATTTTTGGTACATTATTGCCACGATTGCGTACGGGAAAGCGCACTTTCTGGCGAGATCTTCATGCCGTTCCTGCTTTTTGGTTATCCCTTGGTATTGCCATGTTGATTCTAACAGGCCTCCCTTGGTCTGGATTTTGGGGTGAACAAGTTCAAAAGCTTTCAACTGCAGCCGGTGCTGGTTATCCCGCTGCTGTAATGGGAGAGGATATTCCGAAATCAACCCTTCCTTCTAAAGATGTTGCCAAAGTTCCTTGGGCAGCTGAAGAACGTCCCGTTCCTCAGTCAAAAAGCCAGAAAGCAATGCCCATCTCTATCGATCAGGCTGTATCCATCGCAAACGAAAAGAAAGTACACCCTGGATATAACGTAACTTTTCCAGAGGGAAAAACAGGTGTTTATACCGTCTCGGTCTTCCCTGACAAGCCAACGGATGAAGCGACCCTTCACCTCGATCAATATAGCGGTAATGTGTTGGATGATTACCGATTTAAGGACTATGGCATCATGGCCAAGCTTATTTCTACCGGAATTGCTCTTCATCAAGGCACTTACTTCGGTCTTGCCAATCAACTGATCGACTTACTCATTTGCATAGGAATCATTCTCATTGCAGTCACTGGCTTCATGATGTGGTGGAAGCGAAAGCCTGGGAATCAGCTGGGGGCCCCTTCACTACCCAAGAATTTTGCGTTAGCAAAAGGAACCGTTATCCTGATCATCCTCTTAGGGATTCTCTTTCCCTTAGCTGGCTTATCGCTCTTGGTTGTACTCCTTTTGGATTGGCTCGTCATTCGGCGTATACCCGCTTTAAAAAAATGGATCGGTTAAATACAACGAATCACCTCCATCTCTATGATGAAGGTGATTCGTTGTATACTCGATCATCAAAAGAGGCTACAATGGCACAACCCTTCTATGCGTTGCTTTTCCAACAGTGGTTAAAACGGTCACGTAGTCTAAGTTTTCATTAATTGCCCTTAACGCAGGAAACAGTTGATTATATACATGGCGAGACGTTCTTTCAATCGTGGGTTCAAATCCAACCCGTAAAACTGGCTTCGTTACCCCTTGAGGAACAGGTACACCCCGTTGGATTAGCGTCTTATTGTTTAGGCGATTGCCAACGGTAAGATTAAACAAATTGGTAACTCTTAAAATTTCCGCCACCATGTTTTCCTGTAGGTTTCTTTCGATTAAACCAATTTCCATTCCAATAATCGGAAACCCTAAGGCTAATCCTGGTCCTCCCCCTGGACCAAATCCCTGAATGACGCGATCACTATAGAATGTAAAAGGAATTGCCAATACCGTCGTAGTATTAATCGCGCGCGCCCTTTGGTTTCTTATCTTCATCACCACTCACCTCACCTTTGACTACACTACTTTATTTCGATGATTTGAGAATGGTATGGTTGTTTGACTTCAGAACTCAAATTTAGGTGTTTCTGCTACTAAGCGGCCTTTCTCAATGTCAGCAATCGATTATATAGGGATATGCCCTTACCCAACAATCTCAACTGAAATAACTGCATTGCGATTTTTCTTTTATCCTCAATGAGCATCATTTTGTAATACTACATCGACTTTCCCCTTCGGTCTTTCTACCTCCATATAGTGTTTTTCTGCTTTCCAGTATCTCTCGCGAAACTTGTCCATGTTTCTTTGGGTCGAAGCACTTTCGCGATGAAATCGCTGTTCACGTGGGCACTCCAAAAACACCGTATAATCAAAGAAATCCTCCCACTCTTGCCGCAGTAAAAAAACACCTTCAACAATCACAACCGAGGATTTTGCAAGTGGAATCTGGAGGGTGTGATGGGTATCGGATACGGGATCATACTGTGGAAGCGTCAGGAAATTAGCGTCTTTTAATTTCTTAAAAAGATTTCTCGTTAGCCAATCCACATCCCACTGCAAATGATAGTATTCAACCCATTGTGTCTGACCAGTGTTATACCGTCTTTTACGTTCCACAATATAATCGTCCATATGTAGCACCATAACGGATACATTATTTTTTTCAAATGCGGTACGCAATTGATGAACAAGCGTAGTTTTTCCTGAACGACTTAACCCATCAACCCCCAGAATAAAACGTTGCGTACTCTCAATGCCCAATAACCGATCGAGTAAAGTCGATAGATTCCTATCCAATCGATACCCTCCTATGTATGACAGGTAAATTGATTAGCGAAAAAGGCACGTGGGTATTTATCTTTTGCATCCTAGCATTTAAACCACACCTTTTTGAGAATTAGAAAAGGAGTAACGAAAATGCGCAACTCCCCTTTTCAATCGTACATTCCATACCTTTTAATTTGATTTTCCCAAATGATTTCCCTGATTAGTTTAATCGAAGTTGTGCGACAACCGATGCTGTATCCGATGGCCACAGGGGTGACGATGGTATGCGGGCACGCTGTGTTTGCCCTTCGCGGAAAATTTTCCGCACAGTAAAGGCTTTTTTCCCTTTATACAGAATATAATCCACTCGTTCGAAAAGTGAATTCCCCACGTTCAGTAAGTCATAATCAAAACCATAGGTGGGGCCTGGTCCAATCCCCTTTTGAGTCCAGGCATCTGTATAACCCGCACGGAGTACACGGCGGTAGACACGACCATTCCGAAGAGCATTACTATTAAAATCACCTACGAGTACAACTGGGAGCGGTGGATTAGCCAAGGTACGGATTAATTGATTGACTTGTGCAAACCGTACACTTGCTGTATAACCATCCAAATGAGCCGCTGCAAATCGAAATTTTTTCCCATAAGCGACGACATCTACTGTAGAGAAACCATGCAGGATCGGAAAGGGTCTTCCCCCAAGGGTAATGACGGTATTTTGATTGAAGTTAAAGTTTTGCACATTTGAAAAAGATAGTGGGGCGCCTCGCCGAGCAAGAATAATATTACGGTCAAAGAGACGAACGGTATAACCCGTCGAAGCAGGAGCTAGGCCATCATAATTTTTCCCAATGGCTATGACACGATAGTGAAGCCCCATCCTTCGCAGAGCTTTGAGCAATAGATTTAAAAAATCGTAGGTCGCACTGGGAGCACCTGAACCAGAAGGGGCAAGTAACTGAACAATATCCATCTCGTAAAGTCCGACGATATCAGGACGGGCTCGTTTTATCTCCGCTGCAAACCCATTTACTCGCGAAGGGATATTGGTCGCTAAAAATTGACGGAAAACTTCTGTTACTCGTATCGGTAATTGAGTGGCAGTTGTTGAGAATAAAGGACCTAAGTTTGTCCCTACATAAGCGTTTAAGGTCATCACCGTGATCGTTCGATTTTGAAGCAATCTTACCACCTATTTTCTTGTGAATAAAGGTTATATATCAATCCTATGTAGATTCACTGATTAAGTAACGGCAGTTGGTAATCTAAAACACTGAGTGACCACGTTTTTCATAATAAGAGGGGTAGATGCACCTTTCTAGCCGACTCCTTCAATAGGAAACCAAAACAAAACAACGCCACCCCTCTTATCTAGAGGGAAACGGCGTTGCTTCATTAAACCCTTCAATGGGTACCTATCCATCCTAAAAACATGCTATAGTAGCGTAGCATCTATCTACGAAAGAAGGGGATCGAATGAATATTCACATCAGTACACGAGCAGCAGCAAGATTACATGCCCTCCTTGCTGCTGAAGAAGAGGGAGACACCCTCGCTGTTCGTGTGGTCCCTCTAACATCGGGTTGCAATACCCCCTCCTTCGCATTAGAGATAACGGATATTTTACCTGGATATTTATTGGTAGAAGCACTTGACGTTCCTTTTACAGCTCCCCAATCAGAAGCAGGGTGGCTCGATGGAATCGTAATCGAATGGGATGCTCAGCGTGATAAATTTTCGGTCTTTCATCCCAATCCTCCCACGTTATCCAACTGCCCGTTACCTGATTGTCAATAAATCACTCTCAAAATGCCCTCAAGCTTTTTTCATCGCACATGTCATGTATCAAAAAGCATGTGAACTATCGTTGGGAAGAAGAGTGTGTAACGAGTATCCCAATTTTTTTTCAGGAGGGCTTGCTATGATTTCTGGCTTAATCATCTTGATCACGATGTTTTTGATTGGATACTACATTTTATGGCAAAAGGTATCCCGTTTTGAATCCTTCGATTTTCAGCCTGACCAACCACGTCCAGGCTTAGTTCTTGGTGCGGCATTACGCGGAGAAGAACCCAGTCCTGCACTTAAAGAACGTTTAGATTATGCGCTAACTCTCTATCGACAAGGTTGGTTAACTGAAGTGATATGTTCTGGGGGAGGAGATTATCAGCACGTAAGCGAGGCTCAAGTGATGCGGGCATACTTGGGAAATAATGGAATTCCAACAACAGCCATCGTGACTGAAGTTCACTCGATGAATACCCTAGAAAATCTCTCACAAACGAATCGTTTATTAAAAAAACGAAAGTTAGATCCTGATGTGTACCTCATTACCCATGACTATCATATGTTTCGTGCCTTACAAAGCGCTGAAAGAGCAGGGGTCACCGCTCTACCCGCTCCTTTTGCCTCAAAACATCTGCGAATGTTCTACCACAAAACAAGAGAATGCATGGCACTGATTAAGTTTTTTCTGTTATCGTCAACCAAGGTTTGATCGATTCAAATGATCCCTTACATATCTTCAATATCACTGCGATGATTAGTGATGATTTTTCCCACTAATGAGTCGAGTTGAGAATCGAGTATCTTAATATTTAGGTGATGAAAGAGATAGGGATGCGTGCTTGTACTCCGCTCTAGCTGTTCGAGATAGGTAGCTGCATCAGTTCTCAATTGATCTAGATCAATTCCTAGGGCATCCTTTGGATAATCGACAAGCTTCTCTAATGCACCTTTTAATAGTTTACGTGCACCATTTTCATTATCATTACGATGGTGATAGAGGGCAACAGCCACTTGCAAAAGCCCTTGAAAGAGCGGTTCTCTTCCCTCCTCCATCCATAATTCTTCAAGTACCTCATGACACTCAAAGTAATCTCGATCAACGTTAAAATGATATAAAAATTGAACATATAACGGGGAATAACCTTTCCAACCCGGTTGACTCATCGTTCCATCACCTCCATCGGTTAATCGCATGGCAACAGTGGGAATTTGCAACAAATTCCTTTACAATAGGTCTGAAGAGAAAGGAGCGTAACCCATGAACCTGGAACAACCTACGCAAGAAAATTTGACCTTTATGATTAATGAAATTAAAAATCACCTCAAGCTCGTCAACGCGGGGCTGATTAAAGCAGAAGATTATCATCTTGATGATTACGAGGAAGTCCATGACCTTTATACCATGGTAGGAAAACGGCAAGGAAAACTAACGATGATGGAGATTGAAGGCATTCTAGAAGAACTACGTTCCCTCCGTCAATCCGCTGAGAAGTAACCTTTATTCCAAAAGACTGCCCCGATACAACCGGCGGCAGTCTTTTTATTGATTATGAAAATGCTTTTGCAAGCGCAGAAGGGACTTCCACACTTTTTCGCAGCTTTAAATCAATGGTAACACTCGTTACATCGGCCTCTGCGACCAATTCCCTGTTCTCATTCCGAATTTCATGTTTCAGGACGTAACTACTTTTCCCTTTTCGGATGGATTCTGTATAAATGGTCAATAACTCTCCCTGCCGTGCTTCTTTCCGATAATTAATATTAATATTTACCGTCACCGTACCCACGTTCATCTCTGTAAACACATCGATAGGGAGCTTCATCTTGTTATACCAATCTTCTCGACTCCACTCCATATACTCTAAGTACTTTGCATTGTTCACATGACCCATTACGTCAATTTCGGTAGGACGTACTTCAATCGTGATCGATGTACGCATCGGCTAATCTCCTCTCCTAATCCACCTGACCTTCTCTCCATGCAACATTGTATCATAGGACATCACCATTCTAGGATTGGCATGGTATTACCGATCATCCATCATGCTCTTCCGCTGAAGAGTATTCTTTCTCATTATAGATAGTGATAATACAATAGCCTATCACAACCGCGTATTCGTGTCATATATATTATATTTATTAATTTAGGCTAGTTACTATATCAAATATAGCTCCCATATACATACATTATTTAAAAATTTACTCTTACAGAAAGGGTGTGTGTATGTGGAATCAACTGCTGTCGAATTGAGACGACCCCTTTCCGGCCGAGATATTGCACTCATCGGCTTCGCACGATTAACACTCCGCCAGATTATGTCAACTGCGGCTAATCTTGAACCAAGTAGACCTGCAGGAATTGCGCTAACCCTGCCCACCCAAAATCAATTAGCAAAAGCCTTAGAACAGATCATTACGGTCATGAATGCGTCTGCTTACCTTACCTCCAACCGACTTCTAACGGGTAGGATAGGAGCAAAGCCTAGGCGACCACTTCCAGCATGGGCAAGAAACCATGTCATGGTATCCTTACGAAATCTTCAGTTGGTACAGCGGAAAAGATCGACTCCCAATTGGGTTCGTCCACTCTTAGTTATCGCGATCCGTGTTCTAGAAGTCGTACTGGGTAGGAGGCGTGCGTAATTATGGAACAAAAAACGATTCAAATTAAACAGATACACTTTCAGACTAGAGAGCTACTCTCTCCAGCCACCTTCGTAAGCTTTTCGGCAGCCAAAACTTTTATTAATCAGGTAGTCGTGATTGCCTCAAATATTAGACGGGTAAGGACAAATGTAAACCCCAGGATCATCCTCCCTCAACCCTCCCTTAATCTCATTCAACAATCCTATGGCACACTCACATCTTTACTTATCACCCAAGCCACCATCCGCGCGCAAAGGCTTCTCAACGGTGAACCAATCACTAATAATCAAGCACCAGCACCTGTTCCAGCATGGGCAATTGTTCCACTCTTATCCGCACAACAAAACCTACGCAGTGTGATCACCAACGCAACAACTCCCACCTGGGCAAGAGGTCGACTACGATTAGCTAACGGTGCATTAGATCGATCCAAATAATTTTCTTTAAAAAAACGCACCTCCTGAGCACAGGAGATGCGTTTTTGTATCAACTATCGATTTACTTATTCACCATATGAATGGCATTCCCCATAATTCCTTCTGCTGCTTCCATAAAGGTTTCAGGCAATGAAGGATGGGCATGAATCGTCAGTGCAATATCCTCAGCATTAGCACCCATCTCGATCGCCAGAACCACTTCCGCGATGAGGCTAGAAGCTTCTGGACCTACAATTTGAGCACCAAGGACTTGCTTCGTCTCTTTATCGGCAACCACTTGGAAGAATCCGTCTGCCGCATCAAGAGAGAGAGCACGGCCATTGGCAGCAAAGGAGAACCGGCTGACAGCCACATCATGACCGGCTTCCTTCGCTTCTTTCTCCGTCATGCCCGTATAGGCTAACTCCGGATCAGAGAATATGACATAAGGCATTGCCCGGTAATCAACCACACTTGGCTCACCTGCGATCACTTCTGCTGCAATTTTACCTTCATAACTTGCTTTGTGAGCAAGCATCGGTTGACCTGCAATATCACCGATCACAAAGATCTTGTCATTCTTCGTCTTCATTTGCTCATCATGTGCAATAAATCCTTTTTCGTCGGTTTCAAGACCCGCTTGATCAAGACCAAGTTCATCCGTATTGGGAACTCGTCCGATCGAGACAAGCACTTTATCCGCCGTCCAAGTCTTCTCTTCGTCCTTCACCTTCGCGGTTACCGTAACGCCGTCCTTAGACTTGTCGGAACTTTGTACCATCGCCCCTGTCACAACTTCAACACCAAGCTTTTTCAAGTTGCGTTTTACCATGCGGCTCATGGAAGCATCCACACCAGGAAGTATGGAATCCATTCCTTCTAGGATCGTCACTTCAGAACCGAGTTTCGCATAGGCAGTCCCTAGTTCAAGACCGATATAGCCACCACCCACTACGATTAGCTTAGCAGGAATTTCTGAAAGATTAAGGGCTTCTGTCGAAGAGATAATGTTTTCTCCATCAAAGGGAAGGGACTTAATCTCCGTTGGACGGGAACCCGTTGCTACGATGCAGTGATTGAACTGATAGGTTGTACTATTGCTTTCCGTAGCCACTTTACAGGTATCTTCTCCTGTGAAGTAGACTTCCCCTTGAACAACCTCAACCTTGTTGTTTTTCAAGAGAGAGCCTACGCCACTGGTCAGCTTGTTCACAACACTATCTTTCCACTTGATCATGTCTGCGAAGTTAATGGTTACGCCATCCACTTCAATTCCCATATGGGAAGAGTTTTTCATCTTGTGAATTTCGTCCCCTGCATGGATCAACGCTTTTGAAGGGATGCAGCCCCGGTTAAGGCACACACCACCCAGTTCTGCTTTATCCACCAAGGTTACTTTTTTCCCCAACTGGGCAGCTCGAATGGCAGCAACATATCCACCAGGGCCACCCCCGACAACAAGAACATCGACTTCGTTTGCAAAATCTCCTACTACCATATTAATTCATCTCCATCATCAAGAGTTTCGGGTTTTCCAGTAACTCTTTGACGTGGTTTAGGAAGCGAGCAGCCACGTCTCCGTCAATAAGACGGTGGTCGATGGACAAAGATACATTCATCATTGGACGAATGACAACTTCACCATCCACGGCCACCGGACGATCCGCCATCTTACCCATACCAAAGATAGCCACTTCCGGATAATTGATGATCGGGGTAAAGTACTGACCGCCAAAGGATCCAATGTTTGTGATCGAGAAGGTGCTTCCCCTCAAATCTTCAACACTGGCCTTTCTGTTGCGGGTACGATCCACAACCTCACGGATTTCCTCAGCCAACGTGAAGATGGATTTTCTATCCACATTCTTTACGACGGGTACAACCAGACCATCTTCTGTCGCGGTGGCAATGCCCATATTATAAACCTTTTTGAGCACAATTTCTTCGTTTTCGTCATCAATCGACGCATTCAATGTCGGAAATTCATGTAAAGTCGCTGTCAACGCTTTGATCACAAAGGGCAAATACGTGAGTTTAACGCCTTTCTTTTCAGCAATTGGTTTTGCCCAATTACGGACTTCAATCAATTCGCTGGCATCAATTTCCTCCATGATTGTAACATGGGGAGCCGTAAACGCGCTTTGTGCCATCCGTTTAGCGATAGTGCGGCGCATGCCCCGTAGCGGGATACGCTCTTCCTCTTCGTGAGCGACAGAAGAAGCTGACTTCTTCTCTTTAGAAGAATCTTTTTGCTCTTCCTTCGAGGATGTCTCTTCTTTCGCCGACTCTTTTTGTTTGTCTTCACCAGCATCTGCTTGTTTAGCGCCACCTGATTTGAAACTATCTAAGTCCTCTAGCATGATGCGACCATTTTTACCGCTTCCGGATACCTCGTTGATATCAATGCCGAGTTCCCGCGCTTTTTTGCGCACAGAGGGCATCGCCAACACATCTTGACCCGCTGCTTTCGGTGTGCCACTTTCTTTCTTTGCTACCTGATCGGAGTCGCGATCCGCCTTTGCGCTCTCTTTTTGCTCATCTTGACTCTCTGTTTTTTCCTCATTGGATACTTCCTTCTCTTCTTCGTCAGAGGAATCAGCATCATCCCCATCCGTATCAAAGATGGCAAGTACCGAACCCACCTCAACAACTTCCCCTTCAGCAGCATTCAGCTTTTTTACCGTACCAGTTACCGGCGAAGGGATCTCAACTACTGCCTTGTCCGTCTGTACCTCAGCCAGCACATCATCTTCGGTAATGGAATCCCCTTCGGCGACATGAAATTTGACGATCTCTCCTTCGTGAATTCCTTCCCCTACATCCGGCAGTTTAAATTCAAATGCCATGGGTACGTCCTCCTTTCCAAAACGATTGATCTTAAAAGTCTAGCGTTTTGTAAATTCCTGCTGCGATTCGCTCAGGAGTTGGTAGATACTCATCCTCAATCGCCGTTAACGGATAAGGGGTATCAAATCCTGCAACCCGTACAACAGGGGCTTCCAAGGATAGGATCGCTTCTTCATTAATCCGGGTAGCCAATTCTGCACCAACACCACCGGTTTGCGCCGCTTCATGAACGATCACCGCACGATGGGTCTTTTTCACAGAAGAAATAATCGTATCAAGGTCAAAGGGAGAAATGGTACGTAGATCAATGACTTCAGCTTTAACGCCACGTTCTTTTTCAGCAAGGTCTGCCGCTTTTTCTGCTGTGTGTACCATGGTTCCGTATGCCAAAATCGTCACGTCACTGCCTTCACGGACGATATTCGCTTTCCCAATTTCTACAGTGTAAGCTTCTTCAGGAACATCCGCCTTAATGGAACGATAGAGCTTCATGGGCTCATAGAAGATGACTGGATCATCTTCGCGAATCGCCGCAATCAATAACCCTTTTGCATCATAGGGATTGGATGGGACCACCACTTTAACCCCGGGGCTGTGTAAAAAGAGAGCTTCCAAACTGTCGGAGTGCATTTCTGGCGTCTTTACTCCACCACCGTAAGGAATACGTACCGTGATCGGCGCCGTGAAACGACCGCCTGAACGCATGCGAATACGTGCAGCTTGAGTAGAGATTTGATCCATACATTCATAGATAAAGCCTGCAAACTGAATTTCTGGAACAGGGCGAAACCCATGGTTCGCAAGACCAATGGCTGTACCGATAATAGCCGACTCAGCAAGCGGCGTATCAAAGGAACGTTTTTCGCCGAAGTTCTGGTACAAGTCTGCCGTTGCACGGAAAACTCCACCGTTCACCCCAACGTCTTCCCCAAGAACGATCACATTCTTATCCCGTTCCATTTCAGCACGAAGACCATCGTTGATCGCATTAATTAATGTCATGGTTGCCATGTTTATTTGCCCTCCTTCCATGTGAGATATTCATCTTTTTGCTTTTTAATAAGCGGTGTGGGTTCCGTATAAAGCCCATCCATAAGCTCTGCAACTGTCCCCTTCGGCGCTTTCTCTACTTTCTTAATTGTTTCATTCATCTCGTCGAGAACTTCTTTTTGTACTTTCTCTTCCTCTTCATCCGACCAAAGCCCTTTGGAATCA
Source organism: Marininema halotolerans (assembly GCF_900116235.1). Classification (GTDB taxonomy): domain Bacteria; phylum Bacillota; class Bacilli; order Thermoactinomycetales; family DSM-45169; genus Marininema; species Marininema halotolerans. Next base: position 164,093 of record NZ_FPAA01000007.1, on the reverse strand, counting down.
AGGAATTTACGGAGACGCTTGAGCGGATCCCGTTTGGATGTCCAACTTTCTTCCTCATCCTTCGTTCGATAACGACCCGGATCATCCCCAGCCATGGTGTGAGGACCTACTCGATAGGTAACTCCCTCAATCAAGGTTGGACCTTCACCCTTGCGAGCACGGTCTGCGGCTTCCTTCGTTGCTTGGTAAACGGCTAATGCATCGTTACCATCTACCCGGATACCTGCCATGCCATAACCAATTGCCTTTTGCGCAATGGTTTCCGATTTCATTTGTTTATGGATGGGTACACTGATCGCATATTGGTTGTTTTGGCAGAAGAAGATCGAGTTCGCTTCATAGACCGAGGCAAAGTTCATTCCTTCGTGGAAATCCCCTTCTGATGTGGCACCATCACCAAAGAAGCAAATGGCCACATGATCTTCTTCTTTCAAACGAAATGCCCAGCCAGAACCTGCACAGTGTAGAACTTGGGCTGCGATGATAATCTGCGGAGGATAGGCATTTACATCCTCAGGGGTCTTCATTCCGTGAATTTGTCCCCGGGAGTTCAGGAAAACATTTTCCATCGGCAGACCATGGTACATAGCGGTACCTACATCCCGATAACTAGGATAAAGCATATCGGACTTCTTCAATGCGGCCATGGAAGCAATTTGACATGCTTCTTGTCCAGCCATGGGTGCATAAAAGCCAAGGCGACCCTGGCGATTCAGTTTAATGGCACGTCCATCAAAAGTGCGAATTCGTAGCATCCAGCGATAGAGATCCTTTAACTCATCGTCAGAGAGATCCGGTACTTTCTGTCCGTCAACGATTTCGCCATCTTCGTTTAAAATTTGGAACATCTCGGTTCCTTCTTTCAGTTCCATCACGTTTGACACGATGAATACACCTCACAATCTGTTTGGTGGTTCCCTTTCCAGGCGGAGTGTCAGGCAGGGCTTTCCATTCCGTTAGGCTTCTCTTTTCTACCCCAAGACATGCGGCATGAGATAGAAATCCCTTTTAAAGCCCTTAAAACCCATTCACAGAATCTCTACCCGACACCCTATGGCAAAAAACCTGCCAGGTGATCGCACACTCTTTCATACGATCATAGGAGACCCTTGTCGTACGAACTAATAAACAGCCTTATAAAACGAATAATACACCTCATCAAAAAGAGCGTCAATACTAATAAAATTAACGATTATAAAGGTGATACAGTTATGGTACAGTGGGATAATATATAGTGCAACAGATAGGGACAGAAGCTCCTTTTCACCTAATAAACGGAGGAGCTTTATGGGCGAGGATTATCTCCTGATTTAAAATTAAGATGATTTAACTTGGTTATCTTTCTCTATCGACGAAAGATTTAATAAAAACTCTTCCGATATGTAATATTTGGAAATCGATTAGGGGAGCGCGATTGAAATAGCTTAGAAGCAAGGAAAATACAGAGGTAACCTCCGCACAAGCCACTTGACAGGTAGATCGAACGATCAGGGAAACCAACAAAGTATACGATGTCATTTACCCACGATCCATAGGAAAGCGGTAGCAGAGGGCACAAAAAAAAGGCGAGAGAGCTCTTGCCTCGGTAGCAATAATCACAATATATATATTAATATTTACGCAGTAATAGGATTATACATAGTTTCCATTGATACTACATCCCCTATTTCCACAGGCACTTCTTTTCAACAGGTTTGAGTTTGTCGTATCATAACATTTTTGAATTCGGCTTCTACCACGAAAGCGACGCACGATAAATCGATTTGCATTTTTCGGGTTTACTACCAACAATCTAATATCCCTTGCAGGAATAGGGAAACCGAAACAACCCGTGAAACCCGCAGGTACAAACTTATTTTCGAATATTCTTTCTCTTGAGAAGGTGTACTCGACATGAACTAAGATTAAGTTGGAGGATTTATTTCTCACCATAATGAAACTATTGAAAAAATTAGCCATTTAGAACCACCTTATTCACATTAATTTCCTGTTGCGCCACCAAGGGTGCACTCATTACCTGTGCTACATTTAAATTGAGTCAATCTTCTTACTTTCCTGAAATCCGGGAATGTTTTGTTTATCTCGATTACATAGCATTTTTGTGTGGGGAAAACTAGACTTCCAGCAATCTCCCTTTTACCGCCTCTTATCGTCCCACTCGTTCTTGATTTGCGAACGGTTAGAGTAATATTTACCGCATTTCTTGCAAAAGGTGTACATGATTTTTTATTTCCGCCTAATGAAAATTGTATGATCATGGGAGCACTATTTACGGTGAAAGTTATTGTGACAAAATAAGAAGCATCCGTATCATTGTGTAGAGTTATAAAACTATTAGTAACAGCCAATATCAAGTCACTCCACTCTTATATTTATTATTAAAGATAGAGGAATTTATATCTTCCAATATTCTATGAAATGATTCTATCTTTCGTGATTGAATTGTGTTCCTACCTAATTATATAGACTTAGGTAGATTGCAATTTTTATTTGACTACCGGCTATGTCCTCTCAGTCATTGATTCGGAATCTCTCGTTCTTTCTTTCCTTTAGGAACAACCCCCTTCACCTGTACCACATAAACAGTAAAGAGATGATCCACTTCATTTCATTACCGTCATCCATTGATTTAATTTTTTCAAATACCGGGAACGGAAAATGAGAAAGTAAAGGAGCTGTAAGCAGAAGAAGACACCGATGCCATATAAGCTTGGCACTACGATCTCCAGTAACCCAATGTGCCTTTTCAACATCGATAAACTAATAAGCGATTCCATCGCAGCAATGATCAACGGAAAGAAGAACATGACTGCCATTTTTAAGGTGGAGATATGCTTCAACTCCTCAATACTTACACCCACCTTGGATAACTTCCTATAAAATTCTCTCTCATGATAAAAATCGGTGAAGAGCCGAAAGTATAAGAAACTAACGATACATAAGGATAAAATAAACACAATGAAAACAAAAATAAAATTAGTAAATTTATATAACGGCACATCATTTATATAATTCAGCACTTTATCTCCCCTCAAATATAATTTATCACTATTCATCGTACCAATTTCCCACGACGTCTTAATTTCTGAATCATGGGGCACTCTATGATTTTTCCATGCAGGTATGTAATATGAAATCGTTAAATGATGAAGACTCTTCGGGAATAACCGATTCATTCGTAAATAGATTGGATCGGATACAACGGCTAAACGAGAGCATTCCGAAAAAATCTGGTATTCATACTGCTTCTTCACTTTAAGAGGGGTATTTCCTATCTTGAACGTAGCATCAATATGTTCTTTTTTGCTAAATGCATATAAAGGAGAATTTATTACAATCACTTCATCATCTTTAACTGTTTCATATTTTAAACGCAAAGTAGAAATGAGCGATTGAAAATCAGATTGCGATATAATTTCCATTCCCATTCCATATTTTTTAACCCACAGGGAATGAGTGATTAACTTCTGATATTCAATTTTTTGTTGACTCAGTATCTTATCTATCTTTAATGACTCTTTTAGCCCCTTCTTTTCATCCCTGCCAGAGGTCATCTCTAATGAAAAGGGTGTCTTCTGGTAGATCATCATCAACTGCCGCTCACTTGCGAGTAGGACACCCATCACTGAGAAGGCAAGCGCTGCCACGATCGTCAGGATAAAAAACATGCGCGCATTATCTCTCAGCTGATAGGAGAGATCCGATATCCAGAGTAACCTCGTCCCCCTCCATAAATAAAACTTTCGCTTCCGCAATTGTTGCATCATCCATACACTGAGCTCGGTGTAAAAGAAATAGGTGCCGATACAACCAAGCAGTAAAATGGTGATCGTAGTTTCTAGCTCCAGCCTCTCGTTTCGCAACAAACCAATCGCTAGAATGAAACAACTGATGGACAGCAGAGCTAACCAGGGATTGGCACGAAGTTCTCGCTTAGGTTTCTTCTTCTCCTGCAGAAGATCGATGATATTGTTTTTGCGAATAAACCCCACAGCAAATATGGAGAGCATACTAAACAACGCGGTAAATACCGTGAAAGTCACAGTGATTGCTTTTACAGGCATGTAAAAGAAAAGCCCTTTAAAGTCAAGGACATCTGCACCCACCATGAGGAAAAGTTTCGATGTAGCAAATCCACACACCAAACCGACTATAATGGCACTCATCCCGATAATAAGGTTTTCTAACAAGATTAAATGATAGATTTGCGCCGATTTGGCACCTAGGATCCTGAGCATGCCAAATTCCTTTGTTCTCTCCTTCAGAAACACACTCATCGAGTAGAATAGAAAGAGAAATGAAAAACCATAGAGGACAGCCTCTGCTGTGATCATCCAACTTCTCATTTCCGTACCTTGTATAGAAAGTTCCAACTGAGGATGGAACATCAGGATAGCATATAGAAAGAACATCATCACAACAAATACACACGATAGAAAGTATCCTACATAGGCACCCCCATTGCGCTTCACATTATTAAGTGCGAATTGACGAAAGTTCACAGGAATTCCCCCAGTAAAGAGAGCAAATCATACGATGATAGGTACTAGAGATTCAGGGGTCATGGGTAACCAACAACATTGTCGTTTCATCCACTTTATTAACGGAAACCAACAGCTCCATTACCATTCGCGGAGTGACAATCGAGCTTTCCATGGATCGAACTCCTTTGTGAAAAAAATAGATTCAGTTTAGCAAAGGAAGTTCTGCTGATCCCACGGACCTTTGTAAAAACATTCATATAATCCTTCTCAGGTTAACGGGCATTAAAATAAGAATACATACCGTTTGAGAAGCGAAGATAACTGACTGATAGAGTAACAGATAGATACAGAAAACCCCTCCGATCTTACCGCTATCGACGGAGGAGTCATTTATCGTCGCCTAAAACCCTTCACTTTGTTATTGTCATCCATTGATTTAACTTTTTCAAATACCGAGAACGGAAAATGAGAAAGTAAAGGAGCTGTAAGCAGAAGAAGACACCGATGCCATATAAGCTTGGCACTACGATCTCCAGTAACCCAATGTGCCTTTTCATCATCGATAAACTAATAAGTGATTCCATCATAGCAATGATTAACGGAAAAAAGAACATAACTGCCATTTTTAAAGTGGAGATATGCTTCAACTCCTTAATACTCACACCCACCTTAATTAATTTCCTATAAGATTCTCTCTCGAGATAAAAGTCGGTAAAAAGCCTAAAATATAAGAAACTGACGATAAATAATGATAAAATTAACGCAATAAAACTACCTATATAGATGGTTATTATATACCCCTTAGCATCATATATATAATCTAATGATTTACTTCCCTTCATGAATAAAGTCTCACTACTAATCATAGTTCCAATTTTTTCACTTGCTTTAATTTCCTTTTCCCGAGGTTCTTGATTGCTTTTCCATGCAGGTACGTAATAAGAAATCGATACTCTCTGACCATCTTCCTTTGTTAATGAATGTTGAATCTGTGAGTAAGTATGGTCGGATACGACAGCTAAGCGGTTATCTTTTGTAAAGATCTGATACTCATACTGCCTCTTTACTTTAAGATGGATTTTTCCTCTCGTGAACATCGCCCCATTATTAACCTTTTGGATCGGTGGATAGCAAGGAGAGTTAAGTAAAATCATTTCGTCATCTCTGACTAAATCCTTTTTCAAATGCAAAATCTGCATGAGGGATCGATAATCCGATTGCGGTATGATTTCCAACCCATATGTGATCCCTTGAAAATCTACCCACTGGGAATGAGTGATTACCTTCTGATAGTAGATCCCACGTTGCTGTAGTATATAATCCACCGTCATGGACTCTTTTATTGCTGTTTTTTCATGGCTTTCAGAAGCCATCTCAATTGAAAAGGGGGTCTTTTGGTAAAATACCTTCGATTGATGCACGTTAGCGACTAAGATTCCTATCGTTGAGAAGGCTATCGTTGCTACGATTGTCAGGATAAAAAACATGCGCGCATTATCCTTAAGTTTATGCGCAAGATCTGATACCCACAGTAGCCTCGTCCCCTTCCAAAAGAATGGCTTTCTTTTCTGGAATTGCTGGATCACCCATACACTCATCTGAGTGTAGAAAAAATAGGTGCCGATACATCCAAGAAGTAGGATAGTGATTGTGATTTCCGGCGCCAACATTTTCACCTGCATTAAACCGATCGCTACCACGAAACAACTTAAGGAAAACAAAGCCAGCCAGGGATTAGCATAGAGTTCCTGTTTGGTTTTCTTCTTCCCTTGCAGAAGATGGATGACCTTGTTTTTGCGGATACCTCCCACCGTAAGGATGGACAGCGCACCAAACAATATAATAAATACCATTCCAGTCAATAGGGTTGCCTGCACTGGAACGTAAAAGAAAAGCCTCTTTGAGCCAAGGACATCCGCACTCACCATAAAGAAAAGTTTCGACGTAGCCAGTCCACACATCAAACCAACAAAGATGGCGCTCATCCCAATGGTGATATTTTCAATAAAAATCAATTGATAGATTTGCGATGGCTTGGCACCAAGGATCATGAGAATGCCAATTTCCTTTGTCCTCTCCTTCAGAAACACACTCATCGAGTAGAATAGAAACAAAAATGAAATTCCATAGATGACAATCTCCGCTATAAGCATTCCGTTTTTCGTTACCATACCCGGCACCGATTGTTCCAACTGTGGATGGAACATCAACGTGGCATATAGAAAGAAAACCATAACTACAAAGGCACAGGATAGGAAGTACCCTACATAAGCACCTGCATTACGCTTTACATTGTTAAGGGCGAACTGACGAAAGTTCATGGGCATTTCCTCCTAACAAGGAGAGCATGTCGATGATCTCTTGGAAAAAAGGTTGCCGGTCTTTCCCACGAACAATCTGTTTTTCTATCTTCCCATCCTTAATAAAAATGACACGGTGACAATAACTAGCAGCGATGGGATCATGGGTAACCAACATCATCGTCGTCTCATCCTTTTTATTAACGGAAGCCAACATCTCCATCACCGTTCGCGCAGATTGTGAATCGAGGTTTCCAGTTGGTTCATCCGCTAATAATAGAGAGGGCGAGTGGATGATCGCTCGGGCAATCGCGGCTCGTTGCAATTGTCCACCGGATACTTCATAGGTCCGTTTTTTTAGGATATCGACGATATCCAGCTGTTCAGCTACAGCTCTCAGGTTTTTCTCTATCTCGGTAAGGTTTTTTTTGTCGAGGACAAAGGGAAGAACGATGTTCTCTTCCATCGTCAACGTATCGAGGAGATTAAAATCTTGAAAGACAAATCCCAACTCCCGCCGACGAAAGCGTGCCAATTCATCTCTTTTTAATTGATAAGGATCTTTTCCATTAATGATGACAGTTCCAGAAGAAGGGGCATCGATGGTAGAGATCATGTTCAAAAGGGTAGTTTTTCCGCTTCCCGATGGACCCATGATGCCAACAAATTCTCCTTTTCGAATGGTAAAATTCATATCCGATAATGCTTTATTGAGAACTTTCCCACCATATATCTTCGTCAAATGGCGAACCTGACAAATTTCCATGGACCGAACTCCTTTATGAATAAGGTGGATTTAGTTTAGCAGAGGAAGTTCTGTCGGCCCAATGGATCTAGATGACAGTATCCTTACACCCCTTGAAAGGTTAGCGGGCATGAAAAAATAGAATACGGACCGTAGTTCCCCTCCCCTCTTCTGACGAAATCTCAAATTGATGATGGAGCTTTTTGCAAACTTCTTGCACTAAGTACAAGCCCATGCCTGTAGACTCCCGATATTTCCTACCATTTTCCCCTGTGAAATAGGGTTCACAGACACGATGGATATCCTGTGCGGGGATACCAATTCCTTCATCACTAATTTCCAGTACCCACATATCCTCTTTTAAAAAAGCAGAGATGGAGAGCGTCTCACTCATCTCCGCAGAATATCGAATGGCATTCCCGATCAATTGCCCAACAATGAAGGATAGCCATTTGGGATCCGTTTCTACATGGATGGTTTCATCCACTGTAATTTGCGGAAACACCTTATGACGAATAAAGGAACGTTTATGTTCAAACACCACCTCATTGATGACAGATTGAAGTGATACGCGTTGCACAGAAAAATCGTGTTCAAAAGCCTCCAATCGCGCCGTATATAACACCGTCTCTAACCCTGTACGAATCCGGCTTATTTCTTCCTGAATGCTTTGGAAAATTGGCTCGATCTTCCCCTTCATCGTAAGCTGGATCACCGAAAGAGGTGTTTTCATCTGATGCACCCATTGTGTAATAAAAGTAAGATGCTGCTGTTGTTTCATTTCATATTGATGAACGGTCGCTTGATAATGACGATATTGGGAAGATAAATATCCCTGAATCGCTAGAGATAAGGGAGACAATCCCTTGGTGTGAATGGTTTCATCAAGGCTGTTGGTCGGATGGGATAATTGCAAATAAAAGGAACGATGAATCACATACCGTATGACCAGATACATCACGAGAATGAAAATCCCTAGAAAGCCCGCATAAATTGCCGTGGTACTACGATGATTCCCATCCAGCCAATAGACTAAGATCACTAAAAAAAGCTGAAAGAGATTTACCAGAAGAAACGAAAAGTGTTCCCGCCAAAATAATTTCATGATTCCGTCTCCCATCGATCCTTAATCCGGTAACCTACCCCCCGAATGGTTTCAATGGCTCCTATGGCACCAAGTTCATTCAATTTTTTTCGTGTCCGCGTGACATACACATTGAGGGTATTGTCATCCACGAATTGATAATCATCCCACAATACATCAAGAAGGAGTTCCCGCCCCACTACCTGATTGGGATGCTCCATCAATAGCTCCAACAAAGCACTTTCTTTATGACTCAGAGCTATTTTCTTCCCTGCTCGTTCCAGTTCGAGGCAATCGGGGTAGAGGGTAAGGCCCGAAATGGATAATTGTCTATGTGGCTTTACCCCCGCATATAAGCCATAGGCTCGACGTAAATGACTCTCAATTTTCGCGAGAACCACTTCTGGATAAAAGGGCTTTGTAATGTAATCATCTGCCCCATTTTGCAAGGCTATCACCTGATCCATCTTTCCCTCCCGGGCGGAGATAAAGAGAATGGGACAGGTCGATACCAACCGAAGTTGACGGCACCAATAAAACCCGTCATACAGCGGCAGATTGACATCCAATAATACAATTGCCGGTTTTTCCTGATGAAACTGTTCGAGTATGCCAGCAAAATCCGTTGCAATCACAACTTGATAACCATACTTCTCTATGTAAGATTGAAGCAATGTACTTATTTTCGGATCATCTTCTACAATCATCACTTTGTTCAAGGAGCTTCACCCTTTTTCAAAAGCTTGTATCCCACTATTGTACACGAAGCAATAAACTGCAATAAATAACCTTTCTTCACAAAAAACAACATAAAAAATGCCATCTAAGATTGATGGCATTGGCCTAAAGAGATTTTATTAACCTTTGGTTACCACATCAACATCAGCTAAGGCAATCAGTGCCGTACCCGTATGTTCGCCAACGGTCCGATTAACGACTAACACACCATCACTCACGGAAACAAACGTACCGACAATATCGGAACCTCCCACGAAGCTAACGGCAATCGGATCTCCATAGGAAAAGGTTGCCCGAATGGCCGCTACTAATGACGCGATAAGCGCATTGGTAGGCGAGCCTCCAAAACGGCTCACTTTACCACGACCTTGTCGTTGCTTAGACACTTTCGACTTCAATAGGAACCCCTACTTTCAGTAAATTCACCTGCCCTATTAATCTATTCATAGAATAGATCGTTCGTTTGTACAGTCATATAATTGGTTGTTAACCCTTTCTATTTTTATTATTATCAGCCACATCACCTGGTGATAATGGTTTGTTATCTTCAAACCACTTTTGATACGCAGTAATTTTGATAGGAAGTTCATTTGCTTTCAATCGGTAATCAATTTTTATTTGTAGTATTTTTCATTTCCACCCTCTGATGAATTTAAGCAAGTAATTACGTAGAAGGTAGACTCACCACACGAAAAAAAGCTGACGCATTAAGCGCCAGCTTTTTTTGGTGTGGTTTATGAGAGGCGCGGATCTTGCAACAACCGCTGCATCTCTTCTTTATGGTTGGACTCATCCGCGAGCATATCCTCCAGCTCGACTTTCAGACCATACTGTCCTGCCGCTTCGGCTTGATCGATCCGTTTTACATAACGTTCAATCGTTGCCCCTTCTTCTGCAATCGCATTTTCCAACATCGTGCGAACGTCTTCCGCCTGCTTCACTTCTGCTGGTTTTACCAGGGGCTTTCCACCGAGTGCAGCAATTTTTTCAGACAGGTACCGCGCATGTTTTAATTCGTCCTGTGCCTCAGCCTCAAAAAAATCCTTCAAAATCGGTCGTGAAAGTCCCGATATTGTCGAGGCATTATACGTATACGTGATAACCGCCGCATATTCATAAGATAGATCTTCGTTCAAGCCCTCAATCAGGGTTTTAATTTTGTCATCCATAAAAGCATCGTCTCCTTTCAGGATCTTTCAGGCTCTCTTGGTTATGTTTTCCCCGAATCCAAAGAATCAAACTTGGGAATCGCAAAATTTGTAGTATAATGGGAAACGAATTCGACAGCTAAAAGGCGGTTTTACCATGGAAGCAAATCAACCGGCTCCCCTTTTTTGGGGAGAGAAGCGATACCATACATTTAATTATTACCTCCGTAATCGTTTTGGAGGAAAAGTTTTTAAAGTTCCCCTCGATGGGGGTTTCTCTTGCCCTAATCGGGATCTTACCATCGGAAAACCAGGGGGATGTACTTTTTGTAGCCCCTTAGGATCAGGAGACTTTGCTGGACGCCGTCGCGATGACTTGGAAGAGCAATTTAATAAAGTGAAAAACCGGATGCACCAAAAGTGGCCTGAAGCGAAATATTTGGGATATTTCCAAGCCTTCAGCAACACCTATGCGCCTGTAGAAGAGTTGCGTCCCATGTATGAAGTCATCATGAAACAACCTGGAGTTATGGGTCTATCGATTGCTACCCGTCCAGATTGCTTACCTGATGATGTCCTGGATCTTCTCGAAGAGATCAATCAAAAAACTTACCTATGGGTAGAACTCGGCTTACAGACCGTACACGAATCCACCTCAGATCTCATCAACCGCGCCCATGATTATGCTTGTTTTTTAGATGCGGTGACCAAGTTACGCGCGAGGGGCATTCGCGTCTGTGCTCATATTATCTTTGGTCTCCCCCAGGAAACACCCGAAATGATGTTAGAGACTGCACAGGCCTGTGCAGCGATGGATATCCAAGGAATTAAAATCCACTCCCTTCACCTCCTGAAAAAGACCCCGATGGTGAAGCAATATAAAGAGGGACTTCTCGAATTCCTTGATCGGGATACCTATGTAAACCTCGTCGTTGATACCCTGGAAATGCTCCCTCCTTCGATGATTATCCACCGGGTTACAGGAGATGGCCCCCCCGATCTTATGATCGGTCCCATGTGGAGTACAAAGAAATGGGAGGCACTCACCGCCATCGATGATGAACTAGTCCGGCGCAATTCCTGGCAAGGCAAGCACTGGAACCCTTCGATGACGACTCCACTCCCTGTTCGGACACGTCCTTGGGGGGTGACCTCCATTCAATGAACCTAGCCTCCATCTTGTCCTTCACCCACACCCTGGTGAAGGACTCCTTATTTCCTGGAGCCATCGCGATTGACGCGACGGCAGGCAATGGGCATGATACCCTCTTCCTCGCCCAATCGGTGGGTGAAGAGGGGCAAGTGATTGCCTTTGATATTCAGTCCCAAGCACTTGAAAACACGTACACCCGCTTAAAGGAAGCAAAGGTTGAGGAACGTGTCTCCTTACATCAAAGGGGGCATCAGCACATGACGGAAGTGTTGTCCGAGTTAACCATCCCACAGGTTCAAGCCATCATGTTTAACCTCGGCTACTTACCCAAAGGGAAACTTGAAGTAACGACACTCCCAGACACGACCCTTACGGCAATCGATCAATCCCTTGAATGGCTCGGACCTAGCGGCACCTTAAGCCTGGTTCTTTATACAGGGCATGCTGGCGGTAAGGAAGAAGCGACAGCAGTTCTTCAGAAGCTTTCACTACTAAATACTCGCCTTTTTGATACGGCTCACTATCAACTCCTCAATCGGAACCTAGCCCCTTCTCTGGCACTGGTGCGAAAAAAGGGATTGAATTAGGTTTACCAACAACTGAGGAGGGTTGGTTTTCAAATGAAAACCAACCCTCCTCTTTTCCTTTATTTAATTAACACAGTCCAGATTCTACGGTTGTTACTAACTCGTTGCCAAGTCGATTCTTCCAACAGCGCAACTATTATTCTTAATGGTTCGATCGTTGAATGAACTATTCATTCCTTAGTTAGGTACTTGCAACCATCGTTGAAGACGCTTTTTTAACGAGGTTTCATAACGCCGTATTCTCTTCTTCATTTTCTCTTTTAATCCCTGGTAAATGTGAAGAAATTTGCCCATCGTGAGGATCACATTCCCCTGTTGATTACTCCGAATTGCAACTAAACCCTGAGTAAAGAATACACGCTTACTTTGAGTAATATTCCTTTGCGCTCGAAGAGGTAGATACGTTGGGAAATCTTGTTCAGAGAAATTCAGAAAAATCTTCCATGACCTTGTCGCTGATTTGTGCCTGCTTGTTAAGTCGGAAAGTCGGATTTCGGTAGTAAAACTACCTTTTCCATTTTCTGACCATATCACTTTTATTGGGAACTCTTGTGTCAGTTTGTGATCTGGATGATGAAGGTGCAAGAAGACAGAACGTCTTTCACTCGGACACTTTTTGTTTTGCAGATGGACCGTTCCCGAAATACGAACCGTTTTGTTATTCGCCAATTTCACTTCGGTAAGGGAACCATATCTGGGCAGCCCATTGATTTGATGTTTTTTCTTTTTCTGAATGTGGTCGTATGCCTGTACCCAACGTGTTAAATAAGTTTTCTCATTCATTGTTTCTACGATGTTGCATGCCGCTTTCCCAAAACGCTCCCGTTTATCCTGATGAGCAAAGAGATCCATCATCGCCGTCGCTAATTGATCAATTTTACCCATGGGAATGAGCAAGCCATTCTCTTCATGAGAAATCATTTCCTGCGGTCCATAATTAATATCGTAACTGATTACTGGTGTCCCAACTGACATACTTTCTGCAATTACTAGACCAAAGCCTTCTCTTTTCGAACAAAATACCGAGAAGGCAGCCCCTCGAAATACATCCAATGCTTCATGAGTAAACCCTTTAATAAATACATGTTCTTCAAGCTTTAATTTTTTAATCAGTTTTCGTAGGGCTTTTTCTTCAGAACCGTATCCCCACAACTCTAACTGGGCTTTGGGGAACTTAGTAACTACTTTACGAAAAGCTTTTATTGCATGATCAAGGTTCTTCGAAGCCGAAAATCGAGCAATACAAACCGCCTTCCAAGGGTCTCTTTTGATTGAACGACCACTTTCAGGGATCGGAGCACTATGGGGAATCGCATGATAGGTTGTGAGAGGGCCAAAGCGCTTCCTTACATCTTCCTTCTGCTTTTGGGTGATAAATACCATCGCATCAAAGGAAGGAGCGTGATGAATTGCCTTTTCATGAGCCTCTAATAATGGACCTTGTACCTTCGAAGGATACTTAAGATGATTGCTGTGAATCATCTTCACTTTCGCAACTTCTTTATTTTCCATACCCAGGATCAGCTCATCCGTTTTATCCAATTGGGTAATTTCAGTTTGGAAGATAGCGCCCGGGGAATCATTGGCCAAACGATCTAACCAATTAATTTTAAGGTGATGTTCATCTTTGAAGGTATCGATCTTCTTCGAATCATCATAAAAAAGATTAACTCGGGTACAAAGATTATTTTCAGGATTAAACCATTTTGTTAGATAACAGCACCCTCGTTTATCAAAATATCGAATTTGCTTGGGTTTGTTTTTTAAATAATCCATGTACGTAACACGACGCAAGCGCCCCTGATAGTCATAAGTTTCTCGCTTGGTGCGGTAACGATTTTCGTTAAAATAATCGATCCAACGTAATCGACCCTCTGCGTCATAATTTTTATATTTAATATAGATGCCATCCCGATATATTCGATATGCATTACTGTCGTTGACCGGCTCTACAGTCATCCCAACTTCTTCAATCGGGTGCGTCTGCGCAGGGCGTTCAGGTTCTGAGAAACCACTTTGCTCTTCTAAGTACTCGTATAAATTATGGATATACATACGATGGTTAATTAATTTTTTTTCTTTCATTAATTCATATATATGATTGTAATCCGGATTAAAATCAAAGGTTAAGATATGAACCTCATAACGGGAGCCCTCAGAAAGAAGCTTTGCACGCTGTAGAAGATTACGTGTCAGTCCTCCTCTTTTAGGATTCATCGTATTTAATAAAAGATAAAGCTTATCCGCTTGATCCGTTCTCTCCTCAAATAACAACGTAAACCCCCCTACCTTTTAGTTTTCGATTTCTAAATTTTGTTTAATTTGGATGGTTATTTTATTTCTCCCTTGTCAATGCAATAAATATATAATCACCCTTTAATAACTCCCTCACTCTATAATTCGAGACCCAATCTTTTTTTGTGTCCACTTCACCTCCTTTTTATATAAAATAATTGGCATAACAGATTTTTCCTTCCCTTTTAAAACAAACATTATTCCTTTCTCAAAATACTTTTTCTTCTTTACACAATGATTTGCCACTGCAAAACCACCTGACAAACTAACTATTAAACCATTTTTTTCTTTTGGAAAATACCTTCACTATTTTTGGAAGTGTTCTCCTATCATTAAAAGAAAGTCCCCAACCTTCATGAAGGTTGGGGACTTTCTTTTAATGAATCAAACCTTTTTCACTCGTCACTTTCGCTTCTTAACCTTTCCACCAGGTATCCAATATGGACACAGGAATGGTTCGTTTATGACGAGTAGCTAGGAAGCGTTGCTCCACTTTTTCTGCATGTTCTTGTGATCCTTCTTTTCCTTCTAGGTAGTCATCGATGATTTCATAGGTCAAACCAAGTTCTGCTTCATCTGCTTGACCTGGCTTTTCATCAAGCAGATCCGCTGTGGGGACTTTTTCATAGATGGCAGGCTCTGCCCCTAAGTACTGCAATAGTTTTTTACCTTGGCGTTTACTTAATCCAAAGAGCGGAACTAAATCAGCACCCCCATCACCAAATTTCGTGAAAAATCCAGTGACGGCCTCTGCAGCATGATCGGTTCCCACAACAAGGAGACCATAATGCCCTGCTACATTGTACTGAGCAATCATCCGTTGGCGTGCTTTGCAATTGCCTTTGACATAATCAGAGAGAGCTTCTTCTGTTCCCTCTTGGAATGAACGCACACTCGCATCCACTGCATCTTTGATATTCACTACAATGCTTTGATCGGGTTGAATGAATTGAAGAGAACGCTGTGCATCTTCCTCATCCCGCTGCACTCCGTAGGGAAGGCGCATCGCAATAAATGTATAGGTACCTCCCGTTTCTTGGCGTAATTCTTCAACCGCCAATTGACATAGCCGTCCAGCGAGTGAGGAATCCTGCCCTCCAGAGATCCCTAATACAAGACCCTTTGCCCCCGTATGAGTAAGGTAATTCTTAATAAAGTTGACCCGATTCTTCACTTCTGTCTCAGGAGCAATGGAAGAAGATACTCCTAATTCAGCAATAATATCTTGTTGCAAGCGCTTCATATTGTACCTCCTTAGCCAATCCTTCATTCTTCCCTTTAGTTATACCATAGGATATCCAGACTAGCATTTCATAGCCCTGTCATTGATCCGCCTTATATAACAAGTATTCAACCGGATCGACGGATTGGTTGGTTCCTGAATCGACACGATACATCCTGATTTTCACGATGCCTTCACCTGGAGGAATTGGTGTTGAAACCGAGAACTTAGTGGGAGAATAGTTCGTTCCATCACTGGTATGCTGAATCGGTTGGTGACTGGTCGTCTCCCGTTGTCCTACATGGTCCGCTAGGATCACATCATAGAAAACTCCTTGTCCCGGCGCCGCTTTCACCGCCACGTTCACTTGGTAATTTCCATTGGCACCGGTTTGAGAAAAGCCACTAAAGGTATTATTATCCCCTTGGGCACCTGGAATATCTTGATTCCAATCATAGCTGTCATCGGTGGGCTCATTGGATTGATCAGAAGGGTTCGTCGGATTGGTCGTAGGGTCTTCCGTCCCATCGCCCTGGTTCCCTTCGTCATTATCATCTGCGGGATCATGAGTGACCGAGTCTTTATTATCTTCACTGTGATCCACTTTCTTTTTATGATGCACTGGTTTCGGGGATGCCCCATTAACCGGATGCGAACCAAGATTACTCATCACTAAAAATGAAAATAATAGCAAAATAATAGCTAACCCTGCACCTGCAACAATCCAACCTGTTTTCTTGCGCGTTTTCTTTAATTCCGGAACACGTCCACTATGGGAACGGCTTGGCAGTCGCTCACCAGATAATGGTGTATGGATATCTTCATGATTGTCTTCTATTACTTGTCTAGCTACTGGAGCGGGATCATTTTCCATCAGTCGTGTTGAACTCAATGGATTCTCAAGCACTCGATCCAAATCATTTTTCATCTCATCTGCACTCACATAACGATGCTGCGGTTCTTTTTCCATCGCACGCGAGATGACTTCACATACTCCAATCGGGATATGGGGATTCCACATTCTCGGATCAGGAACCGGCTCTTGCAAGTGCTTTAAAGCAATTGCTACTGCTTCTTCTCCTTGAAAGGGTAGCTCTCCGGTAACCAAATAAAAGAGAACAACACCCAGTGAATAAATATCACTTTGATAACCAATATCCCGACCCCGGGCTTGTTCTGGAGAAAAATAATGGACCGATCCCATCACAAAACCAGTCTGGGTAATCGATGTTGCCCCATTTAAGCGTGAGATACCAAAGTCGCCTAATTTGTACTGACCATTTCGTTGCATGATATTGTGAGGTTTAATATCCCGGTGTATAATCCCTTGTTCATGGGCATGGGATAACCCACTGCAAACTTGCGAGATAATGGAAATCGCCTCTTCAGGCGGAAGCGAACCTCGTTGTTCAATCACATCCATCAACGAAGCTCCATTCATATATTCCATTACCATATAATGAATATGGTCCTCCCTCCCCACGTCATACACATTAATCACATGGGGATGGGACATAATGGCTGCTGCCTTTGCTTCCCTAGCAAAACGGCGGATAAAATCGTCGTCATGACTCAAAGACTCATTCATCACTTTAATGGCAACTTGTCGTTCCAGAAGCTGATCCCGGGCTAGGTAAACGACAGCCATACCGCCACCACCAAGACGGCGAAGGATCTCGTATCGTCCTCCCAGGTACTTCCCTTCCACAAGCATCACCCTTCTCATCTCATCCTGAGGAATAAGGTACATTTCATATTTCCTATATTATCATTGCTATGCCAAAGGACATATAACTTCCAACCAAAGCACATAAAAAAACTAGGGAGATCCATCATTATATGTCCATTGTAAAAAATCAAACGTTATTAATTATCCCATAGTTAAAGGAATTACTCATTTTGCACGGGGGGTTGATGAACTGGCCATTCTTCAACACCTTGAAACAATGTCTGTCATGATATTACCACAAGAATGATCCTTACATGTGAACCCGCTGGAAATCGATAAAAAAAACACCCTCCGTTCCCACGAAGGATGTTGTTGAATCTATGTGTCAGCGACCTTTTTTCTGCTTAGCCGCTAATGCACTCAGCCGTTCTTCACTACTCTTCATCCACTTCTTCATCATATCCTCAAAGTCGCCAGGACCTCCACGACGATCCCCGCCTCCGCGACGACCACCGCGCCCACCGCCACCACCACCACCACGTTGTGGGCGATCATCTGTCAGAGCTTTAATGGATAAAGATATTTTCCCTGACGGATCGATGGAAAGCACTTTTGCTTTGATGGTACTTCCAACAGAAAGTTCATCTTCCACCTTTTCGACGAACTTGGAAGAAATTTGAGAGATGTGGACCAGACCCGTCTCTCCTGTTTCCAGTTTGACGAAAGCCCCGAAGGGTTTAATGGCGACCACTTCTCCGCTTACGACGGATCCTTCCGCTAGCTGACTCATTCAAACACTCCCGAAATCTTATTCATTCTGTATGAAGATACCACTAAATCAAGGGGAAGTCAATGGGGTGGGACCTAATAGCCAGGATCCCCCACCGCCCATTATGAAGTATACCATTCCCACGAAAAGCATAAATGTGTTATACTTTTTGCGTTAAATACCTCATGAAAACACTTTCAACATTTTAATGTGATGGCAAAAAGAAAGGATGGACCCATGAAGACTCAATCTGATATCTCTCATTGGATGAGATACACACTGAAAGGTCAGACCCATCGGAATTTATCCGTCCCGCTTTTAATTGAAAAAGCGTTACTACGAAAAGAAGGCACTCTCACGTCCTCTGGGGCTTTCTCTGCTGTCACAGGAGCCTATACAGGCCGCTCTCCTAAGGACAAATTTATTGTTCAAGACGCTTCCATCAGCGATACCATTGACTGGGGACCCATCAACCAACCGATGAGCCCTGATGTTTTTGATCGCTTGTACTTAAAAATGTTGAACTACCTTAAAGAAAAGGAAATCTTTATTTTCGATGGCTATGCTGGAGCGGATTCATCCTATCGTCTTCCGATTCGTTCCATCAATGAATACGCATGGCACAATCTTTTTGTGCAACAACTTTTTGTCAGACCGAACCCTTCGGATCTTGAGGATTTCACCCCTGAATTTACGATTATCAGTGCTCCTGACTTAAAGGCCGATCCAGAATTGGATGGCACCCATTCAGAAGCCTTCATTGCTGTAAGTCTCAAACGGCGGCTCATTCTCATTGGGGGAACTCAATATGCTGGTGAGATGAAAAAATCCATCTTTAGCATTATGAACTACCTCCTTCCTGATCGCGATGTCTTCCCCATGCATTGCTCAGCCAATATCGGCAGCGATAATAAAACTGCCCTTTTCTTCGGGCTTTCCGGCACAGGAAAAACCACCTTGTCTGCTGACCCCGAACGGTATCTCATTGGAGATGATGAGCATGGTTGGTCAAAGGATGGAATCTTTAATATCGAGGGTGGCTGTTATGCCAAGTGTATCGGCTTATCTGAAGATAAAGAACCGCAAATTTGGAATGCGATTCGCTTTGGTGCTGTACTAGAAAATGTGGTTCTTGATGATTACCGATCTCCGAACTATGACGATGGGAGTTTAACAGAGAATACACGAGCGGCTTATCCCATTGAACATATTCCAGGCGCACGGATCCCTGGCATTGGTCAACACCCTGATGTGATCATCTTTTTAACCGCCGACGCTTTTGGTGTATTGCCTCCCATTGCTCGCCTGACCCCTGAGCAAGCCATGTATCATTTTCTTTCCGGTTATACGAGCAAATTAGCGGGGACAGAACGGGGCGTAACTGAACCTGAAGCAACCTTCTCCACCTGCTTTGGCGCACCTTTCCTTCCTCGCCCAGCCCATGTTTATGCTGAGATGCTCGGTAAACGGATAGAAGAACATAATGCCCGCGTCTACCTTGTGAACACTGGCTGGTCGGGTGGAGCTTATGGTATTGGTAAACGAATGGATCTCTCTTATACACGGGCGATGGTAAAAGCTGCACTCAACGGTAGTTTGGATCAAGCCAACTTCACCCCTGATTCCATCTTCAATCTTTATGTTCCAGACCAATGCCCAGGCGTTCCAGCAGAGCTACTCTCCCCGCGCAATACATGGAAAGATCCCATTGCGTTTGAATCGCAAGCGAAGGACTTGGCCCATCGCTTCCAAAAGAACTTTAGTAAATTTAAGAATGTCGATCCTGCTGTCATTCAAGCCGGTCCTCGCGTATAATACGCTTTAGTAAAGCAAGGTTAGCAACGAAATGCCAACTACTTTTATAGGTATTTAAAAAGCTTAGGGACACCATGTTTTTGTCCCTAAGCTTTTTAAGTTTTTACGCTCTTACAGATCCTTTCCCCTCTACCTCCTGAATCACCAACGCCAACTAACGCTTAACGATTCATATATTAAGGGCTAAAAATATATTTCCTCATTGTATATTCTCAATGCAATTGATATGAGTTATACTTAATCAATTAATATTCCTATTTATTAAATTATACTGGAGGTTCTTGAATGAAAATCATTCATGTTGTGTATACCCTGATACAACACCCCGAGACCGGCCACATTCTCATGGTTAAAAACCGACGAGGCGATTCCTTTGACTACAGCCTACCTGGTGGTGGAGTTGAATCTTCTGAAACCCTTCAACAAGGAGCCATTCGCGAAGTAGAAGAAGAGACTGGTTATATCATTAAACCAACAGGAATTTTAGCAATAAACGAGAAGATCCTTCCGGAAAAGAAGGAACATCTCCTATTCATCACCTTTCACGGCTCCATTATCGGAGGCAAAGAAACCCTTACTCGTCCTGATGAAATCCTCGCAATCGAATGGGTAGAAACATCGATTGCCTCTGAACGGATGCCCTACCTCCCATCCGTCGAAGCACTCCTTCGTCAGCAGCTACCGGCTCCCTACTTATATGAAGGTGAAAGATAACAGGCTCGTCATCTTTAAAAAGGGTTGCATTCCCATGTGAAAAAACTACTTTTAACACCTCAATACGCACGGGTACTGGGCAACGCTCACATCATCCTCCCCTATGAAATTGGGGAGGATTCCCCTTCGCAGATCCTATATTTTTCGTACTTGAACGCCTGCTATCAGCGCTTGAATCACATCTTCCTCACCGTATCCCGTTCCAGCGATCGTTGCCGCCTGTGCTCCTGCCGCTGTAGCAAAGCACGCCGTTTTCTCGAAGGACCACCCACGGAAAATTCCTTTTATTATTCCTGCCACCATTCCATCCCCTGCACCAACTGGGTTCATTGCCTGAACAGGGGGTGGTGACACATGAAAGATCTCTTTCCCTTGAAAAAACCACGCACCTTCTGCTCCCATCGAAATCACCACTGCTTCGATTCCACGTGTGAGCAGCTCCCTACCTGCCTCGATATAATCCAAATCCGTATGTAATTCACGATGTAAGAAAGCCTGTAATTCTTCACGGTTTGGCTTGATTAAATAAGGGAGCGCTTTTATTCCTTCTTGGAATGCCAAACCATCCGCGTCTAGCACAACTATTTTCCCACGATTCTTCGCCAACTTAATCATCCTGCGATATAAATCACTCGGAGCTCCCATGGGTAAACTACCCGAGAGAACCACTTGGTCACACTCCTCCAACCATTTGTCCCATTGGACTAGTAACCGGTTCACATCGTCCACCTGTACTGTAAATCCAGGTTCGTTAATATCAGTGACGACATCAGACCCGCTGTTAATTAGTTTTGTATTCGTACGTACGTCCCCTGATACCTTAAGAAATTGTTGAGGTATCTTCCATTCACTGAGTTGAGAAAGAAAAGCATCACCCTGCCAAGAATTCCCCATCCAACCCGAGGCTTGGACATCTTCTCCCCATTTTGTCAACGCTCGAGCCACATTGATTCCTTTACCTGCTGGGGTTGTCATCACCTTCTGTACGCGATTGACTTCACCTTCATGAAATTGCGGTAACACTAAGGTTTTATCCATCGCTGGGTTTAATGTGACTGTAAGGATTTTGCTCATTTGAGAACCTCCTTCTCTTTCGTTCCCTCTGTTGATTCCTCAGTTTTCAGCAAGAAAACCTTTCTATACCAACGAAATCGATCCTTTACCAGTATGTTCTGTTCGTTAAACCTTGAAAAAAACCGCTGAACTTGCTATTATCAGCAAAGGTTTGTCCTCTATGAAGCGACGATTCGAACGGATCTGGATTTACCTAGGACAGGAAACCCAGAAACTCCTTATCCCAGTGGAGAGACTGAAAGGAATCATATTATATGAAAGCACCCATTATCATCGGCGTTGCCGGCGGTAGCGGCTCTGGAAAGACAACAGTCGCACGCAACATTTGTGAACGGTTCTCCGATTCTGTGGCTTTAATCGAGCAAGATTCCTATTATAAGGATCAAAGCCACCTCCCCATGGAAGAACGAGTAAAAACAAATTATGACCATCCTCTCGCCTTTGATAATGATCTGCTGATCGATCATTTGATAAAGCTTCAGCAACAGGAGGCCATTCAAAAACCGGTCTATGATTTTGCTCTTCACACACGGGCATCTGAGAGCGTAACGATTACCCCCAAAGATGTGATTATCCTAGAAGGGATTCTCATACTTGAAGATGAACGACTTCGCAATCAGATGGACATTAAAGTTTTTGTCGATACGGACGCGGATGTTCGCATTCTACGTCGTTTGGAACGGGACATAAAAACCCGTGGTCGAAGCCTAGATTCTGTTATGGAACAATACCTCACGGTGGTTCGTCCGATGCACCTTCAATTCATTGAAACAAGCAAAAGGTATGCGGACCTTATCATTCCTGAGGGAGGCTACAATCAAGTGGCGATCAACCTCCTCGTTAATCAAATTCAAACCATCGTCTCATCGTAAGTCCTGAGTATAGCACCCCTCACCTTCATTGGCGAGGGGTGCTATACTCTTTTTCAGGCTACATTCATAAGGTATATGAAAGGGAAAAGCGATCATAATATAAGCGCTAAGGCAATCATTGGACAGGGCATGTCCATAAGTAACGCAAGGCGTAAATTTCAAGTATCGAAATAAATAGGGCGTTACACTGCAAAAATTAGCGATAACTCATCTGTATAGTCTCCCATCCCCTATATTCCCCATGGATGTTCCTCGCCAAGTCATACTGCCTACGGTATGCTAGAGAAAGGGTTTAGCAATGGCCTCCCTAACACCCCATTAATCTATTAAGAAGGTGAAATGCTTGGATACCTTTACTTATCATAACCCTACCCGTCTGGTATTCGGGAAAGGAACCCTCGAGAAATTAAAAGAAGAAATCCCTTCCCATGCAAAACGAATTCTGATCGTTTATGGCGGTGGAAGTATTAAGCGCAGTGGTCTTTATGAGCAAATACTCTCTATCCTAAAAGAAATGGATCGGGAGGTCTTTGAACTTGCAGGTGTAGAACCGAATCCCCGTTTAACCACGGTAAAACGAGGGGCTGACCTGTGTCGCAAAGAAGAAATTGACTTTATTCTCGCAGTAGGTGGCGGTAGTGTAATTGATTGCACCAAAGCGATTGCTGTTGGCGCACGCTACGAAGGCGATATCTGGGAAATTATCACCCGAAAAGCGACTACCGATAAAGCCCTTCCATTCGGCACCGTGCTCACACTCGCTGCAACAGGTTCCGAAATGAACGCGGGTTCGGTCATTACCAACTGGGACACGCAAGAAAAAGTAGGTTGGGGACTACCTGTAACTTATCCGCTATTTTCGATCCTGGACCCCGTTAATACCTTTACGGTCCCATTGAACCAAACCATTTATGGCATTGTGGATATGATGTCCCATGTACTGGAGCAGTATTTCACTCACTCTCCAAACACCCCTATGTTGGATCGCTTCTGTGAATCCATTTTAAACACCGTCATCGAAACCGCCCCTCATATGGTGAAGGATTTAGAGAACTACGAACTACGTGAAACCCTTCTCTATGCAGGTACTATGGCACTCAATGGCACTCTCTCGATGGGAATGTTAGGGGACTGGAGTACACACCGTATTGAACACGCCGTTTCCGCTGTATATGACATCCCTCATGGAGGTGGATTGGCGATCCTCTTCCCCCATTGGATTCGCTATACGATTGATGCTGATCCATCTCGCGCCGCCAAATTAGCCGTACGCGTCTTTGGTGTTGACCCTGCTGGCAAGAGTGATCGGGAAGTGGGCCTTGAAGGTGTCGATCGTCTCCGGGAATTCTGGTCTTCTATCGGTGCCCCTTCTCGCCTTGCGGACTATGACATTGATGATGCCAAACTGGATCTCATGGTTGAAAAAGCCTTACTCTCTGAAAAAGAATTTGGTCGCTTCCAGAAGTTATCAAAAGATGACGTCCGTGCGATTTTACAAGCAGCCTTATAACGGTCACCCGTTTCCCTGCGCCAAACTGGCGCAGGTTTTTTTATTTATTCACGCAAAAAAAGTGGCTATCGGAATCGTCCATCCTTTCCAATAACCACTTTGCATCGATTCACAACGAATCATTCTTCTTGATTATCGACCTTGATCTTGCTTTCTCTTTCCTTCGTACACCTTTAAAAAAGCATAGACCATCGTTAAACGCGGAAGACTTACTCCTTCCGGTGCCATTTTCAAAAGAGATCCATGCAAATGGTCAGCCTCCACTTCCCCGTACTTTTCAATATCACGTAACATGGATGCTTTCATCGAAGCATCCAAATGATCCAGGATGGAAAATGTGATCTCAGCCACACCCTCGTTCAATTCAGGCTCCTGGTTATAAGCAATAAGCGCAACCTCTCTAACCAGCTCGCGAATGGTCTCTCTTCCTCCAGGCGCTTCTCTAATCGGTCCAATACTTTCTCCCATCAAGGAGGTGATACCACTGAAAACAGCGATAAAAAGATACTTTTGCCACATCGAGACCTTGATCTTTTCACTTCGTGATCCAGTCGCTTTTGCTTGATCAAAGGCACGCTTAAACCTTTCTACCCGCTCGGATCGTTGACCATCTCGTTCTCCAAAAACGATGTCATGTTGTTCGCTATATTGTTCAATCTCTCCCTTTTCATTCAGGGTGGTTTCAATAAAGCATAGACCCCCGATCACCTTTTCTTCCCCAAAGGCTTCATCCAACTTCGCTAGATGAGTCACGCCATTTAACAGCGGAATCACCATCGTATTCTTGCCAACATAAGGCGCAAGGTCAATAAGGGATTGCTCTAAGTGATACGCCTTCACGCTTAACAACACCACGTCAAATGGCTCTGCTTGCTCTCCAGCTGATATGGTCTTCACTTTTGCCTGATAATCGCCATGGGTACTATGTATCACGAGCCCCTGTTCATCCATTTGTTTTTTACGCCCGGGACGGACAAGGAACGTTACATCTTGTCCCGCTTCATGAAGACGACCTCCAAAATAACCGCCGACAGCACCCGCACCCAATACCAATATTCGCAAAGCAATTCCTCCTTAATATTCCCGTCATTGAGACCAATCGATTCTTCATAACACTCAGTTAAATGGTTTTCTATCAAAGAGAAGGAAAAACTATCCTTCTCAGCGAATCCATTCAGAAATAAAGGTTTTAGGGAGGCGTGACCCATTGCTTCATTTTTCTTCAGCAACTCAACTGACACTCGATGCCGGGACAACTCTTTGGAATGAAGGATTCCATGGCTATCCACTCACTATGACCACCGATCCAATTCGCTATGTACAACGTTATGCTGAGGAAAATCTTTCACCAACCCTTTCTGTCATTGCATGGGAGGAGAATCAACCCATCGGTTTCGTCTATAACGGTACACGAATTCATCAAGGTGAATCCATCGCATGGAATGGGGGAACTGGCATCGTTCCTCGCTATCGCAATCAAGGGGTTGGTCAACTTCTGATGGAAGAAGTGATCAACACCTATGCAAAACAAGGTATTCAACGTGCCTTTTTGGAAGTTCTCTCCGAAAACGAACCAGCAATTCGCCTTTATCAGGGTTTAGGGTATAAAGAAATCGGGCGTCTACACGTCTTGCGCCATCCTGATATTCAGGCCCCTATCCCCCTCCCTAACGATCCCCTTCGATGCGCTACTCGGCAAGAGATCGGATCTCTTTCCTTTTACCAACATGAATCGCCTTGGCAATGCCAATGGATGAATGGAATCCATACTGAAGCTTGGATTGTTGAGGATGAAGAAAATCAACCCGTTGGTTATTCACTTTATCGCATGACCCTTGATGAACGGGGAAAGCGGACGTCTATGAATCTACTGCAAACAGCCGTCCATCCGACTCACCCGGATCCAGAACGTATTCTCCTAGCCACTCTCTATCCCCTGCTCCAACCAGGAAATCATTCTCGTGCGGCTCTTAATATTCCAGCCAATCATCCGGTCCTCCCTTTGCTGAAAGATCTAGGATTCGAACATACCTTCGAACAATTGGCCATGGAACGCCTAGTTCCTTCCGGTTAAAAGGGATTAGCAAAAAGAGGGGAGTGGGGATCCTATTGGATCGAACCACTACCCTCTTATTTGTTAACAGTTAGCCTGTTTTTGCAATTGATTGAAGCGTTCCCCCAACACTTGCAAACGACCTTTGAGTGCCTTTTCCCATTCATGATCCTCTATTTGTTTAGCAACTCCCATCAAGTCAAGAGCCATATCAATCTGCTCACGTAGGATCGATTCAGATTGTCCCTGTTGAAAACTTGTACACGATTCTTTCCACTCAGCAATCATGTGTTCATCAATGTATTCCTTTAAGTTTACATGCTGAGTACCATCACTCTGAGCATATTCCATCATCAGGTCAAATTCTTCCTGCGCGGAATAATGAACCTGTACTTGATGACAAACCGGACAATAAAGCAGGGGAGCATTATGCACCAATGTCGAACCCTGTCGTAATGTACCCACTGCACCGACCATCGTAGCTCCGCAACAAAAACCCATGTCCCCCCGCCTCCTTAGGTCGAAATGTTCAGTAAATAAAGGGATCCTTCACCGTTTGTTAACGATATTTTACCACATTCCCAATAATCGAAAACCTATTTCCAACTACGAAAAATGACGAATCCACGACCTCAAAGGAGAAAATAAGACGTAATTCGACATATACGCTTATAGTAATAATTTTTAGACCATTATGCTGCTTTGTTAGTTAGCCGCCTTTTTTTTCGATTCCTCTCATTATTGATTGACTTCATCTTGATAATACAGAGATCGCTTGCCGAGAAATTCGAGCAAACGTAAGCGGTCGTTCAATGGCTACATACGTCAAATAAGTGAGATTGGGATTGGTAAAGTAACGGCTCACTAATGGCGTAAGAGTGATCCCGGGTTGGTTCTGTAACTGCTTAAGAAAAGGAGTCACTTCTCTTTGCAATAGCGTCACAGCCCCAATGCAAAGGGATTTTCCTTGAGCATCCAGTTGATCAAAGGAAAAATTAAGGAAGCGCACAATCGGATTGGTTGCACGTTGTCCCATAACCGTCACATTCAGATTTCGTAGACGGACTACTTCACAAGAGGACCCAATAATGTCCATCCGATTTGGACCACCAATGATGCGACTAAATTGATTACAAAGGGCACGAAACGCCGGAGTAGGTGGAGGTTCTGGCATGTCTGGAGCTAAATTCGTTAACGTTTTTAACACCCTTCTCATTTTCCTTGCGAACTGGATGGAAGGTTCGATTGATTGAAAGGAAAGATTAATAATATTAGGATGCGCAAAAAAAGTGAAGGGAGCAATCCCAGGCACGGTAATCCCCTGTTGGATCAGGGCATTGGTTACACGCGTCACTTCCCTTGGGAGCAATGCGAGAAAGCCCATATTTAAGGTTTGATTTGGGTCCTGGGTTTTTTGCATAAAGAAAATATTATTGAGTCCATCTGTGGTGGGGCGACCCCGTACCGTCATTTTAAAGGTACGAATATTGGTCACTGTACAGGTTCCAGGTGTATCAAGAGAAGAAACTCGTCCCTTCAGTAGGGTAGCTAGTTGTTGACAGGAAACCGATACCCCTCCCATATGACCCCCTCTTTCCATGTGTGATCAATTAGCATATGAACCGGTCGGAAAAAGGGAATGGACATTGATGACAGGATATCTAAAAAGGGAAGGGTCGTACTCTATGGATCATCGATACAACGAACAATGACAACCTCGATCTAAAAAACGACACTCCCATAAGGGTTGTCGTTTTTAGTGATTTCAAACAACCATTTAAGATCTCGTATCACACCGATAATACAGAGATCGCCTGCCGAGAAATTCGAGCAAAGGTAAGGGGTCGTTCCACGGCATCGTAAGTCAAATAAACAAGGTCCGGATTCGAAAAGAAGCGGCTCACTAATGGTGAGATAGTAATTCCAGGCTGATTTCTTAGCTGATTGAGATAAGGATTAACTTCTCTTCGCAACAGCGTCACGGTACCTATGCACAATGCTCTTCCTTGGGAGTCCAATTGATCAAAGGAAAAGTTAAGAAAGCGTACAATTGGAGACGTTGCTCGTTGTCCCATAACAATGGCGTTCAAATTTCGTAGACGAACCAATTCACAAGAGGTGCCAATAATTTCAGTAACTTGATTCCCACCTATTATCCGACTAAATTGATCACATAAGCGCCGAAAGGCAGGCGTAGGTGGGGGTTCTGGGAGATCGGGAGCTAGATTGGGGAGCGTGTTCAACACTCGCCTCATTTTTCTAGCGAACTGAATCGGAGGCTCTAGGGATTGAAAGAAGACATTAATCATATTGGGACGAGCTCTAAAGATAAAAGGGGCAATTCCTGACACGGTAATTCCTTGTTGAATGAGCCCATTGACTGCCCTGGTTACTTCCCCTGGAAGTAACGCTAAGAAACCCAAGTTGAGTGTTTGATTGGGCACATTGGTTTTTTGCATGAAAAAAATGTTATTCAGACCGTCTGTGGTGGGGCGACCTTGTACGGTCATTTTAAAAGTACGGATATTGGTTACCGCACAAGTTCCTGGTGTAACAATCGCAGAAACCTTCCCCTTTAATATGGTAGCAAGACGCTGACATAAAATCGAAGTCCCTCCCATAGGATCCCTTCTTTCCTAGCGTGATAGATTAGTATATGAAAAGAATAGAAAAAAGGAGTGGACGCACTATGAAAGTATGGACCTAAAAAGGCGAAGACGCTTACTAAAGGAAGATGGTTAATTACGCTGAATAACTCACAAAAAAAAACGACGCTCCCTAAAAATAGGGTTGTCGTTTTTGTATTTTTTTGAATAAAACCTATCTTGATACTTTTCCACCCTATCCATTCGCTAACTGAGATCCGAATTCATCGAGATAATACAGAAATTGCTTCCCGTGAAGTTCTGGCAAAGGTAAGTGGATTCTCAACTGCGCTATACTTTAAAATCACGAGAGCAGGGATCGTAAATTTGGGGCTCACTAACGGTGAGATAGTAACCCCAGGCTGATTACTTATCTGCTTGAGATAGGGGGTGACTTCCCTTCGTAACAGGGCAACTTCACCAATACAAAGAGACCTTCCTTGAGCATCCAATTGATCAAAGGAAAAATTAAGGAAGCGTACTCCTGGGTTGGTTGCAAGTTTTCCCATGACACGGAATACCAAGTCCCGTAGAATCAACACTTCACAAGAAGACCCAATAATATCTGTAACTTGATTACCACCTATTATTCGACTAAACTCTTCGCACAACCGCCGAAACGCAGGGGTGGGTGGTGGTTGTGGAAGATCGGGCGCTAAATTCGTTAACGTATTGAGCACCCTTCTCATTTTCCCAGCAAACCGAATGGCAGGTTCTACTGATTGAAAATACACCGTAATGATATTCGGACGAGCAAATATCGAAAACGGGTTGATTCCTGTCACGGTAATCCCTTGTTGCAGCAATTGATTGACGGTTCTTGTCACTTCCCGAGGAAGTAACGAGAGAAAACCCATATTGAGATTATTATTTTGCATGTAAAAAATGTTATTGAGACCATCGGTAGTGGGGCGACCCCGTATCGTCATCTTAAAGGTACGGATATTGGTTACTGTACAGGTTCCCGGCGTTACAATTGTGGAAACACGCCCTTTTAATATAGTCGCAAGTTGTTGACAAGGGACGGATACTCCTCCCATAGGACCCCTTCTTTCCTAGTTTGATAGAATAGCATATGGATCCAACTAGAAAAGCGCTTGGACATTCTGTTCGATCTATATCCAAAAACGAATGTTCATTGATTACACATCACTCAATACAACGATTGCATTTGACTCATACTAGACCTTGAAACGCTCATCACAAATAAAAAATGACGCCCCACATAAGTAGAGGAACGTCATTTTTTATTTACCCACTTTAGAGCAACCACTTTTAATCTTCAGAGACCATCGCT
The DNA here is from genome assembly GCF_900116235.1 of Marininema halotolerans. Classification (GTDB taxonomy): domain Bacteria; phylum Bacillota; class Bacilli; order Thermoactinomycetales; family DSM-45169; genus Marininema; species Marininema halotolerans. The sequence continues at coordinate 133,919 of NZ_FPAA01000007.1, read as the reverse complement.
TGGTACTTATCCGCATCCATCAACTTCTCGAGGCCAGCGTCGTCTGTCATTTCAACAACGACCATCCAACCCCCTTCATAAGGAGCGGTATTTACATTCTCTGGTGAATCCTCAAGGTCTTCATTGATCTCTACAACTTTCCCGCTGACAGGTGCATAGAGTTCAGAAACGGTTTTCACCGATTCAACGCTACCAAAAGGAGAATTAGCTTCCAACTCGTCGCCTACCTCAGGTAGCTCTACGAATACGATATCCCCTAGCTCTGATTGCGCAAAGTCGGTAATCCCAATCCTCACCTTATTGCCACCTTCTTGCTTAACCCACTCGTGTTCATCACTGTAGCGAAATTCCTTTGGTAGATTCATCAGATTCCCTCCACTACTCGGTAGTCCCTAGGACACGTTCCAAGGGCTTTTTCATCATAGATAGCGCTTTTTCACCAGCAGAACGGTGACGTAGCTTACCTTCTTCGTCATAGAGGAAGAAAGCAGGAACGAACTCATTTTCAAAAGCATCGACAATCGCATGTTGATTATCGACCGCCTGTGGATGAGTCATCTCATGCTTTTCAATCGTTTCCTTGACGAGGTCAACATTGGTATCTTTCTCCGATCGAGGCATATGGATTCCAATCACTTGCAATCCCTTATCCTTATAATCATCTCGGATCTTTAATACATCAGGCATGCTTGTCTTACATAAACCACAGCTTACCGACCAAAAATGGATGAGCACGGGGTTCCCAGCCAAACTCTCCTGATGAACCTCACCATTAATCCACTCCGTCGCTCCTTTGAGCTCTGGCAAATCTGACCGTAATCGTAAAGCCATCGTGTTCAACCTCCTTCTTCACAACAAAAAAATATCCAATTAAGTGAACTTTTATTCACTTTTACGGAGAGGGCCTAACGACAACGTTAGGCCCTCTCCCTTTTCACTCCAATGAATTACAGATTGCTTTGGCCCGGCTTCCAATCAGCACCACAAAGTCCACCCGTTTGAAGCGCTTGTAGGACACGCAGAGTCTCGTCCACACTGCGACCCACATTATCATCGGTGACCACTTGGTAGCGAACCGTACCTTCTGGATCGATGATGAAGAGACCGCGGAGAGCCACACCTTCATCTTCATTTAATACGCCATAATCACGGCTAACGCGATGAGTCGGATCAGCAGCCAATGGATAGTTTAGATGACCGAGACCATTTTCATCCCGAGGGGTGTTAATCCATGCACGGTGTACGAATTCGGTGTCAGTACTTACCCCAATGATCTCACAATCGTTATCTGCAAAATCTGCGTAACGATCCGAAAGCGCAGTAATTTCAGTGGGACAAACAAACGTAAAATCCTTTGGATAGAAGAAAAGAACTAACCATTGACCTTCGTAGTCAGAAAGGGAAACTTTCTCTGCCAAGGTCTCCAAGTTCTTGGTGCTTTTCATTTCAAAATGAGGGGCTGGAAGCCCTACTAAACGGGATGCCATTTGTTCATTTCCTCCTTAAATATCGCAGATATAAATAATCCGCTTATGTAATTTCCCGGACAAGATCCAGTATAAACTCACCCGATTCAATTCACAATTTGTTTCTACGCACTTACTAAAATAACATGTTTCAAATCAAAGTCAATACAAGATTGGACTCTTTATCAATTAGGAATTGTTCTCAATGTTTTGCTCATTCCGTCACCATCCATTCTTTTTGACCTCATTACCCACCGCTCTGTTCCTTTACTCATTTATCTTATTAACTTACTAAAAAGAAAAATATTGCCATTTGAATTTTTTCCTCTCAGGAGAGGAATTTCCACTCCTTATGTCAAATGGTTAATAGCTGTGAAGTAGTCGCATTTATTCATCTAGAGAATTAAGGGAAAAGGAGACTAAGGCATGAGCAAACGCGGGAAATGGGTACGCGCTTCCCTCGGTGCCCTTTTGTGCATCGCTGTAGCAGCGCCTGTAGCTTACGCTAATACTGAGCATGGAAAGGTTCATAAGCATCGTCAAGTTGATGTACAGCTTCTCGGTGTCAACGATTTTCATGGACAATTGGATGTCACTCGTAAAGTGGATGGAAAGGAAGTAGGTCGTGCTGACTATCTAGCTGCCTACCTCCATGAACGGGAGAAGCAAAACCCGAACACCTTGTTGGTACATTCCGGAGATATGGTCGGTGCCAGCCCACCCGTATCAGCATTGATGCAAGATGAACCAACCATCGAGTTCCTCAATACGGTTGGATTTGATGTAGGAACCCTTGGTAACCATGAGTTTGATGAGGGTTATAAGGAAATGCTCCGTCTCATCAAGGGGGGGCACCACGATGCAACGGGGGATTTTGCGGGTGCTAACTTCCCATATATTGCTGCGAACGTGGTCAAAGAGAAAAATGGCAAGCCTCTATTGCGTCGTCATGTCGTCAAGCGCATCAAAGGCGTACCCGTCGCATTCATTGGCGTTGTCACCAAAGATGCTCCGAAAGTGGTTACACCTGCTGGAGTCAAAGGTGTAAAGTTCCTCGATGAAGCCAAATCGATTAACCGTGAAGTGAAGAAGTTAAAGCGCAGAGGGATCCATTCCTTTGTCGTTCTCGCCCATGAAGGCGGATTTCAAGATGAAAAAACCGGTGAAATCAATGGACGGATTAGCGAAATTGCCAAGTCTGTCAACGATGATGTCGATGTGATCATGGCAGGACATAGTCATAGCAACTTAAATACCACGATTGATAACAAATTGATCGTACAAGCCAATTGCTATGGCACTTCCTTCTCCGATGTTGACCTCACCTTGGATCGTCGGACGCGTGACATTGTGAAGAAAAAAGCCGAAGTGGTCAACACCTATCATGAAGGTGTAACACCTGATCCTGAGGTTGCTGCACTCATTAAAAAATATCAAGACAAAGTAGAACCCATCGTGAACAAAGAAATTGGCCAGTCCGCAGACGAATTTACCCGGACAGCAAATGCTTCAGGTGAATCCCAATTAGGTAACCTCGTTTCAGATGCACAACGTTGGAAAATGCAAACGGATATCGCCCTGATGAATCCTGGCGGAATTCGTTCGGATATGCCAAAAGGAAAAGTAACCTGGGGCGATCTTTATACGATCCAGCCCTTCAACAACGAATTAATCACGATGAAATTCACAGGGAAGCAATTAAAACAATTGCTGAACCAACAATGGGCAGGCGATCACGCATCGGCTCCTAAAATCCTACAGATTTCTGGATTTACCTATCAATATGATCCCTCTCGCCCAGCCGAGGATCGTGTAACCGATCTGAAAAAAGCAGACGGTACACCGATCACGGAAGATCAAACCCTAACGGCTACCGCCAATGCTTTCCTTGCTGGGGGAGGCGATGGGTTTACCGTCTTTAATGAAGCGACGGATAAAGTAATGGGACCCGTCGACCTGGATGCATTGATCGAGTATATTAAACAGCTCCCTCAACCTTTCTCTGCTAAGATTGACGGTCGTATTCAAAAAGTAGGAAACTAATGATGAATAATAAAAGCCGAGTGGATATCCACTCGGCTTTTATTATTCATCAACATTGCGAGTCTCTTTCTTTTAAATACTAGGAACATCCTCTCATCCTATCAATGAATCCTTACTCAAAGAATAGGCGATCGAGGCGACATCCCTCTATAATGGACGAATTAAGTCAACCTGGTCGTTTTTTGGCGTGTTAACAGCCTTTGATACGGGATAGAGTGTCATCGCTTCTGCTTCATAGGGTTCCAAAAAGGGGCTGAGTAGCTCTGGGTCCCCCCAATCAGGGTCCAACCAAGCTGCTTCTTCTGCTAAATGAAGGATGACAGGCATTCGTTCATGAACCTCTTTTACCTTCTCATTTGCCCTTGTGGTGATAATCGTAAAGGATTGATAGCTTTCCCCACGCTCATTGTCCCAACGATCCCACAGTCCTGCAAAGGCAAATAACTCCTCATTAGCAAGCATGATTCGTATGGGCTGTTTTCCTCCATCAACCCTTTTCCATTCATAAAAACTATCCGCTGGAACCAAACATCGATAGCGTTGAAAGGATCGGCGAAAAGCGGGCTTTTGTGTCAAGGATTCACTTCTCGCATTAATTAACCGGTTGCCAATGGAAGGATCCTTTGCCCAGCGAGGAATTAATCCCCACCGCATGGATGTCAACTTCCTTTGACCCTCTGCCATAAGAATCACAGGGACTTCCTGGGTAGGAGCAATATTGTATCGGGGAAGGTGCGCCTGATTTTCATGTTCCTCCACTTGAAAGCGCTCCACAATCTCCCTTAAACCCGCAGTCAGAGTAAAACGCCCACACATGTGCTTTCTCCACCTTCCATCGTTCCGTGATTCTGCCCCCATTACCGCTTATATTTCTATCTTGATCCCTTCTGGAATCCCTTCGTCTTTTCCTTTTTTCAGGAAAGTATAGGGATAGATGGAACTCATTAATTACCTACCTTCCATATCCTTAAACAAATATTAAGTATTTGCCCCCGATTTCATCAACAAAACTCTCTTATACTAAAGTAAATAAGTGATTCTCGGGGGTAACTTTATGAGTACATTGACATACCGCAAAGCGTTTTTTATGCGGTTTTTTCGATCACCTCGTCAAATTGGTAGTGTAACACCCAGTTCTAAATATCTAGTAAAGGCCCTGTTGGATCCGATTGCTTGGGGTCAAGTAGATACCCTTGTAGAGCTTGGGGCAGGTACTGGAGTGATCACACAGGCTTTAGAATCCAAGCTTCACTCACAAGCAAAGGCCTTCATTTTTGAAAAGGATCCCATTCTTCATTCCCTCTTGCATCAAAACCATCCTACTCTTCATCATGTATTGGATGCGACAGAAATTAAAAATACGCTTACTACACATGGACTTTCTCATGCCGATGCCATCCTGTCCTCACTTCCCTTTACCAATTTTTCTATTACCGTACGTAACGCGATATTAGATCAAATCTGCAGTAGCTTAGCTCCTTCAGGAGTCTTTACTGCCTATCAATATTCCCTTCAAATGAAGCCACTCTTAAATAAACGCTTTCGTCATGTGGAGATCCGGTGGGTGATTCGTAACCTGCTTCCTGCATTTGTTTACATCTGCAAAGATCCCATACACGTACCTTAAGACATAATTAAGCCGCTAACCCCTTTATATAGGAGCTAGCGGCAACTATATTTACAACACATTCATTCCTTCAACCTATTAAACCTTCTTTTTCAAGCACCAACTCCGTGATGATGAATCAATGATTAGAGTAAGTTGACGGTCCCCACTGTCACGGAGGGCTGACCCGGAGTCGCGATTGCATCAAACATTCTGACTCCCGACTCTCTATCCGATATCTTTAATCGCCAAATGGAGTTTTGTATTTTGGTAACAGCGGATAATCGTTTCCCAGGATGCGAAATATGAGGGATACGAAAAGCGGCTGTCACTGGACGTGTACGATTATTTAAATGATAGATCGCTGGTGCATCAATATAAATTTCGTTGACATCTGAAGGATTGGTGTAAAATGCCACTCTGACAGGGTTTCGAAGTGAAATGATAATTTGATTTCCTACAAAAATCCTACAATTTCCTTTACCCGATCCGCTTGTCCCCGTAATACTTCCTGTCATTCTAGCTGTGGTGTTCACAGGATCAATCCTAGGAAAATATAACACCTGAAATGGTTTTGGTGCCATGATTACACGAATCGGTCTTGTCTTAACATCATCACAACATGACCCCATTATGCCACCCCCCTGATTATTTATAGCTCCAAACTCAGTATATGGATTCCTGATTAAGGGGTGTGAAAAATAGGTTTTTACCTTATCCCACTTTAACGAAGGTTTCTCAGACCATCTTCTATAAGAGGACGAAACTCCCTAATAAAGCATATCCACTTCCCCATCCTCCCAAATGAGAAGAATAAAATAACTTGTTGCAAGTTCTAAGCCATTTACAATCCCAACATCATGCAATTTTTTCAACCCTTGATTATACCTTTTTTTATCATTGATTAAGTGGCAAACATAAACGATATGACCGCCAATCTTACCTGTATATTTCAGTATAAAGTAACGCTCATATTTTTTTTCAAACCATATGATGGCTTCTTTACTCCCATCAAAAATCGGTAAGTTTGTCATGATATCTTTCACTCAAATCACCTCCTACTATATTTTTTTAATCATATGTTTTTCGTATCCACTAGTACCAACCTACAGCCGACTATTTCGCCCACCTTATTTTTGAACTGTAGGGATGAAAACCGGCGTTATTCTTAACACACTTTCCTTCTATGAGCATGCTAAAAATAACGTATAGGTAAGTGAGCACATATGCCAGTGTAGCGGGGATTGATCGATTAACTAGGTCATCGCAATACTAACGAGCAACTGGTAATAAAACCGTCGCTAAAGTTAGATCCTTTAAAGATGAAATGATCTTTTCTCCCCAGCAAACTGAATAAGGACATGAATAGTGGGTAGTTAACTATTTTTTACCCTTATCAAAAAACAATAAACTTAATATTCTGTTAATTAAGCGTAAAACTCCCTAATTATAGGATAAGAATGCGACGTATTCGCGGTATTCTTATCTTCTGGAAAATAAATCCATGCTATCATCGTTTGTGTTTATTTGCCTGTTCAGAAATTAAAAATCATGGGAAAATAAACAAACGAAAATAAAATCATCCACTCCATGGCCTGCAATGCATGGTTGATTTTTATGAAATCAATACGCAAATAAAGAGAGCCCCCATAATGGGTAGCTCCCTTTGACAACCTCCTTCTTAATCCTGGCGAACCCTTCTCATCCTTCCTTACATCCTCTTATCCTGATCCGATTCTATGTTGATGGATCGAGTGTTGTACGATTGCTTTACACTCGTTAAGAAGCGTCTTTCTATTCGTCCTTATGGTCCTCTCTATCGATGGCCACACGATTTGAATTCGCAGCATTACTACTTGCAGCAGCACCGTGTGGTCCAACAGAGACCACCCCCACCTCACTCGCCGCCGATGCACCATAGGGTCCGACTGCCACGACGGCAATATCACATGCTGCTGCAGCTCCATGCGGTCCAACAACCACAGATACAGAACTCGTTGAAGTACTCATCTCCTCCCCAACCGCTGAGCTACTGGCACTTGCAGCCGCAGGACCATCACCTTGTTCCGCTTCCGCTGCCACAGAGGATGTTGCTAAGGTTTTGCCGTACTCACTAGTGTGACTTCCTTTTTCTAAGGTTGTGTGAGTGATATCCCCTGTACTCTCTCCCTCGCCTGCTTTACCGTTTTCATTTAAGAAATGCATGATATAGGATGCTAATTCGCTTAATGCTTGATTATCCAGATTCTTTAGTGTTTGAAACGTCGGTGAACTTTCTGCACTCATTCCCACTTCGCCTCCTTAGTCACTTTGATTAACCCAGCCAGGAGCTTGTCCCATTAAGTTTTTCCTTGAATAACTCGAGAACTCGGCATCAACAACATGAATACCCTAATCCAAACACCATCGATTTGCGGTGAAATAAAGTCAACAGACTTCATAACCTCCTCCTTTTCAATCATTGAAAATTCATGTTCACCACCTTATACCCTCCTTGCATCGTTTAATAAACTGAATATTCAATCTATTTTACAGAAAGAACTTTTTTAATCCAAGCAACCACTACAACACTAAACATCCATAAGGTAATGATGGAAGCATAAATTGCATCATGGAGAGATGACGGAATCACTGTATTTAAGGATGTAATTAATGTTTTAGCGCTGGATAACACCAATATTCCACCAACAAGAACACCCAATATGGAGGAAGGCATTACTTTGATCAACCATGCAGCAATGGGAGCGGCAAATAACCCCCCTAACGCTAAACACCCCGCCAAAGTCCAATTGATCTCACTCAACCCTAATGAGAACATAAATCCAATGGTTGCTGAAAGGGCAATAATCGGCTCACTCGCATCGACTGAACCAACGATCTTTCGCGGTTTTAACTTACTTCTTCCTAGCAAAATTGGTGTATTCAGCGGCCCCCAACCGCCCCCACCAATGGAATCTAAAAAGCCGGCACAAAGTGCTAATGGGTAGATAAAGGCGCGACGCGGTGCTTTTATCTTTTTCGTTGCTTTTTGTAGTTTCGGTATTAACATGTTCTTATCAAAAATAAAGTTAAACAAAACATAGAAACCAACAAGCAACAACGCTCCAGCAATATAGGGTTTTACTAATTCCCCTGGAAGACGACTTAATAGCGTCGCTCCAACAAATGCACCAATCGCACCGGGTATTATTAGCTTTTTGACGAGCCCATAATCAATATTGCCAAAGCGGTAATGCGATACCCCAGAAGCGGTGGTGGTTACAAGTTCCGCCATGTGCATAGAAGCCGATGCTATCGCGGGAGCAATCCCGAGCGCAAGCATAATCGATGTAGCTGACAATCCCGATGACATACCGAGTGAACCATCAATGAATTGGGATAAAAACCCAACAATGATAAAGGTAATTATTCTTTTCATCGTGATTAACCTCCATTTTTTTGAGAGTAGTTAAAATTGGCGGGGAAGAACCCCGCCAATTTAATGAAGCTACGAGCATTGAGCTGCTAAGTGGTGATTAATCTGCACTGCTTCCTCCAGACGTAAGCAAGATCAACACCAAAATCCACAAAAGATTGGATTGCTGTGTTTGCTGAATCCCTGGCATATTCATCCCTCCTTTAAAATAAGATTAGTCTTTCTTTACCCTGAGTACCGTTTAATAAACTGAATATTCTGAAATTAATACAAGAGACTTTGTTGCCCATGATCAATGTTCTGTCCCTGCTCTCCTAAGCAATGAGAGGGACAGTGTAGTTACATCCTCGTCAATGACAAGTCCTTTATGCTACCACACGCCCTCCACCATCCAACTTCTTGATAAAACCAGCACTCTTGGTTTTTTGAGTTGCAAAATCGAATGTTAAGGCTGGATACACAGGTGAGCTGCCTTTGTATCCAGCCTTTTCTTACCGCTCTGTTTCCTTAACCGGGTTGCTACACTTCAATGTCATCTAGCACATCAAATTTGCCGAAGCATCGATAGCTTCTAGCAATTATTTAACCTAGCTAATACCCATCACTTTCTGTTGTGCTCAACAAGAATGTAACCGATGGCGTTATGAGAATCTATTTTCCCCTACTTCCTCACACTACAGTAAGGGGTGATCGCGACTCCCCGCGGTCCCTTTCCTACTGGGATGGTTTTAACAACCCGATTGTTTCTGGTTGCGATAACGGATACGGTATTGCTTACTCGATTGGGTACGTACACCCACCGACCATCACACGTCGCTGCCAACGCTTCTGGATTTTCCCCGACGGTGATGGTCTTCACGACTCTACGCAAACGCGTACTCACAACTGAGACCGTGTGATTACTTTCATCTTGGTTGCCAGATAAACTGCCCCCATTGGCTACATAAACCCTTTCTCCATTGGGTAAACATGTGACACCGATGGGCCCTCTTCCGACGGGAATTGGCCTCCCCACTGTCGCATTCGTTCGGGTATTGATCTGTGTCACACTGTTGCTACCGAAATTAGCAACATAGGCTTGGGGTGCTCTCTGGGAAGGAATCGAACAAATGGCTAATAGGACAGGTTGTTCACCGACTTGGATCGTATCCGCTACTTCTCGTCGACGCGTATTGATAACCGATACGGTACCATCGGATAGGTTTGGTACAAATGCTTTCGTCCCTGTCGGATTTAAGGCGATTCCTTCTGGACCCTTACCGACTGGAATGGGCGGGCCAATGACGTTATTGGTCAAAGGATCAAACACTGTGACACTACTGGACTCAAAATTCGTAACAAAGCCTCGGATACCGACTCCAGGAACTCTTCCAATCGCCACATAAACAGGATTTTCACCTGTGGGGATCGATGCGACTTGCCGATTGTTCTGGATGTTAAAAACAGCGACATTGTTAGTCGATGCATTGGCTACATAAAGGAAAACGCCTCTTCTCAGAACCCTTGCAACCGTAACCCCAAGGGGCTGTTCTCCTCCAGAGGAAAAGGTTGTGATCACCCGATTAAATCGGATACTAATAACCGATATCGTACTCGCATCGTGGTTGCCAACATAAGCCAGGGGGCGAATCTTTCTAATAAATGGTCGTTTAATTTTCATCCCATCCCATCTGAAGAACCCTTTCTATTAATAAATGCATCGGGATGGTAAAGCGCTTGAAGCAACTGCGGATTTTATAGCGGCGTTCCTTGAACCTATCGTAGAATACACCCAGTCAATGAGTCTGCGATAGACGACTCGATTTCCAGACAAAAAAGGATGGATAGGAAGGCATTTCACCTCCTCATCCATCCTTATGGTGCAACTTGGTCACTTCACCCAGGTATCCGCAAAGGTTTCTTCTTTGAAGCCAACCGTTACTCGATTGCCATCGGTCACAATCGGACGCTTGATCAACATGCCATCCGAAGCAAGAAGAGCCAGCTTCTCCTCTTCTTCCATGTCCTTTAATTTCTCTTTTAAATGGAGCTCACGATACTTCTTTCCACTGGTATTGAAAAATTTCTGTATGGGTAAATCGCTTTTTTCAACCAGCGCCTGCAACTCATCCTTTGAAGGAGGTTCATTGACAATATGTTTCTCCGCAAAGGAGATGTTATTTTCCTTGAGGTACTTCTGCGCCTTTTTACAGGTTCCACAGGCTGGGTATAAGTACATGGTTCGCATGGTAGGGTGTCCTCCTCGTGTCGGTTACTCCCAGTATACCCAACCCCTATCCGTGGACGAAAGGGGAAACGAGTCGATTAGCGGAACACTTGCCCGCCCCGCTTATACTCCGTATCAGCGACTCCCTCGCGTGCATTTGCCGCACGCGCAATGGCAAAGAAGAAATCTGACAGACGGTTCAAATACTTCCGTACTTCATCATTGGTTTCTTGTTCTCTTGTTAACGTGACTGTCAACCGTTCGGCGCGTCGGGTCACCACACGACAGACATGAAGTGCCGAGGAGATCGCACTGCCCCCAGGCAAGATAAAGCGCTGAATTGCAGGCGCCTCTTCATCATAACGATCAATCCATTCCTCTAAGCGAGTCACCATTTCTGCCGTAACTTTATACTGACGTTTCTTTCCTGCCTGGGCAAGATCTCCCCCAGCATCAAACAGTTCATGTTGAATTTCGGTCAAATCCTGAATCATATCGCCATGTTTTTCAGGGTCCATCCGTACAATTGCCTCACTGACAAAGGCGTTGACTTCATCGGTGGTACCATAAGCTTCCACACGGATATCGTCCTTGTTTACCCGTCCACCTACCACCCCAGTCTGACCCTGATCACCTGTTCGTGTATAAATTTTCATCTTGCATTCCCTCCTTCTGATCCAATATATCGCTATCCATGTCGCGACATCACATTGGACGTGCGTGTAGGTTCCAAAATTTTTCCCGATTGCAACAGTACCTGAGGGACATGGGTTTCTGGGTGACGAATGATAAGTGGCTTTACCCCATACACCTCTTGAATCACTGATTCTTCGATAATTTCAGTAGGAGTTCCCCGATGGCAAATCACCCCCTCCTTCATTATCGCAAGGCGATCACAATACTGCGCAGCCAGGTTCAGATCATGAAATACAACCAAAACCGCTAACCCACACGTTTGTTGCCATCTTTTAATCTGATCCAACACCGCTAATTGATGGGCAATATCCAAGTAGGTCGTCGGTTCATCCAAAAACAATAACGCGGGCTCCTGAGCCATCGCTTTCGCAATCGCCACACGTTGTCGCTCTCCACCGGAAAGGAGGCGGATGGGACGATCTCGATCCTGCATGACTTGGGTGTCCGTCATCACCCGTTCCACTGTCTTCTGATCCCCATCTCCTGCCCAGGGCCAGATTCCTTGATGAGGGTGCCTCCCCATCATAATGACTTCTTCAACCGTAAAGGGAACCGACGGCAGCCCTTCTTGGGGAAGAACCGCCATTTTCTTCGCACGTTCCCGGGAAGACCACTGTTTAAGATCCCGTCCTTCTAGCTCCACTCCTCCGCTATCTGGAAGTTCTTCACCACAAAGGAGGCGTAACAGCGTTGTCTTCCCACTCCCATTGGGCCCCAATAAACCGACAATTTCCCCGCGATGAATCGAAAGATCCACACCATGGAGAACGCCATGTCCCTGGTATCCCTTTTTTAATGCTTTCGCTTCTAACAGGGGTCATCCCTCCTTACTTGCGCCCCATGGTATATCGCCGGAGTTGCCAGGCAAAGAACGGCCCTCCGATCAAAGCCGTAATCACCCCAATGGGCAGTTCACGGGGATCCAGTACCGTACGCGCTAAGGTGTCAGCCCACACGATGAATACGGCTCCTGCCAGTGAAGACACGGGTAATAGGATGCGATGATCCGGACCCGTCAGCATTCTTAAAATATGGGGAATGATCAATCCCACAAACCCAATCGTCCCTGAAACCGAGACCGCTGCCGCTGTCATCAAGGTAGAAGCAACCAGTAATATCAAACGGGTCTGTTGCACCGAGACACCTAAATGTCCTGCTGATCGTTCACCTAGGGCAAAGAGATTGAGTGAACGGCTCATCAACCAACACGTCACCATCCCCACGATTAAAAAGGGAGCCATCACCATCGCTTCCGACCATTCACGTAGCGCAATACTCCCCATCAACCAATACTGAATACGCTGAATTTCTACAGGGGAAGCCATTGCAATCACATAGGTAAGCATTGCTCCAAAGAAAGCCTGTACGACCACCCCCGAGAGAATGAGTGTATCCGTTCGCACCTGGCCACCTAAACGAGAAAGCTGCAATACAAAAAAGAGCGCCACACAACCAAAGAGAAACGCCCACACCGGTACATTCCAGCCCCCTAAAAGAGCAACACCCCATCCGGTAAAAACTGCAATCGCCGCTCCAAGTGCCGATCCTGAGGATACCCCTAGGATAAATGGATCCGCCAGCGGATTCTTTAATAATCCCTGAAACACCGCACCCGCTCCAGCTAAAGCAGCTCCCACCAACGCTCCCAACAACACCCGGGGAAATCGCAGTTGCCAAATGATCGCATCGGTTGCTGCATCAATCGCTCCATCCTTGCCCAGAAGATGAGCCATGATCACCTGCCATACATCTGCAAAGCGTATGTCCGCACTACCTACTGAGACAGAGGCTGCCATGGATAGTAACAACAATAGCAACCAAAAGGCGGACCAGCCCATCAGCCGACCCGCCCAGTTTTCTCGATTCATTTTGCTACTTTTGCATAGGTATCAGGATAGAGCGTCTTCGAAATATCAAGAAGCGCTTCGGTCACACGTGGGCCTGGCCGACTCGTCGTGTTGCTATCCAGCCCTTGAATGCGATGATCCTTCACGGCTGCAACACTTTTCCAGCTCTTGCGATCAGAAATTTGTGATGCCTTTCCCCCATAGGTATACAGAATGACATCGGGGTTATATTTCACCACTTTTTCTGCAGAAAGTTGAACCCAGCTCTTCTGATCATGGGCAACATTTTCGCCACCCGCTAGGGTAACCATCTCATCCATATAGGTCCCTTGTCCCGTCGTATATAAGTCGGGCGAAACCTCAATCCACACTTTTACTTTCTTCTTGGCGGGTACCTTCGCTGCCACTTCCTTCGCCAATGCTTCATCCTTTTTCATCTCATCGACAACATGGTTTGCTTTTGCTTCGGCTCCTGTTGCTTTGCCTACATCCTCAATTTGTTTGTAAATCCCTTCAAGGTTGGTCGGCTCATAAGCAATTACCGTCAGTCCTAACTTTCGCAATTTGTCGAGTGTTTCTTGTTTCACCATTGGAGAAGCAAGCACCAGATCGGGTTTTAGCGAGAGTACTTTCTCGGCGTTGATATTCATATCTCCTACCTTTGGAAGCTTTTTAACTTCCGCCGGATAGTCATCGTTCGCCGTTACGCCAACCACTTTATCCCCTTGCCCCACTGCAAAGATCGTTTCGGTCATACTGGGAATTAAGGAAACAATGCGCTTGGGCTGTTTCTTTATCGTTACGGTTTTCCCTGTATCGTCCTTCACCTTGACAGGAAAATCTGCCGCTTCTTCATGCGCTTTATGATCTTCATGACCCGTTGTCGCATCGGAAGCAGCTCCACAACCTGCTGCAAATACCATCATTAGAACAAGTAAACCCATCCACCAACGTCGTTGCATCATCACCGATTCATCCTCTCTCCTCATCAACATAAAAAAAATTACCCCAAAGAGGTAAGAGCAGGACTAAAACAGCTTCTAACGTTCAAGCCGTCCTCCTGGCCTCCCTCTCCGCGAAGGGTTAGCAAGAATCGCATGGAAAGGCAGGTCTCCTGGCTTATGGATCATCACTTCACCACGCCTTCCCGTCTTTCGACAGTGGCTTTTATGGTGTCGCTACCCATATACAGTGGCGGGACCGCACCGGATTTGCACCGGTTTCCCTTTTCACTTTGCACGAAGGCAAAGACCCTTCCATTTGTATGAACTTGTCGTCTCATTATATCGGATTGTCAGAAAAGGTTCAATTAGGCAAACCAATTCCTTCGTTCGAATCACTATCCAATTAGGTCTCTGCGAAAAATCAACTCTCCTGGATAAACAATCCCTTGAAAATGATGTCAATCGTCATAGAATTAGAAGAGAAGGTGTGTCAATTGGCAATCATTCGGGGATATAAAACATAGACTCGAAAAGAACACCACCCTTTCAAAGGAGGACGATCATGGAGCATCAACCTTTTCAGCTAAACCTAGAAAACGATCGTGTCATTCGCGGTGACATCCGCACCCCTTCAACCGAAGGCACCCACACCACACTCATCCTCTGTCATGGCTTCAAAGGGTTTAAAGATTGGGGATTTTTCCCCCATGTAGCAGAAACCCTAGCCAACGCCGGCTTTGCTGTGGTTAGTTTCAACTTTTCATTGAATGGGGTCGGGGAAGATTCCACGACCTTTGGCGAACTGGAGAAATTTGCGCAGAACACCTTTAGCCATGAACAAGAAGATCTCCGTCACGTAATGGAATGGATTGTAGGGAAAGAAAATCCCCTCGCTTCCAAAATGGATACGAAGCAAATGGGAATCATCGGTCACAGTCGTGGCGGGGCCAGCAGCCTACTGTTCGCCTTTGACGAACCCCGCATTCAGGCCGTTGCCTTGTGGAACAGTATCGCTCATCCAGACTACTTGCCCGAACCATTTAAACAAGCACTCCGGGAGAACGGACGCGCCTATATTCCCAACGCGCGCACGAAACAACAGATGCCAATCGATCTCACTTTTTTCCAAGATCTTGAGGCGAATAAAGAGCGATTCAACATCCCCGACCGCTTGTCCCACTACCACAAACCCCTTTTGATCGTCCACGGTGAACAGGATACCTCTGTCCCAATGGAAGCCGCCCAACAATTGAACAGCGCTTCAGACCATGCCACTTTACATACCATCCCTGGAGCGGATCATACCTTTGGCGCTGTCCATCCTTTTCAGGAAGAAAATCCTTATTTAAGAGAAGCCTTGGAAAAGACGTTGCAGTTCTTTCGAAATAATTTTAGGTAAAATTTTAGAGACAAAAAGACCGACCCAAGGGTCGGTCTTTTTGTCTCAAGGGGGTCTAACTCGTTTATCGAATAAAGGAAGGGTTTACGATTCTTAGTAATACACGATTTTCAGCAAGGTGTCTCTTGGTTCAACCAAGGGACAATGGATGCTTTTCATTTGGTAATCTCATCATAATCGAATTAAAAATACATGTCAATCATTAAAATCACTAATATTGGATTTTTCACTGTTTTGTCACTCGTGGTTAAATTGATAATTATTTTCCATAGACTCTCTTTCTGAAATAGTTAACGATGAAAGGGTTAGAGAGGTTTCAACCACTTTGATAACCCGAGGGATTTTTCTGATGCCATGTCCACGCGGTCCTAATCATGGACGCCAGATCGCGATACTGAGCTTCCCACCCAATCGCTTGTTTCGTCTTCTCTATTCCTGCTACTAGCCTCCCCGGATCACCTACTCGTGCAGGCGCATTGACCACGGGAACCCACCGATTCGTCACCTCTTCAACAGCGGTGATCACTTCGCGTACAGAGTAACCTTTTCCCGTGCCGATGTTTAATACTTGACTCTCTGCCCCTCGACTTAATTTCTCCAGTGCCTTCACATGCGCTTCAGCAACATCCATCACATGGACATAGTCGCGAATACATGTCCCATCGGGTGTATCATAGTCCGTACCAAAGAGGTGAATCGGATCACTTTGCCCGAGTACGGATTTTAGCACCCGGGGAACTAAGTGAGTCTCTGGTGAATGATCTTCGCCAATTTCACCCTCCCACGAGGCGCCCACCGCGTTGAAGTATCGCAGTGTCATCGAGCGAAGTCCATAGGCTTGTTCCAACCATGGAAGCATTTCTTCAATGAATCGTTTAGAAACTCCATAAGGGTTGATCGGTTGACACGGGGCTGTTTCAGGGATGGGTACTTGAGTTGGCATTCCATAGACCGCAGCTGTGGAGGAAAAGACCAATTTGTCCACTCCGTGCCTTGTGACCATGGATAAAAAGCGAATGGTTTTTGCTGTATTCTCCATGAAGTACAGGGAAGGATCCTCGATGGATTCTCCGACTTGGCTCCGTGCGGCAAAATGGATAACCGCGTCAATGGTATGTTCCGTAAAGATCGTCGATACCATGCCTTCATCCCCAATATCCCCCTGGTAGAAGGGAACCCCCTTCGGGATCGCTTCTCGATGGCCCGTCACCAAGCTATCCAACACCACGACGGATATCCCTTTCTCAAGCATTCTCTTAACGGTATGACTCCCAATATATCCAGCGCCTCCAGTCACTAGAACACTCATTTAACCCGCCCCCTCTTGTTTATGGTATCGATTTTCATGGATGCGTTCGTGAATGGTGAGAATCACATTCTGTACTTCTTCAGTAAGATCCTTTCGCCGTAAGGCCATTTCAATCGTGGCACGAATATAGCCCAGTCGATCCCCCACATCATAGCGCTCTCCATCAATAAGCGCGGCGATCATCGATTTTTGTTGATTCAGCGCCTGGAGCGAATCCGTCAATTGAATCTCTCCACCCACTCCAGGGGATGCTGCCTGCAACAACCCAAAGATTTCTGGCTCTAAAATATAACGACCAATAATCGCTAGATTCGAAGGCGCCTCTTCAGGTGCAGGTTTTTCCACCAACTCACGAATCGGACAAGCTGAGCCATTCAGTGAAATCGGTTGAACTGCCGGGGCGATCACCCCATATTTTCGAGTCTCTTCATAGGGCACCGGCTGGACACCAATAATGGAGGTCTGCTCGCGTTCATATACATCCATCATCTGCCGTAAGCCAGGTCGATTGGAGTCAATGATGTCATCTCCAAGAAGGACTGCAAAGGGCTCACCCTCAATAAACTGCCTTGCACAAAGAATTGCATGCCCTAATCCCAAGGGCTCCTTTTGCCGGATATAGTGAATGTCTGCTAAATCGCCTACCTGGCGCACTTGCTCAAGCAGTTGCTCTTTGCCCCGCGCCTCAAGTAAAGACTCGAGCTCCACGGATTTATCAAAGTGGTTTTCAATTGCTTGTTTATTGCGGCCGGTGACGATCATGATGCTTTCAATGCCTGCTTGGATCGCCTCCTCCACAATGTATTGAATCGCGGGTTTATCAACAATCGGCAACATTTCCTTCGGTTGTGCCTTGGTTGCCGGTAAAAAACGGGTTCCAAGTCCTGCTGCTGGAATAATCGCTTTACGTACCCTCATGAGTCTCTCACCTCGTTATTGGATTTGATGGTTCATTGAAGGGGGTTTTCCTAGGAAAAACCCACCATTTATTCCCGAAAAAATTGACGACCAGTGCGATAACCGTGGCCAACCCCTTCGCCCATAACCACCCCCACCCCAGGTGGGTGAACCCATAAAGAAGGAGTGCCGCTACACTCAGGGAGATGCCATTGACTGTTAAGAACTTACCGATCTCACCCACATGGATCCGCTCACTGGAGAAGGTCCACCTCCGGTTCATCAGGTAACTGTTGCAAACGCCCCCGCTATACGCCACCACTTGCGCAAGGAGATAATGCCAATGAACCGAAGTGAGTAGGAAGAAGAGAAGGAAATCAACCAGCGTATTCATACCGCCCACGATGGCAAATCGCATCCCCTGTAAGGAAGTGAGTTTACGCTTCAACATCGCTTTCACCAGGGGAGACGTTCCCTGTCACTCCGCCTTCCCGATCAATAAGATACAAGGGGCGGTTCTTTGACTCATCATAAATGCGACCGATATATTCCCCCATCAATCCAAGAATGATGAGCGTCACCCCATGAAAGAAGAGTGACATGGTCGCAAGGGAGGCCCAACCAGGGACCCCCGTCTCCATCAAAAGGGCTTTTAAGACAATAAACATCATATAGAGGAAGCTTCCCATGGAGAGAAGAAAGCCGACATAAGAGGCTAAGCGTAAGGGTTTATAGGAAAAGGACGTGATCCCATCCATCGAAAGTCCCAGCATCTTTTTTAGAGGATACTTGGTCTCTCCTGCCCATCGCTCATCACGGACGTATTCCACCGCGGTTTGGCGAAAGCCCACCCAGCTCACCATGCCTCTCACAAAGCGATGTTTCTCTTTGAGGGCATTCATGGCATGGCACACCTTGCGATCCAGCAGGCGAAAGTCCCCTGTATCGAGGGGAATATCCACCTCGGTTAGCCCACGCAACAGACGATAGTAGCCTGCGGCTGTCACCCGCTTAAACCAGCTCTCTCCCTTTCGCTCCTTGCGCTTGGCATAGACCACATCAAAGCCTTCTTCCCACTTTTGGATCATCTCGAGAATCAACTCGGGTGGATCTTGAAGATCCGCATCGATTACCACCACCGCTTCCCCTTTGGCGTGCTCCATCCCCGCAGTAATTGCCACTTGGTGTCCAAAATTCCTGGAAAAACGTAGCCACTTCACCTGGGGATCCTGCCCACGAAGCTCTCGCAAGAGGGTGGCTGAGCGATCTTTGCTCCCATCGTCTACAAAAAGGAGTTCGTAGGTGTCTCCGGTTGATTCCATCACTTCTTTTAGACGACGATAACTTTCTTCTAATACCGCTTCTTCATTGAATACTGGAATGACCACAGAAAACCGTACATCGTTGCTCACGTTACTCCCCTCCTTGTTTGACTTCGATCAGTTGTTGATTGTTCCGTCCATTTGAATCGGATTGCCATTCCTTAGTAGGAACCACCGTGCCGTTTTCCTGCAGCCACTTGGTCACAGCGGTCTGCTTCGAACTCTGCGGCGGACCTTGTCGATTCTGTTCCCCCGTTGAGATCAAGAAATAACGCACTTCCCCGTCATCCACCATCTGTTTGAGTTTATCCACAGTAAGGATCGGATCCCCCCCATTAAAACCACCCATGGCCATAATGGGCCTATCCGTTTTCAAAGCATAAGGGTCTGCCTGCATTGAACTATCAACTGCCAACCAATATTTTTCGTTCTTATGGTTTTTCTTCAGATACGAAATCAACTTGTTATCCACTTGATTTTTTCCGGGTCCTCTTCCTTGTTGATGAGTCGAAAGTAATTCCGGCCCCGCTGCAGGCAACCCATTATTCGACTGATGAATAATCGGGGTAATCGACCAAAAGAGGGGTGCGATTAAGAAAAGGACCATCATCCCTGCAACTGCCTGCTTTCCTAGCCGGTTTACGCTCTTTTTGTGGCGCAGGAGAAGTAACGTACCCACTCCTAACAACGTACAAACCAGCATCCCCACAGATGGAAGCGTGTAAATCGTCTCCCGTTGCCCCCATAGA
The DNA here is from genome assembly GCF_900116235.1 of Marininema halotolerans. Lineage (GTDB taxonomy): Bacteria > Bacillota > Bacilli > Thermoactinomycetales > DSM-45169 > Marininema > Marininema halotolerans. Next base: position 114,020 of record NZ_FPAA01000007.1, on the reverse strand, counting down.
ATCCAGGATTGCACGCCACCTGTGACCAACAAGGATAGAGGAAGTAACCAGCCTTTCAATCCAGGTACGTGTTGTCGATATTGCTTCCACATCAGCGGCAAACCGATCCCAACCAGAGCGGCGATCCCAGGTGCCAATGTCGCTAGATAATAGCGGTGGAAGAAGCTTGCGAAACTGAAAAATACGATCATGGGAAGCATCCAACCTACCCAGAGCAACACGCTACTCGCTTTCTTCCCTAAAGGGAGAGACGGTCGTTTCCAGCGAACCAATGCGATGATCGAAAAGAGAGCCATTCCTAGGAACCAGGCAATTTGCCCTGCCAACTGTGAGCTAAATAATCGGAGGAGTCCTGGTGTTCCTGTTTCCGATTGTCCACCAGGGCCACCACCGCCCATGCGGTTTTTCCCATCCGGTTGTCCTCCTTGACCCGGTTTTCCCTTTGGCGGTGGGCCATCTTGACCCGGTTGCCCATTTGGCGGTGATCCCCCTTGACCCCCGGGTGGGGGACCGTCTTGTCCACCCATCTGAGGACGAGAACCATCCTTCAATGCTTGCCCTCCTCCATCTGCTCCTTTGCCACCGCCACCGTGTTGCGGTCCGCTCCAGCGAGAAGCGCCGTTATGGCCAACAATGAGTTGCATCACGGTATTATTTTCACTGCTACCAATATAGGGGCGCTGATCCTTCGGGGTCGCATCCACTGCCACCGCCCAGGATAGGGAGACGCCAACCAAAAGAATGGTTGCTAGACCCAGGTGAAGCACCTTTTTTCCCCAACTCAACCGAGTGCCAAATAGATAAACAAAGAAGAAGGCCGGAAGAACTAAATAGGCTTGGAGCATTTTGATATTAAAACCAATGCCAACGATCAGTGCCGTAACAAGTAACCACTTTACGCTCCCTCGCTCTGCGGCTCGTAGTAACGTCGCCGTCGCTATCAGCAACACTAGAATTAAGAGGGTATCTAAATTATTCGTACGACTCACCGCAACAGAGATCGGGCTCAATGCCAGGATGAGTGCTGCAATCAGACCCGATGTCCTACCAAAACGCTTCGCCACTAAGCGATATAAGAGTGCAACGGAAAGCACCGCCGCAATTACCTGAGGGAGGAGAATACTCCAACCTGAAAATCCAAAGATCCAAGCACTTGCCGCTTGAATCCACAACGCCACCGGCGGTTTATCCACCGTCACAAATCCCCCCGCATCATACGATGCAAAGAAGAAGTTATGAGCACTTTCCAACATGCTCTTCACCGTTACTGCATAGTAGGTATTGCCATAGCCCACTTGGCTAAGATTCCATGCACTTAACAAGGTAGCAAGAATTAAAATAGCGAATAATAACGGATCGATCCGTTTCATCATCGATTTCATCGTCATTCTCCTTTCGATCTCTCTTTCGTGACTACACAATATCCCGATAACGTGAACCGAATATGAACAAGAGAAGAAAAAAAAGGGACTACCCATAGGATAATGATTCCTATCGATAGTCCCTTTTTATGGGGAGAACTTAATCACTTTCATATTCTCTGTTGTTACCTATTAGGAGGAAGAATTCTCTCTTAGCGCAGGTCATTCTTCAATGGCACAGGACAAGAAACAATACAGAGTGCTGATGTTCATGGTCACCTTCTCATTTTCAATCGAACTCAAGCTCTTTGGGCTTTAGATTTGTCGCTCCGCTTTCCTTCTCTCTCTTTTTCTTTCCTTTCTCTTGATGCGAAATTCTTTAATCATTTCCTCAAGTCGATCACTGCCGATCACTTCAAATAATAGGCTATAAAGTGTCGTTAAGGTAATTAAACCGGCATGCGAAAGGGTTATATCGCTAATATAGTAATCCAATAATTGAAGATAAAAAAACACTAAGAAGAAGCCCATTATCGTTTCAACTGTATTTCTCATCCTTCGGTATCTTATTAGGAAAACAAACAGAATCTCCAATAAGATATCGATAATAAAAGTAGGGATTGCAAGCAGCAATAATCCAATTGAAAACTTGAAATACGCACCGACAGATGTTAATTGGATATGGAGAATTTCAATATTTTTTAGCATCCATAATAATAAAACATTGGGTAGTATAATGAGAGCGATAATCATCAAAAGTAGTAGCACAAGAATTGTAGCAACAAAAAGTTTCGACACCACGTCCTTCAATATTCATTCACCCCATCTACCACAAGATGTTTGTGCCCGTGATCAATAGAATGAATCCGACTAGGATGAGGAGAAATCCTAATACACCCGTTCCCTGATCTGCTTATAACCCCCTTTATTTCATACAGACGATACCTAACTATCCTCCTATTTCTCCTCAATTCCACCACTCCAAGTAAACTACGCGATTATAAAAATCGATTCCAAAGGCCCATACCAAATATAAAAACAAGAATTATCCACAATTTAACTATAATATATTTTAAATTAATTGCAGAAAACTTATTTTCTATAGTCAATACGGACATCCATATCAAAAAACAAGTCGATAACATAATAGGATCTAACCAAAGACCTAGCAAAATAATAGACCCCAACCCAATGATGATGGATGAATCAGAAACAATCTCATATCTATTGATCAACAACATAGACCCCTCCTAATAAAATAATTTAATTTTTTACTACCTATTATTGTTGATTTTTTCATTATGTATATATTTAAACTTCATGCATTAAACAGTTCACTAATAAAAAAATACAGTGCAAGTAAATAAATACTGATATAGAAAACAGACCCTATCTTCCCAACCAAAACTATAAACCCTTTTTCTTTAATGTGTAAATATAAGTAAAGTACTGATAGCAAAACCATGATTATATATAACGGGGAAATTGCCAACTTTGAAAGTAAATAAGATGTGCTTGCCTGTTCAATCTCTTTTGTTGACATGTCAATCCCCCTTTTTGTCTTCTCCAAATGTCAATTTAGGTACATAAAAGTAGAAATTGTAATAATAAAAATCAAAACACCTACAATTAATTCTATTATGCGGCTTAAATAAGTCGCGTTTGCATCCCCCTTCTTATATATATAGTTAATCAACAATAAAGACCCCGTGCCAAAGAAACCAAATATGCCTATTTTTAATTTCACTAACTCATCCATTATGGGGTTAGTTAACCATCCTATAAATAATATAAAACTAAAGAAATAGAGAAAAATCCTCTCGATTCTCTCCAAAGGAAACTGCCCCCTTATACGAATGTTTATTGCCTATGCTTATTTATTCCATAGGATTGACCCCTCCAAGGATCCATACCGATCATAAAACCAAGCAGCCATACGGTAAAGTTGCCTTTAAGGCAACTTCTCTAGCACTTAATCGCTGCTTCATGCTTTTAGCGCTCACATTTCGCTCCGTAATATCCGCCACAGCCTAGCCTTAATTTTACTTCCTACTTATTAATTCGTATGACTCTTCACTTTTAGTGTCATTAATCTCCGAAGAAAATAAATTAATTTATTCTGATAATATGTCGCTCTTAGGGATATGAGTGAGGACAGGGGATATAAGGGCTAGCGAAAATGAACTGCCTGCCAGATGGTAATAAAATTATTTATCCTACAAAGAAGGAATTCCATTAAGAAATGGATAAATATTTCATAGGTGAGATTTCATCACATATATTTTGACTATTCAATGCAAAGGAAAGCCGTCCTTAAAACTTGGATGACCTGCCTTCCTTTTAATCAAGGAGTGATCGGCCACCTTACCTAAGACATGGATGTATGGCATCCACATCACAATCATCTAATCAATACCGTCTATTGCAATGATGAGTATCTCATTACATAGTGGGTCCTCATACGCCCACAAGGAGGAATTTGCACGATGCTAACACCCATTCTACTGATTGCCCTCTTCCTAGGGGCGATATTATTCATTTTGGCCATTGGTTTTTGGGCTCGCTACAAAACTGTCGGGGCAGATGAAGCCATGATCGTAACTGGGAGCCTACTTGGAAATAAGAACGTATTATCCGATGACTCAGGGAAAAAGATGAAAATCATCCGTGGTGGAGGTACCTTTCTCGCCCCTATCTTCCAACGAGGCGAACTCCTCTCCCTCCTCTCTCACAAGCTCACGGTCTCTACTCCTGAAGTCTACACAGAACAAGGCGTACCAGTGATGGCTGATGGGGTTGCGATCATTAAGATCGGTAGCTCTCTTGAAGATGTCGCTACTGCTGCAGAGCAGTTTATGGGCAAAAAAGAAGAAGTCATCAAAGATGAAGCAGAGGAAGTATTGGAGGGCCATTTACGTGCCATCCTCGGAACGATGACAGTGGAAGAGATCTATAAAAACCGTGATCGCTTTGCACAAGAAGTACAATCCGTCGCTGCGAAGGACCTGAAAAAAATGGGCCTTTTCATTGTCTCCTTTACGATCAAGGATGTACGCGATAACAATGGTTACTTAGATGCATTGGGGCGTCCTCGCATCGCCGCAGTTCGTCGTGATGCAGATATCGCAGAGGCTAACGCGAGCCGTGATACCGAAATTCAAACCTCCCATGCACGACAAGAAGGAACCAAAGCCACGCTCTTATCTGAAACAAATATTGCCGAAGCCTTTAAAGAGAAGGAATTACGTGTCGCCCAATTTAAAATTGAACAAGATATGAAAAAAGCGGAAGCCGACCAAGCCTACCAATTGCAAGAGAACCGCTATAAACAACAAGTCGTCGATGAAGAAATGAAAATTGAGCTGGTTCGTAAACAAAAATCGATTGAACTTGAAGATAAAGAGATCGTCCGCCGCGAGAAACAATTCGATGCAGAAGTTCGCAAAAAAGCGGATGCGGACCGCTACTCAAGGGAGCAAGCGGCTGAAGCGGCTCGGTTCGAGCGGGAAGCACAAGCTCGTGCGGAGGCAGAGGCCATTCGGACAAAGGGGCAAGCCGACGCGGAAGCTCATAAAGCGGAAGGTCAGGCTCGTGCTGAGGTAGAAAAAACGGAAGGGATGGCTCAAGCGGATGTCATCCTAGCAAAAGGGCTGGCTGAAGCCGAGGCAAAGGAGAAGCTGGCACAAGCATTTGAACGCTATGGTCAAGCAGCTACCCTCGATCTTGTCGTAAAAATCCTTCCTGAATTGGCTGGAAAGATTGCCGAACCCATGGAACGCATCGATTCAATCACCGTTGTAGACGCTGGCGACGGCGGAGACGGTGCAACCAAAGTCTCCAACTATGTTACCCGTCTCATGGCACAAGCTCCTGAAATGGTAAAGCAGGTATCCGGGCTCGATATTAATCGCCTGATTCGCGATTTAGGATCGCAAAATCCCGCACCTGTAGAAGTCTCCGCGACAGCTTCTACGACAACTGAAGGTTCTGTTTCGGAAAATAATGAGCAAACAGTAAATGCTTAAACAAAAAATTGCGCTTGAAACGGTACCATTCTCTGTTGGATCACCATGCGAACAGCCTTCTAAGTAAAACAAAAAATACTAAACGAGATCCTCCGTTACTAAGGGTATTGCAGCTGATATTTGTGTGGTCAGATTCGCTGAACCGTTGGTATGGGGTACTTCCCAGGTGGTCCATAGCCATTGATGACCCTAGACTCCCATATAAAAAATCGCCCATCCCTATAAACAAGTGGAATGGGCGATTTTTATATAGTGGTTTACCATAGCTACCGATAGTGATCGCAAGCTTAATTGGTCTGTTTCTTCACCCTCAACCGATCCCTCGTTAAAAACCGCCTATATATCAATTATAGTACGAAATCGGCAAATAGTAGCGCCCTGTCTCCTCACTATATCGGCATCCTACTTACTAAAGAATAAACCAGCACAAAACAAAATACTTCCCACTAACATAAGAAAAAACGATCCAAAATAATGAGCAAAAAAAGACCCTTCCGGCACAATTTTCGCCTTTTGAACTAATAATCCTAAACCAAGTATAAAAATTCCGGACCCTGTTGCGGGTATAAGAGGTGACATTGAGTGCCTCCTGAATTATTTGTTTGAGAAAGTGGGGGTTTCTTTACTTAACTAACTATAAAAAGATTTAATTACATAAAAGAATTCGAGAGATAAAACACCTACCTTTCACCTACCACAAAATATTTTCATCAAAGAAAAGAAGAATTAACCCTACTAATATGAGAATAAATCCCATTGCTCCCTCCTGTTGTGCAAACAAATCCCCTATCAACGTTAATACCATTTTAAAAAACCCTTTAATATCATATTCTTCTTTATATATTTTTATTTGATAGAAAATAAGCCAGACACCTACAATAATCATGATCCATCCTAATAGAAGTTTCATCCATCACCCTTCCTTTCTTCTATATCTCCTTTACAAGATCCTCACATGATTAACACTTCCTCTTTTTAAATGAGATCATAGGTACCGAAACATTATTTTAAAAATTAATAATAAATAATTGCCAATATCAATATAATAATTGATACAGTTAGATAGTATATAACTTCTTTTGATTTTCCGTTACAGTATAAATATACAAAACTTAATAAAGTTATTACACTATATAATACTATACTTATCGGATTCCATATATAATCATGAAGTTCTCCATAATTATTTAGCCTATTACCCAAAGAAACAACTACAACAAGAATTCTCAATAATATTTTCATAAGATCTATCCTTCATGCTATTAATAAATAGACCAGATCATCATGCGAACGGGACTATTTACGAGAACACTAATTAAAATCTCCTAATGGCTCTAACAACTCGATTACGTACTCTCTTCATCAAAGAAGATTTGAACCACCTTCCCACCCTTGATCTTAAATCTTAAAATCACCATCCCTTACTACATTATTAAGGAATATGAGTACCTAGTTGAACTAGAAAAGCTAAAGGAAGCCCATCCCAAAATGCACCTTTTAGTAGCATTAAAAATCCCATATGCTCTACATCATATGTATTTTTATATATTGTTAATATTAATCATTTCTTTTTTATATTTCAAAACAAGAAGATAAATATTAAATGGCGCATAAAAAATTAAACCAGTTAAAGACATTTTGTATAAGAAATCCACACTAAATATCACACCAATCAACAATAACAAAGAGAATAAAATATCTGCAGTTTTTACTATTTTTATCATTGAATACTGTCACCCACTATATAAAGTAATTTTCAAATAAATATTTAGAATCCTTATCCTCAAACCTATAATGGTGATATGCATACCATTCAATCAGAGGTACTAACAAAACCACACCAATTACTCTATATATCGATATTTTCAATTGATCTGCTAACCACCCTTTGTACTCATTTTTTATGCTGGATTGAGATCCTTCCTCTAGCACTCATTAACACGCACTCATTAACACGCTACTAGGTATTTTTTTATATTTCGGTGTACGAGTAATAATTCAACTGTATCCTTCAATTTAACCTCTCAGAATTGCCCCCCCTAATCATTAATTCGCACGGTTGTTCATTTTTAGTGTCGCTTTTCAACCCGAAAAATAAATATAAATATTTTGACATTAATGATCTTACTACGAACTGTTAAGGTTAAGTCTCTTTCCCGACACACTCAATCAATTGCTTAAGGTATAAAATTCAAATTATGGTTCCAAAGATATATTAATTATAAATATAAATATATATATCAATATTAATATATTTATAAATTTATAAATTGAAAGCGTCCTTTCTGTGGCTTTAATAATCAAATAATCACTCGAACTCTCATTATTGATTATTTTTTTGTATTTATTTACTTTTATTAAACAAAATATTATTGCAGAACCAAATAAAAAAGTAATAAATTTATAAACATACATTAAAATTAGGTTATTGAACATTTTATTACCATTCCTTTATAATTAATTAATAAAGTAAACCTACTATCTACGAAAAGTTAAAGTAATAGAGATTTAATATAGATAAATAGTTGTAATATAATTGTAAATATTTAAGAATGGGAACTTGTCCACAACACTTGACTTCTGCGAAGTCTTAAGCAGAGACACCTATATGCCACACTCTATTACTCTTCGCACTATCACTTAAAATGATTAGGAAATCATCGATTGATAGGGACGAAAAAATAAACTAAATCACAATCACCCAAAACACCAACCATTTTTCTTTTTGTATCCTAAGCGTGGATCTAGGTAATAGTCGGTTGCATTTAATATCATCTGCCCTATGCTTATGCCCGCTACCACTAGAGCAGCATTAATAATAAATAGCGCCCCACGTTCAGATTTAGAATTTACTATAGCTTTATTTATATAGTACTTTATTTTTTCGCCAAAGTACATTTATAATTATTTGTTAAAACATGAATAACAGCTATTGAAGCTTCTCTAGACCCAAAAGTATTTACAAGTATGGCCAAATCAATAACTATACCCAACCACTTTCTAGATATTCTAAAATGCCCATTGGGATCTGTTTACATCAGGATTGTTTTCCGTGTAGACATATTTATTCATACTTAGTATATCTTTCTCAGTACCCTCAAACGTATCCCTCGTCAAAAACCGTCCCATCTCAGAATTATAGTAACGGCTCTGTAAATAATACAGCCCCGTCACATCATCATACTGATATCCAGCATAACGATAGGGATTTTCTATATCCCCAGTCTTCTTTACGAGTTTCCCAAAGGCATCATATGCAAAGGTCGCTACTTCTTCACCATTGGTATCAGTAAGCGCTGTTACATCGCCTCGGTAGTTGGTCTGGTAGAAGTAGGTCTTCCCATCCCGGTTCATGCTGACCAGTTCCCCATTAGCACCATAGGTATAGCTTGCTACGACCTTGCCATCCTTGTCGGTCTCGTAGGTAACATTGTTATCCTTATCGTAATGAAAGATCAAAGTCCCTGATTCAGTCGTCATGGACTTGCGTATACCATCTGCCCGATACGTATAGCTAGCGAGGGTTTTATCCCCTCCTTTACAGCAGTCAGTCGGTTCTCTGCATCGTAAGAGTAAGTACGCTTTCCATCATTGATCAGGTTCCTATTTTTATCATCATAGGTATACTAATTAACAGTAATCACCATTACATATCAATGGATAACTCCTTCTTTGTCTCCCAAACACAGATTAATCAACATATATATCATACATATTTATAAATATTATTATACTATTTTTTGTTTTTTAAGAAGCTGAAAAAATATAAAGATAAACAAAAGTGAGGAAGCATTAAAATACTTAAAAGAATACCATTATATGAAAATAGTCCTCGGAATGAATTTTTTAGATAAACCCACAATCCAAAATCCCATATAAACCTCGGGTTGTTAAAATCCAAACATATACCAAAACCCCATGCCAAGAAATATATGCTAAGAATAATCCACAGACCCACTACAATATATTTTAAATTAATTTTTAAATACTTTTTTTCTTTAATTAAATAAATGATAATTATTAAAACGGAAGAAAATATTAAAATAAAATCCAACCAAATACCAAATAGAAAAATACAAATTAACCCTAATATAATTATTAAAAAACCGGAAAATATATTATTTATATTTTTCATACGAATTTACCTCCGATAAATTAAATCTATAATATTTTTCATAAGTGTTTTTTGGGGAATCCGTGATTTGTACCACGTTTTCATATTGGTTGTGCATATATACCGTCCTTGAGGTTCTTCACGGTCGTGATTTAAATTAACGCATCGTAAAAATAAGTGTCGACAGCATTCTTTTTCTCCCCATCCAAGGTAAGAAGCTGAGAGAAGTGGCTAACGCGATCCTGATCATACTCTACTGAACGTTTATTTCTATTGGGATCTTGCATCGACGTGATGATATCAGATGCATCAAACCCATAGGTCGACATCGCCAGTTCTTTTCCCCGTAGTATCCTTTTTGGTAACGGTTGTTAAATTACCTTCGTAATCATACCCGTACTCAGCCGTGCGTTTCGCAGAAACGGTGGCAGTGGCTACTCGGTGATCGTAGTTGGCGTACATCGGCATACTAAATTGACGTGACATTATTTTTCTGTTATTTATATAATAATTAACCTGAATAAACTTTTAAATTTAAATAAATGAGAAAAACAATACCTAAGGCAATTAGGAATACCTTAGTTACATACCATGGTAAGAGAGCCAATAATAGTACAATAAATTCCCCTATTGGATCACCTACATCCATTATTTCAGAACCCTTATGATATTTAAATCCGCAATATATAAAGACAACCCCCACTATTGTTAAAAAAACATGAATAAGAAAATAAACCACGTGTAATAACCCCCGAACATTATTATCCGAATAGGGCACCCCCATTTATAAAAGTCCCCTTTTTTTAGCTACTTTTCTGGAACGGAAAACCAGATGTCAGTCAAATATTAATTAAATAATCAATTATGGCATACAGACCAAATAAAATTAATATAGTTTCTATTGTAAAAACAGTCCATTGTAAACATTCACTCGTTTTTTTTCTTGTTCAACACAAAACCTTAAAACTATATTTTCTTCTTTATCATATATAGAAAAGGGTTTTCCAGTTTCTTTTAATTCTATAAAATCATCAATCAATTCATTATATTTTTTCTTTGTAGATTTAACAATAATATTATCATCTTTTATTTCTAAATTAATTTCACTCATCAAAAAAACATCTCCTTAATTAAATGATAAATTTTGATAATACCAATTATACTAATAGGAAATACTAACATACTCATTATAGATAGATACCCCATCCTTTCGTCTTTATTCAATAGAATAAATTCTATTATTTTTTCACTTTCATTATTCGATATTACAATTGAAATTTTTTTATTAGTAGAGTCTATTTCGATAATTCCGTCTATTATATCATCCACTTCTTTTATTTTTAAACAAATATCCACTTCTTTTCGCTCTATTTTTTGCATTAAAACCACCTATTCCTTAAATGAATAATTAATCGATATAGTATAAAAAAGAGAGAGAAAGTTATCATAAGTTTTGCGTTTTGTTTATAAAAATAATAAAAGTCCCCGTATGGAAATAATTTCAATCCCATATTACTTAGTAAATCAAAAAAAACACACTCCACAAAAGGTAATATTAAAAACATTATCATTACTAAAATTATATTCAAAAGTAATTCTTTTCTTTTCATGTTATCAAATTCCTTTTTATTATTTTAGCAGCCTAGTGTATATTTAACCTAGGCTGCTATTTTTTGTATATATTATTTCCTGAACTTTTTAAGTACACGCCAGCGCTTTTTAATCTCAGTTTTTAATCGAGATTTTAATGTCTTAATTGCTTTATAATACTTTTTCCTGTGGGAGAATGTTTTCTTTATGGTTGGCCAAAAAACTTTTTTCCCCCATCTTATAACCTTGATAGTTTGAAAAACAGCTCCACCTAATTCTATTGCAAAATTTTTAGCAACCGTTTTACAAAATTTCCATTTTGGCCACTTCCAAAACTTCCAACCGTAATCCCAAAGAAATTCAGCAGCAGCTTCACCAATAGCGATAAGAAGTCCAGTAACTATCCATGCAGGTATAAAATGTCCAGTAGGATCGTCATAAGCTATTGGATTATTACTTACATAAGAGTATTTATTTAGACTTAAAGGATCTTTTTCCTCACCTACAAAGGTATCCCTCGTCAAAAACCTGCCCATCTCCGGGTTATAGTACCGACTCTGCAAATAGTAGAGCGCCGTCACTTCATCATAGCGATAACCTGCATACCGATAAGGGTTGTCCACATCTCCGGTCTCTTTTACAAGATTCCCGAAGGCATCATACTCATAGGTAGCTACTTCTGTTCCTGTGGAATCCGTTAGCGCCGTTACATCCCCACGGTAGTTGGTATGGTAGTAGTACGCCTTCCCATCCCGGGTCATGCTGACCAATTCACCATTGGCTCCATAGGTATAGCTCGCTACGACCTTACCATCCTTGTCTGTCTCATAGGTGACATTGTTATCCTCATCATAGTGGAAACCAATGTTCCAGAGTCGGTTGTCATCGACTTACGCATGCCGTCTGCCCGGTACGTATAACTAGCGAGGGTCTTAGCTCCTTCCTTCACTGCAGTCAGTCGGTTCTCTGCATCGTAAGTGTAGGTGCGCTTTCCATCATCGATCAGGTTCCCATTCTTATCATAGGTATAGTCCTTACCATTCACCTGGGTCATCTGGTCAGCATCGTCATAGGTATAGTTCGTGGTAGTGCTGTTTCCATCCTTGGTCACCGTTTTCGTTAGACGATTGCCAGTGGCATCGTATTATAGCTGATGACGGTGCCGTCTTCGTTCTTACGGCTTGCGATGCAATCATTTTCATCATAGTCATAGCATTCATTAACCATGGTCTTAAAACTGTGGTTCTGTAACTACTAAAAGGTGCTAATCATTATCCCTTAAGACGTTTTTTTCCTTTTTATTAAATCTAGTATCTCATTTATAATTTCTTCATCTCGTTCGTTTATCAGTGCCGACTCTAGTTTATTTATAATTATTTCATCATCCACATCTTCTATCTGTCCTAAATAATCGACAGCTGACATACGCACAGCTGAATCGATATGGCTTAAAAATAAAAAAATATTCGATAACATACTTCTATCTCCCAAGCAAAATAATCCGTAATTCATCCTTAATCGAGCGTGATCAGAAACTTCACATTCTGCTTTTTTTCTTAGTCCATTTATACTTGAATGCGCACCTAATTTCCCTAATGAAGCACCTGCGTATCCTCGAACATCTGAGTTAGAATCGCTTAAAGCACAGATCAAATGTTCAACAACACCGGAGTTCCCTATTGCTGTAAACCCCAAACACTGTGCAGCATAAATCCTCACCATTTCTTCTGCGTCTTTAAGCCCTTTAATTCCTGCTTCAACTACATCGTTACCTTCAAAATTTATTAATGAACAAAACGAATAGTATCTTATTTTCATGTTGCTACTTTGCGTGCACTTCAATAACATTTTTTTAGCGTTATTGTAATAACTAAAATAAGCGAGAGAATCAATCACTGCTAGTTTAATATCCAATAATTCTACGTTATATAGTTTTACTAATTTATCTAGATTCATTTTGGTCACATGATCACTCATATGATCGATATCATTACATATATCATCAATAAACTTATAGACCATTTCTTCCGACTTCACATCTGCCTCTTCTTCATTAAAAGGCTGATCATTTATCCATTGTTCGTAATGAACAATTTCGTGCGCGAAAACTTGTAAATAAGAATAAATCTCCATTCCTTCTTCACAGTCAAAATCTATATTTTGAAAATCCCCTGTAGCAATTTTAATATAAGGCTCTTCATTTTTATCATCGGGTGCGAAAAATAATCCAACTACTTTTTCCCCTTTTTTATTAATGATAAATTCTTCCTTATATAAATAAGCCACTACTCTAATTGGAAAAGATCGTTTTTTCCTTAACCATACTGCAAACAATTGAAGAGGTACTTTAAATTGATCCTGAACACCGTAACTTCTTGTATATAATCCTATTCTCCTATATTGCATAAAAATATTACCTCCTTATAGTTAAGAGGTATAGTTCTTGACTATACCTCTATTAAAAATAAAATCAAAGTATCTATCTTTTTCTTCGATGACTTCTCGATGGAGTATGTTTTTTCATTTCTCTATTTGGTTTTTTGTTACTTCTCGATTTGAAATCTTTGTTTTTCCGTTTTTTTTCATTCACTTCTCTACCTTGTTTTTTTCTATTAGCCCTGCCAACAGGTCCTCTTTTAGTATACAGATAGTATGCTCCATAACCTAGTAATGCGGCCACTGAAACTAGCATCGCAACTTCCCCAATACCAGGTATGAAATATACTGCAACCGCTGCATAATGTCCATCTGGATCCATATACATTACTGGATTTCCAAAGGAATAGGTATATTGATTCATACTTAATGGATCATTTTCAAATCCCTTAAACGTATCTCTAGTCAAAAATCGTCCAGCCTCAGCACTATAGTACCGACTCTGCAAATAATAGAGTCCCGTTACCTCATCATACCGATACCCTGCATAACGATAAGGGTTCTCTACATCCCCAGTCTTCTTTACTAGATTCCCAAAGGTATCATACTCATAGGAGGCTACTTCTTCGCCATTGGAATCAGTTAAGGCTGTTACATCCCCGCGATAGTTAGTCTCGTAGTAGTACGCCTTCCCATCCCGGGTCATGCTGACCAATTCACCATTGGCTCCATAGGTATAGCTCGCTACGACCTTACCATCCTTGTCTGTCTCATAGGTGACATTGTTATCCTCATCATAGTGGAAAACCAATGTTCCAGAGTCGGTTGTCATCGACTTACGCATGCCGTCTGCCCGGTACGTATAACTAGCGAGGGTCTTAGCTCCTTCCTTCACTGCAGTCAGTCGGTTCTCTGCATCGTAAGTGTAGGTGCGCTTTCCATCATCGATCAGGTTCCCATTCTTATCATAGGTGTAGTCCTTACCATTCACCTGAGTCATCTGGTCCGCATCGTCATAGGTATAGTTCGTGGTGGTGCTGTTTCCATCCTTGGTCACCGTTTTCGTGAGACGGTTACCTGTGGCATCGTAGGTATAGCTGGTGACGGTACCGTCAGGAAGGGTTTCTTTCGTTAGTTGCTCCAAAGCATCATAGGCATAGGATGTCGTGCCCTGGGAGCTCTTCACCTGGGTGATGTTGCCTTTGGCATCGTAGGTGTAGGTGAGGGAATCTCGCTCTTCACCATCGGTACCTAAGATCACCTGCTGGGTCAAGTCACCTGCCCCGTTATAGTGATAAAGGCTGACGGTACCGTCTTCATTCTTACGGCTTGCGATGCGATCATTTTCATCATAGGTATAGCGAGCGCGATTCTTTCCATCTTCCTTCACCTGGGTGAGTTGATCATTAGCATCGTAACCATAGCCCTGGGTGATGGAAGTGCTACCAGCAGTCAGTTTCCGCTCCGTGACATTGCCGTTTTTATCATAGGTGTAGTCCGTTTGGTTGTTGTTTAGCTCCGTCACCGTTGTCAATTTATTGTCTGCATCATAGGTGAAGGTTGTGGATTCATTCTTCGCTTCATCGGTTTCCTTGGTGATATTGCCATTGGCATCATAGCCAAAGGAGTACTTCTTCGCGCCATTGTAGGAGACCGAAGAGGGGCGATCCACCGCATCATAACTGGTGGAGACAGTATCGCCATTGGGCTGGGTCATCTTCGTCTGATTGCCATTGAGATCATAGGCGAAGAGAACGGACTTACCAAGGGCATCGGTGATCTTGCTCACCTGATCCATCTCATTGTAGGTCGTAGTGGTTTCTTTCCCGCGGGCATTGGTCACCTTCGTTTTGTTGCCATTGGCATCATAGGTGTAACTGGTTTCCTTGCCTTTGGCATCGGTGACCTTGGTGAGACGGTTTAAGCCATCATAGGCAAACCCGGTGGTATCGCTTCCTTGTTTTTCACTCGTCACGTTGCCTACTGCATCGTAGGTCGATTCCGAGGTTCGTCCTTCTGGGTCGGTGCTCTTCGTCTCATAATTCCCTTTGTCGTCATACTGATAAGTGGTCGTCACCGAACCTGGGAATACCTTTGCCGTGTCAAACCAAGCGGTTCCTGCTTGCTTACTATACTCGTAGTAGACGATGACCTTATCAAAGTCCTTCGTCGTCTTAATCTGCTCTGCTTGATGCTGCCAATCGTGGGACTTGGACTTATCAAAGTTGAGGGCGAAGGTTTCTTGTTTACTGGATCCAAGCAACCCGTCTTTGTAAGTCTCGATTACGTATCCGTAAATACCACCATTCGGATCAGGGTTGCTCACTTTGGAGAAGCCCGATACGGTCAAGGTAGTGCCTGCTTTCCCTTGGATCGGGAGATCTTGGCGCAAGGTCTTCCATTTACTTGCATTCCCTGTCAACTTAACAGACGTACTTCCCTCATGTTGTTGTGTGGAGTCTAAACCATCAGCAGATTCAATGTCCCCTGCTAGATACCAGCGGTCTGGAATATCATCCACCGGGTCGTCATTTCGTTCTAACCCGCCGTTTTCAATCAGGTTATAGGCTCCGTAATACCCTTCTTCCACTTGGAGGCCGTCAAAACGATAGGTTCCTTCTCGCTTCCCATCGTTATCAAAGGCATAGGCCCGGATACGAAATTCCGTCGTAGTGGAAGGAAATGCTCCAGGTTCCACCACTGCATGGGGGCGGGTCGGTCCTTGTGTCCCTGATATTTCATTGGACTTAATCCGAAGCGTGATTTTGCCATCTTTATCATAGCCGGTGGCCTGAATACCGGCAATCCCTTTGGCATCCTTCGTCTCGACGTAGCCACTGGCAATATACGTTTGTTTCGCATCATAGGGGATTTTTTCACTTATACCAATGATCGTGTCTTCCTTGGGATCCACGATTTCCATCTTCTTCTTCCCAAGGGTGACTCCTTCGACAGATAGACCTGTGTCCGACCAGCTTACTGGCTTATCCCCGCTATCGGTAGTCTGGTACCAGCCATCTGGCCAACCACTATCACTTTTATCAAGCTCAAAACTACCATTAGGGGCTAGGTTCTGACCTGGGCTCATCATCGCGGTTTCCTTGGTCAGGTTGCCATCGCTATCGTATTTTTGTGCAGAAGATTTTTCCAATGCATCCGTTGTCGATGTAGGGTTGTTATCCTCATCGTACTCGGTGGTGGTCGTATTCCCCTTGGCATCGGTTTCTTTAATCGGGTTGTTGTTGTCATCGTATTCCGTCGTGCTCTTCTCCCCTAGGGGATTGGTGACACTGGTCAAGTTGCCATTCTCATCGTAGGTGTAGTTGTAAGTCGCACTACTCCCCTTAGCATTGGCGTTGGCATCCTTCTCATTGATTAACTCATTCTGATCGTTGTAGGTAAAGCTTTGTTTTTGATTGAGTCCATTGGGATCCTGGGTGATTTGTACCACGTTTCCATATTCGTTGTGCGTATATACCGTAGGCGTTCCCTTGGGATTCTTCACCGTCGTAATTTTATTTAACGCATCGTAGGAATAGGTGTTGGTCGCTTCCTTTTTCTCACCATCCACGGTAAGGGGCTGAGAAAATTGGCTGACGCGATCCTGACTATCATACTCTACGGAGCGTTTATTTCCATTGGGATCTTGCATCGATGTCATGTTATGAGATGCATCATACCCATAGGTGGTCTTCACCAGTTCTTTCCCTGCAGCATCCTTTTTGGTAACGGTTGTTAAGTTACCATCACTATCATATCCGTATTCGGTGGTACGTTTGGCCGGATCGCTGGCTTTGACTACTCGGTGATCACTGTTGTAAGTGAGACCGATGGTTCTGCCGGAAGCATCAGTGATGGTTGTCGGTGTACCATCGGTATACTGAATTGACATGACGTTCTTATTGGAATCTGTTATTTTAACAAGGTGACCCGTTGAGTCAAACTGTAGGACAGTATCATCGGGAGTGGTTAAGTTGTAATCGCTACCACTTTTTTCGAGATCATAGTTCAGCCCAGGTGGTGAGACATAGGACCCGTCTGATTTCAGGGCAAAAACATGGACGGTTCCATCCCCATCGGTATAGCGGATCGGTCCATCTCCACTATCGGTCAAGCGTTGCTCAAGGTTACTGGTCCAACCATAACCAAAGATACCCGCTTGATTGGCGCGGCTATTGTACGAACGACTGATTTCTCCTGCAACGCCCCGCCCAGGAACATTAATGTCCGTCTCGGGTACGAAGAAGTTTCCATTGTAGGTATTTACATTGGAAGCCGTTGTGGTCCAGAACGCTTCTTGACCCAGTGGTTCAATATTATATTGCACGGTAAGCTTCGGCAATTTCGTTAGATCGTTCGTGTAGTCACTGGAGAAGTAGGATTTGCGATTCTCCGACTCCGTTTTATGGCGTAAGGAGACCCCTTCGTTGGCCGTCTGCCCACTGTACCATTCCTTGGTTAAGGAAGTCAGGTCAAAATCGTACCATCCAGCTCCCTTGATCGTTTGGCTAGTCAGTAACTTTCCAATAGCCGGTTGGCTCTCCCAAGTAAAGGGTGAAGGCCAGGTTCCGGTCACAGGATACACATTCTCGATCGCCGCTGTGGTGTCTGCATTCGTTTCATACAAACTTAATTTTGCAGAAGAAATGGAGGCTCCACTGAGGAGGGACTCGAGGTGAAATTTAAGAAATGCCCGGCTTGTCCCATGATCGGGGTTATTTCCAACCGTGAGATAGGTGAGCGCCCCATAGGAGGTCGTCGGTTCTTTTGTGCCAACAAAGGTATCCTTAGTGGGTGCGGCACCTTCCATGACGATGGAGGGGTCAACCGATACCGGATAAGCACGCTCCGGATCCTTCAACCACTTTTCATCGAGCTGTAAATCGAGATACGTGATATCTCCTTCCTGACGAATCTCGTATTGCACATCCCCCGAGTAGCGTAGGTCTTTATCGATCATATAAGGGCGTGGAATCGAAAAGGTGGTTTTTCCTTTCGCATCCACAAAATTGATTGAGCCATCCTTTTGTTTTTTCGCCTCAACACCATGGGTATCCATTTTCATAGATAAGGTGTTTTGTTCTGGGGACTTATGTAGCACCCATTCTTCCTTTACCCCGGTACTGCCTGTGTGATAGACGAGATCCGTATCCGGATAGACACCCACATAGGTCACTTCGTTTTCTTGTTTGGTAGCAGTCACAGAACGACCATCCACCACTCCAAAACGAACGAAAGCATCATCTAATTGAAAACGGACAAGATGACCCGCTTGGCTATTATCCGCAAAGCCTACACGGTATTCATTTGCTTTGTTTTCCAACCGCAGGCTAGATTCCATCGCTTCACTTGTCTTGACGGTTTCGACATTGTTGTCGATTTCTTTCCATTGACCCTTTTCTTGATAATGAATCGGTTCAAGGTATTCTTCGACTTCGTAGCTATTATCGCCTTTCACGTAAGTACGAGAGTTCTCAGTGCGAAGATCCACAATCTCTTCTTTATGGGCGATCTTTTCATCGAGCTCTTTTTGAGCAGCATATGCCTCTTGATAGTCGGGTAGTAACGTTGCTCCACACATGGAGATAATGACGATAATACTCACCCATGAAAGTTTCTTTACCCAATGAGATTTCATACTTTTCCCCTTTAATTATTATTTTCAGTTTATAAACAACAAACCAACCCTCTATTGATTTTGATTGTTCAGCCCCCTATTTTACAGGTGCTCCAGCACCTCATTTTTGTCCCTCTAATTGTTTATTCGTACGACTGTCCATTTTTAGTGCCACTTTTAAAGAAGAATTAAAAATAAAATTATTCTTATAATAAATCGATCTCCAAAACACCGAAGAAAAATAATGGGACTAATAAGGTAAATGGATAGGTCACGCACCATTTACCTTTTTATTACAGCCATGAGATGATTCACTGCATTCTTCGCGTAGTGATTTTCACTGTTGATTAATTTTCTATTTTTACCATCAATATGATTTCGTTATTGAAGGACTAAACCCACCTAATTCCTTCTACAACAGGGACGATACACAACCAATTTAAGCTTTGAAACAGACGATTAGTTGTTGGTAGATAAAATTTTTTCCGAAAGTTATCCAAAAACGTGCAATTATGATTTATAATAAATAAATCTCAAGGGGCATGATTTTATTTCAAACACAAATCACCTAGACGAAAGGACATAACAAATGATTTCTGGAGTAACAAAAAAAGGTCTAATTATTTTCTTTAGTACGCTGGCTCTGTTGTTCATATTAACCCTACCGATTTTCCCTTCATCCTTAGCAAGACCCGCTACCATTAAAGTGATGGCAGATAACGTGCATCAAAAAGCCATTAAGGATTACTCCAAGGGGAAATTACGTAATGTTACGTTGAAAAAAGAGGATGGCAAAAGCATTATCGAAGTAAAGAATCCAGCTTCCTCTTCTACTTATACCTCTCCCACCATTCAATCGGATATCCCATTTACTGATGTGGGCATTCATTGGAAGGATGGAAGAAAGAAAGTGCTTCCCAACAGTGAACCACAAGAATCCGCCCAATTTTTCATACGCACTTCGAAGGATCAGACTCAATGGACGGCTTGGCAACCGGTAGAAGTCGATTCATCTGAATCTCCCGACCACGTACAAAGCAATGAGGTATTTGGCAATCTCATCTATGCTGATCATGACAAGTACTTACAATATAAAGTTGCATTTTCTGGAGAAACAAAGGAAGCGCAATTCCACGATGTTAGCGTCACTTTTCTTAACTCTGAAGATGGAAAACAAGTAGCGGCAAAAGAAAAGACATCCTTTGCATCTCTCCTTTATACAAAAGCAAATGCCGCCATCAATCGCCCTAATATTGTTAGCCGCTCCCAATGGAAAGCGGATGAAGAACTTCGTTATGTAAAGGATTCGCAAACAGGAGAAAAGAGAGAAGATTGGCCCCGCCAATATATCCCTAAGATGACTCACCTTGCGATTCACCATACGGATACACCGAATAGTGATCCTGATCCAGCAGCGCGAGTTCGTTCGATCTATTACTACCATGCAAAAACCAAGGGCTGGGGTGATATCGCATACAATGCGATTATCGGTAGTGATGGGAAAATATACGAAGGCCGAAAAGGAAAAGACGGGGAAGTTCTGACTACTGGAGTGGTAGGCGGGCATACCTACTCTTTTAATCACACAACCTTCGGTGTCGCAGTAATGGGAGACTATCAAAATAAATCCCTACCTAGCAAAATGCGTTCTTCATTAATTGACCTACTCGCCTATGAAGCCGATATCCATGGGATTGATCCCTTAGGTAAAACCAATGTCGTCCGCAATTATGAATACAATGATCCAAATGTCCCCAAGGTAGACACGAACGTTCCAAACCTACAAGGACATAAAGATTTTCCTCGTACATCGACCAGTTGCCCTGGTGGAAAACTTCATGCGGATCTTGGGAACATTCGACACGATGTAAAAGATGCACTGGATGAAGACACCCATGTACGCATCATCGATAATAACGACCGTAAATATACTTTCTATGTTGGAACATGGCCAAACTCCACTTCAATAAAAGGCTATTATAAGAAGAACTATCAACCCAACGGAAAAGGAACCGGTAAAGCTCGCTTTACATGGAAGTTCAATCCTTCAGAGACTGGCGTCTATAAAGTATCGATTCGATATACCTCCGCCTCTGACCGCGCCTCCAATGCGCCTTATACCGTGACCTACGCAGATGGAAAGTACACCAAATCCATCAATCAAAAGAAATCCGGTGGAAAGTGGATCGAACTAGGTACGTTTAACTTCGCCAAAGGAAAACAGGGCACTGTTCAATTGACGGATAAAGCCAATGGCTACGTGATCGCAGACGCCGTCCGATTCGAGTATCTTCCTAGCGCGATCATCAGTGATAACGCCCACTCCAGTAGCCAATCCAAAGGCAAATGGGTATTTTCTAGCAATGTGAAAAATTACTATGGTACCAACTATCAATATAATGGTAAAGGGACTGGATTAGCGACATTCACCTGGAACTTTAACATTGCTGAGAGTGGCAATTATAAAGTATATGCTCGCTACCAATCCTATAAGGACCGTGGGACAAACTCGCCCTATCGCATTGATTACGAGGGTGGGTCCAAAATAAAAGAAGTCAATCAACGAATTAACGGGGGAAAATGGGTATACCTCGGAACCTACCCCTATACAGGTGGGAAGGACTATAAAGTTACCCTCTCTGATAAAGCTAATGGATTTGTCATAGCGGATGCCATTCGCTTGATCAAGAAGTAAAACAGCAGTTGAATCGTAAACAAGAAGAACCTTTTGGTTAACCAAAAGGTACTTTCTCCACATTATCGAGGTATCCATTAATGGATACCTTTTTTATATTAGCTACCCACCGTCCGTCCTTCACTTTATCATGTGTTTTATTGTACTTATGGTTATAGCAGTTGAAGGTTGGCTGCAACACCCGCATTTTGTGAGGGCCATAAAGGTGCAGAAGGTCTACGACTTCGTTGAGTGGCCCCCGTGCGAGATATTTGGTTCACTTGAAAAGCACTTCTACCTTTAAATAGCACATAGTCATCTCGTCGAGTATACATCGGAAATACATTGAGTAGATTATCACGATTGCCATAGGTCGCGCCTGACCCTACTCCTTTTACGTTCCATGCGTCGGTATAGCCTGCATTTAACAGCCTCTGATAGGTTCTTTCCTTCGTAATTGCATCACTGTTGAAGTCACCAATGAGAAGTACGGGGAGGTTCGTATTGGACAGAGCTCGAATCAGTTCATTTACTTGGGCGAGTCGAATAGCAGGAGAATAGAAATCTAAATGGGCAGTTGCAAATTTGAATTTTCTACCATATGCATTAACGTCTACGATGGAATATCCCAAGGTATTTGGGAAGGGATTTCCACCAACAACGGTAACCAAGTTAACTCTAAAATTACGATTTTGGACATTGGAAAAGGAAAGGGGACTATTTCTATTCGCAAGAATGACGGTTCGATCCCTGAGGCTTACGGTGTAATTGGTCGACGAAGGGGCTGTTCCGAAAAAATTCCGGCCGATGGATACTACTTGATAGTCTAACCCTTGTTTCCGAAGGGCTCGTTGAATCAGAGTTAAAAAGTTATAAGTGACACTGGGCGCTTGTGATCCAGGAGGAGCTAGTAACCTTACAATCTCTACTGCCTGAAAAGCAAGTAAGTCTGGACGTACTCTTTTCACTTCAGCAGCAATGCCATTCACACGGGCAAATATATTGGTTGCTAAAAACTGTTCAACTACTTGTGTTACACGGGGAGGTAATTCTGCTGCAGTCGTCCCAAACAGAGGGAGCGGGGAAGCCCCAAGATACATATTCTGCGTCATTACCGTAAGCATACGCTTGCCACTCATAATAGTCATC
Organism: Marininema halotolerans; assembly: GCF_900116235.1. Taxonomy (GTDB): domain Bacteria; phylum Bacillota; class Bacilli; order Thermoactinomycetales; family DSM-45169; genus Marininema; species Marininema halotolerans. The sequence continues at coordinate 91,114 of NZ_FPAA01000007.1, read as the reverse complement.
CAACCCTTCATGCATTTATTAGCAAGAGGCACTATTCATATGGTTTTGTCTGTGAATAATATAGATTCATAACATTAATAAATCGATATTCTATTTTAATAGCAGGAGTAATTCTATTTCCAAAAACATCATATGCATAGAAAGAAGAAGGTGACTGGGATATTGATCCTCTAGGCAGCCTGTTTTTACACTTAGCGATTGATAACTGCCGACGTTTGGGGCAATAAGTCCTCGGAATAAATTCTTCGACAGACAAACGGATTCGTAAACAAAGAGAAAGCCCCTTTTGGTTAACCAAAAGGGGCTTTCTCCCTACTTTTTGAGACATAATTCTACGTTTTCGCTGGATCTTCTCCCTCTGCACGTTTCTCTTCCGTCCACCTCTCAAGGTCTTCTTTCGTTACACCTAAGAGCAACCGAATTGCGCTACCTTTGAATTTCTTTTTACGCTCGGCATTTTCATGTTGATATTTTATAAAGATTTGTCGGTATATTATTTTTGCAACTGCGTTGATAATTGCAACTGCTAGAGTCGCCTCCAATATTAAAATTAGATCAAAGGAATTTACTTTAATAATAAATTCTAAAATAAAATAAAAAATCATCATTGTAATAAAATAACCAAATGAGTCTTTAATAATGTGCCTCATACTGATATCACCTCAATTTATTGACATAGGTATTTAAAGTAAGATCAAGTAACGCATTCATACTTCCAACAATCAACGTGGCTCCGAGTGTTAAGGTCACTCCTGTTATTAAATAATTAGACACAAAAAACGTGACAAATACTGATAACAGTATACCGAATGCCAAATTAATACTAAATAAATAATTTTTTTGTTTAATAAAATATAAAATCAATTTCTTCGCGGAATCATATAATAAATCTGTAGCCAATGACACAACAATCGACAGTAATATAACCTGGCTACAACTTGATATGATTACTGCGTCAGGTGCAATGTAATGGAGACCTATTAATACTGCTGTCAAATAAGTTGGTACTATAGCCAAGACGACTATCACAGAAGCACTACATAAGAAGGCGACAATTACATCGATACAGAGATCCGATTTTTGTTTGCTCTTTTTATCTACAAAATTTATGAGAATATAGAAGAATGAAAGGATAAGGGTAGCACTAATCAAAATGATCCACCAGGGACTGCCCATCAGTCATCACTACCTCGGAGAAAAATTGTTAAGAGGAGAACCATTGATACATTCTTCTCTCTTTGCTACAAACCGCTTACGGTTTAACAATGGGAATTTATTATATCTGAATGTTACAAATCACACCTAATACGATGTTACAATTAGTCAATGTTATCTTTTTTTATTTATAAAAATTATTATAATAAAAATAATAACACTTACTATACCAGTCGTTCCATAAATAACATATTCTGATTTTGGAGGTGTTAAGTGAAATCGATTAATTAAAAAGGCGTTGAATAAAATAAGCGATGGATAAATCATTATACATACCCACATAAGAAATTTCAGTTGTTTATCTTTGTTTTTTTGCATCCACTATTCACCTCTATGAATCTATTATACGAGTCATCTACAACTCCCTTTCCAACCTACTTTTCTTCGTCCCTTTTATCTGTATCTTCAGATTTGATTAGTACCCAAAAAAACGATATCCATCTTTCTGGAATTAATTTATTTATAAAATATGCAGTTAACTTATTATATTCAACAACAATTAAAAAGTAGAATGCATACAAAGTACACAATAAAACAATTAAACCAATTATTGCTAATACAATTTCACCATGATAAAAATGAACCACTATTTCTTTAGCAAGATTTATAGCAAACATACATTCAATTATACCTAGGACGGTTATCTTAAGAAGCAAATCTCTATTGAAAAATTCTAACCAAAACATAAAAACCAAAAACCCTATCAATATAGCCATCACACTCAGGATCGCTATAACAGTCAACGTAGTATCAGTCACCCTTATCCACTCCGATATTGAATGATATCCATAGGCAAATGTTAAATAGACAACTTTCTCATCTTCTACGCCTCACAACATTCCCTCTTTAAGCCCCTCAATTAATAATTCGGAGAGTCCTCCTTTTTTGTGACCACTTTTCCTTCTGAAACGATGACACTTACTATGTAAAAACTACCAAAAACCCAGGAAGTGATTTTCCTGGGTTTTTGATCGGATACTTCGTTGTATCCTACTTCGTTCAGTTTTGCTTTTTGGCTACTTTAACAGGGAGAGTGACAATAAACGTACTGCCTTTTCCCCAATCACTTTCCACAGCAATATTTCCTTGGTGATGTCGAATGATTTCGCGGACAATCGCCAGCCCGATCCCGCTTCCCCCCTGGGATCGATCACGGGATGGATCGGTCTTAAAGAAGCGCTGAAAGACATTGGGTAGGTCCTCTTTTCGAATGCCTGGGCCGGTATCTTCAATCTGGATTTGCGCTTGCCCTTTCACTTCTTGAAGTCGAATACGAATAGCTCCTTCTAGTGGTGTAAACTTAATCGCATTGGACAACAAATTTGTCCACACCTGGGCCAATTGGTCGCGATCGGCATCAATATGCAATGGGGCGAGATCCAGGTCCATCGTCAAACGCTTTTGCGCCCATAAAGGCTCCATATTGACTAGCACTTCCCGTAGTTGTTCATCCAAAGCATAATGGGTGGGACGGAAAGGGTGGCGATCCGACTCTAAGGATGCCAGTTGCAAGAGATCTCGGCTTAATCGGGATAAGCGCTCGCTTTCCTTCTCAATAATCGCCAAGTAATTTCTTCGCTCGGATCGTGGCATTTCTTCTTCCTGTAAAGCTTTAGAAAACCCTCGAATGGATGTCAATGGAGATTGAAACTCATGGGATACATTGGATACAAAGCGACGACGCATTTCCTCAATTTGTTCCAACTCCCGCGCCATATCGTTAAAGCTTGTAGCAAGGGTGCCCAACTCATCTCTGCGATCATTCATTTGTAGCCGGACGCTAAAATCCCCCTTTGCGAGTCGCCTTGTCGCCCGCGTCATCACTTGAAGGGGCTTTACCAAATAGCGCGAAGCAATCAGCACCAAGGGCACACCGATGATCAGTACCATGATGAGAATGATCGCCATCATACGATTAAAGTCTTTTCGTGGGCCACCAATGTTGGGACGGATAAACAGAGCGTACCGCTTTTGCCCTTCGACAAAAGGGATGCCAACGGTTCGCTCTTCAAGAGGAATCTTACTATCCGGTTCTGTAAAACCACGGTATACGTCACCAGCCAGTACATGATCGATGGTATCCGGCCGGATATCCACTGGCTGGCTATCTTTGCGCCCAGGATAGCGGCGCATCAAACCCTCTTTTGTATAGACATACAGATCATAATCCTTTAGCCGTGCCACCGTTGCTAAATAACGATTAAAATTACCCGTTTCTGCTTGATTATATAACTCGAAAATACCGTGGGAATCTTTAATGACCTGTCTTTCCATCTGCTTTTCTATTCGCTCTTCATTCCACCATTTCGAGAGGATCGACGTTGCTAAAAGACTGATCACCACAACACTCAAAAATAGAGCGACGACTCTGGCATAGATACTATTCATTCACCCTTCGCCTCAAGTCGGTAACCTAACCCTCGTACCGTTGAAATCCATATATCCTCTGTCCGTCCCTCTAATCGTTGCCGCAATCGCTTAATATGCACATCCACCGTTCGATCATATCCTTCGTAATCCAGCCCCCAGATCTGTTCAATCAATTGGGCACGCGTAAAGATCTGTCCAGGATATCCTCCTAGTTTAAATAACAACTCAAATTCCTTCAGAGGAAGTTGAATGACCTCCCCTTTTACCCTAATCTCATTTCGTTCTCCATCAATGATCGTGTCACCAAAAACAACCTGTTGCGAGGTCGCCACCCGATAACGTTTCAGTAGCGCCTTCACCCGCAAAACCAATTCGGTTGGATCAAAGGGTTTTACCACATAATCATCCGTTCCCAGTTGGAATCCCTTCACCCGATCCTCCGCCTCTCCCTTTGCTGTAATCATCAGGATCGGCATGTCCCCACGGGATCGTATTTCTTTACAAAGTTCCCATCCATCCATTTCCGGCATCATGATATCAATGACAGCCAGGTCCATATGATCTTTATCCATGACCACTAAGGCTTCTTCTCCATTGGCTACATCCCTTACCTCATAGCCTTCCTTTTTCATATATAAAACGACCAACTGTCGAATATGGGCATCATCATCTGCAACTAAGATCCTAGCCATCCAATCCCTCCCTCGCGAATCAGTCAACCCATTTAGTTTTACATGATTCGATGAACTCTATGTGAACTCCCTTCTTTTGACCCCATTCCATGACACGAAAGGAAGCATAAATGGGTTACCTGCCCTTTTTTTCGGATCTCCACAAACGCCATTCCCATATGTACAACGAATGAATGGGATATAGGATGCGAAAAAGGAGAGGATGTTCCATGACCATTGATGTCGAGACAGTCCCTCCCCTATGGGGATTTAGAACAGTAGGGGCGGGCAATGTAAAAAAAGCGCAAAGAGTGAGAGCGTGGGCATGGTCTGCCCCGTATCAAGCTGGAACCATCGGGCTAGGAGCCACTCAAGCCGGCGCACCTTTAGGACCGGGTACCTACCATACCAACTACACGGTTAATAATCCAACTCCGCGACCGATTGCCATTGAAATTACCATCAATCGTGCTGGATCCCCCCTTGATGTCAGAAGCAACCAATTACGACGGAAACAAGTGAAGCGAGCCCAAGCTGAGCAACGGTTCGATCTCGTCCTTCCCGCTGGTCAAACCTATGCCTTTTCGGCGGATCCCGCTGGGGTAATCGTCCGCAATACGCGACCGAATGCCAAACAAGAACCAGCAGGATTTCAAAGAGGAAGTGTCGTTATCTATCAACCGAATGCCCAACCTTCCTTTCCTAATCTTAAAGTTACCGTGACCTATACGCGAACCACGGCCAATACGTAATGCTTACCCCATAGCGAAGAGACTACTTGATCCTTTTGGCTATTCATAAGCGATTCACGAATCGTGAACAATGCACCATTGGATCTATTAACCTTCCCAAATCAATCCCGCGCGCTTCTCCCATAAATGATAAAAACCCCCTATCCTCCAGATCACTGGAGGATAGGGGGTTTTTCTACTTATTTAATTTCAATTGCTGAAGCGACATTATTCCAATCCGATGCCATATTGGCAGTTTTACCATACCAATCGGAATGTCTGAAGTATACCCCTCGACCATAACCTTGGGTCGAAGTGTGCTCCCACAAGGTCGTGGAATAACTATTGGAGGAAGAAGCTGTGCTTAATGAGGAGATGCGGTCGTTCCAGGCAGAGGAGAGATTTGTAAAGCCACTCCGCCAATAGATGTATTGTCCTGATTTATTTTTGCCCTCATAAAAGTCCGTGCAACATGCGCCCGAACCCAGCATGGAGATGTTACGTTGTTGCTTCTTTTTGTCCTTTTCTGCAAACTGATTGGCTTTCTCTCGGCTTGTAAAACCATAGGCAAGCCAATCTCCGTTTTTATTCTGCTTGGGTAACACCATTGTTACTTGAATGCCATTGTCTTTGGAAAGCTGATTGACACGACTCTTTGCTGTTACCGTTTTCCCATCCACCTTCAGATAGTAAAACGATTGAATCGTATTTTCCTTCCCGGCTGCAAAGGAAGCAGGAGCCATTCCGCCTAACACAACCATCAATGCCAACACGGTCACAAGAATTTTTGTTTTCATCATTTCACTCCTATTTTTTAATTCTCTCTGCTGATTCCACTCGATCCATTCGTTGTCTGTTTTCGCATCTTTCCATTTACCGACTCATTGGTAGTCAGACTACCTACCCCGTACTCGCTCCATCGATGGGAAAGAAGTCATTTCTGGCAGGAAGGGCATCCCATCTTTCCTTGATCCAGGCTCGTTGGAGCGTACACACCCTGGGCGTTTTACAAAATACGTTGGTTGAGATTAGTCGCAAAAAAAAGCTTGTCCATAGAGACAACGAGAAATCTCCGGATCACAGGGCATCACGTGAGAACCGTTTGTTTGATACGATCAATTATTTTCCTTTGATAATCGCCTCCCTTCAACGTTCTTCTTCCGACAAGAGTTGTCACAAGAAGAAGAAACCCTCTTAATTTATCGAATTTTGTTGCATCCTTATTATACAATATTTTCTATATATTTTACAAGATGGTAAAAATTAATTTTTCGTGAGTCTAAACTTTCCCCATGTAAAAGAGCAGGTCTCTTGAGACCTGCTCTTTTATCGATAAGGACAATTCTTCTGGTTTCGCTATTGTTAAACTACCAAGGCGACTTGGTAACCCGCAAATTTCCTCACATTGAAAACCCCTGTATCGAAAATAAGATATTGCCCTTTGATCCCAATCAATTTCCCACTGATTTCAGGATGTTTGTCCAAGTTCCAGGCAGTGATTTTTTCGGGGGCGGATAGTTGCGGATAGGTAATCGCGTGCATTTCCCCCTCTGCAATTAAGTAAGGGTGAAAATGTTCCGGAACCTGTTCAAAAAGCTCTGCTCTCACCTGCGTCAAATCCCGCTCGGCAATTTCATTTTTCAACATCCGACGCCAGTTGGTTTTATCGGAGATATGTTGGGCAAGTTCCACTTCCAATTCACCCGCTAGTTTTCGACTCGGCACCTCTGCGATGGGTAACGCCTGAACTGCCCCTTGATCCACCCAGCGTTTAAACTGATTGGTTTTCCGAGTAATTCCCACCTTCACCTCACTGGATAGTGCTAAGTATACAATGTGCATTTGCATACAATGGGACTGACCAAAGTCTTCATCCCGGCATGTCCCTTGGTGAAAATGACACAGCTCAGGTTTAACAATACAAAGATCATTCTCTGCCAAATCTCGAAAACACGGATAACACGAACCTGAATTATATGTCTTTTTCACCTTCCTACCACAATGAATACAGTGAATCTCACCCTTAAATTCAATGCGTATCGTCTCCCCAACGAGGTCATTCAGTAATGCACGGTCTTCTCCTGTTCGAAAAAAATAGGAGACTGGGGACGTAAATTCATGGTACAGCGGTCGTAGACTACCCAATTGTTCCAACCCTCGTTCCTCCTCATCCACCTTCTCTTGCCCTCTATTGTAACAGAAGCTCGTAAACAGAGGAGAGGAAGAATGAAGGGCTGAAGCGATTGATAGCATAAAGCGGGAGGGGAGTCATCCCCATCGCCGAAATCCCCGAAAATGAAAGGGGCGTTCTGAGCCCCGTCGCCATCGCGCTAACGGCTCACGATAACGAATCAAGATCAATCCCCCTAAGATGAAAACCACTAAAATCACATAAAAACTAGGAAAAAGAACTAAAGAGAGCAGAAGCACGCCTCCCGTAGCAACCACCGCCGAAATTGAAAGGTAACGGGTTAATAACAAAACAGCCACATAAATGCCGATCCCTAAGATGAAGAGAAAAGGACTGAGGATAAGCAAGGCCCCCGCCGAAACAGCCATTCCTTTCCCGCCCCGAAAGCCCGTAAAAATAGGAAATAGATGTCCGGTTACAACCATTAGCGCAGCCATTGCAGCCCCCGACCAACCTAGAAACATTAAACCTAGCAGCGTGGCAATTGCACCTTTACTTATTTCAAGAAGCAACATCCATAAGGACTCCGAAAAATCCCGCGGTTGGTAAACGCCATCCGGGGGTGGCCATGCCCGAAATCCCTTGCCTCGCCATAAACTAACAAGAGGGAGTGATCCGGTTAGGTAGGCAGTCACGATGATCAACAAATATGTAGTCATCTTCAACGCTCCTTTACCGTTTCATTCGATCTTTAATGATCCCACCATTCTACACGCTCTTCCATCGGTAAACGATCACGCTCACGGGGTACCATCGCAGGGTAGCCTAGATAGATAAATCCTAGAAGCGTATCCCTTGCATCCAGACCAAAAAACGCCTTCATCTTGGGGTGATAAGTAGGCTTACCCGTACGCCATATCGCTCCAAGCCCCAGAGAATGGGCGGTGAGTAACGCATTTTGCACCCCTGCTGCCACCGCAGAAATTTCTTCGATTTCTTCCACTTTGGGATCCTTCGAAGGGCTCACCCCGACCGCAATAATGACGGGGGCACGAAGGGGCTTTTCCTTCACTCTCTCCAACTGATCCCATGCTTGTGCACGTTCCTTTTCATTCATTCCTTCTGCTTTGATCTCCTGTAACACGCTGCCGAGCCGCTGGCGGGCATCCCCTACCAACACATAGAATTGCCAGGGTTGTGTCATATGGTGATTAGGCGCCCAACGTGCCGCCTCTAACACCTTATCGATTAATCTTTTATCCGGCATTTCCGCGCTCACTTTTCCTACGCTACGCCGTGTTCGAATCGCTTCACTTACATCCACTCATCATCCACTCCCATCGATCATATCTGATTCGTATTGATTGCGTGGTGAACATCGAACATCCTGGGTACCCTAACATCAAGTCATGCGGGAGGAGGTGTCTCCATGGAGTTCTCCTTGATGAGTAAAAAAGGAGCCTATCCCTGCGAAGTGCGTGCCGATGAAGATCAGACCCAATTTTGGATTCGAAATGCCGATACGACCGGCGAATTTTTCAACACCAAATACGAGCTACTACAATGGATTCGCACTCATTGGCATCGAAACGAATTTATTCAACCCGAAGAATACGACCAACTGGTCAGCGCTCTTTCCCATGAAATGTAACCAAGTCGGGCCATCCCAGCCATAGGGGTGGCTTTTCTCATTGGGGATATCGACGAAGAACCAACAATAACACCACGACCATACCACAGTAACCAAAAAGCGGATAGACTTTCCCCACAAACACATGAAAACCGACTAATGAACACAGATAGCCCAATATAAAGATCAACGCCATCAGGCTTTGTGTGCGAAACGGTACCCGTTGCTCCAAATTCGCCGCCAATCCATACACATTCCCAATTAAGGTCGTGAAGATCTCTCCCCACATCACTGCAAGAAAGAACCACTTCATCCCTTGACCCAATGATTCAATGACCAGGGCCATGGGAATTTCCATGCCAAAAATCTCAGGTGATTCCAAGGCAAGTGCAAAGTTACTGGACAACAACATTAGCCCTAACCCCACACCCCCAAGGATACCACCAATCCGGAGGGTTTTTTCATCTTGAATTTCATTTCCCATGGGTACGAGAACTGCTTGGGACATTGCTAAGTTAAAGGCAACATAGGTTAATGCCGACATTCCCCAATGTCCTTGGTCAGCGATGGATACCATTTGCATAAATCCATCCAGACCCCCACTACGAAACCCTTGAACCCCTACTAATACGGTAAATAAAAACATCAACGGCACGACGAAGGCATTCACAGACAAGATGCCATCCATCCCACGCATAATGATGAAAAAAGCAATGAGCGACGTCGCAATCACACCCAGATGGAAGGAAAGCCCTAATTGTTCCTCAAATAATGCCCCGGTTCCCGACATCATCGCCGTTGTCACACCAAACAAGACGATCCCAACAAATACGTTCATCCAACGACCAAAACGATCTCCAAATAAATAGCGATTAAACTCTTCATAGGACTTGGCCCGCAGCCGTGATCCCATCACCATCATCCGAATCCCCAACCATGAAAATAAACTGGCAACCACTAAGATCGACCAGACACCCTCTGCACCAAAGCGTGTAAAAAAGTGCATGATCTCCTGCCCTGAAGCAAATCCTGCTCCCACGACCGTGCCGATATAAGCAAATCCGACACGAGAGGCTGTGTACCACCGTTCGTGAACAGCCACTAAAAACCCGCCTCCCCTCAACTCGTCCCGTAAGACAGTGTATGGGAGACGGGCTTTAGTTAGAACTGCCCTTGATTTCTACCCGGTCGAGGACGCTGAAAGGGTGATTGCGTCTGACCCCCTGGAATTCCTATTTGGCTACCTTGTTGATTGCCCTGTTGTCCTCCTTGTTGATTTCCTTGTTGATTGCCCTGTTGATTACCCCCTTGTTGCCCTCCTTGTTGGTTGCCTTGATTGCCCCCTTGTTGTTGATCACCACGATTGTCTCCCTGTTGATCTCCGGGGTTTACGGGGGGTTTATTCTCGGAAACCACCTTCACAGTGACCGTATTCGAAGGATCCGACTCCTCATTGGTCTTTTGATCGATTGCAATTACCCGGTACGTATAGACCCCTTCTTTTCCGCCGCGGAAGAAATTATCAAGGGGATTATTCCCCAGACGTATATCCGTATCGGTCCAGCTCCCATCCGAGGTTTGACCGACTTCATTCCAGTTGGATCCATCCGTCGTTCTTTCCACCCGATATACGAGCCGATCCGAGTAATCATTCCAATGCAGCTGGATGGAACGATCTTGTTTAAGGAATTGTCCCTTTAGGTCGACGGCTTTGAGTGTAAAGGGAGGTTCTGGCTCTTTCACCCCAGGATTCGTGAAATGACTCACCGGCTTCCCGCTTAAGGTGTCCGTCATGACTTCCTTAAAAATTTTCGCTGGGTATTCTCCACCGGTCAACTCCACCTTGCCATTTTCTTTGTTATACACCATGGCGGCCATCACATACTCCCTTGTATAGCCAACAAACCACGCCCGGCTACTATTTTGCGTCGTCCCCGTCTTCCCTGCCACATCCCGCCCATCCGAGAGCCTCGCATTTTTACCCGTTCCTTGTTTGACATTGTAATGCATCATGCGCGTGAGATAATAAGCCGTCTTTTTGGAGAACACCGTCTCACCTTCGGATAAATCGGTATCCGGCTTCCACTCCTGATTATGGGTGGTTATTTTTTTGATCGCATGAGCCTTCATCAACTTGCCCTCATTATCAAAAGCGGTATAGGCTTGGGCCATATCGACGGTACTGACTCCTTCGGTCAGTCCACCTAAAGCAATGGCCGCTGGTGCTTCTTTATCCTTACTCGTCAAAGGAAGGCCCATCTTCTCCCCGTATGCTATACCCGTATCCATGCCCACCTTTTCCGTCAATAGCCACGAGGTGGCAACATTTAAGGATTTCGCTAACACATCTTTGAGAGGAAGACTTCCATAGTATCGTTTTTGATAGTTCTTAGGCTCCCATGAGCCCACATGGTACCCCGGTGGATCTTGGACCGTGGAATACTCGTTGTATCCCTCTTCCTCCACGGCAGGAGCATACACCGTGATCGGCTTAATCGACGAGCCTGGCTGTCCTTTTTCTGTGGATCGAAGGACATACCCCCGCCCTAAGTACTCCCTACCGCCAGCAATCGCCGCCACTCCCCCCGTTTTAGGATCGACCATGGTGGCTCCTCCATCAAGCTCCTTGCGATTTTTAAAAAGGCTGTCCTTTTTAAAAGCACCCTCCATCGCCCTTTGCGCTTTCGCATCCAAATAGGAATACACTTGATATCCCCCAGTCGCAAGCTCTTCTTCTGGGATATCAAACCGCTTGGAAGCCTCAACCATAATATAGTGTTTATAGGCCTGATATCGATCTTCCTTAATGTATTTTTGTAAGTACTTGCGATTCACACCCAGATCCGTCTTTTGGTACTGGGTCATCTCTTTTTCTGAAAGGACGCCCTCTTGCGCCATCAACTTTAATACAAGGTTTCTCCGTTCCTTCGCTTGCTTCGGATTGCGATAGGGATCATAGGTAGAAGGCGCCTTTGGGAGCGCAGCGAGTAAGGCCGCCTCCTGAGGTTCCAATTTATCCTTCGTTAAATCTTTGCCAAAGTATATCTTTGCTGCCATTTGCACACCTTGTACATCATTACCAAGATAGATAAAGTTCAAATAGGCTTCTAGAATCTGCTCTTTGGTGTAATCTCGCTCCAAATTCCAAGCAACTGCTACTTCCTTTAATTTTCTTGTATACGTCTTTTCTGTATTCTCTAGGACGACATTCCGTGCGACCTGCATGGTGATTGTACCGCCACCTTCTGCGCGCCGCCCCTGGGAGAGATTTGCCACCATCGCTCTGGCGATAGCCTTAAAATCCACCCCATTATGGCTATAAAAACGTCGGTCTTCGACCGCGATAAAGGTATTCCCCAATAATTTACGCGACACAATATCTTGCATCTCCACATATTCCCGTTGTGTTGGACCTAACTTCGTCACTTCTTTCCCACTCTTATCATACAAGGTGGAAGCAAATTGAATTTCCTTCATCCGATCGAGGGGAAGGGATTTTGCCGTGAGCATCACCGCCGAACAACCACCTGCGATCAATAAAGCGGATGTTAATAACACCAGTAAAAACCATTTCTTATTAAACAGCCGCTTTCTTGGAACGGATGAACCTAGCCGTTCTGACCGGGACCCTGTCCGTCTCCCTTTCGTATCGGATGAATCATCGTCACCTTTATTCCACTCATCCATCTTAACCCCCTCCTTCTCTTGATCTTCACGATCACCCTCTTGGATCTATCTATATCTTGATCTTAAAACAATATTTGTCATTCATTTCAATTAGTCTTATCCTACTTTAATTCTCCATAAAAACCAAGTAGTCCCTTCCGAACGCAAAAAAAGACCGGCAACCGCCGGTCCAATCAACCTTCTATAAACTTATGGCCAAGGCCAACCATTGTCGTTCCCATTTCGATCATTACCGCCTTGATTACCGCGATCATTCCCATTTTCATTGCCATTTTGATCATTCGGCTGGTCGCCACCATTAACGTCTCCATCGGGGATGCTAATATCATTTCCTTGGCCACCGCGATCATTCCCTTGCTGATCCCCCCCTTGGGGTTGATCGCCGCCTTGGGGCTGTTGATCATTAGGTCCGGGTTCATCACTATGGCCCTTGGCCTTCACAGTAATGGTTACGGTGCCCGAGGGGGCTGCCTCTTTACTATCATCACCCTCTGCTTGTGTATCGACAGCAATCACTCGGTAATGATACTGCCTCTCCTCGGGGTCACCACTTCCCCAGAAATTATCCCATCCACTTCGCTTCTTAGGAATTTTAATGTTTCGATCCGTGAAGCCACCATCTTGGCTCTCTCCAATCGAGTTCCAATTACTGCCATCCTCTGAGCGTTCCACCCGATATTTGACGCGACCTTCTTTATCATAGTCCGTCCAATGGAGGTTAATGGCCTTCGCATTGGCATCGAAGGAGCCTGATAGGTCACCGACCTGTTTCAACTGGAACGGAGGAGTAGGCTCTTTCACACCTGCTGGCTTCTGGAAGTGCGCAACAGGCTTACCTTCTTCCGCAGCGGTCATCACTTCTTTCCAAATCGGAGCCGCATACCTACCCCCACTTAGATCCGTGGGTGTTTCTTTATCCTTAAATACCGTAACCGCCGCTACGTAATCCGTCGTATAGCCCACAAACCAACATTCTTTACTATTTTGTGTCGTCCCGGTTTTCCCTGCAACATCCCGTCCATCATCCATTTTTGCATTGACCCCGGTACCGGATTGAACCGCATTTTTCAACATGCGCGTCATGTAATAGGAGGTCTTTGGATCAAAGACTTGTTTATGCTTCACAATCCGTTTATCAGGCTGAACCACTTGACCCTCGCGATTAATCAACTTAACAACCGCATGGGCATCGCTGTTCTTCCCATTGTTGGCTAAGGAGGAATATGCTTGGGCCATCTCTACCGTGGTTGTCCCCTTGGTTAATCCACCCAACGCAAGAGCAGCGGGATATCGTTTATCCTTCTCCTCTAAGGTGATCCCTGCCTTTTCCGCATAGTTGGCAGCGGCACTCGTGGTCACATACTTATCCAACAGCCACACCGTCGAGGCATTGAGGGATAAAGAGACCGTCTTTTGCATCGGAATCTCACCATAGTATCGTCTGGACTCATTGCGCGGGGTCCAGCTACCAATGGTGATCTTCTCATCCTTTACCCTGGAGTATTCATTGAAATTATGGTCTTTGACGGCAGGACCAAAGACGGTAATCGGTTTAATCGAGGACCCCGGTTGCACTCGTTGGGTCGCCCGGTTTAAGTTGCCGGTGATATAGTTTCGTCCTCCGCCAATGGCCACCACTTCACCATTTTTCCGATCCATGAGGGTCATACCCGAGTCGAGGTTTTTATCCACAGCACCCGCCCGGGTCTTAAAATGGTTTTCATCCTTTAACGCTTGTTCTGCGGCCAACTGTGCTTTGGGATTGAGGGCGGTTTTAATTTTATACCCACCATTCACCAATTCTTCAGTGGATTTGTTCCCGTAACGTTCCTTCAGTTCACTCAGCACATAATCGCGATAAGCCGCGTATTTCCCGCGTTTAAGGTGTTTCGCCAGGTATTCTTTATCGACGCCAAGACCGGTTTTCTTTGCTTTGTCCGCTTCTTCCTGGGTGATGATTTGCCCGCCAGGGGTATGTTCTGCCATCTTGTTTAAGACGGTATTTCGCCGCATCGTTGCTTCTTTCGGATTGGAATAGGGATTATAGCCATAGGGCGCCTTTGGCAGTCCGGCCAGCATGGCGATCTCCTGGGGCTCCAATTTTTCCTTTGTGATATCCTTATCAAAGTAAATCTTTGCCGCCATTTTGATCCCGCGGACATTGTTCCCCAATTCAATATAGTTCAGGTATTTTTCTAGAATCTCTTCCTTGGAGGATCTACGCTCCAAGTCCATGGCCACAGCCATCTCACTTAATTTCCGGGAATAGGTTTTCTCGGAATCTTTCAGTACGATATTCCGGGCCACCTGCATCGTAATCGTACTTGCCCCTTCGGCTTTTCCGAAGGACATAATGTTTCGCACGACTGCCCTTCCTAAACCACGAAAATCGACCCCATTGTGTTGATAGAATCGTTCATCCTCAACCGCCACAAAGGTTTTTGCCAATTCTGGCGACTTAATATCCTTTAGCTCCACATACTCTCGATTAGAACCGCCCAATTGAATGACCGGTTTGTTATCCTTATCATAGATATAAGAAGACGTTGCCATCGCTTTAGCCGCGTCATCAATGGAATAGGACTTTGCTGTAAAAAATACCGCCGAGCATCCGCCAATAACAAGCAGGACACTGGTTAATAGCACTAAGAGAATCCACTTTTTATTGAAAAAACGGAATCGTTTTTTATTACCACCGCCGCCACCACTTCCATTTCCAACACGACGGCCAGACCTTCCACCACCAAAATCTCCTCGGCTACTACGCGATCCGAGTGATTGAGTGGTAGAACGCCCATTCCCACGAGAACGAGAGGGAAGCGATCCGCGTTCCATCCGGTTACTCTCCATTATAAAAACCCCCTGGAATTCCTTTGATCATCCGTGCAAAAAAACACGCTGTACCGTATCCAAAAATCATCGACCATCCCAGTGAATCAACTTCACTCACAACTCTTTCAGGCAATATAGCATAATAAAAGCATTCTCTCTATATCAAAAATTGGAAATCATAGCTAAAATGGCGATTGACCTTCATCCCATCTCCTTCACTTCTAGATATGGTATAGTGGGAGCGAGGTGATTGTCATGAACGTAAAAGCGGCTGTGTTTGCCTGCCGTTTCACTGGAATACTTGGAGTTCTCGCATCCTTTTTCATGTGGAAAATATACGGTCCCGCCGGTTTTCTCCTGGGACTGGTTCTCTCATCCTTATGGTTCATCTTAGGCGCATGGATTCGTCGCCAGGGTGGGGATCCGCAAGCAAATTAAACCTCACCCTACATTATAACGTAATTCGACATTTTTTGTTGCCTTTGTTTTTATAAGAAAAACGCCGTCATAGATGAATGACGGCGTTTTTCTTATAAAGCCATGCTTATTTATCGATTTGAAAACCACGATTATCGAACCCACCTGTCACAGGGATAACCGCCCCCGTGATAAAATCGGAATCCTTATGGATAAGAAAACGAATCACGCGGGCAAGATCCTCTCCCGTACCTGGTCGGCCAACTGGATTCTTTGCATCCAGCTTCCCTCGCGCGTCCTTGATCTTCGCTTCTTTGAAGGGATGACGAATATCCCCTGGACACACCATATTTACCGTAATGCCATAGGGTGCCTCTTCCTGTGCCAAGCTACGCGTCAATGAAGTCACCCCTACCTTTGCCGCGCCATAGGCAGAAAAGCCTGGCCATGCGGGTGCCGTCTCAACTTCTGGAAAACCAAAGGTGATAATCCGCCCCCACCCCTGCTCCCTCATCCTGGGAATCACCCCTCGACAGCTATAAAATACACTGGAGAGATTCCCGTCTATCATCTCCCGCCACTCCTCATCGGTAAGATCAACGGTAGAAATGTGTCGAAAAAGGAAGGGTCCTGCCGTACATATCAATACATCCAAACGACCCCAGCGCTGATGCGCTTCCTTCACCATCGCTTTGACAGCGAGAGGATCCGATACATCTCCTTGGATCGCGACTGCTTCACGACCCATATTGCGGATCGTCTCTACCAAGGCTTCCGCTTGTTTTTGACTCCGGCGATAATTGACGAGAACATGGTATCCTGCTGCGGCTAGTTCCTTTGCAACTTGTACTCCTAAGCCGGTGGCGCCGCCTGTTATCCATGCAACTTTTTCAGACATGCTCTCCCTCCAATCCATGGAACATACGACAACATTCTGATTAGGTACAAACGATGACCTTTCACCGAACCTACTCCCATCGATCCAACTCCACAAGCAATGTAGCCATATCCTCTGGTAATGGGGCATCCACCGTGAGCCTCTCTTCACTACGCGGGTGGATGAGGGATAGAAAACCGGCATGGAGCGCTTGACGACTCATCCCCATCTCCCCCCTTCTTCCCCCATACATTTCATCCCCGATTATCGGATAGCCCATGTGTTCAAGATGAACCCGTATTTGATGAGTCCGTCCCGTTTCCAGGGAGAGGTGCAACAGGGTTGCATTGTTCCATTGACGCAATCGGCGAAAGTGGGTCACCGCATGCGCCCCGTCCACAGCAACCTCCCGAATAATGGAGATATCGGATTGGCGACGGATTGGCGCATCGATCACACCTTCCTCTTCCGCTACTTTGCCATGAACGAATGCAAAATACTCCCGTTGATATCGACGTCGTGCCATTTGCTTAGAAAGATAAGCGTGAGCATGGGCGTGTTTGGCAAACAGAATCAGCCCTGAAGTGTCTTTATCTAACCGCGTGACGGGACGTATCAGGTGAAATTCTTCTTTCTCTAACCAGTAGTGGGCCAAGCCATTTGCCAATGTCCCTTCTGGATGGCCCTTCGTTGGGTGAACGACGATTCCTGCGGGTTTATCAAGGATAATCACATCCTGATCTTCATGCTTCACCACCAATGGAATCGGTTCCGGCGCGATCCCCTCCCCTTCATCCATCGGCAAGACCACTTCGATTACATCCCCTGCAGCGATGCGTGAGGTTAAATACACCCGCTCCCCATTGACCGTCACACCTTGATGATTTCGCAATCGTCGAAACATCCGCCGGGAAAATCGAAACCGATTACTCAATACTTGACGTACCATTTTCCCTGCTTCCTCTTCGTCGACATGATGATAAAACTCTACTCTCTCCTGACCAACCATCCAGCGTGCCTCCTCATTCCTTACCCCTTCATCCGCAACAGTATATCACGACCTCCCTTCACACAAAAAATCCCGCATGGAATGCGGGATCAATCGAGGTTTCCTTAATACATCACACCGGTTCGAGAATGCGTCCGAGCAAATTCCCTTGGACTCGGATCAAAGTATTTTGTAGTATACCGTTGAACAAACTGATCCGATCCATTGATATAACCTGCTCCCCATGTAGGGTCCATCGTAATCCAACTTCCCTTCACTTTTACTTCCACCCATGCATGTCGGTTTCCCTCAGCCATCCCCTCGATAAAACGGGACTCAATATCGATCGAGCGAAGAAGCGCAATCGCTAAAAAGGAGTAATCCTGACACACCCCATCCTTTTCATGCAGGGTCTTTAGCGCACTATCGTCATATTCAAAAGCATCATGCTTAAATTTTGCAACATCATAGCGAATATTTTTCGAAACATATTGGTAGATCGCAAACACCTTTGCTCGATCCCCTTGTTTATTTCGAGTAAGTTCCTCCGCCAGGGAACGGATCGTTCCATTATCGGATTGAATTCCCCGCGAGGGTAACAAATTTCGTAGATCTTGATCTTCTGTATTCGTTACATGAAAACGAGCAACCCCAAAGAATCGAAAGTAATCCCGCTGAACGTTGGTGATTTCAGGAACATTCACCGTGACTTCATAATCCCCTTTACCAAATCGTAGCCAAAAGGTATCGTTAAAGCGTCCGTCCTTTACCGGAATAAAATACGTCGCTTCTTGATCCCCTTTCTTTGTTTGTACAATGAGGTGCTTGGTTTCTTTTGCAAAGGGGGCTTCTGGATCAATATGTCCTTTAATCTGATATTTCATCTTGCCCGATCCACCACTTACCAAGGGGGCTTCTAACTTGACACCCCGTTCGTCGTAATGTTTAAAGTATTGAATCGGTTCTTGTTTGACATCCAGTTGGTTATCCACCCACATGGAAACCGCTTCATTGTAATACTCTGACCGATCCTTATCTTGGGAGAGCACCGTGATCTTATGAATGCCTCTTCCATAAAACAGCGGAACTTCACTGGTAAACGTTCCATCCTTTACAGGAATCAAGTGTTGCCAACGTTGTCCATCTTTCTCCAAGCGAATCATCACACGATTGCCACTTGGCTGACGGATTTTTCCCTTTAATTCAAATCGTTTCTTCTTTTTTACCAAGCCAGAACGAGGCTCCTCCACCGTAAGTCCAATCTTGGTTCCGATCCGTGTATAGGCGAGGTCCCTTTTTTTCAATGGGTTCACATTGATGACTTCAAACTGAGCCAGATCGTAAAAGCGATCCTCTCGTTCCTTCCCAGGCAAACGAACGGTTACCTGATAACTTCCTGTACCTGCAAACAATTGTACCTGTTGGGAGAAATGGCCCTTCTTTAATCGCGCATAATAGGAAAATTTTCGTTCGTCTCTATTGCCATCTGCCCCTACTTTCTCTACCTCGATCCATGCGACATTGGATCGGAAGTCTGCGTGTTTCGTTGCAGATCCTTTTACTAACACGCTTGAGTTCGCTGCAAATTTTCGATATTGTGGAGCACTGATTTTTCCGCCAACTTCCCGTGCATAGGGCTCTAATTTTAGAGGTTCTAAATCCAATTGGTCATTCTTCTTTTGAGCAAGTGCATCATATTTACTAAGATGCTGCTTGGTATCCGTATCCAATGCGGTAGTTATGTTACACCCTGAGCTAAAGACCAGCAGGAGAGTCATGAGCAAGACACTCCAACGACCGGTTCGTATGTTCATATTCGCCTCCGATTCAACATGATTATTCTCATTATATAAAATGCTTGTGTGAAAACACAGCCCCTTCCATAGAAGACCCCTCTATCAAGCATAATATTCCTCACAACAAAAAAAAGAAGGGTACCGTTTCTCGAACGCATCGAGAAAGGATACCCTCTATCATAGAAAGACCAAGACCGTTAAAAGTTACAAGAGGAGATTCCACTTGTCAGACACACAAACCCTGATCCTGAAGAAAGATTCGGAGGAATAAACCTCTTGTGACGCCCTTTCCCCAGGAGAGTAGTTCTTAGGTACAGCTTAATAATACAACAGAAAAGCTCTTTCGTGTTTTTAAAAATTCGACAGCATTCGACAAGTTAAACCCCTATTTCAAGCCCTTTTCACCCTAGGCAAAACAAAAGTTTTAAAATCTCTTTCGATTCCCTTATTGACAGACTGTTTGCAACCGGTAACATAATGAGTGGTACATCTTTAGCAAAAAGGGATAGTACTTTTGTCATAATTGTTAGTTAATTCATTCGAAAATTTAGTTCTATCACCTCTTCTTGCTCGTGATAGATCGAACTGGGGGGATTCTTATCGGTTTAGGAGCTAATATAAGGCGTCAGCGCAAGGGGCTTGGTATGACACAAGCAGAGCTGGCAGAAGGGATCATCTCTGTTCCCTACCTTAGCCTGATCGAAAATGAAAAGGCCCATCCCCGCCCGGACATCATTCAGCCCCTGGCAAAACGACTCCAATCGACTGTCCAACATTTAATGGGGGTCACTGATAGGGAAACTCTCCGTGAAGCAGAGTATTTACTTAACCGGATTCATCGCTCGTTGTTGTCCCAAGGCGCGGAACATGCCTTGAAAGAACTGGATGGTTTAAAAAACCTTGCACAGCAGGTCAATGATTCAAATCTATTGATTCAAATCGATCTCCTTGAGATCAATTGTTACATCCATCAAATGAACGATTCACTATTTAACAAGAAAATGGACGATTTTGAAGATCGCTGGGAATTGTCTGAGATTGACCCTAACCTTCTCGTTCGTTATATTCGGCTAAAAGGGAATACCCACCTTTTTAGGGATCGCTACCAAGAAGCTCTTGCCCATTATAAAGAGGCAGAGACGCATATTCAAAACGTCACAAATGATGTCGACAAAGCGTACTTATACGGAGAAATGAGTAAGGTCTATCTCCATTTATCAAACTATCCTTTTTGTATTCTCTATGCAGAACGATCCATCGAACTGCTTGTGAAAAATGACCGGTGGTTGGAGATGTGTCATCAACTGAATGTTTTGGGCACATGTCACAGCAGAAGTGGAGATTTTAAACAAGCTCTCAACTGCTTTGAACGTGTTTTACGCCTAGCCGATCAATTCTCCATGTCTCAACTTTTATTTTCTTATACGTATCATGAGATGGGCTGCTGTTACATGCGTCTTGATGAAACGGATCAAGCAATCTATTACCTCACGCGTTCACTAGAAATGATTGAACCCTACCAGGTAAATGATTGGGAAATTGGCCGCATTCATCAAGCCTTATGCCAAACATACCTAAGCAATGGATTGATGGATCTGGCCCGCCAACATATTGACCAAGCGATTCTTCATCTGCAAACACGCAAAAAACGCCTCGCCGAATGTATGATTTTTTCGGGGCAAATTGAATATCACACGGGACGTATCCCCGAGTTTTTACAGCAATATAAAGAAGCGATCTGCCTTTTTCGCCAAGTAAAAGCCACGGAACAGTTGGCTCACGCTTGTCATACACTGGGTCGTTTTTATCTGGAGAACGGAAACAAAGATGAAGCGATTCATTACTTTCATCAAGCCTCTGAAAGTTACTATGCCATCATACCATCCATTAGCATCCCAGTAGAATTACCGACTAAGCCCATAGCGAATGGGGATCAACCCTCCCCCCTCGAATAATCACTCACCCTGAGTAACTTCGTATATCGGCTTCACTTGGCGCGCAATTTCCATTTTTTCATAATGGAGTCACTTTATGTAGATTCTTGTGCAAATGGCAATCAAACCTTTTGCACTTGATCAAAAAAAGCCTGCTACCCCTGGAACCAAAATTGGTTCACCGGTAGCAGGCTTTTTTAACGAACTAATGTGCTTGGTTTAAACCAAATAATTTTGCCCATGTCCAATCCCCAACTTTCCCACTGGGGTGCTTTGCTCCCTGTTTCTTTTGAAAGGCATACACAGCCTTTTCTGTGATGGGTCCATAGATCCCGTATTCTTTTCCCATGCGGTTCTTTATCGGCTTTACTCCCAGTCGCTTCTGTACAGCGAGGATGTCATCACCGATCATTTGTCTTCCGTGTATATACGATAACGTCCGACTAAATTCCGCTCCGTTGGGAGCCCCCTTTAGTTGATCGGGTCGGTAATCATCAAAGGGAGAGGACGCTTTTTTCCTAACTCCCCTCACCTTCGATTCAAACCAGCTTCGGGAAATACCCGATCCAGGGCAGGTCTTACCTGATTGCATTTCTCTATGAAAATAAAAATGACCATGGGTGATGTGTTGTACTAGCTCGATGGCGGCTTGCAATTGCGGTCCCTCTAGACGCTCATGACCGATATCAAAATTTCCGATCATCTCGATCATAAAGGGGTGGACACCATCGCGATCCAGATCATTATGATGATAGGCACTGGCAGGAGCTCGATTAATATTGCGTCCCGTCATCACCTTCCCATCTGGAAAGATGGTTGCGTGTTGAGCAATATCGGACCACCCACGTGTATGCATATGGTACCGACGCATTCCATCTTGTAAGCGACGATGGTTCTTTCCATTAAAGTCCGACTTTCTTGGGGCCCATGTGCCATGTACATGGGTAGAAGTCAACCGACTCGAACTCTGTTTTCGTACATAGGACACAAACTGACTAGCGGTCATCAATTGCCCATACTTCCAGCTCACTTTTTTTCCTCCTCTGCCCTTCCCTTTAATACCTGAATCGCCTGGCGAATCTGCGTCGGGATCGGGATCCCCAATCGCCCGCAATTCTCAAGAACCGACAATATTTCATTAGCTATATAAAAAATAATGGTGCTATCTCGTAACAGGTGGCCCTCCCCCATCATTTGATCCATTAAATGGGAGACAGAAACAACAGCAAACATCCCCACCTTACGCGAAATCCCCACCCACCCAACCCGGCTGGATAGTTTCCCCTCTACCCCGGATGCAACAAACCCTGTTCCATAATCGATGATCACGACGATTAACAAGGTTTGTAACCCTGCTGACCAACCATTAAACAGGGACGTAACGAGTGCCAAACTTGTCGCCAACAACCCTTGTAGAATCACCCACACCCCCCCTTACCCAAAAGAAAGCAATAAAAAATAGGCGGTATAACCGCCCGCTTCATCCTTACGACCTGTCACACGTGATCGACCAGCATCTGCCACAATTGCGGATCCTCTTGACCCACCGCCCATAAACCAACTCCGCGCACCTTCCATTCATAAGCGGCTATATCCGCCTGCTTCAACTGTGTCTCAGCAAAGGGGAACACCGCCACGCTAAATCCATCCGCATCCCCTAAATATAGACTAGATAAGGACACCCCTTGATCTCTCATACGAATGGTGACAGGATAATCGCCCTCGGTTAGGGTAATGGCGGTGCTATGGAGATAGTCCCAATCCATTGAGATATCCTTCTCCATCCCATCCACTGGATCCACGCGTGTGTCATACTCGTCACCGCTTGCAAGATAAAAGAGACCCCACTGCTCATCCCAGGTTACCCCTTTCCGCGGGATGCGTCCTAAGGTTTGAACCGATTGATCCGGAAGGACCAAATCAATCGCTTCTTGTGGCGCGTACCAACAAGCATCGGCTCCCACCAACAAATCACAGGACATGGGAACATCCCCTTGAATCCCCCATGCCCCTTTCCCTACCTCGGAACTGAGTGTATGACGAATCACCACTCGATTGTTGAGGGAACCAATCACCTCTTTTCCTCGTACCTTAAGTGCCATCCGATAATATTGATTTAATTCAAGGGACCCATTGGGCCATTGATAAGCGAGTAATTGATTCCCTTGATACAATTCATAGCGCCCACCTGCGTAATTCATATTGAGGCAAAACCAGAGATTCGAAAACATCAGGCCCGCTTTCCCGTTCTTTTCCACCCGTATATTGCCGGTTGCGATCACATCTTTGAATTGGGAATAGGACAGGGTCACCTTTCCTGTTCCAGATACCCAGGAATACGGACGCGGGGAAGAATCGCCCTGATCGTTCATCACTTTCCAACTACCTGACTGAATGTCATATTTCTCCCCAGGGAGTTTGTTCTTCCAATCCCGAAAATCATCATAATAGATGATGGCAGCATCCGGCGGGCGCCGAATCGCCTCAACGGTCGCTTTCAATTGATTTTCATAGGGCCAGGCCTCTTTTTGATCCCGATCCACAAATTTTCTAGGTCGGAGCGTAAAGGTTGCATCCCCCGCTTCATGAGCCTCTTGAAAGCGTGCACAGACACGAAAGCCATAAAATACGGTTCCAACTTGACTCCCTGAACCGAATACTTCCAATACATGATTGCCTGCGGTTAACGATAGCCTCGCAAGTTTAAACCAATGGATCAAACGGTGGTAGGGATAATGCTGAGGCACATCCCCCACGGTATAAGAAGTGCCATCGATTTTAATCGTGAGTTTCTGTTGATCAAACCACGGAAATTGCACCTGGGAAACGATATCATAGGTTCCTTTCTTCGGCACCGAAAAGGTCCATTTGGCATAGCCCTCTTTCTCCCCTGTGGTTGGTTTTCTCGGAGCGATGTAGGTATTTTCCTTCACCATCGCCCCTTGGATCAGATCTGCATCCGAGATCTTTTGCTCAGAAACCGTTTGTTCAAATTCCACCTGCTGCGACTTGCCGTATGCTGTCAAATAGGCTTTGTCACCAAAGGCATCTCGATGCAAATTCGTATCGTCCTCATCCCCTGCATCGACATAGTCGTATACATGTAAAAATAATCGATGCACCGCGTCCTCTTCCTCATAAAAAGAAAAGAAGGGGATATAGGCTTGGGTCTCCGCCCCTCCACGATACACATCCGTATGAGAAAGATCCCCTACCATCCATCGTAAAAAATCGGGAAACCCACCACTATATCCGCGATAAAGTTTATCGACACTCTTTGGGTAGCGGCTAATTTCCCAGCGATGCCCATAAGCAGGGATCCCCATCAATACTTGCTCGGGAGCGAAGGCTTGAACAGCATATCGCATCACCCGTTTCTGCCATTCAATCGGAGAAGTCGAACCGGGTGCCGATCCTGACCAAGCAAAGCCATAGGTCATGATCTGCGCAGTATCACAGAAATCTTTCAGTCGCTCATAGGAACACCATTTTTCCGGGCCGATCGTATCGTAGGGACCGTACATCGGAGGCAAATCAACATGTACGAAATGACCCGAAGAACGACCCTTTACTTCCTGATACAACCGTTCATACAGTTGATAAATTCCAGAAACCTGATCATTGGGGAGTCGTTCCAGATCCGCATCGATACCATCAATCCAGGGATGCTGATCCAGGACGCGGTGAATGGCTTGCATCAGCCGATCTTGCTCCCCTTGTTCGTTTTTTACAATGGGGGTAATGCGGGAGGGAAGTCCATCGTTTTTTATCGTCAACAACCACCGAATATGCGGCCATTTCTCACGGACTTGTCGGGCTTTTTCCATGGCTGCATCCCAATCATTAATCGCCTCTGTTAACGATCCATCGGCTTGGATATTCAACCAAAACAAACACACCCCTGTAAACTTATTTCCATAGCGTTCCACGGTTCCCAAATGATCCACGGTTTGAATCCATGACAAAAACTCACGATGCTGTGTTTCTAATGCACTCACATGCGTTCACCACCCATCCCCTTTAGCCACATATCCACTTCACACCGAAGCTTCCCTGATCCATGCTGCTTTCCCTGATTGTTAAGTAAGGTAAGATGGTAGATGCCAAATCCAGCCGGACACGTATGAAATTTCCCCGAATATTGCGATGTAAAAGCGCCATCAATGGTTACCTGACGCTTGCTTGCACTACATTCGAGTTCGCTGTTGGCTACCAGTGCAGGATGAATCGCCATCACCCGCTGTCCATATTGATGAGCAAAGTGGACGCCATCGCTGGAAGTCGCTTGGGTGGGAGTCAAATAAAAATCGATGCCACCCGTCACCCGCTTTGACAAATCCTTCTCTTGGTCCACTTTTTCACGGTTCGGCACCGCGATGGTCTTTTCCCCTCGAATCACCCCATTGAAATGCCTGCGTGTGATCGGATGGTCTTCTTGGTCTCGATCTCGTTTAAGTAGCTCTTGGTTCGCAGGGATATACCCCGCAGGCGCTCCACCGATCTGCAACATTAAATCGGTCACGTGCACGCTGCCTTCACAATCACTTACCAGATAACGATAATCCATTGCCTGTACCTTCCGTTTGGCATCCACGGAAAAAGTAATAAAATATCGTGTCCAACGATCTTTTTTATCCATATGGATCACCCATCAAAGGACCATTGAATTTCGGAAGCATGTCCTGTCCATACCGTCGCAATCGAACCCCCTTGAAACATGAGATCGGTCATATGAACGCTTCCGATGACGTCCGAGGCAATGACCTTCAGTACAATTTTCTGCACATCACGACTGCGATCTGGAGCAACGGACTTTTGTACGGTTTGAAAGAAAGTCACGCTAAAATCACCTCAAGATTGGTTTTGTTAATACGAATCTGCACAACTAGGCTAAAGGTAAAAATTGCGTCTCTGGATCGCCCTCATCGTAATGGATCACCACTTCGATCCCTAATTTCCCGGAAGGACCCTTTTTAAAATCATCCGTCGCAATTTGCATACTCACAGTATAGTGATCACGATGCGAGGGCTCGATGGTTTGAGTTAACGTCTTCTCTACACCCAGTTGACCCTCACATCGGAAGGAAGCCTTTCCTGAATAACCCTGAGTGGAATCAATCTCCCACCCATTATTCACCCAATAGGCAAATCCATCATCTGCCCGGGAGTTTAATAGATAATTAAATACCATTAACTCCAACATCTCGGTTCGTTCTACTGAGTCCTCCGATTGCAGGAAGCCAGCGGAGGAACCCCCTTGTAATAAGTCACTTAAGGTAGGGGCCTTCGATTCTAACTCCAACTCCGTATTCCAAGGCTCAAGCACATTGTACTGCCAACGTGCAATATGGGTTTTCGCATCAATGCCTAACTCTTCATCATAGATGCGAATCATATCCCCAATGCGAAAAGACTCATGCTCCATCCCCGCGAGCATGGATAAATCTGCAGCACGCACACGGTAAGAGAGCCTCGGAACACTTAACTTCTCTAAAATCGCCTCCGTCTTCTCGAGCAAATGATAGGGATTGGTAAATCGCTCGTCCTTAAAGGAACGCGTTCGAACCTGGTGGGTATATTGGAAGTTATCCAGGTACTCCTTACCATTATTGGCATCCTTAATCGTGACATTGCCTTTCCCATAGGGATACAATCGTGTAACTAAGTCGGTTGTATCATAATCCGCCTCAATCTCATCCATGTTCTTCCGATAAATAATGGCGATGCCAGGGTCACGGAAGCCGCCCTCCTTCACATGATTAACGGTTAAGGTGGGGCCATGGAAGCGGATGGAGCCGCCCCATAAATCAGCCACTTCACGCAGGGCCGTCAACCGGTTGGTGAGTCCGACATCCACGGACATGCTACGTAACGCATTCACTTCACAAACCCCTACACGCCAATCAGTACCTGCTAAAATATCCTGAAGCACTTGATAGGGGGTTTGATCCGCCCACTCGGATTTTTGCATGGGGTCGGTATACTGGAGGTCGTACCAGAGGGCTTCTGCATATACTTGCGTCTCTCTTTCCCCTGCGCTACTCCGTGTATGATGCACTCGACGAATGACATAGAGATGATGATTAAGTTGAATCATATTTTCATTCTCGAGGAAGAGGCGTTTCGGATCATCAAAGGGGAGCGTAAGATCGAGCGTTTCTTCCCCATTGATCTCTTCTGTAATGACCAGCTCCGTCACATGATCGAGCACAGCTACAGGCTGACGCTCCTGATCTAATACGACAATCGGCGCTTCAGAAAGCTTGTGATAAGGCGCTTCCTCAGGGATTACAAACTGATTATATAAAATGAATGAGCGATTATAATAAGCACTACCTAGCCGGTTATATAACAATCCTCCATCACCACCTTATTGAACTGACCGAACACTTTACTTATCCCTTCATTTTGGGTTTTACTTGATGGTCCTGTGGATGGAAACCCATCTTTCGAAGGGGTACCCCAGGTAATGCAGATAGCCCCCTTAGGGTTTGCGCCGAATCCACGGAGAACCATAGGCGTTGCGCTCGAAGTATTGGGGAGCAGAACCTGTACCAGCGGCTGGAAAGGTACTTGGAAAAATCCCCGAGCCAAAGGAGGTAGCATAGCGAACGCCCCCCACACCCCCTCCGATTCCAACCGCGTTATTGATTGTACTGGAGCCCAAGGGAGGAGCGGAGGGAACGGGATAGTTACAGGAAGGGTCCAGTCCACTAAAGGCAATCCCATTATTGGTAAAGCGACCAATCCAGTAACTCCCTGCATTTAACGTAAGATTCCCTGTGGAAAAAGCCGCCTCTTTCCATCCCGTGCTGGAACAATCCACCGCTCCGGTTTGGGCGATCAGTGTACCTGGATAGCCATTTTTATCTTGATATACCGCAAAGGTGCTCAACGCTCCCGCACCCGCTGTTGAAACTTGGGCCCCCATCTTATCGCAGATCACCGTTTCATACACTTTAAAGGGAAAGATATCAATGGTGCTAGCAGGGACAGCAACTCCGGATGCGGCATTCTGAGTCGAAATCCCATGGGAGCGATACGTTCCTGGATAATGCTTCACTAAATCATCCAACAACCCCCCCGTCCCGCCATTGCCACCCCCGCCACCCTGTTCAAGGGCGCTGATTCTTTCTTCCACACTCTCCATCGTCGCTGATTGATTGGTGATGTGGGTATAATCCGCGGTGATCACATCCGCCTCATTTTGTTGCACATGAAATATGACCGCACCATACTCTGCCTGCAAGTTATATTCAGCAGGCGGAACTACCACACTGTTTCGTTTGATCACCGGCTCTGGGGTATAGAGCCAATTACTTTCGGCCCCTTCATAGATCCGATAACGAGCCGCTTTTTCTGCCATATCGACATAGGCTGTTAGGGGACGATTGGTTTTTGACGCTGTCCGCATCGAAAGAACATCCTCTAAGTGATTGATTGAGGCTTGAATCCCATTTAAATGAACGGACAGAATCTCTTCACTGCCTAATTTGCCAAAGGGTGTTTTTGCCACGTCATTCTCCTCCTGCCTTCAAAATATGAAAAAAAGAAAGAGCCAGGGAGCCTTCTCCCCTTCCCTCTTTCTCTGGATCTCGTCTTGATTAGTACCAACAACTACCGCATTCGATTTTCATCTGGGTAAACGTCGCAGCACCAAAGGGTGTAACCGTTAAAGAATTCTCCTGTAATGGATCGGTAACGGGGAAAGTTAGCGGGTCGATCCCATTTAAGGCACTGATCTTGGTCTGATCCACCCTGATTACATAAGCCGTTTTGGATGAAGCATCAATGACAAGTGTCTCCCCTTCGCCTAGCATCCCAGTATATTTCATCGCCTGCTCGTTTAAGGAGAGTTCAAAACCACTCTCCATTCCATCGGAGACGCCTTGGATTGTAATGATGGGCTGAGAGGGAGCGGTGCCTTTTCGTTCAAAGACGAGCGTGTTCAATGAACTGGTAAAGGTATCATCCTCGATGGCATAAGCAAGGGGATCGGGAATCAAAAAAGTGATCGTCCCCTTCCCCGATAATGCAATCTCATCCAGTTCTGTCTCATCCACCAACCGTGCCCAATACAATTTATCCGGCTCATCATCAAAGATTAGCTCTTCAAGGTGCTGCTGCTGACGTAGCCATGCCGCTAGATTCCGCACTTGTTCTCTGATGTCCAGCGCATTTTTTCCCATCAGTAACACCTCAATGGGAATTTGAAGCTCGTCCACTTCAATTCCCATATCATACACCCCTGCTTTCCCCGGAACCTTCACGGTCTTTGCACGAATTCCTGGAGCAATCGAGCGTGTAATATTCATCACTTTTAGTCCAAGTTGCTTGCTATGGATCCCTGCGAATGTAAATCCCATTATGCTCGACCTCCAAAGGATCTTGCCTGCCGTTGATGGAGTCGCCACAACTCCTGGCTGATCAAGCGAATATCCTGATCATTGCGGACATGCATTTGATCGATTTGAATCGTTGGGGAAGATGCTGCACCTCCACCCGCCAGCGCCAAACCACCACTGCCTTGAGACTGTCCTAAGATGGCAAGCTGACTGGCGGATTGACTGGCCACACTCTTCAGCGCTGGCATTCCCATCTTGATCCCCGCAGTAAACATCTCCATAAAGTTAGGTGCCCATTTATTCGACTGACTTCCCGGCCCTTTTTTCGTTGGGGAGGAGAACCCTAGGAAATCCTTCACCGAATTGACAACGTCATTGACCGCATCGGTTACCCAGGTAATTCCGGATCGAATCCCTGCCACAAACTGTTCGATCATATTGACGCCCCAATCCCTTGCCCCCTTACAAAAGGAAGAAATTTTACTACTAATCCCCCCGAGAAGATCACTCGTAATGTTTAAAGCTCCCTGCCAAATGTTTTTAAAGATGTTGGCAACCATCACGATCAAACTGCCGATAATTTTGACGATCATATTCACAATCGCCCCCACAATCGACGTCAGCATCCCCCCAATACTTTTGAGGATATTTAATGCGGATTCCCACATCTTTCCCCACTGACCGGTAAACAGATAGACAAAGAAACTAATAATTGAAAGAATGATATTAATCGCGGCACTAATCACGGCTTTGATCACTTCCCATGCCGCCACAAGCACCGCTTGAATCACTTCCCAAATTCCTGTAAGAATCACGAGCAACGTCTGAAAGCCCATCTGAATATAACTGACAATCGCCGCAACAATCGGTTGGATAAAGGTCCAGATCGCATTCCACACCGCCATAAATGTAGGCAGCATCGTATTCCACCAATCCACTACCTTCTGCCACTGGGCGATAAAGAAATCAGCAATCGCAATCAAAGCCGGTTGAATCACCGCCCAAACCGCTGCTAACCCCTCCTGAATCGATGTCCAGACGGCATTCACTAAATTTCGAAACCCTTCAAAGTGGTTGTAGGCGTAGATCAACCCTGCGATCAGGCCGGCAAGAGCGAGTACAATCAGCGCAATGGTCGCTACAACCGGTAGAGCAGCAGCGGCAAAAGTTCCCGTCGCAGCCGACATTGCCGCTATTGATGCGATTACCGGAATTATAGCTCCTAAGATACCAAATAGGACACCCATGATTAAAAATCCAACCAATATAAATTGTTTTGCCGGTTCGGGAAGGGAATTAAAGGCGTTCACTACACTGGTGAGGATATCAATCAAGGTAGCAAAAACCGGTGCCACAGAGCTCCCCAGGCTGGATAATGCATCACTTAATCCCTCTAGAGATGCTTTT
Organism: Marininema halotolerans; assembly: GCF_900116235.1. Lineage (GTDB taxonomy): Bacteria > Bacillota > Bacilli > Thermoactinomycetales > DSM-45169 > Marininema > Marininema halotolerans. The sequence continues at coordinate 60,083 of NZ_FPAA01000007.1, read as the reverse complement.
ACCGCCGCATCATCTTGGACTAAGGTCCATAAACCTAATACAACCGCCCCATAAATCATTAAGCTCACGGTGCCAATTTCCTTCGCTCCTTCTTCTCTGTTTTTTTGAGTTATTAAATTGTTTTCGAATTTTTTACTAATATTGTTTATTTCTAATAATTTTTTATCCAAATCATTTAACGACTTCTCAATGGGTTTTAAATCGATTTGGGGAATTTGCTCTGCCATATCTTCACCTCTTTCTGTATAATAAACATGAATGAAAATTTAACCAATTTATCTATCCCTATTTTTAAAAAAGGAGTGTATCCATCATGAATGACTATTATATGTCCGAACGTCTACCCCGACGACACAAATGGTTTAAAGCTGCCTATTTTCAAACTGCTGCTTGTATCATCTGTATGATAAGCATTGTTGGGATCCCTATTGGATTGTTACTTTCATTCACTTCCCTATTTACAATAGCAATGCAACTACGTTATCCGGTAATCAAGGTTACTTGCCCTAGATGCAAAACAACGCTAAAGGTAGAGCCTGATGTGCAGAAATTTCATTGCGTCTGTCTCCACCTTCTTGAAAAAGATGGATCCAATTATATCGAATCCCCTGACTTCTAACCTCTATCGCTTATTTTGACCCTATCCAACCTCTTCTTTTTCTAGTTTATCTTTCTTTCCTAAATGGCTTTCCCAAATCACTTTTATCTTCAAAGGAGCACATTGAAATGTACAATAAGATGCGAAAGAGCATCAGCCGAATCGATATCCAAAATGGAACAAAGCTTATAATACCTTTATCGCACTTATTATTGTTAGTTTCGCATCCGTTATCGGTTTTATCTTTGCACCCATTTTCTTAATCCCACTCGGTATCATCGGTTGGATTCGCCATTCCCGGTATCCTGTCACCAAGGCCAAATGCCCGGAGTGCGGATCTAAAACAAAGGTAGAATTACAAGTGTCCGAAATTACATGTCCCAAATGTTTTGAACGACTCACTAAAGAAGGAGATTCTTGGGTGTTATTGAATTCAGTAGATTGCTAGCAATGATCAAAAAAATTATCTATAGCAGTGTCGCTTTTTTCAACAATGTAAATAGAGGGAGACATAATTCATGAAGGCACTAAATTTAATGATTTTGAAAGAGCAACAACCTAACCGGCATCCAAAATGGAATTATGCCGTTGTTACCCTTTACACTATTATTGTCCTTCTTTTTTTCACTCTTGTCGGTGTCGTCCTTATCCCCATCTTCTATATCCCGCTACTCATCGTTCTTTGGATGCGCCGCAAACGCTATCCGATTATCAAGGTGCCTTGTCCGGTTTGTAAACTCAAAGCAAAAGTTGAGATCCAAGTTACTGAATTCTCCTGTCTTCGTTGCTATAAACGTATTGTAAAAGAAGAGGATCACTGGATACTACATCCCACAGATCCCGAAAAACAGCCCATTGAGATATGGAATTAGAAGCCCTTCCACCTCTCACAACCCTGTCACATAACTAAAAAAGACCATCACTTCTTACAAAGAATAGCGCTTTGAGGACTTTCCACTCACTTGCTGAGCTTTTGCGTCAGCTCGGCAAATTTCTTCTCTTTTTCCGCTTTAGTCACATCTTTTTCTTTCCCTAGTAGCTTTTTCACGGTTACCTTTTTCTTAAGATGAACATTCATAAGATTTGCTGCGTGCCAGGCTAGGCGTTGCATCTCTTGATCCATGCGATCATGGTAACCCAATGCTAAGTCATTTAGTTCGGTCGGGGTGATGGACCAGAATTCCTCGACCCCAAGGTTTAGCGGACCGAAGGCTAGGCGTTTGGCTTCGGACCAACTCCATTCGGACCGCTCACCTTCTTTTTTTTCCCTTGTTGGGGAAAGGCAATGGTCATCGCTTCCGTCACCTTCTCACTAATTTCATGGAGCTTCTCCATCTCCATGAGGTCCCCCGCTTCTTTTAAAGTAAGGTCAGCATCTTCATGCAAAAGTCCCGCCCATAGCATCGCCCGCAATTCCTTCATCCCGACTTTTTGACTACTTAAGCCCGTGATCGGCATCCCCAGCGCATCTTCTAACTCCGTCAATGCATTCATATTAAATTTCAAACGGCGTTTCTTATCCAATTGAATATCGACGATTCCTCGTTGTTTGTTTGCCATGCGTAATTCCTCCTTGTATATAAAGAAAAGCCCTTTTTTAAAGGGCTTTTAAGTTTTTTTATCGCATTGATTACGCAGAAGCGGTTACACTCATGATTTCCCCTGAGCCACGGAAAGTAGCAGAGACGGTTACTAGATCGTCCACCGCATTTTCTACCTCCCAGGAAGTGATGAAGGCTTCTCCTTCATAACCTTTGTTCCCGACTCCGTTTTTGGGAAATAAACGAACTTTAACCGTAGAGCCCCCTACGAGGGTTTGATATAAACTTTCCTGGCTTGCATCTGCTAAAATATACAGCCCTTCGGTTTCGAGTTCCCATTCCTTCAATCCTGGGATATATTCCATCCAGCCTTTACTATCGAAGCTACCCGCTTCGAGTTCCTCTTGGCTAATGGTCAATGTCGAATCCGTAATCCCTGCAATCGCTTGATAGGTCGTTCCCTCATCGCTGGATACATACACTTTTCCTTCAAACCCACGAATCGCTTGTGATGCCATCATCATCGCTCCTTAACTGATCAAATTAACAATCCATACTTATTTTCATACGCACTTGGTCATTGGCGGGATTTTGGATCCATTGACTGGTAACCAGAACACCCACCCCTTGTCCAACACCGGAAATCACTAAAGGTTGATGAATAAGAACGCGCTGCACATCGCTAAGAATTGCTTGTAAATCGCTAAGTTCATCCGTCTTGCCATAGACACTAAGGGGAATCGTTATTTTTTCTCCCTCCGGGGAAAGCCCGCGGAAAGGAAGAGAATCCCCTCCCTCCACCACAATATAAGGGAGAGTGGGGGGGCTACTCGGCACGCGATTGACTACCGCCGTGACCTTAGACATCAGGGCATTGTCCTTCGTCAGGGCATTCACCATCGCCTGGTGAGCCGCTAAGAGAGCGCTACTCGATGGAATCACCTCACTTGTTATGGTTATAACAAGAACATACGTTCCCGTCATATATAGGTGGCTTTCGTATGGCAGGGTACAGGTATTACGAAAGTTTTTTCCCTGGACTCCTCTTCTTTCCTTGAAATACAGGGTGGATCACCCTTGTCGGCGTCCCATTCGATCCACTTCGATCACGCCCATATTCACATAGATGACGTCGTAACTTTTCCTCCGCCCGTTGCACATAGGATTGAACCGATGATTTGGAACATTGCAACAACGAAGCAGTTTGACCAAAACTAAGACCTTCTCCGCGTACAGCAACAAAGGCTTCATATTCGGACTTGGAAAGTGACTGAAGCATGTGCTCGAGCCACACATTTTCTTGTGAGGATGGTGCCTTACGCTGACTTTCCATCCATTCAATTTCACGCTGTCTTTTCTCTGAGAGTTGATCCCATAAGACTTCACGCTGCGTCGTTGATCGGTTTTCCATCCCACGTCGATGTCCCGGCTCTCGGCCATGTTCGATCCAGGAAATCACCCAACGCAGGTCATTTTCCATACGCTTGAGGGTTTTAATATCGGCTTCATCCTTGGTTCTACCCTTTGCTGTCAGCCGTGCTCGTATTTTCTGCACCTGAGTGAGTGATGTACGATATTCAGCTAAAAATTGTTTCATAGCGTTTCCTCCTTTGTCGCTCTGAGTAATTTTTTAAATTGGTGATCCACATGGAGTCCTTGCCATCCAAATCGTCGCACAATCTCTTTTGCCACCTCACGGGTTTGAGGGTATCGAAAGGCGAGGGTTGTCGAATCAAAGCGTCCCCCACGGATTAAGCGAGCCCTCCCCATCAATGGAAAGGGTGTTTGTAAATAGATCCATGCTCCATCGCAAACCACGCTTCCTCTCCTTGTCCTATGCATCACGTTCCTCCCATCTTGGTATTGTTGCAAACATCAATGGATTGACATCCCTTTCATTGCTTATTATCATAGGATGTATCGATGTCATGTTTTCTTAGCATCATCGCATGCATCTATACAACACGGTGATATCCTTCCTACCGCATCGGGTGTTTACTGCATCCGAATTTTTTACCCCCATAACACGAACATACGTTCTATTTCTAACCCTAGTTTAAAAGTAAATGGACGTTTCAGCAATCGATAATTTTCGACTGAAACATCATTGGTTGGTGATGGAAACCCTCGCTTAACGGAAAGGAGCTGGTACCTCTTATGGATTGGACTTACGTAAAAGCCATTGGCGATATTCTTCGTGTGTATCGGATTTCCACAGGAAATCCCCAGTCCCGCTATGTCATTCTCGATCAGCTTTCTAAACCCACCATCTCTCGCATTGAAAATGGCCAACGTGTCAAAGAAGGAAACATCAAATCCTATATGGATGCTCTGGGGGTCACCAGAAAGGACCTTCAAGCCCTTGAAGAGTGTAGAGAGAAGGCCTATCTGGAACTGAACACGATTGATACCCTGATCGCTACCGGAGAGCTTGAGAAGGCACTCACCCGCTTAGCGATGTGTGATGATCGGTTCTTCTCCGCTCATCTTTCCTATTTAAAAGGAAAGTGCTATACCCGCTTAAAACAACCCCGCAAAGGAATCGACGCCCATAAAAAAGCGCTGGATCTCCTACCCGCTAGCGACCCCCTCACCCCAGCCATTTGCAATGAACTGGGCTTAGCCTATTACTACGATAATCATTTTGCAGAAGCCATTCGAATAACGGAACAGGCGATTGAATTTATTGCATCCGTAGAGGAACCCTTTACGATGCTTCGACCCATCATCCACATCAATTTAACCGTCTACCTTGATCGCGTTAAAAAAGAGAAAGAAGCCTATTTATATCTAAAACAACTATGGGATCAGCGAGACACCATTCTCATCACCGATGTCAACCTGAATGTACATGACATGATGATGAAACACTTCATTGCCAACCAAGAATTTCAGGAAGCAAAAAAAGTAATCTACGACGCGTTATATCTTGCTCGGATCAATCAAAAAACGGATTGGTTTGCGGTGTTTTGGTCTCGACTAGGGGAGTGGTACTTTGCCCAGGGTCAACAACAATTAGCCATCCCATGTTTGAACAACGCCCTTGAATTTAAAAGTCATGTCCGGGACCGGCGGCGTCTCCTTCCTATCTATCAAAAGATTGGGGAAGTGCGATGTGCCTGTGGATTGGTTCACGAGGCCACTGAAGCCTATCGCACAGGGATTCAAATTGCCGAGGAAGAGCGGGATACGATTCGAAAAATTGAGCTGTTGGTTTCCTATGGAAAGATGTTAAAGACCCATGAACAACTCGATCACGCAAAAGCGCTCTATCAAGAAGCGATGGAATTGGCACGCACTAGCGGTTCTGTCGAGCATGAACGAGAAGCCGTCTATCAGATGACGGAAATTGCCCACTTGCAAAATAATGATGATTTTCAAGCACTCTCTCAGGTCATGTTTCAACTAGAAATGAAAAAACGACACGCAAAAGGAGACCTCTTCGATGCATAAGATTCATCGCCTTCTTCTCTCATCCGTCCTCCTCATCCCGCTGATATTTTCAAATGTTGCAAGCATCCATGTCCAGTACAGCCCACCCTCGAATGAACCCATCACCCAATTTGCAGAACCCGTGGGTTCTTGATTCCTTCATGAACACGCTTTAATGAACGTGGCCACGTAATAGGAGGAGTCATTGAAAACCATCCGGATCACGATCATGTGATCCGGATGGTTTTGAGTCTTTCATGGTAGGGTGTTAGAGACCCGCTAACGCCTGTTGAACTAATGCGATCGCAAGTCGTAGCGGTTCCTTGGCCCATGCTGGTGTTCTTGGATTATTCAGCGCAAGTTTAAGAGAAATTTGCGCTTCAACCACGGTCAGTCGTGCCCATAGGGGCAATGTTAAAGAAGTTCTGACATTGTTAAAGGAAGACCCCTTGGCAATTTGATCAGCATAGATCGAAGCCGATGAACGAAGCACTCCAATAAGAAGCTGATTCGCCTTGGATACTTCAATATCCACTACCAAAGGAAGGGGTTGCGCCACACCCCGACGGGCTTTAAGCTGTTGATTTTGTTGGAGTACTTCCGCCGTATCGCTTTTTGCGCGTAAGATAAATTGTCCCAGGGCAGGGGCAATTGCTTTTCTAAGACGTAATTGTTGGATATTCATCCACCTATCTCCCTTATTATGTTATCGAGTGTGATTTTGCGACACACCTAGAAGGTTACTCAGTTCAGTTAATGCCGCCGTTAAAGGGGGTCTTGCCCAAGAAGGCGTCAATGGATTTTGTAACGTTCTTCGAATGTTAACAGCCGCTCTCACTATTGGAGGACGTGCCCAGAGCGGGATTTGCGACGCTTTCGGTATCTGATCGCGACGGTTCCCCGCAGCAAATCGTCTAGCGAGAATGGTACTTGAGGTATACAATTGTTGTACAATTAAACTATAAGCAGCAGTGAGTTGACTTTCATTGGATAGCTTCAAGATTTTTCTGGGTATTGGAATTGAATCCAGCGATTGAGAGATAAACAGAGCCATAGCGACATTTCCCTTTGCAAGAGCAAGCCGTTGCTGTAATTCCTGCGAAAAAGGAATACGCCTTCGTCTCGATGGCATATGAACGCCTCCTAGACTTCTATCCAGGTCGTTATCAAACGATGATAGAAGGACAATTTTATTTATCATATGGTAGTTTGAGAGAATCGTTCCTTTCATCTACACCCCATTTTTTCTATCTATTTTCCCACCAATCTCTTGAACGGGTGGCAACTCAAAAAAAAGAAGCCCTCTTTAAAGGGCTTCTTTTTGACTGGATTAACTTTCGATAAGGGTTAAGAACTCTTCTTCCTCAACGACTCGAACGCCTAGTTCCTGAGCCTTCTTCAATTTGGAACCCGCTTTTTCTCCGGCGACCAGCATATCGGTATTGGCACTCACACTTCCCGTCACTTTGCCTCCCAATGCTTCTACCTTGGATCCCGCTTCTTTCCGGGACATCGACGCTAAGGTACCCGTAAGGACAACGGTTTTCCCCGCGAAGGGAGAATCCATGTCTTCCACGGGCAGCGCTTTGGGTCCTTTATAGGAAAGATTGAGACCCGCTTTTTCGAGTCGGCGAATCGTCTCTTGCACCTCAGGATTATGAAAGGTCGTCACTATGCTTTCAGCCATTTTCGGACCAATCTCATCGACTTCTTCTAAGGCTGCTTGATCGGCATTCATCATCTGATGAAGGTCACCAAAGTGACGGGCAAGTACACGCGCTCCCTTTGAACCAACAAACCGAATACCGAGACCAAACAACAACCGTTCCACAGAATTTTCTTTACTTGCTTCGATTGCCGCCAATAAATTCTCAACGGACTTTTTCCCCATTCTCTCCAAGGGAAGCAAATCTTCCTCAGTTAAATCATACAAATCAGCGGGTCCCCGAACCAGTCCTTCACGAAAGAGTTGGGATACCACTTTTTCCCCTAACCCTTCTATGTTCATCGCCCCACGGGAGACAAAGTGGATAATTCCTTCCCGGGTTTGGGCGGGGCATTGTGGATTGACACAACGCAAAGCGACCTCTTCAGCGAGATGGACCAACTCGCTCCCACACTCAGGACACTGAGTCGGCATCTCATACTCTCGCTCATCCCCTGTCCGTTGCTCTGTCAATACTTCAACGACCTCTGGGATAATGTCCCCTGCCTTTCGTACAATGACCGAGTCGCCTAGTCTAATGCCCTTTTCTCGAATAAAGTCCTCATTATGAAGGCTTGCCCGTTGAACCGTCGTCCCTGCCAAGGTGACTGGATCGAGAATGGCTGTAGGCGTAACGGCACCCGTGCGCCCCACATTGATGGTAATATCCCGTAAGGTGGTTACGCCTTCTTCTGCGGGGAATTTATATGCGATTGCCCAGCGTGGGCTCTTCGCTGTGGTACCCAATTCTTCTCGTAGAGCAAGGTCATCCACTTTGATCACAATGCCGTCAATCTCATAACCCAGATCAAGCCGGTGTTCCCGCCAGTAATCAATGTAATCCATCACATCATCGATCCCTTTTACTGTAACCCGGTCAGGGTTCACCTTTAACCCTAGACGCGACAACATTTCCAAGGATTCGGTATGGGTTTGTGGGATATCCTTCCCCTCGATCTCACCAATTCCATAGAGAAAAAGGTCCAATGCCCGTTCTGCAGCTAAACGTGGATCGAGCTGCCTCAGCGATCCCGCTGCTGCATTCCGCGGATTGGCGAATAACGCTTCCCCTTTTCCCGCTTTTTCTTCATTGATTCGTTCAAACTCGCGTTTCGGTAGGAATGCTTCTCCCCGTACTTCCAAGGTGATCGGCTCCTTCAAGCGCAGGGGTAGAGAACGAATCGTTTTGATATTGGAAGTGATCTTTTCACCTGTCTGTCCATCCCCACGTGTCGCCCCCCGGACCATTAATCCTTCTTCATAGCGAAGGGAGACGGCAAGCCCATCGATTTTTAGTTCACATACGTAATCGATGACTTCTCTTCCCGTCGCCTTTTTAATCCGTTGGTCAAACTCCTTTAGGTTTTCAAAGGAAAAGGCATTGCCAAGGGAGAGCATTGGCGAAGGATGTTCTACCTTCTCAAAAAAGGGCAGAGGTTCTCCTCCCACACGCTGGGATGGAGAATCCGGGGTGATGAATTCAGGATACTGCTCCTCGATCTCTTTCAGCTCCCGCATCAGTCGGTCATACTCCGCATCACTCACGGTTGGGTTATCCATCACATGATATTGATGATTGTATTCGTTAAGTTCGACCCTTAACTGGTGTAACCGTTCTTCTGCTCGTTGCCGATCCATGACTTCTCTCCTTTACATCGGTTCAAGCCCGACTGATGGGTGCAAATTTTGCTAGCAGCCGCTTCACACCGGTTGGTGCAGGGAAAGCAATCGTCAGCTCTGTATCCTCACCACTGCCCTGAACCTTCACTACGGTTCCCACGCCCCATTTGCCATGTTGCACCTTATCTCCGACACTCCAATCGAGATCCGTGTTGGTCGCCGGGCGACTGGTTCCTTGACGTAGCATGGGTTTCTTCAGTACCGCTGAAGGTTTACCGATCAGCTCTAAGAGATGCTCAGGAATTTCCTTTAAAAAGAGGGAGGGCGGATTGGCATTTTGTTTGCCGAAGAGCATCCGTGATCGTGCCCTAGTAAGATATAATTTTTCTTCTGCCCGGGTGATTCCTACATAAGCCAGTCGTCGCTCTTCCTCGAGCTCCTCTGCATCATCGAGGGTTCGACTATGGGGGAAGATCCCCTCCTCCATCCCGACTAGAAATACCTGAGGGAATTCTAATCCCTTTGCAGAATGGAGGGTCATCATGGTAACGCCGACTTCCCCTGCTTCCTCCCCTTCTTCACCAAGGGAGTCCACATCGGAGACAAGGGCCAGATCCGTCAAGAAAGCAACCAAGGTCTTATCTTCATTTTTGGATTCAAATTCATGGGTAACGGAAAGAAATTCTTCAATATTCTCCAGGCGACTTGCCGCTTCCACCGTCTCTTCTTTACGAAGTTCCTCTCGATAACCCGAGCGGCTTAACACCTCTTCCGTTAGTTCACTGGCAGTCAGATACTCCATCATCGCCGATAGTTCACGAATTAACGAGGCAAAGGAGGTTAATGGTTTAATAAACCGGTGCGTCAGACCAATATTCTCTACTTCAAGCAATGCACGAAACAATGAGAGCTGATAACGCTCTGCATAAGCCGCAATCTTGTCAAGGGTAGCTTGTCCCACTCCTCGTTTGGGTACATTAATCACACGTGTCAACGAAAGATCGTCATCGGGATTGACGATCAGACGCAGATACGCCAGCAAATCCTTAATCTCTTTTCGCTCGTAGAATTTCATTCCCCCAACCATTTTGTAGGGAATATTGGATTTGAGAAAAACCTCTTCAATCACCCGAGACTGAGCATTCGTGCGGTAAAGAACGGCAAAGTCGTGATAGGGCCTTCCCGACTGTCGCTGTTTCACAATCGTATCTGCAACAAAATAGGCCTCCTCGTGTTCATTACCGGCTTCGAATAGACAAAGAGGCTCTCCTGAAGGGTTTTGTGTCCAGAGGTTTTTCGCCTTTCTTCCCGTGTTATTCCCAATCACTTCATTGGCGGCATCGAGAATGGTCTGGGTTGACCGATAATTTTGTTCCAGTTTCACTGTGCTCGACATCGGCCAATCCCGCTCAAAGGAGAGGATATTGCCAATATCCGCGCCACGAAAGCGGTAGATCGACTGATCCGAGTCCCCTACGACACAGATGTTTTGATGCTTTTCTGCTAGCATCTTGACCAACATATATTGAACATGGTTCGTATCTTGATACTCATCGACGTGGATATACTGAAATTTCTTTTGATAAAAGTCCAATACCTCGGGGACTTGTTGAAACAACCGTACCGTTTCCAATAAAAGATCATCAAAATCAAGGGATTGGTTCGTCCGTAGTTTATCCTGATACGCCTGATAAATATCGGCGGCCAGTTCTTGATTATAGTTACTAGCGTGGGTCTGAAGCTCCTCTGGCCCCCAAAGCTGGTTTTTTGCATTGGAAATCTGATGAAGGAAGTTGCGAGGAGGGAACTTTTTAGGATCTAGATTCTTCTCCTTCATCACTTGCTTGATCACCGTCAACTGATCCGATGAATCTAAGATTGTAAAATTCCGATTGAAACCAATGCGGTCAATATCCCTCCGCAAAATACGAACACACATCGAATGAAAGGTAGAAATCCAGATATCTTCTGCGATGTCACCTACCAATTGCTGAATACGCTCTTTCATCTCTCTAGCGGCTTTATTTGTAAAGGTGATTGCGAGAATGTTCCATGGATGAATCGCTTTTTCAGAGAGTAGCCACGCCACCCGATTGGTCAAGACGCGTGTCTTTCCACTTCCTGCTCCTGCAACAATTAAAAGGGGCCCCTCTGTTGTTTCCACTGCACGTCGTTGGTCAGGATTTAATCCGTCCAACACCCTTTCTTTTTCCCAAGTTTGTGCCAAGAGTTCTACACCTTCCTTTTCCAATTAAAAATGCCGGCTTATACCGGTCTCTCCTGCTTCTATTTAAAGGACATGCATTGCTTCATCCCAAAAACATCGATGGCATCCACGTTTCCACTTCGGATGGCATTTGGACGTGCCGTATTTCCTTATCCATCAACGGGATCGCACGGGCTTTTCTTTCCCTTCCTATCCCATTGGCTTTCAGCCGTTATGCACCCTTTCCGGCGCCCTTACTTTGCTAAGTACCAGCCCCATTATAACGTACTGTGGAAGGTGGAGAAAGCGATGAGACAATCGTTGTTGCACTTCCTCTCTTTAGTAAACGCATTCCGAATCCACTTTCTTTGGTGACAAGGTGCTGTTTTGACATGCTAAACACCCCCTCATCCTGCCGACCACCATCGGAGGTGATAAGGGGGTGTATTGTAAAGGAAACCCTACTACTTGGTTTCTGTATCCGTTTCCAGTCGATCCAAGGCCATCACATAGCCATCAGTACCATAATGGAGGCATCGTTTTACCCGGGAAATCGTTGCGGTACTCGCTCCTGTATCCGCTTCAATTTGATTATAGGTCGATCCTGTACGCAGCATCCGAGCAACTTCTAGGCGCTGGGCCAGGGATTTGATTTCTCCTACTGTACATAAATCATCAAAGAATTGATAGCATTCCTCGATGTTCTCCATTCGCAAGATTGCAGCAAATAGGTTATCGACTTCTTTTTTGCGTAACTTATCCAGTTGCATCATATCCCTCCCTTCCAGCGGGCACCAACCAATACTACTTTCATCCTTTAAAGTATAGCATTTGGTGCGGCACGTCTAGTCCTTTTTTCTATCTCCATGTTACCTTTTCATTCTCTGGAATGATATTAATCCAAGATTTTCCCGGTATCAGGGGAGCCACTTTGCCATCCATGAGGGGAATGATCCATCCGTCCTCTTCCTTCCAAGCGATTGAAATTCCTTTCCCTTTTTGGAACAGCATCCCGTTTCCACCCTGATCCCAATCAATACGGCGATGCCCAGCTGAATCAATCACCCGTTGAGGGGCCTTGATCACCCAAACATTTTCCATGGTAAGAGGTTCCTTTGTCTCTCGATCCTTTTGTTCAATCCCCTGGGAATAACGAATATAGCGGCCACTCTCTTCATCATAACGATAGCTCGCCTTATAGAGACGATGATATGAGAGATGGACCTCCTTTGCCACTTGTCCCTTTTCCATTGCGCCATTCCTGTTAAAATGATAGGGACTGACAATGGGGTTCTTGGTGATATTCGTAATGGCATTGGCACCCTCGTGAAGCTTTTGCAAATCCGTGTATAAATTGTGTGGGGCTTTGCGAAAATGTACCCGGTAAAATCGACGCGCTTCCTTGTGAATACCATCAAGGCTAGGGAGCTTTTCATCGTTAATTTCTTGCAATGCCGCTTTGGACCCGCCAGCATGCGCCACAACAGCATGACTTCCTTTTGCCATGTCTAAAAAATACGGGCGAACGCTTCGAACGGGTCCCACTGTTCCTTCCATATTACTGTGATAAAAAGCAGCAAAGCGAGTAATTTCTCCCTCTGCCAATGCTTCGATGACCATATCCGCTTTTGATAATCCAGTCTGAGGGCGGGCTGCACGATGGTTATTAATCATCACCATGACGGCGGGGCGGTTCTCTTCTACAAGAGGTTCACCCGTAAAAGGCTCCTTCGTTGTTACCTGTGGCTTCTCCTGCTGTTCATCTTTCTTCCCTTGATTTAAAGATAGATCTTTAGATCCACATGCCGTACCCATGATGACCAACAAGAAGACTCCTACCAACACCCATGATTTTCGAATCATTCCAGCCTCTCCTCCCTCATCCATATCATTTCAACGAAAAAAAGAGTCTTCCTCGCAAGGATTTTGTCAGTTATCCACGTTTTTTGCGTACCTCAATCAATTCCTGCCTTCCTGTCATGTTTTTTAAAAAAAGTGAAGGGTTTACGTTGTATGATTCGTCTAAAGAACGGAAGGTCCCACGAGGAGGTGGCTATGAAAGATGAAGAGCACGGACTCATCCGTGAGATACTAGCAGGAGAGCATGAGTTATATCGAATTCTTGTCGACCGTTACCGCCCTCGTGTCTACTCCGTAGCACTCAAAATGGCTGGGAACAGCGTTGATGCAGAAGATCTTGCCCAAGAAGCATTTATCCGCGCCTATCGCTCACTTCCCAACTATCGTTTTGAATCCTCCTTTTCCACATGGCTTTATCGCATCACTGTCAATCTCGGATTGGACCGGAAACGTAAAACCCAAGTTCAGCCGCTCCCTCCCGAATCTGCCTTGATACAAAACCTTCCCACGGTGGTGGGTCTTCCCGAAACCTCTTTACTGGCTAGTGAAGAGAGTGAACAAGTAAGAACCTGGGTACGCGAACTTCCTGATAAATACCAAAGTGTTGTTACGCGCTACTACTTAAAGCAACATTCCTGTGATCAAATCGCCACGGATCTGGGCATTGCAAAAAAAACGGTAGAGACCCGTCTATATCGCGCCCGAAAACTACTGCAATCCATTGGAAAGCGAGGGATACGATGATGCATAACCACTGTCAAAGGGATCAATTGATGGCCTATCATTTTGGTGAACTCTCGTCACAAGAGGAGCAAACCTTCCACCATCATCTTTCTCAATGTCCCTCGTGCCAAGAGATGCTTCAAGAGATGGAGGGTTTACGGGGGACTTGGGATTTCCCTGACCACGACATTCCGGAACCGGATTCCTTTACCAATCAAGTCATGGACTCGTTGCCTAAAAAAGCACCCACGAAGATCTCCATCATCCCTTTCTGGCGTAAAAAGAGTGCAATCATCCATAGCCTCTCTGCTCTAGCCGCAACCTTTGTGATCTTTTTTAGCAATGGCTTCTATTGGGTGAACCATACATGGTTCCGCTTCTCAACGATCATGGGAACCGTGGGAACAGATCACCACAATCTCTTTCCATTGCTTCAACAACAAGTTGGCAAATTGTTCTCGTAAAAACCTATCTAAAGGAGGAACCTATGGAAAAATCAAAAGTCGGCACCTTTTTCTTCTCCTTTGTTCCTGGCTTGGGTCACTTTTACCTAGGGCTGATGAACCGAGGACTCCAGTTAATGACCGCGTTTTTCGGATTAGCTTTTCTGTTTAATTTTCTCGAATTCTCTCTGAGTTTCTTTCTCCCTATCCTTTGGTTTTATGGCATGTTTGATGCCTTACAACAACATCAGCGATTACGTGAAGAGGGACACCTCGAGGATCACCCTTTTGTCCCATGGAGTTTAACAACCAATCGACAAACCGTCGGACGTTGGATCGGTTGGGTACTGATCGCTTGTGGGATCTTATTACTCATCGATCGTATTCTACCTGAGGTGATCGGCTGGGATACCTATACGATGGTGCGCACCGGTTTAATTGCATTGCTGATGATTGCCATTGGATACCGAATTATCTCAGGCAAACCGATTCTTCCTGCTCAGTCTATGCAAAAAGAGGAGGAGAGGCGTCCATGAGAAAATGGCGAGTTGGCTCGTTATCCTCCGGATTGTTGTTAATCTTATTAGGAACGCTGCTGTTAGCAAGCACCTTTGGTAAGCTCCCGTTTTTAGATACCTTAATCAAATATTGGCCGATTATACTGATCCTATTGGGAGTCGAAGTGCTGGCCTATCAGTTCCTCAAAAAGGAAGGCAAGGTGCAATATGATGGAGTCAGTATCCTCATCATCTTCGTCATCGCAGTCGTCTCTATCGTCTTAATTCCATTTCACGCTTTCCACCTGTCAGATGCCTTCACTCCTATGAAGTCCAAAACGATCGCAAAGGATTACAACCTACCGAAAACCATAAAAAAACTACGGATTAACATTCCAGAGGGAGATCTTATCCTCAGAGGGCAATCGACGAATGACATCCATGTAGACGGCACCTACCCCACTCCAACCGATAGCCCATCCAATCAGGAATTACTGGAGTGGTCCGTTAAAGGAGATATCGCCACCTTACGGATTCGCTCTTCACAAAAAGGGGTACGTTCCCTCTTTTTTGATAAAAAGCCCCAAGTATCCATCGATCTTCCCCAATCACTTGCTTTAGATATTGAAGCGAAGTCAGCCGATCTTGAAGGACGCAATTTAAAGGCTGCCACCACCATTCGACAGAGTATGGGAGATCTTTCTTTAAAACAGATGGACGGCAATCTCACTGTCGACCATGACATGGGTGATGTTCGGCTGAACGATATCAAGGGCTCGATCAAAGTAGAAAATGTGAGTGGTCAAATTCGTGTCGATCATTGCATGGGACCACTTGATCTAAAAAACACCAACGGTGATGTCACGATATATGCGTCAAAACTAAAAGGTGACTGGATGACCTACACTGAAAATGGAAATATCATGTTGTTTCTTACTGAACCGACTGATGCAACCATCCATGGCAACGTATCCTCCGGAGAATTAACCGGAAATGTAAAATGGAAGAATGATCAACTCACCCTTGGATCAGGCAAACACGCTATCCAACTCTCTACCACCAATGGTGAAATTCGTGTCGATACCCCGCATCCATAGATATAAATATAAGACGCCAGATGTTCATCACTCTGGCGTTTTTGTTTTACCCATCAACCAATGCAGCAAAAAACGTCAATAGCAGGTGACAAATAGAATGCATCGTGATACTATATACTACAAATAAGAACAAGCGTTCGAGAGATTAACTCTTGCAGGAGGAATGCTTTCATGACTCTATCCGAAGCAGAAAAAGAGACTGTCATTCAGTTTGATCAAACTGGAGACGAAGCCATCATCTATACAGCGAGCTGGGATATTGCACGCAGTCTCAAACGAGCAGGGTACACTCCTATTAAAAGAGCTGAAGGTGCTTGGTGGTTTCAAATCCCGATAGAGGCTCTTCACATTCAAGGCAAAAAACAAACCCTACAGTTTGCGTAAAAAAATCCCCTAGGTGAGATTTCACCCAGGGGATTTTTATCATGACTTTTGGTTTAGATAGTAGAACCATTTTCTAACTCTTCTTCAGGCAGCAACGCGTCCAACTCCATTTGCTTCTCTTTAATACGGCTAAACTCTCGTTCAAAATCCTTGGTCGATAACCAGATTTTATAGAGAATCGCTACTTCAAATATAAGCAGCCCTGCACAACTAAAAATGATCGTTTCTTTTATAAACCCTAAGATTGGAGCCAGAACAAAAATAAACATCTGAAATTCAATTCCACTAAAAAGGTGCATCCGTATCCGACGATTTAAGAAAAACTCGCGTATCCCAAGATAAAAAGAAAATCGTTTCTTAAAACCCTGTTGAAGGTCAATTTTTTTCTTTTTTTGTAGCAAATCGTCTTCTTCTTCTACTTCTTTCGGTGCTGCGATCTGGTCCAGGGACTCTTCCTCATCCTGGTGATTATCTTCGTCTTCTTCGGGTTTCGCTTCCGACTCTTCTACGATGACACCTGCTTCAATCGCGGTTTTTCTAAGCTTTTTCCGCGCTTTGCGCAATTTACCACGCATATCTCGACGAACCTTAAAGAGGTTTAAGGCATTAATATGACGAGCACAATAAACTGCTAAAAAGAGATACGCCAGATACAAGAAGGATATATCTCCTGTTATTCGGTACTGGCTATAACAGAGTGCTGCGCCACATAAAACCACTCGGATATGATCGAGACTGATATCAAGGAGTACCCCGAAACTAGAACCTGTTCCCTTTAATCGGGCAATTTTACCATCCATACAGTCAACAATAAAACTAATATGATATAGAATCGCACCCGTAACTAACGCCGCATAGTCCCCAAGGTAAAAGCAGTAGACTGCTGATAACCCCAAGATAAAGGAGAAGATAGAGAGTTGGTTCGGTGTGATATTTGTATAGTTCGCCGTCGGAATTACTAAACGAGAGGCCACTGGATCTACCAAAAGCACCGTCCACCAAGCATCTTTTTTCTTATAGGCACTTTTCACTTCTTCTAACGTGTATTTTTGCCGTTCCACGCTCAATGTGAACTCACACTTCCTTCTTTTTTTTCTTCTTAGGCTTTTCCTGCTCGTATTTATCGAGAATTTCATCGATACTACCGATATCCGTTACTTCTCCCTTTTCGAGGAGCAGTGCACGGTCACAAATCGTTCGTAAAGGCTTCAGACTATGGGAGACGACCACTAAGGTTTTCCCTTCATTCCGAAGCTCTTCCATCTTTGCATAGCACTTCTTCTTAAAGTCCTTATCACCAACCGCCAATACTTCATCAATTAATATGATTTCAGCATCAACATGGATCGCAATGGAAAAGCCCAAACGGGACTTCATCCCTGAAGAATAGAATTTAACAGGAGTGTTAATAAAGTCCTCAAGTTCTGAGAATTCCACAATGGAATCATAAACCTCACGAATGCGAGCCCTTGATAAACCAAAGATGGCACAGTTCAAGCGAATGTTTTCTGCCCCAGTCAAATCCCTCGATAAACCCGCTCCTAATTCAATTAACGGAGCCACTTTTCCATTCATCTGCACATGCCCTTGATCAGGCGCAATAATCCCCGATAACACCTTAAACAACGTTGATTTCCCCGCTCCATTTTTTCCAATAATGGCGTAGGATTCCCCCTTCTTCACCGAGAAGGAAACGTTGTGCAAAGCGACAAATTCTTCATAGCGATTTTCCCGCTTTGCTAGTGAAATAAAATAACCTTTTAAGGTCTTATCATATGCTTTACGGAAATGTTTTGTCAGGTTCTCGACGACAATCGCTTCCATGGTCAAATCACTTCCCCCACACGGCGATTTAGCCGCTTAAAGATCAGCCAGAAAACTCCTAGTAAGAAGAAAGTCAAAATGATGACATAGATAATCATGCTCGGTGGAATATGATTTAACCCTTCTTCTGGGTAAAAGATTCCATGGTATCCAGAGATAATAATCGCCATCGGGTTAAAAAAGTATAGCCATGTAAATTCCTGAATCTCTTTAGTTTCCATCACTCTAGAAATTGGATAAATAATAGGGCACAGGTACATCCAACCTCTTAACAACAAATTGACAATAAACTCAACATCCCGATAATACACATTCAACACGGCTACCAAAAATGTACAGGCCAGGGTAAATAAGCACTGCAGGATAATAACTCCTGGCAACCAGAGTAATTGAGCAAATTGCAGGTGTAAATTTGGTGTGAAAATCCCAACAACCAATACCAATAAAAAAGCTGGGACGAAGTTAACTAAATTAGCTAAGAGAATCGTGATGGGAAAGATCTCTCGCGGAAAATAGACCTTCTTGATCAGCGAGGAATTACCCGATAACGCTCGTGTCCCTCTACGGATCGTATTATTGAAAAAGGTCCACGGAATTAAACCAATCAGGATAAACACCGGATAAGCCTCGAGATGATTTTTTCCTGCTCCATCTAAGATAACCCCAAACACAATGGTGTAAATCAGCATTAAACCAATTGGTTCAAGAAGAGTCCACAAGAACCCAAACAGAGAATTACGATAGCGAATTCTCACTTCCTTATGGACAAGGAAATAGAGCAACTCCTTGTACTTCATAATATCTGCAAACATAGGATCTTTACTCCTTATCCGACGGATAAACCGGTCAGGCAATAACGATTTTTCGCCTGGTCGGGGTACACTTCGTCCATAATTCGATCGATCCGATCCTCAGTCAAATTAAACTCATCAAAGATTGTATATCGATCCCGCATCGATGGAGCTTTAACAATGGCGCGGTGCATTTCCTCACGTGTATATCCAAGATCTGCATAGTGAGTAGGTAGACCCAACTTCTCATAATACGGCGTCAGTTTTTCAATCTTTTCCTGCTGACCTTGAAGATACTGGGAGAAAAGAACGCCAATCGCCACCTGTTCACCATGTAAGGCCTTCGCCCCACAATGGTAATCCAACGCATGACTAATTAAGTGTTCGGAACCACTACACGGTCGACTGGAACCTGCAATCGACATCGCAATCCCACTCATAATTAATGCTTCAGCAGCGACTTTCATTAACTGAGATTGATTGAGCTCCGGTCGGTTAAGCAAATTCATAAAGGAATCAACAGCATTATTGGCCATCAGATTCGCAAAAGTATTCATTTCCTCTTTACCTGCTTGATGAGCCAATTTCCAGTCATAAAGCGCCGTTTTGTTTGACAATAGGTCGCCTATACCCGCTGACATCAAGCGAGGTGGGCACGAAGTTAAGACATCCAAGTCAATTACTACGGCTTGCGGCATCTTCACCCCAATGCTGGTCGATTGACTCATCATCTTAATCACAGCAACTGGTGAACAAATTGCATCAGAGGAAATGGCTGTTGGAAAGAGGACAACGGGTACATTACTTCGTGTACCGACCACTTTGGACATATCGAGCGCTTTGCCGCCACCCACACCAAAAATTAAATCCGGTGTATCCTCCAGCACCTGTCGTTCAATATCATTGATGGTATCCAGCTTATTATCCTGACAAGTAAGTACAGATACCTCAGAGGCATAGCCTTCGATCGCGTTAGAAATCTTTTCGGTTACTTTCCGAGTACTTCCGCTCCCACTGATCAATAGAATGCGTGCACCTTGGATCCAACTACCGATAGGACTTTTATACAACTTGGGAATTGCCTCATGTTCAATGATCAACTGGAGTGGGATATGCACTTTTTTTGCCATTCGTAATCTCCTCCCCGTCGATCAGGACAGGACTGTTGCGGCTAGTTTCCGAGCCGTTTCCAAATCATTAAAGTCATCAATCTCTACCCAAGGTAGTCCTTTTGTATCCGTACCCTTAATGACAACATCACTAGCACAAGCTTCATACACATTTTCATACCAAGCATCGGTATCCCCGGCTGCAATCATCTCTTCAGCCATCCGGTATAAGACTGCCAGGTCTTCCTTTGCCAACTTAGAAATGCCAATGTATTCCCCATCCGCTTCAGCAAGACCCATCCGTTTATTGACCTCAAATAAACGATTTTCCTTAAGCTTTACCCGCATAGACTCTTCCGTAACTTCTTTTTGTTGATCAACTAAGATCGAAGTGGGATGCCCATCTTCTAATAGCAAGGAAATCATTTTACCATCAAAGAAATCATCAGAGTTAATCAAAAGAATATCATCACCGATTTCCTTTGTTAACAAAAACGAATAAATGTTATTCATGGTGTCATATTCCGGGTTGTGGATAAATTTAACATTCGAGCCCTCAAAGTGTTCTTGAATCCGTTCCATCTTATACCCACCAAGAATGTGAATATCTTCTTCTTTAAAGCCTGCTTTTAGCACACTTTCTACCTGGTATTGCACAAGGGGTTTCTCCCCCACACGAATCATTGCTTTTGGTTTATCTTCTGTTTCTGGACGTAGACGACTCCCTACGCCAGCCGCAAGAATTACCACTTTCATACCAATCGCTCCTTATTATAGGAATCGTCATCATTAATTTACACAAATTTAATACCGATGAAATCTAACGTAACTTTGATGTGGTAAGATACAATCGTACCATCGTTTTCAAAGCCTGAATGAATAGAAAAGCCATTCCCCATAAACTAATCATGGGAACCTGCCACAGTATTTCTACAACCACTGTGATGGGTAACAACGCAAAAAAACCGGGCATTCCGGTAAAAAAAGCGATCCACTCAAGCCGGGTGGATGCAGTACGCATGTCGCTAACCGGATCATTTTCATCACTTTTCAAATTAATATAGTTGTAAGCGAGTGGCACCAATAGGGCTAATGTCCCTATTAGTGCCGCCAAATAAATCAGAGTAACCATCGATAAGGTTAGATCCGTCTTCCCTAACAACCGATAGATACCCAAAAGCATTCCTACTGTGATGGGGATACTAATCGCTCGGATTAAGGTGTCTAAGAAAACACCCAATTGACTCGTTACTTTTGTCAGCCGAGCCAGTTCACCATCCAAGCAGTCTCCTAGGTAGCCCAAATTATAAGCTACCACAGCACCTAGGAGCCAGCCAACTTCCCCTGTTGCCAGCATCCAGCCACATAACGTAAAAAAGAAGAGGCTCAGCCAACTAACTCCGTTTGGTGTAATGGGAGTGCGGCTTAATGCCACGGTTACATAGATGGAAATTCTTCGCAGTACATACCAAGACCAGATCTCCTCAGATTGACGGGGTTTCTGGCAAATCGATCGATATTGAAGAATTTGCGCAGAATCAACGGGCAATGTTGGTAATTTTTTTGCCATATCGTTCTTCATAGGCCCGTTCATTCCTCCAGTATTGGGTACTTAAGAAACTTGCCGCTGAACCTAATCCACGACTAAAGTGGAGTAAGAAAAAGGACAACATGGACGCGAAGAAATACGTTGGGCCTTTCTTTTTCAGCATACCCCAAGATGAGGCGATCAACAAAGCAAAATAAAGACTACTTAATGCCAGTAACGTACCGAGTGCAATCGCACTAAAGAAAGAGGCAATTCCCAATACCAAGCTCGTCATGACAACACCAAAGGGAATGAGATGTCTCCAGCGTAAAACTCCGCCGCCTCTTTTACTTGCCATCATTGTCCATTTGCCATCTCCAAAGGATTTCTGCAAAAACGTTGATAACGTGTTCCGGACAAAATAAGTGGATTTCACACGGGTCGACAAGAAGAAGGAACCCCCGTTTTTACGAACACGAGCATGCATCTCCAAGTCTTCATTACGCTTTAACTGCTCATCAAAATAGCCAACTTCTTCAAAGACTTCTCGTTTATATGCGGCATAAGGGACCGTGTCAACATAACCCTCCCAATCCTTCTTCGCTGTGCGGAACTTCGAGTTACCCACACCGAAGGGATGAGAATACACATGGGCATTCACTTCTCCCCAAAAACCAGTCCCTACCGTCTTCACCACGCCTCCTACACAGGAGGCTTCTGGCACTTTTTGTGCAGTTTCATAGGTGCGTGATAAGAAATTATCCGGGATTTGGCTATGACCATCCACACGGATCACATAACGCCCACTCGAATGTTGGATACCAATATTCCAACCGGTGGGTAATGTTTTGCGTGGATTTGAAAGGACACGGATCCGTCCAGGATGGCGTTGTACCTTCTCCTCGATGATCTCTGGTGTCCGGTCTGTGGATTCACCATCTACAACGATAATTTCGTACTGTTTCGCAGGAAAATCTTGATGGAGAATCGAATCCAGAAGATTCTCTATATAAGCTTCCTCATTGCGTACAACTAATAAAAAAGAGAAAATAAGTTCAGGTTTCATTATAAGATCACTCCTCTCCCGCAAACGACATACGCAGGCAAATGACCATACAGACATCATAACATGGTACAGAGTTCTCGACAATTGAACAAGCCCAGTTGTTACACATTCTCCACACCTGAGGACTCTGAAAGTTTTGACGAGGGCACAACTTCTATCATACCATTTTGCGGTAGTACATGCATGATATTATTAGTGAATCAAAGGGTACATCAATCATAACGACGGAGGTGAATGATAACCACTCCACTTTTAATTGAATATGAATCGTATACATCTTTTAGCATTTTTTCGAGGTATGATCTTATCTCTTCTTGGGTCAACTAACAAAAAGAATATCGAGGAATCATTGCCATCTTAACTTACTGACATGGAGGAATTGGATCGTGAAATCCCGTTGGTTTACTCCCTTACTCATTGCACTGACACTCGCTAGTATTGCCGTTCATTTTTGGAGCACTAATGAACCCCTTCGTTTTACATTGGCCTCAATATCCCTACTCCTATGGGCTGCCTTATTGGGTAAAGCTACGGAAAGTGTTGCACACTATGCTGGGGAACGTTTGGGGGGCTTTTTAAATGCGACTTTTGGAAATGCTGCGGAATTAATTATTGCGATCTTCCTGGTACAAAAAGGATTATTTGATATGGTGAAGGCGAGCATTACCGGTTCCATTATTGGCAACTTATTACTTGTACTTGGGCTAAGTATTTTTGCAGGAGGGCTCAAGTTTAAAACCCAATCCTTCAATACCCTACTTGCAGGGCATAATGCTTCATTAATGCTCCTTGCCGTTATCGCCCTATTTAGTCCGGCAGCCTTTGACACCCAACTGGATCCATCGGAGATGGAAACTTTTAGCTTGATCATCGCGGGTTTATTAATTGCCAGTTACTTACTGTGGTTAATCTTTTCAATGATCACTCACAAAAAGGAACTTGGGGAAGAGCCAGCTGTGGAAGTTCCCACCAGTGACATCTCTCAAACCTCAGTCGCCCATGAAGAGAAACCTGAATGGACGAAGAATCGCTCCATCTTACTTCTCTTTATCGCCGCTGTCTTTGTTGCTATTCAGAGTGAGTGGATAGTAGGAAGTGTCGAAGCTGTCGCCCATACCCTAGGTTGGTCAGAGCTTTTTGTAGGGGCATTCCTCATCGCCATTATCGGAAACGCCGCTGAACACAGTGCTGCTATCTTCCTCGCCATGCGAAATCGCATCGGTGCCGCTGTTGAAATTGCTGTCGGAAGTAGCCTGCAAATCGCGCTCTTTGTTGCCCCTGCCTTGGTATTTATCAGTCTCCTTTTTGGAAAGACCATGAATCTCACCTTTACGGCGATCGAAATCGCCGCCATTGCGATTGCTGCTTTTATTGCCACCTCCATCTCACGCGATGGTTCAACGAACTGGTTCGAAGGCGTCCTACTTCTTATTGTTTATGCAATTTTAGGCACAGGCTTTTATCTTGTTTAACACTTATGATCGATAGAAGTACCTCCGCCATCCATTTCTATGTTGGACAAACCCTACAAAGGCCTTTTTACTTTTTAAAGCAGCCAAAAATCCGTTCCATCTTGGGTAAATGGATTTTTGGCTGCTTTTTCTTATATAATGGCTGGATCAGGCATGGTGATTTTCCATTATCTCAATAGCCGTGCCACGGTCAAGGAAGACTCATCTGCGGGCGCCCATAATTTTTTATTTGTATCAACATCCTCAACCCCAACTAACTGCGCACCCCTTTGGAGCCAATATGATAAGGGGTGATCTTGCTTAATTTCATCGAATCGATCCTGAGGAAAAAGCACTAACCCTTTTACATCATCGCCAGGGGACATCTTGTCCCAACTGATCCTTTCTTCTACTAAAAACATCGCAAAATAGATATAGGGACCGCAGGGTAACCCTTCTTTATATGGTCGCTTGGGAGATGGATTCTTTTTACGTTGAAATAAAAATGGAGCAATTTCATCTGCCACTTTCACCTTTTCAATTAAACCCGTGTCGATATCATGATAATAAGTCACTGGCGAATGAATCAATGTTACTTCAGTTGACATTTCCTCCCTCGCTTCCCGAAGCGCACACTCCCAAATCGTCTCATTCGGTTCTTGTCCACCTCCCACTGCACCCACCCGCCAAGAATTCTTCATTCTCTCGTTGGGTAACCCATCCTCGTTTAAGGTAATGACGATGCCTAACCCTTGTTTTATAATCACTCCCGCACAGAAGGGCTGTTGATTTGTCAAAGCTTCGAGGTTAATCACCGGCATATCGATTCTCTTTCACTCCCCTCTCTGGCTACGAAATTCTTTCTCGTTTCTTAATTACGCTTTAATGTTAATTTTTCAATATATATTATATACTATGTTAATGAAATCAAAAGAATCAGTAAATAAACACTCATAGCACTTCAATCTCTATAACAGGAGGAACCTTATATGGATACACCCGTTCATATTCAACATGCACCCTCTCATATTGTAGCCACTTATCGTAACGAAAAAATGGTGTTGCCACAAGCTGTTCAAGAAAGAATTGATCGCTTTTGGATGGCTGAAGTAAGCAGAGGTAAAAAATTGACTAGGGGTCCTGTCTTTGCTGTTCATCAATACGAGCAGATGAAAGACGGTACTCATATTCAATTAGCAAATACCGATTACGCACACTACTTGTACACTATCACTAACAAAGATTTTGTAAGTAGCCCCTATGCTTGTCGGGTAGTACATACCGCCGCTCTCGTACAAACCTTAGACCATTGCTTTGTGATTGGCGAAATGGCATCTCATAACGCCCATGCTAATCGTTTACAACTGGTGGCTGGCGGACTGGATACCGTTGATATTAACGATGGGCATGTCGATTTTAAAAGAAGTATCGTCAGGGAACTAAATGAAGAGGTGGGTATCTCACTGTCTCATATCCAAAGAATTGAATCTAAATATCTCAAAACCGGAGGAGATTTTGGTTCAATCGTACTCATATTTGATGTTCAGCTTCGTACTAAAGCTAATGAATTACAAAAACAATACCATGAATATACTTTCCAGTTACTCAAACAAGGGGAAAAACCTGAGTTCTCTGATTTATTGACCATCCAAAGGGAATCCAACGTGATCAAACAATTCATCCACAACGACCCCAGAAAGAAAGTAGACTATCTGATCCCTATATTAGAAATGGCTACTTCTCCTCATTCTTTAATATAATGAATCGTCTTGTCAATTAAATTATGTATATTGAATAATACCTAATTGTTATAATGAAAATATTCAACCAAAATACTTTGTATACCCCATGCACATTCCAAGCATAATATCCCTTAGACTTGAGTCAATCGAATTGTTGTACGCAAACCAATTCCGCATTAATCAAACACCAAAATTAAATACAAGTATTTGGAGGTATTTCCTATTGAAACATATCACCATTCAAAAAATTACCCCGCAGTACTGGTGCGTCACCTTTGATAATCCACCGCTAAATTTGGTGAACGTAGATACCTACACGGATTTATTGAACTTACTTGATGAAGTAGAGAATGATTCAGAAGTGAAAGTGCTCGTATTTGACAGTGCCAATCCAGATTTTTTCCTCGCTCACTTTGATGTTGCTCGTGCTGCAGAAAAAGTGGACAAAACGATCCCCTCAGAATTGCCGGCTTTTATTGATATTGCGACTCGATTAGAGCGATCTCCTGTTGTCAGTATCGCTAAGATTCGCGGCAGAGCTCGCGGGGTGGGAAGTGAGTTTGCTCTTGTCTGTGATATGCGATTTGCAAGCCTGGAGAAAACCATCCTTGGTCAGCCTGAGGTGGGTACCGGTGTGATACCTGGAGGGGGTGGGATCGAAAGGCTTTCTCTCTTAGTTGGACGTGCGCGCGCCTTGGAAATTGTCCTGGGGGGAGAAGATTTTCATGCACCGATTGCCGAACGTTATGGCTGGATTAATCGAGCCATTCCTGATGATGAATTAGACTCTTTCGTTGATCGATTTGCTCACCGTTTATCCACCTTTGATCAACAAGCATTGAAGGAAGCCAAACGATTAATTAACCGTAGCGGACTTCCTGATGTGGGTCACCTCTTAGAAACCCTACAAATTTTCCGTTCTGCATCGACTTGGCAAGGAGCGCAAGAACGTATCCCCCGTGCCCTTAAAAAAGGATTAGGACAGCCCGGCGACTTTGAACTTCGTTTTGGTGATTATTTAAATGAATTGTAGATTTGCACATGTGTGACCTCTACCCATCATTTTTGAGAAGGGTTGTCCCCCATGCTGCTTACCGTAATAAAAGGAAGCCACTTAATTAAGTGGCTTCCTTTTATTAATGGGTCATTCCGTTAAAATTAGTCTCTCAAAACCTCTATCTTTTGTTTAACCTGCGGCGCAATGAAATAGTACCCTTCATCTAAGCTGAAGAGGTACTTGTAAAGGATTCATATACTTAGCGTCTAACAACCATAAGTACACCCGGTGACGCCAACTCTATCCCTTCTCTACTGCCTCTGCCGCCTTCGCCCCAATATCCTTGCGATAGTGAACCCCATCAAATTGGATATTGTTCGCCTGCTGATATACTTTCTCCCGCGCTCGGGTCAGATCAGCGCCTAGAGCGGTGATGCCAAGCACACGTCCGCCTGCGGTTAACCACTTTCCATTTCGGTAGATTGTCCCACTATGAAAGAGGATGGAATCAGAAGACTTGCTTTCCTCCAAGCCTGTAATGACAGCTCCCTTTTCATAAGATCCTGGATACCCTTTGGATGCCTGGATCACGCAGATTGCTGCCTCTTTCCTCCATGATAACTGAGTTGAGTGAAGTTCCCCGTGAACCGTCGCCATCAATACATCGACGAGATCGTTTTCTAGGCGAGGCAAGACCACCTGGGTCTCAGGATCCCCAAAGCGCGCGTTAAATTCAATTACTTTCGGTCCCTCTTCCGTCATCATTAAGCCTGCATAGATAACACCCAGATAATTAATGCCTTCGGCTTTCAACCCTTTTGCCATCGGAATCAGGATGGTGTTGATTGCTTCATCGACCAGGGAATCCGCAATTTGAGGAACTGGAGAGTAGGCTCCCATTCCCCCCGTATTCGGACCTTGATCCCCCGAAAAGACCGGCTTATGATCTTGGGCGATCACCATTGGACGCAGGGTTTCTCCATCCAAGAATGCCATGAGTGAAATCTCTTGCCCCATTAAATATTCTTCAATGACAATTTGTGCACCGGCTTCACCAAAGGCACGCTCATCCATGATTTCACGAATCGCTTGTTCTGCTTCCAAAAGAGTATGAGCAACCGTTACTCCTTTTCCCGCAGCCAGTCCATCTGCCTTGACGACAATGGGTACCCCCTGTTCCTGTACATAAGCAAGAGCCTCTTTCGCTTCAGTAAAGGCGCGATAGGTCCCAGTGGGAATCTGATACTTCTCCATCAATTCTTTGGCGAATCGCTTGCTTCCCTCTACTTTAGCCGCGGCTTGATTGGGTCCAAAGATCTCAAGTCCTCGACTGGTAAAGGCATCCACGACCCCTGCCAATAAAGAAGCCTCTGGTCCTACAACTGTCAGATCAATCTCCTTCTCTTCAGCAAAAGCGAGTAATCCCTCGATATCGGTGGCAGATAAGTCGGAGATACATTCCGCCATTTGTCCAATCCCACTATTACCCGGTGCACAATAGAGCGCTGTGACTTTCGAACTTTGCTTTAACTTCCAAACAAGTGCATGTTCCCTACCTCCACTACCAATCACTAGAATCCGCAATGATTTCCCCTCCTACACCATGATCCAGCCAACTTTATTCTTCCAAGAGAACCTACGCACCTCTAAACAACATCGAGCTTGTCCCATAAGGAAGGGTGATGGGCGACTTGCGCCCGCTTCCCCTTGTTATTTAAAAAAAAGACTGATTCCAAACAACAGGATGGTACAAATTATGAAAACAAATGCCCAATCCTCCCGTGTGATCCCACTTTGCGACTGCCGATGCACACTGGGAATTGACATCACTCCGCTTGAGATAAGAGCAAATAAGAAAAAGACGCCCCCTGCCATTCGCAGGCTGTATTGCCATGAATCCGGGACATATAAACCTGTGACTGCCGCCAACAACATAAGTGCTCCCGTGATCATTACGAGGGCGACCGACCATCGAATGACATGCATGACAAGACCCTCCCTCGGCATTCCGTGGATTTATATATACGCCAGAGAGGGTCTAGGCGTTAATGCTTGAAATGACGGGTCCCTGTAAAGATCATGGTGATGCCATGTTTGTTTGCTTCATCAATGGATGCTTGATCTCGGATGGATCCACCGGGTTGGATTATGGCTGTGATTCCCGCTTCTGCTGCCTTTTCAACGGTGTCTGCCATCGGGAAAAATGCATCGGATGCAAGAGCTGCCCCCTTTGCTTTTTCCTTTGCCTGTTGAATGGCAATGCTAGCAGCCCCCACACGATTCATCTGACCCGCACCGATCCCGATAGTACGCCCTTCTTTCGCTAGGACAATGGCGTTGGATTTCACATGCTTCACTACTTTCCAAGCAAAGAGAAGTGCTTCCCACTCTTGATCCGTTGGGTTTCGCTTTGTGACGACCTCACACTCTGCCTTGGTAACCGTTTGTTCATCGGCACTTTGAGCAAGCATCCCCCCACGAACGGACTGCAACTGTAGCGAAGAAGCTCTGCCTTGAGCATCCTCATTCCAACGCAAAAGACGTAGATTTTTCTTCTCTTGAAGGATCAAAAGTGCTTCGTTAGTGAATCCAGGTGCAAGAATGATCTCGAGAAAAATCTCCTTCAACTGTAAAGCGACATCTTGGTCCACTTCGCGATTCAAAGCAACGATTCCACCAAAAATCGAGACAGGATCGGATGCAAGTGCCTTCTCCCATGCCTCCAACAATGTGTTCCCACTGCCCACACCGCAAGGGTTCATATGTTTAACCCCCACTGCCGTCGGTTCAGCGAACGCCATCACCATTTCCAATGCCGCATTGGCATCATTAATGTTGTTATAGGAGAGTTCCTTCCCATGGAGTTGCTCAGCCGTAGCAATGGACGGGCCTTTTGCTAAGGGTTCTCGGTAGAATGAAGCCGTTTGTTGAGGGTTTTCTCCGTAACGAAGGGATTGAACTTTTTCATAGGTTACCGTGAGGGAATCCGGTGATTCTTCCCCTACTTCTTCGGTCAAGTAACCCGCGATCACAGCATCATAGGCAGCAGTATGACGGAAAGCTTTCGCCGCAAGACGACGACGTGTAGCCATATCGACGCCATCTCTTCCCTGCTGGATCACTTCATGATAATCAGATGGATCCACCAGTACCGTCACATAACGATGATTCTTTGCCGCTGCTCGCACCATGGAGGGCCCACCGATATCAATTTGTTCCACCGCCTCCGAATAGGACACATCGGGTTTGGCAATGGTTTGACGAAAAGGATATAAGTTCACAACAACCAAATCAAACACCGAAATTTGCCGATCTTCTAATTGACGACGGTGACTCTCTTCATCACGAACAGCAAGAAGACCCGCATGAATGCGGGGATGAAGGGTTTTCACGCGCCCATCAAGGATCTCAGGGAATCCTGTCACCTCTGACACACCGATAACAGGAATTCCCGCTTCAGCTAGCTGGCGTTTGGTTCCTCCTGTGGAGATAATCTCGACTCCCCGCGATGCGAGAGCCTGTGCCAATTCTACTACCCCAGTTTTATCAGAAACACTGATGAGTGCACGTCGAATCGGTTGCAATGGGTAATCCTCCTTTAAAATGACCACCATGGTGACAAGGGATGAACAATACGAATGATGACATGTAAAGATAAGGCCTATCTTCTAACCCTGGGACTATCGGAAATCTTTCCGGTTAATAGTTTATACATGGTATTGGGGTACAGATGATGCTCGACAAACTGAACTTTTTTCATCAAGGTATGAAGATCATCCCCTGGTTCGACAAGAACGGGTTTCTGGTCAATGATGGGTCCCGTATCCATCCCTTCATCCACCCAATGCACTGAAACCCCTGTCCAGCGCACCCCATAATCCAGCGCCTTTTCAATCGCATCCTTGCCTTGAAAAGCGGGAAGGAGGGATGGGTGGATATTTAAAATTCGCCATGGGTAGGCTTGCAATAACGTCGGGCCAATTAGTCGCATGTATCCCGCTAGGAGAATCCATTCAATGCCTTGCTCTTGTAAACATGACAAAATTGCTTTTTCATACGCTGCTTTATTCTCATAGTGACGAGGGAGTATAGTGACCGCTTGCACTCCCAGTCGCTCTGCTCGCTCTAGTACACCTGCGTCGGGTTGATCACAAATCAGAAGGGAAACTTCTTCGGGCCATTTTTTACGAGATTGTTCAGTGAGCACTTCAAAGTTGCTTCCACTTCCCGATGCAAACACCGCAATACTCATCGCCTCATCCCTCCTGACCACATAAAGGGCTCTTCTCCCTCTGACACACGACCCATAAGCGTTGCCTTCTCTCCTAATGCTGAAGCGGCTTCACATGCAGCCTCCGCTTCCTCCCAGGGGAGGCAAAGTACCATTCCAATCCCCATATTGAAGGTCCGATAAAGGTCCTCATCCTTCAACGAACCCTGTTCCTTAATCACTTTAAAAACCGCAGGGATTTCCCAGGAACCTTCCCATACTTGTGCACAAAGCCCCTTGGGCAACATTCGGGGAACATTCTCCACAAGCCCTCCACCCGTGATATGGGCGGCCCCTTTGACCGTAAACTGTTTAATCAATTGGTGAAAGGATCGCACATAGATTCGTGTTGGTGTTAAAAGCTCATCACTCCAGGTGTGTTCTCCCCATGGGACCGATTCATGAAGACGATGGATATGCTCCTCCTCATCCCCCAGTAGAACCCGTCTTACCAATGAAAAACCATTGGAGTGGAGACCATTTGAAGCCAAACCGATTAGGGCATCCCCTGGTTGAATGGTTCTACCGTCAAGAAGTTGATCCCTTTCGACGGCCCCAACGCTAAATCCGGCAACATCATATTCCCCTTTGGCATACATCCCGGGTAGCTCGGCAGTCTCTCCACCAATTAAGGCACACCCCGCCTCTTGGCACCCATCGGCAATTCCCTTCACGATTTGTTCGACTTGCGTTGGAGAAAGTTTGCCTGTGCCTACATAATCCAAAAAGAAGAGGGGTTCTGCTCCCTGCACAATCAGGTCATTCACGCACATGGCAACACAATCAATACCAATGCTATCGTGACGATCAGTGATAAAAGCAAGCTTTAACTTCGTTCCAACCCCATCCGTCGCCGCAATGAGAACGGGTTCCTTATAGCCTTTTAAAGCAAACATGCCACCAAAGCCGCCTAGACCACCCAGCACCTCTGGACGGTTTGTGCGTGCGACATGTTTCTTGATTCCTTCGACTGCTTCATTACCGGCATCAATATCCACACCGGCTTGCCGATATGCTTCACTCATCGTTTTCCCTCCACAGCCAGGGATTCTTCTTCATCAATTTTCGTAGGGTAACGACCGTTAAAGCAGGCGAGGCAATGGCCATGGTGTCCATTCTCTACGGGACGATCCACTGCTGCGAGTAACCCTTCTGGACTGAGGAAGGTCAAACTATCGGCACCGATCACCTGACAGATTTCTTCAATGGAATGGGTCGCCGCTATCAATTGCTGACGATTAGCCGTATCGATTCCATAAAAGCAAGAGTACTTCACTGGTGGAGAACTGATCCGAACATGAACCTCAGTTGCTCCAGCATCCCGAAGCATATTCACAATTCGGCGACATGTGGTTCCACGTACGATGGAATCGTCAATCATCACCACACGTTTTCCTTCTACCACTTTACGGACGGCTGAAAGTTTCATCTTCACGCCTTGTTCACGCAAATGCTGACTCGGTTGGATAAACGTTCGGCCTACATAACGATTTTTAATGAGTCCAAGCTCATAAGGAATGCCTGCTGCTTCCGCAAAACCAATTGCTGCCGAAATACTGGAGTCTGGTACCCCTGTGACAACATCGGCTTCCACTGGTGCCTCTTCATATAACTTTTGACCCAGCCGTTTACGAGCGGAGTGAACATTGATTCCATCGATATCGCTATCAGGACGGGCAAAATAAATATATTCAAAGGAGCACACCGCTTTAGGCGCAGGAGCGGTAAAGCGTGTACTTCGCATCCCATCATGATCCAAGCACAGCAGTTCTCCCGGTTGTACAGCCCTTACAAATTCAGCACCAATCGTATCAAAGGCACAGGTTTCAGAGGAGAAAACCACCGAATCCCCCAACATCCCCATAGACAACGGACGTAATCCATGAGGATCCTGTGCGGCGAATAACCGGTTGTTGGTGAGAATCAGTAGCGCATAGGCACCTGTCAACTGATTGAGTGCATCCTTAATCGCCCCTTCCAAATCCCTTGCCGTGGAACGAGCAATTAAGTGAAAGATCACTTCGGTATCCGAGGTGGTATGAAATACGGCTCCTGCCTTTTCCAACTCTTCTCGTAATCGATGAGCATTGACGAGGTTGCCATTGGTTGCCACCGCCATTTGTCCCACAACCGAATGATGGAAAACCAGCGGCTGTGCATTGGTTAGCATGCTTTCTCCCGTCGTTGAGTACCGAACATGCCCGATGGAACTGTTCCCTTCAAGACCCGCCATAATATCCGGGGTAAACACCTCATTAACCAGCCCCATACTTCGATGATATCGAAACCCGTCTCCATTGGTAGCAACAATGCCTGCACTTTCCTGGCCGCGATGCTGGAGGGCATGGAGCCCATAGTAGGTTAATTGAACCGCATCAGGGTGCTGTAGGATACCAAACACCCCACACTCTTCCTTTAGTTCGTCAAAGACGCATTCATCGCGCATGGGATTGCCTCCTCCCAAATGGTTTGCAGGCGACTTACTGGCTGAGAAATCACCTCTGATCCATTGATGGTGATCGAGAGTCGATCCCCCCGAACTTCACCCAGTTGACACCATGGCACACCTTTCTCATCCGCCATCGAAATCGCTTTGGCTACAGACTCCTTTGGTAAGGAGAGTAACACCCTGGACTGGGATTCACCAAAGAGATATGGAATGGTCTCAAGGTCCGTTTTCACATCCATGTGAACCCCTAAGGCATTGGCGAAGGCGGCTTCCGCAAGGGCAACCGCTAGCCCACCTGTTGAGAGATCATGAGCGGATGAAACCGTTTTCGTCTGAATCAAGTGAAGGACGGTGGATTGGAGCGCTTTTTCCGCCTCCAGGTCCAACACCGGTGGCCGGCCAGAGATCGATCCTAACACTTGTTGCTGAAGTTCACTTCCCCCAAGCTCCCCGCGATTCGATCCCAGCAATAGCAAGACATCGCCGGCTTGCTTGAAGGACTGTGTCGTTATATGCTCTTGGCTCTCCACCAATCCCACCATGCCAACGACTGGGGTCGGATGGATGGCCACACCCTTGGTCTCGTTGTAAAGACTTACATTCCCTCCAACGACCGGCGTTGCCAGTTGCCGACAAGCCTCTCCCATCCCATCAATGGCATTTTCCAATTGCCAAAAAACTTCTGGTTTTTCTGGATTGCCAAAGTTAAGGCAATCCGTGATCGCAAGGGGACGTGCTCCTGCACAGACCACATTTCGCGCTGCTTCAGCAACCGCGCTGGCTCCACCTACCCAAGGATCTAACTTCACATAACGACTATTGCCATCCACTGACATGGCGAGGGCTTTATCAAACCCATCGAGCACGATCACCGCCGCATCCGAACCAGGGCGAACAGCCGTCGAGGTACGAACCATGGAATCATATTGTTGATAAACCCATCGTTTACTTGCCAAACTAGGCGCCCTAAGTACCTGCTGTAATGCATCGGTCGCATCGAGGTGGTGCAGGTCTTGATGGGAAGCCGTAGTACCATCGCGATAGGAGGATGGCTCCTCCCCTTGACGATAATTAATCGGCGCATCATCAACGAGCGTATTGACTGGCATATCGGCTACACACTCACGGTGATGGAAAATACGATAGCGGTTCCCCTCTGTGACCCGTCCAACGACGGCAGAAGGTAGCTCCCACTTATCGAGCACTTCTTTGACCTCTGCTTCACGCCCTTCTGCTACAACGAGCAACATCCGCTCCTGGGATTCGGATAACATAATCTCGTACGGGGTCATCCCGACTTCCCGTTGGGGCACATCATCGAGGTAGAGATCAAGCCCCACTCCACCTTTTGCTGTCATTTCTGCACTGGAGCAGGTCAATCCAGCGGCTCCCATATCCTGAATGCCAAGCAAGATTTCCTTTTGTACAAGTTCAAGGCAGGCTTCCATCAACAATTTCTCCATAAATGGATCCCCCGCTTGAACAGAAGGTCGTTTTTCCTCTGAGGCATCAGACAACTCTTCCGAAGCAAACGTCGCGCCATGGATCCCATCCCGTCCCGTACTTGCGCCAACATAAATTACTGGATTACCGATCCCTTTAGCAACCCCTTGCTGAAGATCTTCATGATCAATAATGCCTACGCACATCGCATTCACCAAAGGATTTCCCTCATAGGTGGCATCAAATTCCACCTCACCACCCACTGTAGGAATTCCTACGATATTTCCATAATGGGCAATCCCCGCCACCGCTTGTTCGAAAAGATAGCGTACACGCGGGCTTTCCAACGGACCAAATCGCAAGGAATTGAGTAACGCCACCGGGCGAGCCCCCATGGAAAAAACATCCCGGATAATGCCACCCACACCGGTTGCTGCCCCTTGAAATGGCTCAACCGCGGTTGGATGGTTATGGCTCTCAATTTTAAAGACAACTGCCTGCCCGTCACCGATATCGATCACACCGGCACCTTCACCGGGCCCTTGCAGAACCCGAGGACCATCTGTGGGCAATCGTTTTAAAAGGGGTTTCGAATTTTTATAACTGCAGTGCTCTGACCACATCACACTATAGATTCCCAATTCTGTCCAGTTGGGCAACCGTCCCAAATGATGCTGGACTTGTTGATATTCTGAGGGTGTAAGGCCAAGCTCACTAAAAAGTTGACGATCCCGGATCTCCTCTGGTGTCGGTTCCATTCCCATTGTTGTCTCTTTACTCTTCTGATTAGGCTGCACCGATTTTCTCCTCCCAGTAACGAAGCATCGAGGTAAACATCTTGCCTCCATCTTGACTCCCCATCCATTCAACAATTGCCCGTTCAGGATGGGGCATCAATCCGAGAACATTCCCTGCCTGATTGCACACACCGGCAATGTCATCCACTGAACCATTGGGATTATCCCCTTGATAACGGAATACAATCTGTCCTTTTTGCGTGAGCTCATAGTGGGTAGCTTCATCACAGTAAAAATTCCCCTGACCATGGGCAATGGGTAACCGGATCGTTTCATTCATCTGATAATCCTGGGTAAAGGGTAGGGAGTTATTTACCACGGTGAGAGGCTGAATGTCACAGCGGAACTTAAGATGATCATTCATCCGCATCGCACCGGGCAACAACCCCGCCTCCTGGAGGATTTGAAAGCCATTGCAGATCCCAAGCACCAATTTCCCTTCAGTTGCTGCCTTGACTACGCCCTCCATCACTGGAGAGAAGCGAGCCAATGCTCCCGCACGAAGATAATCGCCATACGAGAACCCACCAGGAACGATGATGGCATCATAATCATCCAAATTGCGCTGGGTATGCCATACAAAGTCAATCGGCTCACCTAGTACTTTCTGAATCGCCTTTTCACAGTCAATATCACAGTTGGACCCTGGAAAAACCAGCACCGCAAAACGCATGATTACGCCCCCTCTAACTCGTAATCATAGGTTTCGATGACAGGGTTGGCGAGCAGTTTCTGGCACATCTCGTCTACTTTTTGTTCTGCCTCGGCTGATTCCGTTGCACTGATCCAGACTTCCATGGTCTTCCCAATCCGGACATCGGTCACAGCAGCAAAGCCAAGGGAATGAAGGGACCCTTTTACAGCACTCCCTTGGGGGTCAAGCACACTCGGTTTCAGACGAACAGTGATCGTCGCTTTATACATGGGCTTCTCCTCCTAGACGGCTCCAAATTTCATGATAAGCTTCTTCTACATCTCCTAGATCGCGACGAAAACGATCTTTATCGAGTCGTTTCCCACTTTCTTTATCCCAAAAGCGACAAGTGTCCGGAGAGATTTCATCCGCCAACACGAGCTTTCCTTCCCCATCAAGTCCAAACTCTAATTTAAAATCCACCAGGGTAATCCCGCATTGACCCATCTTCTCACTGAGAAATCGATTCACCAACAGGGACACTTCCTTCATCTGAGCCAATTGAACATTGCTGGCTAATCCCAAGGTGGCAATATGATCGTCATTAATCAAGGGATCTCCCAGTTGATCGTTCTTATAACAAAACTCCAACACCGGCTTTGAAAAACGCACCCCTTCGTCCATTCCCAAACGTTTGGCCAAGGAACCCGCTGCAATATTTCGCACAATCACTTCCAGTGGAATGATTGAGACTCGCTTGACCAACTGCTCGGTGGCGGAGAGCTCTTTTATAAAATGATGAGAAATCCCTTTTTCCCCTAAATACTGAAAGAGACGGGCACTAATGCGATTGTTCCATTGCCCCTTATCTTGAATGCTCCCTCGCTTTTGAGCGTTATAAGCCGTGGCATCATCCTTGTAAGCCACCCACACCTGATCTGGATCATCTGTGAGATAAACCTTCTTTGCTTTCCCCTCGTAGAGGAGCTCCCCCCGCTTCATGCTGGTTTTCCCCTTCCCAGTAATTTCTTTTGGTTGAACCAACATCGTGCACTTGCCTGATTGTTAAGCCTCTGTCAACCCAAGTCGGTGAAACAGCTCATCCACTCGTTGTAAGTGATATTGGTAATCAAAGCAATCCGCAATTTCTTCCTCATTGAGAATCGTCGGGATCTGGTCATCTGACTCTACCAATTGGCGAAATTGAATCCCTTCCTCCCAAGCTTTCATCGCAAGCTTTTGTACACGGTCGTATGCTTCTTCGCGCTTTAACCCCTTATTAATTAGCGACAGTAGCACCCGTTGAGAATAGATTAAGCCAAAGGTACGTGTCATGTTTCGTTTCATATTCTCAGGAAAAACGGTGAGGTTCGCAACAATGGTCGAAAAGCGGTTTAACATGTAATCGAGAAGAATCGTGGCGTCAGGAAGTATGACACGCTCCGCAGAAGAATGGGAAATATCCCGTTCGTGCCACAGCGGAACATTTTCGTATGCTGTCACCATATGACCTCGAATCACACGAGCTAGCCCCGTAATGTTTTCTGAACCGATGGGATTTCGCTTATGAGGCATGGCAGAAGAACCTTTCTGCCCTTTGGCAAAGGCTTCTTCCACTTCCCTTGTTTCACTTTTTTGTAACCCACGAATTTCAACAGCAAACTTCTCTAATGATGTAGCAATCAGGGCTAATGTCGACAAATACTCCGCATGGCGATCCCGTTGTAAGGTTTGAGTAGAGATGGGAGCAGGCAAAAGCCCAAGGTTCCGACAAACATACTCCTCGACAAAGGGATCGATGTTGGCATAGGTACCCACTGCCCCCGATAATTTTCCGACTGCGACGGTTTCCATGGCTTGCACTAAGCGGTCGCGATTGCGTTTCATCTCTGTATACCATAGCCCCATTTTTAACCCAAAGGTGGTGGGTTCTGCATGAACACCGTGGGTACGTCCCATCATGACGGTATCTTTATGCTCCAAGGCCTTCGCCTTTAAGACATCGAGGAAGCGATCGACATCTTGTAATAAAATGTCGTTTGCCTGTTTGATTAGATAGGAAAGAGCGGTATCTACCACATCCGTAGAGGTTAACCCATAGTGAACCCATTTGGATTCAGGACCCAACGTTTCTGCCACGGCCCGGGTAAAAGCAACCACATCATGACGCGTCTCTGCTTCAATCTCCAGAATGCGATCAACATGAATTTGTGCATTCTTACGAATGGCCTGTACGTCTTCTCGAGGAATCACCTCGAGTTCTGCCCATGCTTCACATGCGAGGATCTCCACTTCTAACCAGGCACGATATCGATTTTCCTCTGTCCAAATCGCGCCCATTTCCGGTCGCGTGTACCGTTGAATCACGTTACATCCACCTCTCCTGATGACTTAAAACAGCAAGTTATCGTCCGTAAAGTATTGTTGTGCTTCCTCGATTGTGGCACCCAGTGCCGTAAGATGACCCATTTTACGATTGGTTCGGCTTTCTTTCTTACCGTACCAGTGCACTTTTACTTCGGGTGACAGCTTAGGCAATTGCTTCATCAGTTTTTCGGTATCTTGTCCCAGTACATTGATCATCACCGCCGGAGTTAATAGATGCGGTGTCATTAACGGCCAGCCACAAATCGCCCGAAGATGTTGTTCAAACTGAGAAACATTGCAGGCATCCAGTGTAAAGTGACCGGAATTATGTGGACGCGGAGCTAACTCATTAACGAGTAACGTACCATCCTCCTGCAAAAACATCTCCACTGCAAGAATCCCCACCACACCTAACTCTTCAGCGACTCTCCTTGCTAGATGCTCCGCAGCTTGGTTAATCTCCTCCGCTACCGGAGCTGGAGCTAACGTCATATGAAGAATGTGATTCTTGTGGATGTTTTCAACGGGAGGAAAACAGCATATTTCCCCATCCTGCCCTCGTGCAACCACCACGGATAACTCCTTGATGAAGGGGATGAACCCTTCAACGATACAGGTTTCCCCCACTCGGATGTTAGCGGCTGCCCGAGGGATATCCTCTTGATAGCGAATCAGTTGTTGCCCTTTCCCATCATAACCACCTGTCACGGTTTTCAAGACACAAGGCAGTCCGATTTCTTCGATGGCTATAGCCAACTCCCCTGCCTGAGTGACACCACGATACGGCGCTACAGGAATGCCTGCATTCACCAATGCCTGTTTCTCCCGCAACCGATGACGAGTGGTTTCCAATAGCGACGCTCCTTGAGGGAGCCACGCCTTCTCTTCCAGTAATCGAGCGATTGAACCGTCCACATTTTCAAACTCGTAGGTGATGACATCGCAGACGCTTGCCAAGTCTCTTGCCATTTGTTGATCACTAAAGGAGGCTACGCGATGTTCATCAGCGACTTGGGAGCCAGGGCAATCGGTTGCAGGATCGCAGGTGATAAAACGGAGTCCCATTTTTTTCCCCTCAAGAATCATCATGCGCCCCAATTGACCGCCACCTAAAATGCCTACGGTACTACCCGGTGCGATATAACGACGACTGCCTTTTTCTGTGCTACTTTTTAGCCCAAGACTCATCGTTCACTTAACTCCCCATTCTCTATGACACGTTGTCGAATCGATTCCCTACGTTGGTGGAGACGATCCCTCACTTCAGCATACTGAATCCCTAGCATTTCTGCTGCCAAGAGGCCTGCATTCACGGCCCCAGCTTTACCAATCGATACAGTAGCGACAGGCACCCCGCCCGGCATTTGAACGATTGATAACAGTGAATCCATACCATTCAAGGTCGCTGATTGAATGGGCACACCAATAACCGGCAAAACGGTTTTTGATGCAACCATTCCCGGTAAATGAGCAGCTCCACCAGCTCCCGCTATGACAACTTTTACTCCGCGTTCCTCCGCGGTCTCTGCAAAACGAAACATTTCATCGGGTGTGCGATGAGCGGATACTACTTTTTTTTCATATGGAATCGCTAGCTCCGATAAAACTTCACAAGTCCGTTGCATCGTGGGCCAATCTGACGTACTACCCATGATGACGCTCACCCACGGTTGTTCCATTCTCTCATCTCCCTCGACAAAAATAACCCAGGCAGCAGGATATGGGAAATCTGCCGCCCGGGCTGTTTCATTTCCCCGTGCTGATCGATTTTCCCATAGTCCGGAAATTTACGGTATCCGGGTAGAAACGCTCAGGCCATATTCCCGAGCATATATGAGAACTCATTTCTTATGATAGATGGTACTTTTGCCTTATGTACCCCCAGTTTAACAGCACCACCTCCACCCGTCAACGAAAAAACGAACGATGATTTTACCATTTGTAATTTCGTTCGTTTTTTGCCATCTGGTTATCATCATCGCCATCCAACTCCATATAGTCAAAAGTTCAGGCATGTTGATTAACCCGTTATTGAAACAAACAGGCATGTAAGGGGCAAAAAGAACTTTGCCATTGACCAAGCGGAGAATTAGATGTGGTAAGCGTTTAAGGGTAAGTAGAGTAGAGAACTGGGCCCCCAGCTCCCCCTCATCAAAACGTATGTGAGGTACTCCCTTATGGCTTTCCAAATTTCTTCTTTGGCATGGGATTAGCCCGCTAGTCAAATCAATTTGCCCTTTGCTAATTCATACATCCTACCCATATGGCATCGCCGATTCCGTTGTTTCCTTTAATTCCACACAAAGAAAAAGCAACATCAGGAACCCAATGAAGTTCAATACCCCAGGGGGACGAACGGAATAATAACTGTTTGATCCACCCAAGACGTTACAATCCTCTTACTGAGGTGCATTTGGTTGTTACATTCTTCGGCGGGTTTTCTACTTCTAATTGAAAGCATTTCAATCTTCTTACTGAGGTGCATTTGGTTGTTACTCGCCGATAGAATTATCGATCCGAAAGAAAGGACAATCCGTTTCAATCCTCTTACTGAGGTGCATTTGGTTGTTACAATTTGCAGACAGCGTAAGGACAAAATTGTCAAACGTTTCAATCCTCTTACTGAGGTGCATTTGGTTGTTACCAGAAAGGGATACCGCGCAAGCCTTTTTGTAGTTATTAGTTTCAATCCTCTTACTGAGGTGCATTTGGTTGTTACCGCGTTGCTTTTGTTCTTCCACCCAGTTCAACAACAAGTTTCAATCCTCTTACTGAGGTGCATTTGGTTGTTACACGCTGGGACACGATAGATACCCCGTCAACGTCCCCGTTTCAATCCTCTTACTGAGGTGCATTTGGTTGTTACCAAAAAAAGGGTGGCGCCTTCCTTTGAACCGTAAAGCAGTTTCAATCCTCTTACTGAGGTGCATTTGGTTGTTACGCCGCGGTCCCATCGGCATTCCTTGCTGTGCGATCGTTTCAATCCTCTTACTGAGGTGCATTTGGTTGTTACCCATTGCGTAGAAGAATCATCAAGAAACTTCACAATGGGTTTCAATCCTCTTACTGAGGTGCATTTGGTTGTTACACCATATCCCCTACTCGTAATTGCAAGATGTCAGAGAGTTTCAATCCTCTTACTGAGGTGCATTTGGTTGTTACTTTATCGTGGTTAGAGAAACAAGAGATGATCCAAGTAGGTTTCAATCCTCTTACTGAGGTGCATTTGGTTGTTACTAATTACCGTATCAAATACCAATTCGCCATATTCTGGTTTCAATCCTCTTACTGAGGTGCATTTGGTTGTTACCTGCTCTGCACTTCCTTGGTCGCAAAGACGACATAGTTTCAATCCTCTTACTGAGGTGCATTTGGTTGTTACTTACAAGAACTAGCGGCCAGGAAAAAGCGTGAGAAATCGTTTCAATCCTCTTACTGAGGTGCATTTGGTTGTTACAAAACGTATTGTATTGACAAGGCTAGTTGCCCTGGAGTTTCAATCCTCTTACTGAGGTGCATTTGGTTGTTACTCGTGGCACTTATGAAGGAAAACAACATCTTGAATACGAGTTTCAATCCTCTTACTGAGGTGCATTTGGTTGTTACCGCGGTGAGCTGAAACACCGCATTCTTCCGAAAGGTTTCAATCCTCTTACTGAGGTGCATTTGGTTGTTACTTTTTTGGTTAACTGTGTTTGACTGAAGCCTACCGAAGTTTCAATCCTCTTACTGAGGTGCATTTGGTTGTTACGGGCACAGGTTTTGTTTACATGGAGAACTTAAAATGTTGTTTCAATCCTCTTACTGAGGTGCATTTGGTTGTTACGGCGTGAGCTCCATCCCTCTATACACTTACTATTCTTCACCATTTTGCGAACACCTCTTCAAAAACTCCATTTTTCCATCCTCCTTTCTCTGTAAGGGAAGTCTGCTAATGGCGCCATCCCTTATCCCGTATGGCATACACCGATTGCGAACACCCCTTGGGTCTAATCCGACGCTGGGGGTCTTCGCAAACACAAGTCGTCCCAGCTTCTAATTCTTTACTGGCCACAACATACTACTTGTTCCATAGGATGTAACATGCACACAATCTCGAGCCCGGGTGGCAGCTACGTAGAGTAGTGAGCGTTCTAATCTATCGATCTCTTCCCTCGATTTTTCATCTGAAGCCATCCGTTGAACCGAGATAGGTGGGAGTATATTTTCATTAACGGCAATTAAAAAAACCACCCGAAACTCTAATCCCTTACTGCGGTGCATCGTTGTGCACATGATTCCTTTACCCTCGGTTACCTGATTTGTCATCATCCATGCGAAGATCCCAGCCTCAGTTAACTTATGACTAATCTGTTCAGCAAGCCCATTCGTTCGTGCCAAGATGGCTACTTCTTCTAAAGATACTCTTTGTTCGAGTAATTGGGAGATTTGCTCCACCACGTAACAAAATTCTCCCTCAGCACAGGAAAAATGAACACGATTGGGTGCTATGCCTCTGAGAATAGAACGTTCTTGCTTTCTTCCTTTATCCTCCCCTCCATCCAGATCATCGTAATGATGATCTCCAAGTATTTGCACTGCATGTGAACGAATCTCCTCAGTCGTTCGATAATTGAGACTTAGGCGCTTCGATCGTTGTCCCCGGATGTCGATTCCACATTCTCTAAAAGTCGTGTGGCGAGCATATATCCGTTGGTGTGAATCCCCTGCCAATAACATATCGTTATCCTGATTCGGTACTAATGCACGCAGTAATTTTAACGCTTCTGGATGAAAATCTTGTACCTCATCCACAATGACACTACGGTAAATTTCTACATTTGGATGCGCCTCTAACCACTTGCGCGCTAACCTTAATACATCAATATATTCCATCCACCCAATTTTCCTCATCTCTCTACGATAATTCTCTACAATCTGCCACACCTTCTTCCTATCGGACGAGGAAATCCGAGAACCTCGGCCCTTTCTAGCCTTATGCTGATACTCTTCCCATATTTCAATACCGTGGTATTGAATCATTTGATCATACTCATCCTGCACAAAAGAAAGGGATCTTCTATCCCAACCCACACTCGATAGAGCTTCCAACCAAATATACTCAAACTTCTTACGATCAATCGCGACATTTTTCACCACACCAGGCAGATGTTTATCTACTATTTGACGTGCTAGTCGGTCAATAGAGATGATATCCACTTGCTTCATCTCCTCAACCGTACACAAACCTTGCATCGTCTTACGAAGGGTATCCGTCAATGAAAGATTAAATGCAGTGATAAGAATCTTTTCATCTTGCATTAACAAGTTACGTACTAACTTACATGCTCGATGTAAAGCAACTACCGTCTTTCCTGTCCCAGCCCCTCCCAATACCCGAACGGGTCCAGCATAATGATTATCCACAATATCCTGCTGATCGGGATGTAGAAAAATCCGCCACTTTTCCAATGGTTGATCTAATATCGCTTGTAAATGCTCATCCGATGTCACGAGCACAATCTCTTTATCAGCTTTTCGGATTGATTGTTCGAAATTTTCTACTTGTTGCTCTTTTCGTTGAATGAATGCTAATTCATCGACTCTATATTCCTGTACAAACTGGTAGACATCATCATAAGAATCTCCTTCTGTAAGAAATTGCAGACCAGCAAAACTTGCTTCTGACAACAACTCCTTCGTTCTCAGTAAATCTTCAATGGACTGCAAACTTTTTACTTTATCCAAGAGATCATCGGAAACACCGATATCCAAAAGTTCTCGATCAGTATATCGCGAAAACAATGTGTATAGTTTTTCATCTTGGGATATATCAGGCTGACCAATCTGCTCTTCTGTAGTTGACCAGATACTAA
The DNA here is from genome assembly GCF_900116235.1 of Marininema halotolerans. Taxonomy (GTDB): domain Bacteria; phylum Bacillota; class Bacilli; order Thermoactinomycetales; family DSM-45169; genus Marininema; species Marininema halotolerans. The sequence continues at coordinate 15,654 of NZ_FPAA01000007.1, read as the reverse complement.
TTGCATCCGACTGAGGGTTCATCGAAAATCTTTTTTTGCGTGCCCAACGATATGCCTCATCATGATGATCCACCCATAGAAGGAGTAGAGTTTTCCCTTGATCCGGTAATAATCCAATCGCCCGATATGAATGGCTTGTGCGGATTGAGCATACGCGCGAATCCATTGCTTCCTTATATTTTTCAACATTTAATCCCGTATTCTGAGGGTTATTGCGTAGTTTTCGAATCATATCTTCCGTTCTCTTGCGCTCTGATGAAGGTAGCTTGTTAAATGATTTCAAAAATGATTCATGCATTGCTACTTTTAACACACAATCATCCTCCCTTTGTAAAAGCTTTTTTATTGGTATCCAATGTTTGGTCGTCTCTTATTGTGGAAAGTTCACGAAGCTTTGTCTGACCTAGTCCCCATGCGGTTTTATAACCAAAGCCAATCATTGAACCATATGAAGCAAGAAGCCAAAGTCGCCTCTGATCCTCCAGTGATAAAAATTTGGTGGTAAATGCAAGCGTCCCTCGAAATCCAATAACTTTGAAAGACCCAAAATCGACTCGCTCAGTCGATACAGAGAGATTCTCCACACGTAGTTCCTTGATTAAAGGCTCAATTTCTTGCCAGCCAATCCCTTGATTATCTGTTAGTTGAAAAGATTTTAACCCACTAGAAAACAAACGCTGAAGATCTGGCATGGGAAAATAATTACCCCATTGATAAAAAGTCGTTGGTGTCAAAAAATCAAAGGTGATTTTAGAAGAAACCTTCGACAACAACTCCTCCGATGTAATCCTCTCGCATGTCATCCTTTGAATCCGCGTACTCCAAGATTTTAAATCAATGGACATCTGGGAAAGTAAAGATTGTTGTAAACACTGTACAATCTCTTTTATTGGGGTACGAACAAAGAAGTCACCTGTTTTAAAAGAGAGATAGGTTCCAAAAAGTTGACGTTCCTTGCGGCTATGTAACCACTCCGATAGCTGTGGATCTTGCCTTTGAATGCTATGAAAGATAAAAGCATGAAATCTGCGAGAGAGCACCCACTGGTCCTTTGGAACATCAGTAGAAGAGATATTCAAACGGAGACTATACAATAAGATCAATCCTTTCAGTATACAAGTCATTATTTTTGTCTAGCTTACATCCTCCCAATGAGGTGCACGACACGGTTTCAACATTCAAAGAATATTGTTCTTATCTTCCTCTAGTCGATATCGTAACTCACCTGTATAAAAAGTTTTCTTATTACATGAACTACATATTACATAAATACATAGAGAATCCAATGAATCGATCAAATCACGCAATTGAAATTCCAATTGAATCCACTCAGTATCATCACAGTTGACTTCGAATAGAGAGTATTGGATCCACTGGCCGTGATCTTTTAGTAGTTTGAAGACCTTTGATCTACGGCGATCGTTTTCGATATCATAACTTACAATTCTCTTGATATGAAAGCACTCCCTTACCTCGCCAAGAAAGGATAATAATCATCGAGCTCCCCGATTATATATTTAGCTAGTAGAATTGCTTGCTGCTGAATCACTTCACGGTAGGACATCTTTTTCTTAAGTAGTTCATGAAAGATTTCATCTCGGCGGCGGGCGTCAAATGCTTGGAGAAACTCTCTACGTGCATGGTCCTTCAGCCGAGGTTCCCCCTGATCCTGGTGAAAATCCTTTAGTTGTAGGCTCCCTTGGTTCGCCATCTTAATTACGAGATTGTCTACTAGGATTGAGCGAAACTCCTCCATTAAATCGAGGGACAAGGATTCACGCCCATACCGTTCTCGATGTAGAAAGCCAATATAGGGGTCCAAACCTACCGCCTGCAAAGCTCCCGTTATCTCCGAGCGAAGTAAAGCGTATCCGTAATTTAGTAGAGAGTTAATCGGGTCAGTTGCCGGTCGGCGGCTACGTCCTGTAAAAACGAGGTCACTTTTATAAATCAGTGATGGGAAGACTTGAAAATAGCTTCGTGCTGCGTTTCCTTCAATGCCTCGCAATTGATTCAAGGTAGAAACACGTAAACACTGCTCCATACCCTGTTTTAAACTTAAAACTGCCTCATCCAAACTCACTTCACGCCTTCTGGAAAAACGGAGAAGGCTTGTTCTAGTATTTTTAATCTTCGCAAGCACCATGTTCCTTGCAATCTCAAAGCTTTTCTCCTCCGATAAATGAGTCTCTACCTGAGCAATGCGCAACCGCACATTCTTATTCTCCGTCCCAACAAAGCGACCCGTCACTTGGCTACCTGTAAAATAAACGACATCAATCCCTTTTTCCATTAAAAGATGCAAGGCATCTGTGGTTATCGTGGATCCATTGTGGATAAAAAAACGGGAAAAATCCTGTACCCGCACCTCTTTCACTAACTCCCGGTTCTTAAAAATCCGTAGCCTTTCTGATTTCTTACGCACAAAGCAATGAGGCTCAGTTAAATAAAACGTTCCCATGGAATTTTTCCTTTCAGTTTTTTTCGTTCTTGGGGAAGGCAATAATGTACTAGACTACAATTCTTACATCGTGACCAATCATCAATGCCCTCCGGTGGTGTCGATTGTTGGAAGAGATTACGAATTGTTCGGATAACCTCATTAGTTGATTCCCTCAATTTCTCATTGATATCCACTCGAATACGCCGCTGGGAAGCATAGAAAAAGATAAACCCATAGGAGATCGTTGTACCTAGTTTATCTTCCATAGCCATCGCTTGAGCACAGAGTTGTAAATAATTATTTTCCCAATCGGACATGCTACCGCGCTTATACTCTACAGGATAGATCTCTCCACCCGCTTCTTCTACGATGTCACACTTCACCACAAGTCCTAACCGACTCGACCTAAAAATAAGAGAGCGCGTAAGCTCGCGCTCCCCTCTTTGTTCATAGCCAGGCTGATCAACATGATCATGGAGGAGCTTACCATGTATGGTATACACATTATGATAGAACACCTTTTCCACATATTCGTAATAGCATCTCCGCGGGCAATAGGCATACGTATTGATCGCATGGGCCTCTACCATCACCTGAGTCGATTCCATGGTTAGTACACCACGCTTTCCTGACTCCACACACTCCAAAGTTTAAAAGCATCTACATTAAAAGCGATGCACCAATCCGCTTTTTGTACAGTCTGGGCAGTGTGAAGGCGGAACATCGGTGGTAGTTTCAGTCTATCGTTAGCCTCGCCAGTAGAGATTTTCAGAATGGTAACGATCCAAGAGGTACTAGCTGGATTTGAAAATAGATCACTCAGCTGTTCATTCAGTCCTGGATCATCGGATAGGAGCTGCAACCTCTTCATACGCACCACCTTCTCAGTATAAAGGTGGGCATTTGGGGGCAACTTCCAATAAAGTTTGGCTGGTTTATCTCGGATACCCATTACGGTGGCATATCCTAACACCCGGTCGTTTTCAAACTTTTTCTTCCAATCCGACCATTCCTCCGCTGAAATGAATCCTTTTGCTTTAGCTAAAAAAACTTCCTTCGGCTCAAATCGAACACGTTTTCGGCTTAACACATGGCGAAAATCGTATTTCTTTATAGGCATCTTGGGTTCCGTCTCATCCCAGAACCAGATATCTGGATAAAACGTATCCAATCTCTCTTCTTGGTCAGGATGAAGCACTTGGTTTTCTAAGGAATTCTGACCACGAAAGCTGAGAATCGGCTCGATCATTCGTAGTTTCTTCCATGTTTGATACTGACGATTCTGCTCTTCAAAACCGAGACCATACATCTTCTCCACAATCGTTTTCAGACTCTCTAAGATAGGGTTATTTGCTGTTTCTAGTTGATGACGCTTTGCAAGGTAGTAGCCATGAACCAGGTTCATTCCCCCTACCTTTTCTAAGAAAGGATAGAAGTCTTGGTAGCGCTGATAGGAGTCCATAACGACCCTCTTTAAATCCTGTCGTGTCATTTCACTCCATTCATCCATGTCGATACATTCCTTCACATGGGAAGGTACATGTGCCCATACCTTAATAGGGGGCTCTGGCAAACGGCGACTTCCACGCCCGACTCGTCCCAAACGTTGCATGAAACTCCCTGCATTTCGCGACTCGAAGATAAGGAAATCCTTATGGATATCCCCCTTGAAATCGACACCCACTTCGATTGTTGCTGTCGCTACAGTGATCGGCTTCGCCAGAGCTATACGACTATTTGTGCGATCGGATAAGCCATGAACTTCCCCTACGTCATACCCTTTTTGTCGTAGAGTATGAGCCAACATTTGTGCCTCATGAATCGAATCTAAGATAATGATCCCCTTCGCAGTTGGCCATTTTCGCAGGTACTCCACCTGCTCCTCCCACTGTTCCAAAATACGTTCACTTGTATTCCAGCGATGTAAATTAGTCGAACAAAGGTCGAGGGAAAGCGGTTCTAGATAAACCCGCTCCTCATAAACTCTTGGACGCTCTTCCTCTAACCACCGATCCACTTCCTCCTGTACATTTCGTATCTGGATGCCCATCCGCTTAGCCAATTGAAAAAATTCGACACGGGGAGTCGCTGAAGAGAGTACAAAGGCGTACCCGCGGCTAGGAAAAAGCGACGTAATCAATGCCATCCACTGAGCCAAAAAATTAACCTGGGCAATGTCGTAAAGATGAAACTCATCAAAGATTTGGAGGTGATAATCTGCTAGGCGGTAGAGTAGTTCAGGTACATCCCCCTTCTTATAAGAGAAGAAGCGCTCTTGCGAGATCAACATCAGATGATCAGGATTGGTAAAAATACTTCGATAAAAGCTAGATGTCATCCGTCTAATCTGATCGACCTTACTCTCTCCAGGCTTCCTCTCCCCTCTCATCTCCTCAGCCGTCCAAATCGCCACTTCATCCCATTTCCCTAGCTCCACACTATCCTTCACTGATTGATACTGATCCTTAATCAATTCATTGACAGGATACATCCCAAGAGCACGTATTTTTGGCATATGTGTCAGTAGACTATAGTTAGCCAAGGTCTTTCCTGCCCCCGTCATCGCTTGATTCCAGATAATCGTTGGCTTATTACTTGTGACTGCTTCCTTGATCATCTGAGATTGCACGACTTGATGGGCATAGGGCTGAATTTCTTTTAAAAACGGAACATCATAGGTATAGGCCGTAGCTTCTTTCAAATGAATTGTCATGCCCCACTTCTCCCAAATGATGCCTCCGGTAGAAATACTGCCTGATCGTTCTTTGTAAAGAACGCGGGTCTTACTTGATATCCAGGTACTGCTTCTCCCCACTCTGATTCACTTACTAAACGTGTTGGCATGATATTGTACATAGAGGAAAAAAACGAAGGAATCCGATCAATATCTTTTACATTAATGAGATGAGGAGATGAACTTGCTTCTCCTTTTTTTATTTCGCATGGGCTTACAACTAGCTTTGCTTGGCTCATCCATTTACCAAGACGAATCCGGCCAGGGAGTGAGAGTACATCACTCGATAGGACATAGGTTTCAAAAACAGAACCTGGGCGGATACATTTGATAAACCCCCAGTTAGGGAAACCCATGCTTTGTTCTCGAGTCATTTGAAAGGGTTCCGGTGTGGTGTTGTATTGCATTAAGCGGTGAGAATAATCCAGCGGAATAGCAGGATAAATATATTTTCCTGCTTCATTTAATGGTTGAAGGTGCTCTTGGTACCGAGGGGTTTGTTTCTCAAAATAATACGGGGACTCACACCAACCTAGCGCATATGCTAATGAATAGTTATGGATCAAGGGGGCAGTCTCAGCGACTTTCCCCTTTTCCATGCTAGCAAAGAACAGATAATCCTCCATTTCGATACGGAGGTGATAAGCCTGGGTCATTTCCGATTGCTGATATATTCCTGTTGATCGCTTTTTAGCTGTTCTTGCCATAGTTGATTCCCCTCCTCACTCTTCCATAGATCCCGTACATTTCCCAAGAACTTATTGAGATCCTCACCCACTAGTCGATCGAAGGGTAAATACGATTCTTCTAACGCATCATTCATCGCTGAATGGGTCGCCTCTGTTACTTCAGAAAGACTGAGTGGGAACTCATGGATCTTATCCCCTGTCTTTGCATACAGCCGATCGTAAACTTTTTGGGTCAAGGATAGATTGGACAGAAGTTCACCACTTCCGAAAAGAACCGCAACCAGATGGTTTTTCACATACCCCTGTCGGTTGCTCTCAGCTCCATATCGTGTCGTGGTCAGAATGTTGCGCAGGATATACATAAACTCAGCTGAAGTCACATCCACCGTCGATTCCACAGTTGGAAAGAAAACCTGGGGACGAATATGTTCTCGCTCCGCAAAGGCACTACCTGCGACACCCCCTGCGGAGGTATCTTTTATTGCATTCAGCGTAATAGAACGCTGCATCCCATCATAAGAGCGGATGGCAAAGCCCGAGTCAGTCATAACACGGGCCCGTTGTGCCCCTTCCCCTTTACTTGCCGCAAAACCATAAATCAAGCAATCTGGACATTTTCCACACATTTCATTCATGTAGTCGCATTTTTCACCCACCTCCAATTGTCGATTAAATGCGCGCCCTGTACGCCGTTCAGGTGCTACTTGCTTTCTTTTTTGTAGGACGACACGAGAGATCAGATCCTCCTGCTCTTCGCCACTACGGACAAGCTCTACATCAAGTACAGTCCCCTCTGTCGTAAGCACCGCTGTCGAATGGCACTCGCGCAAAACGATCATACTCGCGTAATTTCGTTGTGGTGAAAGCGGTATCTCTTTTACTAAATGCTGGTCCAACATTTCTTTTGCCACGGAATCCTGCCAAGTCATCGTAAGCGTTTTCATACGAATCATCTCCCTTATTTTTGTTGAAGTTATAATCAAACCTCTTGTAGTTGTTCTTTTTCGGTTGGAGGCTCTTCATCAGTCTGATTTTTCCTTACTAGAAGGTGCGTTTCAAAGAATATACCATCTGCCAATCGATTCTGTTTCTGATTAAGCTTGGCCAAGTTCCCACCACAACGATCTTGGTAAAACCCTTCATAGACTAGCTCGACAAAATGCTTTACATCCTCTGGATCTACAGGTAATTTGACTCTCCCAGCATTTTGTCCCACCAATCGTTCTAACCGCTTCATCACCATCCCTTTTAATTCACTGAGCGTACTGGCCTCTTTTATTCCTTTTACGACCAAACGAAACAGATTTTCGTATCGATGAGCACGACCACTTATCCTAGAAGAGGGCTCAAACAACGTAACCGATGCCATCGCAATTTTCTTGGCTAGTTCCATTTCTACACCTCCATAAATCTTATCTAACGCTTTGCATGACCGAAGGACACTTTCCGAAACAGATGCTCCGTCACTCATCAGTCTTTTAAAGTAATAGGAGCCTGCTATCGGATGGACCTCTAACTGCTGTAATATCGAAGAAACATGTTTATCCGTTGGTTTTAAGTAATCATAGGGGTGCACCGCTTGGTTCACTTCCCATACATAAGCAAGTTTGTGCAACATATCATCCACGTAATCGATGGGAATGACAAAATCCGTTGTCATACGGTCCACCATGGCGGGGAGTAATTGCCCGACTTTGAAGGGAGGAGAGTCCAATTGAATAGCATAGCGAAGTTCTCTTATATCGGATAGGGTGAGAAAGGGCTTTTCAGTAACTAACATCCGGAATCCATACAGTTTGTGCAACGATAGCGCTACGGTCATCCCCTTCATCCACGCTTCATCCCGTGTTCGTTCGATGGAATGACTGTAACAATCAAAGAAAAACGTGATCACATTTCCTAGTGGACTTGTTCGAAGAAGTTCCCCTGTACTAGGGAGACGTTCCCGTTCCGCTAACTCGGTTTGAAAATATTCACTATGAAGCTCAAAGTGTTCTCGGATATGAGCACGCATCTTACTTTCTTCAGCAGAGACATACGGCTCCTGCCAAGCATGTTTCAATCGTCCACGGTGATGCACATGGATGGAACCGAACATGTGCCCAAGATCATGCTTCATCTCCGCCATGACCTCATCAGAAAATTGATGGGCTGGGACTGCAAAAAGGTAAAGACGACGGGAGTTTTTCTTATCCCCTGGAGCTACTAAACCATATACCTGCCGCAATATATACTCAAAAGAACAGATCCCGCACCAGTGTAAAGCTGAAACATTATTTTTCTTAGGTAATAATCGATTACTAAATACATTCACCTCGTCTTGAATAATCGAGCCCTTGACCTTCTTTTCAACACCAGGAGAGATCGCTCGATTGCAAATGTTGCAAATACTTTTTTGGCTACGTGTCTTCGCCTTCTGCCACTCTTTTTCGCTCAATTCGTTCAGGATTCTTTGTCTCTCCCAAGAAAGAGTCAGTTGTTCTTGAAAGTAGAGGGATAGATCTTGAGCGATCTTGAGCTCCTGATCAACAATGGATAGCGCAATCTCAGGTGTTACTTTCCCCTCGAGGAATCTTGCGGCCATATTTCTTACCTCTTCACGCCAATCCTCTGCCGGTACCTGGGCCACAGATTTCCCATTCACACGGGCGATCATCAAGTAACGGTAGGATAACCAAATGGCTTCATCGTATCGCCTTGAGTTTGTTTGAAGAGTTTCTGGCACTCGCTCTAAGATATCTTCCGCTTCCACCCCTACATAGTCCGCAATCGATAGTAAAGCATCACTCGACTTTTGACCAAGAGTACGCTGAACTAACCGCTGCAAAGCTGCCAAGTAACGGGCTGTATATGACCATTTCTCCCTGATATCTTCTTCTAGCAAAGCATCTACACCCAATCTGGTGTATAGCCCATCTAAATCTTCACATCCATACAATGCAAGTCCCTTTTCGTTAAACTTATCCGCTGGGAACACTTTGCTTTTCGCAGAGGGTTTTAAAAAAATTGCATGAAACAGCCTCGCAAAATCCTCTGCTTTTTGATACAACATAAATGCAAGCGTTTGGGAACGAAACGTAGAGCGATCCAAGAGCCTCTCCATATCCACATTATCCGCACTATCACCCACGGACTGAAAAAACACCTTCACTAGATCTTCGATAAGAACTTCCTTCTGAGGAAGCTCATGCGGTCTTAAGGAGAAATAGAGTGTTCCATCACCGAAACGTAACCAAGGAAAAAAACCATGCTGTTTCATAAATAGGGCTAGTCCATTATGAAGCTGGGATGTAATCACTCCTCGGACTTCTTGTAGTGCGTGATACTCTAGCCTCATGGATTCAGCCAGTCGAGGTGGCAGAACCAGCTGCAATTTTTTCTTCAATCCATTTAACGTGGTGGAGTTTTGAAACTCAGCAACCCCTGTAATCGAGGCGATCTGATCCATCAGATGTACCCAATCAGCGAGATATGACCAGCGATACTCCCCAGATAATGCACTATAATCCCCACGTTTGTTAGAGTAACTCGATACAGCTGCTACCCGTATAAACTCTGCTGGAGGCGGCTCTACTCCCAATCGCTCGCAAAGCCGCGTGCTCAACAAAGTGATCTCCTCTAACTTGATGTGATACTCGCTCGAATTCATCGCCTTAGTTGCGGTTAATTTGTGCATATCATGAAGAACATACGCGATCATACAAAGTTTTTGTTCCTCTTCTGTAAAACCGATCTCATACTCTTCGAGGTAGTGAATCATCGCCAAGCATGCATGAATCCCTGAACGGATATGCTCCCTCATCGATTGATCCAGTAGATTTCGCGTGAGCTTCTTCTTCTGTTCGATTGAGAGAAACTCCACTTTAAGCCCGTTCGATTCTTTTTTTCGTCCCAAGTGGAAGTTATATGCCTTTGCTTCCATATCCGCTAAGCGCTGTCCATTGTGGGTAAGCTCTTCGAAGTTAATCAGTAAGTCATCTACAAATGTAATGATGGACAATATTTCCTCACCTCCCTATTGATAGGCTATCTCATATTTTAAAATAGATCAATCGTTATAAAATTCAATTTGGAACTCCTAACAATTCCGATATTCCGATTAACAAAAAAACCAACTGTATTTTATTTTTTTACAGTTGGTTTTTTTGTTTTATTTTTGATAACGACGGCTCATTTCTTTAATTTTCTCCCGTATTTCTAACCGCTTATCCTTGGGTGATATCAGTTCAACGGCACTTCCCCATCCTAGTATCCATTTTCTAAGTTCCTGCCAACTGGCAACGTTACGGATAATGATTCGACCAATCGCTTTGGAACTCCCATCTTCAATGGGGTAAACAACCTGATCTGGATGCCACCGTTTTTCATCAATCCGCTGGTATACCTTTTCATCCCATATATCGATAGTATAGGTTTCTTTCTCTCCGTAAGATTCTGCCTCAAGCATGCATTTAAAGTAGGTTTTTGATTGATTCAATTTAAAATCCGAAATTTCACGATGACTACGATCCAACTTTGAAAAAATGTTTTGGTATCTTTGTAAATCTCGAATTCGATCGAGGCGGATATGTTGTGGATTTATTTCCTCCACCTTCACCTTCTCCCTTGGGTATGATAGAAACTGACCCAATAAATAAAACCCACCCTTTGCCTGTAAGACACTAAAGGGGTCCATGTATCGCTTATCACTCCCTTTATAAAAAAATAGAATTTGCCTGTATCGAATTGCATCAAATATCTCTGACAGCGTCCGATACATATGGGCGCTTTTCTTTGGTAATCCAAACTGATTAATATAATAGTAGTTCTCCCAATCTTTCAATCGCTTTGCATCCTCTTCAGACAAGACAGAGTATGTAAATTTCAATAAATCTTGATAGGCGCGCTCTCCGTCCTCTCCTCCGACTAGCATCGGTTGCATTTGTTTTAACGCCATAAACAAATAAAGTCGAACTTCCGGATTCAAATCAGCAACCGCCCGTGAAAAGTTCCCCTCAAAGGAACCGTGATGTTTAATAATATACTCTTTACCGTTAACATCATTTAACTTTTCAATTAAGTAATCAATATCTGAGCGAATTTTTCGGGTACTCACTTTAAACTGGCTTGCTGTTTCATGGATTGAATAAGGGCCCGAATCATTTAACAATTGGGCAATGATTTTCAATAGACGCTCGCGATACTTCGTTTGTGTTATTTGAGGATTCGGCATAGAGAACACACCCTTCTGTCATGGATGAATCCATTGGATCCCACCTACGCTAACGCTAAAAAGGTGGTGGATTCTAGGCAACTTCCGTCTACCAACAGGATCAATCCCAAACTCTTGTTATTATCCAGTTCCTTTCCACCAATCCGCTTCCTCTTTTCGGATCAGTCTGTCTTCTTTCCAAAACAATCGGTTCTGTTCTTAATCGAGGGATCCTTTCCTCGCCTAATTACATCGAAAAAATTCTGACGTGAACACCCCAAAATCCCAATAGCTGCAGATGAGTTGATGACTTCCTTAGCAATGAATCGAGTTAATTCCTCCTTAGAATTAAATTCAAGCTTCATCACAACCCCTCCTCCATATGGGGAATACCCAATACCTCGACCTCAGTCACATTTCTCCCCCCTTCCATACGCTATAGTTGCTGACAGATGTACAGGGGTGCCTATCCTATTAAACTTGTGCCATCCATACACAAATATCCCCAGGGTTAAGGAGAACCCTGGGGATATTTATAGACTGTCTAATCGTTACTGAAGCGTTCCTTCTACGACCTTTGCAATTTTCACAAGATCACTCTTGTCCCCATCACTGATGAGAAAGGAGGGGAGCCCCTTTACGGTCAATTGAAAGATGCCTAGTTGCGTTTTACCCGTAAAACGATACACATCCGCGAGTATTTCATGACCACGGTCCTCTGCCTTTTCTGCTTTCTTTAACGAACCATTAACAATGTTCATTTGTTGCAGCAATAGCTTCTTGGTAGAGGAGAACCTAATGTCACTTGCCTGAATGGATTGTTTCAATTGAGTCAACGTACCTGCAATGACCTTGATGGTTGTTTGCTTACTTTCTTCGGTATTCCCTGCCTGATCAATCGCCCGATATTCTACGGTGTAGGTTTTTGCTTGATCGAGAGTCAAAGGCTTTTCATAGGTTGTCCATGAACCTTCACTACCCAGGCGATATTCAATCTTTTCGACACCACTTTGATCATCGGAAGCTTCTAAAGCGAATGTGGCTTGTTCGAGGAACTCGCCACGAGATAACTTCGTCCCTTCCAACTTACTTTCCGTTACCGGTGCTACTTTATCTACATTGGCTTTTGCAAAGTCCATTGAGGAACGAGGTTTTAATTGAAATTGATCCTTAAAGATGGATGCAACCCCAACTAATTGAATTTTGCTTCCTTCTGGGTAATCCTTTGAAAAATCATCCACGGTGTAACCCGTACGACCATCTACACGCACCCGTGTTGTATTCTCTCCAGCTACCGCATTAAATTCAAAGGAGCTGCCTTTCTTTTCAATCCCTTGAACCGTTACCCCCTCAAGGCGAACCAACTGACCTTGATTTCCTTCGGTAATCGCTTGTACTACTTTGGGTTCTGGCAGATCTTTTGTGCCTGTTTTTTTAATCTGCACAATATCCGTCAGTTCTTTTTCGTTGTTATAGGTGGTGAGCTTACCACTAACCTTTACTTGATCACCAAGGTCAAATCCAGCTTCGGATTGGTAGATATAGATACCCGCGGTATCATCCTGTAAGTAAAAGGCTTGTCCACCAAATATTCCAGGCTTGGAAGTGACGGTTCCTTCAACCGTTACGATATCGTCTGCTTTTTTCTCCCGAGCATCTGCAATGGAGATTTTATCAGGAACACTGGGTCCATCTTCAGGAAGCGGTTTTACTTCAACATCGTCGATGGAGACGGTTTCGGTTTTCAGGTTGCTTCCATTGAGGCGAAGACGCAAGCTCGCATCGCCTTTAACATCAGGATTGATGGAGATGGACAATTCTTTTGCAGCATGCCCTTTATCATTGGCTGTGAGTGAGAACTTCTCACTATAACCATAGCTGGAAGGCCATGTACCATCTTCGTTTTGCACTTTAGCAACTTGTTGACCACCAGATTGGTAAATCCCCAATTGGAATCCGGTTACCGTGGAGTTGGCTGCCATCTTATCGCCAACCACTCGGATTTTAAATTCTTTCTTATTTGGTAGGACATCCTGACGGACCATATCATACGTCGCAGTCACAGGCGCTTCTTTGCTAGAACCATATGAACCTGGTTTAAAGGTGCTCGCATTCCACCACTGGTAACCCTCACTTGGCGGAGCCCATGGCTCTGCTTGTGGTTCAGTCGATGTGGCTGGATTTTCAATATCCAACAGTGGTGTTGGTTTATCCAATTCTAATTGATCAACATCACTCAACCGTGTATAGTCTTCTTGCTTTGCAAGCCAATTGACCAGATTAACAAGAAATTTTCCATCGCTCACTTCTTTAAAACCATCATAAGTGGTTTTCTTAGCACCGGTCTCTTCTCGTAGATATTTTGGAGTTGCATCCTCTACTGGAGAGGAGTCACCGATGAAAGCCGCTTTTCCTTTTCCAACTTTTGCAATGGCTGCGAAAGGACCTTCATCTACGCCTCCACCTGCATATACACCCTGATCAACTGCATAAGGCCATGCAGCATCCGTCTCTGGTAAGTAGACAAGCCCCTTTGCCTTTTCCGGATCCGTAATGGCTAAGGTAGAACCTGCATGCATGGCAACACTCTTAACACCTTCCGTAATACCAAATGTTTGGTCGGAAGAAACAACCTGATCCGCATTGATATCCCCGAGCGCATTGTAACGGAAGCGTACGCCAAAGTTATCTTTTAACCAATCAGATCCTGAAACCCCTTTCATCGCAGCGGAGCTTTTTTCTTCTTCACTCATTCCCTTAGTAGGGTCGGTGAAGGCGCCTCTACGATAACCGTTAAATACTTCACTTGCATCCCAACGGTTTTTGTTACGATCTGCATTATAATGATCACCAATGAAGAAAATACTTCCGCCATTCTTCACATACTGAAGCATCGCGTCTTGTTCTGATACTTTATAAGGGACATTAGCTTCCCCAATAACAAAAGCATCATAGGATTTTAGATCGTCGTAAGTTAGTTCGGAATTCTTGCGCAATTCCTTGACATAAAACCCGTCATCCGCCAATCCATTGGCAAAGTCCGAAAACCCTCCGTCGATCACCCAGTCTGCAGCACCCGATGTTTGACCATGGGTGTTGTCAAACAGGATCTTTTTACCCGCATTCCCATTGACAACTTTCGCTTTAATTTCTGGTGCTGGGTCATTCGGTCCTTCTGCAAAAACATGGTTTGCAATCGGTACAAAAGTAAATAATAAGGCAACAATCATGAACCATGTAACTACACGTCGCATGTACTTAGCCCCCTGAGAGATGTGTTGGACATCAAAATTAAATATACCATGTTTGGAAGGGGGCAAGTCCATTTCTTAATATAATTTTTACATTTAATAATTGATAATTCATCCAGATGAAATCGTATAAATTGAATAAACCGTTGATTCTGTCGCATTTAACTGGCCATTGCATCCACCGCGTTAATTCCATCCTCTGATTCCATTATCTAATAAAATTAGTAATTAATTTCTTATTTCTTTGGTTGTACCCGATGCTAGTAAAACCCCATCTTCATTCTCTTAGAAAAGTTTCATCTTACTTGACGCCGGGAAGAGCACCCTACAAGGAGGGTTTATGTATCGTGTTATCGAACATCTCGACAGTGGCACTTCTTTTAGGCGGGCTATCTGCTGTAATTATTGGGGTGGATATTTATCGCTTACGATCAACTCATGGCATCATGAATATTGTATGGCCCATTACTGGATTATATCTAGGGCCGATTGGGCTCTGGGCCTATTGGAAAATGGGACGAAGCGAACAGCATGTACATAATCACTCCCCTAGCCATTCACATTCGCATGATCATCATGAGCACAATAAAAAGCCGTTCTGGCAGTCCGTATTCACTTCAACGACTCATTGTGCAGCAGGGTGTGCTGTAGGTGATTTGATCGGAGTCCCTATTGTTGTAGGCTTCGGATTGACGATCATAGGATCCCGACTATTCGCTGACTATGCTGTCGAATTCACCTTAGCTTATCTATTTGGACTTTCTTTTCAACTCCCCATGGTCACTGGAACGACTTTGAAAGAGCGACTCTATCATGCGATCAAAGCGGATACATTTTCTCTTGTCGCCTATGAAGTCGGCATGTTTACATGGATGGCGTTGGTCCATTTTGTCTTCTTCACACATCCGCCTGAGCCAACCACCCCTACGTTTTGGTTTATGATGCAAATTGCTTTGATAGTTGGTTTTATAACCAGTTATCCAGCCAATTGGTGGGTTGTACAAAAGGGAATCAAGCATCAAATGTAACCAATCAAATCATACCGCATTTCATGTAATACCCCCACGATAATCGAGGGGCAATCTCTTTTTGGAGGAAACCATGACGACTAAAACCATAATGGAATGGATGTTACTCGGTTATTTGCCGATCATGGCGATCATGAAGACCTTACTGTATTATGTTCAACAACCAAGGGGCAACCCCGAGATAGCTGACGATATTGATTAACAAATCCAGATATACAATCAAACGAAAGAAGCACTCACGCAATGTGAGTGCTTCGTGTGTTGCCCGGCAACGCCCTACTCTCCCAGGGGCTCGCGCCCCAAGTACCATCGGCGCAG
>NZ_FPAA01000006.1 GCF_900116235.1 Marininema halotolerans | reverse complement strand
ATGATCGCCCGCGCTTTAAAAGCAAACGCAACCGTGTCCAGTCCTACACCAGTCAGTGCAACCATGGAAAAAAAGGAACGGCTTCCATCGCCATTGTTGCCAATCGGATCAAGCTTCCTAAACTGGGGTGGGTGAAGTTTGCCAAATCTCGTGAGGTAGAAGGGCGAATCCTTTCTGCCACCATCCGACGTCATCCTACGGGAAAGTTCGTTGTATCGGTGTTGTCCGAGGTCCACCCGTGTCCGGTTGTGCCCGTAACGAGGGAGAAAGTCATAGGCATTGACCTAGGGTTAAAGGACTTTGCGATTCTCACCGATGGAACGAAAGTCAAACCGTCTCGGTATTTCCGGCAGTACGAAAGGAAGCTAGCCCACGCGCAAAGGATCATGAGCCGTCGAACTAAAGGCGGTTCCAATTGGCACAAAGCCCGCATCAAAGTCGCCCGTATCCATGAGAAGATCGTAAACGCGCGTCTCGACTTCCTACATAAACTGTCCTCGAAGCTGATTCGTGAAAACCAAACGATTTGCATCGAAGATCTTTCCGTAAAGAACATGGTGAAGAATCACAAGTTAGCCAAATCGATCACGGATGCATCCTGGTCGGAGTTTGTCGCCATGCTCACCTACAAGGCAGAATGGCACGGACGAAACGTGGTGAAAGTAGGGAAACAGTTCCCATCCAGCCAGCTATGCTCAGCCTGTGGCTACCGCAATAAGGACGTAAAAAACCTCAACCTACGAGAATGGACATGTCCTACGTGCCACTCCCATCATGATCGAGACATCAATGCATCCAAGAACATTTTGCAAGAAGGATTAAAGATTCTTGCCGTCGGGACGACGGTCTAAGCTTGGAGTGTATCCTGTCAGTCGATGGGAGTTTCCAAGAATCCCCCACCTCTTAGTGTTAGCGTAGGTGGGGGAGGTTCAAAAAATAATGCCCCGCCATCTTTAAAAATTACCCAATATCAACTTCCAATGGTCAATAAATCCATTCACACACCCTTTAATTAACGATAAAATAGACCTTGTTGCATTCATTAGAGAATGAAATAGAGGTGAAGCTGTACCGATGCACCACCTGAAAGAACGACTTTCCACCTGGCTACGTCAAGTTGGTATAAGCCAAAGAGCAGCGATTCTTCTGTTTGCTGCCATCATCTTCATCGTAGCGGGATTAGGGACCTACTTTATTGTGAGAGACACCGGTCCTGCCCCGCAAACTGTCTTAGACCATTATCTTAAGGATTGGGAAAAAGGCGACTACAAATCCATGTATAGCCTTCTCAGCTCCGATGCCAAACAGGAAATTAAACAAGAAACCTTTATTCGGCGACACCAATCGATTGCCGAAGGAATTAGTCAGAAGGAAATTGCTTTTTCGCTGACAAAAACCAAGGGTGAACCACCAACGATTCCTTTTACAACAACGATTCACTCCAGCATTGTCCCGAAAATCACCTTTAAAAATCAGGCGCACATGGTAAAGGATGATGAGGGATGGCGCATTGCTTGGAAGCCCTCCATGATCTTTCCTAGTTTAAAGGAGGGGGATCGCGTCCGTGTATCTCAAACTCCTGTAGGAAAACGAGGAGAAATCACCACCCGGAATGGGGAACCTTTGGCGATTAACGACGAAAAAACCGCTATTGGGATGGTGCCTAACCAGGTCGAAGACCTCCAAGAAACCAGTAAAGCACTCGCAAAAGCTCTCTCCCTTTCTTATGATGAGGTGTATGACAAAGTGAAGAAAGAAAAAGATGCTTCTTCCTTTGTCAAAGTGCATACCTACACAGAGAAAGATCAAGAAGAAAAGGCAGAGAAAGTTACGAAATCCATTCCTGGGGTAAGTCATCGTGATGCCTCCACCCGACGCTATCCTCAAGGCAGTTTAACTGCCCATGTCACCGGTTATATTCGACCGATCACCAAGAGTGAGTTAGAGAAAAAGAAGAAACACGGGTATGAATCCGGTGATGTTATCGGCCATTCTGGACTGGAAGAGTACCTGGATGATGTCCTTCGCGGAAAACACGGTTATCGGATTGCTACGACTTCCCCAGCAGGAAAAGAACAGTCCCTGATCGCTCTTCGCCCAGGAACTGACGGTAAGGACATACAAACAACCATTGATTTAACGACGCAAAAACAAATGCTTCACGTCATACAACAAAAATCCTCGGATAAGGGAGGCGGCGTAGCCATCGACCCGAAAAATGGGGATCTTCTCGCGATGGTCAGCTCCCCCTCCTATGATCCCAATCTTTTTGTTCAAGGGATGTCCCATTCGGACTGGGAAAGGATCAGTGGATCCAGTCAGCCACTGACTAACCGAGCGAAGATTACGTATGCTCCAGGTTCTACAATGAAGGCTATCACCGCTTCCATCGGACTGGATTCAAAAAAAATAACGCCTAAGACCACCTATAATACGGAATCTGGAAAGTGGCAAAAAGATTCCAGTTGGGGTGGCTATCATGTTCACCGTGTACCGAATCCAGGGGGTCCTATCGATTTAGCAAAGGGCCTCGCATGGTCGGATAACATCTATTTTGCTCGGGTAGGCGTAAAAATTGGTGGCGACAACATGATCGACTACCTGAAGAAGTATGGTTTTGGCAAAGAAATGGACATTCCTTTGGATGTTACCCCTTCACAAATCTCAAATAATGGGAAGTTTAGTGGTGATATTCAGCTCGCTGATACCTCCTATGGTCAGGGACAACTCTTGATCAGTCCTTTACACCTTGCTACCATCTATAGTACGTTTGTGAATGATGGTGACCTATTAAAGCCCCATATTACGATGGTAAAAGGGAAAACCAATAAGATCACGTATTGGGAAAAAGGAGTCATCTCTTCGGATGTAGCCAAGGAGCTCCGGGAGTTACTCACAGGAGTCGTCACACTCCCCAAAGGCTCTGGACGGACACTGCGTACCTCGGGTGTTGAGGTAGGGGCAAAAACGGGCACAGCGGAACTAAAAGCCAGTATGGATGCAAAGGACCAACGACAACTAGGATGGCTTGCTTGGATGTCCCATTCAAAGAAGGATGAGAAACCCGATATTGTTTGTGCCGCCTATGTCGACCAGGTACAAGATCGTGGTGGCAGTCATTATTTATTCCCTGGTGTGAAGCGCATGCTAAAAGAGCGGTACAAGTAAGACCGCCAGATACTATTCCAGAAATATTTATGTGTAACGTGAAACATCTTTTTGCTTTTCAACGTCTATATAGTGGAGAAGGGGGTTTTTATCCATGACCATGTTTAAAAAATGGGCTTCCATTGCCCTTGTTGCCTTACTTGCATTTGCTGCAATCGCTGTTCCGGCAGGATCTGCCTCAGCAGAAACCGGATCAGGAAAAACCGTTGTGACACTTGGTGCTGACCTCAGCCAAGATCAACGTCAAGCCTTACTGCAAGAAATGGGTGTCGACTCCAATGTACAAACGATTAATGTTGGAATTAACGACATTCGTAAATACCTCAATACAGGTTCAAGCAATGGACCAGCTCCCAGTGATAACAAAGCATATTCCTCCGCGCGTATCACCATCATGGACGGCGGAAATGGGATTCAAGTTAAAGCAAAAAATGTTACACGCGTCACCGAGCAAATGTATGCCAACGCACTCATTACCGCCGGAATCCAAGATGCTCAAGTGTATGTCACCTCACCCCATCCAGTGACCGGAACGGCTGCTCTTACCGGGGTCATGATGGCTTTTGAAAAGGCAACCAACAAACAAATTAGCCAAGATCAACGCAATGTAGCCAATGAAGAAATGAAGCAAACTTCGCAGCTAGGTCAAAAAGTAGGCGGAGACAAAGCCGCCGATTTTATGAACCAAGTAAAAGAAGAGATTGCCAAGCAGCAACCCAAAAGCCAAGATGAAGTTCGCGATATCGTCGTCAACGTCGGACGTGATCTCAATATCAACCTCAATAACCAAGACATCAACAACATTACCAACGTCATGTTCCAATTTTCTCAGCTCGATAACATTGACTGGAGCGCGCTCCAAGGTCAACTCCAAGGCCTCAAAGGGGATCTCCAGAAAAATTTCCAAAATATTATCGACTCCCCTGAAGCGCAAGGATTCTTCGATAAGTTGATGAACTGGATCAAGGACTTTTTCAGCTCCCTGTTCAGTGGTTAAACGCCATAAAAAAAGCTTCCGTGCTAATCCCACGGAAGCTTTTTTATGTCTTCATCGATCTACGCGAAACCTCAAACCCATTTTACAAGTTCAACCTCGTATTACAAATCACCCTCTACGAATTGGCACCTCCCACCAACCGATTACACTCCTTGTGATCACTGAACGGATTTCGCTAATAAAAAATCCTAACATCGAACCTCCAGGTGCAACGATATACACGGATGTTTCTGAGTCATCGACTACTTCCGTCTCATTGGGTTTTATTCGACGGGTAAAAAGATAGTTCCCTCCTTTTGGAAAACGATTTACCCTTGGATTAAATTTAAATGTTGCTTTAGGTTGTGGAGGAGGTACTCGCAAAGGCGTTGCATTGGAAGATGCGACTAATTTTGTTGGTATTTTCTTTCCGGGTGGAGACGAATTGATATAGATACGGCCTGTAAATGGCGTAGGTGAAAAATTAGTAAAGGTCAGCCGATCAACGACTAAATTGACCCCCGAATTGGGTGGATTAAACACCCCACCCCATGCATAAGTACGTCCTCCTGGAGTTAACAACTCAGACTGCGCAATAAAATGGCGTCCCTCTACCTGTCGAATGATCCCTGGAGTCGGCGGAAATGCTTGTAGCGCTTTCACCAATTTCTTCACACGCACTCCTCCATCCATATTGTTGCCACATTCTATGTACCACCAATGAGTATGGGGTGGGTAATTGATGATACAGAGTTTAGCCTCCCACTAAACAATTAAGTGAAAATAAAAATCTACGAACAGACTTATCTAATTGAAAATGCATGATAAATTTCATTATAAAAAAACTCCCCCTTATCCAGGGGGAGTTTTTTTAAACGGATAGCCATTTCCGGAAGA
Source organism: Marininema halotolerans (assembly GCF_900116235.1). GTDB lineage: Bacteria > Bacillota > Bacilli > Thermoactinomycetales > DSM-45169 > Marininema > Marininema halotolerans. Next base: position 229,811 of record NZ_FPAA01000006.1, on the reverse strand, counting down.
TCTGTTTTGTGCTTTCCCGGTTCATACGACCAATAGCCGTTGTTAGTGGAATGCCTTTTGGACATGCCTGAACGCAGTTTTGGGAGTTTCCGCATTCTTGGAGGCCACCGTCCTCAGTCAATGCATCGAGGCGCTCTTGTTTGTTCATCCCACCCGTTGGATGACTGTTAAAGAGATCCACTTGTCCTACTGCAAAGGGTCCGATAAAGTCGGATTTCTCGTTGACGTTCGGACACGCTTGCAGACAAACACCACAGGTCATGCATTTGGAGAGTTCATAACGCCATTGACGATCCACTTCGGGCATCCGTGGTCCAGGTCCGAGATCATGGGTGCCATCGATGGGAACCCATGCTTTTACTCGTTTCAAGGCATCGAACATCCGGCTACGATCCACTGCCAGATCTCGCATCACAGGGAAGGTTTTCATCGGTTCGACACGAATGGGTTGGGAAAGGTTATCTATCAATGCAGTACACGCTTGACGTGGGGTTCCATTGATCACCATGGAACATGCACCGCAAACTTCCTCCAGGCAGTTCGCCTCCCAAGAGACCGGGTCTACTTTATTCCCTTTACAGTTTACCGGATTCCGTTGGATCTCCATGAGCGAAGAGTTGACGGTCATATTGGGGCGCCATTCCAACTCAAATTCTTCGACGAAGGGTTGGGAGTCCGGGGAATCTTGCCGAGTAATAATAAACTTTACGGTTTTTTTCTGCGTCGCCGTCGCTGATTGGCTCATGCTTGTTTTGCCCCTTTCTCCTCGGATTGCTTCGCCACATCATAGCGGCGGGCACGAGGTTCGATCAGGGAAGTGTCGACGTCTTCATATTCAAAGACTGGACCATTAGGCGTATGCTTTGCCTTCGTGGTTTTTAGGAACTCTTCATCATTCCGTTCAGGGAAGTCGGGTTTATAGTGAGCACCACGACTCTCATTCCGGTTGTATGCACCAATCGTAATGACACGTGCCAGCTCGAGCATGTTCCAAAGTTGCCGGATGAAGGCAGCGGATTGGTTGTTCCACTTCCCTGTGTCCGTTACATTGATCCGTTTATAACGCTCCATCAGTTCTTGGATCTTGTCATCGGTCGCTTTCAGACGGTCATTGTAACGAACTACCGTCACATTATCCGTCATCCACTCACCAAGTTCTTTATGGATTTTGTAGGGGTTTTCATCCCCATCCATCTTCAGGATGTTGTCGTATTTTTGCTGTTCCACTTCACGTTGGGTATCAAAGACGTTGGAAGAGAGGTCATCTGCTGACTTATCCAACCCACGAATGTACTCCAGCGCATTAGGTCCAGCAACCATTCCACCATAGATACAGGAGAGAAGGGAGTTTGCACCCAGGCGGTTCGCGCCATGGTATTGATACTCACATTCACCTGCTGCAAAAAGCCCTGGGATGTTGGTCATTTGGTTGAAGTCAACCCACATACCACCCATGGAATAGTGAACAGCTGGGAAGATTTTCATCGGCACTTTACGAGGATCTTCACCCATGAACTTCTCATATATCTCGATGATCCCACCCAGTTTAACATCGAGCTCTTTCGGATCTTTGTGGGAGAGGTCCAGGTATACGGTATTCTCTCCATTCACCCCGAGCTTCATATCCACACAGACCTTGAAGATCGCACGAGTCGCAATATCCCGTGGAACCAAGTTTCCATAAGCCGGATACATCTCTTCAAGGAAATACCAAGGCTTCCCGTCTTTATATGTCCAAACACGTCCACCCTCACCACGAGCGGATTCAGACATTAAACGGAGTTTATCGTCCCCAGGAATTGCCGTGGGGTGAACTTGGATAAACTCACCGTTTGCATAGTAGACGCCTTGTTGATAGACCGCACTGGCTGCAGTACCCGTATTAATTAGCGAGTTAGTCGATTTACCAAAGACGATCCCCGGTCCACCAGTTGCCATAATCACAGCATCTGCTTGGAACGAGTGGATTTCCATGCTCCGACGATCTTGCGCAATAATTCCACGGCAACGTCCTTCATCGTCTTGAATAACGGAGAGGAATTCCCACATCTCGTATTTGGTAACTCGACCAGCCACTTCCCAGCGACGAACTTGCTCGTCCAGTGCGTAAAGAAGTTGTTGCCCGGTTGTCGCACCAGCAAAGGCTGTGCGGTGATGTTTGGTACCCCCGAAGCGGCGGAAATCAAGCAGACCTTCTGGCGTACGGTTAAAAGGAACGCCCATTCGGTCCATTAAGTAGATAACTCCCGGTGCTGCTTCAGTCATAGCTTTAACTGGTGGCTGGTTCGCAAGGAAGTCCCCACCATATACGGTATCATCAAAGTGTTCCCAAGGAGAATCGCCTTCCCCTTTGGTGTTAACAGCCCCATTGATCCCGCCCTGGGCGCAAACCGAATGAGAACGTTTTACAGGTACGACGGAAAAGAGGTCGACATCGGCTCCCGCTTCGGCCACTTTAATCGTAGCCATTAAGCCTGCGAGGCCGCCGCCGACGACGATGACTTTCTCTTTCATGATGGCAGTGCCCCTTTCTTAACGATGAGCCAACATACTAGTGAATTCTGGACTGGTAAACGCAAGCATTGCTTGAATACCGATATACGACAGGAGTACAAAAACACCCATCCAAATCCAGGTAGAAACCCGCTGAGCACGAGGCCCGACTGTAATACCCCAACTTACGAGGAAAGACCACATTCCATTAGAGAAATGGAAAACCGCTGCTACAATACCAATGAGATACAAAATAACATTAATCGGATTACTTAGTACTTCTGCAGTCTGATGACTGAGGTCTGCTGCTGACATATCATTCAAAGCAACTTGTAATCGAGTCTGCCACACATGAATCGTGACAAAAATTAAAGTAATGACGCCAGTTACCCGTTGTAACATAAACATCACGTTACGAAAAGTGCCGAAGTTTCCTACATTATTTTGCGCTGTAAAAGCGATATACAAACCGTACACGCCATGATACATCAACGGCAAAAAGATGAAGAAGATCTCCAACACAGCCAAGAACGGAATGTCCCACAACCAGTTTACTTTCTCTTCAAAGGCAGCTGCCCCTTGGGTGGCATGATAATTGGTCCACAGGTGCTCAAGCAAAAAAAAGCCGACTGGGATGACACCCAACAGGGAGTGTAGCCGCCGGTTAAAGAAACTACGGTGCGTACTCATTTTCTTCCCCCTATTGCCCCTTTTAAGGTTGTGCACTTACTTTACACCAAACTCCTCATCAAAAAACTTCTCTCCACAAAAGTGTAACCGGCAAAGTGCCGGTAATCTTTGGAATCACTATGGAATCAAGAAGTTTCATGAGGTTTCATAGTTATTGTACTCCCAAGGTTTAAGACGCGTCAAGGAGCGTGCCAATGGGCTTACTTCCGATATACGACATTTCTTATACCCTCATCCAATCCTGTGAACGAGGCGGAAAGAAGAATTTACCCAAGAAAGTCCCGTGTAGCGGAACCCCATTCATCAAACTCGATCAAAAATGCATCATGTCCATACTCGGATGTCATCTCTAGAAACTGATTGCTTGGATGTACATGTTGAATATGCTGATAAAGTTGCCGTTGTTGGTCAATTGGAAATAAAATATCTTCCTGAAAACCAATCACTAGGACGGGACACTGTAATTGACGAAGCGCTTTCGTCACACCCCCTCTACCCCAGCCCAGGTCGTGGGTATCCATTGCCTTCAATAGCCTCAAATAACTATTGGCGTCAAAGCGTTCGGCAAGTTTTCTCCCTTGATAGCGAAGATAACTCTCAATTTGAAAAACCGAATCCTCCCCTTCCTGCACGCCTGCTTGCAATGCACGGCTAAAGCGTTTTTCAAACAAGGAATTAGTACGATACGTAATCATGCCCATCATCCGTGCAATCGCCAACCCTTTGGTAGGCGGTTGTGCGTAATCATAATTCCCTTGTTTAAAATCTGGGTCGGACACAATCGCTTGCCGACCAATATCATTATAGGCAATCGCTGTCGGTGTCAATGAACTCGCTGTCGCTATTGGAACTAAACGTCCCACACATTCTGGAAAAAGTAATCCCCATTCTAAAACCATCATCCCACCCATGGACCCACCAATGATCGCATGTAGATAAGAAATCCCCAGTACGTCCAAACATCGTTTCTGTACACGTACCATATCCCGGATGCTTACATACGGAAAGTCGGACCGATAATGCTTTCCCGTTTGAGGATTGATCGAGGTCGGACCTGTGGTTCCATTGCACCCCCCCAATACATTCATCGTGATGACAAACCATTTTTCGGTATTAATATACCCCTGGGGACCAATTAATCCTCTCCACCATCCAGGTTTCTCCTCATTTCCAACTGCATGGGCATCCCCCGTTAAAGCATGACAAACTAGCACCGCATTATTCGCGTCAGCAGAGAAGGAACCCGCTGTCTCTACTACGACCTCTACCTCAGGCAATACGACTCCCGAGTCTAATGGAACATCTCCAATTGATACCCGTTGGAGGCTACCCTCACCCTTTGCCACTCCAATCCTGTGATGCCCCGTAGACTTCGTCGTAAATGACATCGTTGTCCCCTCCCTCTTTAACATCGATCACAATAAAAGCCCTCTTCGTTAATACGAAGAGGGCTGGATTACACAATGATTACCATTCACAAACCAGTACCTCTTCTCATCTTCCAGGATGAAGTTTTCACCCTGCAGGAATTAGCACCCTCCCTTCCACTTAAGGAAATGGGGTTGCCGCGGCATCATCGGGCCAGTCCCTCCGCCGCTCTGGATAAGAAGAATAAGGATTTTCAATTTTTTATTTAGCTCATCTTATGATGAACCTCTGTCGGTTGTCAAGCGCTTACTTGGAAGCAATGTTGACCTGCATCGTCCCACGCCCAACCGATGGCGCTTCAGAATGCTCTAACCAACAGGCTACTTGATGAGACCCAGGAATCACCTCGGTCACTTCAGGCATTTCATCATGGCAGATATGCATAGCATGGGGACAACGATCAGCAAAGGGACACCCTTTAGGCGGATCAAAGAGATCCGGAGGCGAGCCTGGGATGGGAGACAGTTCTTCATCCCGTTCAATATCCAGTCGGGGCATCGAGCCCATCAATCCCCAAGTATACGGGTGACGGGAGCGATAAAATACCTCCTCTACCTTCCCTGTCTCTACAATCTTCCCCCCATACATCACGGCAACGCGCTGGGCAGTTTCAGCAACCACACCCAAATCATGGGTAATTAAGATAATGGCCGTTTCCGTTTTGATCTGTAGATCTCTCATTAACTCCAGGATTTGCGCTTGAATGGTCACGTCAAGGGCTGTAGTTGGTTCATCGGCAATCAGAATCTTGGGATTGCACGCAAGAGAGATGGCAATCATCGCCCGTTGCCTCATTCCACCACTGAATTGGTGGGGGAATTGTTTCACTCTCTTTTCCGGTGTGGGAATTCCCACCAAGCGCAACATTTCAATGGCTCGATGCTGGGCTTCATTTTTATTTAATCTTTGATGCCACATCAACCCTTCCATAATCTGTTTCCCAACTGTCATCGTCGGATTCAGGGAGGTCATTGGATCTTGAAAGATCATCCCAATTTCAGAACCGCGGATCTGATACATTTCCTTATCCGATATCTTCGTAAGATCCTTGCCATCAAACAAAATTTCACCCTTTTTTATTTTACCGGGTGGGGATGGAATCAAGCGCATCATGGATTGAGCAGTTACACTCTTCCCACTACCGGATTCGCCCACAATCGCTAAGGTTTCACCTTTTTCTAATTGGAGATTAACGCCTCGTACCGCTTGCACTTCACCTGCATAGGTCTTAAAGGAGACATGTAGGTCCTTTATTTCTAAAATCGGAGTACTCATCCATTCACCCCCTCCTTACTTTCGCATTTTCGGATCAAGTGCATCACGTAAACCGTCACCCAAAAAGTTAAACACGAGCAACGTCATGCTTAAAAAGAAAGCTGGGAAAAAGAGACGCCACCAGTCATCCATCAAGATCACAATGAGGGAATCACTGATCATGGTTCCCCAACTGGCAAAGGGAGCTTGGATCCCTAGACCCAAAAAGCTTAAGAAGGCCTCAGCAAAAATCGCTGTCGGTACAGTAAAAGTGATCATGACGATAATGGGACCCATTACATTCGGAATTAAATGTTTAAACATTAAGCGTCTGGTACTTGCCCCTAATGTTTGCGCTGCTAACACAAATTCCTGTTCCTTCAGCTGTAAGATCTGTCCTCGCACCAACCGAGCCATATTAAGCCAACCCGTAATGGTCAGGGCAATTAAAATCGGGATTAACCCGGGATCATTCATCACAACCAAGATCAAAATCACAATGAGTAGGTAGGGAAGCCCCCAGAGCACATCGACGATTCGCATCATGAACTCATCGATTCGGCCCCCTTTAAAGCCAGCAAATCCTCCCCAGAGCACGCCAATCACTAAATCAATCAGCGCTGCAGAAAATCCAACGATGAGGGAGATTCGCGCACCATACCAGACTCTTACAAACACATCCCGACCCAGGTCATCCGTACCAAAGAGGTGTTCGCCCGAGGGAGGGAGATTTTTGCCCGTTGCAAGGTTTTGTTCATAGTAGCTATAGTCCTGAAGATAGGGGCCAATAATCGCCATCAGAATCAGCAGTGCTACTCCAATCAAACCCACGATCGCCAGGCGATTTTTCCGTAAACGGCGCCACACATCCTGCCAGTAGGTTACACTGGGACGTGAAAGGACCTCCATCGCTGCCTGCCTCTTTGGAGAAGGTTCAAATCGTTGTGCTGGTATCCCCATCGGTTAGCTCCCCTCCCTTCCACTCACTTTAATACGCGGATCGATCCAACCATACATCAAATCCACAATGAGATTCATTAAGATTAAAAAACTGGCATAGAAAATGGTTGTACCCATAATCACCGGATAATCACGATTTGTGATGCTCTCTACAAAGTATTTTCCCATGCCTGGAATTGAGAATATTTTTTCAATGACAAATGAACCGGTTAAGACAGCGGCAATTGCTGGTCCCATAATGGTTACGACTGGAATAATTGCATTTCGGATCGTATGCCGACTCACCACTCGCCAGGGAGGAAGTCCCTTGGCACGGGCGGTGCGAATATAATCTTGGGTGACGACATCTAACATGCTTGAGCGCATCAAACGAGCAATCAACGCCACCTGCCCTAAGGCGAGCGCACTCGCAGGTAAAATGATTTGTTCAGGTTTCCCCCACCCTGCTAGCGGTAATAACCGCCATTCAAGCCCCAAGTATTTTTGTAAAAATGGCGCCAATACAAAACTGGGGACGGAAATTCCGATGACTGCAAGAATCATCATCGCATAATCGGGTAGACGCCCTTGCCAAAGAGCGGCTACAGATCCCATCAATACACCCGCACATAAGGCCAAGAATACCGAGTACCCTCCAAGTTCTGCTGATATGGGGAACCCATCCGAGAGCATGTCATTTACTGTTCGGGATGTATTGTTAATTGAAAAACCCAAATCAAAGGTAACCAGGTTTTTTAAATACGTGACATACTGTTCTGGAATAGACTTGTCCAACCCATATTGTGCTTTTAAATTGGCGATGGTTTGAGGCGGATACTTTTTCTCTGAGGTAAAAGGATCCCCAGGAATACTTTTCATCAGTACAAATGTTAAGGTGGCAATTACCCATAATGAAAGCAACATCAGAACCACTCGTCTTCCAATAAAGTGAAGCAACGACCTCACCTCCTGTGTTGTCAAAGCCCAGGAATTGGCAAAGTCACTCCATAAAAGGAGTGACTTTGCTTATCCTAGCTGAGTTTGTTTAATGTTCAGTCAGATAAGCTTCAGTGTAGTAAACGTTTCCATCGATACTTCGTTTTACATTTTTCACGTAATCCTTTTCCATATAGACACGCGTATACCAATAAAGAGGTGCCACCGGCATATCTTCCATCATAATATCCTCTGCCTGGTGCATCGCTTTCATCCGTTGATCTTGATCATTGCTAGATTTCGCCTTTTTAATCAACTTATCAAATTTCTTATTACTATACTTGGCATCATTTTGACCAGAACCTGTCATATACATGTCCATGAATGTCATGGGGTCAATATAATCTGGCAACCAACCTGTTCGAGCAAAATCATAGTCTCCAGATTTCTTTTTCTCAAGGAAAACTTTCCATTCCATATTGGCCAATTTCACATCAACGCCCAGGTTCTTTTTCCACATTTGCTGAAGAGCTTCCGCAATTTTTTTATGACCATCGTCCGTGTTATAACTGAAAGTCACCGTTGGCATGTTATCCAGACCTTCTTCTTTCAGACCTTCTTTTAGTAATTTTTTCGCTTTCGAAGGTTCTGCAGTCGGCTTCAAATACTGATCATGGTTTTTAACCCATTCCTTATCCGAACTAAAATCTGGCATTCCCCAAGGCACCCAGCCATCAGCAGGCTCTTGTCCTCCTTGGGTAACATTTTCCACAATCGATTTCCGATCAATGGCTAAAGCAAAAGCACGTCGAACCTTTGCATTGGTAAACGGCTTTTCCTTGGTATTAAAGTCAATGCCATAGGATGCAGGATTGGGATCAGCTTTTGCTTCTTTTTTATCAAGGAGAGATTTCGTTAGATCCGAAGGAACGATATTGCCATTCCCTTCATCCAGTTCTCCTGATTCAAATTGCTGATAACCTGTTTTCGAATCCGCTACAAAGGGAAAGTTGATTTGGGTAATCTTCACTTTTTTCTTCTTGTAGTATTGATCGTTCTTTTCTAAAACAATTTTTGAATTGTGTTTCCATTCTTTCATCTTGAATGCACCATTTGAAACATAGGTACTTGCTTCGCCTGCCCAGTTTTTATCCTTCTCTGCTACCTTCTTGTTTACAGGAAGTAACGCGTAGAACGCAGTCAAACTAGGGAAATAGGGCGTTGGTTTTTCCAAGGTGACTTTAAGCGTCTTATCATCGACTGCCTTCACACCTACATCGTCCACTTTTGCTTTGCCTTGATTGTATTTTTCGCCATTTTTCAGATAGTAAAGTTGGTAAGCGTAGATTGCTGCGTTTTTCGGATCGAGCATACGTTTCCACGCATATTCAAAATCCATGGCGGTCACAGGATCGCCATTAGACCATTTGGCATCCCTTAAGTGGAAGGTGAACTCACTACTATCTTCGTTGGCCTCCCATTTTTCTGCGATTCCCGGAAGTACTTTTCCTTCCGTGTCGGTCGTGGCAAGCCCCTCCATCATTTGGGAAAGAACCAACCCTGAAGCACTATCTTGTGCTTTTAACGGATCCAGACCCGGTGGTTCACTTGACATACTCCCAACATTGAGGACCTGCTCTTTGGCCAGATTACTGTTTCCTTTTCCTGCATCGCTACTTTCATTGCCCGTACAGGCAGTCAGTAGAACTAACATCAGAGCCATGCAGATACCCAGCCATTTGATTAAGCTCTTCGACATGAGATATAACCCCCTTGAGAAATAAACAAACAAATTTGTTTGCAAGCGACCCGTTCTCGTTTGGAAAATGAAGGAATTCCAACAGCAAGGTTGAACGGGCCATCGCCCCATTAATTTATATTCCATTATGTTGAGAAAAGTCCTGCAAAATAGACCGAAGTTTTTATTTATTAAAAATAAATATATATTTAATTTATTTGAATTTTTTATGCATTAAAATATTTATTTATATTAAATTATTTAATTAATCAAAGGTATTATTGATATATTATTTAAAGTTCATAATAATTTTTTAATATTATCTTCTCGATTGACTATTATTACCATTCTAAAGCATCCCAAAAACACTTCCGTTGGGTACTTCAGAATGGAAGTAATCAAATAGAAGACCCATCTACTCACATAAAAAAATTCTAATATTATACAGACAACCCAACCGCAAGTACATAAGTCTTTCTTGCAAAAAGTTCTTTCTCATATGCCATCAAAGGAAATGCCTTAGAGAAAATATACAAACACAGCCTGCAGGACAGATTCAATCAATTGGCGAAGGAGAAACACAAGGTCGACCCGGTCAACTTTGAATGGCTGAAAATGTGATAGATTGAACATTCTAGTCTTCACATCCTTCCGTGAAAAAATTACCTCCGTTCTCTATAGTAGGTGGTAGTGTAAATTTATTTTTTATGCATAAATATAATAGTTAGGTGAATTACCAGCACATAAAATCGCGCTTATTTTTAATTTTGTTTGATTAATCGGATAAAAAATAAAGAAATCCCCAACGAATCTGCTAAAGTAATCATTATCGATCTGCTACCCTTTTTCTCATTGTCGATACTGCTGTTGTGAATGAAAACATACCTATAAGCCGCGGCTACTTTCCGCCGCGGCTTATAGGTATGTTTTCACATTACGCCTCTAGGAGCACTTCGTGCTTCGCATCTAAACCAAAGGCGGTGTGTAATGTACGCACTGCTTGTTGCGCTTGATCCCGTGGAATCACACAAGAGATTTTAATCTCTGAGGTTGAAACCATTTTAATTTTTATCCCCGCTTCGGACAACGTGTTAAACATCCGAGCCGCCACTCCTGGATTCGTCACCATGCCTGCTCCAACGGTAGACACCTTCGCAAGCCCCGTTTCCGATATTACGTCTTGATAACCAAGTTCATCCTGTAACTGAAGGATTACCTCCCTCGCTTTGTCCCCTTCTTCTTCGTGGACACTAAAAGCCACACTAATTCTTTCTTGTTCATGTTCACTCGTCACAATCATATCCACATTGATGGTTGCCTCGGACAAACGTGTAAATAATGTGCTCAATGTTTCCGACTGATTGGGAAGTCCCAGTACCTTGATTCGAGCAACATGCAAGTCGTGGGCGACTCCTCTGACGTTCATTTCTTCTTCCATTTGTCCTGCCTCCTTTACCATCGTACCATCCTCTTCACAAAAGCTAGAGCGTACCACCAGTTGAACCTGATGCGTCATCGCACACTCTACCGATCGAGGATGTAAAACACCCGCTCCCAAGTTCGCTAACTCTAGCATTTCCTCATAGGAGATTTCTGTTAGCTTACTCGCCTGGGGAGCAATCCGTGGATCTGCAGTATAAACTCCCGTCACATCGGTATAAATTTCACATCGCTCCGCCTTCAGTGAAGCAGCAAGGGCGACCGCTGTTGTATCAGAACCACCTCGACCTAAAGTAGTGATCTCGCCATCGGGAGAGATCCCCTGAAAGCCCGCCACAATCACGATTTCCCCAGCATCCAAGCATTTTTTTATTTTGTTTGGATCAATATGATCAATCCGTGCTTTACCATGGATCGCATCCGTATGAATTCCCGCTTGCCAGCCTGTCATGGGATGTGCTTGTAATCCTTTTTGCATTAGCGCCATGCTGAGAAGTGCAATCGTTACTTGTTCACCAGTGGTTAAAAGGACGTCCATCTCTCGCTCTGGCGGATGATCACTCATCTGCTTTGCTAAAGAAACCAGTTCATCTGTCGTCTTTCCCATGGCAGAGACAGTGACAACGACCTGATTTCCTTTAGCATGAGCCTGTGCCACCCGCTCAGCTACTTTCTGGATGCGTTCTACACTACCAACAGACGTCCCACCAAATTTCTGAACGACAATGCCCATGATCCTAATAAAATCTCCTCTCTTTTTTGGCCATTCCATACCGGATTAAAAATACACAAAGGCAACAGCGGGAAGTTCCAGCCGTTGCCTTTGTGATGGCCCACAGCCTCACTCAATCCCGGTGATATCAGTGCTCCACGGATAACTCCGTGACAGTCCCGCCCTTATTCAGTGACGGACCCAGTCGCTCCCCTTCGGTAGGGTGATCGACTTCGGCAATGACCCCTTTTTCCACCGGTCAACAGATACCGTTTCCTCGCGGTGGATACTCATGGTCCCTTGCGCCTCTCATTCACACATGGTTTGTGAGGTATTTGTTTGTTTTGTGTTCAACAACATCATTTATCTGCCATCGTAACACATCTGTTACCTGATAAACAATGTTTAGTTACCGGCAAATAACGGAATGGATTTAAGTACCATCCATATTAAAAGCGTGTGAATCCATTCTCTATTATTGATAGTCTTTTAATAAGCTTTGTAGTTTTGCAGCTAATCCCATGCTACCCTTCAATTTCAGCTTTCCAGTCATCATGGCAGTCGCAGGGTTTAGCTTACCTTCAGCTAATTTAATAAAGTGATCATCGGATAATTGCAAGGTGCAATCTGCTTCAAAAGGAGTACCCTCAGCATATTCTGCAGAACCATCTGCGAGGCGTACTTGATGGGAGGTCACACCGCCATCCCCTTTTAAATCAAATTGATATACCGCTTTCACATTTTGAATCCCATCCGGGCGTTCATTCATTCGTTGGGTCATCGTTTGTAGTAGATCTTGTGTCGACATCAAAAAGCCTCCTATTTGAATGAATATTCATTCATGATGATGATAAATTAAGTGTAGCCCTCTCTCTCCCCTTTTGTCAATTCGCCACGGATGTGATAGTTTTAGCTTGGGAATATTAAAGATAATGAGTGTGTGTAAAATTGCGAGAAGGGAGTTGTAGGGAATGCTTAGTCAAATGGGCATGCCTGGTCTCATCCTGATTATCCTCGTCGCGTTGCTCCTGTTCGGCCCTAAAAAGTTACCTGAGTTAGGCCGATCTGCAGGACGTACGTTGCGAGAATTTAAAAATGCGGTTTCCAGTCCTTCTCAGACCCAGGAATCTCAGGACGCTGACTCAATCACCACCGACACCCGCACAACAAATCTCAAGAATGAACCAAAAGCGTAAAAAATAAGCCCCCATCGAAATCTCGTATTGAGAACAATCGGTGGGGGCTGTTTTTATTTTTCCGAGTATAGCCAAGCTTTTGCCAACAGGTGATCACCCGGGTGATTCATATTAAAAAGTGCCTGATTCAATTCGACAGGGGTCAATCCCCTAACCTGTTCCACATAGTGCGCTTGAATACAGCGCAACAAATGATGCATCGAGTAATCTTTTTCCTTTGTTAGGATCGATTCTACGATGGGGAGGATGCGGCGATGATACACTGCAAACAACGGGTGCTCCCTCTGCCCTACACGAGGAACGACCGCATCCACCTTTTTCTTCATCATCACATCCATTAAAAAATGGGCAACCGCTGCCGAAGCAAAGGGCATATCACAAGCCACTACGAAGGCGATTTCTTCCTCTCCGTGAGAAAGTCCCGCATGAATTCCTGCTAATGGGCCCCGATGATCCCAATGATCCCTGACGACAGGAACGTTGATAGAAGGGAAAACAACATGTTGATTACATACAACTACCGGCGCTCCAACCCCATCAAGACGGCGAAGGACTCGCTCCAACATCCGCTCCCCATTGATCTCTAGAAAAGCCTTGTCAGTACCCATTCGCCGAGAGCGCCCGCCCATTAGCAAGATCAACTTTCGTGAAGGTAGGGCATGAATCCCCTTCACTCTTCCTTCTCCTTATTCTTCTCCCTCGGATCAGTAATTGTTACCCCCAGGTGAACGAGGATTTCACGCGCTAATTTATCGCCAATCCCCGCGTTCCGATATTCTTCAACCGATGCCTGCTTCATTTTTTCTACCGATCCAAAGTGTTTATATAATAAGGTTTTTCGTTTTTGGCCAACACCTGGGATATCATCCAACACAGAATGGAGCATCTGTTTTCCACGGGTTTGTCGGTGAAAAGTAATGGCAAACCGATGGACTTCTTCTTGAATGCGTTGCAGTAAATAAAACGCTTGACTCCCCCTTCGCAACGACACTTCCGCTGGCGGATCACCAAAGAGCAATTTAGCCGTTTTATGTTTATCATCCTTTACTAAACCGGCTACGGGAATAAATAGCCCAAGCTCATTTTCCAGCACATCGATTGCAGCTGACATTTGCCCACGACCTCCATCCACCAGAATACATTCAGGAAGGGGCAGATCTTCTTTTAACACGCGGGAATAGCGTCTACGAATGACTTCTCGCATCGTCGCCGTATCGTTAGCTCCTTGCACTGTGCGAATTTTAAACTTACGGTATTCCTTCTTTTCGGGTGCACCATCAATAAAGACCACCAATGCCGATACCGGATCTGCCCCCTGAATATTGGAATTATCGAAGGCTTCGATCCGCTTCGGATAACCGATCCCTATCGCTTCCCCGAGCTCACGTGTCGCTTCCACTGTACGCCCCTTGTCACGATCAATTAATTGAAATCGTTCTTCCAAAGCAATTTGTGCATTTTGCCCCGCCATATCCACCAGCTTTTTTTTAAGCCCCCGTTTTGGAACTCGAACATCAACGCCCTTAAGAAATCCCTCAAGCAGTTCGATATCGACTTCCGGTACCAAATCCACTTCCTTTGGCAAGGCAGGTTTTTCATAATAGAATTGCGTTACATAAGAAAGAAAATCCTCTTCAGGCTCATTGTAATGAGGAAAAATCGCAACATCGCGTTCAATGAGTTTACCTTGACGTAAAAAGAACACTTGTACACACATCATTCCCTTGTCCGCAGCATACCCGATCACATCCCGATCGGTCTCATCTTTTAGGGTGACGGATTGTTTCACCATGACCGTCTCGATATGGCGAATAAGATCCCGCATTTCCTTTGCCCGTTCAAAATCAAGTTCTACAGCGGCTAATTCCATTTTTTTTCGCAGATCTTGTTGGACTTCTTTATAGCCTCCGTTAAGAAAACGTATGATTTCCCGGGTCATCTCTTCATATTGTGTAGCGTCCACATTAAATTCGCAGGGGGCGAGACATTGTCCCAAATGATAATAGAGACATACTCGCTTAGGCAGGGTTTGACATTTACGTAAAGGATATAGCCGATCAAGTAGTTTCTTTGTTTGTTGTGCTGCTAAGGCATTGGGGTAGGGTCCAAAATACCGAGAACCATCCTTCTTCACTTTCCGAGTAACCTCTAAGCGTGGATGCTCCTCCTTCGTCAGGCGGATATAGGGATACGACTTATCGTCTTTCATTAACACATTATAGTAGGGGCGATGGCGCTTAATTAAATTGGCTTCTAAGATGAGTGCATCAATTGCGCTATCTGTCACGATGTATTCAAAGTCACTAATATCTAAGACGAGTCGCTGTGTTTTTCCATCATGGCTTCCGGTAAAATAGGAACGAACACGACTCTTTAAACTTTTCGCCTTACCGACATAGATAATTGTCCCCTGATCATTTCTCATTAGGTAACAACCGGGCTGATCGGGTAATAAAGACAATTTCCCCTTAATTGTATCGCTGCTCAATCCTGCCACTCCCTTCTTTTTCAGTCATCACACCAAAAATATTCAGTTTTATCTTACAAACGAAGTAAAAAGAAGCAACAAGACATTGTCCTCTTCGCAATGAAAGGATACCATAGAAGAAGATAATCCAAGTAGATTGGAGGGATTTAAAAGTGCGAGAGTCGTTGCGTTTATTCAATCGCTTCGGTATGAAGCTTTGGCTGAGCTCGCTAGCAGGTGGCTTATTTGCCATAATTCTTTTAATGATTCCACACCTATTTATCGGAGCCATGATCCGAACGAACTGGTCCGATGCCAATGGATTCTTCAAACTATGGGCCACATCGTTTCTTACCGATGCTTCCTATGAACAAGTGATCCAATTGGTTGTTTATATCCTTGATCAAGGTGGGCCACTTCTCATCATCTATACGGCTTTTGGAGCCCTCTTAACTTTTCTGGTTGCTACGTACTACATCGCGGGATTGGTATCGACGATTCATGATGCCGTCACAGATCATCATGTAGTCATCAGCCACTTTTTCACCGAAGGGCTTCGTAAGACATTCTCATTACTTGGCTTATTTCTATGCCATATGGTGATGACAGGGCTCTTTCTTGCTGCCATTGGTGCGTTAGTTATTCTTTCAGGACTGAAGTCAGGCGCCTTAATCGTTACAGGGATCATCGGAGGGGTCATTTATCTGTTCCTATTGATCATTAAAACCTACTCCCTCGTCATCTTGTTCTCAGAAGAACTTGGCGTCTTCCGCTCTCTCAGTTACAGCTTTCGTAGCCTTTTTGGCAACTTTCTATCCACGCTTACGACCTTTCTTACCACTTATTTTACAGCCTTACTTGGGGCGGTGGTGATTGGAGGCGTCGCCTTATTTCCCTGGTTTGTCCTTCAATTTTTCAAGGATGGTACCGTTGCACTCATGGTAGGCGTCATCATTGGTGGCCTGGCTTTGGTTCTCCTTGGTTCCTTGCCAGTCATATTAACCCTCATTGTTCTTTTTACCCGTTACACCCAAGTCATTCAAGGGGATCTATTTCCTGAGGATCACTTACAAGCGACTTTACTTCGCCCAACTTCCCATGATAAGGATTGGGAGGCGACCTCCACGGAACGAATTTATCGTACATAAACATTCTTGGCCCAGCCATCGTAGCTGGGCTTTTTTTGGTCAAATAAATAAAAAGCACACAAGGGAAATGGTTATAATTTATCACCCAAAACGTCTTCTGTTCGTTTATGATATAAGTATACCGCTGATCTACACAGCAATCCAATGACTACAGGAGGTCGTTTAATGCTTACGTTTTTTAATGTATGGAAACGAAATGGAATGAAGATTGGAGGGACATTACTTTTAGGCACGCTGATCACCAGTTTCGCAGCTTCTATTGTGACCTTCATTCTTTATTTAGTAGGTGCGTTACTTGTTGTTGCGCTCGGTTTTGGGGCATTAGGAGTTTCTGACCCTCAAGCACTATTAAATGACCCTTCCCAATTAGGTGGTCTTATATTTCTCGTCATCTTTTTTGTGTTCATCATTTATGGAGCCATGTTTTTTATTCAATCCTTTCACCTAGCTGGTGGTTTTGGTATAGCCAATGAAGCCACTACCAACGGATCTACACGATTTGAGAGTTACTTCTCCTTAGGGTTTCGCTACATGTGGCGAACCTTTCTACTTACCTTATTAATCTCCATCTATACTTTTATAGCAGTGATTCCTTTCCTTATTCTCATCACAGTAACCAGTTACGCCGATGAGTCAGGAAATACCTCCCTCGCTATCCTTGCTGGAATCGGTGCCTTCATTATGCTCCTCCTTCCCATCTTCACTGGAATCAGTACGATGTTTGCTTTCCCGATGTTAATCGCTGAAAATATAGGAGCATGGAAAGCATTTACTCATTCTTTGAAGCTGTTTCGCAAAGCAAAAGGAAAGCACTTTACGACTTTTTTATGGATAGTCCTCAATGTCTTGATTTTCTACATCATTTTTGTTGTTCTCTTCCTATCGTTTGGTCTTTCATTGTTCACAGATACGCCAAGTGCGGCTGACCTGATGGGGCTATTTATCTTCTATATGTTAACCTTTCTCATCATGCCATTCTTCCAGGGAGGAATGAATATCTTACTGGCGGTGCGTTATCATCGTGATATGCGTGCTTTAATCTTTCCAGGAAATCCTCCCCATTCTCCAACTCAAGGACCTGGTTCTAACCCTGGGCAACCATCACCCTATCCTGATCAAGCTCCTCTAGACCAACAACCAAGCTCTCCTTATCCAGCATTTCCGAGGGATCCGCATGAACCCGCCCCTCCAAACCAACAATCAAACGCCCCATATCCGTCATTCCCGACGGATCCTCATAACTCCTAATTCGTAATACAGTTAGGGCCAAAATAAAACCCTCCTACTTCAACGTAGGAGGGTTTTTTATTTAAAAAAGAGAGGCAACATACAAGTTGCCTCTCTTGGACCAATTACATATGAGGGCGGAGCCACTCAAGTAGCTGTTCCTTCGGTTGAAAGCCCATCAACTTATCAACCATTTCTCCGTTTTTAAAGACCATCAAGGTAGGGATGCTCATCACACCAAAGCGACCTGCACTGTCTGGGTTGTCATCCACATTCACCTTCGCAATTTTTAGTTGATCGCCAACCTCTTGATCAATCTCCTCCAAAACAGGAGCAACCATTTTACAAGGTCCACACCAAGGTGCCCAAAAGTCCACAAGAACAGTACCCGTGCCAACTTCATCTTTAAAGTTTTGGTCGGTAATATTTGCAATAGCCACAAGGCTTCACTCCTTCGTACTTGTAAGAGATATTCTCAGTATACCACTGAGTAAGGGATTCTTCCAAGCCTTTCGATTATCGAAAGACCCCTATGGTTAGATACCCCCTACCCGTATTAAATAAACCGGTGACGAAAATATTCTTCGTCACCGGTTTGAGAACAAGGCTTAAACAATTTTCCTTAGCCTTCAGCTAACAACTTTTTAAACTCTTCCGTTAGCATGGGAACTACTTCGAATAGATCGCCAACGATACCATAGTCAGCGACACTGAAAATGCTGGCCTCAGGGTCTTTATTGATAGCAACGATCACTTTCGAGTTGGACATACCCGCTAAGTGTTGAATCGCGCCAGAAATTCCGCAGGCAATATAAAGGTCTGGGGTAACAACTTTACCCGTTTGACCAATTTGAAGTGCATAGTCACAATACTCCGCATCACAAGCTCCACGGGAAGCACCAACTGCAGCACCCAACACATCAGCAAGCTCTTGCAACGGCTTAAATCCATCCGCACTTTTGACACCACGACCACCCGAAACGATAACCCGTGCTTCAGATAGGTCCACACCGTCAGAAGCCTTCCGAACCAATTCCTTTACCAATGTACGGATGGAATCCGCTGGTAGATCAACACTTAGCTCTTCCGCGGTAGCGGAACGGCTTGTGTCCGCTTCCATTGCAGGAATGTTGTTAGGACGCAAGGTCGCAAGTACCGTGCCTTCTTTAAAGGACTTCTTCACGAACGCTTTTCCTGCATAGATCGGGCGCGTAAAGACAAGACGACCCTCAGTTAAGTCCACAGCAGTACAATCAGAGACCATACCGATGTCAAAGCGAGCAGCGATTCGTGGGCTAACATCGCGGCCCACCGCGGTATGACCCGTGAGAATGACTTCAGGGTTTACTTTTTCAATCACGGCTTTAAATGCTTGGAAGTATCCATCCGTTGTATACTGATCCAGTTCGGAATTCGTTACCAAGAGAACTTGGTCGGCTCCGTAGTGGGAGAGTTTTTCTACCATATCATTGCCTTTGCTTCCAAACACAGCAACAGTAACCGTGCCTCCCTCAGCAGCTGTTGTTCCAGCTGCTAAACATTCCAGAGTCACATTCCGCAGTTCACCATCGCGTACGTCTGCCAATACAAGTACATTTTTGCTCATGAGTGGTTCCTCCCCTTTCCCTTAGATAACTTTTGCTTCGCTACGCAAAAGTTTAACGAGTTCTTTGGCTTGAACATCCAAGTCGCCTTCTAGAATTTTTCCGGCTTCTTTCGCTGGTGGCAGATAAGTTTCAAGGGTTTCGGTGCGCCCTTCTAACTCATCTTCATCGATATCAAGATCATCGATATCCATGCGCTCCAGCGGTTTCTTCTTCGCCTTCATAATTCCTGGCAAGGAAGGATAACGTGGCTCGTTAAGCCCTTGTTGAGCAGTTACAAGGATAGGAAGTTTCGATTCGATATACTCGATGTCCCCTTCTACATCCTTTTCTACTTCGACACGATCACCATCGATCGTCAACTTTGTAATCGTGGCAATATGGGGGATTTCCAGCAATTCTGCCAAGCGAGGACCCACTTGCGCAGAACCATCATCCACTGCCATATACCCTCCGAGAATAATGTCATATTCAAGATCGCCAATCACAGAAGCCAAGATTTTCGCAATGGAGTTTTCATCAGGGCTTTCTAAATCCTCATCATCAACGATAATCCCTTTATCTGCACCCATTGCCATGGCTGTACGAAGCGCTTGTTCTGCACGCTCAGGGCCAATGGTAATGACAGTAACTTCTCCACCATGCTCGTCCCGCAAACGAATTGCTTCTTCTACAGCATATTCATCATAGGGGTTTACAACAAACTCTACGCCTTCTTCACTGATTTGGCCATCTTCAATAGCAATACGCTCTTCCGTGTCAAAGGTTTGCTTTAGGCACACCAAAATGTTCATGGTATTCGGTTCCCCCTTTGTAATCGATCTACTGAACCACAGAGGTTATTCCGTGGTTGTTAATTTTGGAGCCCCTTCAAGAAAAGGCGATGAATTGGTTCCACCTGATCCATCAGGTTGAATTTACAATCATTCATGATCCATGAGGTAACCGTTTCATCAATGGTTCCAAAGATCATATTGCGGGCTGTTCGTACGTTTAAATCCTGTCCAAACAACCCCTTCTCCACTCCGAAGATCAGAACTTGGTCAATCACATTAAGATACTTCTTAAGGATCCACCCAATTTCCCGGCGCACATCCGGATTCGATTGCCTTAATTCAATCTGGGTGACGATTGCCAACTGTTGATCTCCCACCAAGTATTCAAAATGTAAACGAATGAGCTCTCTCAATTGTTGATCAGGTGTCGGGACCTCGCTCAGCGATTGTTCCATATCGGAAATAAAGGCGCCCATCTTTTCATTAAATAAGGATATCAAAACATCATCCTTATTTTCAAAGTAAAGATAGATGGTCCCGTCCGCCACCTTCGCTTCACGGGCAATTTTAGATACTTGTGCCTGATGATAGCCGAATTGAGCGATGACGCGAACCGCTGCGTCAATAATCGCGTCGTATTTTTCACCGGTGCGCTTTGCTGCCATGTGTCCCGTTCCCCTTCTACAGTGAGGTGAGCGATAATGAATGATCATTCATTCATGATCAGTGTATGTCATACTCCCTCGTTCTGTCAACATGAACAAAGGGGAAATCGTGTCTCATCAGGCGTGTAAGCGTATCCAGCTTTCACCAAGAAACTCTTGCCGGCTACCTTCTTCAACTGCCTTTTTTCAATGCTTCTTGTGAAGCGTTTTGCCGTGCTTCCTCCGCCAAAACCCGTCGCAACACTTTACCAACTGTCGATTTTGGTAATTCTTCACGGAATTCATAGATGCGAGGGACTTTATAATTTGCCAGTTTTTCACGGCAATATTTATTAAGTTCCTCTTCTGTAATCTCCCGATTGGGCTTAAATACAATACAAGCTTTTACGGTCTCTCCACGATACGGATCGGGAACACCAATAACAGCCGCCTCTTGAATATCTGGATGATCATAAAGAACTTCTTCAACTTCCCGAGGATAGATATTAAAGCCACCCGCAATAATCATATCTTTCTCTCGATCAAGGATATAAAAATACCCATCTTCATCCATCTTAGCGATGTCGCCGGTATTCAACCATCCATCCTGAATCACTTTCTTCGTCTCTTCTTCCATATTCCAGTACCCCTTCATGACTTGAGGTCCACGAATTTGAAGAAGACCCGATTCTCCTGGAGATTGTTCTTTACCTGTGGAAGGATTCATGATGCGACATTCTGTATCGGGCCATGGAATTCCAATCGTCCCGTTCTTGCGCTTCTCCCAAATCGGGTTCGCGTGGGTAACCGGTGAGCATTCAGTAAGCCCATAACCTTCTACCAAACGACCTCCTGTTAACGCTTCAAACTTCTCCTGCACAACCAAAGGTAGCGGTGCTGATCCACTGATACAAGCTTCAATCGAAGAAAGGTCGTATTTAGCGATCTTTGGGTGATTAATCAAACCAACATACATGGTTGGTGCACCAGGGAAAAGGGTTGGTTTTTCCTTTGTAATTACCTTAAGAGCGCCCTCTACATCAAATTTTGGCAAGAGGATTAATGTGGCAGCGTGATAAATACCATAATTCATCACCACCGTCATACCATACACATGGAAAAACGGAACCATCCCTAGTACCTTTTCACCACCATATTCCGCTCGATATACCCAGGAAGAACATTGCATCACATTTACAACCGTATTGCGATGGGTCAGCATCGCTCCTTTGGCTAAGCCGGTTGTGCCACCAGTGTATTGAAGCAGAGCAATTTCCTCCATCGAGGTGACTTGCGATTCAAAAGGATCTGCAAGCGCTTTCTTCAATATGCTAGAAAAGGAATAAATACCCGGTTGGTTCGGGATTGCAACATTCATACCATCCTTTTTCAATTTTAACGAATAGAGAATATTCTTTGGAAAAGGAAGATAATCTTGGATCCCTGTCACAATGACCCGTTTGAGTGAGGTTTTGTCCTTAATTTTCGCTACCTGGTTATATACAAGATCCAGACAAATAATCGTTTCAGTTCCGGAATCTTTTAATTGGTGCTCCAACTCCCGTTCTTTATACATGGGGTTGGTTTGGACAACAATCCCACCCAAAAACAAAACGGCATAATACGAGATGACTGCTTGCGGACAGTTCGCCAACATGATGGAAACCCGTTCGCCTTTTTGTACACCCATCTCCTTTAGAGCATGTGCCATACGGTACACATCAGAGAGAAGTTCACGGTAGCGGATGCGCTTACCCATGAAGTGAATGGCTTCCCGATTTGGAAAGTCTGCTGCAGATTTTTCTAGAAAGGCGGTAAGCGGTTGTTCTGGATAGTCCAGATTTGCTTTCGTTTCCGTCGGGTAATTACGCAACCATACTTTCTCTTGTGCTGCCATAAATGTTCCCTCCTTATCCTGTGAATGATGGATCATTCATTTAGGATCAATAAATAACTAAACCATGCTTCGTTGGCTTTCTTTCATTCTAACGGACTTTTTCTTGCTTTTGAACCTACTTGCACAAAAAAAATCCACCCTTCCCCTCTACCTCGCTACTTTCTTGTACAAATACCATACGCAACAAGCTATTTCCCCTCTGTGCCTCTCTTATTTTCCCAATGTACCTTTTTCCAGGTCCTACTTTTTTAACGAATCTCTTTCCCCATTTTCCCGCACTCCTCTTTCGGGTACAATGAGAAGAATCTCGCGATACGAAATTGAAGGAGTATACTTAAATGATTCATGATTGCATCGTTATCGGTGGTGGACCCGCAGGATTGATGGCAGCTGTCGCAGCCGCCGAACAAGGAGGAGATGTCCTTCTTCTAGAGAAAGGTGCAAAGCTCGGAAGGAAACTAGCCATCTCGGGAGGCGGACGTTGTAATGTCACCAATAACCGTGACCCGGAACAGGTCATTCAACATATTCCTGGAAATGGACGTTTTCTCTATAGCCCCTTTGCTACCTTTGATAACCGAGATATCATTCGTTTTTTTGAAAAGATCGGAGTTGCATTGAAGGAGGAAGATGAAGGAAGAATGTTTCCCGTCTCAGATAAAGCCCAAGCCGTTGTCGATGCCCTAATTAATCGCATCGAAAATCTCGGCGTTGCCATTCGCCTTCATACCGCAGTCACTAACCTCCTCCTTACAGATGGTGCAGTTTCGGGCGTCACTCTAGCTACGGGTGAGAAACTATCCGCTCACACGGTTATTGTTGCGGTTGGTGGAAAATCCGTCCCACAGACCGGTTCTACGGGAGATGGATACGGTTGGGCGCAAGATGCTGGTCACACCGTTACGGAGTTGTTTCCCACAGAAGTTCCACTCACCTCGAATGAACGTTTTATACAGCAACGGGAGTGGCAGGGGTTATCCTTACGTGGTGTCACCTTAACCGTCTATAATCATAAAGGGAAACGGTTAATTTCTCACACTGGCGATCTATTGTTTACCCATTTTGGCCTTTCTGGCCCCATTGCCCTTCGTTGCAGTCAGTTTGTTGTCAAAACACAAAAACAGAATAAAGGGAAGTCTGTCCACTTATCACTCGATTGGTTTCCAGAGGAGAGTCTCCAGCGCTTAGAGCAACGATTTGAAGCCGATTGGAAAAAGCACCCCAAACAATCGATCAAAACGGTACTAAAAAGACATCTCCCAGAACGCGCGATCCCCTTTTTGCTACACAGCGCAGGGATGGCGGAAGACATCACCTTCGCCATTCGACCAAAAGAAGCATGGCAAGCGTTGCTCCAGTACTTAAAGGCATTTCCTATTCAAGTCAATGGAACGTTGTCGATCGAGAAAGCGTTTGTCACGGGCGGAGGTATTCACTTAAAAGAAATCGTTCCCAAAACGATGGAATCAAAGAAAACCTCTGGTTTATATTTTGCTGGAGAGATCTTGGATATCCATGGCTACACTGGCGGGTACAATATTACCGCTGCCTTTACGACTGGATATACCGCAGGAAAGCATGCGGCGATTTCTGCTCAATCCTAACCAACCCATGGATACAGCAGCCACCCATCCAATTCTCCGATCCATCCATCGACGGATTACCCATCACTAGAGGAGACGATATTCAAATGGAACGACACCAACTACAAAGACACATCCATGTTGCTTCTGGAAAAGAGCCTGCTGATCTCGTCATCAAAAACGGGCAACTTGTCGATGTATTTAATGGCCAGTTAATTTCTGGAGATATTGCCATCTGTAACGGCTCCTTTGTCGGGATCGGATCCTACGAAGGAAAAGAAGTCCTAGACGCGAAAGGGATGACCATTGTACCGGGCTTAATCGATGGTCATGCGCACATTGAATCTGCCATGGTTACCCCTGAGATCTTCGCAAAAGCAGTCGTTCCCCATGGCGTCACAACGTTAATCGCAGATCCCCACGAAATTGCCAATGTGGCAGGAATCGATGGAATTGACTACATGCTCAATGCCTCTGAAGGACTCCCCTTGGATATTTACTACATGTTACCCTCCTCGGTACCTGCTACGCCATGGGAGAAAAATGGTGCGCAGTTGGATGCAAAAGCGCTTGCCCCTCTTTATCAACACCCTCGTATACTCGGACTAGGAGAAGTAATGGATTACCCATCGGTACGAGATGGGTCACCTGAGATGATCGATAAGTTGATTGATGCGATGCATCAACCGATCCCTCAAATCGATGGTCATGCTGCAGGCTTAGATGAGACCGGCATCAACATCTATTTGACCGCACATATCCGCACCGATCATGAATGTGTAACGGCTGATGAAGCGAGAACACGCTTAGAACGCGGCATGTATTTGATGATCCGGGAGGGCTCTGTCGCCAAAAATATGAATGCGCTTCTTCCCGTAGTAAACGAACGTAATGCCCGTCGTTGTCTCTTCGTGACAGACGATAAACATTTGGATGATTTAGAAGCGGAAGGCAGTGTAAACTACTGTGTCAAGGAAGCGATTCGTCAAGGACTTGACCCGATCACTGCTATCCAGATGGTGACGTTAAATGCCGCTGAATGTTTTGGCCTACGAAAAAAAGGCGCCATCGCCCCTGGGTATGATGCTGATTTTTTACTGGTCGATGGGATCGACACCTTTGCTATCGAAAGGGTTTTTAAATCAGGAAAGTGCGTTGCTCATCAAGGTCAGCCATTAAAGGATGCTTACCCAACACACTCCTATAAGACCCCACCGTCTCTATTACAAACGGTCCGTCTCCCTGAGTTCACCTCAGAACAGTTACAGCTTCCCATGAAAAATAGTCAGGCGCGTGTCATTGGAATTATTGAAGACAGTTTAGTCACCGATCACGTCATTACCTCACCTCCAACAATTAAAGGTTATTTTCAACCGAGTACCACCCAAGATTTATTAAAATTAGCCGTCGTGGAACGGCACCAAGCTTCGGGCAGAATTGGACTTGCTATCGTCAAAGGTTTAGGCCTAAACAAAGGGGCCCTCGCTTCTACAGTCGCCCATGACTCTCATAATCTTGTGCTTGCTGGGGTAGATGATTTATCGATGTTAACAGCCGCTCGTGCAGTTAAAGAAGTGGGTGGTGGGTTAGCTGTAGCCGATGGTGATCGAGTGCTAGCCTGCTTGCCACTTCCCATTGCTGGTCTTATCTCAAATGGTTCAGCAAAGGATCTACTTACCGGTTTGGACACGATTACAAAGGCTTTAGAGGAGGTAGGGACTACACTTTCCAACCCATTTCTCAGCTTATCCTTCCTTACTCTTCCGGTAATTCCACGCCTGAAATTAACCGATGGAGGACTCTTCGATGTCGAAGCATTCCGCTTTGTCGATGTGGGGATCGATGAATGAACCCTCTCAATCGATCAATTTTAAACCTTGAAGGAGAAGCGTTATGCATTTACCTACCGATTTTCGCATGCAAATGTCCCAACTACTGCAAGAGGAAAGTGATTCTTTTTTTGCTACCTATGACGAGGAACCCTCCCGTGGTCTTCGGATGAATGCATTGAAACTTTCTCCCCAGGATGGGAAACAACGCCTCCCCTTTGCACTTACACCTATCCCATGGGCAGACACGGGTTTTTTCTATGATCATCATCGGGACCGTCCAGGAAAGCACGTCTTCCATGCTGCTGGCCTTTACTATATTCAAGATCCCAGTGCAATGGCGCCTGCAGAAGCTCTTGACCCTCAACCTGGAGAGCGGGTTCTTGATTTATGTGCAGCACCTGGCGGGAAAACCACCCAATTGGCAGCAAAGATGCAAGGGGATGGGATACTGATTGCCAATGAAATTAGCCGGGAACGTCGCAAAGCCCTGATTGAAAACTTAGAACGCTGCGGTGTTAAAAATGCCATTGTCCTTGGGGAAGACCCTCATCACCTCACCACCCGTTTTGCTGGTTGGTTCGATCGAATTCTAATAGACGCACCCTGTTCGGGAGAAGGTATGTTTCGGAAAGACCCCGCCACAATGGAACGGTGGAGTCTTCGTTCCACTCAAGCAGCTGCGGAACTCCAACAATCCATCTTAGAGGCCACCGCACCCATGCTGAAGACTGGTGGACGTTTAGTCTATTCTACCTGTACGTTTAATCCCAGTGAAAACGAATCGATCATTCAACAATTTCTTGGAAACCACCCTGAATTCCAAATCCGTGAGGTACCTGGGTCCAATCATTTTTCTCCGGCTCGACCGGATTGGGCACATGCAAACCCTTCCCTCGACCTAGCTGCTCGCCTTTGGCCTCACCGCCTCCGTGGCGAGGGTCATTTCCTCTGTGTGTTGGAAAAAAAGGCAGGGGAGGAGGGCGCACGTCAAAAACCAGGGAAGCTTCCCCCAGTCCATAAAGAAGCGCTCCATGTGTTTAACCAGTTTGTAAATGAGACACTGACTAGCAGCAATTTTTTTCCGGGTCCCTATACTCTGTTTGGCGACCATCTCTACCACGTTCCTGCTGAGTTGCCTTCCCTAAAAGGCCTGGTTGTTGAACGACCGGGTTTACATCTCGGGCAAGCAAAGCGAAAACACTTTGCTCCTTCCCATGCCCTTGCTCTGGCTCTCCAGCCAGATCAGGTACAACGAAAGCTCAATTTTTCGCCTGAGGATGATCAATTGCAACGTTACCTTCGAGGCGAAGCCCTTCCCTGTCAAGGTGAAAAGGGTTGGACCTTGGTGACTGTCGATTATTTCCCTCTGGGATGGGGAAAGGTTTCTGGGGGCTTGTTAAAGAATCACTATCCCAAATGGTTACGATCTGAGATAATCTAACAAAAGAACTTGTCATCGAAAAGAAGCTTTCATATTGAAAGCTTCTTTTGCAATCCGAACTCTTTTCAGACGAAAACACCCGGTTCTCAAGTATGAGCTTCACTTCCCTACTCTCAATCAGGAGGTTATATTCATGACTGGATTCATCATGGGTGCGATCATGTTATCAGCAATTGGGTATTTTTATGGACTGTTTAAAGATCTCACCACCTGGAATTATATTTTCAAACCGGGAACCATGTTGTTCATGATCGTACTCGTTCTCCTTCATATCCAGGATGCGGGAATATATGGCTGGCTTATTCTTTTGGGTCTTGTTTTTTCTGTCACTGGGGACATTTACTTGATGCACCCCGCGGATCGATTTATCCAAGGGCTAATTTCCTTCTTTATCGCCCATGTCATCTATGTCATCGCATTTCAAAGAGCCGGGAGCATAGAGGTCCACTCCATCTCCATCGCACTTTTATTAATCATAATCGGGGTTCTGTACTTATTTGTCATTGCAAATCATGTCAAAGCAGAAGGCGGGTTTCCTCTCCTTCTTGCAGTCATCGCATATATGACAATCATCTCCTTCATGGTCTATCAAGCCGTTCTCAGTGGCGAACTCATTCTAATCATTGGCGCCTGTTCTTTCTATCTATCAGATGCCATTTTAGCTTGGAATCGCTTTATCAAGAAATATCCTCGTGGTCAATTTGCAGTCATGCTCACCTATTATTTTGCTCAGGTAATGATTGCCTACAGTGTAGCCCTTCAATCGGGTTTCTGAGCATAGGTCAAGCTAACGACCACATATAACACGGATAACGAGGAGGAGGACGCTTGCTTCCCAAACCAACGTTTACTTATCGATGGCCGCAACTGACTCCCTATCCCCCCTTTTCCATGGGCTGGATCTACCCAGATCTCTTTCCTCTTTATCCGGTTGAAGAAGAAAATATCCCCTCACCAGCCATTTCATCCCCTTCATCTTCTCAAAAGACCCCCATTAAAATAACCATTCGTGCACGCAACACCCTTGATTCCGCTTCAACATAATCCTTCGCACAATCACTCGTATTCCTCAAAAAGCCCCAAGGGGGCTTTTTGTATGTTTTTGTAATTACATTCTCTTTTTATATTGAGACAAATTCATAACAAGTTGAAGATTCTGATAATTCATATAAAATATTACTTAAAAAATCATTTTATTTCTCCATTCAATTTATCAAGGTCATTTTCAATAAAGCTAGTTTCCTTGCCACAGAGCCTAGAAGTACAACCCCTTCCCTCCCCTTTGTTTTTGGTCGTCAAAAGGGTTATAAAATTTAAGTTTTAATAAATTAAAAAAATAATCTTCTGCAAGGAGGAATCGGATGGAAAAAGATTGAATATTTAGATCATCCTGAAAATGGAGGGGATGTCTTGTGAAACGTAGTTTGGTGTTGTTAGGGGTAGCCGCTATAACCGTCAGTATGATTTTGCCGAGTCAGCAGGCTGGTGCTCAATCCTCTGCCAAGAAATCCACTTCTGCCGAGTATGTCGCCAATGAGTTGATCGTCAAATATAAGAAAGGAACAAAAAGTAATGCAAAAAAATCCCTTGCTAGCTCAAACAATGCTAAAGTACTCTCCCATAACAATGCACTTGGATTTGATGTCGTTAAACTAGACAAGAATACCTCCCTCGATAAAGCAATGAAACTTTTCAAGAAAAATAAAGATGTGGTTTCTGTCGAGCGCAATTTGATCTTAAGAGCCTACTCAACCCCAAATGATCCGGATTTCGCCACCAAGCAATATGGTCCTCAAATTATTCAAGCTGATAAAGCCTGGGATACAACGATGGGTAACGGTGCACGGATTGCCATCGTAGACACAGGTGTACAAGCCGATCATCCAGATTTAAAAGGAAAAGTAGTCAATGGTCATGACTTTGTCGATAACGACAATATCTCACAGGATGGCAATGGTCATGGTACACATTGTGCTGGCATCGCAGCTGCGACGGCGAATAACAACACAGGCATTGCCGGTGTAGCACCGAAAGCAGAGATTTACGCCGTACGCGTCTTGGATAACAATGGAAGCGGCTCCCTTGATAATGTTGCCAATGGGATTATCAGCGCAGCAGATAATAACGCCGATGTCATCAGCCTCAGCCTTGGTGCTCTAAGTGGTGCTTCCACTCTAAAAGATGCGATCAACTATGCTTGGAATAAAGGGTCGGTTGTTGTCGCTGCAGCAGGAAACAATGGTACCTTCCTCCCCAGTTATCCAGCCTACTACAGCAATGCAATCGCTGTAGCGGCTACCGATTCCAAGGACAAAAAAGCCTCCTATTCCCAGTGGGGCAGCTGGTGGGTGGATATCGCTGCACCCGGTTCTGATGTCTACTCCACTTTTAAGGGAAACACTTACGCAAGCCTTTCCGGTACATCCATGGCAACCCCCCATGTGGCTGGTGTAGCAGGGCTTCTTGCCTCACAAGGTCGTTCCGCTAGCCAAATTCGTGAAGCCCTTGAAAAGTCCGCAGATAAAATTTCTGGCACCGGATTTTATTGGGCCAATGGACGGGTAAACGCATACAACGCGGTTCGCTACTAAGTAGTTCTGCAGATTGGAAACTTTCATCTTCGGGGATTGATCAAAGGGGTTCCTTCTTGAGGAACCCCTTTGATTTTTATCGATCATGCGCATGCACTAACAAAACATGCCACTTGTGGGAATGGTATAAGCTACCCTTTAACCACAGATAATACAAATAATAGTTTCAAACATAATCGTAAATTCATAGGATATGAAGGGCCATTTTCATATCCCATCAGCAAAGAAGGTAATGGTTTTGAGTCGATGGACATGGCTTTATATGATCATGCTCGTCTGCTTCATTGTCGTATTCATCTGGTCAGGTATTGATCCTAAGAGCCGTGTGACATGGTTTTTAGAAACCAGCCCCGCACTGTTGGGGATAGGGATCCTCTGCTGGACGTATCGACGTTTTTCATTTACTACCCTATTTTATATAGTTGCCTTCCTTAGTGGACTGATTATGCTAGTGGGCGGGCATTATTCCTACAGCAATGTTCCCCTATTTAACGAGTTAAAATCATTTTTAGGGTCACAAAGAAATGACTTCGATCGGTTTGGACATCTCTTTCAAGGAATCGTGTCCGCTCTCTTTTTTCGAGAAGTGTTTATCCGAAAACAAATAGTCAATCACTACTTACCCATGGTCGTTATTGGCCTTAGCTTAGCTGTATCCGCATGCTACGAGTTAATCGAATTCTTGTCTGTCTTCTTCAAACAGGGAGATATAAAAAATTTTCTAGGTACTCAAGGAGATCCTTGGGATACGCAGTGGGACATGATTTGTGCTTTATCTGGTAGTATTCTGTCTCTTTTGTTCTTCCATAAACTCCATGATCGACAAATTGCCCACAAGAAACAAAAGAGTCACTAAGCAAAAGAAACCTCCCGGTATCCACCCAGGAGGTTCTTTTGATCATTCATTACGGGGCGGGGTGATGAACATCGATTGAAGGCAGAAGGAGAGCGACGTGAGCAGACAAAAAGGTTACCCTACCTTCCTTCAATTAATCCATCCATACATGATTCCTCGCATGTGTTTTTTAATCACCCATTACATGGCATGCAAGTAAAACCAGATGGACCCCACTATAAAAAAGATGAGGGCAATTGTACATAAAATGAGAGATAAGCGTGCTAACATGTTGATTCTCCTTTGCGATCAAATCAGCGAAGTTCGACGACGGTTACCCCTGTACCGCCCTCACCTTGCTCACCTAGACGGTACTCTTTCACTCGTGGATGACGTTGTAAATATTTTTGCACACCCGTTCTAAGAGCACCGGTCCCTTTTCCATGAATCAGAGAGACTTTTGGATAACCTGCCATCAGTGCATCATCCAAATATTTATCAATTTCTGGAATTGCCTCTTCTACCATCTTCCCACGCAGGTCCAACTCATGTTTGACATCCACAGACTGACGACGATAAAAGGTACTGCCTTGCTCCTTCGCCGGTTTAGGTGATGATTTCCATTCCATATCCTTTTCGGAGACTTTCATCTTCATCAGACCCAGGCTCACTTGAAATTCTCCACCACCTAAATCCTCGGTAACTTGTCCCTTCTGACCAAAACTGCGCACTAGTACCTGATCCCCTACTTGAATCGAGCGTGGTTTGGTAGTCGTCACACGACTCGAGCGTCGAATGGAAGCCTCGGGTTCCGCTTGATCCAATCGTTTTTTCATTTCAGTCAACTGATGTTCCTTTAGCTCTTGGGGACGCGCCTTCGCCCATTCCCTGAGCTCCTTCATGACTTCTTCGGTTTCTCTTTTCGCACGAGTAACGATGGTTCGAGCTTCTAATCGGGCTTTTTCTCGTAATTTTTCTTTCTCCGTCTCCAAAGTTTGTAATTTTTCTTCATACTCTTGATGAAGATGCTCCGCCTGCATGCGAAGTTGCTCAGCTTCTGTACGATCTTCTTCTGCTTGGCGACGATCTTTTGTTAAACCCGAAATCATCTCTTCTAATCGGTTCTCATCCGTCGAGATATGGGAACGTCCCTCTGCAACAATTTCTTGGGGCAATCCCAAACGTCGAGCGATATCAAAGGCATTACTTTTCCCGGGTACACCCATCAAGAGGCGATAAGTGGGGCTAAGTGTTTCTACATCAAACTCTACACTTGCATTGGTTACTCCCGCTCTAGAATGGGCAAAGACTTTTAATTCGTTATAATGAGTGGTTGCCATTAAAGGAGATCCCTTAGCGAGAATGTACTCTAATATCGAAATGGCAAGAGCAGCCCCTTCAGTTGGGTCGGTTCCCGCTCCAAGTTCATCAAGTAAAACAAGGCTTCGTTTTTCAACCTTATCTAAAATGCGTATAATATTGGTCATATGAGCAGAAAAAGTAGAAAGATTTTGTTCAATACTCTGCTCATCGCCAATATCCGCAAAGATCCCATTATAAACGGGTAAGACACTCCCATCCTCCGCAGGAATTGGCATGCCCGACTGTCCCATTAACGCCAAGAGACCGACTGTTTTTAAGGAAACCGTTTTCCCCCCCGTATTGGGTCCAGTGATGATAATTCCCTGTCTCTCACCACCTAGTTCTACATCCAAGGGTACCACTTGATCGAGGGGAATTAAGGGATGTCTCGCTTTTTTCAAGATCAACATGCCACCTTCAGCTATCTCGGGACAAACTCCCTTTAATACCCCCCCAAAGCGTCCCTTTGCTATAACAATATCCAATTCAGTCAACACGCTTAAGTTAACTAATAACGCCTCACCACATTCAGCAACTTGTTCGGTCAATTGACTAAGGATCCGTTCAACTTCTCTTTCTTCTTCCCACTCTAATTCGCGCAGACGGTTATTTTGTTGGACAACCGCTTCTGGTTCAATGAATAAGGTTTGACCAGAAGCAGACTGATCATGAATCATGCCACCAAAGGCCGAACGATATTCCTGCTTAACTGGGAGTACATAACGATCATTACGTTGGGTGACAATTGGATCCTGTAGCATCTTTTGATATTGTGAGCTTTTAATCATTTGATCAAGGGTAGAGCGAATTCCCCCTTGCAATTGCGTCATACTTCGGCGAATTCGCGCAAGTTCCGTACTCGCGTCATCCATAACTTGTCCATCCACATCAATCGCGGAGTGAATCGATTTTACCAATTCAGCTAGGTCCGTAAGATTCTCCATAAACCCTCGTAAGATGGTGAGGGGAGTCTCTTCTTCTTCAATGGAAGCGATCACATTTTTTACTTGACGCTCGCCATACGCTGTACCTGCCACTTTCCTTAAGTCCGTCGGAGAAAGAATACTTCCCAGACGGGCGCGCTTGACGACACTACGTATATCTTTTACTCCAGCTAAGGACGGAAACCCCTTTAGTCGCAGTACATCCATGCCCTCCGCTGTTGTCGCTAGCATATGACGAACCTTTTCAGGATCATCACTGGGCGATAACTTTCGAATCACTTCTTTCCCCATTTCAGAGGAAGCCTGCTCTTCTAATAACGCCAATATATGAGAATATTCAAGGGTTTGAAGCGTATGTAATTCCAAAATGACACTCCCTTTTTGTAAACCGCAAATTCTTTCAAATATTATACCATGGTCAGCAAAAAGAAACCGACCTTAGTCGGTCGGTTGTCTTGTTAACGCATAAAGATATGTTTACCGATTTTCTTGATCTGCGGTCGACCCCAAATCCATTCTGAGGTAGCCGTTTCAGGGTTAAAGTAGTAGAGTGCCCCATTAGAAGGGTCCCAGCCATTGAGAGCATCATAAACCGCACGCTTACAACTAGAAGCTGGCGCCATATTAATTTGACCATCTGCGACCGCCGTAAAAGCCAGCGGCTCATAAATAATTGACGATGGACTATCCGGAAATTGATTGCTATCCAGCCGGTTTAATATCACCGCAGCAACTGCAACTTGTCCAGAATAGGGCTCACCACGCGCTTCACCCGTCACCGCTTTTGCAATCAGATCAATATCTTGTGGTGATAAACCATTGTTGGAAGCAGGTACATCCTTCATTGGCTTTACTTCCGTCATCTTCGAGGGTTGTGCTGTTGCCCCTTTTTTGGCGGTTGTGTAGCCACGCGTAGCTCGCCACAACTTCAGCTTGGTACGTGCGCCTACTTCACCATCCACTTTCATACCAAACCGATACTGAAAATCTTTTACTGCACGATCTGTCTGGGCACCAAATTTGCCATCCACTTTCCCCCGATAATAGTCGAGGTACTTTAATCGTCCTTGTAATTCATAGACATAACCGCCACGATCACCTTTGTGATAAATGCGGTTTTCAACTCCAGGCGCCCAGCCTTTCGTTGCCTCACGCAACAATTTCTTTGTTTTAAATCCATATACACCGTCCACTGCTACTCTAAATTGATTCTGAAAAGCGCGAAGGGCACGATGGGTTCGCCAATCAAATTGGCCATCAATTTTACCCTGATAAAAACCCAGGTACTTGAGGCGTGCTTGCAACTCACTCACCTCACCACCTGATGATCCCATTCGAAGGGTACCTTGCATCGCTGATGCCTTTGCTGGTTTCCCAGGTTGGATCGGTATCGACTTCGCATAGGAGAAGGAGGGAACCATGAAGGTTCCTAGGATAAGGATTGTGAAGAGAAATAGCCATTTACGCTTAAACATACTGTGTCAACCTTTCTCTTTCGAGGTGGGGTTTATGTGTGATTAGTATCCCATCGTTTTCCACCCCTATTCACATGATCGAACCTTCTCTTCTCCCAACACATATTTCAAGAGAGCGTGCCTTCTTTTTTTGCTTGTAAACGGCTCAATACTTTCTCAAGCGGCCATGTATTTAAGACATCCTTCGCCTCAAGCCAACCCCGACGTGCCGTTCCAATCCCGTATCGAATCAGCTCCATTCCCTGAGGCGAGTGAGCATCCGTATTAATGGCAATCGTGATCCCTTCTTCCTTTGCCCGCCGTAAGTACGCATCATTGAGATCCAGCCGATAGGGATTCGAATTACATTCAAGTATGGTTCCTGTCTCCTTCGCACACTGAAACACCCGATCCATATCGACTCGGTACGGTTCCCTGCGATTGAGCAGACGACCCGTAGGATGGGCAATCATATGAACATATGGGTTTTCCATCGCCTGTAGCATTCGTTTAGTAATCGTGTCTTCATCCTGTTGAAAAGCCGTGTGCACCGAGGCGATTACCCAATCCAATTCCTTAAGTACCTCATCAGGAAAATCCAACTGACCATTGGGTAAAATATCCATTTCGACCCCTGCAAGTACGGTAATACCAGAAAGCTCCTCATTCACCGCATTAATTTCTTCCCGCTGTTTTTTAAGATCCTCTGCTGTCAATCCTCCAGCCACTTTTAGGGATTGGGAATGATCCGTAATTGCAATATAACGATACCCCCGCTTCTGTGCAGTAAGGGCCATCTCTTTGACGGAAGCTGTACCATCACTCCAACGCGTGTGCATATGAAGATCACCCTGATAATCTTCATTTGTAAGGAGCTTGGGAAGATCCTTTTCATCACGATCAAACTCTCCTTGATCCTCCCTCATCTCGGGGGCAATAAAGGGTAAATCGAGTCGGTCATATAAATCCTTCTCCGTTTCAAAGGGGTGTTCTTCCTCTGTCTCCGGGTCAAAAATCCCGTACTCGCTCACTTTCCAACCAAAGGTTTTTGCACGCCGGCGCACCCGAACATTATGCTCCTTTGATCCTGTAAAATGATGAAGGGTCGTAATAAATTGATGAGGAAGGACAAAACGCACATCCACTTGGATGGGGATCTCCATCTCTACTTGTAAACTAACTTTGCGATCTCCATCGTTTATCACATCAGCCACTTCGGGCATCTTTTTCAAAACCGAAGCAACCTCCTTGGGATGCTCTGTCGCAACGACTACATCAATATCTTTGACGGTCTCTTTCATCCGGCGCAAGCTTCCACCCAATTCCACACGAAGAACGTGTGGACATTCACGTAAACGCGCCTGGATGATTTCTGCGACCTTATACGCGTCCACCAGTAGGTATCGTTCCGGGCGTTCCTTCATCTTACGAATACCCTCTGCGATATTTTTTTCCTTTTTGGGACCAAACCCAGGAAGCTGCTTCACTTTCCCTTCCTCAATCACCGTTTCTAACTCGTTTAATCCTGTAACCCCTAACGATTGATACAAGGTATGTACCGTCTTCGGCCCTAATCCTGGGATTTTAAGTAACGGAGGGAGTTCGGGGGGAAGTTCCGCTTTTAACTCTTGTAACATTTGCAGCTGACCCGTATCCAAAATTTCTTGAATCACTGCTGCAGTTCCTTTGCCCACCCCATTTAATTCAATCGGTCCCTTTTCTAATTCATGCAATGCCACTCGACTATTTTCGATGGCGCGTGCCGCTTTTCGGTATGCTCCCACCTTAAAGGAGTTTTCTCCTTGCAACTCCATCATATCAGCCAATTCATGTACCATGTTTGCTACCCTTTTATTATCCATATATCTGCCTCCACTCTCTTCTTTCCATCTTCCCCAAAAGTGAAAAAAACCCCTCAATGGGGGTTCTTTCTCATACCTTGCTTTGATCCTTTACCCATGTATCCTTTAAATCAGGGGTAACATCTAGAATTGCTTTTCCCAGGGCAGAATCCTGCACTGCTTTTTTTCCATTTTCCCAGGGTGCCAAATGAAGTAGATTAACGATCACCATGGTAATTAAGAAAGCTTTTAATAAACCAAGAGCGGCTCCACCGACTCCATTTAACTGAGATAATACCGGTACACGAGTGATCTGTGTGAGAAAGGATGCGATCATAGAAACTGCCATTTTGGTAATGAAAAATAGCAGGATGAACGCCAGTGTACTATATACAACCGTATCCAGTGAAAGTAATCCAGCAGCCCCTGCCGTCCAAGAGTCTGGCAATGGAACGATCTTTGCCAAAGTAGGCGCGAGATCACCGCTAAACTTCCAAGCAATGTATACTGCGAGTATTACACCGATCAGGGATGCTACTTCCTTAATCAACCCTTTTCGATATCCTTGCACCACTCCACCGAGAACTAACAACAAGATGATCCAATCTAAGATGCCCATTTAATTCCCTCGCTTTTCATCACACGTGCTCATCTTCAATCAGATGGATAATCTCTTCATATTCCTGTTTCAATTTCATATACGCATCCGTGATGTTCACTGCGGACAATACAGCTAGTTTCGTCGTATCGAGGCGGGGATTGCCTTCGGCGATGTGACGCATATTGTCGTCCACTTGTCGAGCTACATCACGCATGTAACTTGGGCTCGCTTTACCAACAATATGGTATTTCTGTCCATAAATCTCTACACTTTGTTTATTCTTACTCATGTGTGCAAATCCCCCCAGCCGCCAAAAAGATCCACTTCCTCCTAATTCGTTCCAGAAAGATGAACCTCCTGCCCCCGAAAAGTGATTTCAAATTTATTGACGCAACTTGGCATCAAAACGGGTGCTTAATTGCGCAACGATTTCATCATGGCGAAGGTTTACTTCATCATCGGTCAACGTTCGTTCCTCCGCGCGATAATTTAATGCATAGGCAATATTTTTCTTTCCTTCCCCAATTTGCGCGCCAGTAAACATATCAAACAGTGTCACACTTTCAACTAAATCGGCACCGATTTCGCGAATGGTCGCTTCCAATTGCGCTACAGGCACCTCTTGATCCACCACAAGCGCTAAATCCCGTGTAACTGCAGGATATCGGGGCAGTGGACGAGCCGTAGGGATAACCCCTTCTACTTTTGTGATTATGGGTGCCACCGCCACTTGGAAGGCATAGGTCTCACCTAAATCATGTGCCTCCTCAACTTGAGGGTGCAATTGACCCAGCAAACCAATCGGAGTCCCATCTAACAAAATCTCTGCGGTTCGCCCAGGATGCCAGCCTTTATAACGCGCACTCCGCATGGACACATCCTTCACCCCAAGCCGTAGGAAAAGGTGTTCGAGAATTCCTTTTACCGAGAAGAAGTCAGGGCTTTGTGCTTCTTGATCCCAATGTTTCGCAAGCGTCTCCCCCGTAATAAGACCCGCCAGTTCCCAACGTTCTTCAGGGAGTTGCGTCAACTTCTTTTCGTCACTCAAATAGATTTTACCAAGCTCAAAAAGCTGTGCTCCTGCCTCACGTCGGTGAACATTATACTCTGCGGTCTCAATCAATTGAGGAATGAGGCAGGTGCGTAGAACCTTCCGCTCATCACTCATAGGCATGGTTAAGCGAATCGGTCGGTAACCTGTTGCAAGGGGAAATTCCACTTCAGACAACCGTGCGGGAGAGGTCAAACTATAGTTGAGGACTTCAAATAGACCTACCTCCTGCAATGTACGACGAATGATACGGCGAATTCGTTGCTCTTCTGTCAACACGCCAGGAGATTGTTGACCCCATGGAAGTGTAGTCGGTATACGATGGTATCCGTATAAGCGCGCAACCTCCTCAATCAAATCCACTTCGATGGAAATATCAGGACGACGAGAAGGTACCTGAACATGATAGACTCCATCCCCTTTTTCCATAGGAAAACGAAGTCGGCGGAAAATATCTTGGACCGCTTCCTCAGGAATCTGCACCCCAAGAACACCAATTAATCGCTCATGACGCAGGGTGACGGTAACCTCATTGCTTCCACCAAGGGATTGGGTTTTCACATTGGACGCCGGTTTACCTAAAGCATATTCACCGAGGAGCTCAACAGCCCGATTTAATGCTGGAATGATCCGTTCTGGATCGACTCCCTTTTCAAATCGGCTACTCGCTTCGGAGCGAAGCCCCAATTTACGGGCCGCTTTCCGGATAGAAGGGGGCGCAAAGTAGGCCGACTCCAACAAAAGGGTGGTTGTCGTCTCCTTCACCTCTGAATTAGCTCCACCCATCACACCCGCAATTCCTATGGGCTGTGTTCCATCCGTAATCAGTAAGGTTTCCGCATCACATGCCCGTGTTACACCATCCAATGTTACTACCTGTTCACCAGGATGAGCCCGACGTACCACAATCTCCCCATCTGTCACTTGGTCATAATCAAATGCATGTAAGGGTTGACCCATTTCTAACATCACATAGTTTGTGATGTCAACAATATTATTGATGGGTCGAATGCCTGAGGCAAGCAAGATATTTTGCATCCATTGAGGGGATGGGGCGACTTGCAGTCCTTCAACGACCTGTGCTGCATAAAAGGGGCAGTCATCCTCCGCATCTAACACCAGTTCTAACGGCTTTTCACCCTTGGTTGCTGCTTCTTTCGATTGGGGTAGGCTTACTTCTCGGTCCAGCAACGCAGCGACTTCATAGGCCACACCGGTCATACTCAGACAATCGGATCGGTTGGGTGTTAGATCCAGTTCCAATACATGATCATTTAGCCCTAATATCTCTTTTACATCGGTCCCGATACCAGCCTCATCAGGAAGTACCAAAATTCCCTCTTGCTGTTCCTTCGGCAGTAATTTTTCAGGTAAACCCAATTCCTTTGCTGAACAGATCATTCCTTGGGAAGGAACGCCCCGCAACTTTGATTTTTTGATTTTTATTCCGCCCGGTAACTTTGCACCATGGATCGCGACTGGTACTTTTTGTCCGGGTGCAACATTGGCTGCTCCACATACGATTTGCAGCAGTTCATCGGTACCCACATCTACTGAACAAACGCGTAACTTATCCGCATCGGGGTGTGGCTCCATTCCGACTACCTCGCCTACGATGACTTTTTCTACGCCACCATCCCGATTTTCAATCACATCCACCTCAATTCCACCACGCGTCAACGCTTCTGCCAATTGAGCGGGTGTCGTCTCCTTAAGGTCGACGTATTTTTGTAACCATCGATATGATACTAGCATCGCTACTTCCCCCTTTATCTCTTATACGGATTGAAATTGACGTAGGAATTTTAAGTCATTGGTATAGAGGTGGCGAATATCATCAATACCATACTTGAGTAGAGCGATTCGGTCAGGTCCCATACCAAAGGCAAACCCAGTATACCGTTCCGAATCGTAACCCGCCCCTTCCAATACACGGGGATGAACCATTCCTGCACCTAAAATTTCGATCCATCCGGTCTGTTTACACATGCGACACCCTTTACCGCTACACTTAATACAAGAGATGTCCATTTCAACGCTCGGTTCCGTGAAGGGGAAGTAGCTTGGACGTAGACGCGTTTCAAGTGCCATGCCAAACATTTTCTCAGCAAAGGCAGCCAAAATACCATGCAGTTCGCTCATTGCAATCCCACGATCCACTACTAAACCTTCCACTTGATAAAATTGATGGGAATGGGTAGCATCATCGTCATCCCGCCGGTACACCTTCCCAGGGCAAATAATTTTCACAGGAACTTGACCTTCCTTTTCTTCCATCGTGCGTACTTGAACCGGAGAGGTGTGGGTACGAAGCAAAATCTCTGGCGTGATATAAAAGGAATCCTGCATATCACGAGCGGGGTGATCCTGGGGGAGGTTAAGGGCTTCAAAATTATACCGATCCGTTTCAACTTCAGGCCCTTCT
The DNA here is from genome assembly GCF_900116235.1 of Marininema halotolerans. Lineage (GTDB taxonomy): Bacteria > Bacillota > Bacilli > Thermoactinomycetales > DSM-45169 > Marininema > Marininema halotolerans. Next base: position 189,262 of record NZ_FPAA01000006.1, on the reverse strand, counting down.
GCTACAACAAACCCCATTCCTGTAAAAATATCTTCGATCTGTTCAACAACGGCCGTAATGGGATGCATACCACCTAAGGGTTGGGGACGGGCTGCTAATGTCACATCAATCGCCTCAGCCGCTAGGCGTTTTTCTAACGCTGCTTCCCGTTCTGCCGTCTCTTTTTCTGCCAACAGATTTTCAATCTGGCTGCGAATCTCGTTAGCGAGTCCCCCAATGACAGGACGGTCCTCTGCTGATACATCCTTCATTCCACGAAGAACCGCGGTTAATTCACCCTTTTTCCCGAGATATTGCACGCGCAAGTCACGTAATTGTTCCAAGTCATCAGCAGCTTGGATTGCCACTTCTGCTTCTTTTCTCAATGCTTCTAACCGTTCACGCATACCCGTCAAGCCTCCTCATTTTTCCTCTTTAAAATAAAAAAACCCCACGTCCGAGGGACGAGAGATTCGTGGTACCACCCTGGTTGGGCCATCCAAGCACCCGATGCCTGGAATAGCCCCACTCCTTCAACGATAACGGTATGAACCGGTCACCTTTACTGCCAGATCCAAACCTGGGTTCGAGGCACAGCTCCAGAGCGAACTTCCTACAATCGCACACCTAAAGGTGCTTCCAGTCATGACACCTTCTCCCTGGTGGGGCGATTTGTAGTACTCTTCTCCTTCAACGCCAATCATTATAACAGTTGTGCTCCATAGTATAGCGAAAACCCTTACGCAATGCAATGGGGACCTTAAGGGGAATCCTCGCTTTGACGCACAAGTTCATACAATAAAATTCCCGCTGTTACCGATACATTCAGGGATTCTACTTCCCCGGGCATGGGAATACGTACATTGGTATCTGCCAAGGCACCAATGACGGGGGAAATGCCCTTCCCCTCATTTCCTAAAAGGATCGCTACGCGATCCGGGTAATCAAAGGCAAAATGACTTTTGTTTGCACGTGGACTCGTCCCGATCACGGTGTAACCCAGTTCTTGCAAATCAGGAATCGCCTTCTTAAGATCCACTCGCCGAATTCGTGTCCGAAATAGAGAGCCCATCGCAGAACGAACTACCTTAGGATTATAAGGATCCACAGTACCTGAACCCAACCATACATCTCGTACCCCAGCGGCTTCTGCTGTCCGTAGGATCGCACCCAAGTTACCTGGATCCTGAATCGCATCCAATAGCAATACCCGATTATTTGCCTCTGGTTGAAAAGGGCCACGCTCAAGAGCCATTCCTACTTCCGCTGCAACACCCTGAGGAGCTTGTGTCTCCACCACTTGACGGAAGGTGGAATCAAGAAGTGAATAGACCGGTACACCCTCCAGTTTAGGCAATCGGTTAAGGATCTCCGTTCCTTCTTCCGGTATAATCACCGAACGAACAGACCAACCTGCACGCACGGCTTCCTCTAACAGATGAATCCCTTCAATCAAAAGGGAGCCATACTCATCTCTTCCTTTTCGTGTACTTAGCTTACGCCAGTGTTTCACGCGATCATTCCGTGCGGAACTAATTTTTCGGATTTCCATAAGCGTTACGCCTTATCCTCCTCATATGTACATAAGATCCTTCATCTCGATTCGGTTCATCCCAATCAACCGTTTTCGTTCTTATCTCGATCCATTCAGATCAATGATCGATCATTTTATATTACGCATCCGACTTGTTGTTGAATCGGTTTTCTAACGGTACTTCATTGATTTACATTATATCACACCGAACTATCAATCTCTCGATCCATCAAATACGCTTCTCCAGCACTTACCAGAGAATTCGTCCAGACAAATGGGGTGAACCGGGTGACTCCTGGCAACAATACCAGAAGAAAGGAGGGAAACTTGATGAATTTTCCCATACGTGGTGCGGTGTATCACAATATTAAAGACATGGAGGCCAGTGAATTACGTGATATGGTTCTAGACTCCATCAAAAGTGGAGATGAAAAGTTACTCCCTGGACTCGGTGTCTTATTTGAGGTGATCTGGAAAAACTCTGACGCATCGGAGCAAGAACGCCTCATAAATACCTTGCACGAACACATGCCTCGGGATAAGGCTCAGCCTCCTGTCGCTCAATAAAATCATTTAACTGGTATGGACCTTTATATCGAAAAACGGCCCTCAACGATGAAGGGCCGTCTTTTGATGTCATTTTATGTATAAGTACCATCTGCCAACTGATCGACCATGTTTTGATCTAATTTTTGTACCACAGCCACCAATAAATCCACCAATTGTTCCGTGTCATCTTCGTGAACCAAGGAAGTATGGCTATGGATATACCGGGCAGGAACCCCCAGTGACACCGTCGGTACACCTTCCCCATGTAAATGAATGCGACTCGCATCAGTCGCCCCACCATTAATCCATTCATATTGAAGCGGAATACCCTTTTCCTTTGCTGTTTCTTGAATCAAGCGAAGAAGCCCTCGATGAGGAATATGCCCCGCATCATAAAGCACTAATGTGGGGCCATCCCCCATATGACTCGAGGCTTCATCTGGAGTACAACCTGGTGTGGAGGCAATCCCTACATCCACAGCAAACCCGATATCGGGTTTTACAACTGCAGTAGCCGTATAGGCGCCCCTGCGACCGATTTCTTCCATCACAGTCCCCACTCCAAAAACAGCATTGGGATGATCGATCGATTCTAGGCGACGAAGAACTTCCACTGTTACTGCACAACCTAACCGATTATCCATGGCTTTGGCTAACCAATACTTCGGATTGTTCATCTCGGTAAATGGTGAATAGGGTACCACTACATCACCCAGTTGTACTCCCCAGGATTCCACTTCTTCTTCACTGGATGCCCCAATATCAATAAAAAGATCATCCAACGGCGTTACCTTTTTCCGTTGTTCCAAAGACATCAAGTGTGGAGGTTTAGAACCCACGACCCCTAGCACTTTCCCCTTTTTCGTCATCACTTCTACCCGTTGCGCGGTGACGACAGGACTCCACCAACCACCTAATGCTCGAAAGTGAAGGTACCCTTCACGAGTAATTCGTGTCACCATAAAGCCGACTTCATCCAGGTGACCGGCGATCATGATGCGAGGACCCTCACTTCCTTGCCGTGCAATCACACTTCCCAAATGATCCTGAGAAATTTCATCCGCAAAGGGGGCCATCTGCCGCTCCATCACTTCCCTGGTGGCTCTTTCATGCCCGGGGGGGCCAGCAACATTCGCCAATTCTGCTAAGGATTGTTTCAACCTACTCCATGATTTTTCCACCATTCCATCCACCTCTTCCTAACCACAAAACCATTCCGGTTTTAAGTGCTAATTGTTCACTCTTGCTATCTTATCATAAGCGCCACTCCTTATTCCTCATTCACAATTTACGAATGGATGCAAACCATCAACACATAAGTAAAGCCCGGTTAGTTCCGGGCTTTACTTAATTAAACCTTGACGGTGTTCCATTCACAGGACTGGAAGGCGGATCGTCAACAAGCGCTCAGTGGGATTGATAACCGTTTCCATCTTGGATACTTCGACTTTTGTTGGGAGAAGCATCTCATAGATAAAACTGGATTCCTCCACTGATGTTGTTGTCGATGAACCCGACCCTGTGGTTCCTCGAACGATCAGGATCTGGTCTTCCACACGCACATCGATTTCATGTCGGTCCTGCAGCCCTGGAATCTCCATCATCACAACGACCTTCCCATTTTTCTGGTAGAGATCTCCCCGTATTCGATTGTGTTCTAACTGAAGGGAGAGTTGTTCCATTTGGTTAAAAATCTCTCCCAACCAATTCTCGGGACCCTTTGTTAACCATGGCCGTAACATCCCGATCCTCCTTTCCCACCAGTGAATCCCACCGTTAAGGGGCTTCCACTAGCAATGATTTAATAATATGGACCGCCACCCAAGGCACTCCACCACCAGAAGCATGCGAAGAAGATCAAGAGGATGACGATTACTGCAATTGCAATCCAGAGGCCAGGGTACCACCCTCCTCTGGCATAACCAAAATAACCACCGCTGGTTTCTGCTTTAGTCATCGACTTCCACCTCCTCTCCCCCCACACAGGCGCTCGGTATAGGGTATGTATAAAGAACCATTCCGGTATGGATAAATGCCCTAATTCCCATGAAAAAACGCCCGCAAATCGCGAGCGTTTTTCTGTATCCCCCACTCTTTAATGATTTATAGGAGGCGTAGGAACTCCCTCATAAACCCAGGTAGATCAGGCCAAGCGTGACCTGAAACCAAATTCCCATCGGTGTGAAGAGTTTCCTCAACGTATCGCGCTCCAGTTGCCTCTACTTCCGGGCGACAATTTGAAAAGGCCGTGAGGGACCGTCCTTTCAATACATCGGGAACGACATTAAACACTAACGTCGCATGACAGATGGCTCCTACTGGCTTATTTGTCGTAAAAAAATGCCGCACGATATCTGGCAATTTTCCATGCATCCGAATATGCTCTGGAGCACGCCCCCCAGGTATAATCAATCCATCGTAATCCGTTGGGTTAATTTCATCGAAGGAGAGATGGCTCTCTAAGCCATAGGCTTGTTTTTCTGTAAAGGTATCGAGGTGAGGTTCAAAATCATGAACCACGGTTTGTAATTTTTTCTTTGTTGGTGAAGCAATCACGGCTTCATGTCCTTCTTCAAGCAAGCGATAGTATGGGTAGAATACCTCCAACGCCTCAACAGCATCCCCCGTTAAGATTAAAATCTTCGCCATCATAACACCCTCCCGCACAAGTTTGTATGATATTTTTCCTGATATGAAAATCATTAAACCTCTCTTCGCCAAAAAATTTGTGTTACAGTAAGGATACCTTGCATGAAAGGGCGGAATCGACCCGTGTGATCCCTATTAATCGCTGATATATAAAAACCTCATACAATCAAATACTGCGATCAATAGGAGAGCAACGATGAACAAGTTCCCACCCCCGTTTTATGCACTCTGGATCGGTCAAGGAATCGCTAATCTTGCGGATTCCTTATACACGATTGCCATGGTGACGATGTTATACACGATGAGCGGTTCTGCGACCATGGCCGCATCCTTTCCCCTTGTCCGGATGGGAGCGATGATGCTAGGAGGATTCATTGCTCCCCTTTTATTTGAACGATGGCGATTACACCGGATTCTATTGGTCTCCCAATTGGGGCAAACCATGCTCCTTGCTATTCTTGCAATCATGACAAGTGGAAAGTTACACCCACTCTATAGTCTGTTGCTCGTTTTATGTATCTCCTTTTTAGATGGATGGACCACACCGACAAGAAACGCCTTATTACCCCAGCTGATTCCATCGGACTTGCTTATGCGGGGAAATAGCTGGCTGGCAACCACGGATCAAACCGTCATGCTTTTGGGATGGGCCAGCGGCGGTCTCCTTGTCACATGGATGGGAAGCGACACCCTTTTATGGGGGTGTGTCATCCTCTTCTCGATTTCCTGCCTTGCCCTAGCACCCGTGCGTGTTCCGAAAAGTCCATCGATTGATGCGACAACAACCCCTTCGCGCTGGCAGACCCTGAAACAAGGTTGGTTGATGATCCTACACAATCCCAGCCTACGTCGAATTACCTGGATGGATGCGATTGAGACAGTCGCCAGCTCGATCTGGGTCGGTGCAATCATGTTGGTCTTTGTCAAAGAGGTTCTCCATCGCGGATCCATCTGGTGGTCGTGGATGAACACCAGTTATTTACTGGGCACAGTATTGGGAGGCGTACTAATCCTTGCCCTTTCGCGTCTATTGGCTCACCGACTCGCCATTGGGATGCTTATCGGTTCGACGTGCAATAGCTTTTTAGTACTCTTATTCGCCCTCGTCCCCTATCCGTTCGTATCCCTTGCGCTTTGCGTCTTGATGGGTCCCTGTTACCAATTGCGTGATATAACACAACAAACGCTTTTTCAACAAGCGATTCCTGCTGATGTTCTCCCTAAGGCCTTTTCCGCTCATGGGACCTTGATGTATGGAATATTTGGCCTCGGTGTCGTAATCAACGGTGCCATCGCGGATCACTTTGGCGCCCGATCCGTCTACCTGGTCGCCTCTGTTTTATTGATCAGCTCGGTCTTAATCGGAGCTCCTATGTTGAAGAATCAACCGAGTAGCGCAAAAACAAGATCCTCCATAACGAATTTGTAATCGTATTGAAAAGGCCCCACATCACCGTCATTACAGGTGTGTGGGGCCTTTTAGCGTAAGGAAACCTTAATTAAACCAACCTTTACTTTTAAACCAGAGCGTCAGACTTAAGGCAAGCAGTACCATGACGCCAAGAACAATAAAATATCCCTCTCGGTTGTGTAACTCGGGCATATACACAAAATTCATGCCATAAACCCCTGCTAAAAAGGTGAGGGGCATAAATATCACCGTGATGACCGTTAGGGTTTTCATGATCCGGTTCATTCGGAAGGAGTTGAGAGATAGGTAACTATCACGAATATCCGCCGTCATCTCCCGATTGGAGTCAATCATATGAGCTAGCTTCACTAAGTGATCATGAATATCACTAAAATAAAAACGACGTTCATCGTTTTGCATAAATCGCCTGGAGTTAATAATGCGATACAAAAGATCTCGCATCGGGATTACGCTGTGACGAAGGCGGATCAGTTCACTTCGTATATCAAATACCTCGTCAATTAATTCAGGTGTAGAGACCTCCTGCCGGCTGTCCAATTCATCCAAGCGATCTTCAATCTTATGGATCACAGGAAATAACGTATCCACAATCTTATCCATAATCCGATGGGCAATCACGCTGGGGTTTAGCACTGAAGGATCCTTCTCCCTCCATACACGTGCCCTAGTTTCTGCTAGTTCTTCAGAGCCATGCAGATGAAAAGTGACAATAAAATTTTCACCTACAAAAAGATTCACTTCCTCTGGCTCTAGGGTATCCGGATGTACATCATGGACGATAAGAAAAACATGATCGTGATAATAGTCCATTTTAGGCCGTTGAAGTCGATGAAGACAGTCCTCAATCGCGAGGGGATGAAAATCAAAAAAGTCCGCTAATAACTGCGTCTCATCCGCTGATGGTTTGGCAAAGTCTACCCAATACCACTGAATGTGGTCTTCTTTTAATTGCGATAATTGGATGTCATGAAGTGCTTCCCCGTCCTGAGTAACGGCATAGGTATAAACCATCGAAACCCCTCCGTAATCGAGTCGCTTTTTCAAAAAATAAAACAACGCCCCTTTATCGGGGGCGTTGTTTTATCTCCCTGCTTCACGTTGAAGCCCTTTACTTGGAAAGCCGATGCTCTAGTTGTTCCCGTAAGGCACGTTTCAAAAACTTCCCAACGGTGGATTTAGGCAATTCATCCATAAAAATCACTTCATCAGGTAACCACCATTTCGCAACTTGTGGTTTCAAAAAATCGATAATGTTCTCTTCCGAAACCTTATTTTTATAGTTCTCTTTTAACACGACACAAGCAACGGGTCGTTCCTGCCACTTTTCATGGGGCATCCCAACCACCGCCGCTTCATATACCCCTTCGTGTGACATAATCCCATTTTCAAGATCCACCGAACTAATCCACTCGCCGCCACTTTTTATCAAATCTTTGGTTCGATCGGCAACTTTGATCGTCCCTTCCTCATCAATGGTCACCACATCGCCTGTATGCAGCCACCCATCTTGGAAGGCATCACTCGAACGATCCCCTTTATAGTACGCATCCGCAATCCAAGGACCACGAATCAGTAGCTCCCCCATCTCTTTGCCGTCCCAGGCAATCTCTTTTCCATCAGAGCCTATGGCACGAACTTCTAGACCCGGGGAAACTAACCCTTGTTTGGCTTTAATGGCTAAACGTTCTTCTAAGGGCAAATCCTTTTGATAGCTTTTCAAATGGGAGACCGTTACAATCGGACTCGTCTCGGTCATGCCATAAGCATGTACCACTGGAATGCCATGTTTCTCTTCAAACGCCCGAATCATGCTAGGAGGCGCCGATAATCCGCCAAATAACAACATCCGGAGACTAGAAAGATCATAGGTCTTATGCTCTAATTCTTTCAAAAGTTCCATCCAAATCGTTGGTATCCCACCAGTCACGGTAACCTTCTCCGATTGAATCAAGTTAGCGAGTACCTCTGCTTTTAGCATCGGACCGGGTAAGACTTGTTTTGCACCAAACCACGTCGCTGCAAAGGGAAGCCCCCAAGCATTTACATGGAACATAGGTACCACGGATAGACAGGTATCTCCCTCAGACAAACCAATGGTATCGGCTAAGCCCGCTGTCATGCTGTGCAGGTAAATACTCCGTTGCGTGTAGACAACGCCCTTAGGCATCCCGGTGGTTGCGGAAGTATAGCACATTCCCGCAGGAGAATTCTCGTCAAGGTCCTTTGGATATTCAAAATGGGGATCCCCTTCGGATAAGAGATCTTCATACGAGTACAGTGGCGACAAGGTTGTTTTTGGCAATTCTGATTGATCTGACATAATAATGAAGGCTTCGACGGTGGTTAATTTCTCACGAATGGCTTCAATAAGTGGAAGTAAGCTATCGTCAATTAACAAAATCCGATCTTCTGCATGGTTAATGACATAGGCAAGATGTTCAGGAGAGAGTCGCAAATTGATGGTATGAAGAACGGCTCCCATCGATGGAATCGCAAAATAGGCTTCTAAGTGGCGATAGTGGTTCCAGGCTAAGGTACCGACTCGATCTCCCTGTTTTACACCTAGTTTTTGCAGTGCGTCAGACAGCTTTCGTGTCCGCTCACCCATCTGTGCATAAGTTTGCCGGTGAATTCCCGAAGGGGTACAGGAAACGATCTCTTTTTTCGGAAACACGCGTTCCGCCCGTTCCAACATGGGGGAAATCAACAAAGGCACATTCATCATCGCCCATTCCCACCTCTCTTGATCTGTAGTATATTCTATTCTTCATTATACTCGATACAAACTATATTGAAAACGCTTCCGCAGAAAGTGATCCACACTCAATCCCTTGAAAAATATAGATTGCTATCCCATAAGATAGAATTTGTTTCCAATTGGATGACCTTTATAAAGAAGAAAAAGAAGGAGGATTCATCGCCTCCCTCTTTTTCTTCTTTAATCATTCACCTCAACCTGTTTCCATCCCTTTCACCCAATCATGCTCCCGCCCAATTAGTCGCCCGATACAACGATGTTTTTCGCTTTTATGGGTGAAATGGTGAGTCAGTGCCTCTTGTACCAAGGGTAGAGGAAAAAGATTTCGCTCTGCTACAGATGCTTCCGCATGTCGGAGGAGCGATCGATAAAAGGTTACATCTTCACGGGTATCCCCACAAGGACATGGCACTTTGTCTACATGGGAACCGAGCAGATCCACACTCCGCGCTAATTCACTGCGTACTTTTTCCGCTAAATCCAAATCCCAATACTCATGATACAGCCTTTCCAAAGCATTCAAGGCATGGAGGTGAGCTAGCCACCCTTCATTTATCGCCACAGAGCATCTCCCTTTCTCCCAATTTCTATCCGATCACTTGGGTTTATAATTCTTATTATTCCGTTAATTCATGATTTATAAACCACTTTTTTATGAAATGAAAAGACTGCGGATCTCCCATCCATACACCTTCCGCAGTCTTGCATCTCACTTATCCATCTTACAAGGATCCACTACATCATCGCTTCTACTGGCAGAGTAGGGTCGGGTTGATACTTGTTAAGCGCTTCGACCACCTTATCCCCGAATTCCTCCGTCGAGTAAGCCAATCTACCTGTCGAGACCAGATCCATCGTCCGCGCTCCAGAAGCAAGGGTATCGGTTACGGCTCCCTCAATCGCCTTGGCAACGGTGTCATCATGAAAGGAGTAGCGGAACATCAGTGCAACGGAAAGGATCGTTGCAATCGGATTAGCTACCCCTTGCCCTGCGATATCGGGGGCTGAACCATGTACCGGCTCATACAACCCTTGATGACCCTCACCCAGACTTGCAGAAGGAAGAAGACCGATGGAGCCCGTAAGAATCGCCGCCTCATCACTCAGAATATCCCCAAACATATTTTCAGTAACGACGACATCAAAGTCTGCTGGTCGACGAATCATTTGCATTGCACAATTATCCACTAAGAGGTGCGTCAGTTCGACATCCGGGTAATCCTTCGCTACCCGATCGGCCACTTTTCGCCACAATCGAGAACTTTCAAGTACATTGGCTTTATCGACGGAGGTCACTTTTTTACCACGAAGTTGCGCAATGTCAAAGGCACGGCGGAGAATGCGTTCTACCTCTGTCTCCGAATAAACTAACGTATCCGTTGCCTTCTCTCCTGCCGGTGTATCTTCGGTAAACTTTTCACCAAAGTAAATCCCACCAGTTAACTCTCTCACCACCAGAAAATCAACGCCTTTTAGCACTTCCGGCTTTAAGGTAGAGCTGTCCTCTAACCCTGGGAAAAGAGTGGTAGGTCGTAAATTAGCAAACAAATCCAGCTCTTTTCGTAATCCGAGAAGGGCTTTTTCAGGTCGTAATGCAGGAGGATGTTGATCCCAACGAGGTCCCCCAACAGCACCGAGCAATACAGCATCCGCTTGATGACACAAGGTTAACGTCTCTTGTGGCAATGGATTTTTCAAGCGATCAATCGCGGAACCGCCTATCCATCCAAAGTCAATCTCAAAGTGATAACCGAAGCGCTCTCCAGCCGCTTTCATCACTTTGACCCCTTCTTCCACGATTTCCGGACCAATTCCATCTCCAGGTAGTACTGCGATACGCTTCGGTCTTGTCATCTTGATCACTCCTTCCCCTTCATTACCCACTTATTGATCCAACTCCAGCGGGTTGTTTCTCACGATTTCGCCGAGCGAGTAAGCGATTGACCCCATGTATATAGGCACGTGCACTTGCCTCTAACACATCCGTCGATACCCCTCTTCCTTGAACCGTGCTCTCTTCTCCATCCGAAAGCTTTACGTATACCTCACCCAGCGCATCCTTTCCGTGCGTCACGGACACAATGCGATAATCCTCAAGGTGCCAAGCTTCATTGGTGATGCGATCGATCGCTTTAAAGATGGCATCGACGGAGCCATTTCCACAGGCTGCTTCTTCGAGTAGGCGTTGATCTCGGTTATCTTTAATTCGTAGCGATGCCGTTGGCACGGATTGATTACCATAAGCTACCTGTACCGTTTCAAAGGAGTACACTTCTTCTTCGTCACCGATCCGTTCTTCGACAAGGGAAACCAGATCATCATCTTCAATCAATTTCTTCCGATCAGTCAGTTCTTTAAACCGGTGAAAGAGATGATTAATCTGCTGATCATTAAAGGCATAACCCAATTGCACCAGTTTATCGCGGAAAGCATGGCGACCAGAATGCTTCCCTAATACAAGCCGTGTATCCGCCTGTCCCACCGTCTCTGGGCGCATGATTTCATAAGTAGATGCATGCTTTAACATGCCATCTTGATGGATCCCAGACTCATGGGCAAATGCATTCGCACCGACAACCGCCTTATTTCCTGGAACAAACATCCCCGTCATCTTCGAGACAATCCGGCTCGTGCGAGCAATTTCCGCCAATTGAAGATTCGTCTTCACACCATAATAGGTTGAGCGGGTGGCCAAAGCCATTGCAACCTCTTCAAGCGCAGCGTTTCCAGCACGTTCACCAATGCCATTGATTGTCCCCTCTACTTGTTCCACACCGGCTTCAATGGCTGCCAATGTATTAGCTGTCGCCATACCCAAGTCATCATGACAGTGTGCCGATAGTTTTACCTTTTCGATTCCATTTACATGGGACTTTAAATGCCGAAAGATATTCCCATACTCCTGGGGAGAAAGGTATCCTACCGTATCTGGAATATTTAAGACATCCGCACCCGCTTCAATGACTCGTTCGGCAACTTGGCACAGAAAATCCAGCTCCGTACGTCCGCCATCCTCTGGAGAAAATTCAACATGGGGGAAGAATCGCTTTGCATAGCGGACAGCCGCCTCCACCTGATTTAAAATCTCCTCCTTGGTCATGTTGAGCTTATACTGCCGATGAATGGGCGAGGTGGCTAAAAAAATATGGACCCCTGGGTTTGTTGCCGTTTTTAACGCATCCCAAGCCGCATCAATATCGACATCCACAGCGCGAGCCAGACTGACAACAATCGGGGTGTGAACCGCTTCCCCAACCCTCCTTACCGCTTCACGATCGCCGGCAGAGGAGGCGGCAAATCCTGCTTCAATCACTTGAATGCCCAATTTTTCAAGTTGTAGAGCGATCTCCACCTTCTCTTCTACATTGAGGTTCACACCAGGGGATTGCTCCCCATCGCGTAGGGTCGTATCAAAAAATTGGACGGTTCGACTACTCATGCCGCATCCTCCTTCCGATTTTTGTTAAACTGTTTACCGAAGTTACGAAACCCTGCTCAAGTTGGGAGCGAGTCAAGCCTCCTTCGTTTTCATCCCAGGGACTGCGAGAGCCTGCTAAGAGTTTGTCGTTCAGGCTTTAACACTCTGTTTTTGATTGATCCAAGCCATTGTTTCCCTTAGTTTTTCTCCAGTGGTTTCTAACAGGTGCTCCCCTTCTTCTTTCCGAATCCTCGTAAACTCTTGACGACCATTTTTATTTTCGGTAATCCATTGTTGAGCAAAGGTACCATCTTGAATTTCCTTAAGCACTTCCTTCATTGCTGCTTTGGAAGCATCGCCAACCACACGTTTCCCACTGACATAATCCCCGTACTCCGCCGTGTCACTAATGGAATACCGCATTCCTGCAAGCCCTTCCTCATACATGAGGTCCACGATCAACTTCAGTTCATGAAGACATTCAAAATACGCAATTTCTGGTTGATACCCTGCTTCCGTTAGGGTTTCAAACCCTTTTTTCACGAGTTCACTCGCCCCACCACAAAGTACCGCTTGCTCACCAAACAAATCCGTTTCGGTTTCTTCTTTAAATGTCGTTTCAATCACACCGGCACGCGTTGCCCCAATCCCCTCGGCATAGGCTAAACCAATCGCTTTTGCAGATCCACTCGCATCTTGATGAATAGCAATCAACCCTGGGACGCCAAACCCTTCTGTATAGACCCGCCGTACTAAGTGACCGGGTCCTTTGGGTGCAATTAAGGCAACATCGATATGAGGAGGTGGCTGGATCTGATTAAAATGAATATTAAATCCATGGGAGAATAGGAGAGCCGCTTCGGGCTTTAGATTCGGTTCAACTTCTTCTTTATACACCTGTGCCATCGTTTCATCTGGCATCAAAAGGTTGATTACCTCGGATCTTTTCACAGCTTCAGCTACTTCCAATACTATAAATCCATCCTTTTCAGCTTTCTCCCAGGACTTCCCTTTGCGTAATCCGATTACAACTTGCACACCACTATCCCGTAGGTTTTGTGCTTGTGCATGACCTTGGCTACCATACCCGATGATCGCTACCGTCTTACCTGCTAATTGCTTGAGATCTGCGTCCTTTGCGTAATAGACTGTTGCCATGTTCCATTCCCCCTATAAGTGGATATTTTTCATCGAAGTTCCTTGCATCATCTTTTTAACTGTTTCCCTGCACCATGCTTCGTGAGAGGGCGGTCACGCCGGTCCGAGCGATCTCTTTAATTCCATAGGGGCGAAGTAACTCAATCAATGCATCTAATTTCGCCCGTTCCCCCGTGGCCTGCACCATCATATTCTGCGAGCCTACATCGACCACTGCCGCACGAAAGGGCTCAACCACTCCCGATATCTCCATACGCGCCGCGGGTCCAGCTTCCACCTTAATCAAGAGGAGCTCTCGCTCAACTGCAGGATGATTCGACAAATCATGCACTTTAATCACATCAATCAACTTGTGAAGTTGTTTTTGCACCTGCTCCATCGTTCGTTCATCCCCGTGAGTCACGATCACCATCCGTGACAACCCTTTTTCTTCAGATTCTCCCACACTAATACTCTCAATATTGAAATTACGACGCCCCAATAGTGTGGATACCCGAGCCAGTACACGGGGTTGATCATTGACTAGAACTGATAGGACATGTCTCACGCTTTTTCATCTCCCATGATCATTTCATCGAGCCCTTTCCCTGGAGCGACCATCGGATAGACATTTTCATCAGGGGCCACCCAAAAATCAACAACTGCGGGACCCGGATGGGCCAACGCCTCCGCCCATGCGGTAATTGCCTCTTCCTTCGTTTTTGCGCGCCAAGCCTTCACTCCGTATGCTTCGGTCAATTTCACGAAATCGGGACTCCCCGATAGATCCACTTCACTGTACCGTTTATGGTAAAAAACCTCTTGCCATTGGCGTACCATGCCAAGATTTTGATTGTTGATAATGACAACTTTCACCGGAATATTGGCCAAGCTAGCTACAGCCAATTCTTGATTGGTCATTTGAAAACCGCCATCCCCGGTAACACTGATCACCAGCTGTTCTGGTGTAGCGAGTTGTGCACCCAGGGCGGCGGGAAAGCCAAACCCCATCGTACCGAGTCCTCCCGATGAGATAAAAGAACGCGGACGTGCAAAGTGGAAATATTGTGCCACCCACATCTGATGCTGTCCCACATCCGTCGTTACAACGGCATCCCCGCCTGTTGTTTCATAGAGATGGCGTATGACCCATTGGGGCTTTAACCGGTCTTCGGAATCCCGATAGCAAAGCGGGTAAGACTCTCGCCAGCCCGTCACTTTTTCAATCCAGGCGGCTGAGTCACTTTGTGGTAAATCGACATTGGCCGCCTGTAAAACATTTTTCACATCCCCGACGATGGGAATAAATGTGTTGACGTTTTTTCCAATCTCAGCGGGATCGATATCCATGTGCACAATTTTCGCCTTTGTTGCAAATTTATCAAGACGCCCCATGGTGACCCGATCATCAAAGCGAGCTCCGATTCCAATCAAGAGGTCGGTTTCCAAGAGTGCATGGTTCGCTGCATAGGTTCCATGCATCCCCGGCATCCCCAACCACAAAGGATGTTGCCCGGGAAATCCCCCTAGCCCCATCAAGGTCGTAATGACAGGAATTTGCGTTTGTTCGGCAAAGGTGATCAATTCCTTTTCCGCACCTGCTGTCACCACCCCACCACCTGCAAGGATCACTGGCCTTTTTGCTTCTGCAATCACTTCTCGAAGCCGTGCTAACTGCAAGGGGTGGGCACTTGATGTTGGCTGATAGCCACGAATGGAGACGCCCTTTGGATAGTGAAAGGTGTCTCTTGCATTAGCCACATCCTTGGGAATATCGATGAGAACCGGACCGGGTCGCCCTGTACTTGCAAGATGGAAGGCTTCCTTGACGATGCGAGGAAGGTCACATACATCCGTAACCAAGTAGCTATGTTTGACGATGGGCATGGTAATTCCCATAATGTCTGCCTCTTGAAAAGCATCCGTACCCATCAATTCCTGGGATACATTCCCCGTGATACAGACCATGGGAATCGAATCCATCTGAGCCGTCGCAATTCCCGTGACTAGATTCGTCGCACCTGGACCCGATGTCGCTATCACCACACCCGGTTTCCCCGTCGCCCTTGCATATCCATCAGCAGCGTGAATGGCTCCTTGTTCATGACGAGCCAAAAGATGCCGCAAACCCCCTTCATAGAGCGAATCATAGATTGGAAGAACAGCGCCTCCTGGATAGCCAAATACGACATCAACCTGCTCTTCAATCAAGCACCGAAGTAAAATTTCGGAGCCCGTATACTCTGTTTTGGGTGATTCCGCCTTTCCTGACTGACTGCCAACCATTGTCACTGTATGGCCCATCCAGGTTCAACCCCCTAATTGTAAAATAATAAAACCCTTCGCCCACCAACCATAGACAGTCTAACGCTGTTACAGTTGATTGGGGCGAAGGGTTCGCGGTACCACCCAATATCTCTGTCGCCTCGCGGCGAACAGACTCGGCAGGTATTCCAACTTTGAAATACCCTGATCGGTAACGGCGATCATCCGGTAACGTTCTACTAAGGGGTTTCCCACCTTTCGACGCACAGCTCCGAGGTGAGCACGCCTTTGGGTCCACTGTCCTGGTTTCAGCATTTCCAGGACTCTCTGTGATAGGATTTTCCAAAGGGTATGGCCTCTTCATCGCATTCACATAATCCATTGAATCTTAATTATTTTCAGTTTCCTAGGGCATACAAGAAGCCCCTGGGGAAAATCCATACCTTTCAACCTCAATCAAGGTAGGACCTTCCGCAGAGGCTTTTATCCTCACGGTGTACACCAGTTGGTGTTGGTACCACTCGGTCACAGACCTCGCAAAGCGAGCGGAACCCTAGGTACCCTCCCATCATACACGGAGTTGCTTTCATGCATCTCATCGCTAAATTCTTGAATTATTTAGGTGCTATTATAGGCAGGTGCTTCTACCTTTGTCAACCAGTCTCTCAAAATAAATTTTGATCAATCGGTGACAGCTCCCTTTGAGGCAGAAGAGACGAGTTTACTGTACTTATGAAGGACACCACGGCGTACAGGAAGGGGCCGTTCTTGCCACGCAGAGCGGCGACGGCTTAGCTCCTCAGGAGAAAGCGCTACGGATAATTCTCGCTTTACCGAATCAATGGTTACCTGATCACCATCTTCTACCAGTGCGATTGGACCCCCTACTTGGGCTTCTGGGGCAATATGTCCAATGACCAACCCATGAGAACCCCCCGAAAATCGACCATCTGTCAACAGGGCTACCTTCTCACCTAGTCCCTTTCCGACCAACATTCCTGTGATGGAGAGCATTTCCGGCATCCCTGGCCCCCCTTTGGGTCCCTCGTAGCGGATAATGACCACATCGCCTACCTTAATCTGATCAGAAAGGATGGCTGCTGTCGCTGCCTCTTCGGAATCAAAAACACGCGCAGGACCAGTCAACTGATTCACCTTGAGGCCCGACACCTTCGCAACTGCCCCTTCAGGTGCGAGATTCCCTTCTAAAACCACCAGTGGACCAGTTTTTCGGAATGGTTTGTCAAAAGGGCGTATTACTTCTTGTCCCGCGCGAAGGGGCTCTGCCTCCGCCAAATTTTCTTTTATCGTTTTACCCGTCACCGTAAGGCAATCACCATGAAGAAGACCTTGTTCTAACAAGACTTTCATCACTGCTGGCACACCTCCAGCTTCATACAGATCCTGCATAACAAATCGACCCGAAGGTTTTAAATCTGCGATATGGGGCACCCGTTCCCTCACTCGTTCAAAATCATCCATGGTTAGATCCACATCCACCGAATGGGCCATTGCCAGTAAATGCAGAATGGCATTGGTGGACCCTCCCAACGCCATCACCACAGTAATGGCATTTTCAAATGCTTCTTTCGTCATAATATCCTTGGGATAGATTCCTTTACGCAATAGTTCGACAGCTGCTGCTCCAGCCTCCCGACAATCCGCTAATTTCTCCTTGGTTTCAGCGGGATTAGAGGAACTTCCTGGCAGACTCATCCCTAAGGCTTCAATCGCTGAGGACATGGTATTGGCGGTATACATCCCACCACAAGAACCTGCTCCTGGACAGGCATGACACTCAATCTCGTGCAAGCCTTCCCGATCGATTGTTCCTTGGTTATACTGGCCCACCCCTTCAAAGGCAGAGACAATGTCAATATCTTTTCCGTCCAGTTTTCCTGGTCGAATCGTCCCGCCATAGACAAAAACTGCAGGAACATCGGTACGTCCGATTGCGATCATGCACCCTGGCATGTTTTTATCACAACCGCCAATCGCTACATAGGCATCCAATCGCTCAGCACCAATCACCGTTTCGATCGAATCGGCAATCACTTCACGGCTAGGTAGGGAATAATGCATTCCCTCGTGTCCCATGGAAATGCCATCGGAAACGGTAATGGTATTAAAAATCATCGGAGCCCCACCCGCTTCCACTGCGCCTCGTTTCGCCTCTTCTGCCAACTCTTTAATGTGCATATTACACGGCGTTACTTCAGACCAGGTACTTGCAACACCAATCATCGGTTTTTGAAAATCTTCGTCCGTAAAGCCTGTCGCTCTAAGCATCGCCCGATTCGGTACGCGGTTTGCCCCTTCGCTGATGACATGGCTTCGAATCCGCAGATCTTTTGTCTCATTGGTGCTCAATTGTTGTTACCTCCTTGTCATCGGTCAACATTTTTCAGACCAGTTTAATCGATTCCCTGACAGAAGTCACGATTTTTTTCCCTGATTGGATCTAAAAAGCTGGATCTGCATGGAAGAATTCTTCTTCTCGGCTCAGTGGATGCTTTCTCATTGGCAACATTTTCATACCCATTGATTGACAAAAAAGTTTCCGCACTGTAGAATGCAAATGGCATATACTTAACAATATTAACTATTAGTTACTCGAGAGGAAGGATCACCTTGTCTGATCGTACACAAATGACCCATGATACTATTCAAGCCTTTCAACATGTCGTTCATAAACTTCGTCGCGGCATTCAACAACAACTGGAAGAGAACTGGGGAGTCGCTGATTTTGTATTTTTGCATCAATTACATACACAGGGCCCTAGCAAAGGTTCCGATCTTTCTAGCGAACTAAACGTAACCAACAGCCATGTTACGCAACATGTGAATCGCATGGTGAAAAAAGGTTGGATCAGTCGTCACCGCTCCACTGATGACAAACGAATTGTAGAACTTGCGATTACCCCAGCTGGAACCGAGGTTTACAATGAAATGGTAAAACGTCGGTTCCAGTATTTCCAACAGCTCTTTCATACACTATCCGATGAGGAGCTTGATTCACTGTTGCACCTTCTCCAAAAATTAATTGATTAAGCATTGTACATAAACCGTCATCATGAAAGAGAAAGTGATCTATTTTCCCGGGTCACTTTCTTACTTTTGTTTCACATAATTACGACGAAGTCGTCGAAACAACCAGGGTGAGATGGCGAGTACAAGAGCTGCTCCCAGTGAGGCAAAGAACAACGGAGAGAACAGATCATGAAGCGAATACCCTAGCACATTAAACACAAAGGCCCCAGGGAGAATCCCAATCACTGTCGCCCAAAAATAATCGTTCACCTTGATATTGGAGAACCCTGCACCATAGCTAATCGCATCAAAGGGAAGAAAGGGGATTAAACGAGAAATCACAATCGTACGAAACCCTTCATCCACCATCCATCGTTCCCAATGCGTAAATTGATTTAGCCATCGACTCACTGTCTCCTTGCCTAACCAGCGGGCAAGCGAAAAAGCTACCATCGCTCCAGCAAGAGAACCACTTGCATCCAACAAAGTCCCCCACCAGGGTCCAAAAGTAATCCCTGAGGCAACCGCTAGTACCGTGGCAGGCACCAAGAATAAAGGCCGAACGATATGCATCAACAAATAGAGAATCGGTGCCCAAACACCATATGAAAGCACCACATATCGAATGGTCTCTGGGTTGAATTGCCCTCGATCCATGAATAGGAACGTGCAGGCACCCAGTACAAGCACGATGAGCCATACCATCAAGGATAAATTTTTCTTATTAATCAATGACCCTACACGCCCCCTCAAACACCCTTGTCCCTATTAATATCCCCCAATTTCGTAAAATCCCTCCTTTTCAAATTGAAAGAAGGCCTTATTTCAATCTTCAGTGAAGAATCAAAACCATATTTCATTACCTTTTTTCTCCATAAAGATCCCCTACATTCATCATGTAGGGGATCTTCACGAGGGTGTAATTGATCGATACCGTTTGCAAAAAAATCCATTACTCTTCTTGAGATGAGGTCACAAACACCGTAAACGTCTCGGTTGCCGTGTTGCCACTCGGATCTGTCGCAGTACAAGTAACCGTCGTCATCCCGAAGGGGAAAAAGGAACCCGAGGCAGGGGAACAGGTGACGGTGATCTCTCCCGGACAGTTATCCGTCACTATGGGATCGGGGTAGGTGACGACCGTACCATTGGGATCATTCGTTTCGACATCGATATCGTTAAGTCCGGAGATCTCAGGGGGCTCCGTATCAATAACCGTAACGATAAAACGACAGGTAGTGCTCCCTCCCACGGTATCCATCGCGGTACACGTCACCGTCGTTGTACCCACGGAAAAGAAGGAACCCGAGGCAGGAGAGCAAGTGACGTCGAGTCCGGGGCATGTTTCAAGCTCGTTATAGGTAACGTTGGCTCCACAGGCGCCACGATCATTGGCGACCGTAATGTTCGAGCAGGTAAGGGTCGGCGCTTCATAAATAATCTCTACAATGCCATTCCCCGCGCGTACTCCCTCCATATGGACCGGATTAGTGCCCCCATTAAAGGAACCTCCGCCTCCGCCTCCTCCAGCCGCTACAAAAAAACCAACACCCGTACCGCCACCACCGCCACTAAACCCACCTCCGCCTCCTCCATTCCGATCACTCCCACCCCCGCCGCCACCAAATCCTCCATCGCCTCCGATATAGTCACCCATGGCACCCACACCCCCTGCACCGCCAGCTCCACCCGCAACAATGCTCACTCCCCCATCACCGCCTGCGTTCCCAAAACCATTTCCTCCGTTAAAATTTATTCCGCCTCCGCCTCCGCCTCCTCCGCCCAACCCCGCCATCATCCCGCCATTTCCACCTGACCCACCGTTCCCAGCAGTCCCCCCTGCACCAAATCCACCGGCTGCATTCCCCCCATCCTGCCCGATACTCCCAATCATCCCACTTCCACCAGAAGCACTCCCACTGTCATCTTCACCAAAGTCAAATCCCGCACCCCCGCCTCCACCCCCTGCCGCTACTAATAAGGTAGACGGATTTAACTCCCCAAAACTACTGCCTTGCCAAACGAAGGAACCACCTCCGCCTCCACCCCCACCATTCGGTTCATTAATATCCGGTGTGTCGCCCCCTTGCCCGCCAACGACAATCGATAACACATCACCAGGTGCAACCGCAAACGTCCCTTGAATCGATGCACCTAGCCCGCCTCCATCCTCATCAAAGGAACTATAAAATAGATTACTTCCCCCTGCAGCACCTTGGGCCTGAATCGTCACACGACAGACCCCTCCTGGGATTGTTAGCGTCTGCAATGCTCCTGTATATGTAAATGCGGGCATAACACGCCCTCCTTTTCAAACTCTTATCTCTTTATGTATGTTGCAGATATTCATCGGATGAACGTCATAGCACATAAAAAAAGCTGTTTAGTTTGATATCGACTCTCTAAACAGCTTTATTATTTAAGATTGCTAATAAATAAAATCGATATTGCGATCATTCTGCTTTCTATGAAAGTTTTTCACCTTCCTTTGACCTGTACCTACAATCGGATGGTGTTCTGGTTAATTCTTCGCTGAAAAACGATTTCTTACTCCTCTTGGGACGAAGTAACCACGACAATAAAGGTGCCCGTTGCCGTATTGCCGCTTGGATCCGTCGCAGTACAAGTAACCATCGTCATTCCTAAGGGGAAGAAAGAACCTGAGGCAGGGGAACAGGTGACGGTGATCTCTCCCGGACAATTGTCCGTCACCGTGGGATCGGGATAGGTAACGACCGTACCATTGGGATTGTTCGTTTCCACATCGATATCGTGGAGCCCGGAAATGACTGGAGGTTCTGTATCGATGACAGTGACAGTAAAGCTACAGGTAGCACTCCCTCCCACGGTATCCATTGCCGTACACGTCACGCTCGTAGTCCCTACGGAAAAGAAAGAACCTGAGGCAGGGGAACAATCGATCATGAGCCCGGGACACGTCCCAAGCCCGCTAAAGGTAACGTTGGCTCCACAGGCGCCACGATCATTGGCGACGGTCATATTGGAGCAGGTAAGAGTTGGCGCTTCATAGGTGACCTCCACAATCCCATTCCCCGCACGTACCCCCGCCATATTCACTGGATTGGATCCCCCATTAAAGGAGCCGCCGCCTCCTCCGCCTCCAGCGCTTCCACCTCCCATAGCATTACTAGTTCCTGTGCCGCCTCCGCCTCCACTAAATCCACCGCCACCCCCGCCATTCCGATCACTCCCACCGCCACCTCCGCCAAATCCTCCGGCTCCACCTGTAAACTCACCGCCACCGGTTCCTCCCGCTCCTCCGGCTCCACCTGCTACGATACTCACTCCCCCAATTCCACCAGCGTTCCCCGCCCCATCTCCTCCGTTAAAGTAAGGACTTCCACCGCCTCCGGCTCCACCTCCCGTAGCCAAACCCATTTCAAAATTCCCACCGGACCCACTATTCCCATCCATCCCCCCAGCACCAAATCCACCGGCTGCATTCCCACCGTCCTGACCACTACTCGTTGTCATCCCATCTCCGCCTACTTCACTTGATGTATTCAATCCACCACCCCCGCCGCCACCACCAGCTGCGACCAACAGGGTGGACGGGTTTACCTCCCCAAAGCTACTACCAAACCAGACGAAGGAACCCCCTCCCCCGCCGCCGCCTGCTTGAAAGGATATATCCGCACCAATGGCATCGCCTCCTTGACCCCCTACCACAATGGATAACACATCCCCAGGGGTAACGGTAAACAACCCTTGGATGGAGGCACCTAATCCCCCTTCAGCACCTGTTAGAGCTGGGTTGCTTCCCCCCGCTGCCCCTTGCGCCTGAATGGTCACCGTACAAACTCCTCCTGGAATTGTCAGGGTCTGTAACGCCCCGGTATACGTAAATGTAGGCATCGAAAGCCCTCCTTGATATTAAAAATCAAAATTTATCGATTATCCATTATATATAATATAAATCTCTTCATTATACATAAAAATATTACTCATTTTTCCCGCTTCCTAATTTCTTAACAGAGTAACCTCCAGCAAATCAGGATTACTATCGTTGAAGAAAAGCGATTTCTCTTACTCCTCTTGGGACGAAGTAACCACGACAATAAAGGTGCCCGTTGCCGTATTGCCGCTTGGATCCGTCGCAGTACAAGTAACCATCGTCATTCCTAAGGGGAAGAAAGAGCCCGAAGCAGGGGAACAAGTGACAGTAATCTCTCCCGGACAATTATCCGTCACCCTGGGGTCCGGGTAGGTGACGACAGTACCATTGGGATCACTCGTTTCTATATCGATATCGTTAAGCCCGGAGATCTCGGGGGGCTCCGTATCGATGACGGTGACCGTAAAGCTACAGGTGGTGCTCCCCGCCTCATTGCTCCCTGTACACGTTACTGTCGTCGTGCCCACGGGAAAAAAGGAACCCGATGCCGGAGAGCAGTCGATACTGAGCCCGGGACACGTCTCAAGCCCGCTAAAGGTAACGTTGGCTCCACAGGCGCCACGATCATTGGCGACCGTAATGTTTGAGCAGGTAAGTGTCGGCGCTTCATAGGTGATCTCCACAACCCCATTCCCTGCACGTACCCCGGCCATATTCACTGGATTGGAGCCTCCATTAAAGGAGCCTCCGCCTCCTCCGCCTCCGGCGCTTCCACCTCCGATATCAACATTAATTCCGGTGCCTCCTCCGCCTCCGCTAAATCCCCCGCCTCCTCCGCCATTCCGATCACTTCCTCCGCCTCCGCCACCAAATCCTCCATCTCCACCTATAATGACACCGCTACTACCGGTTCCTCCCCCTCCTCCCGCTCCACCTGCTACGATACTCACTCCCCCATCCCCACCAGCGTTCCCCGCTCCATTCCCTCCGTTAGAGAAAGGGCTTCCACCGCCTCCCCCTCCCCCTCCCCTAGCCATACCCATTCCGCCATTCCCACCAGACCCACCAGACCCATCCATCCCTCCAGCACCAAATCCACCGGCTGCATTTCCGCCGTCCTGTCCACTACTCGTCGTCATCCCACTTCCGCCTACTTCACTTAATACGTTCAATCCACCACCCCCGCCTCCACCTCCTGCTGCTACCATCAGGGTGGACGGGTTTACCTCCCCAAAGCTACTACCAAACCAAACAAAGGAACCTCCTCCCCCGCCGCCGCCTCCTTGAAGACCTATTCCCGTACCACTGGCGTCGCCTCCTTGCCCCCCTACCACAATGGATAACACATCCCCAGGGGTAACGGTAAACAACCCTTGGATAGAGGCACCTAATCCTCCATCAGAACCCACTAGAGCTGGGTTACTCCCCCCCGCTGCCCCTTGCGCCTGAATGGTCACCGTACATACTCCCTCGGGAATTGTCAGGGTCTGTAACCCTCCGGTATAGATAAATGTAGGCATCGAAAACCCTCCTCTACACCTCGTATACACCTCGTATATTCCTATATATATGGTAGCGATCCAAGTAATACACAGAGTTCGATGCAAAAGAAATAGGCTGTCGAGATGGTCTCGACAGCCTATACACTCTCTCCTATCATGAAGATAAGAGATGGGATTATTTCATTATTAAGCGTTGACCTTATCTTTTGCTAGTTTTGCTAGTTCAGAGAAGGCTTTTTCATCATGAATAGCGAGATCCGCCAACATCTTACGGTTGACGTTCACTCCAGCTTGCTTCAAACCAAACATTAGCTTGCTGTAGGACAGGCCATTCATACGTGCAGCAGCGTTGATCCGGGTAATCCACAGCTTGCGGAAATCCCGTTTTTTCTGGCGACGATCGCGATAAGCGAACATCAACGATTTCATCACTGCTTGTTTTGCCGTCTTAAAGAGCGTATGTTTTGAACCGTAATAACCGCGGGCGAGCTTTAAAACCTTTTTGCGACGCCGACGTGTAACGGTACCGCCTTTGACACGTGCCATGATTAATTCCCTCCAGACTCAAACGGTCGTCCGTAGTAGTTACTTATAAGCGATAAGTTGCTTGGTGCGTTTCACGTCACCTTTAGCCATCAAGGCACCCTTACGTAATTTACGCTTACGTTTAGGGGATTTGCTTTCAAGAATATGACTGGTAAACGCATGGTTGCGTTTGA
This sequence comes from Marininema halotolerans, assembly GCF_900116235.1. Taxonomy (GTDB): domain Bacteria; phylum Bacillota; class Bacilli; order Thermoactinomycetales; family DSM-45169; genus Marininema; species Marininema halotolerans. The sequence continues at coordinate 164,434 of NZ_FPAA01000006.1, read as the reverse complement.
TCTTGCCGGTGCCGGTTTTGTTGAAACGCTTTGCGGCCGCACGGCGCGTCTTCATTTTCGGCATGGGGGTCACTCCTCAGCTGTTGGTGTTTTTCGGCGCCAAAATCATAATCATCTGGCGGCCTTCCAGCTTGGGCTGGCGCTCCACATCTCCGATATCTTTCACTTCTTCCGCAACTCGGGCCAACATCTTCCGACCCAAGTCCTGGTGGGTAATTTCCCGACCACGAAAACGGATGGATAGTTTCACTTTATCCCCGTTAGAAAGAAATTTTTTCACGTTGCGAAGCTTGGTATTCACATCGTGATCTTCGATGTTCGAGCTAAAGCGTACTTCTTTGAGTTGAACGGTCTTCTGGTTTTTACGCGCTTCTTTTTCCCGCTTGCTTTGCTCATAACGGTATTTGCCGTAATCCATAATCCGACAAACAGGCGGTTTGGCCTGAGGAGCGACGTTCACGAGGTCCAGCTCGGCTTCCTGCGCCATGCTTAGTGCCTCACGGAAAGGCTTAATTCCCAACTGGTTACCTTCCGCATCGATTAGCCGCACCTCGCGGGCACGGATTGCCTCGTTCAGCTGTTGCTGTTCCCTGCTAATAACCTGCCACCTCCGATGGAAAGTTCATTGACGTACCAAGGGCTTCTCACCCATTCACACAACCATAACGGTCAGGGTGAAGGCTTCGTCCAGCCTTAAACCTTTCGTATCTGTTTCTTTTCAGTACATAACCACAAAGAAGACAGACATACAAAAAAGGTGTTGGCAGATGCATGCCCACACCTCGGTCCACTTCCATCATTTAAGGATCCGGGAACCTGCCGACAGCCGGTGCGTCGATCAGGTGAGAAGCGGGCGCTTCTGCTTGATACCTAAAAAATATTATCACCTTACGTATTCCTTGTCAAGGGATGCAGGCACATGGCACATCAACCCTTGCCCTCATCTTCTTTCTTTGATCTCTTCTTGTATCCGTGATAACACCGTTTCTAACGAATCGATCCCCATTTCTCCAATCCCCCGTTTACGAACGGAGACCCCATTCTGTTCCCGTTCCTTTTTTCCAATCACTAGCATGTAGGGGACTTGTTGCAGTTGCGCTTCACGCACCTTGTACCCGATTTTCTCCTGTCGGGCATCCAGTTCCACGCGAATGTCTGCCGCTTTTAATTGATGCACAACAAGGGTGCCTTGCTCACGATCCGAATCGGAAAGGGTGAGCACCTTTACCTGTACAGGCGCTAGCCATAGCGGAAACCCTCCACCATAATGTTCTACCAAGATCCCTAGAAAACGATCAATGGAACCCATCACTGCCCGGTGAATGACAATGGGTCGATGACGCTGATTATCTTCCCCAATATAAGTTAGATCGAACTTCTCAGGCATCTGAAAATCGAGTTGAATCGTAGCACACTGATGACTGCGCCCTAAGGCATCACGGATATGAAAATCAATTTTGGGTCCATAAAACGCACCATCCCCTTCATTAATCCGGTACGCTGCTCCGCGCTCCCTTAAGACGGCTGTTAAAGCATTCTCTGCCTCTACCCATAAATTCTCCTCTCCCATGGAGTCAACCGGGCGGGTGGACAACTCAACGGACCACTTAAAACCAAAGGCTGAATAGATGCGATCAATCAAGTTCATCGTTTGCGCAACTTCTTCTTTGACTTGATCGGGTCTGACAAAGAGATGGGCATCATCCTGGGTAAAGGCTCTCACCCGAAAGAGTCCCTGCAGTGCACCAGAATATTCATGACGATGCACATGACCAAACTCGGCGAAGCGAAGCGGGAGATCCCGATACGACCTTCGCTTTTGCTTAAAGATCATCATATGACCTGGACAACTCATCGGTTTGAGTGCAAAATTCGTATCATCTACCGTTGTCTCGTACATATTTTCACGGTAGTGCTCCCAATGGCCTGATGCCTCCCAAAGTTTTCGATTCATCATCAAGGGCGTTTGTACTTCTTGATAGCCAGATTCTTGAAAGATCCTGCACACAAAGCTTTCCAATTGCTGGCGAAGTGCCATTCCCTTCGGCAAATAAAAAGGCATCCCAGGTGCTTCCTCGGCAAACATAAACAATTCTTGTTCTTTTCCAATCTTACGGTGATCCCTTTTCTTCGCTTCTTCTAATGATTGTAGATGCTCCTTCAGCTGGGAAGAATTTGGCCAGATCGTGCCATAGACTCGTTGTAGCATCGGATGGTCCGTATTGCCACGCCAATAAGCCCCTGCCACACTAAGAAGTTTAAAAGCCTTTAACATACCCGTACGAGGAAGATGAGGACCACGGCAGAGATCAAAAAACTCCCCTTGAACATAAAGCGTGATGGGCTCATCGGCAGATAACTCGTGGATCAGTTCCACTTTATAGGGATCGCCAACTTGCTCATAGATTGCAAGGGCCTCTTCCTTCGTCACCAGCTTTCTGTGAATGGCGTGATTCTCTTGAACGATACGCTCCATCGCTTGTTCAATGCGAGGCAAATCAGCACTTGTCAGGGACTGAGGAAGATCCACATCATAGTAGAAACCATTTTCTATCACGGGTCCGATCCCAAGCTTCCCATCAGGATATAGCCGCTTTACCGCTTGAGCCAACAAATGAGCCGCACTATGCCGGTACACGGCAAGCCCTTCCTGATCCTCCAGGGTCAAAATTCTCACGGTTCCCCCATGAACCACCTCGGTAGATAGATCCACCACCTTGTCATCCATCATGCCAGCAACGGCTTTTTTATAAAGGCTGTTGCTAATTCGACGCGCCACATCGCCGACAGTCTCCCCTTTCTTCACCGCCATCGAAGAACCATCCGGTAATTGAATCGCTATCTCCATTCCAACCCGCCTCCTTTATATATAAAAAAACACACTCGTCCCATGCAAGGGACGAGTGTGTCACACGTGGTTCCACCCTAATTTAGCGACCCCGAATCCATGGAAGGGTCACTCTTTACACATAACGGTGTGTCACCGGCGAAGGATACTCAGGGGGTACTATCCAAACTCCACCTATTCCCCATCGCGACTCCAAGGAGGTAATGAATGATCCAGCGGGTTAGAAGGCTTTCAGCGGGTCACCTTCATTCTCTGTCAACCTTCGATCCATCATCATGGCCTTATCCCAGTCTTTTTTGCAAATCCGATCTTATCCTTCATTTTTATCGTTGATCACTTGCTTCATTTCAGCGATCACTTCAGCAACAGGGCGTGCACCTTGATCCCCAACGCCTCGCTTACGAACTGCGACCGCTCCTTGTTCTTGCTCCTTCTCACCAATGACTAACATGTAGGGAACCTTCTGCAATTGCGCTTCCCTAATCTTATAACCAATTTTCTCACTCCGCGCATCCAATTCGGCACGAATCCCTGCAGCTTTTAATTGGTCCACAACATCCGAGGCGTAATCATGATAGGTGTCCGCAATCGTCATCACCTTCGCTTGAACGGGAGACAACCAAATCGGGAGTGCGCCTTTGTAATACTCCAATAGGAAGGCAACAAACCGCTCCATCGTACCAACGATCCCCCGGTGGATCACAACCGGGCGATGTCGCCCGCCATCTTCTCCAATGTACTCCAGTTTAAACTGGTTCGGTAAGTGGAAATCGAGTTGAACCGTGGAGAGGGTTTCATCTTTGCCAAGTGCAGTCTGGACCTGCACATCAAGCTTCGGACCATAAAAGGCCGCTTCCCCTTCCGCTTCGACATAATCCACACCCAATTCGTCCATCGCTTCTTTGAGCATGAGCTGGCTCTTTTCCCACATCGCATCATTATCTACGTATTTCTTCTTATCCTTTGGATCGCGATAGGAGAGGCGATACCAGAAATCTTTAATGCCAAAATCCTTATAAACTTGTTCGATCAATTGCACCACACGGATAAATTCGCCTTTAATCTGATCAGGACGACAGAAGATATGGGCATCATTTAAGGTCATCGCCCGTACACGTTGCAAACCAGAAAGGGCTCCTGACATCTCATAACGGTGCATCATCCCTAATTCAGCAATCCGGATGGGTAAGTTGCGGTAACTTTTGAGATCATTTTTAAACACCATCATATGGTGCGGGCAGTTCATCGGGCGCAAAACTAGTTCATCGTTATCCATCTGCATCGGCGGATACATATCCTCATGATAATGATCCCAGTGACCGGAGATTTTGTATAATTCCACACTGGCTAGATGAGGCGTATATACATGCTCATAGCCAAGACGCTCTTCTAGATCGACAATGTAGCGCTCAATCGTGCGCCGAATCGTCGCCCCTTTGGGGAGCCAAAGAGGGAGCCCTTGTCCCACTTCCTTCGATAAAGTGAAAATGCCAAGCTCTTTTCCTAACTTACGGTGATCCCGTTCCTTCGCCTCTTCCAATCGTTGCAGATGCTCATCCAACTGGGACTTTTTCGGCCAAATCGTCCCATAGATCCGTTGTAGCATCTGATTGTCTGAGTCACCCCGCCAATAAGCTCCCGCCACACTGAGGAGTTTAAAGGCTTTTAATTTTCCAGTTGAAGCAAGGTGGGGTCCGCGACACAGGTCGAAAAATTCACCCTGATGATAGATGGTAATCGTCTCACCCTCTGGCAATTCACGAATCAACTCTAACTTAAGATGATCGCCCACCTCTTCATAGATACGTAGCGCTTCTTCTCGTGAAACCACTTGACGGGTAACTGGGAGGTTCTCTTTGACGACCTTCTCCATCTCTTTTTCAATTTTCGGTAGATCCTCTGCGGTAATTGACTCAGGCAAATCCACATCATAGTAAAAACCATGTTCGATGACAGGCCCAATCCCCAACTTCACCTCAGGATAAAGGCGTTTAATGGCCTGTGCCATCAAATGTGCAGCACTATGCCGGTATACTTCCAAACCTTCTGGATCATCCAGCGTTAAAATCTTAACCTCCGCTCCATCGGGAACTTCGCGGGATAGGTCAACGGATTGACCATCAATCATCCCCGCTACCGCTTTTTTTGCTAATCCTCGACTAATCGATTCTGCGACTTCCAGTACGGTAACATCCTTTTCATAGCTGCGTTCACTACCATCAGGAAAACGAACCCGAACACTCATTCCATGACACTCCCTTTTTGACAAAAATAAAAACACTCGCCCCAACAAAGGGACGAGTGTGTCACACGTGGTTCCACCCTAATTCAATCATACCTTATTTTCTCGGTACGATCCTCAGGCACTTAACGGCGTGCTACCGGCAACAGATACTTGTCAATACACGTTCCCTGTTGCAACTCAGAGGGGGTATTGTTTCAATCAGTGGGTTAGAAGGCTTTCAGCCGGTGACCTTCACTCTCTTAATACCATGATATGAAACACATTGGCCTCGTCATCGTCATGCCATGCACCAAAATGTGTATGTATCATATCACCACCCACCATCGGAGTCAACCGTCTTCTTCAATATTAAAATGCCACTGGCAATCGGAACACCCTTCACAAAGGGTGATACGACCCGAGAATATTTGGAGTAAGGTTCGAATGACATTTTCCTCTGGATTGAGACTATGGAGAACCACTTGTTCCGGAGCCGCCGTCAACAACGTACTGACAATCATATCTTCTTGGGAGAGCGTATCCGCCATTAACTCTTCGACAACGCCATCCATTTCATTTAATGCGAGGGGCTTTCCTTCTCCCGTAAGAAGATGAAAGCGTCGTTTGCCACCCCCGTGCACAACATGAATAAGCGGCACCTTGGATGGTTGTGAAGCAACAAAATGGCGTAATAAATTGATAAACTCTTGATACTCTTGATCAAGTAAATATTCATCAATCGCATGTTCAACCAATTGGATCAGCACTTTTTTATACCGTTTCATGCGGAAGTGAAAGTAACCATCCACCGCCAAAAATCGTGAATGCATGAGATAGTGAGACACCTGACGAGCCATTTTTTCCTTACGGGGTAAGTAACTATGCTCGTCTTCCACTTCATCCTCTGTATCCCCTAGGAGATGAAGTGCATAACTTTCTATCTGACTGGACTCCTGTGGATCACGATAACAAAATTCTTTGGCGATAATGTATCGAATAAATGCAGGTTCATCCACAGCGATCAGGTAGTCTGCTACAGCCTGACCGATTTGTTGACGCAATCCATATTCACGATATTTGCCTCGTTTACGATTCTGGCAGGTAAATATGGTCCGATCCCCTTGCCGTTCTTCCTCGATTTCGAAGTTGAGACCGGATCGCTCTAAATTGTCCTGTTGATCTGTCAGTAGCTCACGCATGCATAATACCTCCTGAGAGGTCGCATGGCCGGGTACGGATATTTGATAAGCCCCCATCAATCGATCGGCTCCTTTGTCCATTTACGATTAGTATATGGGCAGGAGCAACTCTGTATACGTCAGGACACAAGTCATTAGCTAATCATGTGAAGGTTGTTCTTTTCAACTACGAAACATATAACGGAAGGCACCCACCGGATCACGTAATGCTTCGAGTAAAGGGTCATAGGATGCTCCTGAAAACAGCAAATATAAGAGGATAATCGATCCCCCATACATCGCAACTTTCCCAGTTACCTTGTCTACAATGTCCCCACTTCGAATACTAAAACCGATATTTTTTGTCCCCATCCGCTTCTTCCATGGCCAAAACAATGGAATGCCTCCGGCTGTGATCCCATCTGCTAAGAGATGGGATAAATAACCCGCTGCCAATGGCCACATATAGGAGGGCTCTGCCATATAAGTAATCCCTGAGACTAATAATAAGGAAAGTAATGAATGCGTAAAACTACGATGGGGAATAAACGCAACGGCCATAGCGTACATCCCAGCCAATACAACCCATAAAGCCAATCCCTTAAGAATTCCTAACAATACCGCAGCAGCACCTAGAATGGCTAAGGCAATCGACCGATATTTAATCGAACGAAACAATAAGTTATTGAGGGTACTCCCATCTTCATCAATATCCGGCAAGATGGAACCAATCGATGCCACCACCACCGCAGTCACACAGGCACCTACATCCGTGGCTAATCCTTGTGCAGCAACGGTAAATGCCCCAGCAGCAACGCCTAACGATAAATGCGTATTCCCTGTCACAATCTTCACTCCTCCCCCGACATACCAACATACGTTTGGTCTCTAACGTTAAGAAAGGGTCGATACTTAACGTATCCACCGCCCGTCCCGATTTAACATACTCCTATTTCAATCAAATGGATCTTTATTTATTTTACACTATATTTCGATCCCCATCGATCCTCCTTATTCCAAAATTATTTTCTCACAAAATAAAACTCTCTAGAAATCGTGAGGTAACCTTTCTGTTACCATGGTTTCTAGAGAGCCCTCTTTTCATAACAGTTGTGTTGGTTTATCGAACCTTTTTACGACTCAACCTCTTTTCATCTAGTTGCTATATCCGATGACGGGGTCATGATCGGAATACCATTGATGATCCACCGTTTTTATTTTTCCCAAATCAAAGACCTTCCACGTCGGTGAAGTTAAATAGAGGGTTTTGTTTGTCCAATTTCTTGCTTGCCCATATCCCTGTACAGCAAAGATAAAGTCGAGGCGCTGATCCTCGGTATGAATGGGTTCCATCACATTTAAGGTTGCCAACGTATTGGCGTATTCTTCTGGACGTTTCTCGGGCTGAATGTTAAAATCCCCTCCAATGAATACCTTTTCACTCCGCGGAATTTTACGCTCCTCAATAAAATCTCTGATTTCACGTAGTTGTGATTGCTTAATATTCAATTCCTTCTTTTTTGCACCCGATTGTAAATGTGTACCCATGATATGGATCTTTTCTCCGTTTTTATTGATGGTGACATAGGCAAACCCTTTTCCTGCATACTGATCTTCCTTCGACTCCCGTTTATAAATGTACTGAATTTTCTTCTCGATTGGCCATTTACTTAAGATGGCCACACCGCCATTGGTTAGATTAAACCACATAGAACTTCCCATGCTTTTATCCCAACCCTTTTTACTCTCACCGATGACTGGCGTTTGATAAGGATAGTCCTCTTTTAATTTTTTCAACAAAAGATCTGCAGCACCATCATCAAACAGTTCTTGAAAAATAACCACATCATTTTCCTTTACATAGTCTGCCTTCGCAATTAAACGCGCCCGTGACATTTGCCCTTCATTCGATACAATGCGAGGAAGAAAATACACATTGTGAGTAAGGATGCGCAGGTCCTCCGATGAATTATTTGCACTCACAATTGGAGAAATCAACAGCATCGACATCAACAGCATCCCCGTCAACACGATTTTTTTCATAAAGCTTCACCCACCCCGTCATTTCGCTCTAGCAATCTCATCGAAATCCGCCTCCTTTTTATTTTCTGATTATTCAAATTAATATAGGTATACTTTACTCTACCAAAGAAAATAACCCCGGTTTCCTATTTTACGAACTCTCCACGCTGTTTCAACCTCTCCATCACACATCATTCATGGAAGCTTTATGGTGTAAGGGTTATTGGGGATTTCACATACAACAAAAAAGATCACCTCTATCATGAGGCGATCTTTTTTTACGTTGGTACCGAGGGTCGGACTCGAACCGACACGGTGGGAACCCACCCCGGGATTTTAAGTCCCGTGCGTCTGCCATTCCGCCACCCCGGCTTAGGCAATTATGGAGCGGACGATGGGATTCGAACCCACGACCCTCGCCTTGGCAAGGCGATGCTCTACCCCTGAGCCACATCCGCATACCATAATATAATGGTGGTTCGGGACGGAATCGAACCGCCGACACGAGGATTTTCAGTCCTCTGCTCTACCGACTGAGCTACCGAACCTTTTATTTTCTTGGCGACAAAATCGATTATAGCATGGCTTTTATCATGAATGCAAGCGGTTATTTACTTTTTTTATTCTTTTTCTTTATTTATCCCTGTTCTCGCCAATTAGGTCCTTCTACACAGTACGCATCCATACATGGCCGAATCCGCTCCATCAATCGCTTTGCCTTCATTCGTTCTGCTCCACCTTTATCGGAATAGGCAAAGTGATCCTCCAATTCATCTAAATCCAAGTTGGAAGTAATCACTGTCGGTAGTTTTTCCGTCATTCGATATTGCAAGACGGCGCCAATAATCTCATCACGTGTCCAAGGCGTTAGGGTTTCAGCACCAAGATCGTCCATGATAAGCACCGTCGCCTTTTTTAAGGCGTCCAATTTTTCTTGGATCATGCCATCGCGGATGGATTCTTTAATTTCCCTTAAAAAGTCGGGAACATAAACCATGAGGGAATCCACATCATGATTGACTAATTCCTGCGCCATCGCCCCTGCAATCCGACTTTTCCCTACGCCAAAGGTACCGTATAAGTAAAGCCCACGCTCGGGTTGTTTTTCAGCAAATTGGCGACAAAACTTGATCGCCGCACTAATCGCTGGAATTCGGGTTTTGTGAGGCGTAATGGATGAGAAAGTAGCCGTCAAAATATCCGTTGGGATATGATGGCTTTTAATCAACCGTTTTCGATCCTTCTCTTTTTCCTTGGCTACTAATTTTGCACAGGGCGTTAAACGAAGTTCAAGATAACCACCATAAAGCGCTAACTCAGGTTGATGGCCTTGCATCAAGTTCGGACATTGATCAAGCCCCGGGCATTGATCACAATGCCCCCGTTCGTTAACCAGCTGATGCAGTGCACCCATTGAGCGGCGATACACCGCGTCAGGCACCTCTGGATGTTCCATCTGAAAAGCTCGTACTTCTCTTGCCGCAAAGAGCTTTTGCAGTTGCTGTTCTGGGTTTGCCCGGCGATTTAGTTTTTCTCGAATAGGAGAGACGACTTTACCGATCCGTTCCATTATGCATTCCCCTTCTGCTTATCCCTTTCAGCAAAACTTTGCTCCATTTTTTCAATCTCCGCTTGCAATTGAGCCGCCGCTTCCGGATCGACTTCCCACACTTGTGCTGAGGAAGAGGACGTTTGTTTTTGTTTCTGAGAGCGAGCGATTGCCTTAGGCAGTTTTTCTTCGGCCATCCGCCTTTTCTTCCAAGGGCTAGTCGTGCCCTGACGGCGTTTATTTTCTCCGTTATTTCGCTTGTTCCACTCCCAGTTTAGCTCCTTACGCACCATTTCTCGGGCATCTTCTACGGTATCGATATTTTTTCGTTGCCAATGACCTGCGATCTTTTCCACCAACGGTCGAGGAAGTTTATAGTCATAAGTATAAAGAACATATTCCAAAAGAACATTGATCACGCCATTTGTTAATCCATATTGACTTGCCAGGTCTTCCACCAACTCCAGATCCGATCGAGGGATTTGCTTGCCCTTCTGGAAATGGGACAATAGCTTAATCGGTGACAATTGATTCAAGGCACGAAAATGACGTTCCTCCTCCTCAGTCTGTCCCGAAGCTTTTTGCTCTTTTTTTGTCGTCTCTTCTTTTTCTTGTGGCAAAGGTACCGATCCAGGAGGTTCAGGTTGCTCGACGGTCATCGAAGACAATTGTTTGCGCCCGATAACGACAGGGGCACTCCCAAACCGCATCCGATATTGACTTCGTACAAAAGAGCGAAAACGCGGGATATCAATCCGTCCCCCTTGGGTCACATAAGGGTTTTGTAAAGCTTTAATGAGATCCCAATCATCGAGTTGATATAAAAAACGAATCTCCCTCAGGCAGTTTTCGACAGCTACCGTCCAAGCCCCATCATCCAAACGATCCGCTAATCGCGATCGCACCATCGTCAAGTCATCTTCTTCTCGATTAAAGGCGGGACGGCGACCCTCGATACTTTCCTGCTCTTCTGCAGGACGTAAGAAGGCGTGTTCTTGATTCAGTTCTGTCGCAGATGCAATCTCTGTAGGGGATAGGGAGCCAAAGACTTCACCAAAGGATTTGGTTACCTCGACCCCCTGCTTATCGTTGTTTAACGAAGGCGATAATAAATCGTTCCGTAATAATTGAAAACCTTCTTTTCCAATTCGATTGTATAACGCTACGCTTAAGACATCACTTTGAAAAAAACGCAGGGGGGTTAAAGGAGGGATCAGTTCATATTTTAAGACACGCTTACCATTTTCAGTGTAACGGTAGGTATTGAGTAGACCCACCCCTTCTAATAGATAGCGTGCCTCGACGACTTCTTCCAATGAGAGGCTGAGTCCCTTCATCAGATCAAGATGATTCATCAGCCGGGAAGTGCCAGCCTGATGAAGTGGTAAGTAACAATAATAGGTTGTATATAAACTAGTCGCCTGCGTACCAATAATGGGTTGATAGAGGCGTGTCAATGCGATCATATCGGCAATTGAAAGCGGACGGCAACTTCGAACACTCCAGCCATCCTGCGGTGTACAATCTCTCCAAGTCATTGACATCATCATGCCCCCACTCCGGTCGAAAGTTGGATTCCCATTGTACCAAGAGTGGCCTTGATGGACAAACCCTGAATTTCCCCATAAGATCATGGAATGACCCATACAAGGGATGAAATCACTGGATATCGACAATCAGGACCGATTCAACAGTTCTTCCAGTTCTTTCACAAACATATTGATATCTTGAAATTGCCGATATACAGAAACAAAACGAATGTACGCAACTTCATCCACATCAAGTAACCGTTCCATCACCATACTCCCAATCTCACGGGTAGGCACTTCTGACTCATTACGCTCTTGTAAAGAACGCTGTACCTCATCCACCAACTTTTCTAACCGTTCCATCGGAACGGATCGTTTCTCACATGCCCGAATTAATCCCCGTAGCAATTTTTCTCGTTTGAACTCTTCACGACTACCATCTTTTTTAATGACAATTAATGGCTTCTCCTCTACCATTTCAAAGGTGGTAAATCGTCGTTCACAACCTTCGCATTGTCTTCGACGGCGAATGGATTTCCCTTCATGAGCAGGACGCGAATCTAACACACGGCTCCCCATGGAATAACAAAACGGGCACTTCATCCTTCATTCCTCCTGCATTGTACTTCCTTCCGGATCCTCGTTAATTGTCTCCTAAATATAACACATTTGTTCTCCCTATGTCCGAAAGATAGGAAATTGTCTCCAGGAAAACAACCATCCGCTGTCTAAGAACAGCGGATGGTTGTTTTCCATTATTTCATGCACTTACCCTTATGAAGGCCTCCGCTTTAAAAACAAAAGACCAGAAGCGACAAGCAAACCACTTAGCAAGATATACATCGGCAAGCTGGATGCTGTATTCGGCATTTTTCCACCTTGTTCAATCTTTTTCACATTCTGATCCATTTTGCTAGGGGGATGCTCATCGGTGGACTTTCCACCCTGATCGTTATGATATAGGGTAACTGTACCGTCTTTCTCAACGGTAAGTAATTGTTGATCTTCCCACTCTAGATTCTCTCCATCATATCCATCTACATTCCCATCGAATCTAACTTGCACAAGATACTTTCCTGGTTTTAGATTTAATTGATGGGAAAATCGAAGACCTTTCTGGACTTGGGTCGTGTAATGATAATAATCGTCACCGTCATCATCGAAACCATTATTCCTTGTCTCTACATCAACGTACCATTTACCTTCTGCTTTTTTGGCATCGATCAATTCCGCACTCAAGGTCTGCTTGCTATCGATGTTAAGTTTTACTGAAGACATAGGGAAAGAGAAGGTAAACTCTTTAGTTAAATTCGTTTTCTTTCCATCGACTTCACCATTAAAGGAAACACGAACATCGTGTGTACCTGGCTTTTTCACCCAGAAACTCTCCGTTACCGATAATCCAGCATTCTCCTGGTGAATACTTTCAGCTTCACCTTTACCTATAAATTGAATCTTCCATGTACCCTTTGCTTTCTTTGAATAATCAATATCGCCCTTTTCGTCAACAATATCCGACTGTAAATAAGCGTAATACTTTCCACCTTGGGTATAGGTCTGGGTATTGAAGCGAAGACCCATCTCCTGTGCTTGTTTTATATCCTGCTGATCCTCCGCTTCCTCGCTGTCATCAGCCGGCTTGCCACCTTCTTGATCCTTGGCTTCACCATTGGTGAATGATTCTTCTTCACCGGTAGCTTTTGTTATATTCACTTCTTTATTTTGTACTAAATATTGCTCCTTTCCATCAATTTTGCCCTTAAAAGTAACGTTTAACTGATGTTTCCCATTGGACAGGCCTTTAAAGGTAACCTCTCCGTTATTACTTTCTTGCTTGAGATCTCCGATGGTAAAGGTATACTGTCCATCATCCATCGTCTCACCTATTACAGACGCTTTGACTGCCAATTCACCTGCGGTTTGCACAGAAGTAATCCCAAGGATCGATGTTTCCTCCGCAGAAGCAACTCCAGGAGCGACTAAACTCCATAAAAGCGCCATCGCTGTGAATACCATGAACCAACCTCTTCGCAAATTGTCCACCTCATCTTTTTCTTTTTCTCGGGTTGCTTAAAAAGTGTCCCCATATACTTATTTCGCAACAGGTCTTCATTTTAGTGTCACTTTTTCGAAATGATTTCAAAAAAAAAAACAACGACCGCATCAGTAGCGGTCGTTGTCATCCATTATTTTGCGCTTAATCTTGTGCAGGTTTCCGTTTCAAAAGCAGTAGCCCTGCAGCTAACAGCACGCCACCTAGCAAGGTGAACATCGGTAAGTCTGATGCGGTTTTTGGCATCTTTCCACCCTGTTTGATGTCCTTCACAATCTTATCCATTTTTTCACTTGTCGTTCCACCAGCTGTTTTTCCACCCTCACCGTCATTGTCAACGGTTACGGTACCATCTTTCTTGATTGTAATTTCAATACTGTTAAACAGTCCTCCATCATATCCGTCCACACTGCCTTCAAAACCCGCCCAAACCCAATATTTTCCAGGTTTTAGATCTTTCAACTTATGAGAGAATCGAAGACCCTTTTTTACATCGGACTCATAATCATAGTAAACATCTTCAGAATCCATTGACTCAACAACAACAAACCAGCTACCTTCTGCTTCTTTCGCATTGGTTAATTGTGCACCCAATGTATCCTTACCATCAAAGTTCAGTTTTATCGAAGCCTTTGGGAAAGAAAAGGTAAATACTTCAGCCAAGTTTACTTTCTTACCATCCACTTTCCCTTTAAAGGAAACACGTACATCGTGTGTACCTGGATGTTCCACGATGAAACCTTCCGTTACTCTTAAACCGGAATCCGTCACTTCCTTGTAGACACTTTCGGCTTGTCCTTTAAATTTAATCTTCCAAGTACCCTTTACCTGCTTTGCATCAATGAGATTAAAATCACCATCAATAATTGCAGATTGTACTTCCACATAATTATCGTAAATCTCAGGGTAGAAGCCAAGGCTCATTTCTTGGGGTTTCTTTTCATCTTGATCCTTTTTATCACCCGGCTTGGTCGCATCTTCGCCGTCTTTTTTATCGCCTTTTTTATCGTCGGCTTTGGTGCCATCTTCATTCCCAGCTGCCGGCTCATCCGCTTTTGGTTGTTCATCAGTCGTAGCCGTAATAGCTACATCAACTTTGTTAGCTAATTCTTTCTCCTGACCATCGACTTTGCCTTTAAAGGTAACATCCAACTGATGCTTGCCGTTGGATAGTCCTTTAAAAGAAACTTCTCCGTTTTCGCTTTCTTTCTTGTCTTCCCCAATAGTAAATGTATAATGCCCCTCTTCAACCTTTTCACCGGACACGGATGCCTTTACTGCCAATTCATCCGCCTTTTGTTCAGTTGTAACACTCAGTACAGGATCTCCATCAGCTGAAACGACTCCAGGAGCGACTAAACTCCATAAAAGCGCCATCGCTGTTAAGACTACGAACCAACCTCTTCGCAAATTGTCCACCTCATCTTTTTCTTTTTCTCGGGTTGCTTAAAAAGTGTCCCCATATACTTATTTCGCAACAGGTCTTCATTTTAGTGTCACTTTTCGTAATATAATTTTCCGTCATTCTGGCTCCTCTCAAAAAACCGTAGTCAATTTTATATATTTAGGTTAATTTTCACTAAATAAAATCCCTCTTTTTCCCTACAAAGCAAAAGGTTGTCTACCCATTAGATCCATGAATTCATCTCCTTTCCATGCAGAAAGGGAGTGGTTAGGGGAATAGGATCGTTGCCATCAAGGGGGCACCCATTGTCAAACAAACCCCTTTAGAAAGGGGTTTGTTTGACAATCATTTAAGAGATGCATTGATTTCTACTTTCTTATCATCAATACGATGATGTCCAACCACATGTTCTCACCAATAGGGTATTATTTTTCCATTAAAGACTTGTTTGGTATTTTATGTAATTTTAAATTTTTAATAAATGAATGTAGTTTTTATTTTTATTTTTTGTTTATTTTTTATAAAAAAAAACGAGTGGCAGCCCTGCTGCCACTCGTTTTTTTATGTGCATGTGGACACCAAGGAGCCCTTAAAATTACACAGGAATTTGCTCCTTCATGACCTTACCTACTAAAAAAGGTTCGCCTACCTTTTTTACAAGGTCGACCACGCGACAAGAATAACCCCACTCATTATCATACCAAGCAAGCACTTTCACTTGACGCTCCCCAACTACCATCGTGGTTAAAGCATCGACAATAGTAGAATGAGTGTTCCCATTAAAATCAGAGGATACCAATGGATCTTCACAGTATTGGATAATCCCCTTCATGTTGGTTGTTGCAGCTTTTTGTAAAGCCCCATTAACTTCTTCTGCAGTCACCATCGTATTTAAATCAACAACCAGATCCACCACGGAGACATTGGGAGTCGGTACCCGTAGGGACAATCCGTTTAGTTTACCAGCTAATTCCGGAAACACTTCACCCATGGCAGTGGCAGCACCTGTCTTGGTGGGAATAATCGATTGTGCACAGGCCCGCGCACGGCGAAGGTCCTTATGTGGGTTGTCCAAATTTTTCTGATCGTTCGTGTAGGAGTGGACCGTCGTCATTAATCCCTGTTCAATGCCAAACTCTTCATGCAGTACCTTTACTAAAGGTGCAAGGCAGTTTGTTGTACAACTGGCATTGGAGATAATATGATGCTTCTCATGATCGTATGCGCTTTCATTCACACCCATGACAATCATGACATCTTCATTTTTACCTGGAGCGGTAATGACTACTTTTTGTGCTCCGGCTTGCAAATGGAGCCCAGCTCCTTCACGATCTCGAAATTTCCCTGTGGCTTCAACAACGATATCAATATTAAGGTCAGCCCAAGGAAGTTTTGCTGGATCTCGTTCGGAAATTAGTTGAACAAGGTGACCGTTTACATTTAATTGACCATTTTCTGCTTTAATTTCATCATCAACGATCCCATGGATCGTATCATATTTAACAAGATGCGCTAAGGTTTCAGCGGGGTAGCTAGCATTGACTGCCACCACTTCTATATCCTGTTCTTGGATCGCCTTTCTGAATACCATCCGCCCGATGCGGCCAAACCCATTAATTGCAATACGTAGCGACATAAGATACCCCTTCCTGATCATCATATGATCCATACCAGTTCCTCTCCTATTATAAACAGTATGTCACATATTGCAATGTGTTGTGTTGAAATGCCTTACTCTTGACAAGGTTTCTTTCCACAAAAAAAATCAGGGAAGACCCGTATCCCTGATTTTTTTATCGTTCTCCAAGCAATATGTAAATGTTGAAATTGTCTCAATAAAAGTTTACTCAGGACGCGTATAAAAATTGCGTTTCTTTGTAAGATGCGCATAAATGGCACGGTATTTTTCTTTATAGTAGAACACCCGCTGAATATAATGACGCGTTTCACCAAAGGGAATCCTTTTCACTTCTTTTCGCGTTCCATTCCACCGCCCTTGCCTCATCCATTTGTGAACATTGCCAGGACCTGCATTGTAAGCTGCGATTGCCGCAACTTCATTCCCTTTATACTCTCGAGTCAAGGCAGCAATATACCAAGCACCCATATGAATATTGATGGCTGGATCATGCACATAATCCTTAAAAGCCGGTGAAAACTTTCCACGATCCACCACCAAATCCACCGTTTCTGGCGTCAGCTGCATCAAACCCTGTGCTCCTGCCCGCGAGCGCACCTTGGGATCAAATTTACTTTCAACGCGAATAATTGCCATGACTAAGAAGGGATCGGCCCCGGTTGTTTCGGCACTATTTAAAATATCGTCTTCATATCGGATCGGATACATCCAGCGATTAAATAATGGCGTTGCTAGGACTAAGAATGCTAACAGAATGATTACAGCGATACCCATCTTCTTTTTTGAAGGTAGCGAATCAATTACCGGACGAATCCATTGTCGCGCACCCATGTTTCCCATAAGACATCAACCTGTCTTTCTGTGTCCGCCATTGTTCCCGAGTTATCAATAATCACATCAGCGAATTTCTTTTTTTCTTCAATCGGCATTTGCGCTTGTATCATCTTTAAGGCTTGTTCTTCACTAATTCCTTCCCGCGCGACCAACCGCTGTAATTGTAGCGACTCAGGAACAACCACCACAATCACTTGATCCACCAGAGAAGCCAGTCCTTCTTCAATGAGTAGGGGAATATCAAGCACAGCCATTCTCCCTGGCTTACTTTCTATCTTGTCCCGCATCGATTTCATCCGATGCAAAATGAGCGGATGGAGAAGTTGGTTTAAATCTTTACGAGCCCGCTCGTCATGAAAGATCACTTTTCGCAGAGCCAAACGATCTAATTCCCCTGAGGAAGTAAAAAGATGATTACCAAATCGCTCTCGAACCCTTCTACTCCCTTCAGTACCTGGCTCTACTACTTCCCTTGCCACTTGATCTGCATCGATAATATGTCCACCACGACTCGCAATCATCTTTGCTACGGTACTTTTTCCTGTTGCAATGCCACCCGTTAATCCAATTGACACAATAGACACCCTCCATTGGATCCTTCCACTTAGAAAAACCGCAAGATTCCCATCAAAATTAACAATATTCCTGGCACATACGCCCCCGCGGAGAAAAACGTTTTTCCTGGGAAACGAAAACCGATCATCATTCCCCCCGCTAAAAAGAGCACACTCATTAAAGCAATGGCGCCCGCCGCAGTCCAAGGTGAAAACCCAAGCAACGCTGCTCCTAACCCAACACCAAATGCATCGAGTGAAAGGGCAATCCCAAGCCAAAGGGCTTCTTTCGCATTAATCACACCCGAGTCGTCCCGGTCGGCAGTAATCGGCGATTTTAAAATTTGGATCACAAGACCCAAACTTCGTAGTTCAAAGGAAACGATATGAGTACGTTCAAGGGTCGATTCCTTCTTTAATTGTTGAGATGGTGATGGTTGACTATGTTTTACTTGCATTAAGGTATATAACCCCATCACAACTAAAATCAAAGCACCAGCTACCGAGGTCACTCGCGGAGGAATCCACATGGCTCCGAAACGCCCCAATTGCATCGATAGCCCTGCTACTCCACCTGAACAACATCCAATAATTAAAATGGACATCCATGGTATCCGTATCCGCCTTAGACCATAAGTAATGCCCACTCCAAAGCCATCTAAACTAACTGCCATGGCTAACAATAGGTGAAAAAAGACGGCCCCCACCAGCCACCCCTCCATTCGACAGGAAATTGAATACCCTATCTTATTTCCGGGCAAATGTTGATGTGACCGATCCAATTGTTCAGGTTAACGTTGACAAGTCTTACAAAAATGAGTGCCTCGCCCTGCGAGAACGATCTTTTGAATGGGATTGCCACACTGATGACAGGCTTCTCCCTTTCTTCCATACACCTTAATTTGTAATTGAAACATCCCCATCTCACCATGGCCATCCACATAGGATCGCACCGAGGAACCTCCCGCTTTAACAGCATTGGCAAGAACGGTACGAATACTCGTGTAAAGGCGTTGTATCTCATCCATACTTAATGTCTCCACAAGGCGCTCAGGAAGAATCGAAGCAGTATACAATGCCTCGTCCACATAGATATTGCCCAGCCCACTCAAAAATGCCTGATTTAACAAGAGCGCCTTCACATTGGTCCGTCTCCCGCTTAACGCGCGTTGAAATCCATCCAGAGTAAAATCTTCTGAAAGGGGTTCAGGACCCAACTTTACCAATGGGGGGAGGTGTAAATCTTCCCCCATTGGATATAGGTGCATCGTTCCAAATTGACGCACATCTTTATAACGTAGCTCCGTTCCATCGGAAAAGGAAAAACGAACATGTGTATGTTTTTCGATGGGATCGGTTTTCTCAGCAAGACAATATCGACCTTCCATTCGTAGATGGGACACTAAGACGTGGGTATCTAAGAAAAATCGCAAAAATTTTCCCCGCCGTCCGACATCATGAATGGTCTGGCCCTTTAGCATCGCTTGAAAAAGGGCAGGCGATGGTGGCTCCTGAATAATCCGGGGCAAGCTCACCACCACCTCTTCAATCGTCTTACCCTTAGTTAACGCTTGTAACGTCTTTTTGACGGTCTCTACCTCGGGTAACTCTGGCACTTCTCTCTCTCCCAATCATCATTTATTTTGCATCATACCAAGTTTTTCCCGCATCCACATCCACTCTGAGCGGGACTGTTAATTCCACCGCATCTTCCATGACGCGACGCACAACCTCTGTCAATTTTTCCAATTCCTCTTCAGGAGCCTCAAAGATCAATTCATCATGGACTTGTAGAAGCATCACCGCCGATAGATGAGCCTCATCCAAGGCACTTTTCATCTCGACCATCGCTTTTTTAATAATGTCCGCTGCCGACCCTTGAATGGGTGTATTCATTGCCGTTCGCTCCGCAAAACTACGACGATTAAAATTAGGAGAGTTGATATCCGGAAGATAGCGACGACGATCCAGCATCGTCGTTACATATCCATCCTGCTTCGCCTTCTTCACAATATCATCCATATACTTGCGCACCCCTGGATAACTCTCCAAATATCGTTCGATAAATTCCCCGGCTTCCTTGCGCGTGATGTTGAGATTCTGTGATAGGCCATAATCACTGATTCCGTATACGATCCCAAAGTTGACCGCTTTGGCGTGCCGACGCATCTCAGGGGTGACATCATCAGCCTCTACATCAAATACATCCATCGCCGTTTTTGTATGAATGTCCATATTGGAATGGAAAGCCTCGATCAAATTCTCATCCCCTGACAAATGAGCCAGTACCCGTAACTCAATCTGGGAATAGTCCGCTGCTAACAGTAGCCAATTTTCTTGTGAAGGAATAAAGACTTTACGAATCCTTCTTCCCTCTTCCATACGGATCGGGATGTTTTGTAGGTTTGGATCCGTACTAGAGAGCCGACCCGTTGCGGCAATTGCCTGTTGAAAACGGGTATGAATCTTCCCATCGTCCTCAGAACGCTCTTTCATCAAGCCTTCCACATAGGTGGAGATCAGCTTGGATACCTGTCGATAGTGCAGGATTTCCTCTACAATCTCATGTTGGGGTGCTAACTTTTCCAACACATCCGCACTCGTGGAATATCCCGTCTTCGTTTTTTTCAAAACGGGTAGCCCCAATCGATCAAAGAGGATCTCCCCCAATTGTTTTGGGGAGTTAATATTAAACTCCGTGCCAGCCAGGTCAAAGATATTGGAAGTCAGCTCCTTCAAGCGAGAAGACAACTCTTTGCCAAGCTCTTGAAGCCCTTCTTTATCAACCTTTACCCCTTGCCACTCCATTTCTGCGAGTACGTGGCTAACTGGCAATTCCACCTGAAAAAAGAGCGAAGAAAGCCCTGTATTTTCGAGCTCCTCTTCTAAGATGGACTGTAACTTGACCATGGCTTCGGTTTTTCGAGTAAGATGAACAGCCAGTTCCTCTCCCTCTAACTGACGCCGTTTGGCTCCTTTCCCATATACATCCTCATCTGCGGGCAAGGAAGCATCCAGCTTTCTCGTAACGATATCCGATAACTCATGACCTGATTCTGAAGGGTTGATCAGATAAGAGGCCAACATGACATCAAAGGAGATCCCCGTTGCCAATAGTCCATATCGTCTTAACGCTACATGGGCTCCTTTTCCATCGTAAGCACACTTCTCTTTCTTCGGATCCGCTAGCCAATTCTTAAAGGCTTCCCATTTTTGAGCCACTGAGATCGGAATATAAAGGTGATTCTCTTCACTGGAAAGAGCCAGTGCCAATACTTCGGCACGGTGATAATTTGGATGATTCATTTCTACAAATAGAGAAAGCTGATCTTCATCAAATAAGGAATCCCACTTAGCAAAATTCTCCTCGGTAATATGATGAATGGTTAGGTCTTTCGCTTGTGTAGAAACAGGTAGCTCTTCATCCGCTGAACTTATCCGCTGGAGAAGGGTCTTAAACTCCAATTGTTTAAATAACGGGGCCACTTTTGCTGAATCAAAGGAATGATATTCAAGATCCGAAAGGTCAAAATCGAGGGGAGTCTCGCATAAAATTGTCGCCAACTGCTTACTCATCTTTGCTTGTTCCTGATGTTCTGCGACGCGTTCCTTCAATTTTTTTCCGGGAAGTTTATCAATATGGGCCAATACTTCTTCCACGGAACCATATTCGTGCAGTAATTTAAGTGCGGTTTTTTCACCTACACCTGGAACTCCAGGGATATTATCAGAGGAATCTCCCATTAGCCCCTTCAAATCAATAATCTGTTTGGGTGTTAATCCATAACGTTGATCGATTTCAGCAATATCATAACGCTGGGCATCCGATACGCCTTTTTTCGTCATCAGAACCGTGACGTACTCCGTGACCAACTGGAGAAGATCCTTATCCCCTGTAACAATGGTGGTCTTCATTTTTTGTTGATCACCTTGACAAGCCATCGTCCCGATAATATCGTCGGCTTCATATCCATCAAGCTCATGATGGCGAATCCCCATGGTATCTAAGATCTTCTTGATCAAAGGAAATTGTTCGGAAAGCTCACTCGGAGTCTTGTCCCGTTTCCCTTTATACTCTTCGTAATCGGAATGCCGAAAGGTCACCCGTCCTGCATCAAAGGCAACCAATACATGGGTGGGTTTCTCTTCTTCCAATACCTTCATCAACATCATTGTGAAACCATAAGCGGCATTGGTATACGTACCTTGTTGATTCGTTAACAACGGCAGCGCATAAAATGCACGAAAAGCAATACTGTTCCCATCAATTAAAACTAATTTATCCATGGAAGCCTCCATCCGTAAGCTCGGGCTTTACCCGTATTCATCCATTTGTGCGTTCAATGACGTTAACTATCATTTTATCATGATGACACGCCCCACTCCACTACAGCACCATTACAAACACATCACGATGAAAAAACGGGTGGTATACCCCATCAAAGAGGGTATACCACCCGCAACCGAAACCTCCATACAGAAAGGAGATTGATTGTACTATTTTAGTTGACTACATCACTTGTTTTTCGGAAGGGTGATCAAGTCCAGCTTGGTTCAAAGGCTTTCTATAATTACCGATCACCAACAGGGCGATGAGTGTGGCTCCAGGCATAATCGCTTGGATGGCATCGCCTTTCATCAGGATGGAGACAATGGCTCCAACCATAATCACACTTAACAGTGCAACGCCATAACGGGCAACTTTACGGAACAACAAGGCAGCCCCTCCAATGACTTCAAGGGCCCCAATAACGAGGCGGAACCAGTCAGGGTAGCCTAATTTATGAAAGCCTTTAACAGCCGTCTCCACTCCCAATAATTTCATCACACCGGATTGTAAGAAAAGCAACGCAACCAAAATGAGGCCAATCCAGCCCACTACCTTCCATCCCTTGCTCACCATAACCACACTCCTTTTCACCCACAAGGATAGTTGTTGATAAACCCAACACCAGAAATGCACCACAAAAACACTCGCAAAACACTTGTTCGCAATTATCATACCATAATAAGTTGGTGATTTGTTTAAATTATTTTAAAAAAACAAAAAATGTTCAGGGTATAAAACAAGCTTCCACGTATTCTGTATCATATTATTCAGGGATGCATCGTCTCAATAAATAAAATTATATTTTTTTGCAATTAATTATATGAGGAAAAAGGGGGCAAGTGAGAAGTGAACAGGAAGGACTTAGCGATTCGAAGAAATCAAATTGAAGAGGCAGGATCCGTTCTATCTAACAACCTTTGCGAATCCCACTTCTTTAGCCTTTATGAAGATAGGGGTCAGGAAATCCGCCTTCCCCCTATTGCTTACAATCATATTACATCACTTCATACCCTTGCCCTGCAATCACTTGATTAATCTCTTCAAGGGAGAGCGTCGTCTCATCAAAAGCAACTTCCACACTGCCTGTGGTTAGATCGACCCGCCCTTCCACTCCTATACTCGCTAGGGCCTCTTGCAAGTGTTGAATACTCTCTTCCCCTTGTAATCCAGTTACCACAAATTTCGCTTGTCGCACACCATCACCTCATTCAAAGAATCCCTTCATAATCATTTCCTTATCCACACACCTTTTTCCTACTTCAGAGAAAAGAAACCGCCATAAAAGGCGGTGTGAGAAAGATGGTTCTACTGAACATGAATATAGTTGCTAACCCCGGATGCGGGAAGGACACGCTTCCCATAGCCATGTGAGGTTTCCATGTTGTATTCTTCGATCACAACGGAAGAACCATTCACATCGGTTACATAGGCAACATGACCGACACTTCCTGCGCGACTAACTCCAGGATTAAACTGAGCAATTGCACCCACTCGAGGCACTTGATCTACTTTCATCCCGATTGCTCGTGCGTTTTCATCCCAATGTCCCGCATTTCCAAAATGTCCCCCTCGCATGGAGTTTGTAAACTTTAGTCCATGCTGGTTCATTCGCCAAGCGACAAACGAAGTACATTGACGGTTATAAAAACCCCAAGGGTCTACCCCTGCTGTACCTGCAAATTTATAAGGATAAAGAGAGGCACTAACCATGGTTAAGCGATCCAGTTCCGATTGAATAGAATCCGCCTGATCATCCAGCTTGGACAGTTTCTCGCGGGTTTTCTCCATCTCTTTTTGTACTTTTTCGTAGATTTTCCGTGCCTTTTCCGCCTCATTCTTCTGTTCTTTAGCTAACTCTTCGTGTTTCTCTTTCAGTGCTTCTTGCTTCCTACGTATCTGGTCATATTTATCAAACAAGGCATGATCCCGCATCAAAATCAACCGCAGTGTTTCAAAACGTTCCAAGAAGGTAGCTAAGTTTTTTGACTCTAACAAGGACTGCATAGATGCCATTTCGCCTTGTTGATACATTAACTTAAAGCGATCTTTAAAGAGATGCTCATAGTATTTTAGTTTCTCTTCATTTTTCTTTTTTTCTTTTTCAGCTTCATGTATTTTTTTGTTGGTTTCCGAGATTTTTTTCTCAATCTCTTCCACTTTTTCTTTACTTGGTTGAATCTCTTTCTTTAACTCTTCAATGGCTTCCTTCGCCTTCTCTTTTTCCTTCTTCACATCTTTTAACTTAGATTTCTTTGAATCCACCTTACTATTTGCAAAGGTGTGCTCTGCAGGCATTGTCCCTACTAACAGACAAGCCGCAAGGAATCCGACAAGAAAACTTCGTTTCATGAAACCTCTCCCTGTTTCCCAGTCTCTCTCTATTTCCCGGTCTCTCCTGTTCATTTTACATAAATATTGTCTGACGGCAACCCCTATCCATTGACAAAAAACAGCCAATTACGCCATCTACATATAAAAAGCGACACGACTCCATCACAAGTGATAGGTCCATTCAATAAAAAAATCCGTCCCTCTCCGAGACGGTTTACTGCTAACGAACTAGTTCAGATCGACCCTTTTACCTGTTTCAATATAAACAATTTCTTCAGCAATGTTCGTCGCATGATCAGCAATCCGTTCCAGATAACGAGCAACAAAACAAAGCCGTAAGGAAACCTCTGTAAATTGTTGCTCATGGATCATCCGTTCAAGGAGTTCCTTTACAATTTCCTCATACATTTGGTCGACTTCATCGTCCCGCCGTGCCATCTCTTTCGCTAACTCGACATTCCCATCGATATAACTATTAATCCCGTCATGAACCATCTTCTGTGTAATGAGAGCCATTTCAGGGATTTTCTCAAGCTTTTTAAAGAGTTTTTGATCATTTTCCACCAAGTTGACCGTTGTTTCAGCAATGTTTCCAGCCAGATCCGCCATTCGCTCCATGTCAGAGGCGATTTTGAGGGCAGATATTAGCTTGCGCAAATCCTTTGCTACAGGCTGTTGGGTTGCAATGAGGGTCGCCACTTTCATATCCAATTCTTCTTCAATTTTATCCACCTCTGCATCGTGGCGCATCACTTCCCTACCCAATGAAGCATCAAGATTTGCTAAGGATTTAACTGCCTTATTTATCGCTACCTCCAGCTTTTCGCCCATAGTGAGAAGACTCTCTTTTACTTCTTTTAGCGAAGTATCAAAGGGTCGAATCATCGCATTTCTCTCCTTTCATTAACCAAAACGGCCCGTAATATAATCTTCAGTTCGTTGATCTTTTGGATTGGAGAACAGACGCTCTGTCTTATCCTCCTCCACCAACTCACCATTGAGAAAAAATGCCGTTCGATCTGAAATGCGAGCGGCTTGTTGCATATTATGAGTAACAATGATGATGGTATATTTTTGTTTCAATTCTTGAATCAATTCTTCAATCTTCGCTGTTGAAATTGGATCCAGTGCTGAGGTTGGTTCATCCATCAAAACAATTTCAGGCTCTACTGCAAGGGTTCGAGCGATACAAAGCCGCTGCTGTTGTCCGCCGGATAAACCCGTCGCCCGATCTTTTAAGCGATCCTTCACTTCTTCCCACAGAGCCGCTTGACGTAGGCTTCGCTCAACAATCTCATCCAGTATCTTCCGATTCCTCTGCCCATGTACACGAGGCCCATACGCTACGTTATCATAAATACTTTTTGGAAACGGATTTGGCGCTTGAAACACCATCCCCACTTCCTTGCGAAGCATTTCCACATCAATCTCTTTGTTATAGATATCTTCATCATGCATGGTAATCGTCCCATCGATGCGAACACCCGGAATCATGTCATTCATGCGATTTAACGTCCGCAAAAAAGTCGATTTCCCACAACCGGATGGTCCGATTAAGGCAACCACCGTTTTTTCTTCAATTGACATATTTATCTTTTTAAGGGCCTGTTTCTCCCCATAATAAAGATCAAGATCCTTGATCTGAATCGCATTCCGCGTCATGGTTGCCTGACTCATAGAAGTTCCCCCTTATTTATCCTTCGAAAAACGGTTTCGCAAAAACACAGCGAACGCGTTCATCGATAACAACATGGCCAATAGGACTAAAATCCCTGCTGCAGCCAAATGTTGAAAAGCTGGTTGTGGTAAACTTACCCAACTATAGATCTGAATCGGCATTACAGTGAAGGCGTCGAGTGCATATCCCGGTGTAAAAGCGATAAAAGATACAGCCCCGATCATAATGAGGGGTGCAGTTTCTCCTATCGCACGGGATAATGCTAAGATCACCCCAGTCAAAATACCAGGCATGGAATAGGGTAGTACCACACGTCGGATCGTCTGCCATTGAGTTGCTCCCATTGCAAGGGATGCCAACCGTAAATTATTCGGCACACTGCTAATCGCCTCACGAGCAGCCACAATGACTATGGGTAATACTAATAAGGTCATCGTGAGCGAACCGGCTAAGACTGTTTTGCCCAATCCCATCAACCGTACGAACAAGGTCAAACCTAAAATACCAAATACAATGGAAGGAACACCCGCTAAATTACTGATGTTCAGTTGAATAAAACGAGTAAACCGATTTTTACGTGCATATTCTTCTAGATAGATCGCCGTACCCACACCAAAGATAAAGGTGAGGGGAACTGTTAGTCCAATTACCCAGATCGTTCCCCAGAAGGCAGCTTTAATGCCTGCTTGTTCGGGAAGGCGTGAAGCAAAATTATTGAAGAAGGTTGGCGTTACCCATGCCCATCCATCCTTCACTACGTTCCAAAGTAGAGCACCAAGTACAATGACCCCAATCATTGTGCTAATCAAGAATAGACCGTGGGCCAAACGATTTTTCCACCGACGGAATCCAAAGTGACTTCTTTCTCTCTTCTCTACAAGTGAGAGCGTAGGGGATCCTGACTCCCCCTCTTGATGGTGGATAACAACTTCTTCTGCACTCATCAGTACTCCTCCTTAAAGCGACGAGAGATATATTGCGCTAACAGATTCATTACCAGTGTAAATAAGAATAGGGTCATCCCAACCGCATAGATGGCTCCATACGCAGTCGAGCCAAAGCTATTGTCACCCGTTGCTGCTTGAACAATAAAGGAAGTCATTGTCTGAACGGATTCCGTAGGATCTAAGGTCAATTGGGGGGTACTTCCAGCAGCAATCGTCACAATCATCGTCTCTCCAATTGCCCGGGAAAGACCCAGTACAAAGGAAGCAATAATTCCCGATAAGGCAGCTGGTACAACCACTTTTAATGCTACCTCAAATTTGGTACAGCCCATCGCATAAGCCGCTTCACGAATATTTTTTGGTACAGCACTCATCGCATCTTCAGACAGGGAAGCGATCAGTGGGATGATCATAATCCCAACCACGATCCCTGCTGACAGCGCATTGAAAACACCCATCTCTGGCAAAAGACCGCGCAATAAGGGAGTAACAAAGGTGAGTGCAAAAAAGCCATATACAATCGTGGGTACTCCTGCCAATACTTCTAGAATCGGTTTTAACACTTTACTTACTTTGGGATTCGCATACTCACTCAGATAAATCGCACTTGCCAGGCCGATTGGCACAGCGACGATTGCTGCGATCCCTGTCACTAAGAGGGTACCCGCAATTAAAGGCCATACCCCAAAGTGCTGTTGTGATTCATGAAAAAGTGCTGTCCACTTTGTCTCCGTGAAAAATTCGCCAAAAGAAACTTGACTAAAAAAGGAGGTCGTCTCAGAAATGAGCGTACCGATGATTCCAAGCGTTGTAAAAACAGAAATCAGTGCACAAGCGAGAAGAAGTTTTGGAATCATATTTTCCCAGGTTCTTCCCAAAGAACGACTTCGTCGAAAGCGACCTGCTGTTCCCAGTGAGTGATTTTTCACCACGTTTGACTCCTTTCAATAAACACGGGAAAGTGTGGCCCCTCCCTCTTAGTAGAGGAGGTCCACACTCCCAGTCGTTCAAGGTTACTTATCTTCTAGCAAGGCAATTCCCTTTTCATAATCCTTATCTGTTAGAGGGACATATCCGACGTCGGATACCAACTGCTTCCCTTCTTTCAGATAGAAGGAGAGGAATTCTTTGATCGCCTTATTCTCAGTCATCGTTTTTTCATCAGCGTAAACGTAGATGGAACGGGAGAGCGGAGAATAGGTACCATTTTTAATTGTTTCAAAGGACGGTGCAACTCCACCTTTACCATTGTCAACCTTGAGAACATTGAGTTTATCTTTATTCTCTTCATAGTAAGAGAATCCGAAATATCCAAGCGCGTATTTATCACCAGAAACCCCTGTTACGAGGGTATTATCGTCTTCAGACTGGGTATAATCCGTACGGCTCTTTCCTTCTTCACCGATGATCGCACCTGTGAAATAATCGAAGGTACCATCTGAAGTTCCAGGACCGTATAATTTAATGGGTTTATCAGGCCAGTTGGATCGAACGTCTTTCCATGTTTTCACTTTGGAATCAGGTTCCCAAATCTTTTTTAATTCCTTGGTGGTAATCGTCTTCGCAAAGTCATTTTCTTTATTGACTACAACGGAGATTCCATCGAAGGCCACTGGAAATTCCTTTGGCTCTAGTCCCGATTTTTTAGCCGCTTCTTTTTCTTCATCTTTGATCAGACGAGAAGCATCGCTCAAGTCTGTTTCTTGTTTGGTCCATTTGTCAAACCCAGCCCCTGTTCCTGATTGTGCAACCGTCACATTGACATTTGGGTTTTTCTTCATAAACTCTTCAGCTACTGCCTGGCTGATTGGGAATACCGTGCTGGAGCCGTCGATTCTGATGGTACCCGAGAGACCTTTATCCTTTTCACTCCCACCACCGCTAGCATTTGATGAACACGCCGCAAGTGAGACGGATAGTAGTAATGCCCCTGCAACAGCCAAACCTTTCTTCCACATAACAAGTAACCCCCTAGAGTCGATGGAATCATTCTTCCTTCTTACATTGACTACTATAAAGAGAGTCTTTTGTACTAGAGTGAATGGATTGTAAAGGTTTTGTAAAGACGAAAGAATCGATGCACAAAAAAAAGAGCCCCTAGCGGGGAAACCGGAGCGTAAAACCCGTTTTTTCCCCAACTTGGCTCTCTACATCAATGGTTCCTCGATGGGCCTCAACGAGATGTTTAACAATGGCAAGTCCTAGACCTGTCCCTCCTGAGTCACGGGATCTCGCTTTATCTACACGATAAAATCGTTCAAATATACGAGGGAGATCTTCACTAGGAATCCCTATTCCTGTATCCTCCACTTGAAGCCACCAACTTGATTCCTCTACCCCTGTCGTTAAGGTAATGCTTCCACCTGCAGGGGTATACGCCATTGCATTGGCAACCAGGTTGATGACAATCTGAGAAAAACGATCAGGGTCAACACGAACGTTAAACCCACGTTCCCCTTTCATATGCAATTGCAAATCTAGTTTTCGTATCTCTTCTTCCATTGTCTTGATGGTAGGACGAAGCAAATCATCAATACTCACTTTCACCACATTCAGACGTACCTTGCGGGATTCAATCTTGGAAAGGTCTAATAAATCGCCGATCAATCGTTCTAAGCGTAGGCTTTCAAAATGAATAATCTCTAGAAATTCTCGTCGCATCTTCGGATCATCCACCCCGCCATCGAGAAGCGTCTCGGCAAATCCACGCAGCGACGTGACAGGGGTTTTTAATTCATGGGAAACATTGGCCACAAATTCCGTGCGTAACTTTTCTAGATAACGAATGGGGGTGATATCATGTAGCACGATAACCACACCCATACCCGTCGTCTCACCGCCCCATATCGGTGTTAATGAAGCAGCTAAAATTCGCTCGGTAGGAAAATATAAGTGAAGTTCATCCCTAACCGATTCCTGTGACTCTTTGCAATGATGGACCAGCCCCTGCAACTCATGGAAAACGGGTAAATCTGTCAGGGACTTGTTGATCAAGCTAGTCGAACCAAGATCAAATAACGATAGGATGGCTTGGTTAGCGACGGTGACCTTCCCTTCAGCATCCACCATTAAAAGGCCACTTTCCATCGTTTCAATGACACCGGTTAACCGGCGCTCGCTTTTACGGATGGTTTCTAGCTGATAACGAAGGCCGGCCCCCATCCGATTGATCGCGGTTGCTAAGCGTCCAATCTCATCCTGTTTCTTCACAGGAATGCGTCGATGATACTTATTACGGGCAACATCGACTGCGACTTGGGTAATTTCCTCAATGGGGCGAGTAAAGCGTGAAGCCAACCGTGAACTAACTAGAGCGGCCACTGCATATGCAAAGATGAGACCAATAATCATCGACACCCACACTTGGCGCAGGGAATGATTGATGGAATCTAACTCTACTGTAATACGTAGAACCCCTTTTCGTTCTCCATTGTAATCAACAGGCACATAGACCGCTAATTGGTTGTCAGTAACCACACGCTCATAGGTCGATCGTTCCTTTTTTTGCAAAATCCTTTTTACCGCAGAGTTATTTTTATTATTTTTCCCTTTCTTTGAACGCTGATCGGAATCACTGAGCACATCTCCATTCTTATCCATCAAAGTAACGTGAGCGTCCAATGTTTGACTGTACAGCCTAGTCTGTCTTCTGAAATTAGGCTTTCCAGGCGCTGTACTCTCCCAATCTAAACTTTTTGCAAGGAGTTGCCCTTCTTTCCCCATCCTTTCTCCAAGGGAATCCATATATGCTGCCCTCATCAAGAAGGAGACTAACAATCCTGTGATCAATACGGATAAACCAGTCAACCATAAAAAAGTGACGAACAATCGCCCACGCACCAACTAGCCCTCCTTGGGACCTTCAAATTTATAACCAATTCCGCGTACGGTTTTTATATAGAGTGGATTTCGTGAATCCTCCTCGACTTTTTCCCGAAGATGGCTCACATGCACATCTACAATCCGAGTATCCCCAATATAATCATAGTCCCAAACAGCGTTGAGTAATTGGTCTCGGGATAATACTTTCCCCCGATGATTCGCTAGATAAATCAAGAGTTCAAATTCCTTGGGGGTAAGGTCAATCGTCCTTTGATGATGGCGCACTTCGTACCCTTCAATATCAATAATAAGATCACCAATTTTCAGCAACTGATTCGGTGTGTTCTCATCCGTCTGCCGCATGGCTTCCATTCTGCGAAGGATCGCTTTCACTCGCGCTGTCAGTTCCCGGGGACTGAAGGGCTTTGTCATATAATCATCGGCTCCGAGTTCTAAACCTAACACTTTGTCAAATTCTTCGGTTTTCGCTGTCAGCATAAGGATTGGTAGGTGATGATTTTGGGCTCGTACCTGTTTACAAACCTCAAGACCATCCACTTTTGGAAGCATGAGATCAAGAACAATCAGATCAGGTTGTTCTTCGGATACTTTGCTTAACGCAGCTTCTCCATCACTTGCTACAAGCACTTGATACCCTTCTTTTTCGAGGTTGAACTGGACTAACTTTACAATCGAGGGTTCATCATCGACGACCAGCACCTTTTTACTCATCTTCCCATCCTCCGCTTAATTTGTAGTGAAATTCCTCTCCATTCATTCATCATGGTACATGGTTCACTCTCTCTTCGTAAAGACCCCAATCGGACAAGAACATGTTTTAAGAGCAAAATAAAAAGGAATATCCATCGCTAAATCACGCCGGACGTTCCTTATTCATCCAAATTCTTTTTTTTCAAAACCCTTTATGATAGCGCTTACATATCCAAGGATGGGAAAGGACTCGGAAGAACCGAGTCCTTTCGGACTGTCCAAAGACGTATCTTAGTTTAATACTTTCATTACGGAACGCACTGAATCAGCAGACTTGTCCAGTTCCGCTTTCTCTTCCTTCGTCAGTTCAAGCTCAACGATCTTCTCCAGTCCATTTCCACCAAGAACAACGGGTACCCCTAAGTACATATCCTGGTAACCATACTCACCTTCGAGGTATGCAATAGCCGGCAAGACCCGACGTTTGTCTTTTAGAATCGCTTCTGCCATTTGTACGAGGGAAGCTGCAGGAGCATAATAGGCACTACCATTTCCTAAGAGTCCTACGATTTCCCCGCCACCTTTCCGAGTCCGTTCAACAATGGCATCCAACCGTTCTTTAGACAACCAGTTGGTCAGAGGAATTCCCCCTGCATAGGAATAACGAACAAGCGGCACCATATCGTCGCCATGACCACCCAACACAAAGCCAGTCACATCTTCAACCGAAAGATTCAGCTCTTGTGCAACGAAGGTACGGAAGCGAGCGGTATCAAGCACACCGGATTGCCCAATGACGCGATGTTTTGGGAAGCCAGAGGTCCGGAAAACTTCAAAGCTCATGGCATCCACAGGATTGGTCAAGACAAGGATAATCGTTTCCGGAGAGTACTTTACGACTTGCTCAGTAACTGCACGCATCACTTTCGCGTTCGTACTGACAAGATCATCTCGGCTCATACCGGGCTTGCGAGCAATACCAGCTGTAATAATTACCAAGTCGGAATCAGCGGTATCTGCATAATCAACCGTTCCAATGATGTTTGCATCAAAACCTTCGACGGGTGAAGCTTCCATCATATCAAGGGCTTTCCCTTTGGTAGGACCCTCCGCTTGAGGAATATCTACCAGTACGACATCCCCTAATTCTTTTTGTGCCAACATCAATGCAGTTGTTGCCCCGGTAAACCCGCTACCGATGACGGAGATCTTTCTTCTGCGGATCGACATGTTACGTAACCTCCCGATTCATATCCCTTAAATGATTACAGGTTTTCAATCAGCTTTGTTGCAAACTCAGAGCATTTCAGCTCTTCGGCACCATCCATCAAACGTGCAAAGTCATAGGTCACCGTCTTTTGACCAATTGTTTTATCCATCGCACGATAAATTCGGTCAGCCGCTTCTTGCCAACCAAGGTGCTCTAACATCAATACACCTGAAAGGATGACAGAACCCGGGTTCACCTTATCCATTCCAGCATATTTCGGAGCAGTCCCATGGGTCGCTTCAAAAATTGCATGACCGCTCTCAAAGTTAATGTTCGCACCTGGAGCAATCCCAATTCCACCAACCTGAGCAGCAAGTGCATCCGAGACATAATCCCCGTTGAGGTTGAGGGTTGCAATCACATCATACTCAGCCGGACGGGTAAGAATTTGTTGCAAGAACGCATCTGCGATGGAGTCTTTCACCAATAGTTTCCCGGCCGCTTCTGCTTCCGATTGAGCTTGGTTAGCCGCTTCGACACCATGCTTATCTTTGATGGCATCATAATCCTGCCATGTGAATACTTGGTCACGGAATTCCTTGTGAGCCAATTCATACCCCCAGCTCTTAAAGGCACCTTCTGTATATTTCATGATGTTGCCTTTATGAACAAGGGTGACACTTTTACGACCGTGATCAAGGGCATACTGAATCGCGGCACGAACCAATCGTTCCGTACCTTCTTTGGAGACTGGTTTGATACCAATCCCTGAGGTCTCAGGGAAGCGAATTTTCTTCACACCCATCTCCTCTTGCATAAAGCGAATCATCTTTTTCGCTTCATCGGTTTCAGCTTCCCACTCAATTCCTGCATAGATGTCCTCGGAGTTTTCCCGGAAGATCACCATATCGACTTGTTCAGGCTTCTTTACAGGGGAGGGAACACCATTAAAGTAACGAACGGGACGCAAACAAACAAAGAGGTCCAATTCTTGACGGAGGGCTACATTTAAGGAGCGAATTCCACCACCTACAGGTGTAGTCAGAGGACCTTTAATCGCAACATAGTATTCTTCAATTGCTTTTAGCGTAGCCTCTGGCAACCACTCACCAAAACGATCATGAGCTTTTTCACCTGCGTAGATTTCATACCACTCAATTTTTTTCTTTGAACCGTATGCTTTTTCCACAGCCGCATCAAATACACGTTGTGCTGCTGCCCAGATATCTGGACCGATTCCATCTCCTTCGATAAAGGGGATAATTGGTTTATCGGGAACTTGCAATTCACCATTGTTTAGGGTGATTTTTTCTCCTGCTTTAGGCGCTTCATACTGTGCCATGGAATCACTCCTCCTGATCGTACATACTTTTGATTCGCTTCAGTCCGAGCTATCTCTCTGTTTAGTAATTAAAAATTAGCGTTCATCAATCGGAATGTAGGATTGGTTTGTTGGACCCACATATTCTGCTCGAGGACGAATGAGACGATTATCTCCATACTGTTCCAGAATGTGAGCAGTCCAACCTGTTACCCGGCTAATTGCAAATATGGGTGTAAACAAGCTGAGCGGAATCCCGAGGTAATGATAAGTGGATGCCGAATAGAAGTCCACATTTGGCTTTAAGCCCTTCTCAGCTTGAACAATTTCATCAATTTTAATGGACATCTCATACCACTTGGTATCGCCCGTTTGATCACCCAGTTGACGGGACATTTCACGCAAGTGTTTTGCACGAGGATCTCCATCTTTGTACACACGGTGACCAAAGCCCATGATCTTTTCTTTGTTAGCTAATTTCTTTTCAATCACTTCTTGGGCACGGTCCACACTTCCGATCTCTTCCAAGGTGCACATCACTTGTTCGTTAGCACCACCGTGAAGAGGTCCTTTCAAAGCGCTGATCGCTGCTGTAACCGCAGAATAAAGATCGGTCAAGGTCGCCGTAGTTACCCGAGCCGCAAAGGTGGATGCATTTAATTCGTGATCCGCATGAAGGATCAATGCTTTGTCAATCGCCTCAACAGCAACCGCCGACGGTTCTTCCCCATGAAGCATATAAACAAAGTTTTGCGCAAACCCATACTCTGGGTGTGGGGCAACTGGCTCGAGTCCTTTATCCATCCGATACAATGCTGCGACAATGGTTGGCAACTTCGCAGTTAGGCTAACTGCTTTTTTGTAGTTCCCTTCCACAGTCTTATCGTTTGGATTATCATCATACAGACCGAGGGCAGAAACTGCTGTACGAAGGGCAGCCATCGGATGCGCACTCTTTGGATATGTTTTTAACTGGGCTAGAATTGCTTCAGGTAGCACAGCTTCCTCTGACAATTCTTTGTTTAGTTGCGCCAGCTCTTCCCGGTTAGGTAGATGACCTTTCCAAAGGAGAAAAGCAGTCTCCTCAAAATTCGCTTTTTCGGTTAACTCATCGATGTTGTATCCTCTATAGGTGAGAACCCCATCAATAATTGAGCTGATCTGGGAAGTGAGAGCAACGACACCCTCCAATCCTTTAGAAACCGACACTTTCAATCTCTCCTTTACTTCATATGGTTTGGTATTCTGGGCACAAGGTAATCCTTTCCTACCGCTTGGAAGGAAAGATTACAGTTTATATAAGTATGAAGGCGAAGCGCTTACGAATGCGGGAAAGGTCGCATTCGTAACCTGTACACAGGCGCTCCGCATGAAAGTTGAAGTAATAGAACCGTATTTGACCCACAGTCTCTTCAGCTCAATTACTTAAAAACTAACTGCTTGGGTGCCCCGTTTCGCCCATACCAGTGTACCACAAAAAAAAAAACGTTGCGTACACGGTAAAAGGTTATTTCCATCTATTGAATGGATAGCATTAGTGAAAATTTTTAACACATTTTTGATTATATTACACAAAATACCATCTTGAATTTAAAGTCACCACGTTTCTCATTAAATGTCCCTATTATTTCGTCTATCAATCGATCAATAACATGACGCATCGCTTTAAAACACTCATTGATATCATCTTTTCTTTCAACGATGTCGTTGTTATTGTCTATTATGTTCTTCGCCCTGCTTATAATTCTTGTTACTTCATCTATGGCTTCCTCCTCGATTGTTCTGTCCATGTGTTTAAACCCTCGAGCATCAATCTGCTCATTATGAGAAGCCCTGTTTCTTTTTATATGGCTGATATCCCTTTCCACCTCATCGAACCTTTGACAAACATTACCTTGAATTTCTCCTTGGTTTATTGCTGATGCAATGACCAATGACCCTCCTATAATTTGAATGTTTTTGATCCATACTTCAATGAATAATTTATAACAGGCTACACCCTATCTTTGGTTAACGACAGCCCTAAGAAAATTGGTAAAAGTTAATAAAAAAGCCTCCATAATGGAGGCTTTTTCGTGTGGGAAGGATTTTACCTTCATCGCCGACTTGAAAGGTCGGAATTTTAATTAAACTACCAACACTACAGGGGAAGGATTTGCACCTTCACCATTCGCTTGCAAGGCGATTACTCTACTAATTGAGCTACCCTGTACAATGATTATAACGAGTGATACTATTTATGTAAATAATGACTTCATACTTTATGAAAATTAATTTTCGATAAACTATCTCATTAGGTGATAAAGATGACAAGACTAGAGAGCGAAAATAAACGCTACCCCTGCTATGTTTGTAAGCAACCATTAACTATTCCCCATCCACACTATTCAAAGCTTTGCCCATCATGTGGAGACTTAAATGAGAAGAAACGAATAGGAAGGCATGATTTACATCAATATACCTCCCTAGTTACTGGAGGTAGAACAAAAATAGGATATTTTACGGCATTACGTTTATTACGTGATGGTGCTCGAGTCATTATCACAACGCGCTTTCCGTATGATGCCCTACAACAGTATATACAAGAGCATGATTATGAGACTTGGAAAGATCGCATTCATATTTTCGGCCTCGATTTTCGCTATATTGATCAAGTCGAACAATTTGCTTACTTACTCGATCAATCCTTCTCTCATATCGACATCATTATTAATAACGCAGCTCAGACGGTTCGAATGCCAGAAGAGGAGTATCATACATTACTTTTAAACGAATCCAATTTAAAAACTCAGCTTTTCAGTCCAGCATTGTTACAACTATCTTCGGGGGAAAAGCAAGAATTTACATCAACTCCACACATATCAGAAAAATTTATGCCTTTACAATTGATTAATCAAGAAGTCGAGGTACCAAAAAAGCATTTAGCAGATTATAATTCTTGGATTGCTAAATCTCAAGATATTTCATTAATGGAAATGCTAGAAGTGCAACTGATTAATGTAACAGCACCATTTTTATTAAATAGTCGTCTAAAAAATTCGATGTTAAGAAGCCCGAATCGTAACCGCTTTATTATTAATGTGACCTCCGTCGAAGGAAAGTTTAATGTGAAACGAAAAGGTAAAAACCATGTTCATACCAATATGTCCAAGGCATCATTAAATATGATGACATTAACCATGGCAAAAGAGTACAAAAAACATCAAATTTTTATATCAAGTGTTGATCCCGGGTGGGTTTCTAGTCTCTTTCCTGAAAAATTACAGGGGCAAAATTCAGTACAACTCCCCCTTGATTTTCACGATGCGGCTGCCCGTATTTGCGATCCAATCTATGAAGGGAAGGATATTGAACGACCTACGACCGGTGTCTATTTTAAAGACTATAAACAAGTCGATTGGTAATGGACGTATGAAATATGGCTGAAAAGCATTTTGAACAGAAGAATCCACGAAGATTCCATAGCGAACTGAGTGGATCATCATTAAAAAAGGATCCGTATTGCTTATTGGTGATTTACTTCTAGATTAATTTACCTCAATAAATTAGACTAGGTATCAGCGGTACTCGTTGATATGAAAGAAGCTGCCCTGAAATTTTTTAGGGTAGCTTCTTTCGATAAAATCAAGAGCGGGTTACTCAAAACCTCTACTTATCTGAACCCGGTGATTCTCTAATAAACGGCATTTATTTCAAGCTTATCCGTTCCTTTCCGCTTTGAACAGACCTTAAATCATCATGTCGTAACCTTTTACCGTGTTCACAACATCAAAACCTTATCATCACAATGGTGATGGGAAAAACGTGATAAACTGAACACATTGTATGAAAAACTTTAGGTTTTACAAACCCCTAAAGGGGAATGCTGGAAAAAACTACGTGAATGGAGGAGCAAAACGTTGAACCGTGAAGTTGTCTGGCCCATTGCACGGGGTCTCCTAGTCATAGCAGTTGCCATCGTGGGTTACTATTTTTTACTCTTTGCTGTTCCACTCGTTTACCCATTTTTTATTGGTTGGATGATTGCCATGCTAGCAGAGCCTATCGTTCGCTGGTTGGAATTACGATTTCGTGTTCCTCGATGGGCTGGTGTCACGATTACATTGCTTCTATTAATCGCAATTTTGCTCACTCTCTTGATCTTACTTGTCTCTGAAATCGTTGTCGTACTCATTCGATTATCTGATTGGATTCCTGCTTGGATTAATGATATCAATACCTATATCCTATCCACCTTTTTTAATGGTCACTCTGAGCTAAGCCAGTTGATCGACAATATTCAAAACTACCTTGAAAAAAATCCACAGCAACGATCAGAAATCGTCAATAGCATTCAAAACAACATTGGCATCGTGGCAAACAAAGGCACTCAATTAATTACCGATATTATCTCAGGAATCGGGACTTTCCTGGGTAATCTCCCGTACTTTGCCACTGTATTGGTATTTTGTGTACTTGCTGCATTTTTTATTGCCTTTGATTGGCCCCGTTTGAAACGAAGTTTGCAAAATTTAATTCCACATCATGTACAACATACCGGAAGTTTAATTATCGTCGATTTAAAACGCGCCCTGTTTGGTTTTATGAGAGCCCAACTCACCTTAATTTCAATTACCGGTTTTATCGTATGGATTGGCCTGATGATCATTGGCATTCGCTATGCACTGACGATCGCTATCGTTACTGCGATTGTTGACTTACTTCCTTACTTAGGAGTCGGCTCCGTCTTAATCCCCTGGTCACTTGTTCTCCTTCTTACTGGGGACATCGAAGTAGGAATCGGCCTCGCCATCCTATACTTAATTATCATTTTGGTCCGTCAGACGATTGAACCCAAGTTGGTTGCTAGCAACATTGGGCTCAACCCGCTCTTTACGTTGTTTGCCCTTTTTGTGGGTCTCAAACTGATGGGAGTGATTGGTTTAATCGCAGGTCCAACACTCGCGGTAATTCTAATCGCCCTTTATCGCGCCCATGTCTTTCGCGATTTGTGGAATTACATACGAAACGGTAGAACCCCTTTACAAAAATAATCCTTTCAAAACGAAAAATGCCCTTATACAAGGGCATTTTTCGTTTAAGGAGTTCGCCGATCAATCCAAGTAAACTTTCCATTTTGAATCCAAGATAGCAATTTCTGCTTCGCCAAGATCTTGACGATTCCACGAGTGAGCGGAATCAATAGCAAAATTCCTACACTGTCTGTTAAAAAGCCAGGCATAATTAACAGAAGACCACCGAACAGGATACAAATTCCATCGATGATTGCTTCGCCCGGGATTTGACGATGATCCAATTGCACCTTCGCCAAGCGAATGACAGCCAATCCCTGTTTTCGAGCGAACCACGCTCCAATTAAGCTACTTCCAATTACCATCCCAATAGTCGGTAGTGGTCCGATCCAATTGCCCGCGGCAACAAGACCCCAAATCTCTATCATCGCAACAACC
Organism: Marininema halotolerans; assembly: GCF_900116235.1. Lineage (GTDB taxonomy): Bacteria > Bacillota > Bacilli > Thermoactinomycetales > DSM-45169 > Marininema > Marininema halotolerans. The sequence continues at coordinate 124,799 of NZ_FPAA01000006.1, read as the reverse complement.
AATACCATTAACATCCCGATGCGAAACATTTGCATTCACACTCCCGGATCATTATATATCCTTCAAGCGACCCTGAAATTTATTGTAAAGAGTTGGGTGTGCTTCTTGAAAGCGAACCGGCTTCATTGTCTGATCCACCCATAGATGAATGGTCTCTCCATGGGCAATGCGAGCACCCGTTTCATGAAATAATTCGTAGGCAAAGACCATTTTCGCACCTCGTAATTCTTTGATCGTCGTTTGAATGATGATTTGATCATCAAAACGTGCGGGTGAAACAAATCGGCAATGGTAGTCGACCACTGGCAACAAAAGTCCTCGTTCCTCAAAGAACTGATAAGAATATCCAAGTTCTCGAATCAGTTCACTCCTACCCACCTCAAACCATATGGCATAAACACTATGATGTACAATTCCCATTTGATCGGTTTCTTGATACCGTACACGAACCTGGGTCTTGGCCATAACCATTCTTTCCTCCTGAATATTCTTATGGTCCTACGTTTATTGACCCTATTATAGCGCAGGATTTGCCCCCAGGCCGTCTACCTCCGTGTCAGATAGCCAAATTTTTTCTCTTTAAACAGCCCGATCCCATGCATGACCGCTTATTTGGATGATTTAGGCGATATTGTGTGAATCATCGCCTCTCAGTGAACTTGTGTTGAAAAGTTACATAATTCACTCCGATATTACGCATCCTGTGAATAGCCAAACCTTTTTCAAGGAGATACAATAAAGGCACTCATCAAATATAAGCGTCTCGGCAACCGTCAACGAAAGGAGTTGTCCCTGATGAAACGCCGACAACGCCAGAAGCGGCGAAAAAAAATGCGTTGGTGGATATTTCCCCGTTTGCGCGTTCTTTAATCTACCGTCGGCTTCCGTTAGGTGAATAAGTACTAAAAAAGCACTGGGGAAGCCCCAGTGCTTTTTTAGTACTTTACAAAACAGATCGTCCAGAATAAATATGACCCCGCTCACAATCCACCGTTACTTGCATTCCATCACCAAAAATCCTCGTCGCGTTTTGCACACCAACAACGACAGGAACCCCGATATTAATACCGACGACAGCTGTGTGACAGGTTAGCCCACCTTCTTCAACAATCACGGCAGCAGCCCTTTCAAAGGAATCCATCATATCACGGTCCGTCGCAGGAGTGATCAAAATCGCTCCGTCTTTCATTTTTCCACGAATTTCCTCAGGGGAGGTGCCCACAACCACTTTACCCGTCAGCACTTTGCGGCCAATCCCTTGACCTTTGGCAAGAATATCACCAATCATATGCACTTTCATCAGGTTGGTTGTACCTGACTGTCCTACTGGCACTCCCCCAGTAATGACGACAGAGTCGCCATGGTTCACATATCCTGCTCCCAATGAAGAACGGATTGCGGTTTGCAACATTTCATCCGTAGTGGTAACGGGTTCACTCCGGACGGGATGCACTCCCCATATAAGAGCTAACTTACGCATTACATCGTCATGAACAGTCACCGCAATAATCGAAGCCTGGGGGCGATATTTGGAAACCAGTCGTGCAGTTCGACCGCTTTCCGTTGCAGTAATGATCGCAGAGGATTTCATGATCGAGGCCGTGTGAACAACTGCTTGGCTGATTGAATCAGGGATGCTAACTTCCTGTGCTTCCTTGCGATCACGGAAAAGATCTTGATACCTTAGTGAACTTTCTGCGCGGCAGGCAATCCGAGCCATCGTGTTAACGGCTTCAATCGGATATTTTCCGTTAGCCGTCTCACCCGAGAGCATAATCGCATCCGTACCATCAAAGATCGCATTGGCTACATCACTTGCCTCCGCTCTCGTCGGACGAGGATTACGCTGCATAGAATCAAGCATTTGTGTCGCTGTAATGACCGGTTTTCCTCGATCGTTACATTTTTCAATCAACCGCTTTTGATAAATCGGCACATCTTCGGCTGGCACCTCAACACCAAGATCTCCCCGAGCAACCATTAACCCATCGGATGCTTCTAAGATCGCATCAAGATTTTGGATTCCTTCCTTGTTCTCGATCTTGGAAATAATATGGATATCCGCATCATTTTCCTCTAATAATCGGCGGATCTCCATCACATCTGCCGCTTTACGTACAAATGAGGCCGCAATAAAATCAACACCCTCTTGAATACCAAAAAGAATATCCGCTACATCCTTTTCAGTAATTCCAGGAAGGTTAACGGAGACGCCTGGCACATTGACACCCTTACGACTTTTTAATGGGCCCCCATTATCGATGTGACAATGAATTTCGTTTCCTTCAACCTCTTCGACTGTCAACCCGATAAGACCATCATCGATAAGAATCGTCGAACCAGGATGAACATCGTTCACCAGTCCAGGATAAGAAATTGAAACTCGAGAAGCATCTCCCTCAACGGTCTCAGCAGTTAAGGTAAAACGTTGACCCGCTACCAATTGAATCTCATCGACCCCTAGCACACCCGTACGAATCTCAGGTCCCTTAGTATCCAGTAATATGGCTATATTTTTTCCAAGCTCTTTTCCAACTGCACGAATACGGTCCATCCGTTCTTTATGCTCCTCATGAGATCCATGAGAAAAATTAAGCCGTGCCACATTCATTCCGGCTTCCATTAAGCTCCGAAGAACCTCAGGATTCTCACTCGTCGGTCCAATCGTGCAGACGATTTTTGTTTTCCTCATTCAACTTCCATCCTTTCTTAAATCGCCAATATGCTAGCCAAGTCATAGATTGACATATCCGGTTGATGTTGCATGGCAAAAGCTGTATCAAAGGGAAGGCTGGTAATTTCATTGTTGCGAATCGCAACCATTTTATCTCGCTCCCCAGCCAACAACAAATCAACCGCCTCTGCTCCCATTCGACTTGCAAGCACGCGATCAAATGCCGTCGGAGAGCCACCACGCTGGATATGTCCCAACACGGTGACTCGATTCTCTTCGCCGGTCTTTTCTTTAATCATTTGACCGATTTCAATAGCACTTCCTACACCCTCCGCTACAATGATAATGCTATGTTTTTTATCCCGTCGATCGCCTCTTGCAAGGCGTTCCACTATGTCATCCAACTCATAGGGTGCCTCGGGAATAAGAATTGATTCCGCACCATCAGCTAGCCCGGCCCACAAAGCAATATCCCCCGCGTTACGCCCCATTACCTCAACAATATAGGTGCGTTCATGGGAAGAGGCTGTATCACGAATGCGATCAATGTTTTGAATAGCGGTATTCACCGCCGTATCAAAACCAATTGTAAAGTCTGTTCCTGGGATATCATTGTCAATCGTTCCTGGTACACCGATGGTTGGAAATCCAAGGGCTGTTAAGTGCTGTGCTCCACGAAAACTTCCATCGCCACCAATCACCACAAGCCCGCCAATTTCATGCTGTTGTAAATTCAAAACGGCTTTTTCACGCCCTTCTGGCGTTCGAAATTCTTCACAACGGGCTGAACGAAGAATTGTGCCCCCTCGATGAATGATATCTCCCACAGAACCTAAGTTCATCGAAAGGTAATCCCCTTGAATCAAACCCGTATATCCCCTTTGAACCCCAACAACATCTAATCCATGATGACGACCTTTACGAACAACTGCACGGATCGCCGCATTCATTCCTGGGGAATCCCCACCACTGGTCAACACTGCAATACGTTCCATCGATGCTTTCACCTCAATGATAGTTATACCCAGCTCAGCCTTTTTACCATCGCACGACGATACTCTCCCACAGGGACTTTTTATGTCCCTGTGGGACAAAAAGAGAAAACCGAGGGGTGATTTCCCTCAACCCACGGTTGTAAAAACCCCGATCTTTTCAAATTTGGTATGTCGATCGATCATTCGTTCCTCATCACTCATTGCCAACAACGGTGATAAGGATTGGCTAATCGCCTCTTTTATGGCAATTGACTGAGCTGTCACATCTTTATGTGCCCCACCCTTTGGCTCCTTTATGATTTCATCAACAACACCAAGGGAATAAAGATCTTGTGCTGTAATTTTTAGCGCTTCTGCAGCTTCCTGCGCTTTGGTCGCATCCCGCCACAAAATAGCGGCGGCACCTTCAGGAGAAATTACAGAGTAATAAGCGTTCTCTAACATAAGCAAGCGATTGCCTACACTAATGGCAAGTGCTCCCCCGCTCCCTCCTTCGCCTGTCACCACACAGATAATCGGGACACGAAACCCTGCCATCTCTCGTAGATTTCTAGCAATTGCTTCAGATTGCCCTCGCTCTTCTGCTTCAATTCCGGGATGTGCCCCTTGGGTATCAATAAAACAGATAATGGGGCGATTAAATTTATCTGCCTGTTGCATTAAGCGGAGCGCTTTCCGATACCCTTCAGGGTGCGGGAGGCCAAAATTGCGAGCAATTTTATCCTTTGTATCTTTCCCACGCTCATGACCAATTACGGTAACTGGAGAACCATTGAATTTCGCAATCCCTCCAACAATGGCAGGATCATCGCCATACAGACGATCTCCGTGTAATTCAACAAAGTCTGTGAAAATTTGCTGGATGTAGTCCAATGTGGTGGGACGTGCGACATGTCGTGCGATTTGTACTTTTTGCCAAGTCGACAAGTTACCATAGATTTGCTCTTCCAAACGGCGCGCTTTCTCCTCTAAAGTAGCAATCTCCTCTGACAGGTCAATCTCTTTTTCCTGGGTAAATTTCCGTAACTCTGCGATCTTGCCTCGCAATTCATTAAGTGGTTTTTCAAAGGTGAGCTGTCCATTATTCATGGCTCTCTCTTCCTCCTGCATGCAAGTCTAGAATCCGAGTCAACATTTCTCGCATCTCTCCCCGAGGGACTACCTGGTCTAATTGACCATGCTTAAGGAGAAATTCTGCCGTCTGAAAATCATCGGGTAGCTGTTGGCGGACGGTTTGCTCGATGACTCGTCTTCCAGCAAACCCAATCAAGGCCTCGGGTTCAGCGATGTTAATATCGCCAAGTGAAGAGAAACTAGCAGATACGCCTCCTGTAGTAGGATTCGTCAATACCGACACAAAAAGCACTTTCTCCCGGTGCATTCTCTCTAGGGCAGCACTGGTCTTCGCCATTTGCATCAGAGAAAGAACCCCTTCTTGCATCCGGGCTCCACCGGAAGCAGAGAACAAGATAAAAGGATATCTTTTTTTTGTGGCTCGAATCGCCGCACGTGCAATTTTTTCTCCCACTACCGACCCCATGCTTCCCATCCGAAAGCGAGAGTCCATCACGCCAATGACAGCAGGATAGCCCCCCATTGTTCCTTCCCCTGTCATTACCGCTTCATTTAATTTTGTTTTTTCGATATCCAATTTCACCTTATCCTCGTAATTAGGAAATTGAAGGGGGTCCATGGATATCAAATCCGCATCATATTCAAAAAAGCGTCCATCATCCACCAATGATTGAATTCGATCTGGAGCAGACATGGAGAAGTGATACTGACAACTCTTACATACTTTCAAGTTCTTCTCCAGTTCTTTGGTGATGAGGATGGTCCCACAACGGGGACATTTCTGCATAATCCCCTCCGGAATATCCTTTTTTGCATGTTCCGAAGGGATCGTGGCGTATTTCTTTTGTTTCCGGAATAAGTCCTTTAACACGAAAAACACCTCATCCGAGCGTATATTGTGGGAATTCCTAGTACAGAAATTAACAGCTCCTTATTTTCTGCACCTGTTTCATACCTTCATTAAATAACTACATCCTTGGTATTTGGCGTAATCCAATCCATACAGGAACTCCGCAACGAACATTTTGGAATGAGATACGCTCAGCTTCCACAGCCGTCCTCATTACACCGGAGTCATCATAGCATAGAACGATTTCACATCGCAATTGTAACCATACGGTTTCAAACAAGGGGAAAGCCTGCTTCAGTTAGGTGCTTTTCCACTGCAGTCGCTGCAGCATCCGCATTCCCATGGCGTAAATAGGTTACAATTTCCCGGTGCTGTTCAAGCGCTTTATAAACTCTTCCCTCACGCGTAAGTGCGGATTGTCGCATGGCCTGTCCATATTGCACCACTGGATACCAAACGCGCAATAACAAATGATTGTGTGACGCCTTTACCAATCGTCGATGAAAACGGAAATCTTCTTCAAATGGAATATCACCTTGAGAAATTTTTTTCGCCATCTCCAAGCAAATTCCTTCGAGGGCATCCCAATCCTCTATGGTCCCTCGAAGAGCTGCTTGGCGCGCTGCTCCCGTTTCAAGCAGGGTACGCATTTCCGAAAGGTGTTGTTTGGTCGGTTCATCCCGCAGGATATAAAAAGCTAACAGATCCACTAAACGATGAGATTCGTAAGGTTGAAGATAAGTTCCTTCCCCACGACGCGTCGTAATAATACCCAAAAGCTCAAGCGCTCGTAGAGCTTCCCGAACCGTAGAGCGACCCACTTGAAGGCGAGAGACTAACTCACGTTCAGATGGCAACTTCTCTCCCGGTGATAAATTATCCTCTTCAATTAAATCATGGATCCTTAAAACAATGGAATTAAATTTACTATCTGTTGAGATGGGATACCTGTCCACGTAACACCTCGATTTTCAGCTCCTCAACCATCACTACGTGTTAGTTGACGGGTTCTCTCAGCCACTTCACTTGGTTCTCGTTGAATGCGTGCCTGGTTCGTTTCCATCGCGGCCCTTGCAACTTCTGCTGCCACACGTGGCGCGACATTCTCATTAAAGGGAGCTGGAATCACATAGTTTGCAGAAAGTTCTTCCTCACTGATTAATTCAGCAATGGCATAGGCAGCCGCTACCTTCATTTCTTCATTAATACTACGTGCCCGCACATCCAACGCTCCGCGAAAGATTCCTGGAAAGGCAAGGACATTATTTACCTGATTTGGAAAGTCTGATCGTCCTGTGCCAACCACTGTCGCTCCAGCTTCATATGCGTCTTCTGGCATAATTTCAGGAACGGGGTTCGCCATCGCAAAGATGATCGGATCACGATTCATCGAACGAATCATGTCAGGGGTTACCGCACCCGCAACGGAGACCCCTATAAATACATCAGCGTCCTTCATCGCCTCAGAAAGGTCCCCTTGAATACCACTCTGGTTCGTAACCTTTGCGATATGTTCTTTGATACTATTCATCCCATCCGTGCGACCTTCATAGATAGCTCCTTTGCTATCACACATAATAATATCCTTCACACCAAGAGAGAGGAGCAACTTAATTATCGCAATTCCTGCAGCGCCCGCTCCATTGGCCACCACTCTAATCTCGTCCATTTTTTTATTAACGACCTTAAGGGCATTGATCAAACCTGCAAGGGTAACAATCGCAGTCCCATGTTGGTCATCATGAAAAATAGGAATATCTAGCTCACGTTTTAAACGCTCTTCGATTAAAAAGCATTTGGGTGCGGCAATATCTTCGAGATTCACACCACCAAAAGTAGGTGCTAAAAGCTTGACTGTCTCTACGATTTTGTCCACTTCATTGGTGTCTACACATAGGGGGAAGGCATCCACCCCAGCAAAAGCTTTGAAAAGAACCGCCTTTCCTTCCATCACTGGCATTGCGGCATGGGGGCCAATGTTGCCCAAGCCAAGTACCGCTGTTCCATCAGAGACGATGGCAACCAGGTTCCCCTTCATCGTATAGTCGTATACTTGGCCTTCATCCGCATGGATTTCCTTACACGGTTCTGCTACTCCCGGAGAATAGGCCAAGGATAGATCTTCTGCATTGTTTACCGTTACTTTGGACTTTACCGTTAGTTTACCCTGATTATCGCGGTGCATTTTCAACGCTTCTTCTCGTAAAGTGGACAAGCTATTCACTCCTTCAGCTCCATGACAGCAGTGGTCAGACCAGTTGCCACAGTGTAATTATACCAGATGAGAGTTCAATGGAAAACACACCCTAGCTTAATAGGGTATTTCCTTTAGTTGGTTGGCCACCGTCCAGCTACTTTCCCTGCTTTTTCGCTTTTCACACACTCGCTTCACTAATTTTAAATATTGAGACAATGATTCCTAATCTTCGCCCTTGTTCATTTGCTGATCAATGCGATTCCACACACTAATACCAAACCCGCAAAGGTTACTGCACAACAGGCCAAAGTTAAAAGAATCCACCGTTCTTTTTGCAACCGTTCCTTTTCTTGGTCCATCACGTTCTTGTTGTTCATCCGACTCCCCCCTTTAAAACCATACTACATCCTGACTCACCCTACTCCAATCGTTAACTTCCTTCTGTCCCTATCATAACGTAAATCATGTGGGGATTGCGTTTAGTGAGTCATTTTTCAATCGCTTTATCCTTATTCATTGTCGAAGATTGAGTCCACCATATTCTCTAAGCGTTTTAATCTTGCCTCTGGATCGTCTTCACTACTTTTTAATGCCATGCGTAATTGATACAACTGCTCCACCTTCTCACCAAAGGATTCGTCATACTGGCGTGCTAATTCATCCCTGATACGCCGCGCCAGAATCGGGCTCGCACCTCCAGTAGCAACACTTAGGGTGAAACGTCCCCTTTTCAAAGAAACAGGAACATGAAAGTTTCCTAAAGAAGGATCATCCACTACATTGACAAGGGCGTGGGGAGGTGCAGCTTGTGCAACTACCCGATTCGTCGCTGTATCATCAGTGGCTGCAACAATAATAAAAGCGTTCTCCAAATCAGAGGGTTCAAAGTATTTTCTTTTCCATTGCCATTTTCCTATCTGCACACCTTCCAATAATGACGGCACAAGATCCGGAGAAATAATGGTCACCTTTGCCCCTGCATCACAAAGAGTTCCTACACGTCTTGCCGCAATTCTCCCCCCTCCAATTACGACGGATATGCAACTACGAAGATCTACCATGAGTGGAATATGCGTCATCATCCCTCCCCCTTCCTTATTAATCTCAAACTACTTAATCAAGTTCTCTCTTTATTTTAGCCACGATTAGACTCTTTTCATCACAATAAAACAATCCAATCTAGTAAACAAATAGCGTTTGCTAGATTGGATCGGATCATGCGTAAGGGAAGGAGAGTTCCACCTCATTCCCCCACAGCCCCCTTCGATTCTGCGCTTATTTCAAACCAGTTTAGTTGATCCCTTAGCCCAACCACTTCTCCAATAAGAATCAAGGTAGGGTTTTTCACTTCCTTGCGACGTGCCTCTTCAACAACCGTAGCAAGGGTCGTCGTCACTGTGCGTTGCCCCTCGGTAGTTCCCCATTGTACAAGGGCAACCGGTGTAGTCGGGGACTTTCCATGCATTAATAACTGCTCTTGGATATAAGGGAGATTTTTCACTCCCATATAAATCGCTAGGGTATCGATTCCCTTGGCTAAGCTTGACCACTTAATATCTTCGTTTTCTCCTTCTTTACGATGACCCGTCACAAAGGCAAAGGTAGCCGCATGTTCGCGATGAGTGACGGGTATACCCGCATAGGCAGGCGCCGCAATCCCCGCAGTGATTCCTGGAACGACTTCAAAATTGAGGCCATGTTTGACGAGTGCCTGTGCCTCTTCACCCCCTCGCCCAAAAACAAAAGGGTCGCCTCCTTTTAAGCGGGTAACCACCTTTCCAGCGGCAGCATGCTTCACCAGAAACTTATTAATCGTTTCTTGTTTCATCGTATGATAATGGGGAAGTTTGCCACAATAGATGAGATCCGCCCCCGGACGAGCGTACTCTAACAGTTCCTGATTAATCAATCGATCATATAGGATCACATCCGCCTCTTGAATCGCTCGTAACCCTTTTAAGGTGATCAATTCGGGGTCTCCTGGACCCGCACCCACCAGATAGACTTTACCCATCACAGTATCCTCCCCATCATCTACTTTCCTTTGTTAATCAACAAAGGTCTCCTGTCCCTGTAAGACATACCCGCCGCCTTTTTGGATGCGCCGTTTTTCGTACAGTGACAATTCCTCTACTTCTGGCATGCGCAAGTAATGTTTCTCTAATTCAATATCCACATATTGAAAGGCTTCTTCATCACTTTGTGCAGCAATGATGATATGAATCACTTCGCCTTCAATCACTGCTTCAAAACGATAGAGTTGCATGAGCACCCTCCTTATGACACCTGAGGAACTACTTGCAACAAGATGCGGTCCAAGGCATCTTGCAATGGATCTTTTCCAACACGCTCAACAAAAGCGAAAAAGGTTTCTTCACTTTCTTTATGATCCTTAAAATACTGGAGTAATTCCCGTAATACATCCGGTAAATAATCCCCATCAATCTTTCCCTTTAGCTTTTCATTAAACTTGCCACCATCTTGGAGGGTTCCACCCACATAAATCTCAAAGGCTTCAACCATCCCATTTTTCTCTTTGGATTTCATTTTAATCCCCTGCAAACCAATATCGGCAATTTGTCGTTGACCACAAGAGTTCGGGCAACCCACCATATGCATCCGCACAGGCACATCCAAATTAATTTCTTGATCAAGGTAGTCAGCGATCCGACGCATACGTTCCTTGGTTTCTGTCAAAGCAAGGTTACAATACTCAATCCCTGTGCAAGAAACCGCATATCCAATAAATTTCGGTGGATTTGTACGAATACGATCAAAAATGCTTTCTTTGAGTAACCCTTCTACCTTTTCATCGGGCACATGGGGAATGAGTAGGTTTTGTGAGTTACAATTACGGAGTTCACCGTTTCCGTATTGACGAGAAATTCGAGCTAATTCCAGTACCTCATCCGCTGAGAGCCTTCCAACCGGTACATTTAATCCGACATAATTAAGGCCGGCCTGCTTCTGTGCGTGAACGCCATAAAAGTACCCCGCGTTCCAACCAACGAGCTGGCTTTCACCCCGTGTAGGTAAGGGACCTGTATAGGCTAAGAGTTTCTCCTTAAACACTTCCGGTCCCCAATCTGCCATCAAAAATTTCAAGCGCGCTCGGGTTCGCTTTTGTCGGTATCCATAATCTCGAAAGATTGTAGTCACTGCGATCGAGACATCCAATACTTCTTCCGGTCGTACGAATACATCCAGCTCTTCTGCTAAGAATGGACGTGCGGAGAGACCGCCTCCGACCTTGAGGTGAAAACCCGTTACGCGTTCGCCATCGATTTCTTTCATTGCAGGGACAAAAGCAATATCATTGATCTCTGCATGACCAGGGTTATGCACATTGGAGCTGATGGACATTTTAAACTTCCGTGGGAGGTTTGAAAAATCCTCATTATTTTGGAAAAACTGATAGACCTTTTCTACAATTGGACGCGTATCGAAGGTCTCATGAGGGTCAATTCCTGCCAACGGATTCCCCATAATGTTCCGGGTAATATCGCCACAAGCTCCCGTACTCGAGAGACCTACTTTCTCTAAACGATCAAAGATGTCTGGAATCTCTTCGATTCGTAACCAATGAAATTGCACCGCTTGTCTTGTAGTAATGTCAAAGACATCTCGTCCATAATCTCGAGCGATGTGAGCAAGAGTGACTGCCTGTTCATAAGTGAGAATACCTGAAGGCACATTCACCCGCATCATAAAGTAGCCATCTTCCTTGGGCTTTTGCAAATACAAACCCGCCCATTTAAACATGGCCCACCGCTCTTTTGGAATCGACTCAAATCCCCCCGCCGCATAGGTAGGAATGTCCTTTAAGATTTCCAGGCCATCATACTCCAGTTTCTCTTTTTCCGTCTCATTCAACTTCTCATCATGTTCCCATTTCTTCACGTAAGCCATTCATCTCTCTCCTTCCTAAATGAACATCCGCTTTGATTAGAGGAGCCCTCGCTCTTCCAAAAAATTAATCACTTTCATCACTGATTCTTCAATGGTTTCCCGATCCGTATCAATCACGAGTTCGGGTGTAAGTGGCTCTTCATAAGGTGAGCTGATCCCTGTAAACTCAGGAATCACCCCTTGACGTGCTTTTTCGTAAAGCCCTTTCGGATCCCGGCGTTCACACTCCTCTAAGGAGCAGCGAACATGGATTTCAATAAATTCTTCTTCGGTAAGTAATGCACGCACATTGTCCCGATCTTCTCGGAAAGGCGAGATAAAAGCTGTCAATGCAAACTGCCCACTATCGACAAATAGTTTGGCAACCTCTCCAATACGGCGGATGTTTTCAGTACGATCCGCTGCCGAAAACCCAAGTCCCTTATTGAGGCCATGTCGTATATTATCACCATCTAACACATAACTCCGCACATCACGATCCAATAATGCACGATCAACCGCATTGGCCAACGTGGATTTTCCTGAACCCGATAACCCCGTAAACCATAGAACAGCACTGCTATGATGATTTTTCTTCCGCCGTTCTTCTTTATTCACTGTAGCTTGATGCCAAACAATATTGGTACTCATCCAAGTGCCCCCTCAACTCGTAGTAACTGATGATTTACTAAATCCTTTAATCAAGACATCGGCTACTTCCCTACGGCTAAAGGTAGCAGGGGGGCGATCCCCATTTCGAAGCATTTCTCTCACCTTCGTTCCTGATAGGGCAACATGATGCTCTGAATTATGGGGACATGACTTTGGTGTCGCCATATTCCCGCATGCTTCACAGAAGAAGGCGTGTTCAAAGAACAACGGTTGTATGCCGAGTTCCCCTGGATCAAATTCGGAAAATATTTTTTGGGCATCGTAGGTGCCATAATAATTTCCTACACCGGCATGATCACGCCCCACAATAAAGTGGGTACACCCATAGTTTTTACGGACGAGCGCATGGAAGATGGCCTCTCGAGGCCCAGCATATCGCATGGCTGCTGGGAAAACTGCGAGGAATACCCGCTCCTTTGGGTAATATCGATCCAATAAGACCTCGTAGCTTTCCATTCTTACATCCGCTGGAATATCATCGGATTTGGTTTCCCCCACCAATGGATTAAGAAAAAGACCGTCTACCGTCTCTAACGCGGTTTTTTGAATATACTCATGGGCTCGATGAACAGGATTCCGTGTCTGAAACCCTACAATCGTTTTCCAACCACGATCAGCAAAGGCCTGGCGTGTTTCTACTGGATCCAGATGATAGGTAGCAAAGGATTTGTTAGGGCGCTTGATCAACACAACGTCTCCCCCAAGATACACCTCTCCGCGTTCAAAGAGCTTTTTCACGCCAGGGTGAGCCACATCGAGCGTGCGGTACACCTTCTCTGCTTCCAGGTTTTTATCAGGGACAAACTTCTCCTCCAATGTAAGAACGCCGTATACCATTCCCTCTTTCACCAGCTTCACTTGATCTCCTAATTGAAGCCGATCTGCCTGTTCACGTGTGACAGGAAGTGTAATGGGAATGCTCCATGGGTTCCCGTCTGTTAATCGCATATGTTCTACCACAGAAAGGTAATTATCACGATTGAGAAAGCCCGTTAATGGACTATACGCCCCGATCCCAATCAGTTCTAGATCACTAATGGCAATTGCATCGAGCTCAATTTCATGAGTAAGATTATTGACCGAGTAATTCGGTTCAAAACGCTGGATTAGTGTACCACCATGAGGAATACTTGTTATCAATTCCACTCCACTCCTCTTATTTTTCTGATAGATTTAGTCGGATTTTTATGTTTACTAGCATCCTATGACCGTTTAAATTCCGCCCCCATGCTCATGATAAGAACGTCGATCTTCTCGTACCGATCGCATCAGACTGATTGAACCTGCTGTTGCTAAAAATACACTGAGAAGAACTAGGATCGTATAGAGCTCTCCCTGGATAAATATTTTGACTAGGGCATAAGCGATAACAAGGGAAAATACAGGCGATACCAACCATACCTTCACCATCTGGGCGATCACGTTCTTTTGCTGTTTAGAAAAGCCTTGTTTCGCCGTACCAATTCCAATGATGGCTGAGGAGGTAATCTGGGTAAGCGGTACAGGAATCCCAAGCAGAGAAGCTCCAATGACTAGCCCTGCCCCTGTGCCCGAGACTGCACTCCCTTCCAATAAGGAGATGTTTGTAATGCGCTTCCCATTGGTCTCCAACACCCGTCGCCCTAGAAGAATCGCTCCCAAAGCAACAAAGATCCCTCCATAAAGGATTCCTGCGGAAGTTGAAAGAATTTTCGCACCGACAAGAGGGCCAACCGCGTTTGCCACATTGTTCATCCCTGCTGAAAAAGCCTCTAAAAATCCAGTAAAAACCAGTAACCAAGCGAGGGGCCTTCGTATACGAGGAGAAATCAGGAGAGGAAAACGTCCCTTTGCCGCCAAAATTCCCTTTCCTGCCAACCATGCGAGTAAAAAAGCAATCCCAGGAATGAGTACCCAAAATGATAAAATCATGCCCATTTTTGACCATGCAACGGCTTTATACGCAACTCCCGCCCCAACCACTGCCCCCACAGTCACTTCACTTGTCGATAGGGGAATTCCTAGCAAATTAGCGATAAATAACGATAGACAAGCTGATGTAAGAACAATTAAGGCAAGTTTAATTGTCATAATGGAACCCGGGACAATGCCAGAGCCAATGGTTTTTACGACTTCTCCACCACCGATGGCTGCACCAAGAAATACCCCCACTCCACTAATCAGCAAAGCAATGACTGGTCGCTTAATGGCACCCGCCCCATAGGCCACACCCATGGATGCCGCGGCACCACTCGCACCAATGTTCATAGCAAAAAAGAAAGCGACGATATAGCCGATATATATAATCGTCATCGTGTTTTAATCTCCCATTATGGTTGAACATGTAGGCCACATTCAGTCTTTTGCATTCCTGCCCAACGCCCATCTCGGTAATCTTGCCCATCTTCTACCGGTCTCGTACATTTGTCACAGCCAATACTGGGATAGCCTTGATCATGGAGGACATTGTAAGGAAGGTCCTCAGAACGGATATAGTCCCATACATCATCCCACGTCCAGTGAATCAAGGGACAAACCTTAATCGATTGGAATCGATCATCCTTATTGACAAACTGGGTAAATTGACGTGATGGCGACTGATCCCGTCGAAGGCCAGATAACCAGGCCGTCGCTGGCGCTAACGCTCGTTCTAAAGGCTTGATTTTGCGCAATTGACAACAAAGGTTGGGTTGACGTTCCCACAACGCATCACCATAGGCATCGGCTTGCTCAGCAAGGGTCAATTCTGGCTTTACAAGCTCAATTTGCAATTGTGGATACCTTGCTTCCACTTGGCGAATCACATCATAGGTCTCTTTAAAATGAAGGTCCGTATCAAGAAAAACAATGGAGGCATCTGGCTTCACTTTAGAGATCAGGTCGATCAAAACCATGCCTTCAGCGCCAAAGCTACAAGCGTAGACTAAATCATCACCGTATTCACGATAAGCCCACTCCAGGACCCGCATACTCCCCTTTAATGAATCCCCAATCGGGAAGACTGGAAGGTCACTTCCCCAATTTTCATACGTTAATGGTGTCCCCAAGCAGACCACCTCCAAAGTGATAATATAAAAAAGCTCCTCCATAATGGATAGAACTCGGTTGAAGGAACTATTCCCCATCAACCCCATCTTCCAAAATGAAAATCATTTTGCTGGACTAAGCGCCTTATGTTCCTTCACAAGTCGCCAGGCTTCATCGGGTCATTTCCCTCCACCGATAAGATTTTAGTCTCATTTTAGTGAGTGACCCAAAATAAGTCAACCCTTTTTTCCTAGTTTTAAGATCGGAATTATATTTATTTAAGAAAACACAAAAATACCGGGCATTTTCCGCCCGGTATCCCCTACGATCTTACTCTCATGCTTTATCCAAGGGTTCAATCTCACTTTCACGGTACTGCTCCAAATCTGGGTTTTCATGGGCGATCCGCGCGGAAGCCGCAGCGGCTACACCTGCCACTAAATCATCTAAGAAAACATGAACGTTCCCCGTGTGATTATTCAGTTCGCGAAGAACTCCAACTTTAATTTTATCGAGGTAGCCAAAGCTCGTTAAACCGATGGTTCCATATACATTGGTAATGGATAACGCAAGAATCTCATCCAATCCATACAACGGCTCATCATTCTCTAACATCAATTGCAAAGGATGGGGTAGACACTTTTCTTCTGCTAACGTATCAAGGGCGATCCCTGTGATCAGAGCATGTTGAACTTCTCGTTTTTTCAATACTTGTTCAACGCTCGCTAAGCACTGCTCTTTCTGTAAATGCCTATTAAAGGGACGCTGTAATTCATAAGCAATCTCTGCGATATCCATCAGCGTAACACCCCGCTGTGTGAGAAGACGGAGGGTATGATCGTATAACAAGGGAATCCACCCACTTTTCGGACAGTCGTGGTTCATATTATGTCGTTTACACCTATCGGGTGCCGGAGGAAAAAACCTCTTTTAAACGGAAGGAATGCTCACCCAAGATGTCTTCAACACGCCTTTTACATGATTCCGAGGGGTGAATTCCATACTTTGCAACTGGT
This sequence comes from Marininema halotolerans, assembly GCF_900116235.1. Taxonomy (GTDB): domain Bacteria; phylum Bacillota; class Bacilli; order Thermoactinomycetales; family DSM-45169; genus Marininema; species Marininema halotolerans. The sequence goes on along the minus strand of NZ_FPAA01000006.1, from coordinate 108,427 downwards.
AAGGCTAGCACTTTCCCTGTCGATTGATAGTAAAGCCGGACGGCTACATGACCTTTGTATTCCGCCAATACCTGATGTAAGGAAGCCATTGCTGAAGTCCCTTCCTTTTCCGTAGGAATCCGAATATAAGCCTCCACGTGAGGGACTCGACTTTTGGCGCTCCGATCCTTCTTATTCGGTTCCGTTGTCTGTTGATCGGCAGTGGGATTTTTAATCTTGGCGGCCACTCGCTCCAGATCCTCAATGGTTCCAGGAATCAATTTTACTCCTTTTTCATGGTGATTGATCCTTCCAGTCACCAAGATCGGACGATCCAGTTGCAAAAGAGAGCGATATTGACGCAACGCTGTGGGAAAAACGACCATCTCCACCTGATGGGAAAAGTCTTCAATGGTTACAAATGCCATTCCGTCTCCCTTTTTCGTCGTGATCCCTTTAACGCTGCGAACTAGCCCTGCTACCTTCACGTTCTTCTCTTCTGGAACCGCCTCTAAATCACCCAATCGATGATCCGTTGTTTGGGAGATCATATCTTGCCAATCATCGAGAGGATGTCCCGATAAATAAAGACCGAGCAGTTCTCTTTCCATTTCTAATTTTTCGCTTTGGCTAAAGGGTTTCACATGGTTATAATCAAACTTTACTGACACGCCCTCCCCAGGATCATTAAAGAGTTGTAACTGATTCTCGTTTGCCCTACGCTGGCACTCCAGACCATGCTCTATCGCTTCATCCAACATGGCTAACGCTTGAGCGCGATGCTCAGGAAAACCATCCATTGCTCCACACTGAATCAAGGACTCCATCACACGACGATTGCAAACCCGCAGATCCACTCGCTCACAAAAGTCGAAGAGATTACGAAACTCCCGCTTCTTTCTTTCGGACAAAATGGAAGTAATCGCTTGGGTACCCACATTTTTAATCGCGCCTAATCCCATTTGAATGCCACTTTTCTTTACCGCAAAAGCACGTTCACTCTTATTAACATCAGGGTGAGCGATCGAAATACCCATCCGCTGGCAATCTTCGATGTACTCTGCCATCTTGGTGTGGTTTCCCATCACAGTCGTGAGTAAAGCTGACATAAAGTGCTGAGGGTAATTTGCTTTAAGGTATGCCGTCTGATAAGCCAGTACCGCATATGCCGCTGAGTGACTTCGATTAAATCCATAATCAGCAAATTGCACAATCAGGTCATATACCTTCTTCCCCGTCCCCACACTGTATCCTTTGGCAATCGCCCCATTCACAAAAGCTTCCCGTTGTTCATCCAAAACCGCCCGTTTTTTCTTAGAAACGGCTCTTCTAAGAATGTCTGCTTGTCCTAGGCTAAAGCCTGCCATCGTACTCGCAATTCGCATAATCTGTTCTTGATAAACGATGATTCCATAGGTATTTTGCAAAATGGGTGCGAGGTCTTTATGGGGGTAATCCACCTTCTCCAACCCATGTTTGGCACGAATAAATCGAGGGATTTGTGCCATCGGTCCCGGTCGATAGAGGGCTAACACCGCGATGAGATCCTCAAAGGTTGATGGCTTCAGCTCACGTAAAACCTTTCGCATGCCGGCTGATTCCAGTTGGAAAACACCCATTGTCACACCTTGACTTAACAGCGTATACGTCGTCAAATCGTCATAATCATCGCCCTGAAAATCAATATGCTCCGCCTCATTTTCTGCGATTGCTGCCACTGTCCGCTCAATTACGGTTAAGTTTCGTAATCCTAGAAAATCGGCTTTTAATAAGCCGATCTCTTCCAACGCTTCCATCGGATATTGTGTCAAAGAAACCCCATCGTTCCCCTCTTCCAAGGGTACAAAATCCGTCAAATCCCCTTTAGAAATAACGACCCCTGCCGCATGGGTGGAAGCATGACGAGGAATTCCCTCCACTTTCTTCACTGTCTGCATCAGCCGGATCAGTCGCGGATCTTGCTGACACCACTTGGCGAGTTCCGATTCTGGCTTCATCACATCCTCTAAACGGACACCTGGCTGAGCTGGAATCATTTTTGCCACTTTGTCCACATCCCGATAGGGAAGTTCCATCACTCTTCCCACATCACGGACCGCTGCACGAGGCGCCATGGTACCAAAGGTAATAATTTGCGCCACACGATGATCCCCATATTTTCGGGTCACATATTCGATAACCTCATCGCGCCGTTCGTAATTAAAATCAATATCGATATCCGGCATGTTGATTCGTTCTGGATTTAAAAACCGCTCAAACAAAAGTTGATAACGGATCGGATCGATATCGGTAATGTGCAATACATAAGCAACAAGGCTCCCTGCAGCAGATCCACGACCAGGACCTACAGCAATCCCTGCTTCCCTTGCAAACCGAACAAAGTCCCACACAATCAAAAAATAATCTGCAAATCCCATGGTCGCAATGATCGAAAGTTCATAATCAAGTCGTTCCATCACCTCTGTGGTTTGCTCAGGGTACCGCTCTCGAGCCCCTTCCAAACATCGGTCGCGTAGATAATTGGCTGCATCCTCTTCTTCTGGGATTGGAAAAGCAGGTAATAACCTGCCGCCTAACGGTATGGTCACCCGACATCGATCGGCAATCCGGCGTGTATTTGCCACTGCCTCTGGCATATGAGCAAACAAACGGGCCATCTCCTCCGCAGACTTTAGGTAAAACTCTTCCGTTGGAAAGCGCAGTCGCTCGGTATCCTCTAACTTACTGTTTGTCCCAATACAAAGGAGACAATCTTGCACCTCAGCATCTTGCTGTTCAATGTAATGAAGGTCATTCGTCGCGACAAGGGGAATACCCATCCCTTGCGAAAGACCAATCAATTGCCGATTCACCTGTTGCTGTTCTGGAATCCCATGATCTTGCAACTCGAAAAAGAAGTTATCCGAACCAAAAATTTCACGATACTCCTCTGCTAATCGTCGCGCCTTCATGATGTCCCCATCAAGGATCGCTTGGGGAACCTCCCCTGCAAGGCAGGAACTCGTCGCAATTAACCCCTTGCAATACTGTCGAAGCGTTTTCTTATCGATCCGAGGTTTATAGTGGAACCCTCGAAGATGAGCCTCCGTCACCAATTTCATCAAATTGCGGTACCCTTCATCCGTTTCAGCCAAGAGCAAGAGGTGGTAAATCTGCCCCTCTCGTTGCGAAGGACGTTCCTCCATGCTTCCTCCAGTCACGTACATTTCACAGCCAATGATCGGTTGAATCCCTTCTTCTTGACATGCTTTATAGAAAGGAATGACACCATACATGGCCCCATGATCCGTGATCGCTAAGCTATCAAAACCTGTCCTTTTTGCCTTTTTTACTAACTCACGAATCCGTGCCGCTCCATCCAAGAGACTATACTCGGTATGTACATGTAGATGAACAAAGTCGCTCATGCCAACCACCTTGTTTTTGCGAAATGATTACCCTCATTATACCCCATCTCCCTAGATGCGAACATACGACCCCATCCATTCCCAATGATGACTTTATGCGCCTGTCCACATAAACCCCATTTTCCACTCATAATGATGTATCAACGCAAATGATCTGCAAAAGGGGGCGCCAACTTGTCAGCAGGTGAATTTTGGTCAACATCCGTTCTCAATTTTTGTATCGCACTCGGTGTTGTACTTGGAGGTTCGACTATGGGTGGCGTCGGAGCCTTCTTTACCAATCAACCCCCACTTTATGTCATGGATAACTTAGCCGATCAATTAAAAATCTGGGCACTGGTCGCTGCCCTTGGCGGAACCTTCGATACCATCAAGTCCTTTGAGCTCCATATTCTCGGTGGAGAACTCGATCAGGTCTTTCAACAACTCATCTTTATTTTAAGTGCATTTTTTGGAGCACATGTCGGTACCACTCTGGTTCGTTGGCTCATCAACGGAGAATGGTGAACATATGGTTAGGGGTAGGCATATCCGTCACATCCGACTCATCGTTGCTTTCCTCTTGGGTATTCTAATCGGCTTCGTCACGATGACTTTCACCTATGGTAGCAAGTTAGAAGGACTATACGCAGAACGAGAGACCCTTTACTATGAATACAACCAACGCGTGAAGAAGATAAAACTTCTTCAACAAGACCTTGACAAACGTGCCGCACAAAACGCTCGACAACGGGAAGGTTCCCAAATCATTAAACAAATCCAGGTTGAAGTTGATTCCCCGGTCAAATTTAACCAAAGCTTAGTCAAGGCAGAAGTTGAAACCATCCTTAAACCCTTCCTTAACAAATCTGTTCGTTGGGTAAGTAGCGACCCCGCCCTATTGGATACCATGCTGAAAAAAAGGATTGTCAAACTACCGGATAAAAATACAGTGGAAATTCGTCTAAAGTACCTCGCTTTCTTCGATTCAGAGTTAAAAGTGTGGGTCTCTGCCCGGGAAATTTCTGACAAAGATGTGACCATGCGTGGAGAATAATCGCCAAACTTCCCTTTAATGTGTATGATAAAGAGAGAAAGGGGGGGATCCTGTTGATAATTAATCGCAAAGAACTGGTAAGGGCAAAGATCGAAAAATTAAAGTTAGGGTACTCCGCTTATGCAGAGAGTAAGGCAGTTGCTCAATTAATTGAGAAGGAACTTGACCGCCTCAACCTTCCCGTATTCATTGATCGAACGGCGATCGGCTATTGGTTTATCCCCAAAGAACAGGGAGACTCCTATCAGCAATGCCCCCCAGATCACATGGAGTCACCCCGTTAACTCATTCTCTCACGCAAGCGCTTCCGCCTGCTGGCGGAAGCGCTTTTTCGTACATATGAAAGGTGGTTTTCCAGTGAAAATCCTCCTCTTGAGCTTAGTGATCATCATCATCCTCACAGCGTTGCGCACATTTACCCTCAGTATGGCCTCCCATCGCACCGATGGTCTGCCACGCATGAAACTGCGCGCCAAGATGAATATGTGGATGGGGACCATGTTTTTAGCCGTTTCCTTATTACAGGCTCTCTCCTTCTCTGGTAACTGGGTGCGTACCATCCTTTTGTTAATCATCGCGGCTCTCGGTTTTATTAACCTCTTTGCGGGCTGGAGTAATCGATTACGAGTCCGTCGCATGGAGGAAGAGCAGGAGAAAAAAACGAGCGATACATAATTTTTATTTTGCAGAGACGGTATCCAGTAGCCAGCCCAATGAGCTGGCTACTTTTTTTCCTTATCCAGAAATGCTAATATCGCATCCAATCGATAAGGAGTCTTTGATCGATTAACCCTTTGAAATGGATCTCCATTTAATGCTAAACGCTTATGTATGGTTTCAACTGTAAAGGCTCGCGGTGTCAAACCTGGCTGAAGCTCATCCCAGGTAAGTGGTGTGGAGACAGGTGCGCCAGCTCGAGCACGTGTACTATAGGGAGCAATCAGAGATTTTCCCTCCCAATGCTGGAGGTAATCAAAATATACTTTCTCCCCCCGTTTATCTACCTTGCGCTCGATTGTGATTAAATCAGGGCGGCGACTCACCAGATAATTGGCTAAAAAATGGCTGATCCGGCGGGTTTGTTTAAAGGTGTAAGCTGGCTCAATCGGTACATAAATTTGCAATCCCGTCGCCCCAGAAGTTTTCACGACGCCATCTAGCTCCAATTCTTGTAGCGCTTCACGTGTGAGAAGGGCGGTTTCTATCACACGATTGAAGTCCTCCACAGAAGGATCGATATCAAAAACCATTTCCGTCGGCACGCCAGGATCATCCACCCGGTCAAAGGACAGATGAAATTCAAGGCAAGCAAGATTCGCTAGCCATACAAGAGTGGGTGTATCCGCCAAGAGAACATAGTTTACATTCCCCGATCGCGCTGTTGAGATCCAATCCGGACAATGGGGAGGCGCATTTTTCTGATAAAAGCTTTCCTTTTCTATACCATCCGGCCATCGGATTGTAGTAAGGTATCGCCTATGGGCATAGGGGAGTATATACGGGGCGAGTCGTGTCAGGTGTAGTATCCACTCCCATTTGGTTAACGATCGATCAGGAAATAAGATTTTATCAGGATTCGAAATACGAATTTCTTGTCCTTCAATTTGCACGGTTCTCCCATTGCTCATTACTTTTCCTCCCATGACTGATGACCGCTTTCTCAAATGATCATGAGGATATAAATCCTTCGATTCGCGGAGAACGAAGGCTCCCGACCGGGGTCCACTCTAAGAAACGAACCTTCACCTGCAGGGTTGGTGCTACCCAATGGATATCTCGATCAGGCGGCGGATTCACTACAGTAGGTTTGGTTTGTTCCTGGGATAGGTACCATTCCGAAAGAATTCTCCTCTCCTCACTGCTTAGACCCGACCCTGCCCTTCCAATATATCGCCATCGATTGCCCTCCTCTAATAACGCTAACGCCAACGAATGGACGCCACCTGTGCCCAATACCACGCCACTTACCGTCGCAATCAGTTGACGAAAATGTTTTACTTTTTGCCAGGTCGAATGCTTATTCCCTGGATGATACAACCCCTCGCGCTCTTTCATCACAATTCCTTCCCATCCTCTACGACGGGTTTCCTCCCAAAGAGCAAGCCCGTCATCAAAGCTATCCGTATGCTGAATTCTCTCTTCCTTCATCTGTGAAAATAAATCGCGTAGCCGTGTTTGGCGATGGGATATGGGTTGGTGGATCAACGTCTGATCCTCTTCATAAAGAAAATCAAATACCATATAATGGACAGGGATTTGGCGTGCTAGTGTCTGAATACGGTAGGGATCGGATGCCAAGTCTCTTTTTAGTATTTGGAAAAAATCGGAACGCCCTTGGTGAATCACAACCAATTCTCCATCCAGAATCCCTGTCCTTATGGGAATTCGCGCCAATGCCTGCACCATATCTGGATAACGCTCCGTTCGATCCGCCCCCTTCCGATTGACCAACCGAATCCTTCCCTGATCAATATAAGTCAACATACGTACTCCATCCCACTTGACTTGATAAAGCCATTCCGTTGATTGGAACACAGCTTCCCGAAGCAGTGGTTGCATCGGTGCGATTGTATCCAGCATGAATAAAAGCCCCATTTCCTTCAACCAACGATTATTTAGCCGCTTTTTTCTTCGAGGGGGTGGTTTTCTTGCGACCTTTCTTCCCCGTGGTTGGGGAGGACTGATTGAGGCTTGCCTTCAGTGCTTCCATGAGATCCACCACGCGCTCAGGTTGCTTCTCTGGCGCTTCCACAATATCTTCTCCCTTCACTTTCTTCTCGATCGCCCCCTCCAGAGCTTCCCGATAGTCATCTTGATACTGCGTCGGATCAAAGGATACCGTTAATTGGTCGATCAATTGGATCGCCATTTTTTTCTCCTTTTCAGGGAGATCGACTGTTTGCGGAACATCGGGTATTTGCCCAGCATCCCGTACTTCGTCAGGGTAAAAAATCGTTTCAATGACTAAGCTATTATGGTAAACTCTTACAACCGCTAAGGACTGTTTGGAGCGGATTGTCACCTTTGCCACACCAATCTTTCCACTTTCATTCATCGCATCTCGCAGCAGTGCATACCCGCGATCTCCATGGTCCCCAGGTCCTAAGTAATAAGTTTTATCAAAATAAATGGGATCAATCTCTTCTAACTTTACAAAATCAAGAATCTCAATCGACTTTCTATTTTCAGGCATGACCGCTTCAATCTCTTCTTTTTCCATCAATACAAATTGATTGTCGGCGTATTCAAATCCTTTGACAATGTCCTCCCAGGGTACTTCCTCCTTACATGTCGGACACGTTCGGTGATACTCAATCGGGGTTTTGCATTTACGGTGCAAATTCCGAAAGCTGATTCCCTTGTCCTTCGTTGCCGAAAACATCTTTACCGGGATATTCACTAGCCCGAAGCTAATGGCTCCCTTCCATACCGTATGCATAGTACATACTCCCCCTTCTACTCTTCATCCAAATGAATGGAGTCCCTTAAGCTTATCGGAGCGATACATTCTCTAACATTCACTTCATTCACCAACAGTATCAGAACTGTCGATCAACCTAATAATGGAAGCTAAACGTTATGCGAAAATAAGAACGTTTCCAGCGCAGAAAGCCCCATCGACCGTTACCATATAAAAAACTCTCCACAGCATGGTGGAGAGTTTCCATTGAAGATTTACTTCGTCCATTCCTTCACTTTTTCAGGATGCTCTTTTACCCAATCAGCAGCAGCATCTTCTGGCATTTTCCCATTATGAATTTCCAGCATGACTTGTTGCATATCATCAGCGGACCAATTGAATTGATCCAGAATCTTATATGCCTGAGGATCCTTCCCTTTAAGATCCTTACTGGTAATGGTGTTGATATTTTCTTTTCCACCATAGATCTTTTTAGGATCCTCAAGAAACTTTAAGTCGTATTCCTTAAACATCCAATGGGGAACCCAGCCCGTGATAACAATGGGTTTTTTGGCGTCGATGGCCTTTTTTAACGATGCAGTCATTGCCGCGTCAGAACCTTCGACCAGTTTCATATCAAGCTGATAGTCCTTAATGGCCTTTTCAGATGCTTGCATGATCCCTGCACCTGCATCGATTCCAATAATTTGATTTTCAAACTGACTTTTATCTTTCTTTAACTCATCGATCGTGTTTGCTTTGACATACTTCGGCACAACCAGTCCGATACGTGTCCCCTTCAAGTTGGGGCCCAAATCATCGACTTGGTCCTTGTACCGGTTATAAAAGTCTTTGTGAGTCAACGGAAGCCAAGCCGCTACCATTGCATCTGCGCTACCGGTAGCAACCCCAGACCACATCGGTCCTGCCTCTACTTGTTTCATTTCAACCTGATACCCTTCACCCTCCAATACCGTTTTTACCACATTGGTACTGGCAACTTCTGACTCCCAGTTCACGTAGGCAAGGGTAATCGTTTTCTTGCTAGCCAATCCTCCAGGGGGTTGGTTCAAGAGGGCAAAGGTAGCGAGGATCGCTATTGCAACAACCGCTGCAATTGGTTTACCCAAACGCCCAAAAAAGCCTTGTTGGCTTCGGGGAACAGCAGTCGAGGTTTTTTGTTTCCCCATGTTTTGCGTGATTCGATCGAGAATGATGGCGATGATCACAATCGCCACTCCACCTTCAAACCCTCTCCCCACTTGAAGACGCGTAATTGACTGCAACACAATAGATCCAAGCCCACCTGCTCCAATCATGGCTGAGATAACAACCATGGATAAGGAAAGCATAATCGTCTGGTTAATCCCTGCAAGAATCGTGGGACGTGCAAGGGGAAGTTGTACCTTCAGTAATTTTTGACGCGGCGTCGAGCCAAACGCATCCGCTGCCTCAATTAAATCTTTTGCAACTTGTCGAATGCCAAGATTGGTCAGGCGAATGGTTGGCGGCATCGAAAAGATCACCGAAGCAATCACACCGGGCACAGCTCCCAGAGAGAAAAAGAATACGGCAGGAATTAGATAGACAAAGGCGGGCATGGTCTGCATGAAATCCAAAATGGGATTCATGACCTTTTGCACCCGTTGACTTCTTGCGGACCATATTCCTAAGGGAATACCAATGATAATCGAAATAATCGTAGCTGTGAGAACCAAAGCAATGGTCTCCGCACTTTCACTCCAGTACCCCAAACTATCGATCAAGAGCAAACCGATAAAGGTAAACACGGCAATGGAGAGCCGACTTGCTAAAAATGCTAAAAAAGCGATCACAAGGGCAACCACAAGGGGAGGCGCTGAATCAAATATCGTCTGAAAGAAATGGACTGTAGGCTGGATAATCCCAGAAATGAGAACAAACAGAGGCTTAAGATTGGCCTGAAACCATTCCACTGCCATATCCACCCAGTGATCTAACGGTATTTTAGGAAGTTTCAAGTTCATTCACCCCATTTCCAGCGAGGGCGGCGAAAATAGCACCCCGGACAACCATCCCACGTAATTTACCTTGATCATCAACAATCACTGCGGGTTGCTTAAATTCTTTTTCCGCCATCATCTGCAATAATTCATGGACAGGCATCTCTTCTGTTGCCGTCACGACATCGGTTTCCAAGGCCATTTCAAGTGCTTTTGCTTCCTCCTTGGCCTCGACTGCTTTTTTCGCTTCTTCTGCAGTAAGAATGCCAAGAAATTTACGATCACGTCCGACAACCATCAAAGTGGAGGTGCCTTGTTCACGCATCCGTTTCAAGGCAACCCTTGGGCCATCTTTTTCTAATACGAGAACTTCTGACCGTTTCATGATGGAACCGGCGGTAAGTACTTTTGTTAGATTAACGTCCTCGACGAATCGTTCCACATAATCATTTGCAGGTTTCGTCAATATTTCCTCAGGCGTACCCACTTGCACAATTGCTCCATCTTTCATCAGAGCAATCCGATCCCCTATGCGAAGGGCTTCGTCCAAATCGTGGGTAATAAAAACAATCGTCTTTTGCATGTTGCCTTGTAAATCGAGCAGTTCATCCTGCATATCCTTACGAATCAAAGGGTCAAGCGCACTAAAGGCCTCGTCCATCAAGAGAATATCCGGATCATTTGCTAACGCCCGAGCAAGACCGACCCGTTGTTGCATCCCGCCTGATAATTGATCCGGAAGGCTATTTGCATAATCTTCAAGACCGACCAATTTGAGTGCTTCCTGTGCTTTGTTCTCACGTTCCTCACGAACCATGCCCTGGATTTCAAGACCGTATTCCACATTTTCCTTTACGGTCCGATGGGGAAACAGAGCAAAGCGCTGAAATACCATCCCCATCTTCGTACGCCGAAGGCGCCGCAACGCCTCGGCATTCATCTTTGTTACATCTTCTCCGTCCACCATAATCGAGCCATCCGTTGGATTAATCAGTCGATTAAATAGACGAACCAACGTAGACTTCCCACTCCCTGATAAGCCCATAATGACGAAAATTTCCCCTGAGTCGACATGAAAATTAGCCTGATTCACACCCACAGTCATCCCTGTGTTTTTGAGAATCTCTTCCTTGCTTTTTCCTTGTCGAACCATCTCCACACCTTTTGCTGGGGTGCGTCCGAAAATTTTCGTGAGGTCCTTCACTTCGATTTTCTTCATTTTCTTCCCCCTGCAAGCTTTTTCATCCGAAGGCAATTCCATGGTTTCCCTATATAGAATCCCCTCGAGTGTATAAAAAAACACCAATGAGGTCAAAAAAGAACCCACATGGTGCATAATGATAGCACATTCCGGTAGAAACACCAAGGAAACAACCTTAATTTCCTATTAGATTCGTTATTTGTCAGCGTTCAATTAACTGAGCTGTCACTAACGCTTTGGCAACAACATGTTCCCCATGATACACTTCCAAATCGACTTTCCCCGTCTTTCTCCCAATATCGATGAGTCGAGGAATGATAATAACTTCTTGCTCAAGCTGAACCGGTTTCAAGAAATAAAGCGTTAAGTTATCCGTTACCATATCCCCTCGATGTTGTCGACGTAAACGTCGATACGCTGCTTCTGTTAAAAGAGAGGTAAGAACCCCGATGGATAAGGTACCTAAGGGGTCGGTCATTTGAGGCGTTATCATCCCTTTATAAACCATCTCCCCATTCCCTTCCCGGACTTCTTCAAACCCTCGGAAGATCAAATCATCGATGGTTTCACCCACCTGGGGTTGCTTTTGCATATATTGGAGGGACTTAATCACATCCTGGCGGCTAATCACACCTAACAGTTGGTGTTGTGGACTGACAACCGGTAGCAATTCGATTCCTTCCCAAACCATCTCATGAGCCGCTGCGGCTAAAGAGGTCATTGGCGTTACCGTAATTGGATTTTTCGTCATGACGCTCTCAACCGTCTCCTCCGAAGAGTGCCCTACCACATCCTTTGCAGTAACCATTCCATATAATTTTCCTTCATTATCGACAACAGGGTACCGGCTATGACTGGTTTCCTGTACCAACTGATGAAAATCTGCAATGCTGTTATGCAACGTAAGAAATTCTGGCAGATGGTCGGGTGACAACATATCTTCCACCAGTAGGATCTCTTTCTTGATGAGGCGATCATATATGGCTCGATTAATCATTGCTGCTACCGTAAATGTGTCATAGGAACATGAGATCACTGGCAATTCCAAGCGATCTGCCATTAATTTCACTTCTTCTGTCGCATCAAATCCACCTGTGATCAACACAGCAGCCCCTCGTTCAAGAGAGATTTGATGGGCATTATCCCGATTCCCAACAATGAGAAGGTTTCCCGGTTCCACATAGCGGATCATTGCTTCTAACTTCATGGCCCCGATGACAAAGCGATTGAGGGTTTTATGCAGTCCCTCTTTACCACCTAGTACTTGTCCGTCCACAATGTTAACCACTTCGCCAAAGGTAAGGCGTTCTATTTCTGATCGGTTTTTCTTCTCTATTCGTACCGTTCCCACACGTTCAACGGTTGTAACTAACCCTTGTACCTCCGCATCTTTAATTGCCCGATAAGCAGTCCCTTCAGAAAAACCCAGCTCCCGGGCAATCTGTCGCACTGAAATCTTGTGGCCGATTTCAAGATTCTCTATGTATTCTAAGATCCGTTCATGTTTCGTGGCCACGTTAATGAACTCCCTTCGTCCTAAAATCGCTCTTCCACAATTATACACTAGGTACTAACGGATACCAAAAGAAAATAAGGAGACGCGGAAGCGGTCTCCTTATCTCTGTGAATCTGTTCATTACTTGATTAATTAATAAAGTCGACGAACTTTTCGTTGTGCAACTTTATTTGATCGTTGCACTTCCAACCATCGTTTGCGACGGTCTTGTTCTTCTTGACGTCGTCCCTCACGATCCAATTGAAGAACCTTGCGCCAGTTTGCAGCAATTACAAGATAGGCAAATCCCAACCAAAGGAATGTAAATAGTTTGCTAGTCTGATCAATCCCTGGCACAGGCAGTCGAGGAATGGCAAAGATCAACATAAACAACGCTAGAAATAAAGCGATATGATGTTTACTTTTCATCCGCTAAAGGCCCCCTCCTTGCTACAGTTTACGGGTCAAGCTCCGTCAACATGCAAAAAAAAAGAGACGGTGGCTATTCACCGACTCTCATTGGGGGTTTTCATCCTATGATTATGGTAGTCCTTTGATATTACAGAATCATTACACAAGAATTACAAGTTGATTGTCTTGGGTATTTTTTCTCAAATTTGCATTGATTCACCAGGAGATAGTACCGTACCTTGGATTTTCTTTCCTTCCAATCGTTGAACAAACGCCTCTGGATTCTGCTCAATAACAGGAAAGGTATTATAGTGCATCGGTACAACCTGCTTTGCACCCACCCATTCAGCGGCCAATAATGCATCTTCGGGTCCCATTGTAAAATTATCTCCAATAGGGAGCAAGGCAAGCGCTACATCATTTTGCATCCCGATGATTTTCATATCGGAAAACAACCCGGTATCCCCGGCATGATAGATGGTTTTTTCACCTAAAGTGAGCAATAAGCCTGCCGGCATGCCTGTATAGACAATTTGTTGTTTCGATTCATCAATATGAGCTGATCCATGAAAGGCTTGGGTAAGCTTTACACGGCCAAATTCAAAGTGATGAGAACCCCCGATATGCATTGGATGTACATCAACCCCTTGCCAGCTGATCCAATTCGCTAGTTCAAAGGGAGCAATTACCGTCGCCTCGTTTCGTTTGGCAATCTCGACAGTATCGCCCACATGATCATCATGTCCATGGGTAAGAAGTATCCACTTTGCTTGAATTTCTTCTGGTTTCGCCTTCGCTAACGGATTCCCATTAAGAAAGGGATCAATAATTAATTGATGGTTCTCATAATGAAGTTCAAAACAGCTCTGACCATGAAAAGTAATTTTCATTGGAAAATCTCCCGTCCTTTCTTTCTGCGTTACAAATCGATACGGTTACTCATTATTCGTATCATTTAACGCTTCAAAGGGGGTTGCCAAGATACGATTAATATCTTGCATGAGTTGTCCAACCCGACCTTCTGCTTCTAAATAACGCGTAAGATTCGGTTTCCCATTAACTTCAGTCACCAATTTCGCCCATTCCGCTTTCTGATCATCATTGGGCTCAGTCCCTTGCATCTGATGAGAGGACATTTCCATTTGCTTTTGCCGAAAATGTTCAATCAAAAGGCGATCATCCGGGCTTTGATCAATCAAGTTCTTTGCCTCAATCAAGGATGTTAATTCTTCTGAGTTCGTCAACGCTCGCGCTAGCTCATGCGCTTTATCATAGGGATTCATATGGAGCCTCCTCTTCCAATTTTCACTCAGTAAAATAAACGCAAACATAAATGTCAACCATTTCGCCTGTTTGACAGAGCATTCGATGCAAAACTACGTCATTATATGACCTGTAAGGTAATTGCATTATACCTTGTGAGTTCCGCCTCTGTAAAATCATATAAAATTAATGGTAGATCGTTAAAAATATAAAAAACAGGCTCCTCAATTACTTCTAGAGGAACCTGAAAGGAGTCTTACCAAGTGGGGACTCCAAATCGCGTTAGCTGTGGAGTAACGAAGAACGCTCTAATTAGAACTGAATCACTCGATCCAAACCACTAAACAAGGTCTCTAACAACCAAAAGTGTTAGCGACCCATCCAATTACGGGGTATGCGAGAAACTATACATATCACCGGTAAAATAAGATACTTCATCATCTAGGATATCCACATAATATTTTCCCGGCTCCAAATTAGTAAATTCTGCGTGGTAAAAATCTAGACTTTTGACCGAAGTACACTTATTGGTGGCAGTATTACACAAATTTACTAATAAATATTCGGGTCCAGCTAATGATTTAGAACCCGTTATTCGGTCAATTTTGTAAATCGAAGTGACACCGACCCATACAGATGATTTAGCACTCGTAGTTTCGACGACATCTTCGTATCCCCCCTCTGTGGTATGGGTATTAAAGGGTATCCATGTATCAGACGCATAAGTGGGCAAGGTACTTACCATCATCAGAGCAAACAAGGCAACAAATAACACTATAATTTTTTTAACATTCATACAAATCACTCCATTTGATATATTTGAGGACGAGCAGGGGCAAGCAAACCCCTTACAAGAAGCGAATTCAGGGATTTCTTACCCCTAAGTGCTCGACCTCATCTAAATCTCGGTAAGGCCAATGACAAAGCTCAATTTACAAACTTTCACAAGCCGATTAATCAAATCATACGTTAACGATAAATAAAACTATATTTCCCCGTGATACCCTTTCCAGTAACAACCGCCTTCGTCATCTTTATGTTATAAACTTTACCTACTTCAAAACCATCCAATGTTACGGTAGGTGAAGTCCCGTCTAACACTTTAGTCTGTATAAGAGTAGCATTCTCATCGGCTTCATTAGCATCGTACAAAGAAACTTGTAATCCAGCTAAATCTTGGTAGTTATTAATGTTGAATGTCATTGATGTATACAAATCCCCATTAAGTTTCAAATGGAAATAGGTATCTTTACTTGAACCTGTCGCAAAATTATACCATAAGATATTACTACTGATTTCACTACGACTATCAGCGATCTTCGATTCAACATTTGCCGGAGCAGCAAAAGCATTGGAAATAGAAAATAAGCTAACAACTACCATCAAACAAAAGGAAATCGAAATCTTAATAAAATTCAGCTTACTCATTCTGAACATCTACCTCCCGCCAAGCGTGTTTCCACAAAACTTGGCTTTTTATTATTTTAGTCACTTGGTAAGATCACCAAATTCCTACATCTATTATATACAGTAAACAGTCCGATGTCATTAAAAAAATAATAAAAACAAAAAAATTACACCAATTAACCTCTTCCCTGCCAACTGGCTTCCTGCCCAAGCCCCTTTTATTCACCCGAAAAAACATGCCCACATACTTTATATCAGTCACTTCATGCGAAAGGGGATCGGCATGGGGCATGCACGATTATGTATCCAAGTTGTATCAGAGCTACTCTTCCCCGAAAAAGCAAACATTATTATGAGTCACTCCATCGCCAAACGGTTAAATATCCCTCGCCATCCCATTTGGGTCACCTTCGGCTCATCATCCGATATCGCAACCATATTCTACTCAGAAACCAATACTCCGCTAATTCGTATTAGTTCACGATTAGCTTCTCAACTAAAGCTACATGGTGACATCAAAACCTTAAATGCCCATTTTGACCCTCCATCTCGTCGTCTCACTCTGGGACCTTGTTTCGGTGTTTTATTAAACCAAGACGTACAAGGTAGCGAAAACCAACTGTTCGGTGATTTAAGTGGCTTTTTAGAAGAATGCGCTCGTGCTGCTGCGAATCGAGGAATCTTCTTCAATGTATTTTCCCCAGAAGGAATTCGACCGGATAAGGGACTTACGCAGGGGTGGCTTTGGGATAGCAAAGCTTGGAAAAGTTGTGATGGACCCCTTCCAGACGTCATCTACAATCGCATAACGACACGACGGATTGAAAAGGATCAAGGACTCCAACAAAAGATGGAGAAGCTTCGCACAGACCATCAGGTTGTCATTTTTAACGAAGGATTTCTTGATAAGCGTCAAGTTCATGAGATTTTATCTCAGGATGAATCCATGAGACGGTTCCTCCCGGACACCATCCCCTGGGATCCTACCCATTTGCGCGCGATGGTTCAACGCTATCGCACCGTATTTTTAAAACCCATTCATGGTAGTCTTGGCCAGGGAATTATTCGTGTGAGCTTAGAAAACAACAAATGGATCTGTCAATACGCTGAGGAGTCAGGCACAGAAACACATATTTTTTCACAATTTAAAGAAGCGATTCGAAAGCTCCGACGAAAAACCTCCCGTACTCGCTACATTATCCAAAAGGGCCTCGATCTAATAACCATCGATGGACGCTCTGTCGATTTTCGCGTACTTGTACAGCGTAATTCTACCGGTGTTTGGGCCATTACTTCTTCAGTTGCCCGAATTGCCAATGACTCTCACATTGTCTCCAACCTCGCAAAAGGAGGTACGCTACGTAAAACCGCGGAGGTCCTTACCGAAGCAAAAACGATCGGTACAAAACCAACCATTTACGAATTGCGGGACACAGCCCTGGCCATTGCGAATTCCTTTGAGAAATTGGTCCAGGGTCATTATGCGGAATTGGGGATCGATCTTGTACTCGATCAGAGGGGGCAGTTATGGTTGATTGAACTTAATTCAAAACCATCGAAAACGAGTGACACGGTCACCAATACAAAACTTACAACACGCCCCTCTGTCATCCGTTTGATCGATTATGTCACATATTGCACGGGCTGGACTCCATTTATGTCAACTAAAAAAACACCTCAAAAGAAAATGCCAGCTAAAAAGTCCCCACGTCCCAAGCAAAAGCCCTCCGGGAGGAAAAAATGATGAATGGCACCAACCAATACGGGATGGGCGTCATCGTCTGCCGGTCGAATCACCAGACGCCTCCATTTCAAGAAAAAAGTTATTATCAACAGCTCACCCAGGAGGGAATTCCCCTCGGCATCCACGTCATGGTATTTTGTCCGATGGACGTCGATTGGCAAACACGTAGCGTAAATGGGTGGCGCTACAACCCGAACACTGGGCAATGGAGCTCTGATCGGTACCCTCTTCCCTCTCTCATATACGATCGATGTGGATACTCTGATAGCCGGCAGTATCAGATGTATAAACCCTACGTGATGAGCCTTTCTAATGACCCCAATATTCAGTTCCTGGGTCGACCCCTTGGCGGAAAATTACCCAACCATGAAATGCTTGTAAAAAATTCAAGCCTCCTTCCCTATTTGCCACAAACGTTACGTCTAACCGCCTTCAAAGATGTACGCTCCTTTATTGAACAACACGATTCAGTATTAATTAAACCAAACGGCGGGAGTCATGGGCGTGGAGTCGCTGCCATCCTCCCTCATAGCAAAGGATATGTGGTGCGCGGACGATCCCCAAAAAATCAACCCTTTCAGATTCGACTTCACAAAGAGACTTCGCTACGCAATTGGATCAATCGATTTACCAAAGGGGTTCGTTACGTGATTCAGCCCTTTTTACACCTTGATACCTCTGACAGACGCCCCTTCGACTTACGCATTCTCGTACAAAAAGATGGTCTGGGTCAATGGGCAACGACTGGAATGGCTGTCCGCTTAGGTTCTATAGGCAGTCTAACATCCAATATTCATGGCGGAGGAAAGGCCGAGCGTGCAATCCCCTTTGTTCACGAACATTTCCCACAACAAGCCAATCAGATCCTTGCCACTCTTCAATTCCTATCCAAAGAAGTTCCGTTGCAAATTGAACGAGAACATGGTCGTTTAATTGAACTTGGACTGGATACCGGAATTGATCGCCAGGGACAGGTATGGTTACTCGAAGCCAACTCAAAGCCAGGACGATCCGTATTTCTCCTTACGGGAGAAAAGGAGATCCGCATTCAATCGGTTCGTCGTCCTATCCTCTACGCTCGAAGTTTAGCCCAAGGTCTGATAGGAGGTTCTGTATGAGCTCTATACTTTGCCAAATTCACCCTGTTTCTGTTTCAAATCCTTCACAAACTATCGTCGTATCACGCAGCCTCTTCCGTGAATGGAATTGCCGTACCAGGCAGACTATTCAGATATCTGTGGGCAATAAATCCATGAATGTCCGTGTCATTGAGGGGAAATCTGAAGATGCAACGATTCTGCTACCTCGACCCATCAGCCGCCAACTCTGTATCCCACACTTTGGTGAAGTTAGGGCCACATACAATAACCGTGAACTTCGGATCGGTCCCGTCCTTGCGATTCTAACCACAGGCGCATCCAATTCCCCTGCTTCTCCCTTTGGGGACCGATCCAATCTTTTTCGCCATTTTCTCACAGCCGGTCAAGATAATAAGCCCTTTTTCTATGTCTTTACCCCAAATATGGTCAATTGGAGACAGCGCACTGTGCAAGGATGGTTTATTCGCAAAGATGAGTCGGGCCAAAATCGTTGGTTCCGCCACATTGCCCCCTTGCCTGATGTCATTTACGAACGAGTTCCTAATCGCAGGGCCGAGGCATTGCCTCATGTAGAGGAGTGTCGCCTCCGCTTACAAACACTAGGAAATTGCAAAATGTTTAACCAAGGTTTTTTCAATAAATGGTCCGTACACGAAAAACTGTTCACCCATGAACTGGTATCCGAAAATATCCCCGAAACCGTTCATGACCTCGATGAGCATTCCATTCGTGATCTGATTGAACGTCATAAAATGGTTTATTTAAAACCGACAGGAGGTAGCCTCGGGCTTGGGATTTTACGGATTACACGGGACCCTAAAAACGGCTACTATTGCCGCTTTCGTAATAACGAAAAAAATATCCTGCGCCACTATAACTCCCTCGAAGCCCTCCTTGTCAATCATTTCGGGCCAGAACTCGCACCACTTCGGCGATATTTAGTTCAACAGGGAATTCGATTAGTCAAATACAAAGATCGACCCGTCGATTTTCGTGTGCACCTTCATAAAGACAAAACCGGACAATGGAAAGTAATCGGCATCGGTGCCAAGGTAGCCGGCGCAGGGTGTGTCACCACCCACGGAAGAACTGGTGGATCCATTATCGCCGTTTCTGAACTGCTATCCCTTGCCTTTCCTGGACAGGAAACTGAGATCGAAGAGAAAATTGCGGAAACATCCATTCGTATCGCTTTAGCAATGGAGAGCACAATGCCTGGTCCCCTTGGAGAACTTGGTTTAGATATCGGTGTGGATCATCACCACAAGGTATGGTTATTTGAAGTCAACTCTAAACCGGGTCGTCATATTTTCCATCATCCTACACTCCATCAAGCGGGACAAAAATCCGCACGATGCATTACGGAATATGGATTAAAGTTGGCGCAGTTCATTTGAGAGAGGAGTGTTTCTGATGTCTCACTCTGCTGCAGGTTGGTTGACCATACAACCTGGTTCATCGGTGATTTCTTTCACCCCACATCCACGCTTCTCTACTCAACCCATGCCCGAATACCTTCCTATTTCCATTGGGTCAAACCTGAAAAAAAAGGTACGGGTTCGTAACAGCACGAAGAAAAGAACTTCACCACGCATGCTGCCTACGCGTCTCGTTTTAAATAGCCAGGGTGAATGGGAAGCTGGCCCCTTCATTGCCATTCTTACCTCAGCAAGTTCCAATCCCTTCGGAGGCAACCGTTCCAATTTTGCTGATATTATTCGAATGGGTAGACGGATTGGTGTGACCGTTTACGTGATCACAGCGGATGGTTTTGATCCGAACTCCTCCACCGTACAAGGGTGGTTACTTAAAAATACACCTTCGGGAAAACGATGGATAAAATCCGTCCTACCCACCCCCCATGTCGTTTACAATCGCATTCCCACACGGAAAGCTGAGCGTCGTGACAAGGAACAATCCCTCTTGCGTTCAATTGATGCGAATCCCAATATCCACCTTTTTAACCCTAGTTTCTTTGACAAGTGGAATCTTCATCAATGTTTACAAAGCACTAATGATTTTCAACACCTTCTCCCTGAAACCTATGAATGGGGGAGCGTTGAACACTTTCATCAATTAATTACAAACCATGATACCTTGTATCTAAAAGCAGTCCATGGTAAAGCAGGTAATGGGATGATGAGAGCCCGTAAAGTGGAGGAAGGCTACGAGATCGTTTTACAAACGATGGAAAAGCGATATGTGTACCATGCTAGCGATTGGAAAAATCTCTATCTAAAACTCAATAAATTAACCCAAGGTCGCGAATACATTGTACAACAAGGAATTCCTCTGGCTAGGTACCAAGGCCGTCCCTTTGATCTCCGCCTGCTTCTTCAACGTGATGAGAAAGGCGAGTGGGCCAAAACAGGACTCGGTGTTCGAGTAGCTGGAACAACTGCCATTAGTACCCATGTTCCTATGGGAGGTTCGATTGCTGAGGCGAAGGCGGTACTGACCCAATTATTTGGAGAAAAGGCCCCCGCCATCATGCATGAAATTGAAAAAACAGGGGTAAAAGTCGCTCGGAAAATTGAATCTCATAAACAAGCAACCCTTGGTGAAATGTCGATGGACATGGGAATTGAAACCAACGGTCGACTATGGTTTTTTGAAGCCAATGCCAAACCTATGAAGTTTGATGAACCAAAAATTAGAGAACTTTCCCTTCGAAGGCTCTTACAATACTGTATCTTTCTGAGCGGATTTCAACTTCCTATGCAGAAAGAGGCGGATATATGCTCACTCAGGAGTTAACCCCTGAACAACTTCACCGTTATCGTGATCGTCTCATTCGATTTTCCTATCGTCATGGGGATAAACGAATCACACACAAAGCCCTTCGTTGGTTAAAGAAACTAAATGCCTCGTCCTTCCCAGATGGTACGTACCTCGCGATTGCCAGGGAAGAAAAACGACTCGCTGGGTTTATCCTCTTTGGCAATTATGGTCTAGATGAAGCCTATATTGTCGTCCATCCAGACTTTCGGAAGCGTCATGTAGGAGAAGAGTTATTTAAACAGAGCATCCACTCGCTGGGTCGTGTTTATGTACGAGTCGCTTGTGACAATACCCCGAGCCTGAAGCTTTGCTTCGCACTGGGCCTAAGAGCCTTCCATTTCACGACGGGTCCCACAGGCAAACCGACGCTCTGTTTAGGTGGTGGCGAATGGAGCGAGCAGGAATTTAATTCCTACGAACTGATCCATTAAAACCAAGGGCATTTTCCCCATTAAATAACCGCTCTCTACGGATTAGAGAGGGGTTATTTTGATGATCCAGATGATCGTCAAAATAACCCCTTCATTTCAATTTAATAACCTGAGAATGTTATTTACTGCTCCTGCGTATTACTCAACATACATAGAGAATTCATGCGAATGAATTCATCACTTAGGAACCTTTAAGCTCAAGGTTATCCATAGATACATGAACACCCTCACGAAATATATTTTCTTCCGCCCAGTTTTCATCTAAGTGTCCCGGCATTCGTTGCTAATGAATATACCTATAGGTGAGTGTGGAAAAGAAAGGGATGATATGTGTGAGCCGCAAAAAAAAGCCAGGCAACCGCAACCAAAATCGTTCTCTGCGATTGGAAGACGAATGGGTGCTGGAACAGATCATCCAACAAGAGATGGAAAACATTAAAAAACAGCCCCCTCCTCGCCCCCAGACTTCGGTCCCATCTCAGCCAACCCAATCCACTACATCTTCCACCAATTCAGCCTCTCCCAAATCACAAAAAAAAGCGACAACCTCCAAAGACCCCTTGGATACAAAAAAAACCACTACAGAGAATCTTCCGAAAGAATCGGCTTTTGCAAAAGATCCTTCACCTAAAAACACAACCCCAGAACCCCCTATTTTAGAAACCATGTCCAATAAGATCAACAAGCCGCATACGAGTACCAACACCGATCCACAATCAGAAGATCAAGTGAAAAAATTAAAAAATACCCGTAGTAAAAGTAGTCCTTCTCGAACATTTATCTACACGGATGATATTGTCGACGGAGCGATCACCTCTGAAAAAATTGCGCAAAATAGCATCGATGAACAACACATCCGTATGGGAGCAATAGCAACAAAGCACTTACAAGATCATGGGATAGACAGTTCAAAACTAGCTGATGGATCCATTTCCTCCACTAAGCTCATATCCCAATCCATCAAAGGACAGCACCTTTCTCCCCAAATTATCACTTCTGACCATTTACAAAGAGAATCGATCAGCGTCCATCATATCCAAGAAAACACCATCACCGAGAATCGTCTGGCGGATCAATCCATCGGAAGCACAAAAATTCAAGATGGCGCTATTCTTTCAAAACATATCGCTGCAAAAACCATCCATAGTGACCATTTTGCCGATGAATCGATTAACGCATCCAATTTGAAACAAGGGACCATTACGACCAACCATCTTGCCAATGAATCGGTAAACACAGCCAAACTGGCTGAAAATGCGATTGCTGAACATCATTTGCAAAGGGATACCGTTAAGAGCCACCATTTAACAGATAAATGCATCGAAAACAGTAAATTAGCCCACTCCTCTGTGGGAAGTGAAAATATTAAGGATCATTCTATAAGATCACCTCATTTATCTAAAGGAATTATTCGAAAAGAGCATCTTCAAACAGGAAGTGTTCAAACTGATCACTTAGAAGATGGCATTGTCACACAATCGAAAATAGCGCCCCACTCCGTTGATAGCGATATCATTAGGCCCTATTCTGTCAACAGTCTCCATCTCACCAAGGGAGCCATTAAAGAATCACACCTTGAAAATGAATCCATCTCCAAATCAAAGATCGTTCCACGATCCATTGATGCAGAGTTGCTTGATGAAGGCTGTGTCCAATACTACCACCTCGCAGACAACTCGGTAGCGGAACATCATATACTCGATGGGACAATCACCCCCAACAAATTAGCCAATCGAGTTGTGACCACCGCCAAAATTGACGCTGAATCCATCTCCACTGACAAACTGATTGACTACGCTGTCACACGTTCCAAAGTAAGTGATTTATCGATTAACGATGAAAAAATTGATAATGATGCCATTATGGAGCGTCATTTAACAAAGGGTACCGTTGCCTCACGCCATCTGCAAAAAAACGCTGTCCAATCTTCTCATATCGCTCATGAGGCTATTGGTGAAGAACATTTGCAGGAGAACGCCATTCAAACCCCTCATATTACCCATCATGCTATCCGTGACCATCATTTATCCTCTGATTCCGTATCGGCCCATCATATTCAAGAGGGCTCCATCCAAATTGCCCACCTGACTGACAACATCATCGGCACAAAACACTTGACCAAAGGAGCGATTACTTCCTACCACTTGCAGCATACTTCTATCCAATCCCCTCACATCGCTGACGATGCGGTATGCTCACGCCATATTCAAGATGAAGTCATTCACAGTTCCCATATTGGCAATTTTTCAATCCGTGAGCACCACCTAGACTCTAATTCCATCGCCCCTCAGCATATCAAAGAGGGATCCATTCAAACCCCTCATCTAACCAATGATGTAATTCATGAAAACCACCTTACAAAAGAGTCTGTTGCTTCACAGCACCTGCAAAAAAACTCGATCAAACCCCATCATCTGACCAACGATGCGATTGGCGCCCATCATATTCAAGATCATACAATCCATACTTCCCATCTCGCCGATCATGCCATTCGGGAGCAACACCTTGCTGAAGGTACCATCACCTCAAAACACCTTCAAGAAAACGCCATACAACTCTCCCATTTAGCCGACAATTGCATCAGTGAACAGCATCTGCAAGTGGAATCCGTTGCTTCGCGGCATATACAAGATCACACCATTTACGACTATCATCTCACCAATAAATCCATTGCCCCCCACCACTTACAGGAGGCTTCCATTCATTCGACTCATCTAGCCAAGGATTCGGTCGATACGCATCATATCAAAGAAAATGCCATTCACGCTTCCCATATCACAGAGGATACGATTCAAGAGCAACATCTTGCCGAAGGTGCGATCACCTCGAAGCACCTTCAAGAAGGTTCCATTCAACTTTCCCATTTAGCCGACAATTGCATCAGCGAACAACATCTGCAAGTGGAATCCATTGCATCACGGCATATTCAAGATCGAACCATTTACGACTATCATCTCACCAATAAATCCATTGCTCCCCATCACTTACAGGAGGCTTCCGTTCACTCGACTCATCTAGCCAAGGATTCCATCGATACGCATCATATCAAAGAAAATGCGATTCACGCTTCCCATATCACAGAGGATACCGTTCAAGAGCAACATCTTGCCGAAGGTGCAGTCACCTCTAAGCATCTTCAAGAAGGTTCCATTCAACTCTCCCATTTAGCCGACAATTGCATCGGCGAACGACATCTGCAAGGGGAATCCATTGCTCCTCATCACTTACAGGAGGCTTCTGTTCATTCAACTCATCTAGCCAAGGATTCCATCGATACGCATCATATCAAAGAAAATGCCATTCACGCTTCCCATATCACAGAGGATACCGTTCAAGAGCAACATCTTACTGAAGGTGCGATCACCTCGAAGCATCTTCAAGAAGGTTCCATTCAACTTTCTCACCTATCGGACGAATCCATTCATGCCTTAAAACTATCAAAGGGTTCGATCGATTCCCACCACTTGCGAAATCATATCGTCGACCAATCTCATATTGCCAAAGGAGCCATTCTGCCTCAACACCTAACCACCGAGTGTATTGCCTCCGAACACCTCCAAGTGAATGCGATTCACAAGGATCACATTGAAGAGGGATCAATTAATGATTACCACATTAGGGAGAATTCCATTGCTCAACACCATTTACAAAACAAATCCGTTCTCCCCCAACACATCGCGGAAGGTTCGGTTCATGAGCCTCACCTTGCGGAAGATTCGATCGCCTCTCACCATCTCCAAAAAGATTCGATTCAAGGGGATCACCTTGCGGACAACGCCGTCCAAGAACACCATATAAGAATTGACTCCATCTCATCGAATCATTTACAAAATAACTCGATTCATGAAGATCACCTTGCGGATCAAGCCATCACCGCAAAACATATCACGAAAAACGCAATCACAAGCAAACATATACAAAAGGATTCCATTCGCTCAATCCATCTTGCATCCGACTCCATCAAAAAAAATCATATTTCGAAAAACGCAATTTTCTCCACACACTTACAAAATGACATTATTCAATCCCCCCATCTAAGTGAAAATAGCATCTTATCTACCCATCTCACTGATAAATTAATAAAAAACCAACACCTCTCCTACGAGGTCATCTCCTCTCAACATTTACAAAAAAACTCAATTCAAGGAAATCACTTGACTGATAAAGTAATCGATACGCGTCACCTCAATACAAACACCATTTCTCCCCGTCATATAAAAGATGCCACCATCCACTCTCATCACATTGCCCGAAACGCGATACAAAATGAACATCTTGAAGATCAATCCATTCAACCAGAAAAGTTATCCAAAAATATTCCCTATATCCAAAACGGAACTACCTCCTTTCATCTCAAGGCCAATGAAAAAGAAACCATGATCACTGTAAACTTAGATCCAGCTCTGATCGATCAAGGCGCAATTCCTATCGCCATGACCAATCAACCAACCTGCACCGTCTGTTTGGAAGGTCCCTCCGAATCTGGCTTTCATCTACGAATCTCTCGGTGGACACATACCAATCATGCGCTTTCTGGAACCTTGTTCTGGATTGCCACTGCGCTAACCAACTCCGTTTCTCAACAACCTTTTTCTGAAGAGAACCAGGCCGCCGTGGATGCATCAAAGAACAGTTCTTCCACCGAAGAGACCGTCGATCATGATCTGATTGGCGTACACTCGATCAACCAAGATCCTCCGCCAAAGGATCCAGACAAGTATCATTGGGAACCCGTCCAATCAGCTTGGTGGAATGAGATCGAAGAATCGCCTCCCTTACTAAACGAACAAGAAATCACATCTGCCAATCCGCATCACAAGGAGTCATCATCTAAGGAACTTCCTTCGGAGTCCAATGAGCCATCGACTCCAGAAACCTCTTCTCAACATCAGGAGTCGTCATCTAAGGAACTTCCTTCGGAGTCCAATGAGTCTTCGACTTCAGAAACCTCTTCTCAACATCAGGAGCCGTCATCTAAAACACTCCCTTCACAGACCAATGAGTCTTCGACTCCAGAAATCTCTTCTCAATATCAGGAACCATCACTTAGATCAACAGAGTCCAATGAACCCCTGTTGAATGAACAAAAACCCTTCACTACCCTAAGCGGAAAATACGGGAAGACCATAAGAAAACGGAAACTAAACAAAGATCGATAACTGCTTTTAACGTAATAAAGAAAGGCGGTGCCAAATTTGGCACCGCCTTTCTTTATTATTCGTTGCTGCCATATCCACTGGTGACTACATCTAGCTTTCCTGTTTCCGGATCAATGACCATTCCATGGACGGGTATTTCTTTTGGAATTAAGGGATGCTGGCGAATTAACGTAACACTCTCCTTAATACTCTCTTCTACTGATGAGAATCCCTTCAACCAGCCATGTATATCAATGCCTGCACGCTCTAATGTATCAATGGTAATGCTTGATATTCCTTGGTTTAGCATCTTATCAATCGTCTCTTCCGGGCGAATGCCTCCCATGCCACAACCATGATGACCCACAACACATACCTCTTTGGCACCGAGTTCATAGATCGCAACGACTAGGCTTCGCATCACACTTCCAAAGGGATGCGAAACAATTGCACCCGCATTTTTGATAATTTTGGTGTCCCCGTTTTTTATATTCATCGCTTGGGGTAACAAATAAGTGAGTCGAGTATCCATGCAGGAAAGTATTACCAGTTTTTTGTTTGGAAATTTGGTGGTTTGATACTCCACATATTTCTTTTCCTGAACAAACTCGCGATTGTGTTCCAATATATTGGCTAGCAAACTCATCCTATCCACTCCTTTACGATATGTATCTCCCTTCCATTATAAATTGATAAACCTCCCCCTGACCAGCAGGGGGAGGTTTATCATAAAAATCTGCGATGGCATTTCTTACCGTTGAATGTGAATAGTACTGGTTTCTTTTCAATTTCCGTTTCGATATGAATGGTCTTACCCCAGAGATTGTGCACATGGGGAAGTGTTTTTTCAATATACTTCACATCGAGCTCTACACCTTCAAAGGAATGTTTTAAATATAGTTCCCCGTTGTTAAGATAATCTCCATTCATGACCCATATCGTTGGATGACCACCATTTACCCGTGAGGTGATCAATTGTTCTCGAATATTTCTCCAATCCTTATCCGAAATCGCCCACTCATTTCCATTTCTTTGAAAGATATAAAGATCCAAATCTTCGACGAGTTCTTTCGTTAGATAATTGCGTATAAAGGATGTATCCAAATCCACCTCCCGTATTTCAAACATCTTCTCCCTACCTTTTCCTATTTCCCGACCATAGCGTTCCTGTTCTTCCTGTGTAGGATGATCCCAACGTTTTTCAATATCCTCAAACATTTTTAATCCGAGAAAGTAGGGGTTAATGGAGGTTTGGGAAGGCTGTATCACCGAAGCATTCAACTTTGCAAATTCGAGGGTTTCTTCCTCACTTAGATCCATTTCTCGTAAAATCCGAATATGCCAATAAGATGCCCACCCTTCATTCATAATTTTTGTTTCCATCTGGGGCCAAAAATAGAGCATCTCTTCTCTCATTACCGTCATAATGTCTTGTTGCCAATCCTCTAGCTCTTGGCTATGATTCATCAGGAAGAGTAGCAAGTCTTTTTCAGGCTCCTCAGGCACGCGGATGCGTTGCTTTTCTGATGACGTTTCTTCTTTTTCTCGCTGATCCAGTCCCCATAAATCGTCATAGGGTGACCTTTGTGTAAATGGCACCTCTGCTTTCTTCTCTTTTTTGCGCCGAGGTCTTTTTATCAAGCTAGGATCCACATGTTCTTGGATGGCAAGCACACTATCGAGGAAACTTTCCACCGTCTCTTTCCCATGCTCTCGTTCGTATTGGCGAATTCGTTCAGCGCTCGCCGCCATACTCTCTACCATATCCCGGGACGTATTCGAAAAACGGACATTATTTTTAAAGAAATCACAGTGTGCAAGCACATGGGCTGCAATTAACTTATTTTGAATCAAACTATTCCCCTTCAACAAAAAAGCATAACAAGGATTCGAATTAATTACCAATTCGTAGATGCGACTTAAATTCAAATCGTATTGCAACTTCATTTTGTGGAACATTTTTCCAAAACTCCAGTGGGAAAAACGCGTTGGCATTCCATACGCTCCAAACGTATAAATAATGTCGGCTGGACAAATTTCATATCTCATGGGATAAAAATCCAGACCAAACCCCTTAGCAATTTCGGTGATCTCTGCAATCGCATGGTTTAGCTGTTCCATTTCATCAGACACCATTATCTCCTCCTCACCCCATGGCCGCTCTCTATCAGCATACGCACCCGGGTAGGAAACGTTGTGCAAAAATGGACAAAAGGGGAGAAGTCCCAATGAAGGACTTCTCCCCTTTTGTGTTTACTAATCTAAAATCGTCCGGCGTGATGAAGAGCGTTGAGAACTTCGCGCCACCATCTTGACGGAAGGCGAGACCTTCTTCGTTGCTGTTGGATACCGTTCATCCTCACTTTGACCGCCGGTCAAGGTAGGGGGTTGATCCAAGCGTAAAACTTGACCCTGTTCCCGTATGACAATTCTGTCCGCCTCTTCCCCAGCGGCAGCAATAAAACGTTGAATCGGTTCATCCACCGGCTCTTGTGATAAGACAAAGGTATTCCAATGAATGGGAGTCACTTGATGTGCACCACTATCTTGAGCCATCTGCCAAGCTTGCTCCGGCGTACAATGTGCTCCTTGGAAAGAATCTGGGGAGTATGCCCCAATCGGTACTGCAATCCAGTCAATTGGGCCTTCATCGCGCAAGGTTTTAAAACTGTCTGTCCAAGCGGTATCTCCCGAGAAAACTAATCGACGCCCTTTCTTTTCAATCATATAGCCATTAAAACCATAATCCGTATTCCAAGGGAAACGATTTCCCCAGTGTTTCACTGGAAATGCCTTTACACGTA
Source organism: Marininema halotolerans (assembly GCF_900116235.1). GTDB lineage: Bacteria > Bacillota > Bacilli > Thermoactinomycetales > DSM-45169 > Marininema > Marininema halotolerans. The sequence continues at coordinate 78,848 of NZ_FPAA01000006.1, read as the reverse complement.
ACCCAGGGACTGGTTCTACTTCTTCACGGCTCCCTAATTCGGTGACAGCTCCAAAGGAAAACCGGCGTAACAATCGTTTTGTATTCGTCGCCGTCACCACATGGATATGAGGCGCCCCTAATGCCTTCAGGGATGACATATCAAAATGATCCATGTGTGCATGGGACAATAAAATGACATCAACATCTTTCACATCCTCAATCCTGAGGGCGGGTGGCGTATAGCGTTTCATTCCAATTTTTACTCCTGGGGCAAGGGTAACGCCTATCTTACCATCAAAAACAGGGTCGGTAAGAATTTTGGTACCATAAAAATTAATATACAACGTAGAATGCCCAATCCATGTGACTGTAACATCTTCATGATCCCACTTTTCAATTTCTGGTCGCTCACCAACCTCACGAAAAGTAGGTCGAGGCATTAATCGCCTAAGACGCTCATAGCGTAGAACACCAGCGATCAAGAAGAGTAACACACACATACTTACAAAGAATAAAAAACCATACAGAATTACCATCAACTGAACTCCTCTCCGTTCTGGGGAAGGTGATGAGGGCGATAACCCTTGGTTTTATGATGGATAGGGTCCACTGTCACCGCTTCACATAATTAGATAATACACCATTCATCTAAAGGTGTGCCCTTTGCCCTTGTAAAAAACCGCCCTTCCCATAAAGGCGGTTTTTTACAAGGGCTATTAAATTGACTGAAGAGCTTTTGGAACTGGTACAGAACCTGAAAGCATCTCAAAGGTCTTTCCATAGGTATTTTCCTCGTCCAGGCATTGAATTAATACCTGTGCAACATCCCCACGGCTGATTCTCCTTGAACGATCTTCAATACGATCCGCCGCTTCAATCGTACCTGCTGGTGGGTCGTCCGAAAGTGCTCCAGGCCGCACAATTGTATAATTTAAGCCACTTTGTGATAAATGATCATCCGCATCTTTTTTCGCCTGTAGATAATACCGCATGCTATCGCTTGCCAATTGAGGCTCATCTGCTCCCATGGAGCTTAACATAATGTAACGTTTCGTATCCTGTTTGATGGCTTCGTCAATCGACCGAATCGCACCTAATCGATCCACCAGTTCGGTCTTATCCGAACCCGTTTTGGAACCCGATCCCGCCGCAAAGATTACCGCATCAATTCCCTCGTAAGCGTGGCCAAAATCCTTTTCCAAATCACCCTCAACTACTTCTGCTCCGAGTGCTTCAAGTTCTGGAGCCTGAATCTTGTCACGAACCATTGCCCGCACACGGTGTCCAGGATGTTTACTTAAATATTCAACGACGAACCGACCGGTTTTGCCGTTAGCTCCAATAAGTAGTACTTGCATAAGAAAAAGCCCCTTTCCACTTAACAAAAGATAATGGATCTCTTTATCTATTAACGCAAAATAGCCCTTTTAAACATGTCCTCTCCTTAAAAACATAAAACCGCTTCAACCATGAGTGGTCGAAGCGGTTTTATGTTTTTATGGCGTTACGACCGTCATCGTTAGTTGGATGTACGGTATCGATGATCATCTCCTCCTTTTCTTAGGCGATTTTCAGCCCAATGACGCCAGCAAGGATCAATCCGATGGAAAAGAGTTTGGCCATACTCACCGGTTCTTGAAACCAAAAAACGCCTGCCACTGTCACCAACGCAGTACCAATACCTGACCATATCGCGTAGGAAAGACTTAAGTCAAGTTGCTTTACTGCAATGGTCAGAAAAGTAAAACTGACCCCATAGCATATGATCATGACGACTGCATAACCCGGTTTACTAAATCCTGCAGAAAATTTCATCGAGATGGTGCCAGCCGCTTCAGAGACAATCGCAAGCGCAAGGAACAACCATGCCATAATAAATACCTCCTTGAACATTACAAATGCCCCTTTTCCCGCGAAAAAAGCCCCCATTACAGGGACCCTTGCTCCTCTTGACCAAGGAGATATTGACGAATAAGGATTGACTGAGTGGCTAGGGAGGTCCGTCCTCCGTCAATATATCGTTGGATGACAAGACCATTAATCGCTGCCAGGATAAAACGAGCAACCTCCTTCTCAATTCCCAACAGACGAATGATTCCCTGCTCATACTGAACAAGTGCTTCTCTTGGCCCTGGCTCCGCTTCAGTTCCTTCACCCTGTTGACGGGTATAGTCCATCCAAATAATTACCTGGTTCAGAAAGTAATCCTCCCGGTCGATAAAAAATCGAAGTAGGGCATCGACTCTCTCTGAGAAGGTATCCGCTCCTTGAAGGGCTTTTTCTACGTCGAAAAGGTCTTGATGGGTAATATACTCCACCAGCTGTCGAAACAAGTCCTCTTTACTATCAAAGTAATGATAAAGAGTTCCTGTCGAGACATTGAGGGCCTTCGCAATCTTGCGCATGGTAAGAGAACCATATCCCTCATGGGAAAACAAATTGAGACATTGACTTAACAGCTTCCCACGCACTTCATCGTGATTGATGACTTTAGGCATGTTCTTATTATAACAAACGTTCGATTTAAAATGCAACCCTTCCTACTTCACCCTTTGTTTTTTCATAAAGGTAGACATCTCGTTCATCAGATGCAATGATAAGTGCACCCCCTCACCATGAACCGATGAGATTGGTATGGCAAATGGCCCTATGGGTAAGGTAAATATGCCACTCGCACTCCGGATCATTGTAACCGCCTTTTAGAAAGGACATAACATTGATGGACAACCACGAAACGGAACAACGGAAATCAGAACATCTGGATATCGTCCTTCATCAGAAGGTAACGAGCCACCAAATTACGAATGGATTGGAACGCTATCGTTTCCGCCATGAAGCCTTACCCGAGATTAATTTTTCCCACATTGATATAGGAACGAAATTCCTCAATAAAACCCTTTTAGCCCCCTTTGCAGTAAGTTCGATGACAGGTGGCACGGACTCCGCTCTATATATCAATCAAAATCTTGCTCTGGCAGCCCAAGAGCGGGGTTGGGCTATGGGTTTAGGTTCTGTACGCGCCGCGTTAGAACATCCTGAGGTAGCTGAGACATTCCGTATACGAAAATATGCACCTGACATCTTACTCTTTGCTAACCTCGGAGCGGTTCAGTTGAACTATGGTTATGGGGTAGATGAGTGCAAGCAAATCATTGATCTTACCGAGGCAGATGCACTCATACTCCATTTAAATAGCCTACAAGAAGTATTTCAACCAGAGGGAAATACCAATTTTCAACACTTATTTTCCCGCATCGAAGCACTTTGCTCTGCCCTGGATGTTCCTGTTGGGGTAAAGGAAGTGGGCTGGGGCATTCACGGGGAGTTAGCCACACGCCTTTATAGTATCGGGGTGGCATTTATTGATGTGGCTGGAGCTGGGGGTACTTCATGGAGCCAAGTTGAAAAATACCGTTCTCCAGATAATCAAATCCGTCATGCCGCAGAAGCCTTTACCGAATGGGGAATTCCCACGTCAGATTGCATTATCGATGTTCGCAAACATGCTCCTCATCAGCATTTAATTGCCAGTGGGGGAATAAATACCGGGGTAGAGGGGGCAAAATCACTTGCCCTTGGGGCTGATTTGGTTGGTATTGGAAGATCGCTACTGCATAATGCCTCATCCGCTTCCACACCGGACACGTTAATATCGCAACTAAAGCGAATTGAATGGGAATTAAAAGTCGCCATGTTTGGCATTGGCTGCAAAGATATCCCTTCACTTAAAGGAACCAATCGCATCGCTTTGATTCACCCATAAAAAAACGTCCTCTGAAGATCTCCAGAGGACGTTTTTTATACAATTATTTCATGGTCATCTTAAACTCTTTTAACGTTTGATTTCCTGCTGCATCGATGACCTTGATCCAAAAAGAAGTCTTCCCTTTACTAAAGGTCCCCTTCTTAAAACTATAGGAGAATGGAAGAACACTTTCCTCTTGATAGAACTCCATGACCGGAATCGACTTCCATGTTTTGTACTTGGATCCTTTCTTCTTCCACAATACCTTCACTGGCTCATCCATGATGTTATAGGTGGACAACGAATCCAACATTTTATCTTGAATACTTCCTTTAATTTTGCCGGAGGTAAAGGAACTAGCCATCTTCAACGTAGGTGCTTTTCGATCAAGCACGGCAACAAATCCCTCACTGTACTCCTCATGAAGGTGGCTTGCAATCAATTGCATCGTATATACACCATCGGGCATTGTTTTTCCCTTTACATTTTTTCCATCCCAAGAACGTTGGGTAACCCCTTCTAGCGGATTGGATTCACTAAATACAGTATACTGCCCATCAGGCTCCCATTCATCATTCAGCTTGGTTGCATATAAATCAAGGCTTTCTAACGTTGCAGGTAGATACCAAGAAAGGGTTGTCTGATCCAATTTCCCATCTCCATTTGGAGAAAACGCATTTGGACTAATCGCAAAGGAATTGACTAAGGGATAGTCCTTTGGATCAATTAACACGTTGAAAGGTAATTTCAACACGTTTTTGCCATCGAGTAATTGAATTTGACCGGTGTAGACCCCTCGACGTAGATTGGTATCTACTTTTAAATCCACTTTCAAATCGGCTTTTCCGCTTGCTTTGATGTGGAGAGAATGGGGAACCTTCACCTTGATTTTATTTTTCCCATTCGTCAACTGAGCCTGTACTTTATAGGTCTTATTTGATTTCGTTAAATTTTTCACTTCTGCGAGTCGGGTGACATGGACCTTCCCTACCTGATGATCCAATTTCCCAAAGCTTAAGTTGGAAGGCACGATCAGTGTCTTCGTATCAATCGCTTGTGGGATATTAATTCGTCCAGAACCTTGGGTATTGGCAGGATACATCTTTCCTTCACGGTTATAGAGGGTATCCGCCGTATTGGCTAAAGCCGCTTTCACTTCGCGTACACTCCAACTGGGGTGCGCTTGTTTAACCAATGCCACAGCACCTGCGACATGAGGGGTCGCCATGCTTGTCCCACTATAGGAATCATATTGGCCATGAAGAACTGTACTGGTTATATTGACACCAGGTGCAGTCACATCCGGTTTAATCGCCCAGCTTCCTGCAACCGGTCCTCGAGAGCTAAAGTCTGCAACTAGTTCTTGTTTGGTCAGGGTGACAGTCCCATCCAATTTCCCAGCTTTCACTTTTTTCATAAACCAATCCATGCGCTCATCTGGAACAATTGCGGTAGCTGCAAATTTCCCGGTGTTTGGCAAGTATTCACCTTCATAGGAGTCAATCAAAATCAAGCCAGCCGCACCATTTTCCTTGGCAAGGGTGGACTTTATTTGCATGTCCCCATTTCCATGCTTCGCTACGACTACTTTTCCCTTTACATCTTTTCCTTTATAGTCCGATGCATTTCCATTTCCCAGGTTAACCAACTGGACGTTGCCCGCTGGAAATGAAGGGGATCCCTCGACCATCATCATCTTCAATGTCTGTTGGTCACCTGTAAATTTGAAATCGGGTTCTTCAATTTTCTTCGTTGAAGCACCTACGGATATCGCTTCGCGGGAAGAAGCAGGTGACCCTACTGTCCAGTAATCCCCCCACTCTCCCTCATTACCGTTTGCAACAACAGGAATCGTCCCTTTTAATGCTGCGACATCCATCGCAATCGCAAGTGGGTCTTCTGGCGAGTTAATCGGTGCCCCGAGTGAGAGGTTCATCACATCGGCTTTTCCTTTCACAGCGCCTTCTACGCCTGCCAACACGCCTTCTAAGGTACCACCACCATCTTCATCTAACACCCGATACGCCAAAATGGAAGCACCAGGTGCAACCCCTTTTAACTTCCCATTGGCTGCAATGGTTCCCGCAACATGGGTGCCATGACCGTTTTCATCTTGGGGGCTTTTATCATGATCGACATAATCGTATCCACCAATTACTTTCCCCTTTAGATCAGGGTGGGTCGCGTCAACACCTGTATCAACGACTGCTACCCGAATCCCTTTTCCATTCACAGACAGACCACTGGCATTTTTCTTTTTCCACACATCAGGCGCACCTACCAAGGGAACGCTCTCTTTTAAATTGGCTTTATAGTGATTGTTCGGCCAAATTCGTTTCACACCAGGTAGCCCTGCTAATTTATTAACATCCTGTCCTTTAAGCGTGACAGAAAACCCAGAAAATACAGTATCATATTGATACCCTGTACTCAGGTTAGCCACTTTTTCCTTTGCCACTTTAAGAACTTTTTGTCGCTGTGAAGCCGCTTGTTTATTTAATTGAGTTGCCGATAGCTTTTTATTAATCGATGCAATTCCACTCGGCGGCGCTGCCAACTCCACTAACACCGTGGTTCGCTCGCTCCCCTTTGTTTTTACCCCTTTTGCTATTTTATTTTTCGTCCATTCCTTGATCGCAACTTTTCCTGACACGCCCTTCGCATTCAGTACAGAATCCCCAGACGTGATACTCATCGCACCACCCGCAATGAGTACTGTTGACAATATTACGGCACTTACTCTCTTCACTCCAACTCCCCCTATTCTTTCTATGAGTCATGAACCATGCTCATCGAATACAATTCGCAATTCACTTGAAAAATCCTCCTTAAATTATAAATTTTTGTACCATCGAGATAGATCGTAATAAAAATATACGTCTATTGAATACTTTCACAAGAAAACGCCCCTTCGATTTGAAGGAGCGTTTTCGTGAACTACACTTTGATTTATGGCAACACAAGAGACTTGCCCTTGGCGAAGATGGTTAAAAGGCCCAATTTCCTTTACGGAAAACAGGTTCTTTGGTGCCATCAGCCGTCTCACCATCGATATCCATCTCAGCGGAACCAATCATAAAGTCTACATGGGTCATACTATCGTTAATTCCAGCTTCCTTTAATTCTTCCTTTGACATTTCAGTCCCCCCTTCAATACTCGAAGAGAAGCCTGCTCCGATCGCTAAATGATTGGAAGCATTCTCATCAAAAAGCGTGCTGAAAAAAGTCAAGTTTGAATTTGAAATTGGCGAATCATGAGGAACCAGCGCGATTTCACCAAGGTAATGGGCACCTTCATCCAATTCAATCATCTGTTTCAAGGACTCATGACCGATTTCTGCTTCATAATTCACAACACGCCCATCTTGAAACTCCAACATAAAGTTTTCAATCAGATTTCCTTTGTAACTTAACGGTTTGGTACTACGAACCACTCCCTGGGTTCGACCACTAATCGGTGAAGTAAAAACCTCCTCCGTTGGGAGGTTGGGATTAAATTCGGCGCCATCACTATTTACTGTAGAACCCCCACACCAAATATGGGTGTCCGGTAACTCAACAGTTAATTCCGTTCCTGGCGCACGATAGTGTAGCTTTTTATATCGTTTCTTATTTAAGAAGGCAACTTTCTCGTGTAAGTTTGCATTATGCTTTTTCCAGATGGCTACTGGATCTTCTTGATCCACTCTGGTTGCATAGAAGATGGCATTCCAGAGAGCATTCATCGCATCCTCTTCATTTTTATCAGGAAATACTTTTTTCGCCCAAGCAGGACCTGGAGCTGCAACGATGGACCAGCTAATTTTATCTGCAAGCGTATACTCTCTAAACTTCTGTAATGCACTCCCCGCTACTCGTGAGGCATTACCAATCCGCTCAGGGTTCACACCCTTTAATAGTTCAGGATCGGTCGATTCAATGTATAGATAAGCCCCTCCTTCTTCTGCAATGGTAGTCATGCCCTCTGCCTTCCACATCGGGTATTCATTAAACGCTTCATCAGGGGCAAGATCATATTTAAGACGGGTGCAAATTTCATCCTGCCATTCGACATATACATGCTTTGCACCCACTTCATAGGCCCGTTTGACAATCTTTCTCACAAAATCCGCCACTTGGATCGATGCGTTTATCACCATGGTCTGGCCAGGTTGAACATTGATCCCTACCTCGACAACTAATTTGGCATATTTTTCAAGATTTTTTTGAAAAGACATTGCATTCCCTCATTTACAATCGATTTTCCATTCATTTCACACTTGCATGGAAGTGCGTCACTTTCTCTTTTTATTCTATCATGAATTACTGTGGCCTTCTCCCTCACATCAAAGGAATTAGGTTCCCCTACACTGTACGCCTGCACAATGCGTCCCCAAGATATTGGTGATATTCGGGTGAAAAAGGACAAAAATCTTCTTCTGTAAGGAGTCGTTGCTCAACAATTCGTTGCTTTTCCCTCAATGTAAAGCCAGTTGCAGGTAAATGAGCCCGCTCGCCTCGCAAAAAATCAACCATGTCACTGACATCGGCTTCAAATAAACCCGCTACTTCTTTCGGATCGGGGTGAAACTCATCGAGCGCAAGTGTAGTCTCCCATAAATACAGATGGCAAAACTCTCGATCTTTCTCTCCCTCCCCTCGATCATCTTCCCATTGTACAACACCTAAAAACACGAGCTGATCCCTTTCTACATTCACTCCTAATTCTTCATTTACCTCCCGAACACCATCAAGAGGGGTTTCTCCTGCAGATAGATGCCCTGCCGCTGAGGCATCCATTTTCCCAGGAAAGGCACTCTTATTTTCCGCACGCAATTGAAATACGATCTTTTGCGCACCCTTCTCCCCTCTTCTTAGTACCCAACAGTGAAAAGTCTGGTGCCATAATCCCTGTCGATGCACTTCCAGTCGAGTTTGGGTTCCAATTACTCTCATCTGTTCATCCACTACATCGATCCATTCTTTAATCATCCATGGTTGTCCCCTTACGCTTCTATATCGCTTCTGTATCCATTTAATTTTCATTGTATGTTCTCATACAGCAAAAGCAGTCGCTACTATTCGATCCATCAAAACAATTTATCGCGCTGTTGTCAACTCGCCAAAACGATTGAATGGGGTGATCACCCAATCCGCTCGCCCAACCACTGAGTGAACACTAATTGGACCCAGTTGGCGGCTATCCTTACTGTTGTTACGATTATCGCCTAGGACATATAGGTGACCCAGTGAAACGTGTGTGGGGGGAGTCACCCCCATAATTTTTCCAACGAGATAAGGTTCCTTTACTCTTTTCCCATTCCGGTATACAAAACCATGTTTAATTTCAACGGTATCACCAGGTAAACCAATGACACGTTTAATATATTTCTCCTTCTTTGTTGCTTGAAAAACGATCACATCCCCGTAATGAGGCTGATCAACCTGATAGACCCATGTGTTTACCAAAATTCGTTCTTCGGTGTTTAATAGCGGGAGCATGGACTGACCATGAACAATATAGGGAGCGAGAACGAAACTTCTAATGATTAAAAGAAGTAGGACCGTGACCAATAAACACATTGTCACACCATTTTTCCGTAACCATTTACCCACCCTGACACCCCATCTCTCTTGTGTTCAAGATCGATCGCCTAACATAATTATTCGATCTGTGTAAAATTACCACACCCCTTCTCTTCTTTCCTGCTCCTCCTATCAGGCGATAGGGACTCACCTTTGATTTGCCACCCTTCGCTCATTCAAAAAACACCGATTGGGGTCAATGATGACCCCAATCGGTGTTTTGATGATGACTGATTAAAAATGAGTTATTTTTTCCGTTCCAGCCACCATAGGACCGGTAAACCAACAAGCATAATACCAATCGCCATGAAACTATCCGAGGGCTGATTGATTAACGTACTCACGACCACAAATCCAGATCCTACAATCGCTATCGAAGGAACCCACGGGTATAAGGGTACACTATAGGGTCGATCCGCAGAACCATTACGACGGCGGAGAAGGAAAACCGCAAAAAACGCAAGGATATAAAAGATAAAAATTGCAAAAACCGATATTTGCGCAAGTTTATCCGGATGGCTAACGAACATCAACCCGATTGCAATCACGACTTGCAGAGCAATGGCTGCTACAGGTGCACGAGAAACCGGATGAACACGAACAAAAAATTTGGAGAATGGAAGTTGACCCCGTTCTGCCATCGCAAAGGGGACTCGGGAAAAACCAAGGATTAGACCATTAAGGGCTGCAAAGATTGAAACAATAATGCCCACACCCACCAACTTACCACCAAAGTTCCCTAACAACATCTGGGCTGCAGTACCACCTGCATTCGCACCAAGTGCAGCCACTTGATTTGGTGATAACACATGAAATAATGCCAGGTTGACCAACAAATACACAGCTGTGACTAGCGTTAATCCTACAAAAATAGCCTTTGGTAGTAATTTTGCTGGGTTTTTCATTTCACCCGCAACAGTTCCAATCAGGATCCAACCATCGTAAGCAAAAAGACAAGCTAGAATTGCAGCGCCCATACCACTTCCAGCAGGCGCACCACTCGGTACCCCCCATACAGGCGCATCCCCTTGCCAGATTCCAAATACAATAATCAGCGCAATCGGAATCAGTTTAGCCGCCGTCAATACCGCTTGTAAGATCCCGCCCAAACGCGTACCAAAACTGTTTACTACAGCAAGGAAAACAACGGTTCCGATGCCAATCCAGGCACTCCAATGTTGTGGCCATTTAAAAAGCCCTGCAACCAACGATCCCAAATAGAGACCCAGTGCACCGATCACAGCAGGGCTATAGATAACGGTCTGCATCCAACCACTGAGATAGCCGACTGTTTTCCCATATACTTCCTCAAGGTAGACATAGAGCCCCCCTGTTTTATAAATCTGCGTACTCACTTCCGCTATGGTTAACCCACCTGCCATGGTTAGAAGTCCTGCCAACAGCCAGGCTAGTAAGGCCATGGTAGAGCCGCCTGCCTCTGTTATCACTGCCCCAGGAGCAACAAAGACTCCTGAACCAATCACGGTACCGACGACAAGGGATAACGCAACGATAAATCCAATTTCTCTTTTCAACTGTTGTTCTGCCGACGACTGCATCAATTTGCCCACCCTAACTGCAATTCATTTTTCACACTTGACTAGTATAACAGGATCACGACACCGCTTCGATCCTTTAATAAGATGAATCAACATCCAATTTATGGTGTTGTACATGTTATCGTTCGACAAATGCTAACCGTAAACCAAGCACAGCGTATAACATTACTTTTCCCACTTTGACTACGACGCCGGCCTGTGGACGATTTAGCAACCATTTTCGTAGACTTCCAGCAAACAAGGCAAACCCACTAAAAATGATAATCGCTTGTATCATAAATACCAATCCTAATATGATCATGTGTAGTGGAGCATCAGGGGTTCCTGGTGTGACAAACTGAGGCAATAATGCTAAGAAAAACAATGATACCTTAGGATTAAGCACATTCATCAAGATTCCCCTTCGAAATAACGCACCGGATTGAAGAGCCGGAGCCTCCCCTGTGATGAATGCTCCTGAAGGCTCCCTCCATGCTTGCCATGCTAGGTAAAGTAGATAGGCCGCTCCCGCATATTTAATCACCTGAAAAGCAAAAGCCGAAGAATATAAAATCGCCGATATTCCTAGCGCAGCCGCCAACGTATGCACAATCACTCCTGAGCACAGACCAAGAGCAATCGTGACTCCTGCCTTTTTACCATGAGAAATGCTTTGTGCAATGACAAATAAATTATCAGGCCCTGGCATAATCGTGAGTAAAATAGCGACACCTAAAAATTGAATAATCGTCTCCCATGCCATGTCTATTCACTCCTTCTTCTCTTCCAGCGTACATTGTTGTTTTGATCATACTCGAATCATATCAAAAAGACACCTCTCTCCATCCTGGAAAGAGGTGTCCTTCTATACCTTCCTTCATTAACCTTCTAGCATGAGAAGTTCCGGATCTTCCAAGAGTTGCTTGATTTTCACTAAGAAGGTAACTGCTTCGGATCCATCCACAATCCGGTGGTCATAAGAAAGGGCCAGATACATCATCGGGCGACTCTCAATACTACCATCTTCAAGGGTAATCGGACGCTGTTGAATTTTGTGCATGCCCAAAATCCCAACTTGAGGTGCATTCAAAATTGGCGTTGATAAAAGGGAGCCAAAAACACCACCATTGGTAATCGTGAAGGTTCCCCCTTGCAATTCATTAAGGGTGAGAGAATTGCTACGGGCCTTGCCTGCAAGACGTACAATTTCTTTTTCAATTTCACCAAAGGACAGCTTGTCTGCATCCCGAACCACTGGAACAACAAGACCTTCCTCGGCAGAAACTGCGATACCAATATCATAGTATTTTTTCAAGAGCATTTCTTGTCCCTGGATTTCTGCATTCAGGCGCGGGATTGCTTTTAAGGCAGCGGTTGCTGCTTTGGTAAAGAAGGACATAAAGCCAAGGTTGACTTCATGTTGTTCCTTAAAAGCTTCCTTGCGACGTTTCCGGATTTCCATGACCCGGGACAAATCAACTTCATTAAAGGTCGTCAACATCGCAGATTCATGCTGTACTTGCACCAAACGGTTGGCAATGGTTTGCCGACGACGGGACATCCGTACACGTTCAACCGGACGCCCTGATTCCTCATTGTTCGCTGCAGCAGGCGCTTTGGATGGTGCCTCTTTCTTCGCTGCTGGTTTTGCTTCTTTCTCTTCCCGGTAGTTGTTCACATCTTCTACAGTAATACGTCCCGAGGGGTCTGCAGTTTGAACCTTATCCAGATCAATCCCTTTTTCACGAGCCAACTTCCGTACTGCAGGAGACGCAATCCGAGAGGAACGAGACTCTTCACTTGTCGAGGATTCTTCTTTTTTCTCCTCGTTTGCTGCTTTTGTGTCAGTAGTCTCTTCTTTCTTCTCTTCCTTTTTCTCTTCTTTCTTTTCTTCTTTCGGCTCTTCTTTTTTCTCAGAAGCTTGACCGCCTACTTCGAGGGTCGCAATCGTTTCACCGACTTCGACGGTATCTCCTTCTTGCTTAAGAATCTCTTTTAATACCCCAGATTCCTCAGCGTTAATTTCCAAGTTCACCTTATCGGTCTCCAGCTCGAGGAGGATCTCTCCTTCTTCCACGGAGTCCCCCGCTGCTTTCATCCAATTGGCGATCGTTCCTTCTGTAATTGATTCCGCCAGTTCAGGGACCTTAATCTCCTTCACGTCAATTCCCTCCTGAGTCTCGATATACCTTTAGATTTTTAGCGCTTCCCGTAGGATACGTTTTTGTTCTGCCTCATGTACATCGGGTTTACCCTCTGCTGTACTCGAACGATCTGGGCGACCTATATAATTTACTTTTGCACCTCGTGGAGCGATCGCACGAATACGAGATTCCATATAAGTCCAGGCACCCATGTTACGGGGTTCTTCTTGTACCCAAACCAGGTCCTTCGCTTGGGAATATTTCTTCAGTACTGCTTTGATCTCTTTATCAGGGAAGGGATACAGCTGTTCGACACGCAATACCTGCACATCATCAGCCTTTCCTTCCTTCTCAGCCATCTCTTCCAAGTCTACAGCCACTTTCCCGCTGGCGAGGATAAGACGTTTCACATCGCTGGCTTTTGTTTTCCAAGGTTGTTCCATTACAAACTGGAAGCTATCTTTTTCAAGCGCTGTTCCTTGGACAATCGTTCGTTTGTTGCGAAGCAAACTTTTTGGCGTCATCAGGATCAATGGACGCGCATCCTCCGTATTGACGATTGCGGCTTGACGACGAAGCAGATGAAAATATTGGGCTGCATTGGTGACATTGGCGACCGTCCAGTTATTTTCCGCCGCCATCTGAAGAAAACGCTCAAGTCGACCACTGGAATGCTCTGGCCCTTGGCCTTCATAGCCATGGGGTAATAACATCACCATGCTCGATAATTGTCCCCATTTTGCACGACCCGCAGAAATGAATTGATCCATAATAACTTGTCCAGCGTTTGCAAAGTCACCAAACTGCGCTTCCCATATCACCAGCGTTTCCGGGGAATACACATTATAACCGTATTCAAATCCGATCACCGCCGCTTCAGTCAATGGACTGTTGTATAGCGCAAAGGAAGCTTTGGCTTGGGGAAGTTGATGCAAGGGACAGAACTTTTTCCCCGTTTCACGATCATGCAAAACCAAATGACGTTGCGCAAACGTTCCACGTTCTGAATCTTGACCGGTAAAACGAATGGGCGTCCCATCCGCCAAGATCGAGGCGATTGCTAGGCTTTCTGCCAAAGGCCAATCAATAGCGCCTTCCCCGTCCAGGGTATTTTTACGCCGTTGTAAGACCTTCTCCAACTTGGGATAGGATTGGAATTCATCCGGGCGTTTCAACAATTCCCCATTGATCTCTCGCAGGACATCCAATTTCACACCGGTCTTTACTTCCCCTATTAACTGAGGCGCTTTTGCATCCCCATTGCCATTTTTCCGCTTTTCCTTCGCGATTTTATAGGCTTCCTGCAATTGCTTTAAGACCTCATTATCTGCTTCCTTCACTTCTTCTTCTGTCATCACGCCATCAGTAATCAACGTTTTGGCATAGGAAGTACGTAGTGTTGGATGGTTGGTTACTTTTTTGTATAGCAGAGGTTGCGTTGCAGCAGGGTCGTCCATCTCATTGTGACCAAAACGGCGGTACCCGATTAGATCGATCAAGAAATCTTTTTGGAATTTGGTCCGATACTCACATGCCAGTCTTACAGCAGCAAGACATGCTTCCGGATCATCCGCATTCACATGCACAATGGGAATCTCATATCCCTTTGCCAAATCACTAGCATATCGGGTCGAACGTGAATCACTGCTGTCAGTGGTAAACCCGAGTAAATTGTTGGCGATGATGTGAATAGAACCACCTGTCTGGTAAGCAGGTAGACGATCAAAGTTTAAGGTTTCCGCCACAACCCCTTCACCTGGGAATGCGGCATCCCCATGAACTAAAATCGCCAATGCTCGGCTAACATCCTGATCTGGATAACCCCGTGTATCTCGATCCTCTTGCGCCGCCCGTGTAAAGCCTTCTACAACAGGGTTGACGTACTCCAAGTGACTTGGGTTATTGGCCAAAGCAACCCGTGCAGATACCTTGTCAGTATCAACGGTGCGATCAGCACCCAGGTGGTATTTCACATCCCCTGTGTATCCACTATTAATACCCATCGACCCTTCCGATGGGACAAGATCTTTATTCGGAGCATGATGGAACTCAGAGAAGATCGCAGCATAGGGCTTCCCTAATATATGGGCCAAAACATTTAACCGCCCACGGTGGGCCATCCCAATGTTAATCGAACGCACCCCGGAATTGACTGAGCAATGGATGATCTCGTCCATCAAGGGTACAAGCATATCTAGACCTTCTACCGAGAAGCGCTTTTGACCGACAAAGGTACGATGTAGGAATTTCTCAAATTCCTCAACAGCGATCAGTTGTTTTAGAACTTCGGCCTTCTTCTTTGCCATAACTGGAGGAATCAGACCGGATTCAACTCGCTTATACAACCATTCACGTTCAATTGGATCATGAACATGGCTAAATTGAAAAGCAATGGTACGAGTATATAGATCCCGCAGATGACAAACGACATCCTTGGCCGTTTTCAAGCCCTTCGGTGGATCCGTCAAAATCACCTCTGCGGGAATCATTTCCAAGTCCTCATTTGTTAAACCAAATGCTTCCGGTTGTAGTAACCGAGTATCGGGTTGATGGTAATCCAGTGGATCTAATTTAGCCCCCATATGACCATGAATCCGAATGCTGTTCACCAATTTTTCAGTGGCGACAACTTTTTGTAAATACGAAGCATTCCCGATCATTTCAGCTGCTGGTGAAAGACCAGTCACCGGCTCGCGACTATCTTCCCCCATCCCAGGAGGTGCTCCGTATGTTTGAAACCACTCCTGCATCGGCTTTTCAACTGAAGCCGGATCTTCTAAATATTTTTCATACATTTCCTGAGCATAACCCAGGTTGGGTCCATGGAATCGTTGCCATGGATTCCCCGATTCTACTGCCATTCCGCGCTCCCTCCAACTGCGACTCGTTTATAGTCTACTATCCTCATTATATATCAGAGCGACTCGCACCACCTATTATCGATGCGAATGTCTAATCGGAAACCGCCTTCATTATACACATACTCAATGGGGGCGTTGCAACAGTGGAATTTAGGGTAATCGCCCTCTCTATCCCAAGATTTGATTACTTTCATGCCCAAAACGCATGCAAAAGCATCCATACGGGCGCTTTTGCATCCATAACGGTGAAAATCGGCGAATTACCCTGTTTGAATACTCTTTTTATTATCAGAACCACTAAAGCAACCGCACTCAGGTAAGACATGTAAAAAAAGTGCTATCTCGATTTATCATTTTCAAAAGTAGGGAATTCCATGAGTGACACCTGCTTGTTTTCACTTGCTTATCTTCATCTATATATCAATTAATAATCGAAGCCACAAAAAAAAGCGCCTCTGGATACACTTTCTCTTAAAAGGGGATCCTCTCAACAACGAAGGGGTACTCCTTATTAAGTATAGGAGTATGCTTGTTTACGGGTCCCGTATATCGATATTTGCTACAATGAATTATGGGTCCACCACCCTTAAATACCTATAAAGGAGAATCGCCATGCCCTCTTCTGCCGAAGTAGACCATATTTTTCAATGTCCAGCAAATACGCTCTGGAATCTAATTGGTGATTTCGGAGATATGAAGTCTTGGGGTTCGAGTAACCTTACAAGTTGTGTGCAAGAAGGAACAGGAATCGGATCCATTCGAACCATTACCATCCATGATAGCGGGAAAGACATTGTCATTGTGGATCGTTTGGACGCGGAAACGGAACGCTCCTATACTTATTCAATCGTCTCTTCCCCCCTCCCATATCAATCCTACCAAGCCACGATGGCGGTAAAGGAGCTTGATGGAACCCAGTCGCAATTGACGTGGTCTTCAACCTTTGAACCCAAGGGAATCACAGAGATAGAAGCCATCGAGTATACTAAGCAGATGTATCAAAGAGGAATGAAATTGATGGAACAAGCATTAATCAGACAGGGGTTACTCCATCAGTAATTGATATCAAGTAAAGCATTCACGGGTCGCAAAATTGACAGAAATAAAAAAGCGTCTATCATAGACGCTTTTTTTACTTCCTTTTATAATCGTTAGTTCGTCACTTACGTTTCCTTATTTTACATCGAGGGAAGAGAGTAGTGAAGCCACATCGCGATACCAGGGCCGCATATCCCTAACACCCAATCCAACGATATCCAAGTGGTCATAGGAATTCATGTCCCCAAGGAAGTTCCATTTTCCGATCTGAGGATTACCATGGAAGGAAACAATTCCATCGGTGGAACCAAGGGTAGGACCATCCATCGAGTTGGTATTGGATAATCCATCATTTTTAAACCACTTGCTATCCACAACAATCCCATCCGTCACTTCTTTGTGTTTACCCATATAGACTGCACTGGCGTACATAGCAGGATTCATCAATAACTCGGGTACTTCATGCCCTGTAAAGAGACTTTTGCGTGTTTGTTCAGTCCCTACCGAAAAGTAGTATACATCGGGTTGCGCCTTTACCCAGCGGTTTAATTCCCTTGCCCCCAGTGGATTTAAATCCCATTCACTGGTGTCTTTGCTCCTCTTCCAAATGCTACTTTCACATACCCTTTTCATATAACTTTTGAAGGATTCGCCGGGTTCCCGTTTCAGTCCCCATTGATCCAATTTAAAGTCATAGTCCAAGAGCTCTTTATTCCCTGCTGCTGCTGCAAAAGCACCGATTAATTGTTGGGCATGGCTTCCAGTCACTGTATCCACTTGACTGGTCAACGACGAACCATCATGAGGAGTGGATATGGTGAAGGCACTCGAGACCCATGATTTGCGCTGGCCATTAAATAGAGGAGATAAACTTCCATCTTTTGTGTAAGCGCTTTCATTTCCTTTGTAAGCGCTTACACCTTTGTCCCCTTCTTCCAATAATTGAATGAGTGTGCGTATGGTCTGCCCTCCCATACTGTGACCGATCAGATGAACCTTGTTCACTTTCCCAGTTTTTGCATTGATTTCTCCCCACTCTGGATACAATCCTGAGTAGCTTCGACCATAGCGTGCATGTCCATATTTTTCTGAATGAGCGGTTCCATAGTCAGCACGACCACCCTTGATTTGCGCAAACAATTCCACCGCACGGTCCCAGTTACTCGAGAAGGTTCCTACATCTGCGGTATAGACACGATATCCTTTATTCCGAAGATCTTTCTCGATATCGGTCAACCCACCCCAGTAGTTCAGACCATAAATCTCATCAAATCCACCCAAACCATGAACTAAAATGATCGGCTCGTCGTTCTTTTTCCCCCCAGCGAGCGGGTTCACATCCACACTTGCTTTGATTTTACGTTCTAATTTTTCTAACTTTTTCATCTTTTCTGCCTTTTCAACCCCCTGAGGCGGCATTTTAGCTGCTAAGGTCGAATCTGCTGCATAGGCAGGTGCAACCGAGCAAGCTGCCACTACCAGTGAGGCAAGACCTGTGAACAAAAAGCGTTTTAAAATCATGTTTTCAAACCCCCTTGAGAATAATAGAACGTGATATAAGAGCGTATCCACCCTCCTCACAACGAATATGGCAGAAAACGTTCTCCATAACCAATATTCAATATTATTTTAATCCTTCCTCTACAAAAAAGAAAACTTTTTTTCTCACATTTCCCCTATGATTTTGCCTAGAATCAAGTGGTGACCTTGGTTACAAGAATTTATCATCATGTTAACCAGGTATTTAATTTTATCCAATTTCCGTTCTGGTAAAAAAATCCCTCGATCAAGAGGATCGAAGGATTTTTCCTGTGGGTATTATTCAGAAGGTGACTAACCCCATCGCATGCTTCATCTTTGCTAACGTTTCACTCGTAGCTTCGCGAGCCTTTATCGCTCCTTGGGTTAAGATCGCTTCAATCTCGTTACTTTTTGCCAATGCTTGATAGCGTTGTTGAATCGGTCGTAGTGCTTCGATGACAGCTTCTCCTGTATCCACCTTTAAGTGACCATAGCCCCGTCCTTGATATTCCTCAATCAATGCGGGAATCGACTTTCCTGTCACAACACTCATGATGGAAAGCAAATTACTAATTCCCGCTTTTTGCTCGGGGTCAAAACGGATTTCTGTATCCGAATCCGTCACAGCCCGCTTAAATTTTTTCATAATGGTTTTTTCATCTTCAAGCAACATCACATAATTTGCTGGACTGGCTGCACTTTTACTCATTTTTTTCTCTGGGTTATCCAGCCCCATAATTCTAGCACCTGTATCTGGGATTCGAGGCTCTGGAATCGTAAAAATTTCCTCATACTGACGATTAAAACGCTCCGCTAAATTGCGCGCGAGCTCAAGGTGTTGTTTCTGATCTTCCCCGACGGGGACTTCGTCCGTATTATACAGAAGGATATCCACCGCCATTAACACGGGATACGTAAACAATCCAGTTGTCACTGACTCGGACCCTTGACCCTTATCCTTAAATTGCGTCATCCGCCCTAACTCTCCAAACTTCGCAACACATTGCATTAACCAAGCAGCTTCCGCATGAGCAGAATTGTTCGATTGTAAAAATAACGTCGCTTTATTCGGATCGACTCCTGCAGCAACATATAACATCGCCAATTCCAAACTTTTTTTACGTAACGCTTCCGGGTCACCTGGCACCGTCAATGCATGCAAATCCACTACACAAAAATAACAGTCATCCTTTTCTTGATACGGGATAAAATGTTTCAGTGCACCTAAGTAGTTACCCAAATGAAGGTCTCCTGTCGGTTGCATCCCAGAAAATACACGAGCCATCGCTCATCCACTCCTTATTTTGTCACATAAAAAAACCCATCCCAAGATCGGGACGAGTTTTACTCGCGGTACCACCCAACATTCACTCCGTATCAACGGAGCACACTTAAACTGGTTATCGGCCAGCTGCCGGTCTTCCCTTAACCACTACGGGTTCTTCGGGATGACAAACTCCAGAGCCCATTCACGTGGACGAGTTCATCGGCTCACACCACCCGCCGATTCTCTGGGCAACTCATCTACGTTACTTTTCTCCTTCATCGCTTATACCTATGGAATCAATATTTTATTCATTGTACCCTCAACATTTTGTAGATGCAATCCTATTTTGCCCAAAATTCACAGACTCCAGCCCAACTTAATCTTTATGATTTCAAGTGGTATAATAAACGTTAGACTATCATTCCTTATCCCTTTTGACAGGGAATTGACTCTCCATTGGATGGTACTTAATTTAGTGCGAAGGGAGTCCTCGATGATGGGACCCACGATCCCTTTAAAATTACATTGGCTGGTTACCCTGGGCACCCTCATCATTGCCCTATCCTTTATTTTCATCCGCCTTCGTGCATCCAAACGACCGACTGACGCCAAGAAAATACTGATTCCTCCTCTAGGAATGAGCACAGGATTCTTCATGTTTGTCTATCCGCCCTGCCATATCCCAATTAGCTGGGCAATGATTGCATTTTCCTTAGGTGCACTTTTCTTTGCAACCCCTTTGATTCGCACCTCACGCTTTGAGGTAATCGATGGGGATGTCTATCTCAAACGATCCAAAGCGTTTATTTGGATTCTTTTAGCGCTCTTTGCTATTCGCATGCTAGCTCACGAGTATATTCAAAGCTTTATCACCATCCCACAAACTGCTGGTATCTTTTTTTGCCTTGCTTTCGGGATGCTTCTACCTTGGCGTGTCGCCATGTATTTACAATACCAACGGTTACTCCAACAAAAGGCCACACTTGATAAAGTGTAGGTGATTTCTTCGATCACAAACTTTAAATTGCCAACGGTAAAAACCATTACTTTTCATGACTGCTACAAAGCAGGCTCACGGCATGGTTGATGCTACTCACCCTGGGAATCATTCTCCTTTGCCAGTAAAAGGAGAATGAGAGGCTACCCCATCTGGATTTCGCTAATGAATGATTGAATCAGCTCTTCCCATGGTCACGCATCCTACCCGTCGTTATCTACCGGGTTCCCCATCGTTGTTCACGTGTAAAGGAATCCCCATCTGACCAGCGATGGGGATTCCTTTACCTTTATCTTTCAAATAGCGCCTCTTTGGAGGCATCACTATTCTTAATTCTCTGTAATTATCTTCCTTGATTGAACACCTGAAGGAGTATCAATGTCTTCATCACTTGATACTTCAACATAAAAATCCGCCCCATATTTCGAGGTATACGTACCTACACCTTGAAACTCTACCGTATGATTGGAGTGGTTTAAACTTAAATTGGAAGGTAGTGTATAGCCTGCTTTAACTCCATCATTAAAAATATCGTACAGTGAACGAGTTTCATCAACCGATGCAAAACCATCATCATCAAAATCTTGTGTCCATTCAAAGTGGACCGTACCACTTAAGGTTGTTTTTAAGGCTACTTTTCCAGAAGCTATCGTTTTTCGCATATAAACATCTACATACCGTGTGGAATGAGCAGGTACAAGAACCGATTGCGCTTCAGCAACATATGTTTGTTCTTTTGATGTGGATGTCGTTTTTGATGAACCATATGAATACTCAGCTGAAAAAGTGGTTTCTGCACCGATTCCTAAAAGTTCACCCGATGCTGTAATTTCTTGGCCGATCGAGATGCCTTCTTCCACAGAAGTTTCCAGTGTATCGGATGTCGTTTCACTGAAAGAATGAGACGTTAGGGTCTGCTCATCATCTGTATTATTTACAAGTTTTGCAGTTCCTACGTAAGTGCTATCATCCGAATCGGAATAAGTGATGTCGCCAATTTGGCTAATTTCTGTGTTTTTCTCGGACAAGCTTTTGCTATGGATCCAGACTAACTCCGCATCATTAGTTGCCATCACTGCTTTTTTAATTTCCTCATCCAAGTTTACAAAGGACGAGGCCGCTTCGGCATGTGGAATGCCCCCAAAAAGTAGAGATGCTGAGAGAATTGCTGTCAAAAATATTTTTGATGCACTTTTCATGTTGAGAACCCCTTTTCAGAAAAATTTTTTCTACATCGAAAAAATTATATCAAAAACAAATATAAGTCAAAACATATTTATATTATTTAAGGTATGAAATAACCAATAATTATACATTTTATCATTCTATTGTAATGTCGTTTTTGTTTAACGATTTAATAATTACATTTTAAATTTCACTAATTCCTTTTTTATCTTCTGATTTATTTTTTTTACTAGACAGATTGTCATAGATTTGCGAGCGATTTTTTCAACCCAGACATTTTTAGGACAATTGTTGGTCGGAGTAAGGGAATTTGTGAGTTCTTCTTCCAAAGACGCGGTGATGTCGTTCTTCTGTTCTATTATATAATTTTATTATATATGATAAAACTATATAAAGGAGGCGCATTTGATGTATGGAGGCAAGCATAAACAATTTTGAATGGAGGAAAATCGATGAATCCAAAGGAAAAAAGATAACTACTATAGCTAGTTATCTAGGAAAGTTATATCATTATATTTGTATAAGAAAATAAATTAATTTAATGGTTTATATAAATATAAAATATAAACCACTTCATCATGTTCCCTTTGATGAAGGAGTAAATAAGCCGTTCATTTAAACATTATATGGAGGAATTTTTATTTTCCCTTTAAAGGTTCTATCATACATGTTATAGAGTCGGGGCATGGTAAGAAGGTCGTTCTAAGAACACTTCTTACAGCATGGAGGAAACCATGGTTCATCAAAAAAAAAGATTGGTTCTTTGTATTTCTCTCCTAATGGTCTCCCTGATCGCTCCCTCTCCATCACAAGCGATCGCGGATCATGCTCTTGCGCAAAATGTTATTTTTCTCATTCCGGATGGTTTCTCCTCTTCCCAAGCAACAAGCTACCGTTGGTTTAAAGGGAAGAACACTCTCTTTGACTCCCTCTTAGTCGGTATGCACCGCACACATTCTGCTAGCTCCAAGGTAACTGATTCCGCTGCTGCCGCAACGGCAATGGCTACCGGTAGTAAAACCCGCAATGGCATGATTGGTGTAAATCCCCAAGGTCATCCTCTCTCGACCATTCTTGAAGCTGCTCGCCAGCAAGGGAAAGCGACAGGGTTAGTCAGTACCTCAACCATTACCCATGCCACACCCGCTAGTTTTGCCGCACACATTCGCTCCAGACAAATGGAGCAGGAAATTGCGCAGCAACTCATTCCCAAGGTAGACCTTCTTCTAGGGGGTGGTAGGCAATATTTCTTACCCCAGTCATCCGGAGGAAAGCAATCCCACAGAAACCTAATTCAAGAAGCAAAAAATAAAGGGTATCAATATATCGCTACGAGGAATCAATTAATACATTCCCATCACCCCCGCGTACTCGGTCTTTTTGCCAATGGACCCCTATCTCCTGAGCTGGAACGTTCCAACACTCAGGAACCGAGTTTATCTGAAATGACGACCCATGCGATTCAAACACTTTCCCCACATAAAAAGGGCTTTTTTCTGATGGTTGAGGGATCTCAAATTGATTTTGCTGGCCATGTCCATGATGCCGCCTGGTCGATGCATGATATCGCCGCCTTCGAAAAGGCGGTACAAGTAGCGATTCACTTTGCTAAAAAGGATGGTAACACCCTTGTTGTCATTGCAGGTGATCATGAAACCGGTGGAATGTCCGTCGGTGGCTATAATCAATACCACTCTCGCATTGAACTTCTTAAAAAAGTCACCCTTACAGGAAAATCCTTAGCAAAAAAATTAGCCTCTCCACAAACCAATGCTAAACAACTGACGCATACCTATACAGGTCTTGATCTCACCACCGATGAGATCAAGCGAATCCATCGTTCTTCACACCCTGAACTCACCATTAATGACATCATCAGTAACCACGCCCTTATCGGTTGGACGACTCGTGTCCACACCGGGGGAGATGTTCCTGTGTACGCCTTTGGTACAGGTTCCCATCTCTTTTACGGATTACACGATAACACAGACCTGCCCAAGTTGATGGCAAAAGCGATGAACATTCCCTTCCCTGTAGCAAGGTAATTCCCTATTGACAGCTCATACGAAAAGCAATATAATTTCTTTTCGCTTTTTGACTGAGAAGGGAGGGATTTCATAGTGGATGACGTGAAACAACACGAGAGTCGAAAATTAACCGAAACGATTACCACCATCAACGAACAACAACAGGCGCTTGCACAAATCCCTCGTTATTATGGGAAGGATATCGTGGAACAAGCCCTCGATGACCAACGCCAACAGCAGCGAAAGCGCTTGGAGAAAGCCGCTCCTTCCCCTTATTTCGGACGGCTGGATTTTTCTCCAGAAGCATCTAAATCGACGGTCCCACTCTATATAGGGAAGGCGGGTGTGGAGGGCGCTGATGGAAAAGATCCTTTGGTGATCGATTGGCGAGCTCCCATTGCCAGCCTTTTTTACTCCTTCACAGGACAGTCAGGGACCGCTTCTTATGAAGCCCCAGAGGAGACGATTACGGGTACGGTTCATCTCAAACGAAACATCGCTATTCACGAACAAGTGTTAGAACGCGTCGTGGATAGTTATGTTGAGGGGGACACAGCATCTGAAGGCGCGAGTGACGATTTCCTCCTCTATCGTCTCGAAGAAAGTAAAGATCACCGCTTACGCGATATTGTCTCCACCATTCAATCAGAACAGGATGCAATTATTCGTGCAGAACGCGAGAAAGCTTTAGTCATCCAAGGGGTCCCCGGCAGTGGTAAAACCACTGTCGCTCTTCACCGCCTCGCCTACCTTCTTTATCACTACCAGGATCAAATCAAACCAGAGAAAATGGTGGTCTTTGCACCCAACCAAATGTTCCTCGATTATATTTCCGAGGTATTACCTGAGCTTGGTGTCGGCGATATCCAGCAAACCACTTTCAGGGATTGGGCCTTGGACCTATTGGATGACGCGAGTATCAAACTCCCTGATCCATCTCGAGCGATCCAGCAACGGTTTGAGAGCGATCATGAAACAAAGGCCCACACCGGATCACGTTATAAAGAATCAATCCAATTTTTCCACGATCTAGAAGGTTTGCTCGATGATTACGAGAACACTCACCTTCCGGATAAAGACCTACGTGCATGGGAAGGCACTCACTTAAGCAAGGAAACTATACGGGATTGGTATGAGCGAGAATACCGCCACTACCCTTTACTTAAGCGGCGAGAGCGTGTGCATAAGCGGATGAAACGATGGATTGAAACCGAACATCATTCCATTCGTGAAATGGACCCTCGCAACGAACGAAAAAAACAAGCAAATAAACAACTCCAAGCCTTTATGAAATCCTGGAAACGACCGACTCCGCTTCAGTTATACAAACAATTTTTATCTACTTTAATCAAGGAAACGCCTCGTCGCTGGCAAGCCAGTAACGAAGACTTAGCTCCGCTTCTCCTTATTTATCATCGTTTATCAGGGATGACCTCTGATTCCCGGTTCGACCATATTGTCATTGACGAGGCACAAGACTTTTCTCCTATCCAAACCGCAATATTACAACAACACTGCCCATCTAATTCCTTTACAATCCTCGGGGACCTCTTGCAAAATATCGTACCCGGACGAGGCATTACAGGCTGGGAAGAGATTCTCGATCAATTTTCAGAACACCAGCAAGGGTTTTACCAATTGGATCGCAGTTATCGCTCAACCATGGAAATTATCCACTTTGCTAATGACATCATCCACCCTTTTCGTGGCAATGTGAAACCCGCAGAACCCGTCTTTCGCAGCGGATCCCCAGTGAAAGTCACCCCCTTACGTCAAGATTCTGTACAACAAACCATCCAATCCCTTCATGAACTTCAATCGCTAGACTGTCGTACCGTCGCTGTCATCACCCGTACAGAAGAGGATGCCCGAATCCTTCATCAAGGTCTCTTGAATCAAGGTCTTGCAACTCACCTGCTTACCCCTGGCGAGTCTTCTTACCAAGGAGGTCTCTCCATCGTTCCTATTTACTTAGTAAAAGGGCTCGAATTTGATGGCGCGATTCTGACCGATGTCGATCCTGATCGCTATCCCGAAGATGCCTTTCATGCACGTCTTCTTTATGTGGGTTGTACCCGTGCTCTTCATCACTTAAGGCTCTTTTACCGAGAGGAGTCTTCGCCTTTACTAGCTAAGGCGATTAACCATACGAAGGAATGAAAGAGTAGGAGATCACTCTCGCCTTTTAGTTAAAGGATTCCCATCAAATAAAACCTCCCTGAAAAGGGGAGGTTTTATTTGATTCAACAATATATGAATCTCTCATCGGTCGCTTATGTACCCACTCCATGTCTTCACAACCTGCTCTCACCATCGGATTCATTCAGAATGATTCTCTTCTTCACCAAGCCCCTCTTCCCAAGTTTCTTCTGAAAGTACTTTAATTCCATGACGGCGGAAGAGAGCAGTTGTCACACCGACGCCCTCTTTTTTCACCCCTGTATGTGAGCCATCGTAAATGGTACAGCTCCCACAAGATGGGCTACTCTCCTTCAAAATCGCCTCGGTAGCTCCGATGGAAAGGGCTACTTGCAGCGCTTCTTCTGCTCCAGAGATAAATTCCTCTGTCACATCCTTTCCGTGAATGTCAATCACTTTTGCTTTCCCATCCAAGACATCTTCTCCACTCCCCCCAACAATTTCTGCTGGGGGACGAGGGGTTGATAACCCTCCCAACTGTTCTGGACAGACAGGAATTGCTTCTCCCTCTCTCACAAGACGCTGAATTTCATCTACCCGATTATGCCCCTTCTTATAGGTGCAATGAATTCCTGCAAAACATCCGCTGACCACCTTCACCACACTCACCCCTCGTAGTTTAATATATCTTCTTAAAGTAAAGTCCCTTTACTTTAAGAAGATTACTTCACAACCTTTTGCAATATCCCTATCATTGCTTTGGTGCGTTGATAGGACCATAATCTTTCTCATAAGATTCTTTTGTTTCATCGTATGTTGGAATATCAACTATTTTTATATTTAAAATATTTTCATGCAAAAATTCTTTAACTAATATTTTTGCGCATTTTTTAATTTCATTTATGTCTAATTCATCCGAAAGTTTGGTCCACATATCGATATAAATGGGTTTATGATTTTTTCTGTTTAAAGGTGCAAAATGGCTAACTTGATGCAATAAATCCTCATCATCTCTCGGATAAATATAACTATAAAATATTTGAGAATCATCATTTAGGAACTTTTCAATTTCTCTCTTAAAACTCCCATCTTCTTCATCATCTAATTGATATTTAATTAAATGAGTTAAACTTTCATGGGTTGTAATTTCAAAATACCCTAATGTATTGGTCATATTGGCATCTGAATAAATTGTAATCTCATCATTACAACTTTTATCTTGAAATCCATAAACTCCAAACCAAAAATTCATATGGCGAATATCTACATATACCGTATCTAACATTTGAGTTCACATCCTAATTGTGTCGCTATTAAACAAAGCTCTGCCCCGTTAGTTTAATTATAGGACAACCCACTATTGAGTAAAGTTAATTTTATTAGATCGATGACCATTGTTTTTTCGCTCGGGAATTCAGCTGAGACCCAAGGGAGCTAAAACCTTGGGTCTCAGTATTTCAGTAATAATAACTTTTTATAACGTCACTTACTTATTTGTTGCCGAGTTGTTCAGCCAAACCGATTAGAAGTCCTTCGGTTCCACGAATGTAGCACAGCCGATACGAATCCTGGTACTGAACCACTTCGCCAACGAGCTCTGCACCATACTTAGTAAGTCTGGATACCATTTCGTCAATGTCTTCAACGGCGAACATCACGCGTAGATAACCGAGGGCGTTTACAGGAGCCATCCGGTGATCTGATATAGTAGGCGGGGTGAGAAATCGCGAAAGTTCAAGTCGGCTGTGGCCATCTGGGGTAACCATCATAGCAATCTCTACGCACTGAGTACCCAGTCCGGTTACGCGACCTGCCCATTCACCTTCGACAGTGGTTCGCCCTTCGAGTTTTAAACCAATCTCCTCGAAGAAAGCGATTGCGTCATCCAGGGATTCCACAACGATGCCGACATTGTCCATTCTTAGTAATTTGTTTTTTGTCATGGTTTTATCTCCTTTGTGTAAACAGTGATTATATGATCCTCTTCGTCGCGACTCAGAGATTTCCAATTGCTCTCGTAGCTCATAGTAAGGCTTCGGTTTCTAACGATCAGTCATCCAATCCCTTTTTCGAAACTATTGGATGTCAGTCCCGTGCAGATGCGTCAACAGAAATTTCTTAATTGACTGAATTTGTTTTTAACTCCATTCCCTAAGGAGTGATCAGAGATAGCCCCCCTGGCTACTCCATTACACTAGCTATCATTCTTGAGCCATTCGTGAATTGCCTGCTTTTTAGGTAGTTCAATATATTTATTTAAAACGATACCTGCGTCCTGTTGATACAAACTTCCCTTGTTTCCTTATGTACATCTGGACTATCTTTTCTAAAAGTTCCTCTGTGGGGATTTTTGTATCATTAGCCCAGTAAATAGAAAATAAAATTCATCCATGAAATCAACCACAGAGTAATGATGTTTCATCGTCATACTTTTCCACCCAAAAAAGGATGATATAAGTAAATGGCCGTTGCATCAAGATTCACATGACATATGATAAATGGATCCATATTTGTTTTATATCCATTATCAAAGGAGTCTTAACTATGAAGAAATTAAGAAAAACAAACATCACTTGTCCCCCTGGCAAACTAAAAGACAACTTTTCCATATTAGGGTCCAAACCACCTAATATCCAGGGGTCTTGGCGTCTACAAGTATTGGGAATCCGAAGACAAACCCCTCAACAAAAAGTGACTCCATATAGCTTAAAGGCTGCATTCGGGACGTATGATATCTGTCAGAATAATCGATTTGTAACAGTAAGAATAATATCTAACATTGAAGGTGAGGAAACATTAATCGGGGTATGGCAACCGATCATTTTTAAAGGAAGAGTAATTGATTGGCAATTAATTACCGCTGCTGACACGGACAACGGAATCAGTTTTATATCCGTTCTAAAAAGAGATCGATTTCAAAAACCTGTACAGTTGATGTTCTCGTATACTGAATCTGGTTTCTCTTATCAAAATCAACTTCCCGATCAAAAACAAACTGTATGGTCAGGAACTCTTACTCGTATCCCATAGGGGTTTCTGGTGCAGAAAGAAGAGTGAAACAAAAAGGTTTGGTGCAAAAGGCGAATTTTCGTTCATATGGGAAACACCGTACCAAAAAAAGAAAATTGTACGCTAGGAACTCGTCAGCTGCAGAAACCCCGTGATCCTGTATGTTTAGGGTTAACGGGGTTTGTTATGTTTCGGTGGGATTACTGGCCGAGTTGCTTTGCCAGGCAAAAAATAATATAGGGTACAGATAGTATTATTGAAAGAGCACGTTTTTTCTTAGGGTATATTTATATTTTTAAAATAGTTATAATATTTTCTGAAACTCTATCGATCACTCGGAAACCAGTCTCTGAAGAAGTAGCCATGCCTTCATGGTTCGGTATACAGTAACCATTGACGACAGAGGAACCATCATCCCTCACCCTAAGTTGACCTGTTATACCAACAGCTATCCATTCTTTACGTTCTCTACGAGGAACATAGGTCTGCTGGGGATCATACTTTGGATTTAGTATTCGGTTTCCATTTTCATCATATTGAATACGCCCCCAATGGTCCGTTACATACAAATCATGCCATCGTAGTTCTGAAGCATTTCCAAGGACCATTGGGGTAGCCGAGGTGACCCCTACAATATATTGATTGTTACTTGTAGCTTTTCGGATCTTTTTCCCATCAATTGTAACAAAAAAACCAGGTTCTATCTCTTTCCCGTCCAAAGATTCAAACATTTCCGCATAATCAGCTGCTGCAGGTCCTATGACCGTGCCGTCGATTAATATATTGCCTGTTGGCCCTTGTAAGATAATAGAATTTAATGATAGGCCAGTCTCCATGCCATTTGCTACATGGAAGGAACTTGTATAGACAGCAGTCCCTTTTTCTCCCATAATATAGGCACCTACCATCGTAGATGGAACATTAGTACTAAAACCCCCAGCAAAAGAATTTAACGCTGCAGCTATAGTATTTTGTCCAACTGAAAAGGAATTTTCTCCCGAAGCCGTTGTACTATCTCCTTGAGCATGGGATCTCATTCCAGAAGCTAGCGTACTTTCACCTTCAGCATGAGAAAATTGTCCCTCCGCCACTGTTCTAAATCCCTCTGCGTGAGATACATTGCCCATGGCTGTCGTAGAGTCTCCTTCGGCATGGGACCTTTCTCCTATAGCTTTTGTCAATTGGCCTTCGGCATGAGAAAATTGCCCCTTGGCCATTGTATTAAATCCCTCCGCGTGAGATACATTGCCCATGGCTGTCGTAGAGTCTCCTTCGGCATGGGATCTTTCTCCTATAGCTTTTGTCAATTGGCCTTCGGCATGAGAAAATTGTCCCTCGGCCATTGTATTAAACCCCTCTGCGTGAGATGCATTGCCCATGGCTGTTGTAGAGTCTCCTTCAGCATGAGAATCATTTCCTGAAGCAACCGTGTTTGCTCCTTCTGCATGGCAATTCGTCCCTAAAGCTGCGGTGCCTCCCCCCTCCGCATGAGATTGACTTCCCATAGCTTTTGTTAAATATCCTTCCGCATGAGAAGCAGCCCCACCCGCTATGGTCGATGTCCCTTCCGCATGGGCGGTATTCATATATGCCACAGTTTGAAAACCTTCAGTATGAGAAGCAGCACCTAAAGCGATGGTTGTGTTTCCCTCCGCATGGGAGGAACTATTCAGAGCCTGCGTATTAAATCCTTCAGAATGAGCTACTGGACCACTTGCTGTAGTTTTATTTCCCTCCGCATGAGAGGATGTGCCGCTAGCAACGGTATTGGACCCTACTGCATTAGAACAACGACCACTCGCTTTTCGGTTACATCCGTTAGACATCGCTCTCTCTCCTTAAGAGTAATATCCTCCTATGCATATTCGGTAAATTTTTAATTGAAAGAGCTAATAACTTGTATTAGTTTGGTATTAGGCCATTGAACCTCCCTCACCAACGCTAATGAGAAGAGGTGAGTCTTGGGAACTCCCATCGACTGACAGGATAATTTCAAGCATAGACCGTTGTTCCAACGGCAAGAATCTTTAGTCCTTCTTGAAAAATGTTCTTGGATACATTTAGGATATTAACTATTAAAATAGCCGCTGTACCATTGGACAGCGGCTTTCACCGACTTTTACACAGCTACGTTGAGTTAAACTCGTTATTCTTTGGCTACAAACACAGTCAATACGGGTCCCGAAATTTTTTAGGTAATAGCTTTAGCGTTACCATATTCATTGAGCTTGTTTTGAAACGTTACTGCTTCGTTAGCTCAAATTATTTTGAAACAACCCATCGATGCGAGACCGGTCCCAATCCAAGATCCATTCATTAAAAGTATAATAAATTTCTTCTATGTTTTCTTTTTTAGTTGACACTAAATCACAGCCTCGGTCGTCATAGATACTAAAAATCGTCCCCCTTTTAATATTAACAAAATAAAGACGGGGCATATCATTTCTATAAAAAAATCTACGTATCATTTTTGGGAGATTGACGTCTTGCACCTCACATTTTAATAATAGCCTGTGGGTTTCGTACTCATCGTCTTCATCCTCTTCCGGCTCACGAAACGGAAAGACCTGATGGTGCATTTGGTATTTGACGTGTTTATTTCTCATCGATCGATTGAAGGCGTTTACTTTCTTATACGGTTCCCTTTTGAGTTTGTCATAATAGCATACAATGAATAGTTCATCATGATTTTGGTGCAAGGCTTTCAATAGCGTGAGTCCCCTTTTTAAGACACGCTCCATGTATTTTTTTTCATCTTCCTCATGAGGATCTCCCAACTCAAATCGAATGCCGATATTCCAATTATAAAATAATGGAGGCTCAAGAGATAAGCCCGGGAAGTGCTTCATCATATATTCATCAATATTCAAAAGTTAGCACCTCGTTTTCTTCACTTTGCCCTTAAAAATCAAAAAAAAATGACCATCACGCCTAAAATTCATGAGGGGATCGTCATCCATTCATTCAATTAAGAAGTGCGGGTCTCAGCAACCGACAATAGCAAACGCTCCATTGCTAAGTGTTTATCCATTCGACCGGATTTAATGGCTTCGTCGGTATCAATTGCGTAAAAAAGAAGGTGACGTAGCCGATTTTCAGGAAAGGAATGGGATTGTTGAAGTGCCAACTTGACAGGATAGGGGTGGACCTTTAAAAGGGAAGCGATCTCCCCTTCACTTTTCCCTTCCGCTGCTAATACCTTAACTTGAAGCAATAGACGAAATTGACGAATGATCAAGGAGAGAATACGAATCGGTTCTTCACGATGATGAACCAGATCATAGAAGATTGCTAAAGCCTCTCCAACTCTTCGTCGAGATACGCGATCGATTAATTTAAAAACATCTTGCTCCAAGGTTCGTGGTACCAATTCTTCCACAATATCAGGGGTAATGGTTCGCTCTGCACCAACATAGGTGGTCAATTTTGTGATCTCCATCGCCAACAAGCGCAAATCGCCCCCCACTTGTTGAATTAAGCGCTCAACCGTTTGCGGATGAACCTTGACTCCTGTTTGATGCAAACGATCATTTACCCATTGGTATAGGGGCTTGGGTGCAAGTGGTTGACAATTTACTTCTCGAACCCGTTTTCTCATCTCCTTGACCACTTTTTTACGAGCATCCAACTTCTCCGCAGGTACCGTCAAAATCAACACATTCTCCGTTAATGGATCAGAAACATAATGGAGAAGCTCCTCTGGTCGGTGATCCATCTTATCCTTCACCCGTGTTGTAGTTAGGAACCAGGCATTCTTCCCGATAACCACGCGCCGACCCCCAAAAAAGGAGGCTGTCTCTGCTTCACGCACCAAATCCTGTATTGGGACTTCTTCTAGATCCAACACCGTACGATTCCATTCTGAGCTTTCTCCCTGAAGGGCCACCTTCTCGATTGCTGTACATCCCTCTTCTATCAAAAAGGTTTCCGTTCCGTAAAAAAGATAGACGGGAGCAATTTGCCCCGCCTTCAATTCCTGCATCAGTTTTAAATCCATCTCCCCTCCTCCTTCCCTTATTTCCAAGGACGTTTTGTCTCTGTTTTAGAGGATACATCGATGATGATAATGTCTCCACCCTGTTCTTTTTTATCATCCTTGGGGCGCAACCAAACGGATAAATGACCTTCATCTTGCCATTTCATCTGGGCAACATCTGCACTAGAGGATAAGTCCTTCGACCGATATACTTCTTCCCCTGATTGATTATCAATGACGATGGCTTGATTTTGTACGGTTGCTTGATACGTCCCATTCGGTGAGGTAGCTTGATTCCTTGATGCATGACCCCCAGGTCCCATTTTTTGCGGGCCATCTCCCTTACTTTGAATCCCCATTGAAGGTTGATCCCTTGGATCTTTGGTTGAAATAGAAGGCTTCTGTGGTTGTACTTGTGTGGAATGATCCTGAGTAATAGAACTTAACAAGGGAATCATTAGGATTGCAATTCCTGCAGCCACGGTACTTCCACCGAGCCACCACCGTCGCTTCCTATGAAAAGAAGCTTCTTTGATTCGAATCGGTGGTCGATCCGCTTCTGGATCCTGCTTGGTTCTTTCGTCCCTTTGATCTTCTGCATCAATTTTCTTCATCACTTCTTCTGTCAATGAAAAGCGAGGCGTTACATAAGGGAGGTCATCCAGTCGAGAAGAGACATCCAGGAGTGCAGCCTTTTCCTCAGCACAATTTGGACAGGAGCGCACATGTTGATCTAATTCCTGGGCTTCGCTTTGAGTTAAATCATGATCTAACTCTCGTTGGATCCACTCCCGAAACTCTTCGCACGTCATGATAGCACCCCCCCTTCTTTGTAATCAGCCAACCAACCTTTTAGCTTTTTTCGCCCACGAAATAGATGGGACTTTACCGTTCCTACTGGCATTTCCATCGCTTCCGCTATTTGATCATAGGTGTAATCCTGTAGATAGCGGAGCACGACAGCAGTACGTTCTGCTTCTTGCAAACGATTGATTGCTGTATGAACATCGGCTGCCGTACCCCTTCGTTCCACAGTACTGTTTATCCCTGAACTCCCACTTGGTTCAATCTCATCTTTATAGGGGAGTGTTTGTTTTCGTTTACGTGAGATGTCGATAGCCGCATGGATGGCAATTCGTTGTGCCCACGTCTCGAATCGGGCTTCTCCTCGAAAGCTGGAAAGCTTACGATAAATACGTAATAGGGCCTCCTGTGAAGCATCTAATGCATCCTGTTCATTTCCTAGCATATAGTAAGCGGTACGGTAGACAGGGCCCTCTACTTCCTTCAGCAATCGAGCCAAGGCCACCCGGTTACCCCGCCGAGCATCTTCCACCCAACCCGCTTCGACCACGACCATCCCTCCTGTCATATCAGACGGTCATTCCATCTGAAAAGTTGCACCTAACGATAAAAAAACATTCCGTATAGTAAGAAGGCCTCTTGGCTTTCCATCAGTCCAAATCCATTGTATCATAGAGAAACTAACCACCGGGCGGGTTCCCTGCCCCTTGACTACCTATAGGGGGAAGCTTATGACGCAAAAACATGCCATTGTCGTAGGAGCGAGTGGATTGATCGGTAGCTCCCTTGTCCCATTGTTATTAAACTCACCGGCCTATCATCAAGTCACTCTCTTGCTTCGTCGTCCATTACCCATCCAACATGAAAAACTTGTCCAACGCGTGATTGATTTTAATCGGATAGAACAAGAAGACATCCCCTTCCCCGCAGAGGATATCTTCTGTTGTTTAGGTACTACCATCAGAGTAGCTAAAACAAAAGAAGCCTTTCGTAAAGTGGATCTTGAGTATCCGCTCGCTCTCGCTCAATTAGCGAAAGAACATCAATCTAAGCGATTTTTGATCATTAGCTCCTTAGGAGCCGACTCAAAATCCTCCTTTTTCTACAATCGCATCAAAGGAGAGCTGGAGACGGGCCTTCATCAGTTGCACCTCTCGTCTCTTCATATCCTTCAGCCCTCTCTTCTTCTAGGAGAAAGGAAAGAAAAGCGCCCTGGTGAAAACTTTGCTGGTCAATGGATGCCGCGATTATCCTTTCTACTACAAGGACCCTTAAAAAAATATCGCGCGATCCATGCCCACACCGTTGCCAAGGCGATGTATACCATTGCTCAGGGCGAAGAAACAGGTGAACGCATTTATTTATCCGATGAGATTGCCAAGATTGGCAGTGACGAGACAAAGTAAAAAGACCAAGGGGGAATCCGCCTTAGTCCATTGGGGAAGAAATTCCCGCTCTTTTTCCACAATCATAATTCTCGCATACAGAAAAAATTTTCTATAGCTTCGTCAACCCATTTTTCATTGCTTTGTAATCGTTTCGTTGACTCATTTTCTGCGGAGAGAAAATGAGTTTTTCTTTTCCTTCATGACTTTTCACTTTTCTTGCTTGAAATCGGAATCTTAAAAAATCGAAGGAGGTTGTGTGATAAGTTGCCGTTCGCTTGTTATCTTTGCAGTAGGCAATGTTAGTTTTTTCCTTATTTAATTGTAATCGATAAATACTCAGCCTTTTCTGAGTTCTAAGCAATAGATTTTGTGCCTGGGTCTCACTCTTACAATGACAAACGATGTCATCCACATATCTTTCAAATGGGACATCAGAAAAAATTTTTTTCATCCAGCTATCAAATGCATAATGTAAATAGAGGTCAGCCAGTAGAGGACTGATACTGGTGCCTGTCGGAATCCCTTTTGTATGCTGATGCCGTTGGCCTTTATTATCGATTTCCTTATTTTTTATCCATCGATTAATGAGTACGATCCACTTCGGTTTTAAATGATTGCTTACCAATTTGAGCAACAATGGCCGATTAATAGAACTAAAAAAATCTTTTACATCGAGACGAAGGACCCAGTCATATTCTTTACAGTTTTGATTGGCTGAATTTACAGCCTCTAACACGGCTTGATAGAAGTCTCTCTCTTCTCTTGCATACAACTCGGGATAAAAAACCGACTTTAGTTTCTCCTTTAGATAAAGGCGAACGGTATACTGTGCGATATTATCTGCGACTGTCGGTATCGACATCTCTCTTTTTCCTCTAGTCACTCTCTTATAGGAAGGTGGATGATAGTTACCCGTTGATAGTTTGTTCCATATATTGTGCATGTTACGTTGATAGTTGGATTGAAAGTCCTCAATCGTCATCTTGTCTATTCCGACTTCTTTTGTATTTTTCAGTTGGTAATAGGCTTCCCTGAGATAGCGTTTGGGTATTTTCAATACTCGTTGATTTCTCTTAACGAGAGACTTACGTTTGATCATGCCACATTCTACTCCTCTAACCTAATTTTTATCAGCCTTACCACCAATCTATGTAGTGAGGATATCGTCTGATTAGACGATATCCATCTTCTATAAAAATATGCGAATTACTAAACATCGAGAAAGATAGAATTGTTAGCGCAACCATCATGCATCTCCTCTAGCGAACTGGGCAATTCCCGCTATGGCATCCGTCATTCCCTAGATCAAAGTCTTCTCCAGTGGCATATTTCAACAACAACGAGGCATCAAAGGGCTTCATTTTTGCTTTTATAGCCTCATACTGTTCCTTTGTAATTGCTTCATATGGAGCAAGTTGATAGGTACCTCCATCCTGGGCAAGAAAAGATACGGCTGTAAACTCATTCCAGCGATCCCAAATGACCCTCTCTACATCTCCCCACTCATGAAGACGGACCGTGATCGTATTGGAGGAGTTATGCTCGGTATAATTTTTTTGGAAACAAAAATAGCTATCCAGTTGACGAACCGCGGATACATCTTCCTTTGTCTCCACCGCACCGGAGGCTACAGGAAAATCAATCACGAGGGTACGGGCATTCTTCATCTGTTCTTCGTGTGTCTCACCAGGGGTTCCGATGTCTGGGTGAACGGTCCAACCTAGCGCTAATGCCACTTGAGCAAGCGGGTCTGAGGCATTGATGCGAATGCGGCGGATATAGTAAGGTGAATGACTCCAATGAAGCCCAGACGACACCCCACCTGCTACTTGTGACAGCGTTCCCTCCGGTTTAATCGTTGTCACTAAGAGCGGTGACGTAACGCGAAGTTCCTTTGCATATCGGTCAGCTTCTTGTCTAGCCACTTTTTTTAGTTGTGCTAGGATCCTGGCTTCGTTTTGCAGATCTTCACATAAAGCGAAGGCATCTTTCACCCCTGTCAACGAAGGACCTAACAAGCGATCACGTTTCTGAATGCTATCCCAATGAGGCAACTCCAGATCAGCCAATGTCATTCTAAGGCCTGCACGTACACTTCTTTTTTGCGCTTCAATAAGCCCCTTGATATCAAGCTGCCCCTTTTTCACAAAGGCAACCATGTTGAGTGTCGTGAGATTGCAGACCCCGTAGGAATCTAATAGAATTTCTGCACATGGATTAAATCCCTCAGCATTCGGCCGCCTACGCTGCGCCTCCTCCAGGTTAATAAACCCCGGTTCCCCTTCCATCTGCATCATTTCAAAAGCAAGGTTTAGACGCTCGCGCGGTGGTTTCTTATCAAAAACAATGGAGTTATTGGACACCCGGCGATGGTGTATGGGACGGCCATAGTTAAAGGGGGAGGTCCCATTGATTCTGCCTTCATAGTTCCGTTTACCGATTTCCTCCCACCAACCAGGTTTAGGAACCGTTAAACGATCAAGAATGCGACCCATTTTCTCATGCTGCTGGAATTGCTGCTCACTCCAAAGTCCGTTAATTCCATATTTCGCAAACATTGACTCGTAGTCGTCAGGTTCAAATAAAAAGATCTCCGCCGTGCGACGAACGCCTCCAGCAACTACGTTATTTCCTACAATGTTGCCGATATCAAGTATGTGAATCGGACGGACACGTACATACCCATTCCCAACCGGCTCTAGTGGATGTAAATGAGCATCAATTTGGTTTCTCAGAACCTTATCAATCCCAATTAACATCTCACGAAAAGAATCATAGCCCGATGACGTTCCACCAAACGTCTTTAAACGCTCTCCCTTTGGTCGAACGGAATTATATGAGATTTGGATGGTATGAATTGGGTCATATTTTGGGTGGGTTAACACTTCAAAATACGTTTTAAGCCCTTGGGTCCATCCTTCTTTTGAATCGCCAATATCCATTTTGGCGATTCCATTGGGCTGTATCACAAGTTGGGTCTCCTCGAACCTTTGATGTTTTGCAATGGGTTGGTATTCGAGGTGTTCCAACTTCACATGATTTCGTATGGGTGGCATGTTACGAGCCATTTCCTGCGTGCACTTAAATCCGACCCCTGATCCTACCATCAGTAGATAAAATAAATCGCCAATGTCATCCCATTTTGTAATATTTAAAAAGGCACAATTGAAGTTGGCCAATGGATACTTTTCCGCGACCCCCGATTCAGCACCACCAATCCACATCGTCCTTCCGGAAAGAAACTGCCGTAAGTGAAACATGGAATCGAAAAGCTCCTCTGCCTCCTTCCGGAGCGATTCCATTTCGACAGAAAAACCAATTTTTTTCAAGTGCTTAGCACTTAAACCTACATTGTACTCAACTGCACGCCGTACCGTTTCCTTCCAATTCTCGTGACGCTTCATCTTTGGTAAGTACCGAGAATACGTTCGATAGTAAACAAAAGACGACAACTCATTCATATGAGTAGGCGCCTCTGGATATTTTTTGATAAAGCTGTCTGTAAGCAATTGCATCCAAATTCCAGCCTTTCACACGATTGCAATCGAGCGTTTGATATGATCGATAAGGAGTAATTTTTGATTCGCTTTCGATCTCTCGTTTGATCGATATCATAGAGGTCAGTCAGGTTAAAAGACCCTACATTGACAAGATGGAACGAGTGAAAGCATACGAGAACCTACCCTGTTACGCGTTTCTCTCACTCACCTCTCGCTACCTTCTTCCGTTACTCCACACGCCTAGCGGACCTATCATGAAGGGTAACGAAGGCGTTGGGAATCATTACAGGTCATCGAGTCAAAATCGCAAACTTTCTTTCTTTATAATTACTAAGTTATGTAAGGAGAGAAATGATAGTGTGGGCTCCTTCTAAAAAAGGACAGGGTTAAAACATGAATCCCCACTTGTCATTAAGTGGGGATTCATGTTTTATGATAACTGATGAAGCGCTACCGCAACATCTGCAGCTAGCCGCGCATTATTTTTAACCAAGGCAATGTTGGTGGATAAGCTTTTTCCAGTGGTTCGCTCCTTCACATCACTTAACAAAAAGGGAGTAACCTCTTTCCCACGAATTCCTTTGTCCTTTGCTTTTTGCAAGGCCTGCGAAATGATTGTATCCATTTCACTTTCATCCAATGCATCTTTTTCGGGCACAGGCTGCGCCAATACAACCCCCCCTGTCAAATTCATATCCCATTTCACTTGTAGCATACGAGCAATCTCTACAGGATCCTTAAGAGTAAGGTTAACAGGATGACCACTCCTACGTGAGTAAAAGGCAGGAAATTCCTTTGTATCGATTCCTACAACAGGTACCCCTCGTGTTTCCAATACTTCCAGTGTCAGTCCAATATCCAAAATGGACTTGGCTCCCGCACAAACCACCGCTACATTGGTACGTGCCAATTCTTCTAAATCAGCTGAGATATCTAGCGTATTCTCCCCCTCACGGTGAACCCCACCAATTCCCCCTGTTGCAAAGATAGCGATTCCCGCCCACTCCGCAATAATCATGGTTGCTGCAACGGTTGTTGCTCCATCTTTTCCTGAGGCAATCACATAGGGTAGATCACGACGGCTCACCTTCATCACTTCATTACTCTTTGCCAGGCGTTGAATTTCTTCCTCTGTCAAACCGACACGTACTTGACCATCTAAGATGGCGATTGTTGCTGGTACTGCTCCTCGCCCTCGAATCTCAGCCTCCAACTCAAGTGCCGTCTCCACATTTTCAGGCCAGGGCATGCCATGAGAGATAATGGTTGATTCCAGAGCAACCAGCGGAAGACCTTTCTCCTTCGCTTCTCGCACTTCTTGGGACAAAATAATCGTTTCTTTAGTGAACAACATGTTCAACCTCCCACTGTTTTACTAAACGTTCTGATATCATCGAAGGCGCAACACTCGTCTCCGATTCTAACGTGGCCTTTGCTAACAACGCACCCAATTGACACGCCTCTTTTAAATCGACACCACGAGCACATCCTGTGATTACACCCGTAGCAAAGGCATCTCCCGCCCCTGTCACATCCACTACCTTCGCTTCGATTGCGGGAACCCATCCAACAGCACCCCCTGCTTCTAGATAAATGGCGCCCTCAGCCCCGAGCGTCACTACCGCTCGATTCACGCCTTTATCGATCAGCCTCTGAATGGCCCTCTCTACCTCCGCAGAAGTCGTAACGCCTTGATTCACGATGGCCCCAATCTCATCTCGATTGCCAACGAAAAGATCCATTCCAGAGAGATCCATGGGTAACCGCTTGGCTTTCGGAACGGAAACCGGCAAGAGACAAATCGTTAGTGATTCACAACTCCCCTGCTGCAGTATCCAATAAAGTACATCTTTCGGTAAGTTGGTATCGACGACAACCATTTGTGAGGCTCTAATCTGCGGCCAGCTCGCTTCCAGCATGGGGATGCTGATGTGTTCATAAATGTCCATATCCGCTAACGCAAACAACATCTCCCCGTCTGAATTGAGTACCGCCGTGTAATTCCCAGTTCGACACCCAGGCAATTCTCGAGAAAGATTCACATCAATCCCATGCTTGCTTGCATTCTCCACCATCGCTTTTCCATCTGCATCTTCCCCGACAACCGTCATCAACGACGAAGATACGCCAACTCGAGCAAGGTTTTCTGCAACATTACGAGCCACCCCACCAAAGGAGCGACTGACACAGACAGGATTAGAAGTCCCCATTGCGAGGGGCGCATCCATGCGTGCCTTGCGATCAATATTTGCACCGCCAATGCACATCACTCGCTCCTTCTCTGCCATCACATAAGCTCGGCCAAGAATTTGCCCCTTCTTCACAAGGCCTGCAATCATGCCCGCTA
Organism: Marininema halotolerans; assembly: GCF_900116235.1. Classification (GTDB taxonomy): domain Bacteria; phylum Bacillota; class Bacilli; order Thermoactinomycetales; family DSM-45169; genus Marininema; species Marininema halotolerans. Next base: position 37,816 of record NZ_FPAA01000006.1, on the reverse strand, counting down.
CCGCTGAGCGAGAAATATTTAATTGATCCGCAAGTTCTTGCTGTGAAATAAAAGGATTCTGGCGAATTTTATTAAGGATTAATCCTTCCTTACCCTTCCCTTTGGCATCCACACTCCTGCCCACCTTTCAAACTTATGTTTCTAATTTAAACTTTTGTTAACCGACCGTCAATCCTTGAATGGTTGCAATGAAGGAACCGACTCAAGCATCGCTTTCATCTCTCTTTTTCCTGGAGAAATTCGTAAGGTGATCGCCCCCTGATGGTCTGTACGCCAGATCCGGCTGCCATCCTGTTGCAATCGTTTGATCACAACGGGGGAGGGATGACCGTAACGATTATTTTTTCCCACGGAAATTACCGCTTCCCGTGGATGAAGCTTATTGAGTAACTCTTGCTCTGTAGAAGTCTTGCTTCCATGATGGGCTACCTTCAGAACATCAATGGAAGGAAGTTCCCATCGCTTGCGAATTTCCTCCTCTCCATGCGCCTCAATATCCCCTGTAAACAGGATGCGACTCCCACCCGCCTCCAAGAGAAAGACAACAGAATCATCATTCGAACTTTCCAATTTTCCTGGGGTTTGTCCGGTTGTGTTCGGATGCAGAAACTGCCAGGTAATTCCTTGATCGATGATGTATGGACGATCCAATGGTGGTAAAAGAAGAGGGACTTGCTTTTGGTTTAATAACTTTATCAGCGCTCTTTCCATCTCTGATCCTGGCGGGTGGTGATTACGGATCACCTTGCCCACAGGGAACCGTTTGACCACGGCTCCTAACCCCCCGATATGATCCGCATCACCATGAGTGATCACGAGCCAATCAATTTTATCGATGCCTTGATAGTGTAAGTAAGGAATAATCACGCTTTTTCCTACATCGTACTCCTTGCGTTTCCTTTGCCATTCTTTCTTGGCAAAGGGTAACTGGCCCCCACCATCAACGAGAATCACTTTCCCTGTTGGCGTTTCGATCACGGTACAATCACCTTGACCTACATCAAGAAAGGTAATCGTTAATTCTTTGCCAGGCTGAATTACCCATGGTAGATGCAAAAAAACGATACTACCAAACAGAAGAACAAGCGCAGTCAGCCGATGTCGCCAAGGACGAAGAGGCCCCCCTGTGTAGCTCCACAGTAAGTAAGCCACGCTTCCAGCATACAAAAAAATCCACCACCATGATGGCGGCTCCCATGATTGCTCAAATCCATTCAATGAAGTTAACCATTTCATTCCATAGAGTACCCCTGACAACACCTGGGAGGATAGCCAGGCAGGTAGCGAAGCCAATGTCTCATTAAAAAAAGATAGGAACAAGGCGCCATATCCGAGAGGCGTTATCATCAAGCTGAAGATCGGCACGATGATCAAATTAACGCCCCAAGATAGCCATGAGATGACATGAAAATGATAGAGAATAATCGGAAATGAAGCCAGTTGAGCAATGGTAGTGACTGCTACCACCTGATTGAAGGCCACCCATCGAAACGGAAGAACCTCAACAACCGGTCCCGTTGCGACTAACAAGGCAAAAGTGACCCCAAAGGAAAGTTGAAACCCTACCGAAAATAGTATATAGGGATCCCACCACAAAAGAAGCAATGCAGCCAAAGCAAGAAAGGAGAGGCGGTCGGGTGCACGCCTCCACCACAGGGTCATCAAACCCAGGATCGCCATCACGCCTGCCCTTACTGTAGAAGGCGCTGCGCCCGTAAGGAAAACGTAGATAGGAATTGCACAGAGGGTCACCATCACCGCCTTCTCTCGTGTCACCCTCATAAAAGTAAGTCCTCCATACATCATGGCGACCACAATTGCGACATGCAAACCGGAAACTGCCAAGAGATGCACGAGACCGAGGTGAATAAATTCTTCTTCAATTGTGGATGGGACAGCCTCCCTTATCCCTAAAAGCATCCCACTCATTACCCCAGCTGTTTCTGGAGGATAGATTTCTTCAATTTTTTGCATCACGATCAACCGTAGCCGATCCACAGAACGATCGATCCCTCTCGGCGAATCGATTTGGTGAAGGTTTCCCCACCCCTTCACATCCCCCACCCAATGAATCCCTTCTCGATAGAGGTATTGACGCATGTTAAAAGCGCCTGGATTCCGGGCAAGGCTCGGGCGAGAAAGGGATACTGAACTTGCTAAGACACCTGCTCCTCTTTCAAGCCGCTGGGCGGACTCTTTTTCCTTTCGTGATTGCAAAGAAACACGGAGGAGCATTTTCTCCCCCTTCATCTGAACCCAACCCTTGGACGTGTGAAGCTGATATACTTCGATTTCTGCCTGTATCCACCCACCATCGATCTTCGGCGATGAAACAATTCTACCCATGATCCTCCCTTCCTCCACCTCGTCCGTTAATAAGGTTCGATTATGTTGATCCACCCAGGCGAAGTGAACCATCCCTGTCGTACATGCACATACCAATAAAATGATTACAGGATAGCGACGTTGGAAATAAACCATCCATCCTCCAACCAACCATACCCATGGTGTGAGAGCAATCATCCATTGGAATGGTAGAGACCATCCACTACTCACTATGACCCCTAGGATCCAGCCACTTGCTAAGACAACAATCGGTCGTTTCATTCCATCCTCCTATTAATTGGTATCAATTGAAATAATAAGATATTCGATATTTTTCGACAAAAACCTTTTTGGTGGATTGATCATTTTCCAAACAAAAAAACATCCTTCGCATCAATGCGAAGGATGTTCGTATCCAATTCTTATGGTCTACCAGGGGGTCTTGGTACAATATTGGGTCCAGCACCATTTTCATCCCCGTTCCCTTGACCGTCTCCCCCCTGACCAGTGCCTGTGCCTGGATCAGTAGGTGTTCCTGTCTGGTCACCCGGATCCCCCCCTGTCGTTGTAGGCGGAGGGTTATCCGTATTACCAGGCGGGCGTGGGGGCCTTGTATTCCCATTATTATTGCCGTTATCCCCCCCACCTGGATCTTCCTTTTTCTCTTTTTTCTTCACCTTATGGCATTCAAAACATTTGTAAGGCATTTTCGATTCACTTTCAAAACGATGACCCTTTGGTGATAAATCAGGGTTATCCTTGGTAATCGCATTAAAAATCGCAGCCCAAATGATACGAGCCCGTTGATCATTGGTTAGTCGGTGACTATATTCATACCCTACCCAAACACCCAGGGTAATATCTGGGGTGTAGCCCATAAACCAGATATCTGCTGTTTGGTTAGTCGTTCCCGTTTTTCCCGCTAGATCATACCCACCTGTTCGAGCCCCTACATAGGTTCCTGTCCCTCTACGAATCACATCCCGCAACATATCTGTGGTCCAATACGCTGCTTGGGGGCTCAACACTTGGATGGGATCCTTTTTATGCTGATAGATCACTTTGCCACTGGCATCCTCAATTCGATCAACCATGTATGGCTCATTAAATTGCCCCTGATTGGCAAGCATCGCATAGCCACCCGCCATCCGTTGGGGTGTAAAACCATAGGTAAATCCACCAATCGCAGATGCTTCTCCGTCATGATCATGTATTGGGAAGTTCATTTTGCGCAGATAATCGAGGCCCGTCTGCACACCCACCGCACGTAGCGCTTTAATTGCTGGAATATTGATCGATTTCATCAATGCGGATCGGGCTGTTATGGCCCCATCATAACGATGGGTGTAGTTTTTATAGACACCACCCACATGGGACAAGGGCTCATCAATAAACACGGACTCGGGTGAGATAATCCCCTTATCCAATGCGGGGCCAAAGTCTAACAGCGGCTTAATCGACGATCCAGGTTGCCTGGGAGCATCGTTTCCAAGTGCATGGTTTTTCTGGTTCTCTTCAAAATCCCGTCCGCCAACAAACCCTAAAGTCGCACCGGTTTTGGAATCAAGCAGGGCAGCGCCTACCTGTTCCTTTGCATTTTTTATCAGATGCCCATTGACCGAATACGTTAATGGAGCTGCATAATAACTATCGTTTTGTGCTACCTGATTCATCAATCGGTTGGCGTCTTTATTGATCGTGGTATGAATTTTATATCCACCTGTGAGGACTTCTGTTTTATACTCTTGTAATGTCGCCCCATATTTCCCTTCTTTGCTCAATTTCTTCGGATCATGTCCATCCGCTTTGAGGAGAAGATATGCGGCTTCATCTTCTAACGCCATGGTGATATAGGGATACTTTGAATAGGCATTTTGCTCCCCGGTTTTTGTTAACGACTTCCCGATATCAAACTCTCTAGCTTCTTTAAATTCCTCTTTGGTTATCTTTTTGTTCTCCACCATATTGTAGAGAACTTCCTTCATTCGACTTTCACCATTCTTCAAGTATTTCTTCCCACGGAAGGGATTGTACTCATTTGGTCGTTGCACCATTCCTGCAATATAAGCTGCTTGAGGAAGATTGAGATCTTTGGCTTTTACGCCAAACATTCCTTTCGCCGCTGCTTGAACACCTAGCATATTCCGGTTATTTACACCTTTACCAAAATACACACTGTTAAGATAAGCATTCATAATTTCTTTTTTAGAAAAGAAATTTTCCATTCGAACCGCTAAAAAGATTTCCTTTGCTTTCCGAGCAACCGTTTTATCTCGGTTATCGAGCACCGAGTTTTTCACCAATTGCTGCGTAAGTGTACTCCCACCGGTTTGATCATCGGAATTACTGATTTTCTGCCAGACTGCCCGCAGGATGGAATGAGGCACTACCCCGTTATGATTGAAGAATTCTCGATCCTCTGTTGAAACAAGAGCATCAATCAAATGAGGACTTACTTCATCCATCGTAACGACATGCCGATCGGCATCAGCACGCAGCCTCCCGATGGGCTTTCCATCATCAAAGTAAGCAGAACTTGTCTGACTCCATTTTGAGATCTTCTCTTTTAGCTCACTCTTATCCCGAACCGGCTCTTTCTTGACCAGTGATGCGACATACCCCGTAGCCGCTCCTACTGAAGCCATTGTTCCTACCATGACAAGAGAAAGAAAAACTAATCCGGTAAATAGGATTCCTCTTAACCATGGACGAGAACGTTTTGTTTTTTGTTCTGGATTCTGTTTCTTGAAACGGGGAAAAGGTGATTGTTGATCTGCCACCGCTCCAACCCTCCTTGTGTCTCGGGAAATATTGTATCATAGGTTGGAAAAACTGGTCAGTTAGTTCTTGAAAAAAAAATTTGTGGAATACTTTAAAAGAGTACTGATTTGATTGCCATCCTTGCCCCATCCGTGTTAGCATAATATCTGTTTTGGGAAAAAACATCTACATAAGTTATTAAAACAGTTCTTACGACCGAAGATATCCGACTTTTTGATTAGGCATCCATTTGTTGGATGCTAAACAATGAACTTGAAAGGAGGCAATTGGTTTGGTGAATCGAGTTGCACGCATCACCACCATTTTTATTTCCTCAATTTTGATCGGTTTTGCTTTTAATATGTTCCTACTCTCTCATAAGGTGTTGAGTGGAGGCGTATCGGGTATTGCCATGATCCTCGGCCTTCTCACCTCCATCAATTCGGGTACCTTAATCTTCCTCCTCAACATCCCCATCTTTATTTTAGGGTGGATGAAATTAGGTAAACGATTTGTGACAATCAGCCTCTTCTCTGTCGCCGTTACATCGATATCGATGGGGATTATTCCAATCGCAAAGATTTCGGAAGATCCTATTCTTTCCTCCATTTTTGGTGGCGTTCTTGTGGGAATCGGTACAGGGTTAATTTTTCGTGCAGGAGGTTCTACTGGAGGATTTGATATCGTAAGTATGGTTCTCACACAAAAAAAAGAACTTCCTCTAGGAACCTTGCTTTTTGGAATGAATGCCATTGTCGTATTTGTTTCTGGTTTTATCTTCACATGGGATCTTGCCCTATACACAATGGCTTCCATCTATGTAACCGGTAGAGTAATCGACGCAATCCATACGCGCCATATTAAATTGACGTTAATGATCATCACCTCAAATGGTGATGAAGTAAAGGAAAAACTGCTTTCGAACTTGGTGCGGGGGATTACGGTACTTGATGGTGAAGGAGCTTATACAAAGGAGAAACGACGGGTACTGATTACGGTCATCTCTCGTTATGAACTTACCCGTGTAAAACATATGGTTGCCGAAGTCGATCCACACAGTTTTATTAATATCACACAAACCATCGAAGTAATGGGATATTTCAGACGCACCTAATAAATAGATAATTATAAAACAACCACCATTAGGTGGTTGTTTTATAATTAATCAATGGAATCCCTATAAATAAGATAAGGCCTTCCCTTCATTCACCAATTACCCTCATCTGTTTTAAGAAAATTTCTATGCGTGGGAACTAACTCATCTCCATAAAGAATCCCCATCTTATCTGTTACATAGACCCTGCGCTGTTGATAGGTGTAAGCCTCTTCAATATAAAGCCTTGTTACTTTTCCAAATGAATGGATGAGACGCAATTCATCTCCTGTCTCCATTCGATCGAGGATCGGGCCTTGTGAAACCCCATCCATGATTAACTTACCATGATAGTCTGCCATGTATATCCCTCCATATTGAACATTCGGACAATTCTTTTCTTTAGAAGCCTTCCTCTCCACCTCACACGTTGAACTATCCTAGTTCCCTTATACCCCATCTACAACAAGCATTCGTGACTAAATCTTGAACAGTTTGTTAACCGTTGCTGTAAAAAAAATATAAAAAAAAGACGAAGCGATTTTTGTCGCTCCATCATTCTATTTATTTGACTTTTTATATGCGGGGTAATGTAATCCCACGTTGATTCTGGTATTTCCCTTGTTTGCTACGATAAGAAACTTCACATTCCTCGTCACTTTCAAAGAAAACGACTTGGCATAGCCCTTCATTTGCATAAATTTTAGCCGGCAAGGGTGTAGTATTAGAGATTTCCAAGGTTACATGCCCTTCCCAACCCGGTTCAAAAGGAGTGACATTGGTAATAATTCCACAGCGTGCATAGGTCGATTTTCCTACACACATGGCTAATACATTGTTCGGAATACGAAAATATTCAACCGAAGTAGCCAATGCGAAGGAATTGGGTGGAATGATCGCGACCTCCCCTTCAAAATCCATAAAAGAGTTTCCACTAATCTCTTTCGGGTCGATCACTGGCATTAAAGCATTATGAAAGATTTTAAACTGGGTACCTACGCGCAAATCATAACCATAGCTAGATAAACCGAAGCTTATAGCTTCCCCTTTGCCTACATTACGATCAACAAAAGGCGCAATCATCCCATGTTCCTCAGCCATTCTACGAATCCATTTATCTGATTTAATCGTCATTCCAGTGCGCTCCCTTTACTAAAGTCTACTCCCTATTTTACAACAGGTTGGACCGACAAAAAACCATCTTCGTCTAGGAAGATTCATCAGACAATCGAGGCACGCCACTCTTCACCAACGGAATATAAGCGTCGACCAGCGATCGATTGTTCCAGATCATTCAATAAATCATCCGCATCTTCCAGTCCGACTGATAATCGAAGCAATCCATTCGTCACTCCACGCGCCACTCGTTCTTCTGCTGGCATTGCCGCATGGGACATTTTGGCAGGATAGGAGAGGATACTTTCAACAGCACCTAAACTGACCGCAACGATGGGTAACCGTACTTGGCTAAGCATCTGGCGTACTCGTTCTGCACTTCCAAGATCAAAGGAAAGGACCGCCCCATGACTACTTGCTTGGGAAGCCTGTAACGCATGGCCAGGATGCTCAGCTAAGCCTGTATAAAACACGTTCTCAACACTCGGGATCCGCTTTAACCCCTCTGCAATCTTCATCGCAGCTACGGATGACGTATCCATCCTCGCTTTTAACGTTTTTAACCCCCTCATAGTCAACCATGCATCCTGCACACCTAATATCGAGCCCAATGCATTTTGAAGACCACCTAGACGTGACGCAATTTCCCGATCCTGGGTAGCAATTAACCCAGCAACGACATCACTATGGCCACTAATAAACTTGGTGGCAGAATGAATCACCAGATCTGCCCCCAACTCTAAAGGACGTTGATAACAAGGCGTCATAAAGGTATTATCAACCATCGTCAGTAATCCCCGATCCCTTGCCATTCGAGTAACCCCTCGTAAATCAGTAACCTTCAGTGTTGGATTCGAAGGGGTTTCAATATAGAGCGCCTTGGTATTTCTTTGAATCGCCATCTCCACCTTGTGAAGATCTGTTGTATCGACGAAGGTGGCTTCAATACCTAAGCGGGGAAGGACCTCTGTCAATACTCGAAAGGTACCCCCATATAGGTCCTTCGACACAACCAGATGATCCCCCGCTGAAAAAAGAAAAAAGGCGGTAGAGATGGCGGCCATCCCTGATGCACAGGCGAAACCTGCAATCCCTCCTTCTAGTTCCGCAATGGTTTGTTCTAACGCTTTTCTTGTCGGATTCCCCGAACGGGCATAATCAAACTCACCAGGGTGATCAATGTCTGCTTGATGAAATGTGGAGGCTTGATAAAGCGGGATGCTGGCTGCACCCGTAATGGGATCAATTTCGTTGCCATTATGCAAAAGCTTTGTTCCAAATTTCATCTTTGTTACACCCTTTCCTTTATCGTTTTGGAAGTAGAATCTCGCGATACATTTAAGGCATGGGAGAGATCACCAATTAAATCCTCGATATTTTCAATCCCCACAGAGAGGCGTAATAGTTTATCACAAACGCCAACTTTCCTTCGTATTTCTTCTGGAATATCCGCATGGGTTTGTGTCCATGGATAGGTTATCAAGCTCTCTACCCCACCCAGACTTTCTGCAAAAGCGATCACCCTTAAAGAGGATAACAGTATAGGAATCCTATCAGGATCCTTTACTCGAAAAGAAAGCATCCCCCCATAACCACTTGCTTGATTCTCCTGAATGCTGCGGTCAGCCGTGTCCGTTGTTGGATAGTACACCCTTTCCACTGCTGGATGTCCATTCAGAAATTGGGTAAGGAGCAGCGCGTTTTCCTGGTGTTTCTCCATACGCAATGCCAGAGTTTTCATCCCACGCATCAGTAACCAGGCATCTTGCGGACCAAGCACAGCACCCATTGAATTATGCAGGGTAGCCACCCTTTGCGAAAGTTCTCTTCCCCGGGAAATAATGAGGCCCGCCAGCACATCGTTATGTCCCCCTAAATACTTCGTCGCGGAATGAACCACCACGTCGGCTCCATGTTCCAGAGGACGTTGAAACCAAGGCGTCATAAAGGTGTTATCCACAATCGAAAGCCAGCCTTTTTCCTTGGCTAACGAACAGACCTTTCCAATGTGGGTTACACGCATCAATGGATTGGTAGGCGATTCAATAAAGATGCCGCGAGTTTCTGGCCGTGAGGCGCTTCGAATCGCCTCGAAATCGCGTAGGTCCACATAACTAAAGGAAAGTCCGTACCGGGTGAAGATCTCTTCAAACAAACGATAGGTCCCGCCATATAGATCCAGTGATACGATTAAATGGTCCCCGACCGAAAACAGACCCATCACCGTCTGAATCGCTGCCATACCTGAACTACAAGCAAAACCCGCTTCTCCTCCCTCTAACGCAGCAATGGCTTCTTCCAATGCATGCCGTGTGGGATTTCCTGTACGCGTATAATCGTACCCCGTTGATTGTCCTAAGGCAGGATGTTCGTAAGCCGTGGCATGATAGACAGGACAGCTAATTGCACCAGTGCTTTGACATCGCCCTTTTCCCATTTGTACTAATTTGGTCTCTGGGTGCATGACGGACCCCTCCACAATCGTTAATGTGATCACCTATGTTATTTTCGATTATTTCGATCTTTCAAATGGTTAAGTCAACAAAACGGATCACTTCTCAACGTTTCATTCTCTGGCCTCTCGTTGCCATCTCAAAGGAAAAACCTCTTCTCTAAGGATAAGAGAAGAGGTTGGTTTAAAAGAGTCTCTCCTCTTATCTCTCAACAGCCATTAAGGCTCTTGCAAGATTTGGCACCTTCCGGTCGGTTAACCGGGGTTGCCGGGCTTCATCGGGCTAGTCCCTCCACCACTCTTGATAAGAGTTTGTTCATCAATATGAAATTGAACGGTCTAAAAACTTGTGTATGATTATATCTTGGGTGAAGGTATCCGTCAAGAATAATTCTCGCACGATCAACAAAAAGCGCACGTATCCCCTGAAGTGATCCGTTAATTTTTATGCAGATTCCTTCATCTTGATCCGTTTTGTGGGGAAAGCTATGAAGTGGATGCAAGCGGTGTTATAGTGGGAATTAAACGGCCCGAAGATCTCTTTGATGACATCGGGTGAACTATAAAAAAGGAGTGGACACCATGTCTCAAAACCGTGCACTCATCGAACTTACCGATCAGCATGGCGCTCGAAATTATCATCCTCTACCCATCGTTATCTCTCAAGCAGAGGGCGTTTGGATTGAAGATGCTGATGGCAATCGTTATATGGATATGTTAAGTGCTTATTCGGCACTGAACCATGGTCACCGCCATCCTAAACTAATCCAGGCCTTAAAAGACCAGGCAGATAAGGTAACCCTTACGTCACGTGCTTTTCATAATGACCAGCTTGGTATCTTCTACGAAAAAGTGGCTCAGTTAACTGGCAAAGAGATGGTGCTTCCCATGAATACAGGGGCAGAAGCCGTCGAAACTGCGATCAAGGCCGTCCGGCGTTGGGCTTATGATGTAAAAAAGGTCCCCACAGACCAAGCAGAAATCATTGTATGCACGAATAATTTCCATGGGCGCACCTTAGCCGCGGTCTCCCTGTCCTCCAGTGAGGAATACAAGCGTGGTTTCGGTCCGCTTCTTCCCGGCATTCGCATCATTCCTTATGGGGACACCGATGCGCTACGTAAAGCCATTCAACCCAATACTGCAGCGTTCATCCTGGAACCCATTCAAGGGGAAGCAGGGGTAATTGTTCCCCCTGAAGGGTATCTCCGGGAAGCTGCTGCCATCTGTCGAGATAATCGAGTTCTTTTTGTCGCTGATGAAATTCAAACCGGTTTTGGACGCACAGGGCAACGTTTTGCTTGTGATTGGGAAGGGGTTCATCCCGATATGTATATTATGGGGAAAGCACTAGGGGGTGGTGTACTTCCGATCTCAGCTGTTGCTGCAAATGAAGAGATTTTGGGTGTATTTGAGCCTGGTTCCCATGGTTCTACCTTTGGTGGGAACCCTCTCGCGTGTGCGGTCTCCATCGCGGCCCTTGATGTTCTTGAAGAAGAAGATTTGGTGACTCGTTCTCGTGAACTAGGGGCTTGGTTTGCTGCTGAATTAAGAAAGATTAACAACCCCATCATTAAAGAAGTGCGAGGAAAAGGCCTCTTTATTGGCATGGAATTAAATGAAGCGGCACGCCCCTATTGTGAAGCACTCGCCGATGCGGGTTTACTATGTAAAGAAACCCACGAAAATACCATTCGCTTCGCTCCTCCCTTGGTCATTACAAAAAAGGAGTTAGAATGGGCCCTGGATAAAGTACGTACGGTTCTTCAACCCTAAGACACATTTTTTATAAAGAAGAAGAAACAAGCAAAACCACGGTGATGCATCACCGTGGTTTTATGTATGGGTTTGCGTGTTTTACAAAGCGTTGACAATCGCAATAATGAGCGCTACGGCACCAATGACCATTAGAATTGTTCGCATCAAGGGTACTCCTCACCTTTCTTCGATTAAATATTGTTTATTACAAATATTACAACAACTACAATTCCTATGATTACCAATATATTTCTCAACATACACACTCATCCTTTCATCATTATTAATTTATTATTGATATTTAACTATTTTTTTCTTCTATCTTGTTACTTATTAAATATCCGTAATCACTCTCCTTTAAACCTCTATTTTCAACTTTCTCTTACAGGATGGGCGTAAACAAACGTGCAACGGACTCACGAATACGATTTCTCCATGGACGACGGTTGAAAGCATCCTTTTCTAGCACCCTGCTTTGTTTCAGATCCTCTTGAAAATTCCTTTGGAGATCCTTGACCCCCTCTCGGTGGTACATCAGTGCATTCACTTCAAAGTTTAACTGAAAGCTACGGACATCCAGATTAGCGGATCCAATCGAGGCGACATCATCATCGATTATGACAATTTTATGATGCATAAAACTTGGTTCATACTGATAAATTGCAACACCGGCCTCGAGCAACTCTTCCATAAAAGAAAATGACGCCCAATAAACCATCTGACTATCTGAGGATTTTGGTAAGAGAATACGCACGTCCACTCCACTTAATGCTGCGGTCCGTAACGCTCTACGTATATCGGCTGTCGGTACAAAATACGGCGTTGCAATCCATACTCTCTGGCGTGCTGTTGTAATCATCTTAAAGTAAAGCTCCTGCATAACGGGTTGAGAACGATCCGGTCCACCAGCAATGATTTGCATACCACCTGTGCCTTCCTCAGGTAATTGCTGGGCAAACTCATCATAAGTGCTTTTTAATAGCGATTCTCCACTACAAAAATACCAATCCTCCATAAACACACGATGCAAATCAAAAACAGCTTCCCCTTCTAAACGGATATGGGTATCCCGCCAATGTAGGAGGTACTCCTCCCCCACATTTAGCCCTCCCATATATCCCACTTCACCGTCAATCACGATAATTTTCCGGTGGTTACGATAATTGATCTTTTGACTAAACAACCCTTTTTTCACCGTTAAAAAGGGAGAAATTTTGGCTCCGGCACGCTCCAACTTCTTCAAAAATTGATCCGTTAGCGAAAAGCTCCCGACCGCATCGTATATAAAACGAACCTCAACCCCCTCTTCAGCCTTTTGCTGTAGAATATTCGCCCATTTCTCGCCAATCTCATCGGGTTTAAACTCAAAATATTCAATATGAATATAACGCTTTGCTTTTTTTATATTTTCTAGAATACAATCATAGGCTTCATCCCCATTAACCAAAACGGACTCAGACACTCGCCTCCGATACGGAGCTTCCGCGATGCCTTCCACCATCTTCTGAAGGGATCCATAGGTTTCATCATCGGACTCATGGGAACGGATATCCTTTTGATGCACATCCTCTTGAAACGCCCTCATCACTTCCCGTCTCTTTTTCAGGAAACTAGAGTGACGCGAAGAGAGGATTCCCGTATATAGGTAAAGCAGTACACCCACTATTGGCAGGAAAAAGAGAGCCAACCACCAGGCAATCGTTTTAGAAGGCTCTCGATTTTCTAATAAGATGGCGATCCCGATGATCAGAAAAAGTAAGATGTAACACCCTATTGCGACCCCATTGCTCCAAGATTGTTCACTCTCAAAAAAAAGAAAGAGACATCCTGCCATACCAAACACGATCACTAATTGAACCGAACGATTCATATTCTTCCACCTTTCTTTTAATTTCCTCGTTCTTTATCTATATCCGAAAAAGAGCGATTGAAATCATGAACATGATTTCAATCGCTCTTTAATGAACCGTCACTTGACTCTTAAACAATGCGATCGTTTTTTCTCCTATTCCCTGCACTTCCTTTAGCTGATCCACCGAAGTAAAAGGACCATGTTCTTCACGATAACGCAGGATCGCCTCCGCTTTTGCGGGACCAATCCCATTTAAGGAATCAAGATCCTCCACACTCGCTTGATTTAAGTCAACGGGCACGTTCCCTGAGGAAGTTTTACTCTTCTTAGTTTCTGCGTTGAGGAAGGACTGTGACAAATCCTCTCCTTTATGAGGGATAATCAATGCCATGCCATCCGTCAATGGCTGTGCTAAATTGACTTGTATCATATCTGCTTTAGCACCTTCACCTCCTGCGATTTTAACCGCATCCTCCACTCGGGAACCGGCTTGCAAATGATAGACACCCGGCTTTTTCACGGCACCCTTTACATCCACAACCAATTCAGCCGAGGAAGGTGATGATTGTTTTACGGGAGGACTTGACTCTTTCTCTGATTTTTTCTTTGCTAACTGCCCCTCATACGTTTTCCATTCTCCCTCAGTTGACTTCGTTCCTGTCCAATCCCTCATTACGAAAAAGCCTACCATGATTAGAACGAGCACACCCATAACCCCGGCCAATTTTTTCTCTCGGGAAGTCCATTGATTGTCCCACATCGTTCTTTCTCCTCTCCATGTCCGATATAAAAAGAGAAACCTCCGTCATCATATTCTTTAACGATGAACCATAACCATAAATGCAGATGAAGGATCCTTACGACTGGCTAAGGAGGGAAAATCGATGACGGTGGGCTTTATCGGCACTGGAAGTATGGGAGGCACACTTGTTGAGTCATTTATTCAATCCGGCCGTCTATTACCCAGCGACATTCTCATCAGTAATCGCACGCGATCAAAAGCGGAATATTTAGCAAACAAATACCCCGGCCTTTCAATCGCCTCTTGCAATCGCGAATTAGTTTCGCAAACCCATTGTTTTTTTCTTTGCATCAAACCGAAGGAATTTAGAGCCGTCTTGGATGAAATTAAAGAGGAGGTACGAGCGGATCAAATTATTGTCTCCATCACCAGTCCCGTCATGATACGCGATCTCGAAGAATGGCTCCCTGGTAAAATCGCTAAAATCATCCCCAGCATTACCCAGGCTGTTCAAGCAGGGAACTCCCTATTTATTCCTGGCTCTCGACTCACCACCGATGACCGAGAGCAATTATGGGATCTTTTTTCTGCAATTAGCCGTCCCTTAGTTATTGAAGAACATCACACACGAATCGCCTCTGATCTTGCCAGTTGCTCACCTGCTTTTGTAGCAAAGTTGTTAGAAAAATTAGCGAACGCAGCCGTCGAAGAGACTCAAATTCCACTAGAATCCGCCCGATCTCTTGTCACCCAGATGGCCTTTGGACTCGGTCGATTATTAACCGATGGTGGTTTTACCCTTGAAAGCTTACAGCAGCGTGTCGCTGTCCCAGGTGGAATTACCCGAGAGGGGTTGGATTTACTTGATGAGGATATCGGCCCCGTGTTTAATCGTTTAATTCGCCTCACCCATGCCAAATATGAAGATGACGTGGTCAAAGTAAAGGAATCCTTTGAGCACTGAGTCAATTCCTGTGTACCTTCCCAAAAACCATTTCCATAAACTTACCAATTATGTAGAAATCGTATCGAAAAATATCGAAAATGTCTAGTAAAAAAACAAGAAGCCTCCCCGAATGATTGGGGAAGGCTTCTTGGATGTTATTGCACAACGATATTGACTAATTTACCAGGAACGACGATAACTTTGCGAATCGTTTTCCCTTCAATTAAATCTTGAACTTTTTCTTCGGCGAGAATGGTTTTTTCAATACTCGTTTTATCTAACGAGGCAGCTAGCACCGCTTTATGGCGCACTTTCCCATTGATCTGCACAACAATTTCTACCTCATCCAGAACAAGTGCCTTTTCATCATACGTTGGCCATGAGCCATCATGGATACTTCCTTGATACCCAAAGTCATGCCACAGTTCTTCCGCGATGTGAGGAACAAATGGAGCAAGCATCAGAATCGTTTTTTCCACAGCTTCTGCTAAGACACCACGATCGCCTTCAGCTGGGTAAGCATAGATGCCATTCACTAATTCCATAATTGCACTGATTGCCGTGTTAAATTGATAACGATCGCCTGCATCCGTTGTTACTTTTTTTACCGTTTGATGAAGAAGGCGATTTAACCCTTGGGCAACACGATCCTCTAGTTTACCCTCGGGCTTTTCTCGGACAAGGTCCGCGTGTTGCTGAGCCATCCGCCATACCCGATTCAAGAAGCGAAAAATTCCATCGACACCTGCATCGTTCCAATCCAATTCACCATCTGCTGGTGCAGCAAAGAGAACAAACAACCGTGCCGTATCTGCACCATACTTTTCGATGATTTCTATTGGAGAAACCACATTCCCTTTGGATTTAGACATTTTCGAGCCGTCTTTTAACACCATGCCGAGCGTAAACAACCGTTTAAAGGGTTCATCGACTTTTAACATCTCTGCATCATGGAGCACCTTTGTCACAAAGCGGGAATACAACAGATGGAGAACCGCATGTTCGACTCCTCCAATATAATCGTCCACTGCCATCCATTCGTTTGCTTTCTCGGGTGAAAAAGGGAGCTCTTTGTTATTTGGATCCGTATAACGGAGGAAATACCATGAAGAATCGATGAAGGTATCCATGGTATCCGTCTCCCGCCGGGCTTCTTTTCCACATGAAGGGCAAGGAGTGTAACGGAAGCTCTCCGATGTCGCTAGTGGGTTGGATTTCCCATCAAAAGTAACATCCTCAGGTAAAACAACAGGAAGATCTTCTTTGGGGATGGGGACAACACCACAGGTATCACAATAAACGATAGGAATCGGGCATCCCCAGTACCGTTGGCGAGAGATGAGCCAATCGCGCAGGCGATAAGAGGTTGTTTTTCCACCCTTCCCGATTTCCTCAAGATGATCCGCAATCGCTGAAATCGCTTTACGGTTATTCATGCCATCAAAGGGACCGGAGTGAACCAGTGTTCCTTCCTCTGCAAAGGCTTCCTTCCATTCTCCTTCGAGTACTTCTGTTTGATCCGGTGGGAGGATGACCGGCAGAATGGGCAATGCGTATTTGGATGCAAACTGGAAGTCGCGCTCATCATGCGCAGGTACACCCATGACCGCACCCGTCCCATAATCCATTAATACATAGTTGGCTACCCAAATCGGAATCGCTTCTCCAGTTAAAGGGTGTGTTGCAACGGCACCCGTATCATATCCGATTTTCTCCACATCAGAACCGGTTCGAGAAAGCTCATTTTCCATCTTCATTTGACCAATAAATTCGTGAATCACTGCCTCATTGGGTTTACCAGCAATTAATTGCGGGACCAAAGGATGTTCTGGAGCCAACACCATATAACTAACACCATACAAAGTGTCTGGACGCGTTGTAAAGACGGGGACCGATTCATTCTCTAATTCCGGGATGGTAAAGGTAACACGTGCTCCCTCACTCTTTCCAATCCAATTTCGTTGCATAGCACGTACTTTATCTGGCCATTCGGTCAACTCATCGATCCCGGAAAGCAAGCGATCAGCATAGTCCGTTATTTTTAAGTACCACTGTTCCAGGTCCTTTTTTACGACCTCTGAATCACAGCGCCAACATAAACCATCCTCAACCTGTTCATTAGCAAGTACGGTGGCACATTGTGGACACCAATTTACTGCCCCTTTTTTACGATAGGCCAATCCACGCTCGTAAAAGAGCAAAAATAACCATTGGGTAAATTGATAGTATTCAGGGGTACAGGTCCCTACATAGCGATCCCAGTCATAGGCATTCCCTAAACGGGACTGTTCTGTGCGAATTCGTTCCATATTCTTAAGGGTCCATTCTCTGGGGTTAACTCCCCGTTGAATTGCAGCATTTTCCGCTGGAAGCCCAAAAGCATCTGCTCCCATGGGATGCAGTACCCGATAGCCACTCATCCCTTTAAAACGAGCCAATACATCGCCGATGGCATAGTTACGAACATGTCCCATGTGCAGACCTTCACCCGAGGGATAAGGAAACATCTCTAAAGCGTAAAACGTTGGCTTATCCTTCGCTTCTGAGGCTTGATAGGCCTTATTTTCCGCCCACACTGCTTGCCAGTGGGGCTCAATCGCAGACGGTGTATACTTTTTCATAGAAAATCCTCCATTGCTTTGACAAATATAAAACCTCCCGCCCCCAGCTTATGTTCACTAGGGACGAGAGGTTGGATCACATGATCTAATTCCCGCGGTACCACCCTGATTAGCATTTGAAAAAATGCTCGCTCTTGGAGAATCCGATATCGAGGATGAATCGTTACAGAGTACTGAAGGCGACACGCTTGTTCCTCTGCAAAGCGGTGAGGCGAGTTCCCTTAAGATTCCGGTCAGCTTTCACCCAATCACTGACTCTCTGGTTTCAGAATGGATCAAGGTACTACTCCCCACCATCGCCGTTATGGTTCAATAATTTAATTTACATTATATGAAACAGTATAACCATGTGTCAACGACTTTTATCATCTTTTGGTCCACAATCTTCCTATTGAGCCGTCACTTCCGCTGCATCGCCCCATAGTCTTTCTAAATCGTAGAAATCCCGCTCATCCTTGTGGAAGACATGGACCACCACATCACCGATATCGATTAGCACCCACCGTGCTTCACGAAAACCTTCCATCCCTTTCAGTGTCACATTTTCCTCTGCCATACGCTCCTTCACAGCATCAGCAATCGCCTGCACCTGCTTTTGTGAATTTCCATGGCAGACGACGAAGTAATCCGCAAAAGCAGATATGCCTCGAATATCGAGGATCGTGACCCGTTGGGCTTTTTTCTCTTCGGCAGCAGCGGCCGCTGATTGTGCGATTTCCACCAGGTTCAAAGAGATTCCTCCTCAGGTTAAGATTGATGGACTTGTTCCACCATATTATTTCGGGCGGACAAGGTGAGTGGATATACAGTCATCCCCTTCTGAATGAGAAACAACAATGTATTGTCCAAGGACTTTAAAAGGGCTCGGTCAAGATCTGACTCAGCCAATTGCCTTACTTCTTCCACGCCTGGGAAACGTCGGGCTGGCTCCATATAATCGGCCACAAAAATCACTTTGTCTAATAAAGTCATATGCGGCCGACCCGAGGTATGATAACAGATTGCATCCAAAACTTCCTTGTCCACAATTCCTAAATCTTTTTGCACCACATAAGCTCCCACAGGAGCATGCCATAATTCTTTATTATACTGAAGTAAATCGTTAGGATAATCCCCTCTAACAATGTGTTCCTTCAATTTTTCTTCCGACCAACATTTACAAATGTCATGGAGAAGGGCGGCTTGTTCTGCTTTTACTGGATCGGCACCGAATCGTTTTGCCAAGATCAGAGCCGTATCCACTACCCTTTCCGTATGCTCAAAGCGACTCCGATTAAGTTCATCCTTGACGATTTGTTTAAGATTCATTCCATCCATAAAGATGATTCTCCTCCAAATACAATCGCACAGAATCAGGGATAAGATACCGTACCGATTTTCCTTGAATCAATCGTTCGCGCAAGTGGGAAGAGGATATATCCACCTTCACACCCTCATTAACCAGCGTGAGACGGTTTTTAATATTGGAAGAGAGTTGACGTTGATCTAACGCGTATCCAGGGCGTAAAAGCCCAATGATGGATACTCTGTTAAGGATCTCCTCTACCCGATGCCATTTAGATAAATGGAGTACCATATCGGCCCCCATAATCAAGTAAAACTCATCGTTAGGATAGGTGTCCCCTAAGGATATCAAAGTATCCACTGTATAAGAAGGGCCATCTCGATTGAATTCCACTCGTGAAACAAAAAAGAACGGGTGATCCATAACAGCCTTTTCAACCATGGCCAACCGATGTTTTGCATCCACCATGGGTCCTTGTTTGTGCGGAGGAATATTTGCTGGAACAAACCATATTTCCTCTAGATCCTCTGCGACCCGAGCTTGCTCGGCCATGATAAGATGGCCAATATGAATCGGATCAAAGGTTCCTCCGAATATTCCTATCCGCTTTCCTTCATTGTTCCTTACCTTTCCCATCCCATCACTCATATCACTCATTTTTTAAAGACTGATCTAAGGTTTCCATCATTTGCTTGATGGGTGCATCTTTGCCTATCCATCGTTGGTAGGCAAGTGCCGCTTGGTGAACAAGCATTCCCAATCCACTATGAACACGAGCGCCCCGTATTTTTGCTTCCTTTAGGAGTCGAGTTTGCCGAGGATGATAAATCAAATCACTAACCAAAAGGTCCGAATGTAAAAGTTCGGGATCAATTGGACAGGCTTCTTTATTGGGTGACATCCCTACGGATGTCGTTTGTACAAGTAACGATGCATCCTGTAACGGTGACGCGATCTGTTCCAGCAAAATCGCATTCGTCCGAGTCCATCTTTGTAACCGTGAAGCCAATGCTTCTGCTTTATCCATCGTTCGGTTGGCTATGGTAATCTGTGCAGCCCCCGCTTTAGCAAGTGCCGTTCCCACTGCACGCGCAGCCCCGCCTGCTCCAAGCAATACGATGTGTTGTCCTGCGAGCGTCAACCCTGTCTCACTCTGCAAAGATTGAATATAGCCTTCCCCATCTGTATTCGTTCCAATCAATCGTCCACCATCATTGATGACGGTGTTTACCGCCCCAATCTCCACTGCTTCTTCTTCGATTTCATCAAGAAAATTCATCACTGAGACTTTGTGTGGAATGGTTACATTAAATCCGCGAAAACCTAGGGATTTCAAACCCGATACCGCTGATCCTAAATCACCTGTGGACACATCAAAGGGAAGATAAATATAGGGGATTTCTTGATTTTCAAACGCATCATTCCATATTTCCGGTGATTTGGAGTGACCTACAGGATGACCGATCAACCCCACCTTTCCAACCGTTCCGGTGATTACCATACGTCCCCCCATGATTGTCCATATTCTATTGCCATACCCGTATACCTAACGTATGTTGTAGTCAAATCACCGCAGAGCGAAGTTCTACTCGTACACCTTCAGGCGCCCAAACATCCACTTTTGCCTTCTCACTACCGACACTAATCCATCCAAGACCCGAGATCACAATATCTTCTTTCATGGTTGCATTAATTACAAAAGAATGTCGCACCATTTTGGGTAACGAATCAGGGTTTTTGGGTGGAGAAAGTAATTCGCCGCGATGTCGCTCCCAAATCTCTGTTGCCTTTTCCAACTTCGTTCGATGAATGTATAACCCATTCGCTAGGTAACAAATGAAGGATTGCCGCTTTCCTTCCACAAAATCAATTCGGGCTAATCCACCAAAAAAGAGCGTCTGACCCTCACTCAATTGATACACTTTCGGCTTGATTTCGCCATCCGGTGTAATTTGTTTCAGTTCTTTTGGGTCAACCCACTCACTCATGCGATCCTTTCGCACCACCCCTGGCATATCGATGATATGTTTGCCATCACCAAGGGGAATACTGATCGCATCTAATGTGGTGCCAGGATAAGGGGATGTCGTAACCGCCTCTTCCCCCTCATCTCCAAATTCCTTTAACAAGCGATTGATGAACGTGGATTTGCCTGCATTCGCAGTCCCGATGACAAAAACGTCGCGCCCGTCGCGAAATTTCTCGATCGCTTCTGCCACAACATCAATGCGAGTCCCCTTTGCAGCACTCGTCAAAACTACATCCACAGGTTTAACTCCCAAATCCTTCGCCGCTCCCTGCACCCATTCCTTTAATCGTTGATGCTTAATTGATTTTGGAAAAAGATCAACTTTATTTCCTAAAATCAGCAGCGGGTTATTCCCAATATGGCGATGAATACCGGGAATCCAGCTGCCCGAAATGTCAAATAAATCAATAACCTGAACCACTAAGGCATCTGCTTGCGCAATTTGCTCTAACAGACGTAATGTAGCACTCGGATCTTGTTCCACTGGAGCCAACTCATTGTAGTGCCGAATCCGATAACACCTACGACATATAATATGCTCCCTCTCTAAAGCAGAAGCTGGCACATATCCTTGCTCCTCGGGATTCTCTGTTTGAAGAGTGACTCCACACCCTTCACACCATTGCTCTCGTTCAATCACTTCTTTTCCTCCCAGCCCAACAAGCCCTTTTGCTTCATCCAACGAAAGACCAATCGTTCAGCGACACGATTGAACTTGGTAAACATCCCTTCTGATCGAGACACCGGTACGACGAGAATCGTATGAAGTCCTAACGTATTGCCCCCAAGAACATCGGTAAACAATTGATCGCCAATGACAACGGTTTGTTCCGGCTGAATTTCCATCTTCCTCATCGCCCGTCGAAAGGCAGAAGAGAGTGGTTTCTTTGCCCGATGAATATAAGGCACCTGCAGGGGCAAAGCAAATTTAGAAACACGTGTCCGGTTATTGTTTGAAACAATCATCACTTTAAAACCCAATCCTTGCAACTGATCCAGCCATTGAACCAATTCAGGGGTGGCATCCGGGCGCGTCGATTCTACCAACGTATTATCTAGATCGACGATGGCTCCCTTCACACCCCGGCGTTGCAACTGGTTAAAATCGATTTCATAAATCGATTGTACAAATTCATCGGGAATGATCCGTTTCACAGCTCCACCTACTTAGCGCATACTTTTCGAGCCTAACTATACCACATCATGAAATCCCCTTGCAAAAGAGCCTGAGATTAATTATAAGAAAATTCTTCATTCGTCACTTGTAAAAACAACTTTAGAAATGTAATGGTTAAAACAGCATAAAGAGCTAGTTTCTCCCTCCCTTGAAAGGAAGCTGATGTTTCTTTGTTTAATAGTGTGCCCTTTCTCTTAAAATACCCACACTATAAGCTTCCTTGTTACGTAGATTAGTTTAGTAGTCATGAAGGAGAGGGATATTCGTTGGTTAAGATATGTATTCGAAGTAAGAGTTGTAAGAATGACCACTTGTTAAGTGACCCTGTCATCGCTCGTTATCTTCCACATACGCTACCCATGAATCTAGTTAACCTTCAGCTCATGCTCAATCGCTACCCAATCATCTACCTTAAACCCGACGTGGGTAGTTTAGGCTATGGGATCTATCGTATTGACCGAATCGCATCCAATGAATTTTGTTTACGCAAGGAAGGTGCCACCATTGTAAAGGGACCCAGTGGAGAAATTGGCCAGGCAGTCACACGATTGTGTAGCAAAAAGCCCTACCTCTTGCAACAAGGCATTGAGAGCGTTACCCATAAAGGACTCCCCTTCGATGTCCGAGTACATGTCCAACGGGTCAATGGAAGTTGGCTTTATGGGGGAAGTGTTGGAAAACTGGGTCGTAAAAAAAGCATTATTACCAATCGCCATCGTGGTGGACTCCCGATCTCTATCCAATCTCTTTTTTCGAATCATTTAAAAGGGGATCCCCATCAACAAAAAATCTTGCTCAATGATATTAAAAATATCGCAATCCGAATTGCCCGTGTGATGGAAAAACATTTTCCCAGAAGACCTGAATATGGTTTGGACATCGGTATTGATAAAAAACAATTTTGGGTTTATGAAGTGAATACCAGCCCCGGCATTATGGTATTTGCCAAACTTTCTGATCGTGGCCCGATCAAACGAATCTTGTCTCTTCGAAAAAAGAACCTGATCCTACGCTAACACATTCGTAAATTCAAGGTGAATAGCCTTTCTACCAATGCCCTTGTTCCCAATCATCCCCCATCAGCGTACAAGGAACGATGTTACCACTTCCTTGAATAATCGGTTGCTTCACATACCAACCCCGCCCATTCCCACTTTCATCGGTATGATAACGGAATCGAACATATCGAATATCCTCAGGTAAGGTTAACCTCTGCCTTCCCCACCCTTCACTATCACCGCTATAGGAAGAACTAAGAGAAATCCATCGCTCTCCATCGACTGATCCTTCCACAATACCAAAATCTCCCGATGGGTCGATGCGATACCATGTATCAAAGGAGAGCGTTCGGTTTTTTCCTTTGGGTAACTCTTCTGATTGAAGGATACGATTTAATTCATCCCCATAGCTAGAAAACCACGACGTACTCCTTCCAGGCTTCTGGACAGGAATCGCATCCGCAATCATTCGACTTACTTGTCTTCGTAAGGGGTTAATCGACGGAGTTTGACGCGTGGGATGCACACGATTCGTTAACGTGATGGCAAGGAGTGCATTGCTCCGGCTCACCACAATGGACGTTCCGGTAAACCCTGTATGACCCATGCTATCGGTGCCCGAAAGGCCATCCATATACCAAGGTTGATTTAATTCCCACCCCAAACCATGGTCATGCCCTGGAAAATCAATATTTTGATTTTTTTCCATGATGGCAACGGTCTTCGGCTTTAATATGCGTACGTTACCGTATTTCCCGTGGTTTAATAGCATATGGAGAAAAACAGCAACATCCTGTGCCGTGGAAAAAATTCCTGCATGTCCAGCTACACCATCCAGCGCCCACGCATTTTCATCATGAACCTCTCCCCAAATCATTCCTCGATTCAATAGCGGCTGGAATTCTGTCGCCGCAATTCGGTTTTTCAGGTTAGGAGAAGGATTATAACTCGTATCCTTTAATCCGAGGGGTCCGGTGATTAACTCCGCAAGTACTACATCGAGGCGCTTTTTTGTTACCTTCTCCACAAGCGCTCCGAGGGTAATCATATTTAAATCACTGTATAGGTACGTAGTTCCCGGTTGATTTTGCAACGGATGTTGCATCACCCGCTGAATACGATCCTTCCTACTCCCCTCATATTTCCACAAGGGAATGCCTGCTTCAAAGCCTGACGTATGGGTTAATAACTGCCGAATGGTCACTTTTTCTTTGCCGTTTTGCGCAAAATCAGGTAAATAGGTAGCTACAGGATCGTCCAGTCGAAGGGATCCCTGTTCATAGAGTTTTAGTACTAACGTCGCCGTATAAATTTTGCTAATGGATGCCAGATCAAAAATGGTATCCTTTTTCATTTTAATGGGTTGATCAAGTGGTTCTGCATCCTCTGTATATTTCACTGCATCCCCATATGCTTTTTCTTTGACCACAACCCCACTTCGGGCAACGAATACTACCGCCCCTGGGATTATTCCCCGTTCCACTTCACGATCCATGTAGGGATCAATTGCATCGAGAGACTGCTTTACCATGCCAACCTCCCTTGCTTTCCCCTCATGCAATGTCGATAAAAGGGGAGCAGGATGATCCCATGGACTCCAGCTTCGTTTCGTTGGAATCCTCTCCTTTCCTACTTTATCGACTGGGTACTTATTTTCTACCAATGAATTTGATTGTTTTGCCCATAGGGTACTTGGAAAGACCAAACTCAGACCTAGCGTCATGATCACTATCCTTCTCAGCGACAGACATCCTGTCCTCATCCCACGTCTCCCCTTTCTCTTCATCATAAAGGCAAAGAAAGTACCTACTATTTACCGTATCCGCTACCATTATTCCTTCTTCCTTCCCCTTCCATACAAAAACCCTTGGATCGCCGAATTTTTTCCCAATCTGTGCATATAAAATGATGATTGGCCATTAGAAAGGAAGGGTAGGTATCATCATATGATCCTGATGAAAAAAAGGTTGACTCCACTTTAAATTATAATTATTATTATTAACGAATCATTACTAGGTAAAAGACGATATAAGGGAGAGTGATCGTCAGCATGGATAAAAAGAAAAACCTGACGACGAACCAAGGGGCCCCTGTTGGGGATAATCAAAATTCCCGTACCGCGGGTCGTCGTGGTCCAACGCTACTTGAGGATTACCATTTAATTGAAAAAATCGCCCATTTTGATCGGGAGCGTGTCCCCGAGCGCGTCGTACACGCGCGTGGTGCAGGCGCACATGGAACCTTCCGTGTAACCCACCCCATGTCGAAACACACGAAAGCAAACTTCCTACAAAAAGAAGGCCAGGAAACTCCGGTTTTCGTTCGTTTCTCCACAGTTATTCACCCTGCAGGCTCCCCCGAAACGGCTCGGGATCCCCGTGGATTTGCTGTGAAATTTTATACAGAGGAAGGAAATTATGATATTGTCGGCAATCATCTTCCCGTGTTCTTCATCCGAGACGCGATCAAGTTCCCGGATATGGTGCATTCGTTAAAACCTGCACCCGATACCAATATCCAAGACCCTGATCGTTATTGGGATTTTATGACCCTCTCACCAGAGTCCACCCATATGATGACCTGGCTATTCTCTGACTATGGAACTCCTGCTAACTACCGTCAGATGGAGGGCTTTGGTGTCCACGCTTTTAAATGGGTAAATGCTGAAGGCAAAGTAATCTATGTGAAGTATCACTGGAAACCACTACAGGGAGTAAAAAACTTCACTGCTGAAGAGGTTCAAAAAGTGCAGGGGGAAGACTTCCAGCATGCGACGCGGGATCTATTTGATCATATTGAAAAAGGCGATTACCCCGAGTGGGATCTCTTTGTGCAAATGATGGATGTTGACGACATGGATAACTTTGATTGGGATCCCCTTGATCCGACTAAGGTATGGCCAGAGGATCTCTACCCTTTACATCCTGTCGGGAGAATGACATTAAATCAAAATCCACAAAACTTCTTTGCTGAAACAGAACAATCTGCCTTTACCCCCAGTGCCGTCGTACCAGGAATTGAGCCTTCCGAGGATAAACTTCTCCAAGGACGTCTCTTCTCCTACCCAGACACACAACGTCATCGCATCGGGCCAAACTATCTCCAATTGCCAATTAATTGCCCTTATGCCAATGTGCATAACCACCAACAAGATGGAAATATGCAATTTAATCGCAAACAACCCATTATCAACTATGAACCTTCCCGTCATGAAGGTAATCCCCAGGAGGATGCAGCGTATTTGGAAAGCGAAACCCCGCTTTCTGGTGTAGCTGGTCGGCAAAAAATCTATAAAACCGATGACTTCTCTCAAGCAGGATTACAATGGAAGAAGTTTACGGAAGCAGAACGGGCCAATCTGATTAAGAATATGGTGAATGATCTGAAGCAAGTCAATGAAAAAACCCGCTTTCTTGCTATCTGTAATTTCTATCGTGCTGATGAGGATTATGGTCGTACCTTAGCCGATGCACTCGGCCTCGATATCAACAAATACTTGCAACAAGTTTAACCATGACGCTGATCCTCCATTTCGCTCATTGAAAATAGATTGTTAATCGTGCAACGCCGTAACCCAACGGCGTTGTTTTTTTATTTATTAAGGAAAATAGGTCGCTTGGCGGATAGAATTTCTCCTTTGTGGTTCGTACAATCACTAAGCATGATCGTTTTTCCTACGATACTCGAGCTAGCGATCGGTCGTCACGATTGTCCACTCCCAGCCACCTCATTCGTCTTACAATGTATCAGTCAATTCCCAAAGGAGGAATATATGAACATCACAGACTCCCAACGCCAGGCCTATTTTTTATGGAAACACCTCTGTCAAGGGGAAAAAGACTTGCAAGAAGCCCACAAAAATGGGGACGTTGAAAAATTGATGCAACTCACTGCCGATTGTACATTTTGGCGTCTCGAATGGGAACGGCTGGTTGATCAGATTGGATTGTTAGCTATTTTTTCAGAAGAAGAATAGTCCTTGACAATTCCATACAACCAATTTAGACTCATTGTAGACATTGATTATCCATAATAAGCATTTAACAGGTGGTGCAATCGGATGCGTATCAAATCCAGCATGGAACAATCCGTCTATACTCTCCTTCTACTCGCCCAACTACCCGCGCACACAAGCTTGACAGCGGAAGCCCTTAGCGAGCGTATGGGCGCATCCCCTTCTTATTTTAAGAAAGGAATGCGAACCCTCGTTCAGGCTGGGCTCGTTCGATCATCGACAGGAACTCGAGGGGGCTTTTCGCTGTCTCGTGATCCGGCAATGATCTCGCTTCTTGATATCTTTTTAGCGGTGGAGGGACGCGGTTCTCTTTATCAAGAGGGCGGCATCTATCATCGGATGCTGGTTGCTGATCCAACAGTGCCCAATGATCGATGTATCCTATCCAAATTCATGAATCGAGCCGAATTAGCATGGAAGGAAGAGTTATCGAAGGTGACTTTAGCTTCGATGCTGGAAGAAATCAGAGATTCCCACCAAGCTTGTATGGAAACGATGAATGATTGGATTCAATTGCACATTGAGAAGGGAGAACATCCATCATGACAACCAACACATCGCTTCATAAACTGTTTGAACCCGTTCAAGTCGGTGCTTGGAAGTTGCAGTCACGGGTAGCCATGGCTCCAATGACCCGTTGTTTTGCTGATGATGAAACGGGGGTTGTTAACCCACAAGCGGTGGAATATTATCGCAAACGCGCCCAAGATGGAATTGGCTTAATCATTTCAGAAGGCACCGTCATCAGCCCTCGGGCAAAAGGGAATCCTGGTGTACCCGGCCTCTATACCGAAGAACAGGTTGAATCCTGGAAACCCGTTACGGAAGCCGTTCACCAAGAAGGCGGTACAATTATTGCACAAATCTGGCACGTGGGACGTTTGTCTCATCACGAACTCAGCGGTGGACAACAACCCCAATCCGCCTCGGCCATTCAAGCGAAAGGGTACGTTCCCCGTTTCCGTAAACCCTTTGATCAACCCGAAGCGATGAGCAAAGAGGAGATTCATGAAGTCGTCAATCAATATGCCCAAGCGGCACGAAATGCCATCAAAGCTGGCTTTGATGGTGTAGAAATTCATGGTGCTCATGGCTACTTAGTTGATCAGTTTAACTCGGATGTATCCAACCAACGCACCGATGAATATGGTGGCGATCTCGCCCAACGACTCACCTTCATGAAGGAAGTTCTTCGAGCCGTCATTGATGCTGTTGGTGTTGATCGCACCATCATTCGCTTCTCTGCTTTCAAGGGAGATAATCTCGACTATATATGGGAGGATCCCGAAGCGGCCATTCGTACCTTCGTCGAAGCTTTCCGTGAAGTGGGTGTGAAAATGATTCACCCTTCTACCATGAACTTCACACAAGTGCTGGCTGATGGCAAAACCCTGCATCAATTAGTGCGGAAGTATTGGGATGGACTGATCATTGGTGTAGGCTCCCTGGATCCTGAAACAGCTGAGCAGGCACTTGCAGAAGGAACCATCGACCTCGCTGCTATTGGACGTCCGCTCATTGCCAACCCTGATTATCTCCATCGAGTAAAAGCAGGTACACCCCTTGAAACCTATGAAGCAGAAAAGCATTTACTCACACTAAAATAATTATCCCTTTCCAAGAGGACCTCTCACCGAGGTCCTCTCTTTTTAATCGTTGTCCTATTTGCCCATCCCCTTTTCCAGGTTGGGAATACAATGAAAAGGAATATTATCCGTGGAGGTGTCACAACTATGTGGATAGCGCGATTAGCTCAAGTATTCACCCGATTGGGTGGAATTGGACGCCTTCGTGCCCTTTGGACCTGGTGGAGACCCCTACGTTCGATGCATCGGTTATGGAAGCAAGTACGACCCATGATGGGATTTTTCTCTAGGGCATTTGGTTAAAGACTGAAAAAAGGTTGATTGAAAAGCGAAAGATGCTTTTCAATCAACCTTTTTCTATCCCTTCCCGTGCCAAGAAAAAAAGAAATTTTTTTTATGAAAAATGAATACTTTTTGGCCCCTGATACGTCATAATAAAGAGGAGACAATTATCCCCATATGATTTTAACTTATTCGCTTAGATTGGAAACCTACCAACTCGAAAGGGATGATTATGTATGTTTACTTGGATCATTACTTCTGTGCTGGCGATCATCAGTTTGATGGCCATCACCCTTAAATTTGCTGGTAAAAGTTCTGAAGGTGAAGCCAACGAAGATTTATGGAGTTCCGAAAATTAAAGTGGGACAAGCCTTCTCATTAATTAGAGAAGGCTTTTTTATTTATCCTTCCTTAAAGAAAGATGAATGATAAGCGTAGTAGACAAATATCCAACTTTTCATTATAGTCAATACGAGGATAAAAAACTTCATAGTGATGCGGACAGGTGTGAAGAAGCTGGCTTCTTCACTTAAAAGGGAAGTTCGGTGAAATGCCGACGCGGTCCCGCCACTGTATATGCGAGCAACCTGCTTGAAGCCACTGTTATGAGATGGGAAGGCGCAGGAAGCGATGACCATAAGCCAGGAGACCTGCCTGAACCGTAAATTACCGCGTTTAACCTACGAGGATGGGGAGGTGATTTTTGACACAGAGGCTTATTTATATTGTCGTCTTCTGTTCTTTAATCGATACCAACACATCCATTCATGGATGTGTTTTTGAATGTATGGGGGGATAAAACGATGAAACCATCAATGATTACCATCTGCTTACACCTTTTACTATGGTTTCTTGCAGGATCTTTTCTTCTCTTGCCTGTGAAAACCTTCGCAGATGACCAAGTTCACCTTTCTACAAAACCCAAACTATCTAATGTTATTCCACACGATCAACCAACCCAACTCACCTTCCACTTTACCAATAAAAAAGGGAATCCTATTAAGAACGCTCGCGTCCGTTATCGTCTTCATCATCCATCAGGCAACCCGCTTTTTTCAACGGACTTTCCTCTCGTCGAAAACAAAACAATGATCGAGGGAGAGACCCTTATAACGAATGGTACGCTCCAATTTTCAGAAACTCTCCCCATTCGTGGAACGTATACAGCCACCTTTCATGTACGACCAACGAATCCGAAGGATCCTTCCTTTCAGTCATTTTCTCAAACAAATCATTTTACCATTCACGAAAAACCCACCAAGGTAATGAAAGGATCCACTCTCTTCATGGGACTCGTACTACTTGGCGCGGTCGCTGGAATCATTATCGGTCGTGGCCATAAAAGGAGTGTGCTTCCATGAACCGTATTAAAACAGCGGTGATTCTTCTTCTATTTTTAATTGGGATTAGCGCGCTCCCTTCCTTTGCCAATGCTCATGGAAATGAAGCGCATCCACCCTCTACGCTAAAAAATCTGACAACCAGTAATGAAGATATCCAATTGACAGTAGAGATGCCTGCCCACCCTGAAGTCGGTAAGATCAGCCATCTCTCCTTTCACCTTATCGATCGTCACACAAAAAAACCAATCGACGCAGCGAAGGCAACCATTCAAGTAATGGATGTGGAGGATCAACCCACCCCGTTACTAAAACTCTCTCAAATCGCTGATAACGGCACCTTTTTTCTCAACTATCACTTTTTTGATGGTGCCCCCCAACAAATGAACGTGACTGTTACACCATTAAAAGGCGAAGGAGCATCCTTTCAACCCTTAACACATTCCTTTGATATCAAAGTAACCCCCATCCAACCACCGACTTCCGTTGTTGTCAAGACCCTGTTGTTTTTAGTTTTTCTCGCCTTTATCGGGTTCCTACCTGGATTTTTGTTCGCAAAATCCTCCAAAAAGTTTAACCTTCACCAACAACCAATCGCTTAAGGAGGTTTATCCAATGAGTACGCCCATCTTTAAAAAAGAACACCCAACAAAAACCAATCATGTGCATCGATATCACCATTGGTTGACTAATACGTATGTACAAAGCACCGCTTTTTTTCTACTGTTAGGCATTTTCTTATATACTTTTTTATTCTCTACCTATCCACCCATTCACGATGCCGTTCATGAATTGCGCCATTCCCTGTGGATTATCCCTTGTCATTAATTGATTCGCAACGTTAACATTCTCCGTTCATTTGAGAACGACCTATGTAACAAAAAATTTCACCTCATGATGTCTTATTGAAGGACGGTCAATCCATGGCTCAGTTACCCCTAAAATTTTACGAGTGGATCGCGACCCGTTTTTATCAGAAAAAACCACTTGATCTGCAACTTCTTTTTGTTCACTTAATTGAGCGCTCTTTATCGAGTCGTCGTGAAGATAATGCTCGAGTATTAACGAGCTACCTTGATCACGATTACTGGCTGTTCCGATTCATCGCAGGAAAGAACATCGCTCAATTGCACGATCGTGTATCCATCGAGAACGAATTGATCTCTCTTTTGCGTGACCCGGATCGCAAAGTACGGGAAGGTGGGGCACAGGGGCTCGCCACTCTTTTACAACAGGATTTTTTTGCGTGGTCAAGCTTGATTACTAACGGATTAGAAAAAAAAGAGAAACTACTCAGCCTCTCTCTGCTGCTTTCGATCCTACAGTTTTTGCAGGCATCCTCTGCAGCAAACCTTTCCTGTGATCAATATAACCAGATCGCCTCTTGGTTCAATGGATTAAAGAAGACAAACTTTCCGGCTATCACACATCATTTCGTCACCTTCTGTACCCCTGTCATTTCCACTCATCACCCCTTGCTGTGGAATCAACTACTCAAGGAAGATGAGAAAAATTGGGAAACCACAGCAGATCTCCCTATTCCTGATTCGCTAATCGATCAGATCATTGGACAGGATGACGCCGTACGATTGATTCGACGGGCATCCCGTCAGCACCGATCGGTACTCCTCATTGGTGAACCGGGGACAGGAAAGAGTTTACTTGCCAAAGCAATGACCAACGAACTGTCCTTCTATCCATTGGAAGACATTCTAATCGAACAAAACACCCAACAACCGTATCATCCAATGGTAAAAACATTGACTGCTGGGGAAGGACTTACACACCTTGATCAGATAAGTAAACAAGCGTCCTCCCAAAAACAACGACTTCTTTTCCTTCTCGGGTTTTCCGGCATCACCTTGATGGGCTCCATTCTTTTTTACGCCTTTACACAGCAACAACCACTTACCCTGCTTTGGGGATTGGGCCCCTTGATAGCGCTCCCTTTTCTCTATCGAATGTGGCGCCAACCCTCGCATCGTTCTATCAAACTACTTGTGGACAATTCCCAGGGAAATCATGTACCTTTTGTCGATGCCACCGGAATGCAAGCCGGGGGGCTATTGGGGGACATTCGCCACGATCCCTATCAATCGGGAGGTAATGAAACACCCCCCCATGAATTAATCGAAGCCGGCGCTATACACCTCGCCCATCAAGGGGTACTTTATATCGACGAGGTCTCCACTTTAGGAATGGAATCCCAACAAAGTTTACTCTCTGCCTTCCAAGAAAAGAAACTTGCCATCACTGGCCGCAACTCCAATTCCAGTGGTACCATGATTCGTACCCAAGCAGTCCCTTGCAATTTTATTCTTGTTCTTGCAGGCAATGATCAAGATATCGAAGGCATGCACCCTGCTCTTCGCTCCCGCATCCAAGGAAATGGGTATGAGATTTATATGAAGAATTTCATGCCGGATACGAAAGAGAATCGCTTAAAAGTGGCTCAATTTGTTGCACAAGAGGTGAAAAGGGATGGGAAAATCCCTCCCTTTCAGCGCAAAGCTGTTGAAAGGGTTATCGAAGAAGCCAAACGGCGATCGGAAAGAAAAGAATCAATGACTACCCGATTCCGTGAACTCGGTGGTTTAATCCGGGCAGCAGGCGACATCGCTGTGGAACGGGGCGCGACGGAAGTCACTCATCATGATGTTACCGATGCATTGACAGAAACCCGTACGATTGAAGAACAAAAAACAGCTACCATCCAACCCACGATGAATTAGGGTTGGATTTTTTCCTCTAACCCTTCATTCATACAAAAAATGCCCCTTTCGAAAAAGAAAGGGGCATCTAACTGATATTTCATTAGCCACTTCGCACCATTAAGCTCATCGCTTCTTGTAATAATTTTTCGGTTTGTGCATCCTCCCCCTTGGCTAATTCCTCACGTAAGCATTGCTCTAAGTTATGCGTTACGATGTACGTAAGGGATCGATCAACAGCGGAACGAATGGCGGATAGTTGAGAAACAACGTCTTTACAGTCTTTCTCTTCTTCGATCATGCGTAGTACGCCACGTACCTGACCCTCTATGCGGCGTAGACGTTTTTTTACATCGTCGTTATATTCCATGGTAAACCCCACCTTTCTATGAGAATCCCCTAATTTCCATGTTTTCCTGTATGATACAAGACCCTTTCAATTTCCTAGGAAATCTCTTGAGGGCTTTGACTGAACCTCACTGTACTAGTTACCAATGAATCGCCTGCTAATGTTATTATGCACGTAGTCAGATTGATCCATCAAGATACTAACGCTAGAATATTTCAGTCCATATTTTAATGGAAGTCGCTATAATGAGTGTGGCTAACATCCACTGCAACGTCTTCACCTGCGTCTTTTTCCCCACCATGGCACCAAGCGGTGCTGCAAAAATACCAGCGATAATCATGACAAGCGCGGGCAGAAAGAGGACTTGTCCCGTTAGAATCTTACCTCCTGCTGATCCAACTGCTGACAGAAAGGTGATTGCAAGGGAAGAAGCAATCGTCATACGGGTGGGAATTTTTAAAATAACTAACATGATCGGGACCAGGAGGAACGCACCCGCCGCCCCTACAATTCCAGAGGCAATACCAACAATCGCCGCTGAGCTCGTTGCCACCCATGGATGGAAAACAACTGGGGCCTTCGAGCTTTCCTCGCCCACCTTTTTGGGCAACAACATCATCATTGCCCCAACCGTCGCTAAGATTGCATACACCACATTGATTTGTCCCGCACTGAGCATCTGCGATCCATAACCACCAATGAAACTACCCACCAGGATACTTGTCCCCATATAGACAATTAATGATCGATTTAAGTAGCCCCCTTTTCGGTAGGAAAAAATCCCTGCCAGTGTGGTAAAGAAGACTTCGACCGCACTAATCCCAGCAACTTCATGAGTGGTAAAACCCATAAACCCCAGTAGTGGGGGGATATAAAGGAGCATCGGAAACTTGACAATCGAGCCCCCGATGCCCATCATCCCTGAAATAAATGAACCACTAAAGCCAATGAGAAACAGAAGAAGCATGAACGAGATATCCATTGTCGCGTCCTTCTTTCTTACACAAATAGATTGTGATTGGCTTCATTGGCCTCTGCTAAATAAGAGGCAACGCCTGCATATTCGATCCCATCGATCAACTCTTCTTTTTTAATCCCTAATACATCCATCGACATGGTACAGGCAACCATTTTAATATCGAGCTCTTGTGCTAATTCGATCAGTTCTTGTA
This sequence comes from Marininema halotolerans, assembly GCF_900116235.1. Classification (GTDB taxonomy): domain Bacteria; phylum Bacillota; class Bacilli; order Thermoactinomycetales; family DSM-45169; genus Marininema; species Marininema halotolerans. Next base: position 3,207 of record NZ_FPAA01000006.1, on the reverse strand, counting down.
AAGTCACGATGTTTTTCTTCTTCATCGTGTATTTCATCATTTTGGCACCCAGACCACCAACATTCATCTTGGATATTCCCAATTTCCTCGGCCCACGGGGGAGCATCTTAGCAAATAATTTATCCATCCTATTTTTTTGCACAGGTACAGCATTTTCTTTGCGCAAAATAGTCAGCCCCCAAAAAGTGAAAAACATCGTCACCTCGTTTCCCATCGATGCGGATCCAGTTGCAATAATATAGCTAGCAATCGCTTTATCTAAATCGCCACTGAAGACGACCATGGTTGATTTCTTCTGATTCACTCTGATCTGCCTCCCTTTTTCTGATTCACTCGTGATTTTTTGTCCTTACTCGCCCTTTCTGATCCGAAAAATATAAACACCCTTGTCTTTCTGCTGATCAACAATTTCATGTCCAAGCGTTTTGGCCCAAGCAGGAAGATCCTTTTCTACCCCCGCATCGGTTGCGTGTATTTCGAGTACTTGTCCTTTTTCAAGTGCATCCATCGCTTTTTTCGCACGCACGACGGGCAGTGGACAAGAAAGTCCGGTTGCATCGATTTCGTGATGAACTTTCATACGCTCACTTCCTCCTTGATTCTGATGAGTCATGTACAGCACAACGGTTGGGTCCCATCTCCATCTCACGTTGTTCCTCTGCGCTCGGCGTCATTTTCCCCATATTCGTCTGGCGAACCTCCTGATAGGCATGGGGTTGAGGAGGCAAATTATCGGTAACCATCTTCCGAAACACCTCTTGATTCGCTACTTGTAGGCCCGCATTGCTCTGATAAAGTTCTCCCAGCTTGGCAAACACTCGTCCTTCATCACCCATTTCACTGATCTTGCTGTAATGAGCCGGTAAAACAATCAACTCCGATGAAAGAGCGGAATAACGTTCATAGAGGGTCTCACGTAAATCTCTCACCCAGTCCTCTGCTTTTCCTGCTAAATCAGGGCGGCCTATCGAATCAACAAATAAAATGTCTCCTGACAGAAGGTACTGATCATCCACGATAAAAGAGGTGCTCCCAATGGTATGGCCTGGGGAATAGAGGGATTGAATTCGAATGCGTGCTTGACCTACTTGGATCGTTTCACCTTCTAACAAAGGTTCATAAGAATAGGTGACTTCCTCTGCATCTCGTGGTGGAAGATAGTAAGTGGCTCCTACTTTCTCTGATAAGGCACGTCCACCAGAAATGTGATCCGCATGCAAGTGCGTATCCAGCACATGGTGAATAGTAAATCCCTTTTCCAGTGCAAACTGCTCAAAAACATCCGTCAACCGACCCGCATCGATGACCACTGCTTCGCCTTGGGACTCTATAAGATAGGAAAGGCACCCTTTACCGATCCGGTTAAACTGATAAATGCTTCCCCCTCCGGTTAAATCGCCGATCTTTACAGGGAATATCGTTTCACTCCACGTCTTCATCCCACCTTCAAGGTAATACACTTCCTTCAGGCCCGCTTCCTCAAGTTGCTCCGCTACAAAACGGGAGGAACCTTCTTTTGCACAAACAACGACGATGTCTCGTTCATCCTGTGGTAATTGATCACGTGCGTGTTCAACTCCATCTAAAAGATCAAAGTAGGGGATATTCACCGACGTAACGCGCTTCCCTTCGATACGCCACTTGGCGTAGTCCTCTTCATTCCGTACATCGAGGATGAAGAGCAATTCTCCATAAATGATCTTGCTAGCGACCTCTTGAGCTGTCATCTTTTTCATTTCCTCGGCTCTCCTCTCCATTTTTATCCGTTGGTTTCGGAGTCGATTGCTCCATCCCATTGGGACATCCCTGGAACTACATTCACCACATCGACAAATCCATGTTCGGTGAACTCTTTCGCCGCCATATCGCTCCGGTTACCCGTACGACAAATCACATAGATCCGCTTTTCTTTGGGAAGTTCCTCTAGACGCGATCCGAGTTGTGCAAAGGGCATAGAAATCGCTCCTGGAATATGACCAAACGCGTATTCAGCGGGTTCGCGCACATCAATTAACAATGGCGCTTCCTTTTGCTCAAGCAACCGTGCCAACTCTTCATTCTCAATTCTGTGGGGATGTTGATGTTCTGCTATGAATTCACTCGGCTTCGCTTTGCGCAGGTAATGTTTTAAAACGTCTTTTTCCTGTTTCGTCCCTAGATATTGATGGCCGGTATTCTTCGCCCATCCTTGAATATCCGCATAAGAGCCCGGGTCAGTCGCTTGTAATTCCAGCACTTGACCTGGCTCCATATGATCCATCGCCTTCTTTGTACGAAGGATCGGCATGGGACAGGAAAGGCCTTGGCAATTTAATTGCACATCCACTTTGATGGACATATTGTCCCTCCTTTTCTTAATTTACATATACCCGTATAGGTATATTGAGAAGGGTAAAAAATACACGGACCATTTACGTCTGTGTTAAAATAACTTACCATTACCCCTATGGGTATATAGTACGTGGGGAACTTGGTTTTGTCAACGGGAATGTTAAAAAAGGGGCTCTGGTACACAACCATCGATCCTCCATTTATATAAAGAGGATCAATCCTCAACAGCATTAAAATAAGAGGGTTACCACCCTCCAATAATTAGGGTTGGTTCATTTCGCTACCGAACAGGCACACGCCCCCTTTTTCGCTCATATGCTGGTAACACCTGATTTTCGGCAAACTAGAGCGGAGGTGACGGCAACTGTGCCTGGTTTGATCACAACCCTTGCCATCCTGTTCCGTGAAGTCTGGACCTTTGTCGCATACATCAAGAACAACGCCTTTCCCCAGCCACTGAATGAGAAGGATGAAGAACAATGTTTGAAACTGATGGCCCAAGGAGACCGTCAAGCAAGGAACAAACTGATCGAACATAATCTCCGTCTCGTCGCCCATATAACTAAAAAATTCGAAAACACCAACGAAGACACCGAGGACCTCATCTCAATCGGTACCATTGGCCTGATTAAAGCCATCGAATCGTATCAGCCCAACAAAGGAACCAAACTCGCCACCTATGCCGCTCGTTGTATTGAAAATGAAATTCTCATGCACTTGCGTTCGCTTAAGAAAGCAAGAAAAGATGTCTCCCTCCATGACCCGATTGGTACCGATAAGGAAGGAAATGAGATTACCCTCATCGATGTACTGGGTACCGAGCGCGATGAGATTGTTGAATTGGTGCAAATGAAGATTGAAAAACGTAAAATATAC
>NZ_FPAA01000023.1 GCF_900116235.1 Marininema halotolerans | reverse complement strand
TGCCCTTAATAACTTCTCCTTCATTCACTCCGGTGAAATCTTCATATCATGAAGATTGCTTGGCTTACTCCATATCCGGTTTTCAAGGTGCATCTCTTTCGTTTTCTTGCCCATCACCTCGCGGCGACAAGAACTAATATAACACGGATGAGAGACGTGATCAACCCCTTTTTTCAAAAAAAATTGAGCCCGGCATCATCGCCGCGCTCTTCTCATGGTTTCGAGCTCTTATATCATAGGGGGGTGCTTATACACGCTCTCCATCAACGACAACGGTCCAATTATGATCCACTTTCGCTTCCACCACTTTATGCTTAAGAATGTAATCGAGAATTAGCTCGGAGACTTCTGTCGGCACATCTTTTATGACCGGTCGATCCACAAACATTTCATAGCCGCCACCGCCACCTGCGCGATAGTTGTTCATGACGACCTCATACTCACCATCCATCGCAAGGGCTTCACCCTTATAACGAAGGTTAACTACCCGTTGCCCTGGCGGACGGGAGATATCTAGCTGATAATCAATCCCTGTCCACATGTCATAATTGTAGTGCTCCGGTTTCGGGAATAGAAATTCAGGATTAACAACCGGTGAGCCCTTTTCATCCAATCGGAAATAATCAGCCGATCGTTCAAGGGCATCTTTGATGTCTTGTCCCGTTAACCGAAGTACCCGTAAGGTATTGGGATAAATATAGTTGGCGACCACATCCCGCACAGTAACATTGCTCCCCAACCCCGGAGCATGGTTATCAAAGAGTGCCGTATTGGAAATCGGAGCATTTGAAGCGTCCATCTGGACATGATTGAAAAATTGAATCAGTGGGTTTGCTTTTAATCGAATCGCCATCGGATCCGTCACTCGCATATCCCCTTCGATTTTTCCAATCGGTTGATCCAACCACTCCTGGACTGCTTCTTCATAGGGCTCCACCAGGGAGAGCACTTCTGGATCCGCAACCGTTCCTTCAATAGAAGTTAACTCGGGTGTTTTTTCTTTTACCAACCATCCATCCACCGTTTTTTCAAGACAAATGGTGATCTTTCCTAAATGAGTCCCTTGACTTCCTGGTTGAATAATGGTGGTGTTATTGGGTCCTACTCCTGTAATCAGTCGATGTTGATGCCCTGTCAACAATACATCGATATCGGGAATCTCTTCGCATAACTGCCACCCTTGGTTTTCTCCAGTCAACGCCTCAATCGGTTCCCCTGTCTCCAAATCCCGTTCAAGCCCTCCATGGTAAGAGACAACGACGAGGTCGGCTCTCTTTTCGTTCTTTAAGAATGCGACCCACTTTTTTGCCACCTCCACCGGGTCAGCAAAATTAATTCCTTCAATATGAGCAGGATTTTCCCAACGAGGGATAAAAGCAGTCGTGAGTCCTAAAATCCCTACACGGATCCCGCTTGGTAGCTCTTTGATTAGCCACGGTTTTCCAAATACAGGTTCGCCTTCTTCATTGAGAATGTTGGCAGACAACCATGGGAAGTTCGAATTCTTTACGACTTGATCTAGCACTTCACGTCCATAATTAAATTCATGATTGCCAAAAATGGAAGCATCCACATTCAGTTCATTGAGCGCTTTCACCATCGGGTGGATACGATTTCCACCAAAACGTGCACTATGATAGGCAAGAGGAGTCCCTTGAATAAGATCCCCATTATCAATCCAAAGTGTCGGCTTGCCACTTTCTCTCTCCCGACGAATCAAAGTAGCAATTTTTGCTAATCCCACTTGAAACTCTTGGTTATTTGCATAGTGGATCGGTAGCACGTTTCCATGCACGTCACTCGTCTCCAGAATCGTTATTTCCTCGTATTTTTTTACCTCTGTCAAATTGTTTCCGCACCTTTCTATCTGGGCCAATTTTCCTAGTCCATTTCTTCACCTAGAAAATTATATCAAATCTACATATCTAGTAGTTATGGTAGTATGGTATATTGTAAAATGGTAGTACTCTTCGCACAATTTATCTGGGGGGAAATGACATGTTTAAACGCTTCATTGCCACTGGCGCAACGGTTGCTCTTGTGGCGGGTCTGCTAGCAGGCTGTGGATCTGATGCAGGGAAAGGCGAGGCTTATAAGCCGAAGGAACTAAAAGTGCAGTTTGTACCATCCCAAGCTGCTGATACACTAGAGGCTAAAGCAAAACCGTTGGAGAAGCTTCTCAAGAAAGAACTTGGTATTCCCGTAAAAGTAAGCGTATCCACGGACTACAATACCATCATCGAAGCCATGGCATCTAAACAGGTAGATGTAGGTTTCCTACCACCAAGTGCCTATGTTATGGCTCATGATCAGAAGAAGGCAGCTAATGTCTTACTTCAATCCCAACGCTTTGGCGTAAATCCAAAAAATGGTCAACCGACCGACAAGCTTGTCGATAGCTATGAAGCATATATCATCACAAAGAAAGATTCCAAAATCAACTCCTTAAAAGATCTTAAGGGCAAGAAAATGGCTTGGCAAGATGTATCCTCTTCAGCTGGATATGTATGGCCTGCTGTTGAAATGAAAAAAGCAGGTGTTGACCCACAAAAAGATGTCACAGGTGTTACCTTGAAAGGCCATGACCGTGCAGTAATCGCTGTACTCAACGGTGAAGTCGATGCAGCAGCTGTTTTCGGCGATGCTCGTAACATTGTGGTAAAAGATTACAAAGACGTATTTAAGAAAACCAAAGTAATTCACCGCTCTGAGCCGATCCCAAATGACACCATCAGTGTTCGTTCGGACATGGATAAAAAGTGGGAAGAGAAAATCAAACAAGCATTTATCAATATTGGTAAAGACAAAGAAGGCCATCAAATCATCAAAGAAATCTATACGCACGAAGGATATGTTCCTTCAAGCGATAAGAACTTCGGTGTCGTTCGCGACTACGAAAAAGCCGTCGGCCAGTACTGAGACTTGTGAGTCTCAAGAGATCGTTCGAGGGTTTCTATGAACGATCTCTTTTTCTTTTTATACGAATTCGCAAAGAGTAGGTGACAGCTATGATTGAGATGCAAAATGTTTCAAAGATGTACCCAAACGGGACCATCGGCCTCAAAGATATTAACCTCTCCTTCGATAAGGGCGAATTTATCGTTATTGTCGGTCGTTCGGGTGCAGGGAAGTCTACCCTCCTCCGCTCAATTAACCGCTTACATGAAATTAGCGAAGGAGACATCCGCATCGACAACCGTTCCATCACGAAAGCCAAAGGAAAAGAATTACGTTCCATTCGTCGTGATGTAGGGATGATCTTTCAAAACTTTAATTTAGTGAAACGCGCCACGGTCATGCGCAATGTCCTCTCAGGTCGTGTAGGCTATCATTCCACGCTGCGCACCGTATTGGGTCTCTTTCCAAAAGCTGATCAACAATTAGCCTATAACGCGCTACAACGGGTGGGCATCGGCGAAAAAGCTTGGACTCGCGCAGATCAGCTTTCCGGCGGACAACAACAACGCGTTTCCATCGCCCGTGCTCTGGCACAGGAAGCCAAAATTATTCTAGCAGATGAGCCCGTAGCATCCCTTGATCCCATGACTACCCGGCAAGTGATGGACGATTTAAGACGGATTAACCAAGAACTTGGCATCACCATGGTGGTCAACCTTCACTTCATCGACCTTGCACGAGAATATGCTACACGCATTGTAGGTCTTCGCGCAGGAGAGCTCGTCTATGATGGACCCGTTGAAGAAGCGACTGATGAAGTATTCTCTAATATTTATGGTCGTGAAATCAAGGACGACGAACTATTGGGAGAGACGGACGGATGATGACTGATAGCAACCGCCATATAAAGAGGACAAAAACAGGCCTGACGATCCTAATATTGGTCTTACTTTGTTGGGGAAGTGCTGTTCGCACGGATGCATCCTTATCGAGTTTAATGACTGGGATTCCACAAATGGGGGACCTTTTGATTGAAATGGTTCCACCGGATTGGACCTTTTTTTCTCATATTTTCGATGCAACATTGGATACCATTCGCATGGCCCTCATTGGGGCAACCCTTGGTGCAATCTTAGCTTTCCCACTCGCTCTTTTTTCTTCCAGCAATTTGTTTCCACAGTTTATTGTGGCTCCGGCTCGCTTTATTTTAAATATCCTACGGACGATTCCAGACTTACTATTAGCCTCAATCTTCGTTGCCATTTTCGGCTTGGGAATCATTCCAGGGATCCTAGCTCTTGCCATTTTTTCGATGGGGATTGTGGCAAAGCTTACCTATGAATCAATTGAAGCGATCGATGCTGGTCCCCTTGAAGCAATGACCGCTGTTGGGGCAAATAAAACTCAATGGATCACCTTTGGCGTGATTCCACAGATTGCTGCACCCTTTGCTGCCTACTTTTTGTATTCCTTTGAGATCAATGTCCGGGCAGCCGTCGTACTGGGTCTAGTTGGAGCAGGAGGAATCGGTGACTGGTATAACCGCACCCTAAATCTGCTCCAATACGATAAAACCTCCTCGATCATTCTTCTGACTCTGGTCGTTGTCATCTTGATCGATTACGTCACTACCAAAGTACGGGAGCAATTGCTATGAATACCAATATTGATACCTCGTTGCCACAGCCACCAAAGAAGAAGCGTCTCAAAGGAATTATTATCTTTGCTCTAATCGTAGCCATCTACGTATGGGCTTTCTCTGGCGTTCCTCTTGCTTCCATTCAAGAAACGGCAGGACAGGTTCTACGGTCCATAACGAATGGGCTATTTCACCCTGACTGGGATTATGTCTACCTGCCTGATGGTGAGGATTTGTTACGGGGATTGCTTGATACGTTAGCCATCGCTGTCCTTGGTACTTTCATCTCGGCAGCTCTTTGTATTCCCTTTGCTTTTTGGGCTTCCAATAACATGAACCGATTACGCCCAGTTGCAGGAATCGGCAAATTTACACTTAGTTTCATACGGACTTTTCCAGAGCTCGTATTGGCCATCCTATTTATCAAGGCTGTTGGCCCGGGTTCATTCGCTGGGGTATTGGCTCTTGGCATCCATTCCATCGGTATGCTAGGAAAACTTTATTCCGAAGCGATTGAAACAATTGACCTCGGACCCACTGAAGCGCTCATTGCCTCAGGTGCTTCTCGCTTTCAAGTACTCTGGTTCGCGGTAATTCCTCAGGTGATCCCAGCCTTTATCTCCTTTGCGCTCTACCGTTTTGAAATCAACATTCGTTCGGCGTCGATTCTCGGCATTATCGGGGCGGGCGGGATTGGTACACCGTTGATTTTCGCCTTAAATTCGAGAGACTGGGATCGAGTAGGGATCATTCTACTCGGGATTATCATCATGGTCATTATTATCGATGCCATCTCTGGTGCAATACGAAAACGGATTGTTTAACACCCTGAGACACTAAGAAAAGGTGACGGGAAACCCCGTCACCTTTTTTTAATTCCTTAATTACTGTCTGAACCCGTGTAGCTACCTCCTTTAAAGGTAGATGGATCCCACCACTTATATCCTTCTGCAGGAGTTGCCCAGGGTTCACTCTTCGGTTCCGTTGAAGTGCTTGGATCTTCGATATCAATTAATGGAGTGGCATTGTCCAATTCTAGCCCATCCACTTGATCAAAGCTCGTGTAGGATTCTTTCTTCCCTAACCAGCTGATTAAATTAACGAGTAGACTTCCATCATCCTCTTCTTTAAAGCCATCATACGTCTTCTTGCTATCACCCGTTTCTTCGCGCTTGTACTTCGGTGTCGCATCCTCTACAGGAGAAGAGTCACCAATAAAGGCGGCTTTTCCTTCCCCTCTTTTTGCAATCGCAACAAAAGGCCCTTCATCTTGGCCCCCACCATTATAAACCCCTTGATCCACTGCATAATTCCACTTTTGATCCGTCTGAGGCAGATAGACAATCCCCTTTGCCTGGTTGGGATCCGTCACAGCGAGTGTCGAACCTGCGTGCATCGCTACACCATTAACTCCCTCGGTAATGCCAAAGGATTGATCTTCATCGACAATGTCCTTCGCCGTGATGTCTCCAAGAGCATTGTAACGGAATCGAATACCAAAGTTCTTAGACAACCAATCCGTAGAGGAAACATCTGTCATCGCTTCAGAGGAAGCTTCATCATCACTCATCCCCTTAGTCGGTTCACCAAAGGCTCCCCGACGGTAACCATTAAGGATTTCGGATGCATCCCAACGGTTTTTATTTCGATCGGCGTTGTAGTGGTCCGCAATAAAGAAAATTCCGCCACCATGATCCGCAAACTTAATTAAGGCTTCTTGTTCGGAGGCTTTTAGCGGGATATTGGGTTCTCCCATAATAAAAACATCTTGATTTTCAAGATCATCATAAGTAATAGGCTCTTGTTTATTTAGCTGATCAACCTCATATCCCTTCTCCATCAATGCACCTGCAAAGTCCGAAAACCCACCATTGATGACCCAGTCAGCAGCACCTGCTGTCTCCCCATGGGAATTATCAAACAGTACTTTGATGGCCTCGTCTTGGGTACTGCTTTTTTGGCTAGGCTCAGCCCCGATCGTCCCTTGTAAAATTGCGAATACAGGAATGGCTAAAATTGCGGTTACCAACATCAATTTCTTCATGAGTCTCCACCTCGATATAAATAAAATAGTATGACATACTTTCCTATTGTAACACGCAAAATGACCGAAAGGAGCGGTTTTTTTCAACAGTCTGAAATTAGCAATAATTTTCTCATTTGTAACCTTAATAGTAAATTTAAACCTATAAAAAAGTAATATTTATTTACTACACTTAGATAAACACCCATTTTAAGGGCTATATTAGCTAGTTATAGAGGGAACAGCCCTTCCGATTTTTTGTTGATTTTTACTTATAAAAATACACATAAAAAATAAAGTATAGCCTTATCGATGATTTTTCGCATCCATAAGGCTATACTTTTTATAACGCTCTCATAATTAACCCTTGGCTTCAGAGGGGCGATAGCTTCCGTTCTGAAAAGTGGCTGGATTCCACCACTCATACCCAGGATCTGGTTTTGCCCACGGTTCTTTCTGCGGCTCTACTGACTGTTGGGGATCTTCAAACGGATGGAATGGAGAAGGTTTATCTAACTCAAGTCCATCCACCTCATCCAAGGAGTGATACGCTTCTTGTTTACTTAACCACTCGATCAGTTGAACCAACAGTGTTCCATCATCCTTTTCTTTAAACCCATCGTACGTTTTTTTCGGTTCCCCATTATCTTCTCTGCGATATTTTGGTGTCGCATCTTCTACTGGGGAGGAATCACCAATAAAAGCGGCCTTTCCTTTCTCCCGTTTGGCAATCGCAACAAACGGCCCTTCCTTTACCCCTCCCCCATGGTATACTCCTTGATCAACCGCATGACCCCAACGCCGGTTTGTATGGGGAAGATAGACAATCCCCTTTGCCTTATTAGGATCGGTCACTGCTAACGTAGCTCCTGCATGCATCGCAACCTCCTTTACCCCTTCTGTAATACCTAACGCTTGATCCGGAGGGACAATGTGATTCGCAGTTACATCACCGATTGCGTTGGTACGAAAGCGAATGCCAAAATGGGTAGCTAACCAGTCAGAGGAGCTCACTCCTTTCATGGCCTCGGACTGCCTCTCTTCTTCTGACATCCCTTTCCCTGGATCGGTATAAGCTCCTCGACGGTAACCGTTAAATATCTCTAGAGCATCCCAACGGTTTTTGTTGCGGTCTGCATTATAGTGATCCGCAACGAAAAAAACCCCCCCACCTTGATCCACAAAGTGAAGCAACGCATCTCTTTCCGTATCCTTTAAAGGAAGATTGGGTTCCCCCATCACAAACACATCATATTCATCCAAATCACTCTCCGTAATGGGGGTGCTTTTTTCAAGCTGACTCACCCTATATCCCTTCTCTTTTAGCGCATCAGCAAAGTCGGAAAAACCTCCATCAATTACCCAATCTGCTGCACCTGCTGTTTCTCCATGGGTGTTATCAAACAACACTTTTTTTTGCTTGCTAGAGGAGTCGTCCATATTCATGGTTGATCGGAACCAATTCGTTATGGAATCGTGTCCACTCGCTGTAAAGATACCCACCAAAAAAACAACCATCACAACCAAAAGAGGTACTCCTTTAACCCTTTGCAATTGCGCACGCCTCCTCAATCTCTATACACAGAACACCTTGGACCTTATACTTACGCGTCATTTCCTACATGTGCTCCTCTTCCCCACTCGAACCCATTCTCCCTGACTGTTCAATATCCCTCTTCTAGCACCTTAGTGAAACCGTCGAGTAACGTCTTCTTTTCTTCGTTAAACCACTTCTTTTCAATTTGTTATTTAATGTACAAATATTAACAATTAACTTAAGCATAGCTGTTATAGACTGTTTTTTTAAGCTTGTAAACCCTTTATTAAGGGTGCTATAGTTAGATTGAATATTCTAACTAATAATCGCGAGGTGACACTATGCATTGGGTATTGGTATTCTCAGTAGGAGTAGGTACACTCTTGTTACTCTGGCTCTGTCTGAATCAAATAAAACAGAGAAGCAGGTCTCTTCTCTACCCTCTATCTTTTTTGCTGAGCATCACACTCTCACTTTCTTTAATTGTCGCACCTGTGAAAGCGCTTTCAATTCATGCTCAAGAAGCCAATGAAGGTGGTTTTTACAATATCCTGCCGCCTGGTCAACAAAGCCTCGTGACTTTAACCGACTACCTTGGCAATACCATCTTAAAAAAGTATCCAAAACATTATAACGATCAAGTAAAGATGTATGATTCCCTCAGTAAACAATCCCCCACACTCACCGATAAAGATATCCCTACTTACTACAAAGAAGCTTCCTTAGGTGCTCCAGACAAGCCAGAAAAAACTTATTCGCCAAAAAAAGATCTAACGATTACCCGGGATCATTTTGGCGTTCCCCATGTCGAAGGAAAAACCCGGAATGCTACCTTTTATGGAATTGGCTATGCCTCCGCAGAGGATCGACTCTTTTTAATGGATGTACTTCGCCATTTGGGTCGGGCTCAATTAAGTGAATTTGCTGGGGACACTGAAGAAAACCGGGCAATGGACGCTGAACAATTAAAAACATCCCCTTATACCGAAAAAGATTTAACCAAGCAAGTTGAACATATCTGCGCCCAAGGCGAAGAAGGAAAACAAATTTGCCAGGATATGAATAATTATGCCGCAGGTGTCAACGCGTATATTAAGAAAGCTCGTTTAAATTGGTCCTACCTCCCTGTAGAATACTTAGGTCTACTGAAAATTCCACAGGATTGGAAAGCCGAAGATTCCGTCGCCATCGCCAGTTTTGTAGGAGGTGTATTTGGGAAGGGTGGGGGCGAAGAAGTAAATAGTGGAAAATTCCTTGCTCAGCTCCAGAAAAAGTTTGGCGAACCCGAGGGTAAAAAAATATGGGCAGAATTCCATAGTGCGAATGACAAAGAAGCACCAGTAACCACCCAACAATCATTTCCTTATAATAACCACCCTTCCCCAGACCCAAAATCCACAGCCGTTCTCGATCTATCCACAGTCAACAGCACCCTATCACAACTTAAAAAACCGAAGCCGATCGCAGATGGACCCTTCGGACCGATGAATCTTCGCACACCCGAAAGTATGAGCAACGCGATTTTAGTTGGTAAGGAACATACGCAAGCAGGTAAACCCATCGCAGTTTTCGGACCGCAGACTGGTTATTTTAATCCACAACTCTTGATTGAGATGGATATAAAAGGGCCTGGTATTCAATCGCGTGGGGTTGCCTTCGCAGGAATTAATCTCTATAACCAAATGGGTAGAGGAAAAGATTTTGCCTGGTCAGCCACCTCATCCGAAGCAGATAATACCGATCAGTGGATACTTAAATTGTGTGAACCGGATGGCAAGGAGCCTTCCATGCAATCGGATCATTACCTATACAAAGGGCAATGCATCCCCATGGAGACTTTTACCCACAGCCAATCCATGAAAGTGTTAGATAAGAAAAAACCTACATCGATCAAAAAGCTTTTCAAACGTTGGAGGCATACCTCTCCCAAAAAAGCCTTTAACAAGATCAAAGGGGATACCCATTCCAAATTAACAACGCAAAAAACTACTGTTCAACGAAGTGTATATGGCCCTGTCATTGCAAGGGGAACCGTCGATAAGAAGCCTGTAGCGATTACACTTCAACGATCAACCTATCAAAATGAATTAGGCAGTACCTTTGGCTTTAAGAAATTAAATGATCCTGACTATATGAAAATGGGTTCATCCGCCTTTTTAAAGGCAGTTGATGGAATTGACTTCACCTTCAATTGGTTCTATATCAATAACAAAGACATTGCCTATAAGCATTCAGGCTTACTTCCTATTCGGGACACGCGTACCAACCCCTATCTACCCAGTTGGGGAACGGGTGAGTATGATTGGACAGGAAAATACCTCTCCCCTGATAAACAACCACAGGAAGTGAACCCGGCTCAAGGATACTTTGCCAACTGGAATAACAAACAAGCTCCCAATTTTAGTGCAAGTGACAACAACTACAACTATGGTTCGGTCTATCGTTCCCTGTTATTAGAAAAACGTTTGCAGACAGCGATCGCTGGTAAAAAGTTGACCCGCGCAGATATGGTTAATGTAATGCTCGATGCAAGTACTGCAGATTTGAAGGCGCAGGAAGTGTATCCTTATGTACTAAAGATCCTTGGCAACAATGCACCCAATGGTAACCAACAACTACAAGCAATCCGGGATCGACTCGCCAATTGGGTAGCTAGCGGAGGACATCGTCGTGATATTGCTCCTAAAGATGGTAAATATGATGATGCGCCTGGTGTTGCCATTGGTGACGCGCTCTTTAAACCCTTGGTGGATGAAGTCTTCACTGATATGGACGGTATTCAAGCTCCAATCTCCCCCGATGAGCAATTAAAAAGTAAGATTGAAGATTCTCCCACGCAACATTTGGGATCCGCTTTTCAAGTCGGGTACTATCCCTTCCTGCAAAAGAATTTACGTCAAGTGCTAGGCGAAAAGGTGTCCGATCCCTGGCATCGAACTTATTGTGGGAATGGTGATCTAACAGCCTGTCGCAATACGCTTTGGAAAGCTCTCTCAACAACAAACGACCGTTTAACCAAACAGTATGGTAGTTCCGATATCAACAAATGGATTTATGACGCAAAACAAGATGCGATTCAACAAAGCACCTTAGGTGCTCTCACCATTGATGATATGAACTGGGTAAATCGCCCCACTTTCCAACAAGTTGTTCAAGTCGGTGCACCCCATCCGTAATCCAGCAAAAAAGAGAAGGGAGTCCCTTCTCTTTTTTCAATAAAAAACACAAAAAAGAGAGCGCCTGTGTGTACAGACGCTCTCTTTTTTATTGCATTCCCTGAAAACTAAAGAGCGAAATCATGACCTGTTCAAACGTTCATGTATTGTATCCAATACGGATACTCCATAGAAAGGAGGTGATCCATCCCCACCTTCCGGTAG
>NZ_FPAA01000013.1 GCF_900116235.1 Marininema halotolerans | reverse complement strand
TTGTTGGATACAAACGAAATTGAAACGCTTTGTGCATGGGTTCACCTCCCTTGTACTTAATTATATACGGGGATGGTTAGACTTACGAGAGGGGAAAAACATCCCTCCCTCGTCTAACGCGCCGATTCATCCCCCACTTGTAGAAGTTGGGAGTATTCTCGGCGCAATTAAGATAAAAAAGCGACCTTAATGCTTTGTAAACGTGAAGAATTTACTTATTCCGAAACCGTAACGATAGTCAATGATTTTCCGCGGCTCATCTAGCGTACGTTCCTTAAATTCGAGATCACCCAGAGCATAAAAAAAGAAGAGCCTAGGCTCTTCTTTTTTTATGCTGGTTATTCTTCGGTATCCAATTGACATTCTGTCAGTGGAATCACTTTGGTTTTCTTCACCCACTTGTATCCAAGCCATAGGATAAGGAACAGTGGGATGCCAATATATGAAACCAATACTCCATACCAGTCGACGGTATCCCCAGTAAACGCAGCGTAATTTTGTCCGATGATGACAAATAAACAAAGCGCAAACGCCAATAGTGGGCCAAAGGGGAACCACTTTGCTTGATAGGGTAGATCATTTAAATCCCTTCCCTGAGCCACATAAGCCCGGCGAAAACGATAATGGCTGATGGCAATACTTAGCCAGATGATAAACCCAGACAATCCAGAGGCATTTAACAGCCATACATAAACGGCTCCGTCGCCAAAGATCGATGCAAGGAAAGCAAACATCCCGATGATTGCAGTAGCAATCAAAGCATAAACAGGAATTCCTCGCTTGTTAATATAAGTAAAGAACTTAGGAGCATGTCCTTCCTTCGCCATATGCCACAACATTCGTGTGGAAGCATACATCCCCGAGTTCCCTGCGGAGAGTACCGCCGTAAGAATGACTGCATTCATGACTGCAGCGGCGAAGGCTAAACCCGCTTTATTAAACACCATGGTAAAGGGGCTCATTGCAATTTTGCCTAAATCATCATTGATCAGTCTCGGGTCGGTAAAAGGAATGATTAGACCCATGACAAAAATCGCTAACACATAAAAGAGTAGAATCCGCCAAAAAACCTGTCGCATTGCTTTTGGAACGGTTTTTCTTGGGTTTTTACTTTCCCCTGCTGCTACCCCGATCAACTCGGTTCCCTGGAAAGAGAAACCCGCAACAATGAAGACAGCCAGCGTTGCTGCCCATCCATTATGAAAAGGAGCATCTCCAACCGACCAGTTTTTAAAACCAATCGTCTCTCCGCCCATAATCCCAAAGATCATTAATATACCAACAACGAGGAAGATCACCACGGCTCCTACCTTCACAAGGGCAAACCAATACTCTGCCTCACCAAATCCTTTGACAGAGAGGAAGTTAAGTAAAAATAATAGGATGAGGAATAACCCACTCCATAAGTAGGAAGGTGTATCTGGGAACCAATATTTCATCACCAATGTGGACGCCGATAAGTCTGCAGCCAGCGTAATTGCCCAGCTATACCAATAGTTCCAACCCATTGCAAAACCGAGGGCTGGATCGACAAAGCGGGACGTATACGTACTAAAGGACCCCGTATCCGGCATATATGCGGACATCTCGCCTAGGCTTGTCATCAAGAAATACACCATGATTCCAACAGCAATGTAAGCAACGAGTGCCCCTCCGGGACCTGCTTCACTGATGGAGCTACCGCTTGCTAGAAAAATTCCTGTTCCAATGGCACCGCCGATGGCAATCATCGTCATGTGGCGCGACTGTAATTCACGCCTTAAGCCCGTGGAACTTTCCGTTTGCTTCTTCATAAAAGTAGTGGCTCCTTCTTACGAAATAGTGTGGCGAATGCGGTACCTATACATTTTCACGTATTCGGAAAGCTAACGCACCTGAGCATTCATGTTGATTTAAGCCGTTCATTAATGGAAGTGAAGACCCCCATCAAAACAAACATGTGTATGATTATACGAAAGGATGGAATCCATAGCAATGGAAGGTTCTGCCGATCAACGATGTTGTAGCCACCTTGCCTTTGAAAAAACAAGGCACTTTTCTCCCTTTATCCTCTCACAAATTCCTTGTCCCCATTCCATTGAACTCCTTTCATTCCAATAGAAACAAACGATCACCTTACTTGGGTTCAGCAAGCATAAAAAACTAGCGTCACACATCGAAGAAAGGTTATTGTTTCACTTCTTCGCGCTTTCAGGATTCATTCCGATTGAGGAGGAAGTTAAATGAGTGCTCATAAAAAATTCACTTTTCTCATTATCCATGGAATGGGTGAACAACAGGAATTTTCAACACTGGATCTCTTTACGCGAAATTTAATGAATGTACTTCATGCTCATACACAAACACCCATTCTGCTTGAACATTGTCACGACCCACTCCACCCCGTCATCGAAAACTTTGTACGATTAACCTATTCCGACCCCACCCCTACACAGCTAGATCTCCACGAATACTACTGGGCCCCTACGAGTGAACGATCCATCTCCTTTAAAGAGATTATTCAATGGTTAATTCATGCATCAAAGGGGGCGAAGCACTTTTATCAAACTCACCAAGCCCTCGCAGCAAAATATGATTGGGATTCAACCTTGACTACACTGGATCAACTTTACTTAAAAGAGATTGGCGGTGTTACTGAAGGCGTAGGGAGCTTACCTATTTTACGACAAAAGCTTCCCCATTGGCTGGAACCCTTGCTCCGCCTAATCATGAGTAATTCTGAAAAACTTGTCGTGGATTATTTGGGTGATGTGGCTACCTATACCACCACGGATAAACGTTTGTCACAATATGCTACCCGACTCGAAATATTAAATGGTGCGATTGCGAAGGTGCGATATCTGTTAGAAAAGGATTGTGAGCACCTGATTCTACTTGGACACTCCCTTGGTAGCGTCATTGCCTATGATGTTTTGAATGGGATTCATCTTGCGATCCAGAGTGATCCGGTATTCAAAGACCATCATCATGCTTTGAAGAAACTGATTACTTTTGGTTCCCCTTTAGATAAAGTAGCATTTTTCCTCAGTGATCAAACCCCTGTCACCTATTCGATCAAACGATGGATGATCAATAATCTCCTTTCCTATCGCCAACTGCACACCCCCCCTACCTTTCCAGGGTTTGTGCAAACCACCCCCTTCTTAGAACCTATTCTTGAACAACTCCCATGGGAAAATTATTGGGATCCTAAGGATCCCATATCCGGTCCGTTAGACTACTATACCCATGTCGAAAACATCCAAGTCGATAATGGGTTGTCTTGGGGATATGCCCATTCAGGCTATTGGACCAACAACCACTTTTACAACCAGGCGATTATTCCCCTATTGGATTCCCCGAAATGATCATGGTAATATTCAATCGATAAATGTTTACGATTGATTCGATCCTTCTAGGGGAAGATAGAATGAGGATCCAATTGACTTCAATCATTGGCTACAAATCACCGCGAAAGGAATGAGCGCAATGGCAAAACAACAAATCGGAGTAATTGGATTGGCTGTTATGGGGAAAAACCTGGCCCTTAATATTGAAAGTCGCGGCTTTTCTGTCGCTGTTTATAACCGAAGTGTCGAGAAAACGGAGGAGTTTTTGCAAGAAGCACAAGGAAAAAATGTAATCGGGGCGACCAGTCTCCAAGAATTTTTTGATTCACTGGAATCCCCCCGGCGAATTCTTCTCATGGTCAAGGCCGGAGAGCCTACTGATCAAACAATCGCCAGTCTAACCCCATTACTCGACAAAGGAGATATTCTCATCGATGGCGGCAACGCATTTTTTGAAGATACCCGTCGTCGCAATCAGGAGTTAGAAGGACTCGGAATTCGATTTATCGGTGCAGGTGTTTCTGGTGGAGAAGAAGGCGCACTCAAAGGCCCTTCGATCATGCCTGGGGGCCAAGAAAGTGCTTATCAATTAGTCGAACCCATTTTGACTGCAATCGCCGCCAAGGTCAATGGCGAACCTTGTACCACCTATATTGGCCCTGATGGGGCAGGACACTATGTGAAAATGGTACATAACGGCATTGAATATGGAGACATGCAATTAATAGCAGAAGCCTATCACCTGATGAAGGACGTCCTAGGTCTTTCGAATGAAGAACTCGCCAATACCTTTAAAGAATGGAATGAAGGGGAGTTAGATAGTTATCTCATTGAGATCACGGCAAATATTTTCACAAAGAAAGACGAGGAAACCGGGGAAGCCCTCGTTGACCTCATTTTGGATACGGCTGGACAAAAGGGAACGGGGAAATGGACAAGCCAAAGTGCGCTTGATTTAGGCGTCCCCCTCTCCATCATCACTCAATCCGTCTTCTCACGCTTCCTCTCAGCAATGAAGGCCGAACGTCAAAAAGCATCCCGAATCTTACGCGGTCCTGAAGCCGGCCTCTCCAGCCAAGATAAGAAAAAATGGATTGAGGCCATTCGACAAACACTTTACGCCAGTAAGATCTGCTCCTATGCGCAGGGTTTTGCTCAAATGCGAGTCGCCAGTCAAGAATATGGGTGGAACTTAGACTATGGCAAAATTGCAATGATTTTTCGGGGTGGATGCATTATCCGCGCTCGCTTCTTACAAAACATTAAAGATGCCTATGACAAGGATCCAGAGCTCACCAACCTTTTATTAGATCCCTACTTTCAGGAAGTCATCGATCAGTACCAATCCTCTTGGCGCAAGGTTGTAGCGTTAGCCGTTCACAGCGGAATCCCTGTTCCAGGCA
This sequence comes from Marininema halotolerans, assembly GCF_900116235.1. GTDB lineage: Bacteria > Bacillota > Bacilli > Thermoactinomycetales > DSM-45169 > Marininema > Marininema halotolerans. Next base: position 78,910 of record NZ_FPAA01000013.1, on the reverse strand, counting down.
TGTCCAGTGCGTTGGCTTACTTTGATAGTTATCGTCTAGAACGACTTCCAGCGAATCTACTGCAAGCACAGCGCGATTATTTTGGTGCCCATACGTATCAACGAATTGATAAAGAAGGCACCTTCCACACGGAATGGTTACAATAACAACATACATGGAATAAAAGGGCTCTCCCATTGGAAATTTCCAATGGGAGAGCCCTTTTGTAAAGCCAATAATGATGTAGATCCCTCTCTCTTAATGCGTAGCTGAGCGAAGATAACGTTTATATTGGAGAAGAGCGATCACTAAGCCAATCAGTCCAAAACTGAGGAGAACCCCAAGTCCTTGAAGGACATCACCAACATGCGCCCCCCTCACCATCACATCTTGAAAGCTTTTTTGTGCCCAAAATTGAGGCGTAAAGTGTCCCACTTTTTGTGCAAATGCAGGTAACAGATCAAAGGGAAACCAGAGCCCACCTAGCACAGCTCCCCCTAAAGCGATCAATTGCGTACCTGCAATCCCTTGGGTTTCCCCTCTAACTAACATGGAGAGAGCCAGACCAAGCCCGGTACCACAAATCGCTAAGCAAAACACGATGGCTACAATGGCAATCCCATCTCCTAGATGAAGATCATAGACAAAATAACCAAAGGAGAGTAGCACAGTACATTGGATTAACACCATGATCAAGGCGGGGATCCACATCCCAATCAAGTAATGAATGGATCTCATCGGCGTACTATGCAAACGAGCCACCATCCCTGAATCCTTCTCACGGAAAAAGCCACGAATCATGGTGATCATGATAAAAAAGACAAACATCACCGTATAACCCGGAACCACTTGTGAAATAGCATTGACCGATTTTACATTTTCCTTAATTTCTTGGATTTGCACAGGGGAGGCCATCATTTCTTTCACTTTCTTAGCATCCTTGGTGACTGTCATTAACACGGTGGATAATTTATGATCCTTATATCCATGCGAAATATTCTCTAATACGGATCGAATGGGAGCCACTGACTGGTCCGCTGTGGAATCACGATAAAACTTGACCTTCACCGATTGACCTGCTTGCATATCCTTCTCAAAATTCTCCGGGATCACAAGCAAGGACGTTTTCTTTCCTTCCTTGATCTCCTTTATTTGTTTGTCCAACGAGGTGGAAGACTGTTTTTTTACTTTAAACCCATCGATCTGATCAATTTCTTTTATCAATTGCTTCGATGCCTTGGTTCCATCACGATCCAAATAATTGACCGTTACCGTCGTGCCAGTATTGCCAAATACCGAACCAAATAGAGCAATAAAAAGGATCGGCATGAGTAACAAGAAGAAAAAGCTTCCTTTTTCCCGTAATACAATCTTCAACTCTTTTACCACGATACTCCACACTAGACAACGCCTCCTTAAGAATTGTTCAATGGATTTGACTAATCACGCAACTGTGTACCCGTTAAGGATAGGAATACATGTTCCAATGAAGGCCTTACAATCTCTAATCGCTTAATATCTTCACTTGTATCCGACTGTAAGAAATACAGCATCGTCTCCTGTAAGCGCTCGGTTTCAATCATCCATCCATCACCTTGAGCATAGGTTCGAATGGCTCCAGGGAGTGAAGTGGGGGCCTCCTTCAATGTGGGCGCTTCCACGTAAACCGCACGTTGACTGTATTCCGTTAAAAGTTCCTGTAAATTTCCTTGAGCGATAATTTTCCCATGATCAATGATTGCAATATCATCACAAAGCACTTCAACTTCTTCCATGTAATGCGTCGAGTATATGATCGTAACTCCTTCTTTTTTCAAGATTCTGATCATGTCAAAAATATGATTGCGTGATTGTGGATCAATTCCCACAGTCGGCTCGTCGAGAATTAAAATTTCAGGTTTGTGTAATAAAGCCGCTGCAATGTTCACCCGCCTTTTCATCCCACCTGAAAAGGTTTCTACCGCATCTTTTCCACGATCTTGCAAGCCAATTTGTATAAGCACTTCACGGATGCGTTGTTGAAGCAATTTGCCACGAATTCCATACATTTCGCCAAAAAATTTGAGGTTGTCATAGGCACTTAGTTTTTCATACAGAGTAATCGATTGGGGCACATACCCCACGCGCTGCCGGAGCTCTCTTCCCTTTTTTGTTGCATCCATTTCAAGGATTTCTATACGCCCATGATCTGCTCCAACAATCCCCGTTAAGATCTTCATCGTTGTTGACTTCCCAGCCCCATTGGGACCTAATAGTCCAAAACAAGCTCCCTTCTTGACCGAGAATGTTACCCCCTGTAATGCTTTCTTTTGTCCATAGGATTTTTGTAGATCCTGTATACTTAATGCCTTCTCCATGAATCATTCTCCTTTCTTTCTCCTTTTTATCTAAATAACCACATGGCGTTCCAACAAATGGACAGCAAGTCGAAGCAACCCGAGCGTGATCACCCAACTGATTAAAATGAAGATACACTTCGTTCCTAAGGTTAAAGGTGTCAAAAGAAACAGGGCTGCCACTGCGTTAATAATGAGATTACCGACTCCCCATATAAGAGGGAAGATAGGTTGTAATGTCGACCTACGTAACAATGCTGATACCGTACCCAAACTGATTACAAAGGGACTTAGGCTTAAAACGATGACATACCACTCGACACCTGTTACCAAGGTATCTGGAATTTTCGCTCCGTCTCCCTCTAAAAGCATCACATAGGTCATAAAAGCGAATAAACCCAGATAAACCAAAGCTAATGTCTTCGCCCAACGTAGCAAACTCGCAATAAATTTAGCGCTAATCAAATTCCCTCGTGAATAGGGAAGAGCGAGCCACCACCCTACGGTTTCATTGCTCCACTCTCTTTTAATATTTTGTACCGCGATGCCTATCGCCCAAAATAGCATCCCCCAATTAAAATTCCAGATCTGTACAAAGCGGGTTTGCCCCTTCCATCCTAAATAGGTCGCTAGAATAACTACCAACGCCACCACGATCCCACTGTATACATACAACCAAACTCGAGGCATCTTTATCTTGCCACGCTTTTCGCGACGCTTGGCTTTTAGCTTCCATTCGTGTTGCAGTAAGACCCCCAAATTACTCACAAACCCCTACCTCCATGCGACATTTTTTTTACGAGTTGCATCATTGAACCATGCTCTGCCCGTAATAACTCCGCTTCGCCGCTTAACGCTACTTGCCCTTCGTTTATAAGGAAGACCGAGTCGAACAACCCTTCCGCTTCATAGATCTCATGGGTGCTGATTAGGATCGTCTGCTCCCCTTCGGTCACATAATCAATTAGCGCATCCATAATCCGTTCCCGTGAATGCGTATCGATCCCGGTAAAGGGCTCATCCAGTATGATCAACGGTACTTTACGGGCTAAACACATTATGAGCATTAAGCGGGCTTCCTGCCCCTTACTCATCTCATCAATGCGCATGGAGGAATCAATCTCCATCCATTCCGCTAGCTCCTTCGCCTTCATCGAATCAAAACCCGGTAAAAGATCACCCCCCCATTGAATTGCACCTTCCACCGTATGATTGCCATACCACCGCGCACGATCAGGAAGGTAGGCAATTTGGTGATTATTTCTCCACCCAGGCGAATGCCCTAATACAGCGATCTCCCCATCATCGGGCTGATTTAATCCCATAATTAATCGAAAGAATGAGGACTTTCCAGACCCATTGGGTCCCAAAATCCCGACGACCTGTTGAGAAGGGATTTCGATATTAAAATCTTGTAGAACCATACGCGATCCATAAGACAGATTCACATCTCGAAACTGGACGACTGGATCCTTCATACTCTCCCCTCTTTCTTGCGTTGGATAATCGATGAAATATCCTCAAGAGAATACCCCAGATTATCCATTTTTTCAATGAAATCGTCGATCGCTTTCTCTGCCCACTCTGAACGAAATTGATCCACCGTTTCTTGAGAATGCGTAATAAAGGTTCCTTGACCACGCCTTGTCTCCGTCAGCCCATCTCTTTCTAACTCTTTGTATGCACTCATTACCGTATTAGGATTGATTTTTAACCCTTGTGCTAACTCACGTACAGATGGAACTTTTTCTCCCAAAGCAATCTCTCCTCTAGCAATGGATCCACGCATTTGGTTAACGATTTGTTCATATAAGGGTAGGCTCAAATCCAACCCGAATCGCAACGTTCCAATTTCATGTTCCTTCACATTCAATCCCCCTCCAATCAGGGAACACCCACAATCAAACCAAACTGTGTACTAACTGTACTAAGTGTATTATATCTAATAATACACTTGATGCAAGGGTCAAAGCAAAAAAAGGCAAAAAAAAGACTCTCTATGAGAGCCCGATTTAGCCTATCCATTGGAGGAATTCGCTTTTTTCTCCTGATCCGTGACTTTTGGTAAAAACTTAAACCGCTTTTTTTTCTTTTTATTTTTGGTGGCTTCCTCTTTCATTAACTCGGATACTGACACAAATTGATATCCCCTTTTTTTTAACGTGGGGATAATGTAATTTAATGCAATCGCTGCACGTGGCTCTGAATCATGAAAAAGCACAATATCTCCATTACTCGCTCCTGATATCACTTGACGAACAATGCGATGGGTGCTTCGCCTTTGCCAATCATTCGTATCTTGATCCCATGACCAAAGGATTAATTGATGCTTTGTCTCTTTGGTTGCCTTGATCACCATGTCATTGTAGTAACCACCCGGCGTTCTTACTAAATTGGTCTTTTTTCCAGTCGTTTCATAAACCGCTTTTTTCCCCTTTTCAATCTCCTCTTCTAATTTCTTTAATGTGAGTCGATTCACCCGTGGATGACTGTACGTATGATTGGCTATTTCATGCCCTTCTTTACGTATTTGACGCGTCAATTGAGGATGCTTTTCCACGTTTTTACCCACAACAAAAAAAGTGGCTTTCACATGATGCTTTTTTAAGGTTTTAAGGAGACGTGGCGTATGAACTGGATGAGGGCCATCATCAAAGGTCAGTGCAATTTTTTTGCCTGCCTTGGGTGCCTCCCATACAATCTCACCCCGTTCTTCATAATAACGACGCGTTTTCTTGTGTCCGTCCCCTTGTGCATTGGCGACCATCGTAAAAATCAATATGAAACAACCGATCCCCATCGCCCATATGTGCCGTTTTCCCATGTACCTGCACCCCTCTGCTACCCTGTAGGATTTGGCCTTGTCACCTTCTTTATACATGGGCACATCTTTCACTTCCCTTACGAACATACTCAAAAAGAGACCGTTTTACAGGCAAATCGCCTACATATTGATTCTTACCGTTACTAAAGGAGGTCGGGTCTCTGTGTTTGAACAAACCGCCGGTGAAGCATTGATCGATATCCTCACGGAATGGGGAGTCGAGTTCATTTTTGGCATGCCGGGTGACTCCATCAATACCCTGATGGAGCCCCTTCGAAAACAAGACAAAATCCGTTTTATTCAGGTACGTCATGAGGAAGCTGGAGCCTTAGCTGCCTCAGCCTATGCAAAATTAACAGGCAAGCTCGGGGTTTGTCTGGCCATCGCAGGACCTGGAGCCATTCATTTATTAAATGGCCTCTATGATGCCAAGTTGGATCGCGCACCTGTGCTCGCCATTACCGGCCAAGTAGAAAGTGATTTAATTGGGACGGATTTTTTTCAAGAGGTCAACCTGGATCGTCTATTTGATGACGTCGCCCTTTATAATCAGCGCATCATGTCAGCTGAACAATTACCCGTGGTGGCCAATCAAGCCATCCGTATGGCCTATACACATCAGGGAGTCTCTCATCTAAGTATCCCGGATGATATCCCTCGCTTTAAGGTGAGTCGGGATGCCCACCGTACCAATTCACTTCTCGTTAAATCCCTCCCCATGCCGGAAACTCAAGACCTCGACGCTGCCGTTCAACTTTTATCTGAGTCAGGAAATACGGTCATTTTAGCCGGACGAGGGACTCATGGTGCTCGCCAAGAACTACTCAACATCGCCCACCGTCTAAAGGCTCCCATCGTTCTTACTCTACCTGGAAAGGGAGCCATCCCGGATGACCATCCCTATTGTTTAGGAGGGCTTGGACTACTGGGGACAAAACCCGCCTATCAAGCAATGAAGGAAGCCGATACACTGGTGATGATAGGCACCTCCTTCCCCTTTACTGGGTTCTTGCCTAAGAAAGCAGCAACGATCCAAATTGATTCCAATCCGGCTCAAATCGGGAAGCGCTATCCCGTCGATGTGGGACTGGCCGGTGATGCAGGCCTTACCTTACGTCAGTTATATGAGCGCCTGTCTGAAAGAACAGATGATGACTATCTCATTCGTTGTCAAGAACGCATGCAAGACTGGCATGGGAAAATGACGAGACAGGGTGAGGAAGAACTTCTCCCACTCCGCCCCCAAACCGTTCCTGTACTTTTACAGTCAATCCTTGAGTCCAATGCGATTATTTCCTGTGATGTTGGCAATGTCACCGTTTGGATGGCACGTAACTTCCGAGTTTCCCAGCAATCCTTCATTACATCGAGTTGGCTAGCGACCCTTGGGTGTGGACTTCCTGGGGCGATCGCTGGGAAATTGGCCTATCCTGATCGCCAGGTAGTCGCGGTTGTGGGGGATGGCGGCTTCACCATGATGCTCTCGGATTTTGTTACCGCTGTGAAGTATAAACTTCCCCTTGTCGTGATCGTATTAAATAACGCCAAGATCGCGATGATTAAATTTGAACAAGAAAGCATGGGCAATGCCGAATTTGCTACCGATCTTACGAATCCAGACTTTGCCCGTTTCGCAGATGATTGTGGGGGGATTGGCATCACGGTACACACCCGAGATGAGCTAATCAATGCACTACCACGCGCCTTTTCTGCTAGTAAACCGGTCATCATCGATGTATTTGTTGATGCAGGAGAACCTCCCATGCCCGCTCATATCACCTTTAGCCAGGCAAAAAATTATGCCATCCACCTAGTAAAGGAATGGATGGCAGATCCAACGTAACCATCCGCATACGGACAACACCAGGGTTCGCTTCCCTGGTGTTTTTAATTTAATGATGCAATGAAGTTATTAGTAACATACATTCCCGAAGCATGCCAGGAAGGAGGGGCTGTTGTATATAACCACGAGTGGATAACAAATAATTCGTTACATTGTGTGTCGGAGTATACTCCCTCGGAAAAAGGAACCCAATGTTCAAGGGGGTGAATGATGTGAGAAAGATCGATCCGTTTGGCCTCCCCCACATTTTGATAGACCAGGAGGAGTGGACTTCCCGTCACCATCGCTGGCTTTGTAAAGCTGATTAAAACATGAGTAAAATGAGAACGAGAGGCACGCCCCGATAGGTACAGCGCACTTTCGTTAATTGTATGAGTCGATTTCCAGGAGCAGTTTACAATTCGAACATTCTCGACAAAGCAACAACTTCCATCCACAAAAACTCCCTGTGGAAACCCTTCAATATAGCTATTTTTCAACGTACAGTGATCCTGTAAACGCAACCCCACATAACCATTCCGATAGGTGGGTACTGTTGTATCCGCATCTTTGTTATTGACAGATTCCAAAAAACGTTGATTAATCATTTGTATTTGATTAAAGCAAAGGTGTGAAGATCCTTCCGCAAAATTATTGCGCGTATAATTGTATAAGTTCAATTTCACATTAAAAAAATTGATATTCTTTATTATTTCATTTGAGAAGAAACCGCGGCATCGTTGGAAAGTAATGTTTTCAAAGCAATGACCCAAGCCACCTTCGTAAAGCAAAAAGTCTCCCTTGAGAGAAGTAATATTGTTAACGACATGACCCATCCCACTGATACTCATCCCATTATCGAGCAGGGCATTTTTCAAAGTAAAGTTTAGCGTAGATGCGTGACAGTCTAGGGAGTGAGTTTCTGAACCATTCGGATTGCGCGTGGTATCCGTAATGATCATGCCATCAACCATGACATGCATGGGAATCCCATTGCCGCTATTCCCTCCTGAGATCCCATGACGATTGTGCTTTGAATGGATATTGGATATCCGTACATATTTCGTTGCATCGGCTATCAACACCCCATAAAGATATCCATCTTTGGCGCTATAACCGATGGACTCAATATATTCCATCGTTACATTCATACTATAAGCAATGTGAAAACCCGTATAATTCGTACGGACACTTTTAACCTGATTGGCATAAAATCCATCACAATAGCGAACCCGAATCGATACATTGCTGGCAATCTTCGCACCAGAAACCTCTTCCCCATTTCGTTGAATTGTAAGTCCGATCACAGCAATATTTCGATAAGGGGTAAAAGCAGTAACCCCATTCGTTGTCGTTGTGGGTAGAGAAAGTGAAGCACGATCTGAAAAAGCGACCATGGTCGGGGTAGCAACTTGTACAGAAAAGATTTCACCGGCTGTATAGTACGGACGAATCGCACGGCCTTGATCCCATGCTTCAGTAAACCGACGCTGATTACGATAGATGATGAAGTCTCCGGCTTGCAACGCGTTGGCAATGGAGTTCATAGGATCACCCAAGCAAACATCTTCCGTTTGCATTAACGAAATCAGCGAAGGTTCTTTAAAATCAAAGGCAATGACTTGATTGTTTTGTTTTAAATCGAGAATGGTACGGTCGATTCCACTTCCTTGAATGTGGATATTGCTCTTAAGCCATAATGTTGCACTGATATAGTAAACACCGGCAGGTATCGTAACCATTCCTCCACCATGAGCTGAAACATCGTCGATGGCTTGTTGAATGGCGAAGGTATCATCAGTAATTCCATCACCCGTTGCAAGATAAGGTGCATTCTTCACATTAGCCGTTAACAAGAGACCTCCCTCCAATGTTCATAGTGAAACGGATTTCGTTATACCACTAGGCTATTCAGGTCCCCCCGTATCTTTTCATCCCCATGCAAAATGTTAACGATACGGTCAATCGTTTCTTCGATTATTAATCATAATATTCAGTTATATTAACCTATCAAACCGCTCAACAAGGATCTTTCTCCCATGATCGGTTTGATCTACAGATTTAATGCTCGACAAGGTGAAGCTCAGCACGTTCCCCCACCACGGATAAACGCGCGACACCACCAATTGGAAAGGTAATAAAGGGAGACGTATGGCCAAAATCTACATTCGCCACAACAGGGATGGAGTGCAATTCAGGTTTCGTATCATGGATCTTCTGCAAAAATTCACTTCTCATCTGACTTCCCCTTTGAAATCGTCCAATGACGACTCCCCTTACTTCTTTAAAATCGGGTTGATGAAGCACCGCCTGTAAATTACGATCCCAAATCTCAGGACTTGAAAGATAATCATCCTCCAAAAAAAGAATGGCATTGCGCAAATCAGGCATATATTCCGTACCCAACAGGAGATTGAGTGTACATAAATTCCCACCCACGATTCTCCCCTCAGCCTCTCCAGAAGAAAGGGATAGCCATCCCTTCGTAGGGTTAAACTGACGGTTCTCCTGATCAAGGTACCAAGCGTCGTCGCTCCAGGTTGATGCTTCTTCTATCGCAAAGGGTTCAGATTCCATTACACATTTTTTAAAATACGATAAGGTATATTCAAATCCTTTTTTCATAGCAAAACTTGAGAAAGCTGGACCACTATAAGTGACCACTCCCGCCTTCGCCAAAATGGCATTCTGTAAAGCAGTCGTATCCGAATAACCACAGAATACTTTGGGATTGTTACGAATCAATGAATAGTCCAACCCTGCCAGTAACTGATTACAATTAAAACCGCCAATTACTGTGAAAATCCCCTTCACTTGGGGGTCAGCAAATGCTTCATGAAGGTCCGCCAACCGACTCTTTACCGAAGACGATTGAAAGTCATCCATCTCTTCCACATGGCTAGCAAATGTAACCTTGAGCCCTAATTTCTCGAATCGCTCCTGGGCAAATTCACGTTGTTCTTGTGCAATAATTCCCAAACTTTTGGATGGGGCAACCACCCGTACCTCATCTCCATGCTTAAGCTTTGGTGGAACAAACATGATCCATCCCCCTCATTTTAAAAGCAGGTGCCAGAATAAGTGCTACGCTTAATTAAAAATATATTATTTTTATACTAATGAATTTAAAAGAAAAAGACAAGGAAAGTATCCCTTGTCCTCACAAATGGTTAGCCGACATTAACCGACATGCTCAGCGGTTGCAACTTCTGCCTTCTTTTCCACAGTGGCTAATTGAGGCTCATCTGCCTCTTCTGGATAAGCTTGTGTCCCATCGATGGTTACCAAACCACGAAACTCCTCTAAAAGATGGTTGGTAATCGGTCCTGGCTTTCCATCGCCTACCATCCGCCCATCTACTTTTACCACTGCAATCACCTCCGCTGCCGTCCCCGTGAGGAAAACCTCATCGGCAACGTACACATCATGACGCGTAAAGGGTTCTTCTTTTACGGTGTAGCCATGGCGACCACATAAATCCATAATAGCCTGTCGGGTAATCCCATCCAAGGCACCAATGTACCCCGGGGGTGTGAAGAGAATTCCCTTTTTAACGATGAAAATATTATCACCAGACCCCTCGGCCACATAACCCGCCTGGTTTAGCATTAAGGCTTCCCCAACACCTGCTTGATTGGCCTCCATTTTCACCAAGATATTATTTAGATAGTTCAGGGATTTGATCTTCGGATTTAATGCATCCGGTACATTGCGCCGAGTGGGTACCGTCACGATGGATACCCCTTCATCATACATTCGTTGCGGGAACATTTTGACTTGATCCACAATAATGATTACTTTGGGATCTTCACAGGTAGAAGGGTCCAATGAAAGGTCTCCCTTTCCACGGGTAATCACCAAGCGAATATAAGCATTCTTCAATTGATTCTTCCGAATGGACTGGAGAACAGCTTCTTCCATTTTTTCAATCGTGTAAGGAATTTCCAACAAAATGGAGTGTGCGGATTCATAGAGACGAATCAAATGGTCCCTTAATCGAAATACATTCCCATCATACACTCGAATGCCTTCAAAAATCCCATCCCCATAAAGAAATCCGTGATCAAAAATGGACACCGTGGCTTCTTCTTTCTTTACATAGTCACCATTCATATAGACCCATCGTTGTTCCTTCATCGAATTACACCCCTGTTCTGAATAATTAATTTAGATAAAATGAAAAGCCTTCATGGGCAGTCTGAAGAACCTATCAGAACCTGCCGCATGAGGCTTTTTTCCCCACGGTGTACACCGTCTCCAGTGCGGCACCACTTGGACCAGACCTCTACTCGTAGAGCGGAACCCTAGATGCCCTCCTGATTCAATCGATACAAATATTTAACGACGATTATAGGCTTCGGAACTCCCCTTGTCAACCTCAATTTCTTTGATGTTTTGATAATGATAGCATGGATAGGAGCCGAGCTGACGAACGTGACAACCCCAACTGGCTACATCGGTAAGAGCTTTGTGTAGGGAAGGGTGATCGCCTTTTATTTCGGTATCAATAAGAAAATGATACGTCCCCAATTTTTTCTTGGTCGGGCGTGACTCAATCCGGGAAAGGTTGATCGTTCCTTTGGCAAAGGATTGAAGCACGCGATGTAATGCTCCTGGATAGTCGGAGGGAAGGGAGATAAGTAAGCTGGTCTTATCATGTTCTTTGGGGGCTCTTGGGTGTGCCCATTCCCTCCCTACTACGATAAAACGAGTAAAATTATGGGGGTAATCTTGGATCGATTCCGCCACCACATGAAGTCCGTATAGTTGATGCGCCATGAAGGGACCGATGGCGACCCATGGCTTACTCCCTTGATCCCGTATTTTACGAGCGGCGTCAGCGGTGCTATCCACGTAGGTAATCCTCGCGTTGGGAAGATGATCCCTCAGATATCCTCGACATTGCGCCACCGCTTGAGGGTGTGATAAAACCCGCTCTACCTTCGCTAAGGGTAAATCTTTGTGAAGAGGATGAATCATCAAATGTTGGGCGATTGGATAAATCAGCTCCCCTGAGATTGGCACCTGCACATGATGGATCAGCCAATCCAATGTCAGGGTAACGGATCCTTCAATCGCATTTTCTATCGGGACCACTCCATATGAAAATTGGTCCTTTCCCACCGCGGTCAATACGTCAGGAATTGAATCACAAGGGGTATAGACAAACCCCTCTTCAGGAAACAAGGCTTTTGTCGCCTCATGTGTAAACGTCCCTCGGGGTCCTAGATAGGCAACTTCGTCCTTCATTGTTTTTCTCCTTTAATTTTTCTCATCACTTTACTAGGGGGAATTAGCCCCTGTCAAATGAAGAGTTACCCCCTCTGTGCAAGGATGAAGGTGTAGAATCCGCACAGAGACCTTATTTTTATGAAATACCTCTTTCATAAAGTGAAGCATCTTCTCCTCGTTTTCAGTAAAAGCAATCACTGTTGGACCTGCACCTGATAACGCGACGCCAATCGCTCCATGATGGGGACCCTCGGTGATCAATTCATTTAACCCTGGCACAAGTGCTGCCCGGTATGGTTGATGAAACCGATCTTGCATTCCAATTCGTAACGCCTCGCGATTGCCTGTTAAGAGTGCTGCAGTCAAAAGATTTGCCCGACTGCTAGCCAATACCGCTTCCGTGTGTTTCAATTGATCAGGAAGCACTTTTCGTGCTTCAGAAGTGGCTAAAGGTGCATCGGGAATAGCTACCAACATAGGAAAGGGAGGGGCTGGGGTGTGTACATAATGCACCTTCTCTCCATCCCATGTGGCAATAATTCCACCCCCATATAAGGATGCCCCAACATTATCAGGATGCCCCTCCCATTGGGTTGCCATTTGCAAAAGTGTATCCTTTGAATAGGGCTCCCCAAGCAGATGGTTTGCAGCGACCAAGCCTGCAATAATTGCTGCCGCACTGGAACCTAATCCTCTCGTTATTGGAATCTCACTCTCCACTTCCATTTTCATCGGTGGTAGCGATCGACCCTCTCTCGCAAATAACGGCTCCATGACACGAAAGATTAGGTTCTCCTCTCCCTGATTCACTTGCGCTAATTCCTCACCAACCCCATATATTTCCCATTGATTTGAAGGTTGTATACGTAGATAAAGATAGCGATTAATCGCTAACCCAATGGAATCAAACCCGGATCCCAGATTCGCTGTGCTTCCTGGTACTCTTACTTCAAAGGGGCTAAAACTTGCCACAGGTTGCCTCCCCCTTTCCCCTTACCGCTTGGAAGACGGCTTCTTTATCACAGGAAACCTTGATGGGCTTTACCTGCACAGCATCCATTGCTGTTGAAGGATCCTTTAAACCGTTTCCTGTCAATACACAGACGACTTGTGTTCCTGAAGGAATCTCTCCCTGTTGCACCCGTTTTTTAACCCCCGCTACCGAAGCAGCAGAGGCAGGCTCACAAAACACCCCTTCTTTGCTTGCCAATTGACGGTAGGCTTCGACAATCTCATCGTCTGTCACACTATCAATGAACCCTCCTGAATCCCGAGCAGCCAACACCGCCGTCTCCCAACTCGCAGGATTCCCAATCCGAATAGCCGTCGCGATGGTTTCCGGATGTTCGATTCGCTTCCCACGTACAATCGCCGCCGCTCCTTCCGCCTCAAATCCATACATCCGAGGCAAGCGAGTAATCTTCCCATGGTCTTTGTATTCACAAAACCCTTTCCAGTAGGCAGAGATATTCCCTGCATTCCCTACGGGAATCGCCAAGATATCAGGTGCTTCTCCCAGCTGATCACACACTTCAAATGCCGCTGTCTTTTGTCCCTCTATGCGATAAGGATTGACTGAATTGACTAGGGTAATCTCCGATTCAGCAGCAATCTCTCGTACCATTTCCAACGCTTGATCAAAGTTGCCTTCAATGGCAATTACTTCTGCACCATAGACAACCGCTTGAGAGAGCTTTCCCAAGGCGACATGACCATCCGGAATAACGACAATACACCGAATCCCCATCCGTGCTGCAAAAGCCGCTGCAGAAGCTGATGTATTGCCCGTCGAGGCACAGATGACCGTTTGACTCCCTTCTTCCACGGCTTTAGCCATCGCCATCACCATGCCCCGATCTTTAAAGGAGCCTGTCGGATTAAATCCTTCCACCTTTAAATAGAGGTCAATTCCCAAAGTGGCAGATAACTGTTCAGCACGAATCAGGGGGGTATCTCCTTCATGCAACGTTAAGGCCGGGGTATTTTCCGTTATGGGTAAATACGAACGGTATCGTGCGATAATCCCCTCGCTCATCCCTCTCTCCCTCCCTCAACACGATAGTAACTTTGTATCCCTTGGACCGCCTCCAAGGCAACAATCTCATTCTGTACATGATCCATTTGCCGACGACTTGCTCGATGAGTAATGAGAATGATTTGTGCGCTATTCTCACCATAAGGAAGTTGTAATACTGTTTCGAGACTAATATTTTCGCTCGCAAACAGCATGGTTAGTTGGGCAAGCACACCGGCTTCGTCTGTGACATGTAACCGCAGGAAATGCTTTGATTCGATCTCATCCAGTGATTTTAAAATTCGTTTCTGATAAGGCCCTACTGTGCCCCTTCCATTCACTCCTAAGCGGCGATTCTTTACAACCGTTACCAAATCAGAGACGACAGCGGTTGCCGTGGGCATCCCCCCAGCACCCGGGCCATAAAACATCGTTTCTCCAACCGCCTCACCATATACTGCTACCGCATTATACACCCCATCGACGGAGGATAAGGGGTGGCTAAGGGGCAAAAGAACCGGTTGTACACTCACTTCCACTTTCCCTTGATCCCTTTGAGCAATCCCCACCAGTTTAATTCGATACCCTAATTGATGGGCAAAACTGACATCTTCCTGGGTAATATCGGCTATTCCCTTTGCTTCCACACCCGCCAATGGCATATCGATTCGAAAACCAAGGGTCGCCAAAATCGCCATTTTCCGAGCAGCATCAAGGCCATCAATATCAGCAGTGGGATCCGCTTCGGCATATCCTAGCTCCTGAGCCTGAGCGAGGGCATCTTCAAACATAACCCCCTCTTGTTCCATCGCCGTCAAAATATAATTCGTTGTCCCGTTTACAATCCCGATCATTTTCGTGATGCGATCTGAAGAAAAACCCTCCACTAATGCGCGTAAGATGGGAATTCCCCCAGCAACACTTGCCTCGTAAAACACATCACATTGCTTTGTTGCTGCGACAGAAAGAATCTCTCCTCCATGTAGCGCCATCAAATCCTTATTCGCTGTCACGACATTTTTGCCATTCGCGATTGCCTGCAAAATATACTCCCTTGCTGGATCAATCCCCCCCATGACCTCGACAATTACATCAATCTCAGGGTGATTGAGTACCTGTGCCGGATCATCGGTAATTTGTTCGGAACTTAAATGAACCCCACGGCCTTTCTTTGCATCTTGAACAAGCACTTTTGTAATCACAATGTGTTGCCCCGTCTGCTTTTCTAAATCATCCTTATGTCCTTCCAATAGCCGAACAACCCCACATCCAACGGTTCCAAGCCCCAGTAATCCGACTCGAACCACATCGCTTTGCTTCATCGGTTTCCCCACTTTCGCTTTTGTTCTCTCTGAAACTACTCTCCACGAGCAACGATAAACGCACGTTGGACACCATCTAGTTTTTGAATTCCCTCAACCAATGTAGTCACATCCACATGGACTTGCGCAGTGTCCAACGACATGGTCACCCCTGCCATTCCTTGTAGCGGGATGGTCTGATTAATTGTCAGCACATTGCCACGTTGTAAGGTCAGATATGAAAGAATGCCTGATAAAACACCCGACCGATGTTCTAGCGTCAGAGAAACGGTAATAATTTTCTCTTTCATCAATGCATTAAATGGATAAACCGCATCCTTGTATTTATAAAAGGAACTACGGCTCATCCCAATCATTTCAACGGCCTCTTGTACCGTTTTTACGGTTCCAGCCGCCAGAAGCGCCTTCGCTTCAACGGTTTTCTGCACGACCTCAGGTAGCATGTCAGAACGAATCAAGTAATAAGCATCTTCCTGTTGGGTCAATCGATTGTCCTCCTTCCAAAAACAATTGTCTTTTATTAACGGACATTATAGATTCTATCGATCCTGATTGCAAGGAATTTTTTTTACAAGAAAATGAATAGCTCTCGTGGTAAGATAAACGTTGATGATCAAAAATGGAGGCTCGC
Source organism: Marininema halotolerans (assembly GCF_900116235.1). Classification (GTDB taxonomy): domain Bacteria; phylum Bacillota; class Bacilli; order Thermoactinomycetales; family DSM-45169; genus Marininema; species Marininema halotolerans. The sequence goes on along the minus strand of NZ_FPAA01000013.1, from coordinate 62,750 downwards.
TAACAGCTGAACAAAAAGTATAAAACATTAAAAAAGTATATTGTATTTTCCAACGTTTACCTTATGATGAAATAGTAAGGAGGCGTTGAATATCTACTCGATAGGAAATGATCTTGTTCAAATCGTTACGGTATTTAGCTGTAAATTACAAGGGAAACGGGCGAATCAGGCTAGAAAGCTGGTGAAGGAATTAACTCACCATGATTAGAGCCTATTAGATCCGTCTAACCCCGAACAACAAGCAACGTTCCCAATTAGAGAAGTCGGCTCATGTTGCACGTTGGGCGTATAATTGGACACTGAACCAGAAAAAGTCTCACTACGAGGAAACAAAGAAAAACTATAGTCAAGGGGATTTGAGGAAGCACTTAACCCAGCTTAAACAGACCGATGATTACCGCTGGCTATTTTCCGTTACCAAACAGGCGATTAAAGACTGTGACGTTGCATTTCAACGGTTCTTTAAGGGACAGTCGAGGTTCCCACGATTCAAAAGTCGGAGACGCTCGAAATGGGGCTTCTACAATGATCCGCATAAAGTGAAGATCGAACCCACACGGATTCGATTGGAGAAGATCGGCTGGATACGACTAGCCGAAAAAAAGTACTTGCCCGAAGAGTTCAAGCCACTTTCTTATCGCATGGGAAGAGAAGGAGTTCATTGGTTTGTTTCCATCACAGTGGAAGTGCCTGATTATGTCGATTATTCCACGCCCGCCAATCCGCCTGTGGGTGTGGATGTTGGCATTAAAACACTCGCAACGGTAAGCAATGGAGTAACATACAAGAACATCAACAAAACAAGTAAGATCAAACGATTAGAGAAACGCTTCAAACGGTTGCAACGAAGGGTTTCTCGTAAATACCAAATGAACAAGGAGGGAGACCGTTACTGGAAAACACGCAACCTTATGAAACTGGGACAACGAGTCGCTAAGTTGAGAAATCGCATGACGAACATCCGCAAAGATACCATTCATCAGATGACAACGGAGATCGTGAAAACCAAACCCTCTCACATTGTCATCGAGAATTTGAATGTACAAGGAATGATGAAGAATAAACACTTATCCCAGTGTGTATTTGGCGAAACGGGACACGATGAACCAGGAAGAAAACGTAGACTCTTTGTAGAGTTTTATAAGTTTTTCGTAACGGCGAAGTAATGATTTCTGTATTGTTTGTTTGCCTTGGTAATATTTGCCGCTCACCTATGGCAGAAGCCGTCTTTCGGCACCAGTTAGAAGAAGCCGGGCTAGAAAAAAAGATACAGGTAGACTCAGCCGGCACAGGGGATTGGCATATAGGGGAACCCCCTCACACAGGGACGCAAAATCTTCTTCGTGAACATGGCATCTCATTCCAAGGAATCCATGCGCGTCAAATCCAATCAGAGGATTTTACATCATTTGACTATTTGATTGTGATGGATGAGAGCAATTTCACCAATGTAACCGCGCTAGATCAAGCCGCCTCCTCCCGTGTGCATCGTTTGGTGGATTTCATTCCCGATACGACTTACAAAGAAGTTCCTGATCCCTACTTCACTGGGGACTTCGAAGAGACATACCAACTCGTAAAAGCAGGATGTCAGGGGATCTTGCGCATGATTTACGAAAAGCATAACCTCCCCTACTAACTCCAAACAAGAATCAACAAAGACGACTCGTTATTCTAGCGAGTCGTCTTTTTGTTGGTTGCTGCAAGATCACATAATCCAGTGCACACAGGATACCCTATCGTTACACTTGTATCTTGGCTGAACACATATACCCCACACTACGATAAATGGAGTGGTTATACATATGGTGAATTTTCTTTGGGGGCTCGCCGGCATCCTTGGCATTCTCTTCATTACCTACTTATTTTCCAACAATAAACGAATCATTCCCTGGAGGACAGTCGTGTTGGGACTTGCCATCCAATTTACTTTTGCCTTTATGGTGTTAAAATGGTCGGCAGGTCAAGCTGGACTTAAGTGGTTTAGTGCAAGAGTTACTGATCTCATAGACTTTTCAAATGTGGGGATTCAATTTTTATTTGATGGTCTCGTCACTGGAAAAGGAGGGCCGATCTTCGCTTTACAAGTCCTTCCCGTCATCATTTTTCTCGGTGCGCTGATAGGGATTTTATATCATTGGGGAATAATCCAATGGATTATCCGTATTCTCGGTGGAGCGATTGCTTATCTCTTGGGGACAAGTCGGGTAGAGTCCCTTTCATCGATTGCCACTGTTTTTTTAGGACAATCTGAAGCTCCTCTCCTCATACGTCCCTATATTCCTTCCCTGACATCGTCGGAGCTGTTTACGATTATGACCAATGGATTCACCTCTGTCGCCGGCTCTACCCTCATTAGTTATGCCCTTCTAGGTATCCCCCTTCCTTATCTTCTCACTGCGAGTGTGATGGCGGCTCCAGCAGGATTGGTCATCTCCAAATTGATGTATCCAGAGACCAAACGAAACGAGACCGCTGAACAGATTACCATGGTGCAAGAAGACGATACGGTCAATGTCATCGATGCTGCCGCGAAGGGAGCCTTGGATGGTTTACGCTTGGCTGTTAATGTAGGTGCATTGTTGCTCGCCTTTATTTCATTAATCGCCCTGTTCAATGGCCTTTTAGGATTTGTTGGTTCGTGGTTTGGTTATCCAGGCCTTACCTTTCAGACCATCTTAGGATATATACTCTCCCCCATCGCCTTTCTCATTGGGGTACCCTGGTCAGAAGCAATTACCGCAGGTAGCTTTATCGGTCAGAAAGTCGTTATTAATGAATTTGTCGCCTACAGTGCTTTCGGTAAAGTAATTGATAACCTCTCCCCTATCACAGGGATCATCATCACCTTTGCTTTATGTGGTTTCGCCAACTTCTCCTCCATCGCTATCCAGATTGGTACCATTGGAGGATTGGCCCCTTCACGCAGAAGTGATGTGGCCCGCTTTGGTTTAAAAGCGCTACTCGCAGGAACGCTGGCAAACCTCTTAAACGCCACCATTGCCGGGATGCTCATGCGTCTCTTTTAATTTTTCATAGAAAATCATAAGCGGTCACTTCCTAGATGCATCCTAGAAAGTGACCGCTTATTTGTTTCGCTGTTCACGATTGACAAAGAGAACTTAATCACGGAATTCAAATTCCATCTCATCGATGCGCACCGTATCGCCATCCTTTGCCCCACGTGCACGCAAACCATCATCGACACCCATGATTTTTAAGGTGTTCGCAAATCGACGAACCGCTTCATCATACTGGAAATTGGTCATTTTTATCAATTTCTCTACCCGCGGTCCTTCTACTACAAACACCTCATTATCCCGCCGGATGGTAAAGGCTTCTTCAGGCTCTTCCGCCCGATAAACCTTTCGTTCTGTTTCTTCTGTATCAGGTTCTACGATTTCTTCTACTTTGGGCATGCGATCCAACTCATCCGCAATTGCATAAAGAAGTTCATCAATACCCGAACGGGTAGCAGCGGATACAGGAAAAATCGATACATCCACGCCGACCTGTTCACGAAAAATCTCCAGATTCTCCTCCGCTTCGGGTAAATCCATTTTATTTGCGACAACAATCTGCGGCCGCTCGGCTAGAACTTCACGATACAGGGTAAGCTCTTCATTAATTTGTAACCAATCTTGATAAGGATCCCGTCCTTCGGACCCGGCCATATCCACCACATGCACCAATACTTTCGTTCTTTCCACATGGCGGAGGAACTGGTGACCCAAACCAACGCCTTCATGAGCTCCTTCAATCAGTCCAGGAAGATCCGCCATTACAAAACTACGTCCATCGGCGGTTTCCACTAGCCCTAGATTAGGCGCAATGGTTGTAAAATGATAGGCGCCAATTTTCGGTTTGGCTGCGGACACCACAGATAGTAATGTGGACTTTCCAACACTGGGATATCCGACAAGGCCTACATCTGCTAACAGCTTTAACTCCATTTCGACATACCGTTCTACTCCCGGTTCACCATTTTCTGATATGTAGGGAGCTGGATTTTTAGGACTTGAAAAACGGATATTCCCGCGGCCTCCACGACCTCCTTGGGCAATGACGGCCTCTTGGCCATGTTGTGTCAGGTCTGCCACTACATCCCCCGTATCTGAATCCGTTACAACGGTACCTGGGGGAACCCGAACCATCATCGGAGATGCCGCTTTACCATGTTGGCTCTTTGAACGACCATGTTCACCTGGTTTCGCCTTAAAGTGCTTCTGATAACGAAAGTCCATTAAGGTACGTAAACCTTCATCCACCACAAATACCACGTCGGCGCCACGACCTCCATCTCCACCTGCGGGTCCACCATTCGCCTCATACTTTTCCCGTCGGAAGGCGACCATCCCATTGCCTCCATCGCCGCCTTTTACATATATCTTGACCTTGTCCACAAACATTGTCGAATCCCTCCTTTCAATTCTTTTTCATCATGCAATCAATCGCATAATGAAAGGGGCGTCCTCTGAGGGTTTATCCAGGGTGCCCCCCTGTTTTTGAATAGTATTCCTTAATGCCGACCACTCACTCGAAGGCACGTTCATTTCTGGTGGAAAGTCCGGTTGTATATGAATCGCCCAAGCAGACCCTTCCTTTTCAAAGCGAACCCATACTTCTTCAGGTTCATTAAACCCTCGCCCTTGTTTTTGTAACCACTCGGCCATCTGTTCCAATCCGCGTTGAAGGGAATCACCCCATTGCGGATGGATGCTCTTTAATTCATCATTCACCTCAATGATCCATATCCATTCAGGTACACGTTGATTGACTGTGGAGAGCCATAAGGCTAACGGTGGGTAACCTACAGCTGCCACTTCTCTCTCTTGACGAGCAGCATCGGTCAGCTCCCTTAGCAGGGGAAGAATTCTTTCTTCTCGTTTCACACTCAAATAGCCCATGATCACTTGCACATGATTTAGCCAATCATGACGATAACGACTTAAAAGATGGAGGCTATGCTCAGCACTTTCAACCCGCGCTTTCCCTTCATTCGTCCTCTGTAATTGACGTAGCGCCCGTACGCATAGAGAGAAGGTAATGATACCAAGGGGCACACCCACAAACCAGCCCCAAGGCTGTATGGCCATCATCAGGATACTACACGCGATCCAACCCATTCCAGGTGCCCAAGAGACTTGTTTACTTCCCATCACTAACCGCTCCTATCCGGTTCAAACCTCCGCGTATCCTATTGTAATGGAAACCCATCCACGAAAAAACCCCGACCGTAAAACGGCCAGGGTCGTGACTCCCCAGAAATCGAGGCTTTTGCTTAAACCGCTTCCGTAGCGACTTTCGCATAAACGCTGACTCGCTTTTTATCGCGACCCATACGCTCAAATTTAACAACGCCGTCCACTTTGGCGAAAAGGGTATCATCGCCGCCGCGACCAACACCGGTTCCCGGGTAGATTTTTGTCCCCCGCTGACGAACCAAAATGCTCCCAGCGCTTACTTCTTGACCGTCTCCACGTTTCACACCGAGACGCTTAGAAATGCTATCACGGCCGTTTTTTGTGGAGCCAACCCCTTTCTTCGAAGCGAAGAATTGCAGGTTCATTTTCAACATGGAATCCACCTCCTTCAACGAGTGTTTTCCGTAATTTTTACATAAGAACTATATTCATCAGCGACCGATTGGAGAGACGTGGCCATCGCCTCCATCAAAAGGCGGACTCGCTCTTCTACATCAGGGGCTAACCCCTTAGGTAGCTGACAGTCTAAATGGCCTCCTGAGTCTGCATCCACCTCACCATAAATGCGAACCCCGAGGAGCGTTTCTGTCGCATTAGCTAATCCGATGGCTATGCCAGACACCGCTGCACAGACAATGTCTTGGCCATACTCACCGAATTCTGCATGCCCATCCATCTCGACTCGCTCCAACCGCCCCCGTGAATCACGGGTGAGTGTTACTCGAATCATATCGCCGGATTAACCTTCGATTTTTTCGATGATGACTTTGGTGAAAGGCTGACGATGCCCTTGCTTCCGCTTGTAGTTCTTCTTCGGCTTATACTTAAATACAACGACTTTTTTAGCTTTACCTTGTTTGTCCACTTTACCCGTAACTTTCGCACCGGATACAAGCGGAGCACCCACGGTGGTGTTACCCTCTTTGCCAATGAGCAACACCTTGTCAAACGTAACGCTTTCTCCCTCAGCAGCGGCTAGTTTTTCCACGTAGATAGCTTGGCCTTCCTCTACGCGGTACTGTTTTCCGCCGGTTTCAATCAATGCATACATAGCCGGGACCTCCTCCTGTGTGAAGACTCGCCGAATATGGGTGGGCATAAGCCCTTATAACCCAATCCGTGCGGTACTGCCTTGCTCCCGGAGAGCAAGCTCAGATTACACAACCGAAATCATATCATAGCAATGAGCCAGTGTCAATGTAGGTAAGGGTTCACGGGTTGATTCTGGTGGAATTGCTGTGACCAAAAGTCCATGGTCGAATCCTATGATGGAGATCACTCTTATCTTAATGAGCTCAAGGGTATCTCTTGGTTTTACTGAATAATCAAAAAGGAGAAAGGCTAAGGCCCTCCTCCTCCTTTTGTATCAGGCCTGAAAGGTTGGATTATTACACCGTCATTTTTTTCATTTGATAAAGCGCTACAATCGCCGCAATATCTGATTTCCCTATTTTCCACTTATTCTCAGACATCGATTTTGCTACCCTATGATTCAACCCATGATACATAATCGAATTCATATCTATTGTATGATCTAAACCCAGTACATGCCCCAACTCATGGGTAATCGAAAAAAGATAATTAAATTGATTGATAACAATATCATCCTTACCTACATTTTTTATTACCGTAGCTTCAATGTCATCCTCAGAAGCAATATCATACTTTGTTATATCGAATTTCTCACCCGAATCTTCTGTTTGTTTCTTGAGATGTTCAATATATGCTTTAAGTTTGAATATTTCAGAAGCAGTTATTATTTTTGAGACCTTTTTTTCTAGGGCGCTAAAATTCATTCTTATTGTTCCGCAATTGACCAGAGATGGATTATCAATTGGTTGTGAGGTTTGCATTAATTTTGAATTAAAAGATTTCCCATTCTCATCTATATAATACATAAATGTACCACCCAGCTTGAAAATTTCGGCTGGAATGATAGCAGGATAGATGATTACGTTATTCTTCATCACACCACAATCACTTACTTCAGGAGAGTTTGGTTTAGGTTCAACTGGTTTTTGAAATTCAAATACTTGCCTCTCTAACAACGTGTTCCACTGATTTACAGCCTCTGTTGTTATACTAATCAGTAATTTTTCTAGACCAACAATATCCACATCGCCATACAATTTTTTATAGTCACTTGTACTATATATTTCTTTTAACCGTTTAGAAAAGGGGGCAATTGTAATCCCAATCGGAAGCTTTCCTACTCTTGTACCGTTAAATGTGGGTCCACTCATGAAAGATCTCTCCTTTTAAAATTCGATTGTAAACGAAAGTTAGCGTAACCCTTCCAACTTTACCTTCACATTATATCACCAAATTCATGATATAGAAATAATTATTTATATTATATTAAAAATTTAGTAATACGAAAGGTTCGTTATACCCTCGAATACTCCCTTATTAGTGTAACTACTCCCGAATATCCAGTAATCAATACACTCTCTATCTTAAATTTTTATTCAATTAAAGATATTTACACCCATAATAAAAACCGTCCGCAGACGGTTTATGAAATGCAAGCCTGTTATCCATGTCGTGGCTCTGTATCGCTCAATGGCTGGACGATGGGTTGATTTCCTTCGTTATCGATGGCATGAGAGAATGAGGTCGATCCCCATGCCATTGTTAAGATGATGATCAGCAGCACAGGGTTAATCTTCTTCAAAGATTTCATTATCCCCACCTCTTAAATTGACCTGTGCTTTATACATATTCAGTAGACTCTTTTCAAATTCCTTTTGATTGCTATCTTGATAGCATTGGGAGATGCGGATATGTAATTGGCTTTCGGCTTTTTGATAATGAAATTTTTGAGTGATTTTAATCGCTTTTTCATAGTAGGTGACCGCTTCAAGTTTATTGCCACCTAATTTTAAGAAATCGCCCATGACCCGTAATGCGTATGTAAGATTCGGTGCATCATCGTAATTTTCTGCATTGGCAATGGCCTGTTTAAATAATTGGTGGGCTTCATCCGTTTTACCCAACTTTACATATAGCTTACCCAGCCCAATATAGGCATCGGTCAAAACTTTTTCGTTCGTTAACAGTCCCTTTGACGCGAGGCCAGTGTTAAAACAATCTTCCGCTTTTTTAAATTGTTTCTGCGAAGAATAAAGGCTACCCATGGTAATCAATATATCGAAAATGAATTGGTAGTTTTTGTTGACTCTTGCTAACTCCAATCCCTTTGACGCAAATTGAATCGCCTCATCGTACAGACCCATTTTTCGCAAAAGATCCGCTCTTGTCTCATAAAAAGCTAACACCGTATCGGTATCTTCCATATGATCAATCTGATCCCAAACATCCTGAATCACTTTGAGTCCTTCGATGTTGCGTCCGAGTCGAATGAGAAAGACTACCTTGTTTCTAATGAGTGCATATTTAACATAGTCCCGTCCATTCCCTTCAACGAAAGTATCTAACCCACTATCGGTAAATTCAAGGGCTCGTTCGATTTCATTCTGCTCGTAACTACACAAACTCAAATCTAGATAGGAGGTCGCTTCCAAGTTTTCTTCGTTACTGTTTTGCCCACATAAGCTAATGGCCGTTGAATAGGACCGTTCTGCTCGTTTCCAATTTTTCTGCGACAAGAAGGCTCTACCCTTGAGTACATGAAAGAGCGCCGCATAAGCATGGCTATCCTCAAAATGGAGTTGATCCAATTGTTGTAATGCCTCTCTACTCTTTCCTAGATCGACTAATAATTCAACAGAGGATAGACTAAATCGCAACTCACTCAATTCCTCTTCTTGTTCCATCAGAACAGAAGGGAGCTCTCCCATACTTAATCCAAGCTTCTCTACGATATAATCGATTTTGGCATTATTGACATGGGAAACGCCTCGCTCAATATTACTAATCGTTGCTGGTGAAATATTGTCATCTGCTAAATCTTCCAACCGAAGCCCTTTGGATTTTCGCACTCTTCTGATGGCTTCCCCAATATTTCTCATTTTCGAAAGTTCCATTGAGACACTCCTTTTCTGACATCCTTCATTATTATTTATTTTACACTAGAATGACGTTTTATGGGGGTGAACAAAGTATACCGCCTTACAAACGTTTACGCCCCTATCTTCCTGACCCACACAACTTGATCATTGCCCTTGTATCCACAGTTTTTCAAAGGAAACCCATCCTTCGGCATTCGTTGAACTGCCTTTTACTGTCGAAGAAGACAACGTCCGCTTATAATTTCGATAAAAACTAATATAGACTTTCTCCTCCTGCAATTTTTGATCAATCGCATACAAGACTTGCTGGCGTTCTGTATGATTGGTGATGTGGCGTAATTTCGCCACATCACGATCGATAATCGATTGAAGCTCATCCGAGAGCGTATGCTTAAAAAAACTTTTCTCATGATAGAGCATCTCCAACATGGATAACTCCATACAATCACCAACAGTGGTCTCATCCAGGATTAGATCTGCCATTTGCATCGTTTCTACACGAATCAACTCTTCCACAGGCACCAAATGAAGCTGGATGCGTATGCCGAGTACAACACATTGTTGTTGGATCCAACGAGCATCCTCTCGATGGTCCTCATCATCAAAGGAATACAGGTGAAGTGGCTCCTCTTGAAAGGGCAACGCCTCTAAAAGTCTCTCTATAGGCAGCGCATCTTGTAATCCTGATTCACTCTCGTGATCACCATCAATTAGACTCTTTGCTTCTCTACCGCGAGCGCCACCAAGTTCTTCGATCATTTTGCCTGAATCCAATATCCTTGCAAGCACTTCGCGAAAATGGGGATTGGAAGATAACCCGTCCTTCTTACCATTAAAGATCAGCATCATCACATTCGACTCTGTGCTGGAATCGAATCGCCATCGTTGATGATGTTCATTGAAAGGGGTGTCCACCTCCTTCGAATCGATGATGATTTCAATGCGGTCAAGAAGTGCCCGTTCACGAAAATACGCATCAAATTTTTCGAAGATCACCATGTTCTGATCATTCCGCACAAGCTTAAATGGACCGGTTCCCCTAGGGAAGTAAGCCCCCCACTTCTGTGGTCTCTCCCTATCCAGCGCAGGGAGTATGGAGAAGGATTCGTGACTGAGAAGATGCAAGAAAAGCGTGTCTTCTTCTTTTAAACAAATATCCACCGTATGATCATCCAAAGCTTCAACCGAAGTGATAGGGTTAGTCATCCAGCTGACAGGAGTCTTTCGCAATCGATTGAAGGAGTAAACGACATCCTTTGCTACCATCGGAACCCCATGATGAAACAATACCCCTTTTCGGAGATAAAATCGCCACTGCCGTTTTGACGCATCCTTCTCCCAATAATGAGCAAGATGGGGTTCAAAGGCATCCCTTATAGGGTGATAAGTAATTAAGGGATCAAACAATTGTTTAATCATATGGCGTTCTGAACGGAGATACCCATGAGCCGGATCCAACTGTCTCAGGGGCTTGTTATATGTAAAACGAAGAGTACTTTTTTGTTGGGCTCGTTTCTTGTTGTAATGCACCAAGCGAAGGGAAGGCTCCAACTCCCTTTCAAACCGTTCTCGAATAGAAGGAAACCCTTGATCATATTGCAAAAGAAAGGTGGTCGCTCCTTTGATATCCCACTCCCTTGTATACTCCATCGCAATACGCATCAGTAAATCTTCTGGATCAATCAAAAAAGTAAGATGAGAACACTTTCCCCGTCCTTGTCCTGGCAGCCAAGTGATCCAATGTAATGCACGTAACTTATGAACAATCAGTTGCGTATTTCGTTGTGTACAACAAAGGATTTTAGTAACTTGGTTCAAGGTCGTCTCTCGTTTTATCCCCAAACGCGGTTGGTTCATCCCCTTATATAAACGTAGATAATGATCCACTTGACGCTGCACTTTCAAAAAGAGCACCTCCCCAAAAACAAGCCCTTCCAAAGAAGCTTATTCTCTCTTTTAATTCCTCTCATTCACAACCATCTTACCGTCGAGAAAACGATCTGAAAAGGACTCGTACGTAACCCTCTCACAGGAAAGGGGTATGTGTGGATCCGCTTTCTAATCCACACATACCCCTTTCCTCTACCCAACGAATGTTTCATCGATCTTTCCTTGTTTCTTTTTTGTCCAGAGAGAAAACATCCCCCCATATAAAAACCCACTTACCATGGGGAATAAAGCAATCACAAGTAACGTCCCCTTCATGCCCAGAAGTGGAAGTAGGATTAAAAATTGCGGAGCGATCAACCGTCCCAATACAAAACGCAATTGCGCCGCTGCAAAGTAGGTTCCCCTTCGATCATCCGGTGCAATTTCGGAGACAAATCCCTCTTGCACACTCACAATCATTAATTCTGCTAATGTGAAGATGACAATCCCTATGATCACGATCATATATCCCTTCGACTCGGCAAAGACAAGGATTGACAAGCCATACAACCAACTTGAAATTATAAACACCCATTTTTGTGGCATCGATTTCATCCATTTTGCCATCCCACTCGTAAACAAGACGACAAGAATTCCATTCAATGAAAGCATCCATGCGAAAAAGTCATTGGCTTGAATTTCCCATCCTGCAAAAGTACCCACCGCCAAGCGTTCTTTCACCATCAACGGAAAGAGAATCTCCAGCTGCATAAAAGCTTGAGCAACAAAGACTCCCGATAAAATAAATAAAAAGAGAACCGGATCCTTCACAACCTGACGATAAGCGGAGAGATTATCCGACCAAAAACTTTTTCTCTCCCCTGGCAGCGCGTTATCTTGAAGTTGACGCGTCTCAGTGGTTTTCAAAAGCGTTATCCAAACAATGACCCATCCTAATACAACTGCCACGGAGAAAAAAGGAAGGGGGTAACGAAAAAATACCAGACTACCAATAATCGGACCAGAAATGACAGCGATATTAAAAAAGGTATAGAAGCGAGCATATACCTGATTTCGCTCATGGATCGGCACCAAATCAGATACCATGGCCCGGCTTGCTGGTACATAAAGGGCATTACACACGCTGAGCAAGGTAAAAGCACTCCAATATAACACCACCGACTGAAACCAACTTCCAACTAAGAAGATCACCAATGCTACAACAAATCCTAGCGAGGTCAACGTCATAACGGATTTACGTCCCCAACGATCCGCGAGGGTCCCCCCGATTAAACCAGCGATTACCGCAAAAACTTGTGAAAGTGCCAGATACAATCCTGCTTTACTTACCCCGATCCACTGGGTAAGAATAAGCGCCATGAAGGGGAAGATACACCAAAAAATCATATTTTGAATAAACTCCCCTGCTAACCGCCAACGCAATACAACTGCCATCCCTTTTCACCCCATTACGCCATCGCCTCAATAATCTGTCTGCCAACTTCCCTTGCGTTCTCCCCTTTATAGATCGAGAAATGGTGTCCAGGGACTTCTTTGATGGTTAAGCTACCAACAAGCCGATCCGTCCACCCCTTCGTTGAATCGCTTTGATTTTCCCTCGCTTTTAAGAAAAGGGTTCTTCCACGATACTTTGACTCCATCACATAGCAACGAATCGCTTGATTATTTGCTTGCCACATGGCTACATCTTCCTTTAAACGATCCACGGTTGCATCATCTGGTAAGTGCCCACTCTCTTTCCCCAATTGTAGGAGGTAGGTTAACCGTTCATTTTCATTCATCCCCATCAGTTCATTTTCTGTGAGCTCAATCTTTTCTCCCTCTGCACACTTCTGTGCAAAGGAGAATAGGAACTCACTTTTCCGATACGGTGCAGGGTGACTCATATGACAATCAATTAATCCTAGCAACGCGACCTCATCTCCTGCCTTCTCCATCTGACAAGCTATCTCAAAGGCAACATTGCCCCCAAAGGAATACCCACAGATTACATAGGGGCCTTCTGGTTGGACTTCTTTGATGTAATTTCTGTACCGACGAGCCAGCACGGGGATTTCAACTTCATAGTCACCTGACATTTCATCCCTGACTGACTGGATCCCGTATACAGGGCCATGATGAAAAACCTCCGCCATTTCCCGATAACACCACACCGCTCCACCTGCTGGATGAATAAAGAAGACGGGTGTTCCCTGAGGATGCTTTTGTAAGGTGACAATCGCTTCGGGTTCTTTCATATGCTGAGATTCTCTTCCGACTGCATCGGCGAACTCTCCAAGGGAGGGAAATTCAAAGATACTTTTTACAGAAAGCTGGCTACCCATCTCTTTATTAATTAACGCCACCATCTTCATCGCAGACAGGGAGTGACCTCCTCGATCAAAAAAGCGATCGGACTCTCTTAGGTTTTCGACCCCTAATATCTGACTCCAGTATAATTTAATCCGCTGAACCAGTCGGCTTTCATCACCCTCCTTACCATCCTCGATCACCACTGCTGTTGTCATTTGCGCCGGTTTCCCTTCACCCGACCCCACCGACACTTTCTGATCCGGTTGATGTAACAATGAATCTAGATTCCGCTCCCACCGATCCAGGATGTCCTCTGCAATCTCATGAGAAAATACATCCGTACAATATTCCAACGTTAAATCCAAATGGTTAGCACCCTTATAAAACTGAAAACTCGCATCACATTTGGTGGTTCCTAGAAAATCTTCCTTCCAATCAAAAAGCACAGGTTGATCCATCAAGGGGTATTCATTGTAGACCACCATTGTTTGAAAAAGCGGATGGAAATGAACTCCTCGTTCCACTTGAATAGAAGCTAGGATGTGTTCAAAAGGAACCGACTCCACCGCCTTCAAGGCAGCTCGATCTCGAAAGGTTCTTTTAACCAGTTGAGAAAAAGTAGATGGATCCTTCACCTGTAATCGAAAGGGCAGTAGGTTAACCAGATTGCCAATCGTTTGTTGATATCGTTCATCCTCTCGGTTTGCCACTGGTACACCCATCACCACATCCTGTTGTCCACTGGCTTGTGCCAAGAAGATTTGCGTCGCAGTCAAAAGGAGGGAAAACGGAGTCACTCCCAATTGTTTAGAAAGTTGTTGCCAAGCTTCATACCGCCTGCCATCCATTCTTCGCTTCACTTGAGCACCTCGAGAAGTTTGTTCACTTCCAATTCTCCAGGATTGGGGGAGACGAGAAGTGGCGGGTACATCCTTTAAATAATCGACCCAGGTGCCTATCCCTACGTGACTCTGATTGACTTGTTCCGATGCAAATTGATAGAAGGAAGGATCCTCTAAGAACGAACAGTCATACCTTCCCTGAAGCCTTTCATCGAGTTCTTGCAGCAAAAGACGGATTGACCACCCATCTACCATCACATGATGCATACGAATAATCAGTTGCCCAGTCTCCTCGATAAAATCAAATTGTGGCTTTTCAGTATGGTGACGAACCTCAGATGTTCCTCTGGAAAATGCCTTCTCTGTTTTCCACAATTGAACGTTTACATGAGGGTTTGGATCACGATATTGCCAAAATTCACCAGGCTCTTTCTCTTCAATCCAAGTACGTAACGCTACATGCCTTTGTGTGATCTCTCCAAGAACAAAAGATAGCCGATTGGGATCCACACGCTTGTGAAACTGTAACCGCAACTGGATCTGATAAGCCTGCTCTTTACTCCATTCTTCTGCGAAATGGATGCCTAATTGACCAAAGGAAAGAGGAGCTTCCCTATGAACATGCTCGGGTGTGATATCTTCCCTCTTCTGCAACGCTGTTCCTTCTACCCAGTAGGTTTCCGTTTCTAGTTGCTGTGCTTGTTCACTGATCGTTGAATAATCGTACACGAAGGAAGCGGGTATTTTCCTTCCCAACTGGCTTAATTCACTCACTAGACGAAGGGCCTTCAAGGAATCGCCACCCAACGCAAAAAATGAGTCATGCTTTCCTATCCATTCCTCAGGGAAGATCTTTATCCAACAACGACGCACCTTCTCTTCCCACTCGGAATACACCCTCCGCTCCATCGGTTGTTCCAAGTCCATCCGATGGTTCTGGAGTTGGTTTCGATCAAGCTTTCCATTCGGTAATAGCGGCATCCTTTCTAAGAGAACGAAAAAATGGGGAACCATATAACTGGGTAATTCATTCGATAACTCCTTTATACATTCTTCCTTATTCCAGGTCGGATCTCCCACCACAAAGGCAGTTAACCACTCACCTTCTCTCAAGCATACAGCGGCATCCTTCACTGCAGATTGCCTTAACAGAGCCGATTCAATTTCGCCCAGTTCAATTCGTAACCCACGCAACTTGATCTGTTGATCGATTCTTCCTAAAAACATCCATTCCCCTGAAGGAAGCTCTTTTGCCCTATCTCCTGACCGGTAACCCATTTCATTCATATCCCAGGGAAGTTGAACAAATTTTTCCGCCTGTAAAGATTCTCGACGATGATAGCCTACAGCTAGCCCCAGTCCTGCAATCACCAATTCTCCTTCTTCTCCGCGTGCACAAGGTTGTAGGTTTTCATCAACGACCTTTACGGAGACGTTTTGAATCGGCTTTCCGATGGGGACCACATCCCCCTCGATCTTGTGCCCAGGTTCACATACACGATAAGTGGTATCGATCGTGGCTTCTGTGGGGCCATATAAATTAACCAATGGAATCGCTAACTGTTGGTGAAATTGTTCAACTAACGAGACTGGCAAAGCTTCTCCACCCACAAAACCATAGCGTAGGGATGGACAATTTTTAAATTCCTCAAAATCGACTAACAACTTCAACACCGATGGCACAAATTGAACCACTGTCACGCGATGGGTTCGAATCGTTTGGCAAACCTCCAAGGGATCGCCCCTGTGAATCACCATCCTTGCGCCTTTCCATAAGGGGGCAAGAAATTCCCACACCGATGCATCAAAGCTGGCCGAGGTTTTTTGCAGAAAAACATCCCTCGTCTCCCAACCAAATTGATTGTTCATCCACTCCATATGATTGGATACGGACTGGTGGGGAATGAACACCCCTTTGGGGTGACCGGTAGACCCTGAGGTATACATCAGATAAGCTGGATCAGAAGGATCTATCTCATGAATCGGTATAAAATTATCAGCTTCATCGATCTTACTTATGTCCAACACGTGTTGGACAAGACCCCCGCCCTCACCGTTGGATAAGACAAAGCTCGCCCCACTATCCTGTAAACAAAAATGGATACGTTGTTTTGGATAGGATGGATCAAGCGGTACATAAACCCCTCCCGCCTTTAACACACCGAGCATGGCCGCCACCCACTCAATTGAGGGCTCCAGCAAAAGGGCAACCCGTTCTTGCTTTTGTAGTCCTGACGCCATTAATTGACGGGCAATCCCATTTGCTTTTTTATCCAACTCCCGATAGGTGATCTTCCGATCTCCATCAATAATCGCTTCATTCTGTGGCCTTTGTTTTGACATTGTCTCGATGGGTTGCTGGATCAAAGACCTTGATTTTACTACCTTCATTGGTTGCACCACCTTATCCATGTAAAAAGGAATGGACATGAGTTCATGTCCATTCGCTGATCCTATGTATCCCATCGGTTTGCCTTTACAACTTCCCTACTGGGTAGGGTTCTCCCTAACCGTTGACAATGCATTTCGTTCCTTCTAAAAAATGTTCCTGATGTTTATCGAGGTGAAAAACATTAACGGTCTTAATCGTCCACCTCTTTTTTTGTTGCTCTGGATCTGAAACGGATAGAACATCCTTTCCATGTAGGGAATGATTATTTGCGACACTAATCAATTCACCCGGCTTCATTAAATGGGATACTTTTAGTTGATGTAATAGTCGATTAATTTTGTCCACAATCTGCTGTGCTGCCTCAGTGGTTCCCACTGTACGATTCTCAAAATATGCGAGATCATCATTGTCAATCAGTATAGCATGATCCTTTGCACGGCCCAGTTTCTTTTTATTCCCATACACACTCAAATCGTCAAAGGGGGTATAAAAAAGTGCCTGCTTCAAAATGAATTGTTCCTCGGGGCTCATATGGGCGAGAAGCTCTTTATTCGTGACGAAGGTTGTGTAGATTTGATTGCCATGGAAACTACGCATGCCTAACATATTCACAAAATCCGGTCGAACAAAGTGATTCGCTAAGTCTTTGTGAAAACCAAGGGGTACGATCGCTTTTTGGGACTGGGTTTCTTGTAGCGATTCCATCGGATAGATATCTTGGAAGACGTCGCCGTTATTCACATTGACATAGCCAATCGCAGGTTGATCCATAATATAAGCAAACCACTGTAAAAACGCCTCAGCAACAAACGTCTTTTTCAATTCATATTTGGAGTTGACTGGATCCTTAAAATCAAATACAGGAAGATCCTCATCAATTGGGCAATTTGTTAAGGTGAAAAAGGGGTGCTCATGTAAATCACGATCCTTATAGGGACGTAAGATCGCCATGATTTCCTGTACCCTCGCATCATTCTCCGCTAAATCCTTTATCTTCTCTTGAAATTGATCATAATCCGTATAAGGATTGGTCGTTATCTGTAAAAAACATTCTTTTAAGTAATCTCTATCATTGTCCGTAAAAGCAATATCCACCGAAAGCCCCAAACGAGTCGTCATGTATTCGCCTCCGAATTTTTAAAATATTATATTATTAATGAATTATATTATATTAATGAGTAGAAAGTAAATCCTTCGAGCAACTCCATATGTTAAGGTTATGCGTTGTTATAACGCCCTCCCTGGGAAGATTGAATATCCTACGTCATCATCTTGCTTCTATTTCTATGAAAAAATTCATGGAATACTTTGTTCCAACAATTCTAGACGTTTTGTATTACCTGAGATTCCCGTTCCAGATAAAAAAACCATGATAAAAAAGACGAAGTGATTTTCATTAAACTCTACACTTTTTTGCCGGGAGTCCCCCCTGTACAATCAGCGATATCCATCGTTGACAGACAGAAAGTGGGATTCCATGCTTATTTACCAACTACCTTCGCTGATTAAAAGCTATTCAATGACGATCCAAGTTCGTCTTTTAGGCGAATTCATCACCTGTTTAACTGGCTCCGCGATTGCTCCCTTTATGATCCTCTATCAAGACCAAATCATTAAAAACCCCACCCTCACCATGCTCATTATCGGCTTACAACCCTTTGCCGATATTCTCTCTACACTGATCGGGGGAAATATTACGGATCGATTCGGTAGAAAGCCCATCATGATGCTTGCTCTTAGCCTGCAGCTGTTCGCTATGGTGGGTTATCTATTGGCCACCCACCTCTGGTTGATCGCTATTGCCAATATGATTAATGGTGTCGGTCGTTCCTTCTACATTCCGGCATCCAAAGCGCAAATTGCTGACATTGTTGAACCGAATCGCCTCGCAGAAGTATATGGACTATTGAACGTCATCGCCACGATGGGAGTCGTAATCAGCCCATTTTGTGGCCTGCTGATCATCCATCATCCAAGGCTCTTTTTTGCGCTGTCCTCACTGGGTCTTTTCATCTATCTTCTCCTCTTTCGCTGGAAAGTGGCAGAAAGTATCCCCAGTACTCATCTTCTTACCTCCAACCATACAAAAATGCCCCAACCCTTTCATTGGTGGCAGTTAAAAAACATCATCAGCTATATGGTCTTGGCACTCCCGATCAGTTTTTTTTATGCTCAAATCGAAAGCAACTTCCCGCTTATCTTAAAACAGTCCTATCCTAAGCTACCATCCCTTATGGTTTGGTTAGCCACATTGCATGGTGTGGCCGTGATTCTCATACAACTCGCAGTCGTCAAAAAAACGGCTCGGTACCCGAGTCGTACAGTCATCCTGGCCTCGTACTTCCTGTTTGGGGGTGTCGCCCTTCTCTATGGATACGGCTCCTCCCTCTTTTTACTTTTTGGGGCTCAGTTTTTATTAGCCACTGCAGAAACACTTGGGCTGATGCGTTTACAAACCACGCTCTCACAAATCGCACCCCTACACCATCGCGGACGTGCCTTTTCTATCTATGGAATGCATTGGGACCTTTCGCGAATGATCGGTCCTTTATTCGGTTCCCTTCTTATCGGAACAAAGGGATATCCCCTATTATTTGCGTTAGTCGCTCTATGTTTGTTTTGCGGTGGCTTGGGTCAAACCATCTTTTTCAAAAAAATTGAGGCAACCACGTACCACCCGTCCGACGATCGCAAACTTCCCCTTAATGAAACGTAGCCCTGGATTCACTGTCTGAGCAAATACCCTCACCCCTCGAAGGAGACATCGAATTAAATCGGCTTCATAATAACGGTTTCTATAAATTATAGGTATAAATTCATCTTAGGTTGATAGTAATGTAACACAACCCCTATAGGATTTGTGTTATAATTAAATAAATTAAGAGAAGTTAATTTTTTAAGGTGTGACTGCATTTTATAATGAAAAAGTGTGGCTTTTTGATAAGTTTATGGTAGAGCTACCAAGGAGAGATCATACGATGTCCGAGAAGATGCATGCTGACGAATTGGAAATTGAAGAGCGACTTGTGCGTCGTATGCTTGTCGATCAGTTCCCCCACTGGGCAGAGTTGCCCCTTCGTAAAGTAGAGCCAGTTGGAACGGTAAATGCCATTTTCCGACTTGGTGACGAATATTCCATTCGGCTAGCGAGAAGGGAAGGACCGACGACACCAGGAGGACGCGAGTTCTTATGGCTACCAAAACTCGTGCCATTAGTTCCGCTTGAAATCCCTGTACCTATCGCTCAGGGGCGCCCCAATAACGAATACCCATGGTTTTGGGAGATACATTCGTGGCTGAGGGGTGAAACGATGCCGATAGAGGCGATTGACGAGATTCAGGCAGCACGCGATCTCGCGGGGTTTGTCCTAGCACTGCAACAAGCCGATCCAACGGGAGGGCCGTTAGGACGCGGCATTCCTTTGGCCCAACGGGACAAGGACTTCCGATATTGGCTAGCACGATTTAATGGCGATCCCACGGTGTCTGCTATATGGGAGTCAGCTCTTGCTGCACCTCCATGGAACGGTCCTCCTGTTTGGCATCACGGCGATCTAGATGTACGTAACTGGCTCGTACGTGATAAGCGTATCAGCGGTGTGATTGATTGGGAGACAATGGGCATAGGTGACCCTGCGTGTGATGTAATGGTCGCGTGGAAGTTGCACTCGCCAGAGGCGCGCGATGTGTTCCTTGATGCTATCCGTACGGACGATGCTACATTGGCAAGGGCCCGCGGTTGGGTCGTATCACAGGCAGTTGCAATCCTTACCTACTACACGCCGCAAAACAATCCAATTTTGTACAATGAGGCGAAATCCTGGCTAGACCTCGTACTAGTTCAAAAGTAATTCAGTGAAGTTAAGAGTAAAACATAGCTGACAATCGTATTGATTCTGTTGTAACTCATCCGCCCTCTGGTATGTCGAAGGAGCCAAAAATAAATGAGATCTTGGTAAATCGGCTTTATTACAAAGAATCCATTAACACTACAAATGGGTCATTGAGAGGGGACTTGTACCCCAGATACACCCATTTTGTTTAACAAGCGCTCCCCTTTGTCAGTCAGCACTAACTTGCGACTGGTTCCTTCGCGTTGAAACCAGCCCTCATCTAAAAAGAAACGCAAGAGGCGGTTGCCCACTTCTCCTGCAAGATGCGGTTTCTTCTCTGAACCATCCAAACAAAAGCGAAGCATAGATCGCTTGCTCTTCTCCAAGAACACCACATCCATGCCCATACTCCTCAAGCCATCAATGCCTGCTTTCGTGAGTAGAGGTGAACCCTCGTCACTTAGAATTACCCATTTTTGTTCAATGAATCGTTCACATAACGCGACACTGACTTTCCCAGCCAAATGTTGATAGCAGCTTCGTGCAAAGTGGAGGGATTGTTTCATCGCCTAGGTACCCCCTTATCCCTTAGTCACCTGGAATAAGCACAGGTGTAATAACCTGTTGTCACTGATCTAGCGAATAATTTGATCCTTCAATTTTACATCCTCGTCAACGGCAAGTCTCATGTTACCACTCGTCCTCCATCCTCCAACTTGGATTATTAAGCGATCAGATCTGCAATAATCCCACGGGTCCGTTTTTCGCCAAAATAACTTTGAAACAGTACCTCTTCTGGAACCATTCGTCTCTTGCCCCCAGGTTCCTGTACTTCTAGCACATGATACGCTTCTTTTCGTAACCGCTTTAAGACAACGGAAAGAGGCTCCTCTGGCCGAACCGTTAAACGAATAATCCGAGCACCATCGGGAACGTGATTTTCTTTACGGTGGATTAGAAAACGCATGTATTGGTATTTGCGGTGTTTTAATGAAATCCCATTGGAATAAAGGAGAAAGAGGGCAACTGCGGCAAGATTCAAATGAAGTTCTGAACCTAAAACACTGATCCATAATAGGACACCCGCACCGATCATCCCAATCCCAATGCTAATACGCACCGCCTGCCGAAAAGGCATGAGATAACATAACAACGCCTGCAGAACCCGCCCACCATCCAATGGGTAGATCGGTAACAAATTAAATCCTGCTAAAAATGCATTCCCCTGGACAAAGTAATTTGTCCACTCTGCGGACCACCAACCCATTTTAAAAAAGAAATAACCAAACAAGATCATAATGATGTTGTGAAAGGGCCCAGCTAAGGCAACGACGATTTCTTCACGAGCAGGCACTGTCCCCCATTCATCTGTACGGGCAACTCCCCCAAAGGGAAGGAGCTCAATGGACTGGATCCGCCAATGATATGATGTAGCCGCTGTTACATGACCTAACTCATGAATGAGTACTAAAACGAACAAGGTGATTACCTCCATAAACCGGCCAGTCACTACCGATAAGAGGATAACCACCCAAAATAACGAATGAATCCGAAGGGATGTACCATGGAGCTGGATCCTAGTCAAGGGAGATCACTCCCGTCGGATCAACGAATCCCCCCTTTTCCTTCAGGGCAAAGAAGAGAAGTGATTCGTCACTTTTATCCGTTGTCTCCCCTAAGAGTTGATTCGATTTTACCCAATCCTTTTCCTTGACACGTAAGGTATCCATGCCACCGTACCATGTCTCACGCCCATCTTTATGCCGAATAATCACAGTCTTACCCAGCCCTTCTTCAGTACCGGCCTTGATTACCCAACCTTCGGCTACTGCAACGACAGGGGCTCCTTTTGCCGTTTGAATAAAGACACCACGATCTTGTTTGCTGTAGGTTGTAACTTTCTTTCCTTTAACAGGAGACATCCACGTTTCTTTTGTATTCGAGGGACTCCCACTATTTAAAAAAGCTG
The DNA here is from genome assembly GCF_900116235.1 of Marininema halotolerans. GTDB lineage: Bacteria > Bacillota > Bacilli > Thermoactinomycetales > DSM-45169 > Marininema > Marininema halotolerans. The sequence continues at coordinate 40,357 of NZ_FPAA01000013.1, read as the reverse complement.
GCAGAATGGATGGTGAATCCCCAATGGTGTTTTCGTACCATTGTGCAACACCCGCAAAATTATAATCCCGCTCCATGACTTCAGCGATATAAGCTTGCGCTGTTTTTCCAGATGGGGCTTGGGATTGAAAAATTAAATAGGTCCCTGTAAATAGAATAAATGCAACAAAAAACTGCAAAAGTAACTTTCCTTCTTTCTTTCGCTTCCCTTCACCTGCCATCCATTGTGGACGATTCCAAGGAAGTTCCTCTGATCGACCTGAGGAATCCTTTTTCCACACAGGATCTCTATAAGCGAAGGGGTCAGGTTTTCCCATTCGAATGGCTCGCATTCGCTCTTCTCTTCGTTTTTGTATCCCTTGGTTCCAGTCCCTCATGAAATCGCTCACCCGCCTTGCCATTCGTTTGTACAAGTTTATGACCTGTCTTATCTTCGTATGACTTGTCCTTGATGAACGATGGGTTGTTTGAAAAAAACCCCCTCTATATATGAAGGGGGTTTTTTTCAGGAGTTTGGCGATTTAGTGTTTCGCTTCAAACGTATCGCAATCAGTCTCTTCAGAGTCATGGGGCTTTTGGGTGTGACCCACAACCATAATTTGATCTGCGTCGCACATATTGCCTGAAGCCCAATAGGTACAGGTATCTACTTCACATTGGACGCCTTTTGGCATAGATCATCCCTCCCTTATCATCAGTATGGACAACAATTCGAGAGGTTATAAACCCAATATGAGGGATTTGCCGTTTATAAGAATCGCTCACCTTCTAATTAGAAAGTGAGCGATGGTTTATGCAAACCCGAGCCATTTTTTCATACGCGCTTTCCATGGACGTTCCTTTTCCAAAACGAGGAGGGGAACCGTCTCTCCCTGGATGCGTCGGGCGATATTTCGATAGGCTTTTGCAACTAAATAGCGGTTATGTAAAACGATGGGCTCACCTTCATTCCCTGCCCGTATTACTTCTTCATCATCAGGAACCACTCCTAACAAATCAACAGCAAGGACAGAGATCACTTCATCAACGTCCATCATCCCGCCCTCTTTTACCAAGTGGGGACGGTATCGATTAAGGATCAACTTGGGTGGATAGCCCAGCTTTTCTTTTTCTAATAAACCAATCACCCGATCCGCATCTCGAATCGCAGTGGTTTCTGGTGTCGTAACGACAATCGATCGATCCGCGCCTGCAATGGCATTTTTAAAACCCATTTCTATCCCCGCCGGACAATCAATAATGACAAAATCATGCTCTTCTTTCAATTCCGCCACTAACCAGCGCAGTTGTTCGGAAGAGACTGAGGATTTATCCTTTGTTTGCGCCGCAGGAAGTAAGTAAAGATCATCACAACGTTTATCTTTGATTAACGCTTGTTTGATTCGACATTTTTTCTCAACGACATCCACGATATCAAATACGATTCGATTTTCCAAACCCATTAATACATCGAGGTTGCGAAGGCCGATATCTGTATCCACCAGAACCACTTTCTTTCCGCTGAGAGCGAGAGCCGTACCGAGATTTGTTGAAGTCGTTGATTTTCCCACGCCGCCTTTGCCAGAAGTTACTACAATCGATTCACCCAACGCTTACTCCTCCTCTCGGACAAAACCCGCAAGCGTCATTTGCGGAAACGATTCTCTTTCCACTCCATTTCAGGACGAATTCGGCTAAGATGATGCATTTTGTCAACAGCGATCTGACCTCCCAGAAGATACGCAAAATTCATCCCCGATATTTCTGATTCATCCCACTCATCAGGTGGACGTGAGACCACATCGGATATCCTTAACTGAGTTGGTCTTAACTGAGAAGCTGCCAAGATTGCCCGCTCGTCTCCTTCGCAACCCGCATGAGCAAGTCCACGTAGAGCACCTACGACATAAATACTTCCTGTGCATCGAATGGTACCTCCGGGGTTTAGATCCCCCAATAGCAGTAGATCTCCACGATGCTCCAATACTTGTCCTGAACGCACGGTTCCTGCCAAAAGATGAATCCCATCCTCATTATCGATCAAGTACGGCTTCCCATCCGCAGCTTCAATGGAACGGATGATCAAATTCTTTCGAACGGCGAAAAGAGCCCGCAATTCTTTCTCTTCCTCCCGAGTAATTCTGCGGTCTCCGATTTTGATGTATATATTCGTATCCGGTCCGTCAAAAAGAGTCGAGGCGTTCTCCAATTTATATTGCAATTCACTCAAAAGTGTGGAAAACGGCCGCGATTCATCCAAAAAGAAATGAAGTCCATCCTTGGACCCCTTGATGGTCACGCCCGGCTTTAACACTTTACCCATATGGTTGTCACCCGCCTCAGTGTTCTAAATTCGGCAAAAAACCCCGATTTCCTCCTTATATTCTTTTGATAAAAGGGAAATCAACTAAATGCGATGATTTTTATCCAAAGAATAAGGAACTCCCTTATCGTTTTCCGAACAAACTACCAAAACGAGGAGAATATCGTCGGAATATCCACTGAATTCCATGATAAATAGGAAAAGCAATCACCGTATTAAAAAGAACCGATGGGAACATGCGATACATGAATGCATCATGTGCACCCACCTGCGTCAATTCAAATAATCGATACCAACTGTATACCATAAGAAGATGGATCGCTTGTCCCATCCCTGTAGTCAACAACGCCATGATCGGACCCGATACAAACTGTCGGGAAATTTGACCCGCAATATATCCGATTACGGCTGTAGAAAAAGCGTATACTCCGATTGTACTGCCATAAGACAAATCATATAAGAGTCCAAAGAAAAAGCCATACAACAGCCCCACCCTGCGACCACGATGCAAAGAAAGGAGGATAATCCCACTGACCATCAGTTGTGGAATGAAAACAAAATCACTTCCCCATGCTTGGGGTAAAAAAGGCTGAAGAACGGTTCCATCCAACAAAAAAAGAAAGGAGAGGAATCCGATGAGAATCCAAAACACCATCGTTTACTCCCCCTTATTCTCTTCCTTATCCACTTGTTTGCGATGAACTTTTAATTGTAACTTAGTTGGATCGCGTACCACCATGACATAACTCAAATGCTCGATACTAGCGGCAGGTTTCACATAAGCCATTTGGTCCACACCAAATTCTCCTGGGGTAACTCGCTCCACCGTCCCAATTAAAAGATCGCCTGAATAAATATCTGACAATCCTGACGTAACGACCGTCTGACCTTTTTTCAACTTCGCCTTGGGGGATATTTTTTTAAGGAGGAGGCGTTTTTTATCTGGATCATATCCCTCAATGAGACCAAAGGACTCTTCTTTCCCGGATTTAACATGAGCAGCAATTCCTGGCCCACTGCCAGTATCCGTCAACAATTGGACATCCGCCATATGACCCGTTGCGGCTTTTACCCGTCCGATCAGCCCTTTATCGGTCACAACTGGCATATCCTTAGCAACCCCATCCTTTGTGCCACGGTCAATCACAATCCGATCATTCCAACGGTCTGGTGTTCTCGCCACCGCTTTTGCGGTAATGGTCTTTGCACGATTGCGATCCACATAATTGACTTGGTCTTTTAGTTGCTTATTTTCTTCTTGGAGTGTAGCCACCTGTGATTTTAATTGCTGCACACCATTGGCTTCTTTTTTCAGTTGACGATTTTCTTCACTGTACTTTCCGACATTCCCTAACTCGGAAATCCAATTGGTAAGCGTATAGACAGGCGTTGCAAATAGAGAATCCACAAAGGCAATACTATTTTTCACGATAGCCTGTGGCCAGGTGAACGAATCCCGTTCACCACGCGTCATTCCTACTGTCACCGTGAGTAGAATGACGGATAACAACAACACAAAGAGTCGTCGATTAGCAAACAGCCGGAAAAACATCCTTCACACCCCTCTTCACGACCGCCGACCGAAGCGATTAGTGGAGGAAATCCCTACACCCGAAGTAAATAAATGAATATTTTCAAGGGATTGCCCCGTTCCCACTGCTACACAGTCCAATGCATTGTCAGCAATTATCACAGGCATGTCAACTTCTTCGGATAACCGCTGATCCAGATGACGCAATAAAGCGCCTCCGCCCGTCAATACAATTCCGCGATCCATGATATCCGCTGCAAGTTCAGGAGGGGTTTGCTCCAATGTCATTTTTACAGAATCAATGATTGACTGTACGGTGTCATTAAGGGCCTCAGCAATCTCCTTGGATGAAATGTGGATCGTCTTCGGCAAGCCTGAAATGAGATCACGTCCCCGCAATTGACGCGTCTCCTCTTTTTCCTCGATCACCTTTGCCGAACCAACTTCTAATTTCAGATTTTCAGCGGATCGTTCGCCAATCATCAAGTTGTATTGCCGTTTAATATATTGAATAATGGCTTCATCCATCTCATCGCCAGCAATCCGTAGCGATTTTGCTGTCACAATACCACCTAGGGAGATGACTGCCACTTCTGTGGTTCCACCGCCGATATCCACGACCATACTCCCCATTGGTTCCCAAACAGGGAGACCTGCACCGATAGCAGCAGCAAAGGGTTCTTCAATCGTATACGCTTCCTTCGCTCCTGCCGCACGTGTCGCCTCTTCCACTGCGCGTTTTTCTACGGGTGTCACACCAGAAGGTACACAGACCATCACATTGGGACGACGTGGTAGGTACACCCGTTGGTTTTGGGCCTTTTTGATAAAATACTCGAGCATTGTGGCGGTTGTATTGTAGTCAGCAATCACGCCATCCTTCATGGGACGAATGGCAACAATATTTCCCGGTGTACGCCCAATCATTCGTTTAGCCTCTTCACCCACGGCCTTAATATCTTGCGTTCCTGTTTCCAGCGCAACCACAGAGGGCTCTCGAACAACAATGCCCTGACCTTTTAAGTAGACCAGGGTATTCGCCGTTCCCAAATCAATCCCCATATCCCGTGTGAATCCACCAAATTTTTGGAAGATGGTTTCATTTCCCTCTTCTTTTCCTTTACTTCCAAACCAGAATCGCATCTTCCGTCTCAGCCCTTCTGCTAGTAGTGTCGCTCTATCCAGGGAATCGTCCCTTTTCCTTCAAACTGACAAAACATTGATCCCCAATAATAATGTGATCCAATAGTTCAATCCCAACGATGCGACCTGCTTCGTACAACCGTTCGGTCACATGAATATCTTCTCGACTCGGGGTTGGATCCCCACTTGGGTGGTTATGTAAACAAATTACGCCTGCACAACTGCGTCGAATGGCTTCTCGATACACTTCTCGAGGATGAACAACAGAGGAATTTAACGTGCCGACAAATAAACATTGCTTATCGATTACCCTGTTTTTTGTATTCAAAAACAAACAGACAAAGTGTTCTTGCGTTAAACGACTCAGCTCATCCATCACATATTCTGCTGCATCCTTGGGTGTATGAATACCGACATGCTCTTCAGGTGCCACACGGGATACACGGCGCCCCAATTCGATTCCAGCAATAATTTGTAACGCCTTCGCTACTCCAACGCCATGCACCCTCACTAAATCTCGATAATCAGCGGATGCCATCCCGCGAAGTCCGTTACACTGAATGAGGATACGTTGAGCAAGCGATACCACCGATTCCGATTTTGTCCCCGTGCGCAACAAAATCGCCACCAACTCTTGCGTGGACAACGAAGAAGCCCCGCGTTTCATTAATCGTTCACGAGGACGATCTTCCGCGGGAAGATCACGAATCATCATCGGTTCATAGTGAAATGCCATAACAACCTCCAAGGGTATCCCGTTCCATAAGGAGGTCTAGCTGTAAGACACTGAAGTGCTCCCTTAGATTATTCGGGAAAAGGTAAGGGATTGACCATGGGATAATCCATCGTCTGTAACATATCGTAGAGAAGTGGTAACGACATGCCTACCACATTGGTATAACAGCCATCAATCCAATCTACCCAAAGTGATCCGATTCCCTGAAGGCCATAAGCGCCAGCCTTATCCATCGGTTCACGCGTGGCGACATACCATTCAATTTCTGCTCGGTCTAAATCGCGCATCATTACTTCAGTCATACGATGCCGAACCAATCGGCGCCTTACGATTCCGTTCTCATCAACCTCTACCAAGGCAATACCTGTATACACTTGATGGGCCTGCCCAGCAAGTCGCTCTAAAATTCGGATGGCATCAGCATCATCCACAGGTTTCCCCATGATATCTCCGCCGAGAGCAACCACCGTATCCGATCCAATTACTAGAGCATTCCGTTTGGAATGAGCCACCGCTAGTGCTTTCTTAGCAGCAAGGATTTCTACCAGTTCGCCAGGAGAAGGCTGACCGGGTACATCTTCTGCCACCATACTAGGATGAATAGAAAAGGGAATGCCCAACGACCGCAAGAGCTCACTCCGTCGCGGGGACCCGGAAGCGAGTACGAGTTCCGGATGCATGGGTCCCAACCTCCTTCATGATTATAGCTACGTTTATAAATGGTTATCATATATTGTGCGTGTTCAAGAAATTCAACCGATTTTATTAGTGAAGTGACAAGAAAAGCCCCCACAATGGGTCGAACCCTCACTCTATATGAATAAGGTCACAGTGCCTTCGACAGTTTCCAGTTTAGCAAAATCGAAACTCCGCCACAAGGAACAATCCCTGTCAACTTAACGCCTCGACAAATTTCTGATAAGCGAGCACATATCGAACAAGGCCTTCTTGCATTTGCCAAAACATGGCTCTGTTTGGCGTATCTGTCTGAGAACTTTGTACAACTAAGTCCATTCCCCGTACCATCTCACTCCACTCCGTTTTTAACGACGTAGGTAATTCTTTTTCCACATCACCCCGTACTTTTGTAAATCGCGTATAAGCTTCATTGACCTGGGTACGCGATTCTTTAAAATGGGTAGGGGATGCATTCGAAGAAACCCCCTTCGTCGTTGTGGTTACCATGATCTGAAAAATATGATTTCCTTCCTTGATAGCGAGAGGAAGAGACTTTTTCCAATTCGTAGACCGTTCCTTTGGAACAGGGATCGACTGATTGATCTTGATCGCTTTATAGGCTAAGTCGCCACCCTTTGTTTTTAAGCTTGCAGCAAGTTCCTTCGCGCTTTTCTGGTCCTGAGCGACCGCTTGGTAAATGTGATAGGGAGCCTCGTCGGTCATGACTGCTGCAAGCCCTTGTGTTCGTTGAGTCATCACGGTTTTGCTTGCCCCTGATTTTTGTTTAAATATGCCGCGTTGAATTAGAACCGCCTCTAATTTTGGCAGCGTCATTGTTGCTTCTGCTTTCTTCGCAGGTGGCTTGGATGAGGTTTGATTCGGGGTCTGAGCTTCCTTTGGTTGACTTGGTACCGTTCTTACATGGGAATCAATCGTACCCGTTGTGGGACTCTTCTCATTCGGAAAGAAGAGAGAGAGAATAACCACACCCATCAGTGTACCAATCACCACGGCAGCACCTACGGATAAAGCAAGTGCTCCCTTCCCCCGTTTTCCGGATGACGTTCGCTTACGCGAATATGGGCTTCCCCACTCAATCCCATCCTCATCCACTTCACGCACGGGCCAGGATAAAATCCCTTTCTTATTCGTATCAAGGGAGGATTGCTTTCCCTCATGATTTGTCAGGGAACTAGAAAGTTTCGATGTCTGCTCCGGTTTCGGACCTGTAATTGAACCATTGAGTCGAACAGTGATCCGGCTTTTTTCCATGATCGATCGTCCCCTTCTCCCATCAATTACTATCATGAGTATGTCCTACTAGATACAAGTAGAACCTAGAATGATAGAGAAGGAACTGATAGAGTTAATCAAAAAAAGAGAGATACCCCTGAACCAACATCTCCCCGACAAAAAAACTACTCCCAAATCCTCCTAGAATGAAAGGCGCAAAGGGAAGGGCAAATCCTTTACCGACTCGTCCAATAAGAAGAAAAATTGCAGCAGCCAACCCTCCCAAAAACAAGCTACTAAAGAGCCCCGCTAAGGCACTGGGAAAACCTAAGGCTGCTCCCGCTGCGGTGGCTAATTTGATATCCCCTCCACCTACTCCCCCTTTGGAAAGGAGCGCGATCAATAGTAAAAAACCACCACAGACCAATGCACTCATCAGGCTTGCCCAACCCTCCCCTTTGATAATGGATAACCCTAAGAAATGAACGCCCGCGGGTATTGTCAGGCGATTGGGTATTACCTTGAATGAGAGGTCGGTCCAAACAGCAACACCAAGAACCAGAAACAACAAACATCCGATTACCTTATCCCAAGGGTTCAAAGTGGTCCACACCACACCTGCAAAACTAACCGCTAATAAAAGGGATGAAGCCCATAACCGAGTCGGCGTGGACACAACTTTTCCTCCTAGACCGAGTACACCATTAGCCATCCGATGCATACTTCGACCCAAAATCCACCCAATGACCGCAAACCAGAGGATTTCGTTCATAGATCTTCTCCCACTTTTCCTTTCCTTCCTCATTGCAAAACATCTATTGTAAATAACCCCTCTTATTATACACAAAAAGGAAATCATTTGTTTAAAAAGAATGAAAAATTAGTTTCCAAACTTTTCGCGATAATGTGCGAGTGCGATTAATGGCCAAGCAAACTGGTAACTGTGATAATGAACATAAAACTGTCCTGCAAGACCCGCACCCGTTGGATATTGGGTCGTGGAATTGCCTTCCCGAATCAACTCCAGTAGTCGCTTCACCCCTGCCTGAATCGCTGGTGTAGGGGTATCCGAGGCCGCTATCAGTGCATCCAATGCCCAAGCCGTTTGTGAGGGTGTACTGACATGCAAGGGGACATAACGCTTTTCCACATCGCTACGGCAAGACTCCCCCCACCCCCCATCATCGTTTTGAACGGACAATAACCATTTCACTCCCTGGGCTATTGCTGGGTGTTCACTCTGAATGCCTACAGCCGTCATCCCTGTCAATGCCGCCCATGTCCCATACAGATAAGCAATCCCCCAGCGTCCAAACCAGCATCCCTCTTTTTCCTGGTCACGAACCAAAAAATCGAGGGCACGCGATACCGCCGGGTGGGCATAGTTGCAACCCGATTTTCCAAGAAAATAGAGTACACGCCCTGTCAGATCCGCTGCAGACGGATCGATCCATGCGGGAGCTGCATCCTGATGGAGAAATTTTAAAGGCCACCGCTTATACGTGTTCCTTTCAAATGCGGGCCAACCGCCATCTTGGTTTTGCATCGATAGAAGCCACTGGGTACCCCGCTGCCAATTGTGTCCGATTACCGTGGGATACGTTGCGGCAAAAGGAGACAGCACGCGAAGAACCGCTGCGGTATCATCACAATCAGGGTTGATCGTATTGATATCGGAAAATCCCCATCCCCCGGGTATTCCTTCCGGATTTTTAATTCCCCAATCCCCGATGCGATCCTGCTGGCGTGTGAGTAGGTATGTAGCCGCTTTACATAGAGCGGGATGTCCAGCTGACACTCCCCCCTCTAATAACGCTCCGGCGATCAGAGCCGTGTCCCATACCGTTGACGTCGTTTCCTGCATATGTAGACCCTGTTGCAGTGGATATAAAAATGCGTCCATTCCCTGCAATGATTTTTGAATGATTGGATGTTCTTTGGGATACCCCAATGACATCAATCCAAAAACCATTAAAAAAGTCGTTGTGAAATAACTGTATAAGGTTCCATCCGGTTCCACACGCTCAATCATAAATTTTTCGCCATAACGGAGGGAGCGATTCGATAACCATGCCCGTGGGCCATAGGGGCGTAGAAATTTATCTACAATTCCTGACAAGGCAAGTCCGCGTTCCTTTTCCTCAGAGGTTTGTGCAACCTCCCCCCACTCTGTTAGGTTAGTAGGGATTCCAGGGATCTTGACAGTGAAACGTTGGTGGGCAGCAACCATAATCGGTGCGGCGTGTACCCGTGCATAACCGACCAAGTCCCAAAAATTGATGGGAAACCAACGTGGCAACAGGAACAACTCAATGGGAACAGACTGAAGATCGGACCATCGTTTGATGTTGGTTAGCGAAAGCACCACTTTCGTAAGAGAACCCGCCTTAGTAACCCCGCCTCGAAGACGAACCCATTCCTTCACTTGTCGGATGTCCTCTCCACTGGGATCCATTCTTCCTGCTACCATCAAACTTAATGATGCTTCAATGGTTGACGAAAGGCTTCCTTCTTTCTCATCTGGATAAAGTCGCCATAGCCCATCTGCATCCCGTAAATTTAATAACCGCTCCGCCATTCCTTGCACATATTTTTCCTGTCGACCAAAAAGTCGATATAACAAAATGCCATAGGCGTCTGTCATTGCACCCGTTTCAAAACAAAATGACCAGCGGCCATCTGGTTGTTGGCTTTGGATCAGGGTTTCGGTTAACCGTCCGATTTCCATTTTAACGACTTCCATCCATCTACCCTCAGTCACCGCCTCTTCCCCCTTCCACTCCTTCATTTTACTTTTATGGGCTTTCCATCTCTCATATGTATCAGCTGAACCTGCGCCTAGACATCAAAGGACTCCTGGGATAAGATGTCCTATACAGAAGGGAACCTGTTGAGAAAGCGAGGGCTATTTTTTGCTGGATATTAAACACGTAACCGGAGGATACTCTCCCCAACATCCTGTGATCCACGATATTTCCTTCTCGGTTAAGCCAGGTGAGATGGTGGGTTTAATCGGGCTAAATGGAGCAGGAAAAAGTACAACCATCAAAGAGATCCTCGGATTTCTCCAACCCACCTCGGGCACCATTTCAGTGGATGGCCTTACCCTAAAGGAGGATCCAGATCGCTTTAAAAGGCATCTGGCTTACATACCAGAAACCCCTTACCTTTATCCAGAACTAACGTTGCGTGAACATCTGGAATTAACCGCGATGGCTTATAGCTTGGAGGAATCACAATGGCGACCCCGGATGGATTCCTTACTTGAAGAGTTTCAGATGACCAAGCGCCTGGAATGGTATCCCACTACATTTTCAAAGGGAATGCGCCAAAAAGTCATGATTTTATGTGCTTTTCTTATTCAACCCAAACTACTCATTGTGGATGAGCCATTTATCGGCTTGGATCCCTTAGCAATTCATTCCTTGTTAAACCATATGATCACGCTTAAAAACCAAGGAACAGGCATTCTCCTCTGTACCCATGTTCTAGCCACTGCTGAAAAACATGCCGATCGCTTCGTCTTGCTCCGAGAAGGACAGATTGCTCTTCAAGGCACCCTCAGTGAAATGCAAACTCAGGCAGGGCTCCCTACCGCTTCATTAGACGACCTCTTTGTCCATGTTGCTAAGGAAAACGGTCTATGAAGGATCTAGAGCAGCTTTTTTCCCATCGACGAAAACATGCCTGGCAAAAAGGACTTCGCTACGCTACTCTGATCGCGAAAACCCTCCAGGTCTTCCCGCTCTTTGCTCTTTTGTTGCTCTACTTCGGGTATAAAGCCTTTCTTCAATGGATGCCTGCCGACTTTCCAGCCTCTCTACTTATGGCCATCTTACTTACCGGGGTACTCACACAGACAAAGCATCGCACCTTTGCGCAACCAGCAGATCCTTACTTCCTGCTCCCTGCCGGTGCCGTGGTGCAAAAATATTTCCGGGAAGCCTTTCGCTACAATCTCATCATGGAGATTGGAAAAACCCTTTTATGGATGCTCTTTTTCTCGCCCCTCTATCTCGTGAAAATCGGGGAAGCAAGTGAATTCACCCTTGCCATCGTCTTGATTCTTCTCCTGAAAGGATGGAATTTGATTCTATTCCGTCTGGCGATAATCAGTGGCACTCCCACCTTTTCCGGCTGGTTACGAGGAGGAAGTAATCTTCTCATCTTAATGTGGCTATTTGACGGACGATATCTTATCGTGTTAATCCCCCTTGCTCTGATCTGGATGGGACTATTGTTCTTCCATTACCAACGTCACACCCCGCCTGCTCATCTGATTCCCTGGGAGGAATGGATTTCACGAGAACGTCAGACTGTATCGACTTACTACCGATTTGCCAGTCAGTTCATCGAAGTTCCCCAGGTAGGCAATGAAATCCGTATTCGCAAGTGGGTATCCTTTGTAGAAAAATTTGTGCCGAAACAGACAAAAAACACCTATCTATACTTATACCTACGCACCTTTCTTCGATATAGCGAACCCTTCGGCGCCAGCCTTCGATTAACCCTTGTCGGTGCGGTGATTTTATTGGTTTTTCAGCCATCGTGGCTTCCTGCTTGGATCGTATTGCTAGTGATGTTACTTGGGACAGGCATTCAACTCCCGTGGATTCGACACCATCACAACTTCCAGCCCTGGTTTCGCCTCTATCCTCGTCCCGAACAACAAAAACGAACGGATTTAGGCAAACTGATGGGAACCCTATTAATCAGTCAATCCTTCTTGGTCCTACTCATTCAACCCCAGTTGTGGTACTTTCCACTTACTTGGGGACTCCCTTTACTTTTACTCAGTTCAGGGGTGGCCTGGCTGATTGGATGTGTGTGGCTGCCAAAAAAGCATTAATGGATAGCAAAAAAACTCCCCTCAATGAGGAGAGTTTTTTGCTATTTCTTATCCACCTGTTTCAGGTCACGGATAATCCGATCATAGTCCGGCTTAAGTCCATCATAGCGTTCATACACCTTGCCATTGGTATCCACCAGGAAGAAGGAAACGGAGTGATTGACCATGACACTGTTCTTCGTGGACTTTTTCTGCTTCATCACGGGGCTTTTAAACCCTTGGCGAGCAAAATCTTCAATCTCTTTCTGTGGATAACCCGTGAGAAAATGCCACTGTGAAAGATCTGCATCATAACGTTTGGCAAAGGCTTTTAACTGTTTTGGTTGATCATAAGCAGGATCCACACTGAAAGAGACGATGTCAATGGATACACCTTCATCCTTCATTTGCTTCTGTAGACGTACCATATTGGCTGTCATCGGGGGACAAACGTCCGGACAACGTGTAAAAATCATATCAACGAGATAGGGCTTTCCTGCCAATTGTTTCGAATCAAAGGGCTTCCCATCTTGGTCCGTAAATGTAAAATGAGGCACATTCCAACCAAGGGGCTCTTGTTTCTTGGGAGTGCTTGACACCTTTTCATCCTGATCAACGGGTGTCACGCCACATCCTGTCAAAAGGATTCCCACGAGTACCATCATCGACATTCCCTTTACAAGAACGCCGAACCGTGTTCCTTTCATTCCTATCAAACTCCTTTTTATTTGACCATGCATCGATGCAACTTACTTCTTACTCATCATAGTCCAAAAACCAATATCACAAAAGCCAAGTCGTTTATACATCTGCCCTGCCTTGGGATTATCATAGAATAGACACAATGTTTTTCCATCAGCAAGTACTTCCTCACAAAGGCGTGCCATGAGATGAGTAGCCACACCTTGGCCACGATATCCGGGTAAGGTCCCCACGCCAATAATCATCGCAGATGCTGGATTCTCCGCCGCAGTTCGCGCCATACTGAACATTTGGCCCCCCTCTTCTGCAAGGTATCCCCTTGATTCCCCAGAGACCAAGGATCGGCGTAATGCTCCCTCCGATTGTGGTCGAACCGTAAATTCCTCAATTCCGCGCGTAAGTTCTATGATGGCCTTCACATCCTGTACCGTCATCCGCTTTAGCGATGGAAGGGTAGCACTCCCCCCTGGCGGTCGGAAACTTTCCCTTGTCATTTCAGCGAAGTACGTCATTCTTTTGCTTCCCCAATCGAGAGAAAGACTGTTATATGGGCGAAACTGTTCGATGATATGATCGGCACCAGAAAGCTCACTCCATTCCCCATGGTCTTCCATGATGGCAACAAAACCATCCACATCAAATTCACCGGGAGCATAAGGAATCCAATTGCCAAAGTAACGAAGAAGGACTCCCCTTAACTCACCCTGCTCTGTAAAGTCCCCCCATAGATCAAAAAAGTCCGTTTCCATCCCATAATTGTGTATATTACCGAGAAAAAAGAGATTCAGTGCACTTTCTCTTGCTAAAAAAGTAAAGGCTTTTTGGCGATCGGCTTCCCCGAGTTTACGCACCGTCATCTTCATCACCTGCATTAACGTAAATTTTATCTATTATAATGGAAGCTATACTAATAAGCAACAAAAAAACCCTGTTAACCAGGGTTTTTTACAATCGAATTATGAAAATAACGATTCCTGCCATGAACAATATAATGGAATAATTTCATCCGGCGATTGATCGACTTGCCATTAGTCCTTCTTCTCCAACGCAGGCACAAGGTTATGTGCCACACGCCAAATATCCCCAGCACCCATGGTGATCACGAGGTCGCCTGGCTCCGTATATTTGAGTAGATAGGCCTCTACTTCTTCCTTTGTATCGAGGAATAGCGCACTTGGATTACTATTTTCCCTAACCATCTCCACTAAACGTTCGGAAGTCACCCCTTCGATAGGCGCTTCGCCAGGTGGGGAGTAGATACTGGTGATGATCAAATGATCGACATCCCCAAAGGCTCGACTAAACTCGTCCATTAGATGGTAGGTGCGTGAGTATCGTTGCGGTTGAAACACGGCAACGATCCGGCGATTCATCGCCTTCAATCCATCGATGGTTGTGCGAATTTCTGTTGGGTGATGGGCGTAATCATCCACGACGAGAATATCATCGACTTCACCAATGATTTGAAAGCGTCGTTTCGCTCCTTGGAAGCGGGATAAGCCATCGGATGCCTGCTTAAAGGTAAGACCGGCCTCCAGACAGACCACCAAAGTAGCTAAGGCATTGGCAACATTATGCCGTCCAGGAACTTGGATCTCCACATCCCCTAGGATTTCTTCCCCTTTTTTCACTGTAAAGCGCGTTTGATTGAGTCGTGTACGTATATCGACCGCTTGATAATCTGCGGATCGATCCACCGCATAAGTGATCACCTGCGCTTTGGATTCGCTGGCGATCTCGCGTAAGTATGCATCATCCCAACCCAGCACGACCGCTCCATCTTCTTTAACCTGTCGTAAAAACTGACGATACGCTTTTTTCAGGTTTTCAAAATCACCTTCATAGTTTTCAAGATGGTCCGGTTCAATATTGGTCACCACCGCGATATGCGGATAGTATTCAAGAAAGGTTCCATCACTTTCATCCGCTTCAGCAACCACAAATTCGCTCTTACCCGCCTTGGCGTTACTTCCAAGACCGACCACCTCACCACCGATGACGTACGTGGAATCTACGTCATTCTCTTCAAGGGTTTGTGCAATCATCGAGGAGGTTGTGGTTTTTCCATGGGCACCCGCCACCGCGATCCCCTTCTTGTCATTCAACAGGGTAGCAAGCATCTGGGATCGATGCAATACGGGAATGCCCACCTCTCGTGCAGCTACCAGTTCAACATTATTTTGATGGATACTCGATGAGTACACCACTCGATCGGCTCCCTCAATCAAGGAGGCTTCATGACCAAGATGAATCTCCGCTCCACGTGATGCCAAGCTTTCTGTTAATTTATTGGCAGCAACATCGGATCCCGTTACCCGATGTCCCATTTCCAGCAACACGCGAGCAATCGCACTCATCCCATATCCACCGATGCCAACAAAATGTACGTGCTCTTGTTTAAGCAACCCACACACCCACCTTTTATCCCATTTCTACGTTGTTAAACTGCGTCGAACCTCTGCGACTAAAAACAGACTACCCGCGACAACGATCATATCCTGTGAACCCACTTCGTTTTGTAATTGGGTAACTGCCTTTATTGGATCCGCTATAACTTGTGGTTCCAATTCCGGTTGGATGGATCGCACTGTATCAGCCAAGGAAAAAACGGTTTGAGACCGAGGATGTTCCGCCTGGGTCACGGTTACCGTATCAACATAGGGCAACAGTGGTGACAGCATTTCTTTGATCTCCTTGTCTGTCCCTGCGCCAAACAAAAGGTGAAGCTTCTCATACTTATAGGATGCAAATGCCTTGGCAAGTGCCCGGGCACCTTCACGGTTATGGGCACCATCCAGGAGGATACGCGGCTTAGTAGCGATGGTTTCAAGCCTGCCAGGCCATTTTGTACCCGCTAATCCCACATGTATCCGATCTTCCTCTATCACTGTAGCATAAAATTGGCGCAATACTTCGCATATCATCAGTGCGGTCGCACCATTTTTCACCTGATGTTCCCCAACTAGAGGGATAAATAAATCATTCAAATGACGGTAGGGTCCTTGAAAATCAATGGAAGTCCCCTCGTCTTTCTCATCCGAACGCTTTATTGTTTGAAAGTCCTGCCCCATCTGGTAAAAGCGACTTTTCTTTTCCTTCGCTTTCTCTCTCAGAATGGCCAGGACGGATTCATCCTCGGAAGCACTTATCACAGGTACACCGGGTTTTATGATCCCCGCCTTTTCCTTTGCGATCGCTGTAAGGGTGTCACCGAGGAATCCTTGGTGGTCGTGTCCCACATTCGTGATAACCGATACGAGTGGAATTACCACATTGGTCGAGTCAAGGCGACCACCTAAACCCGTTTCCCAGACGACAAACCAAGGCACAGCCTCACGAGCAAAATAAAGAAGGGCAACCAATGTCCAAAACTCAAACTCGGTGATTCGATCCAACCCCTGTGCAGCTCGTTCCTCTGTTAAGAGAGCCACTTCTCGCCCCCACCGGACAAACTCACTTTCTGGGATCGGTTCGCCATCCATTGTAATACGCTCACTCCAATGGGAAAGGTACGGTGAACTAAACATTCCCGTCGGATAACCTGCTTCCTTCAAGATCGACGCAACCATCGCCGAGGTCGATCCCTTTCCATTGGTGCCAGCAATATGGATGGTTTTTAATCGGCGTTCAGGGTGATTAAGATGCTCACACATCCACTCCATCCGCTCGAGCCCAGGATGAATTCCCTCTGAACATCCTTGTTTCATCCACTGAAAAACATCTTCTGCTGTTGTACATTTTGCTGCCTCTACCATCATGTTTCGTCCCTTTCTATCCACCACAGGCCACTCACATCCACCATCTTATCATATTCGTCAAAAGTGGGGACGGGCGAATCGCCCGTCCCTTTTTTCCTTTTAATTTCCTTGCAACTCCTGCAAACGATTCTCTACTTTCCTCCGTTTTTCACGATAGTCGTCGCCCTTTTTCTTCTCTTCCTCGACGACATGTGCAGGAGCCTTTGCGACAAACCCTTGGTTTGCCAATTTCTTTTCTACCCGTGTTACTTCTTGATCCAACTTCTTCTTCTCCGCAACCAAGCGGGCAATCGTTTGCTCAATATCGATCAATCCTTCTAAGGGAAGGAAAATTTCTGCTCCTGAAACAACCGCCGTCATTGCACGTGCTGGACGATCAAGCTGGGTATCTACCGATAAACTACCCACGCCACATAAGCGACGAATAGCCGGCTCATTATTTTTAAAGGCTGCCTGTGTATCTTCCTCAGCGCGAATGAGTAAGTCGATCTCTTTTTTCGGGGGGACATCCATTTCAGCACGAATGTTACGAACGGCACGGATGGTGGCAATCAATACTTCCATCTCCTCAACCGCACTTTTCGCAATAAAGGAATCCTTTACCTCCGGCCATTTTGCCACGGTTATACTCTTACCGCTATGGGGAAGTTGTTGCCAAATTTCTTCGGTGATAAAGGGCATATAGGGGTGCAATAGACGCATCGATTGATCCAAAACATATACCAAAACCCTGCGCGTCGTCCCCTTCGCTGCCTCGTCTTCTCCGTAAAGTGGGAGCTTAGCAAATTCAATATACCAATCGCAGAGTTCATTCCAAATGAATTGATACAAGGTTTGCCCAGCATCTCCAAAATCATACCGATCTAGACTTCGCGTCACACTTTCTACCGTTTCATTCAAGCGATGAAGAATCCATCGATCCGCTGTGGAGAAATGATCCGCCGGGTTAAATTGAAGGTCTTCATCTGGGATTTCTTGTAAATGCATTAAGGCAAACCGAGATGCATTCCAAATTTTATTTGCGAAGTTGCGCGCGGCATCTACCCGTTCCCAGCGGAAGCGTTGGTCGTTCCCAGGGGTATACCCCGTTGAAAGCATGAAACGCATCGCATCGGATCCATATCGATCAATCACTTCCATCGGATCGACCCCATTGCCAAGGGACTTAGACATTTTCCGGCCTTCGGAATCCCTTACCAAGCCTGTGATCAGCACATCTTTAAAGGGTTTCTCGCCGGTAAACTCCAAGGCGGTGAAAATCATCCGTGCAACCCAGAAGTAAATAATATCGTAACCCGTAACCAATACACTCGTTGGGAAATACCGTTTGAAATCCTCGGTTTCCTCTGGCCACCCCAGGGTTGAAAAAGGCCACAGGGCTGAACTAAACCAGGTATCCAGCACATCTACATCCTGTGCTAATTGCCCACCACATGAAGGACAGGTCGTTGGTTCATCAACTGCAACCACTACCTCCTCACATTTCTCACAGGTCCAAGCAGGAATCCGATGCCCCCACCAAAGCTGACGAGAAATACACCAATCGCGAATGTTTTCAATCCAATGAAGGTACGTCTTCTCAAAACGTTCAGGGACAAAGCGGGCGCCTTCTCCCGAACGCGTCTGTTTGATCGCGGCTTCAGCCAGCGGTTTCATCGCAACAAACCACTGAGTAGACAGATACGGTTCGACAACTGCACCCGAACGCTCACTGTGACCAACAGAATGAACATGATCCTCAATTTCGATCAAGATACCTGCCTCTTGAAGATCTTGCACGATTTTTTTGCGGCACTCAAAGCGGTCAAGCCCTTGATAGATCCCCGCCTCTTCATTCATGGTGCCTGATTCATCCATGACGAGAATCTGAGGGAGTTGATGACGCCCTCCAATTTCAAAGTCATTCGGATCATGCGCTGGAGTAACTTTAACTGCACCGCTCCCAAATTCAGGGTCAACATGTTCATCCGCTATGATTGGGATTTCCCGATTGACCACAGGCAACGTCACCGTTTTACCGATCAACCCTTGGTAACGTTCATCCTCAGGATGGACGGCTACACCCGTATCCCCCATCATGGTTTCTGGACGGGTGGTAGCCACTCGAATTTTTCCGCTTCCATCCGTCAACGGATATTCCATATGGTATAGCTTTCCTTGCACTTCTTTATAGATCACTTCGATATCCGAAAGCGCCGTACGAGCAGCAGGATCCCAGTTAATAATATATTTACCACGATAGATGAGCCCTTTTTTGTATAAACGGACAAAGGTTTCACGAACCGCACGGGAAAGCCCCTCATCCATCGTAAATCGTTCCCGGGAATAATCGAGAGAAACCCCAATTTTACGCCATTGCTCCCGAATGATTTCAGCGTAATTTTCCTTCCACTCCCACACTTGTTCAACAAATTTCTCTCGTCCAAGATCATGACGGCTAATTCCTTTTTCCCGTAAACCTGCTTCTACCCTGGATTGGGTCGCAATTCCCGCATGATCCATCCCTGGAAGCCACAAGGCATCATAGCCTTGCATGCGCTTACTTCGGGTCATAATATCCTGCAGGGTACAGTTTAATGCGTGACCAATATGAAGATTTCCCGTAACGTTGGGCGGGGGAATCACAATTGTGAAGGGCTCTTTCTCAGGATCTTGACCTGCTTTAAAAAAATCTCCTTCTAACCAGTATTGATACCATTTTTCTTCAGACTGTTTTGGATCATAGGAAGTGGGCAACCCTTCCTTTTGCTGATCAGCCATCGTACTCCTCCTTTACATTTCCGCAGAAAACAAAAAAAGCCCTCATCCAAAGGACGGATGGGCTCCGCGGTACCACCTTTATTCATCGTGCCTACATAGGCAAACTGATGCGCTTGGGATCCCCAGTAACGCCGGGCCGCGTTTTACCCTACTCCATTTCAGGTAAAAAGCTCCAGGGTGACGTTCATCAGATAGGTAAGAAGGCCCTTCCAGCCAGGGAGCCTCTCTCTTAACGAACCACATCCGACTACTCTTCCTATCATCGCTTCTTAAATAATTGTGTATTTATTTTATACTGCTGAAGGGTGAGAGTCAAATTTTATGAACAAAAAAGGCGAACCCCTATGGGTTCGCACTCCGATTACTGTGGTGAATAATGGCATGGTTGCAACATAAAAAGAATCTCGTCCATAAGTGGATCGTTATCGTCTGTTTAACGAATCATTCCAAAGGCTTGTTGTACGCTCTCCCACATCAATTGTGGATCCGCTAGGAAAGCCAACAACAGCACCGTGCTCAAGAGTAAGAAACTGAGTATAAGAATAATCAAAAGACCACGGTACATACTTCTCGCCGTCGATTTCACCATGCTTCTAACGTCCTCCTAACTTCCCCTGCTTTGTCTCTCGTATATTTTGCTCTTTTCCTAGCATCTTGTCCACCCCTTTTCTTTTTTTTGTTATTCTAAGCACCCATTCTGCTGAGTCCGTACACCAAACTTTTAGTTGCGCATATAATTTGATCAATAGCAAACATGTTGCATATATGCAAAACACTACAAAGGGGTCGTGAACAATGGAATGGATACGTGCTTTGTGCTTCTCAGCCGCCCTTTATCTCCCTGTAAAAGCCTTTGGAACCTGGCTTGGAGGGTATCGCAAACGATAGAAAACACCGGATTTCCGGTGTTTTCTATGGCTTAGATCTTCTGTTTTTTAGCTTTGTTCCCTCGTCGGCGATTCTTTTGGGGCGCATTTGAACGCGCACCCGTTTTGCTCCCTGTTCGGTGCCCCCTGCTGCTCCCACTCTTTTGCCCTGTGGCACTTGGCTTCCACTCTGAGCGAATCCAATCTTGAAAAACCTGTAGCCGATCCACTTCTTCTTCCAATCGGCGCACAGAAACCGACTCCTCCGAACGACGCGGCTTTTGGTAATAGGCATGCAAGATACGAAGAGGCCTCTCTGGACAGGCAAGCGTTAAGGCGAGAATCTTCTTTTCTTTCCGTGACAGGGTCCACTCTTTATCATACGCTTCGAGTAGCGCAGCAGGATCAACAACCTCTCCTTCCTCTACCTCGAGGAAACGGCGAAGAAATGCTGCAATATCCGTGACAGGCTGATCCACCGCACAATGGTCCCAATCAATCCAGCGCCACCCTTCTGCGCCAACAAGCAGATTTTGCGGGTGAATACGCTGATGGGTTAAGGTTTGCTGCGGCAAAGCCCCGCCACTGATCGAAGCAATCCGATCCATCCCTTGTAAAGAAAATTGAAAGGATTTATCCAGAAAATCATAATGCTCTTGAAAAGTTCGATCAAAGGGAGAGGTAAATTCACGTTCATTTGCCATCTCCCGCCACTCCGCAAGGTGGTTTTGCCACTCTTTCCATCGCTCGGATTGAACAGGCAAGGATTTCCCTTTTTCAATCGATGCATTTTTTACTATAGGTTGGCTTAAGCGATGAAAACGGGCAAGTTGTCGCATCAGCTCCAACGAAGAGAGCGGTTCTCCTTTTCCTAAGGGCTCACCATACCAGGGATAGGCATACCAATTCCCTCGTTCCATCTCCGCGAAGGGCTCTCCGCCTTTGGTCCTCACAAAAGAGAGAAGATGCTCATAGCCTTCTTCGATTAATGCCTCACTCACCTGGTTCAGAAGGCGTAGTTTGGCGACAGGGGCTTCGGTTTTTTTTAGCGAAAACTCCCCTTCTTCGGTACGCACCTGCAGCACGCCCTGAATATAGCGAACACGACTGGGGGACCATCCATACCGATCAAAAACCTCTGAAAGTACCGGTCCATCTAACATCGGATCTAACTTCATGGTTTCATCTCCTTTCATCTACGACCTCTTGTCACCGTGTAGTTAACTTCGAGGGATATATACGATTTGTCCCTGTTCTAACACGTTACTTTCCAATTGGTTAAGGTGAAGAATTTTGCTAGCTGACACCTCATATCTCTCCGCAATCGTATCCAGCGAATCCTCCTTCTGGACAATCACCATTCGTACTTTGACAAACTCTTCTTCTTCATCACCCAGTATCCAGCGCGCCCAATCCAATCGAGCCGGCTTCCCTTCATTCTTCTCATCCGATTGATTGGTCTCGGTAGCAGACGGTGGTTCATCGCTCGCCTGGCGTTCCTCTAGAAATTGCTGACCCTTCGTTGCTTCTTCGTTCTGTGCCATTTCTGACAAATGTTCAATTCCAAACTTTTGTCGTTCATCCGTGTCCAACTCTTGGAAATCAAATTCACCATGATGCGGATGTCGTAAATATCGATTATCTCCCCACCCTCTTCGATCATGGGAAAATAATGGCGGAGGGTCCGCTTCTTTTTCAAATTCAGATTCGGCCTCAGTTGCTCTCGTTGCTTCCATTTCGCTAGTAACCTCTTCTTCTACATCGGGTGATGCTTCCGCTATAGGTGTCTCATGGGTTTGAAAAACGGTATCCTCAGGACTTTCACTTTCCTCATCATGGAAAGATTGAGAATGGAGTACACCATGTGAATCATCAATGCCATCATAACGGGCAACATGTACAAAATCGTAATTCTCCGTTTCTGACTCGTGATTGGATGCTTCCATATCCGATGAATCGGACGCGGATAGATCTTCTTCTTGTCTTCTCTCATCCATAAAGCTGACCTCTTCTTGAGCTTCCTCAGCAGCCTCAGGCGAATCCATCGCTTCCTCCAGATCTTCCTGAGATTCCGCTTGTGCAGGTAACAAAGGCTCTTCTGCACTTTCAGGATCAACCAATTCATAATCGGCAGAGGGTTCCTCTGACTGCTCATCATTCAGTAGACCATCAATCGAAAGAACTGCCTCAATGTGCAATTCAAAGGGAGACAAGACCTTATAGTCAAAGGACTCAATCTCTGAAGCAATATGATCAATATCCGCTCGTTCTGCCGGTAAAGTGATTTCTACAGGAATGACATACGCAATCTCTTCTTTTTGTGGCGGCGGGGAAGAAATCATTCCATTAGGATGGGAAGAAGCCTCACCTTCCCCCTCTTCAGGAAGAAGATAACCATGACCAGAGAGATAGGTACCATTTAAACGAAGGTACCCTTCGATTTTCAGATGACTTCCCTGGTCTTCGATCTCCACATCGGGATACAAATCCAACTCCAGTAGTGTCCCGATCCCCGGTTTCTGGGGATGGAGACGGACCTTCTCCAAAATATCAAACCGGAGTTGATTATAATTTGCCGTCAACAAAGATCCCCCCTCAGGACTCAAGTTACCGAAGAAACCCTAACTTCCCGAAACCTCCGGCAGGCGTTAATCAAATACTCCTCCCTTCGCCTCCGCCGATCCGGGGTGCGATTCACGCCGGCGGGGGCGTGAGAGGGAAGTCATAGGTTTACGACTGTATTGTAACCTTATGCCACCGTCTGGACGGATAGTACCCAAGCACGTCCATGAACCCAGTAAGATAAGGACTCCGACAAGCACCCCTTCAATCAATCTCGTAAAAATACATAATTTGCAAGTTTAAAAAATTAATTTAGTATCATCCCGTTATTTATAAAGATAAATCTGAATATTTACTTCAATTATTCCCATCATCATAAAAATATCCACTATTAGAAAAGGATCCATCAAAATATATCCATGTAATTTTAATAATATCAAAATATTTATGGTGTTGACAATTCTGGTAAACTCTTATTACTATGGTGTTAATAGAAACAGTTCACCTCACTTCATCGCTCTACCATTGGCATTAATCAATCTACTCCGCCTAGCAATAGGTAACTTTCTATTCTGATTTTTTATTTTATTTTTACTATTTTAGGAGGGATTTTGGATGGAGTATGTTGCACCTCAAGCTGATTTTTCGTCTGTCAAAACGGTCAATGATGAAGCGTGGTTCCTCGTGTTTGTCGCAGTTCTGCTCGCGCTCGGCGCAACTCTCGTGTTAGGTGCTGCAGTATGGTGCCTTGCCTATGCTCATGGTAAGCACTTCACTGGTGGAGTTCAGTGGGAAAACGGTTTGAAAGTCAACATTGAGTGCGATTAATTTTTGATCTCTTCGTACCTTATCATACGGTCTCGTATGATAAGGTACCATTTTTATTTTGAAAGAGTGTGAAAATCGATGCTAACCATCCAAGAGCTATCTAAAAAATTTGATCAGAACTTTGTGGTGAACCAATTTGACTTAACGATTCAGCCCCATGAGATCGTTGCCATAGCTGGACCCAATGGAGCAGGGAAAACAACCATCATCAATTGTTTACTCGGCATTACTTCTCCGACTAACGGGGAAATCCACCTGGATGACTTTCCACAGCACACAAAGGAATTTAAGAAACGAATGGCCTATGTTCCTGATGAATTACTTCTCCCTGATGCTTTGACGGGGATTGAATATATTCAATTCGTCAATCGGATGTACGAAAGGGAGTCAGGTAAAAAAACGGAGGATCTCATTGAGCTATTCGATATGCAAGACGCTTTCAAGAAGCCCATCGAAACCTACTCCCATGGAATGAAGAAAAAAACACAACTCATTGCCGCCTTTATGTTAAACAGCCAGATCATCGTATTAGATGAACCCTTTCGCGGCCTTGATGTTGAGGCCATTATTATGACAAAACGATTAATGGAAAAATACACAGAAAAAGGTGGCAGTATCTTATTAGCCACTCATGATTTACTCTCTGCAGAAGCGATGTGTAATCGGGTCGCCATTCTATCTCGAGGAATGAAAGTAGCGGAGGGGCATGCGAATGAATTAAAAAATCAGTATGATTGCAAAAATCTAGAAGAGGTCTTTATGAAAGTGTCCATGTTAGGGGAGCGGAGGGAACGATTTGAAAAAATCATTGACCATTTCTAAGTTAATCCTTACTCTCTGGCGCAAGGAACTATTAAAAACCCTTGATACCCGTACTAAACAACTATCGGCTTTGCTGATTTCTCTCTCTCTTCTCATCCTCGGATCAATTGCAGGATATACCTTTACACGCATGTATTTTCACACGATGATGAAAGATTCGACCCTGGTGTTTACCATTGGAAACTTTTTAAATGCTTCCATCTTCACCTGTCTTCTCTTCATTATATTTAAAGTACTCACATCGGATCGCGATCAGCTTTCTGTGAAATTGAGCTGGTTTCCAGTTACCCCCTTTGAGAAGAATGTAGGGTATTTTTTACCCTTCACGTTGCAAATCCTTGGGATCAATCTGTTGATCTTCTCCATCATTCTATTACCTGCCTTTCTATTAGAAGAAGCCGGTTTTACGTTTACCCTTTCATTTTTCCTTGGCCTCATTTTGCAGTCACTCTTTATCGTATCGCTCTTGGAATTCATCTATAATCTGTCAAACGCCATCCTCGCTTTCAGCAATCTTCCCTACGGAAAATTGCTTACACTGATCCTTCTCTTCGTCTCGATCCTCTTTTACGGATTGGAGACCATCAGTATAGAGGATGTCCTTGCAAATGCATCCGACTTTGACTATAACCTATTTTATCTCCTCTCTCCCTTACCCCTGTGGTTATCGGGAAAGCTTTCCTCAATGAATGTGAACGTGTTTCTCCTTTTCGGCATCGGATTGGGGGGTCTCTTCTTATCCTTTGCCGCTCTCTTTTTGACTCAACCCTCCCGAACTAAAAAATCCTCCACCCTTTTCCGCAACATCCCCATGCCAACAAGTCAGTGGGGTGCGGTTTTAGTGAAGGAGATAAAAACCCAAGCTCGGGATGAGGAAAATTTATTGAGCCTACTCTTGATCATCATCCTTACCTTTTTGGCAAAGCTGCACTTTCATTTCTCTGGAAACAACATGATCCTCATGGGATTTGCAGGCTTATCTGGATTTGTCGCTCTAAATTCCTTCGGGAATGATTTGAAATTTGCTCCCCTATATCGAACCTACCTGATCGGCGCTAAAAGTATTTCCCTTGCCAAATTCGGCGGTCTGTCACTATTGGCGTTCATCCAAGTCATTCTCTATAGTGGGATCACGCTTTTTCTCCCTGATACGTTATCATCACTTGTCTATATTCTCCTCATTCTCTTAAATTCAACGGCGATACTTTATGTCACAGGACTAACCATTCCCGTGCACAAAAAAAATACACAAGCAGCCTTTCTGGCGATATTTTTTCTAATTATCCTACTCATCCCCATCACCTACATCCTACAATCAACCGTCACGGATCTTACCCTGCTCCCTAAAATCATGTTGACATTGGGAGGAGAACTTCTTATCTGCCTCATCATTTTAACTCTTGGGGAGTGGAGGTTTGGCCATGATTAAAGTGGTTCCTGTTCTGCCATCCGGTGTACACATTCATGAAGATGGTCTTTACGATGAGCATCTTGACGCTGTCATTCCAGTCAATGATGTGGGTAAAAAAATGATTGAAGAAGTTGATGGGCAACGGGATATGGGTACAATCGTCACCCGCTTAGACCAAACTTTCTCCGTTGGGGAAGAGCGACTTTCCATCGATACAGGGCAGCTTTTTAATCATCTGAATCAACATTATGTACTCAACTATACCTATCATGGAAAGAACCGTGGGATAAGCCTACTCCTTTCATTCTTCATGCAATACCGAAAAGGGTATCATGAGCGATTTAATCTATCGAGTAACCATTTCTTTACGTTACTCCGACAGATGATGGGGATCACGCTACGCAAATTATTTATTTTCTGGGCTCTTTTTATGGTGATGGATAGCCTTGCCTATGGATTCATCCCCAATCCTTTTTTCTACCAACTCGCCTACTACTTCACGTTGTTGTATGGGGGCCTCATCGTCAGTTCCGCCCTTCATGAGACCATCCATGTCTATATCTATCGACGGATGGTTCCCGACCGAAGTGGTTTTGTCGCGGCGGATCTTCTTTCCATCCGCTTGGTACGACCCACCATCAGTCCCTATCCATTTAAATTAATCTGGGTAACTTTCTTAGGTCCTGCCATACCTGGTACAATGGGATTATTAGGAATTCTGCTTCTTCAAATGACCACACTCCACCCCACTCTCACCGATAGTCTCATGGTCATCTCTTCCGCATTTGCCTTACATCTTATGTATCTCCTCCCCTTCATGGGGGATGGTAAATCCGTTGTTAAACAAATCCTTGTGAACCGAATGGGAGGGTAATGTATGAAACGTTCCTTAAGCAGTAACCTCATCCTATCCAGTACCATCAGCATCGCTATTTTCCCTCTCTATACCATCGCCTGTCTCTTCTACTATTCCTTTACAACCAATGGCCAAAAGGATTTCATCTTTAAGACCGTTCATGTCTCCGCAAATTCAAATACGAAACAACTCGCTTTCTCTTTTTCGCCCACCTATTTTCTTGTAATCATCGGTGTATTCCTTATTTCATTTATCGTGATAGGATTGATCCAGAAGATCCTTCCCACCAAACCTGATCAAACAAACAGCAAATAATATAGTAACCAGGAGAATCAAGCCAAAAGCTATGCTCTATTCGCTTTTGGCTTGATTCGTTTATGAAAAGGAAAGGTGGAAATGTCCCCATCGCTGGTTTGTGTACCAGTGGGGATCGCCGTAATCACACTATTTTTCGCTACTAAAATGACGGACACATTTCCTGAATAGTAATTGGTCACATACGCTTTTTTTCCGTCTGGAGTGACAGCAACATCCGTTGGACCCTCCCCCACGTCAATCGTTGTAATTATCGTATCGGTATGGGCATTCACCACCGTCACATTATTGCTCCCAATGTTGGTAATGAACACTTTCTTTCCATCCGGGGTAACGGCCACACCATTGGGCCGAATCCCCACATTGATCGAACCAATGACCGTATTTTGCGTCGTATCAATGACAGAAGCTGTACTCGGGTCATTCACACTGGTTCGATTGGCGACATAAAGTTTTTTCCCATTGGGTGTCACAGCAAGATCCCGGGGAAAACGTCCGTTTGTGATGGGGATCGTCGTGATAATCTCATCTGTCAAGGTATTTAACACGGCAATATAGTTGCTCACCGTTACCGACACATACGCTTTTTTTCCATCTGGACTAAAGGCGATATCAAAAGGGTTCATCCCGACCTCAACAGGATTCACTTGATACGTCAAGGCATCGATCACCGATACCGTTTGGTCATCAAAATTAGCAACATATATTTTTTTCCCACTAGGAAGAGTCGCAATGCCCACAGGGCCTTGCCCAACCGGGATGGTTTTGATTTCCGTATTCCGAATGAGATCGAGAACCGAGACCGAGTTATCATTGGTATTGGATACATAGGCCGTTGGTTTAATCGGGCTGGTAGTAATCCCATCCGGTTGATCTCGCACAGAGATCGTACCAGTGACTTGGTCCGTCCGTGTATTTACGATGGAGATGGTATCATCGCCGAAATTCGTAAAGTAAGCTCGGTACCCACGTGATTTTCTAGAATGCCCCTTCCTTTTTCTCTTCATCGTCGAACCACTCCCCCTCCAATTGACCCATCGACTTCATCCATGTACATGGTATAATCGACAGATCATCATAACCCATTAATATGCCTGATGAACTTTTTTTGATTTTACGTTCATTACTGACATCGGGAGAGGCCTTTTCGCAAAGCACTTTGGAGCAACTGGGGCTAAATAAAGGTAAGCACCTGCATTTTACGTTAATTTTAATTGATTATTGCAACCAACGATGATACTTTAATAAGGATCATCCACGTTGGAAATTTACGGAGGATTCCTATGTTAAGCTTCAATATTGGAACGATGATTACCCAACTTGTCATTGTACTTTTTGTATTGGCCATAATCGTAGGCGTGATTTTGCTGTTGGCTGCTCTGTTGAGAAAGAATTCCCCTAAAATGGATCCAGGAATAGAAACCCTCCATCAAGAAATTCAGCAGATGAAGCAAAGGATTACCCAAATGGAACATCGACTTGCCCCTCGCCAAGATGATACGCAAACCACAAAAAGGTAGAAGCCTGTTAAAAGGCTTCTACCTTTTTTCATTTCGTCCTCTCGTTGATTAAACGCCAGCGCTGAGGACTTGTTTATGTTCATCCTTTAAGATTCCCGCTTCTTCCCACTTTGTCAGATAGGATTTAAATGTGTCTTCTTGAGCGTGGCCTATTTTTTTCGCCAAATTATAGCCATTGATGCCTGCAGAAAGATTGGTGGGATCAATGGTTAGTGTATGAATAAAGGCATCAATCGCTTCATCCTCACGATGTAACTCCCCAAGGCAATATCCCATCATAAAGTGGGTGAAAGTGGTGCGAGGCAACCCGATCTCTTTTGATTTTTGAAACATGGCGAGAGCCTCTTCCAACTTATTCACCTTCATATACACCTCGGCCAGCTCGTGATAGGAAATACTCCAATCCGGATCCGTCTGAATCAGATCAAAGCCAGCCCGCTCGGCTTGCTCATAATCCTTTGATAGATATAAGTGCTCTTTTAATTCTGATTCAAAGCAAGTCTTCATTGCATCCAATTTCCGACAGGATTCTAATGGATTGCTTGGCTTCGCTGCCTTTGCAAAATAGAGGGCCTTCTCCATTTCTTCTCTTGTTTCCTTAACCAGCTGTTTTGCTGCAGGGATCATTGCATAGGCTCTATAAAAGGAAGAAAGAGCAAGTTGTTCAGAGAGAGCTTCCTTTTCTTTTAAACGATCACACGTTTTCAAGCCCTCATTCACAAACCAGGTGTACAGTTCTTCCCCTAATGCTTTTTGCTTTAATTCCCATACGATCGCCTGGGTACATACCTTTAGTCGCATGACATCAGAAAGGTTTTTCTGCCCAAGTGCTTCTCTCATCGCGATGAAGTCCGATTGATAAGGAAGACTTAAGCGGTTTTTAATTAAAAACTGAATAAAGGAAAGGTAAATCTGGTCCTCTTGTCGTAGTTGATCTGGATGAAGCGTAGAGAGAATATCAACAGCTCGTTCATACCGCGAAAGGGAAACCAGGCAGTAGACAACATTCAGCTTTTCCACAGGGGACAGATCTGACTGCCGCGCAATGCGATCCTGGATTTCTCGCATGGGCCCCTGGGTTTCATAGTCTACCATTTTTAATTGCGACACCGATATCCCTGTCTCATGAGAAACTTCATGTAACACCGAAGGCTCCAATAGTTGCCCTAAATGATAGGGTATTCGATTGAAATTGTGCGATGCGTAGGATCGTGTCACACTTTTTGTCCAAATGTTCGAACGATGATCCACCTCTTTTAGATGAAGGATCGCTGAAAGAAAGGCGTTTTCTGAAGTCATTTGCTTACAACCCCTTCCTGATATCTCATCTTATTTTCTTGCTGGTACTGCCTTTTCACATGAGAGGACGCCATAACCCAGTGGGATACACTATAATCACTCAACTCTTTGATTTCCCTATCAATAGGGAATCGTTGATAGAGTAAAAAGTTTAATATTTTTATTATGTAAAATTAGAGGGCTTGTACATCTTAAGAATAATAAATCCCCCATAGTGGGGGATTCATTATGTAGTAGGATTAAGCAGGGAAAGCAGCGGTCAAAATCACCATGTTTTCGCTGGAGAACTTGATCATTGTTGCCACCTCCTACCAATTCGACTTAAGATATATTATACTAGACAGGAAATATTTTTCAAGTACTAAATTTCAAAAAGGGGAGAATTTTTTGAAAAGTAGAGAAAACACCCAGCCCATGTGGACCAAGGAATTTATCCTCTTAGCCTTAAGTAACTTTTTTATGTTTACTAGTTTTTATATGCTATTGCCCACTTTGCCGATATTTGTCGTCAAAGTCTTGAAAGGAAGCGTAGACCAAGTGGGTCTCATTATCGGCTTCTTTACCACCGCACAAATTTTTTCGCGTCCCCTCGCAGGGCGTTGGCTCGATACCATCGGTCGAAAAAAAATCTTTTTATGGAGTCGTTTATTGTTCCTGATCATTATGATCGGATACCTGGGTATGAAGGGGCTGCTACTTTTTTTCATTCTACGTTTCCTGCATGGGTTTAGTTTTGGCATGGCAACCACTGCATCAGGAACCATGGTCGCAGACCTCATCCCAAACGAACGTCGAGCGGAAGGACTTGGTTATTATAGTGGATTTGCCAGCATGGCCATGGTGGTTGGACCTACCCTCGGTCTATGGGCAATCCACTTATCCAATTTTTCGATGATGTTTATCCTTTGCTCTACTTTAGCCGCACTCAGTGTGCTCCTCGGTTCGCTCATTCAATATAACGAACCTACCAAAAACGCTTCGACCAATACAACTCGCTCCTTCTCTTGGCGTCAATTTATTGAACCCAATGCGGTTTTTATCTCCATCATCTCGATGCTATTGTTGGCACTATATGGCGGGATCGTCTCCTTCATCTCCTTATACGCTCAAGATCTTGGCATGGCAACCATCGCTGGCTACTTCTTTTCCGTCTACTCCCTCTCAATCCTAGTCGCCCGACCGATCACAGGGAAAATCGCAGATAAATATGGCGCAAGTTATGTGATCTACCCAGGCATGATTGGTTGCATCCTCGGCATCATCCTGCTCAGTCAAGCCCACTCCATGATCGCCTTTTTATTGGCGGGTTTATTGATCGGGCTCGGGTTTGGAGCCATACAACCCAGCTTACACGCAAAGGTCATCCAGTCGGTTCCCTCCGAGCGCCGTGGTGCCGCTACAGCTACCTACTTTATATCAGCCGATTTGGGAATTGCATCGGGAGCCTTTGTACTTGGCTTTATCGCCAATGCCATCGGGTATCGGGGCATGTTCTTATCCACCACCCTGTTGATCCTTCTTGGTCTCCTCTTATACTGGGTATACTCACGAATGAACGCTCGCAAAACCGAAGAAGCACCCTCACAAGAAGCTTCAGCCGGATAGAAGAATAGCGTTCTTTTCATATCGCCTTTATGGAATGAGCCGCATGATCTTTCTGGAATGCATGGAAAGAGCCTTCCTCTTAGAAGAGGAAGGCTTTACAACTTGTTATCGTTAAATGAAGTCCCAACCACGATTCTCTACCCCATCCATTCAGTCTCTCATCCTTTACAGAACCAATACTTTTGTATCGGTTTCCAAATCATAAAAGATCTCATTCCAAAACTCATCATGTAGCCGGGTGAAATCATATGGATCGTCTAGCAAGCTATAATCAAATGCCCCTCACTATCTCGATGATTCGGATAATATATTTCTTCAAGCCAATTCATTGCTCATTCTCCTCACCACTTGGCTTCATAAATATCTTATCTTAATAATTTCTCGGGCGATGTTTTCTTTAATTTGCAAAGCTCTGCAACAGATTGATTGATCAGATCGCTCATCGTTACATCCAACTTTTCAGGAATCAAGTTTTGAATGTCTTCGAGTTCACACCCCATCCAGATCAGGTCAATTATACTTTTTTTCAATCCCATTTCTTCGAGTATTGTCGCAGTATAGGGACTAAAAAGATATTGTTCCACTTCTTCTAACGTTAAAGCCCCTTTTTGTAAGGCATGCAAGAACCCGATACAAAGGACTAAGGTAAGTTGCTCTCTCTCAACCTTTTCAGTAATTTCGATTCGCATCCATTTCTCCTTTTAATGGTACAAAGATATAACGTCCGTTGGAGTTGTTGAACTTTTTCTTTCATGTGGGTAGCCTTTTTTTGCATTCAATTACTCTTATCTCCTTCATGATGCATGAAAACAACGTAGGGGTCCTTCCCTCATAGAGAGTTTTGTGGTCTCTTTCTTCATCGATTTGATGATCCCCTCCGAATTACCTAATAACTAATAACATGACCATACCACGAATTCCCAGATCCATTTTATTTAGATTCATTCTTGTTGTTAAGCAACTGTTTCTTAGCAAAAGAATTCGTAATGTAAGGCCTGGCCATCTTAAAAAGGATAAATCCAATGACAAAACCTAAGGTATTCAATATCACATCATCTATATCGAATACCCGATAGATCCCATTAAGCAGTAATGAAAGAATGAATTGCACTACTTCAATGGTTAGGGAAAATACCATCCCCATCACCATTGACTTACTAGCACAATTGATTCGTTTCCACCAAAAGCTTAAATAAAAGCCTAAAGGAATAAACAGTAGGATGTTCCCTCCCACTTGCCTCATTGCGACCGTTGGTGATACGGAAGAAGTTACACTTTCCCACATGCTAGTAAATGGAATGATATTGTTATGAGGTCTAAAACCGACCGCCATCGAAGTATCGACCAAATCAATTGGAAAAAATGCTACCTTAACGAATAATAAACAATAAGTAAAAAAGGTAACATTCATAAAATGATTAATAATGCGGTCCCGCTTTCCTTTCCTATATTTTCTCATTTCAAAAACGAAAAATATTAATACAAAAAATATTATAATAGAAAAGTTCAATTCTATCCGAATATTAATTCACCTCTTTCCAAACACGCGTGTTGATTATCCAGAAGTTGGGGGGTTCGGAGACGGCGTGGGAGCACAAGAGACTTATTTTCTTAGTTCATTATACAGCTTGGACACAAAAAAGAGGTACCTAACAAATTATAGAGTGAATGGACAGATTCAAATATACCTCTATGATAAGGTATATTTGATGAAAAATTTTACATATGCGAGGGATTACACCATGAAGTATTTCAACTATGAATTAACAAAGCAATACTTTTATGAAAATAGGGCCTTATTTCTTGAAAAAAGTCGATTAAAAGGGCCTTCTTGGATCAAAGGTTCAACTGATCCATTAGGATTAATCTATTCGATGCAGGAGGATTTTTTTCGGAAAGGTGAGTTGTATTTCGGTTGTATTGTTCAAGCAAACGTAAAGCTATATAATAAATGGGGAATAACCGATTGTCCCGCTTCTGTTTTATATTAAAATGATCCGATTTACTACCAATATCCTATATATTTTTATAAGTTAGCCCTTTATTTGTATGAA
This sequence comes from Marininema halotolerans, assembly GCF_900116235.1. Taxonomy (GTDB): domain Bacteria; phylum Bacillota; class Bacilli; order Thermoactinomycetales; family DSM-45169; genus Marininema; species Marininema halotolerans. The sequence goes on along the minus strand of NZ_FPAA01000013.1, from coordinate 6,549 downwards.
TTAAAGGGACTAATAGATTTACCCAGACATGAACAAGATTTTGCTGATCTTTTAGCAAACGAATACGGGCGTGAGTTTAACATAAAAATTCCATATGCTCTTACAGAAGGAAGAGACGTATTCTTAACCACTGTGATGGTTCATCGGAAACATATCCCTGGTAGAAGCCTTGAACATCCATTCCTTCCGATGCTTGTACTTGAAGTTTCGGAGCCCGATGCATTAATTTTACCTAAAATGTATTGGCAATAATACATAAAGAAAACCTCCATAACAAAAGCCCTAATCTTACAAAGATTAGGGCTTTTGTATATCGACCTTCTCGATGAAGTAGGAGAATCATTGCAATGGATGGCTTAAATCCCTAGGACTTGCTTTGAAGCCTGGTCAATTTGACCCCGTTCATCTTCACTTAACGTAAAGGTTAACGTTCCTACATTATCCTTCGCATGTTGGACCTTGGTTGCACCTGGAATCGCGACAACGGTATCCCCATGGTTCGTAATCAGCCAGTTGAGTGCCACTTGGCTAGCAGAGACCTGATATTGATCTGCAATTTCTTCCAAGGTGTCAATCAGGGGTTGCGTTTGGGAGAGATTATTAAGCTTCTTGCGATTGGTTAACCGACGAATTCGGGAGGATGCTTGCAAAAGTTCAGGATTCTTATGAAATTTGCCAGTTAGGAGTCCTTGCTCTAAGGGAGAGTAGGCAATAATCGTGATGCCTAATTCCTTTGCGGCTTCCATTACTCCGTTTTGTTCAATTTTCCGGTCCAAAAGACTGTATTTCATTTGATTGGATACGAGTGGGATATCATACTCTGCTAAAACCTGATGCGCTTCACGCATCTGCTTCGCATTGAAGTTACTGACCCCTACGGTAACAACCTTCCCCTGCTGTACAAGTTCCGCCATCGCCTTCATCTGCTTACTTATTGAAGAAAAGGAGAAGGGCTGATGAATTTGATATAGGTGAATGGTGCGATTCTGAAGGCATGCAAGACGCTGATCGATGGTACTTGTAATGGAAGTAGCGCCCCGAAATAGCGGCCACCACTTGGTAGCAACCAGCGCTTTTTCATCTTCTTTATCTAGCTCATTGAGAACCCGTGCCAGTACTTTCTCGGATTCTCCCTTCCCATAGGCTTCCGCAGTATCAAACCAATTGATTCCGCCTTCTAATGACGTTCTGATAATGTCCGTAATCACTTGGTCGTCAAGGGCCGACCAATATTTCCCCACAATTCCACTGCCTTTACTAAATTGCCAACACCCGAGTCCCAATGCCGAAATCTCTAGACTTGATTTTCCCAATTTTCGATTTGGTATCATACATCGTCCACTACGAGAAGCATTCCCAAAAACCCTGCCCATCGTAGTGGAGATTCACCTCCCTTTTTTCTATCTTACACAATCCTAGGAAAGCCAGAAATTAGCTACTCACAACTAGACCCTATGGAGACACTTGTATGACGATTTTTCCTCTTGTTCGCCCTGTCTTACTTAGCTCAAAGGCTTCCTTTATTTTATCGAGGGTAAATACTTCCCCGATATGCGTCTGTAGTTTGCCTTGGGCCATTAACTGACTAATTTCTTGAAGCTGTTTGATCCCCAACGACGGGACTAAAATCACCGTTGCCCGTTTTCCACCGAATGAAAAGAATCCCTTTATCTTGCCCATAAAATTGTGCGCTGTCGTGACAGAGGTGACATACACTCCCTTCTTCGTAAGGAGAGGGAAGTATTTTTTGTACCCGTCTGTGGTCACCGTGTCTAAAATTAAATCAAATTGACCAAATAAAGCCGGATCAATCACACTCCCCTTGGTATAGTCAATCACCGCATCGGCACCAAGTTCTTTAACCAGGTCCACATTGCGTGTACTACAAACCCCCGTCACCTCAGCACCTAATGCTTTGGCCATCTGTACGGCAAAGGTTCCCATACCACCCGATGCACCAACAATCAGAACTTTTTGACCCGGCTGCAATTGACCATAAGTGGTGAGTCCATGCCAGGCTGTAATTCCTGCCGTCGGAACCCCCGCCGCTTGTTGAAAGGATACGGAGTCGGGTTTCTTAACGACACGCTTTTCATGTACGGTCAGATATTCACTTGCCGTGCCACCCCCCGGTCCTTTCATTGAAAACACAGCATCGCCCTTTTTAAACTGAGTAACCTTGCTCCCTACTTCTTCGACGACACCACTAAAGTCTGCCCCAGGACGGTATGAGAGCCCCAGCTTAGAAAAGGTCTTTTGCATTTTCCAATCCGAGGGGTTTACACTGGTTGCCTGTACTTTCACGAGCAATTCATGGGACTTTGGTTTTGGCTTTGGTTTGTTCCCTACCACCAATTGTTTGTTCCCATCAACAAATGCAGCTTTCATCTTCAACACTCCATTCTATCGGATTTAGTATATGACCCGTCTGCCCTGCTTAATCCTTATATTTAGATATTTTTAAACCTATCTATCTATTGCGTAAAAAAATTAGTCGTGACACTTCAATGATCGGAGTGCATCCGCAATCACTTGTAGATTGGCCGATACGACATCAAATAAGAGCCAGTAGTATACTTCTTGACCAGACTTTTTGCTATCAACAATGCGCGCTTCTTTGAGGATCTTAAGATGATGAGAGATCGACGGCCGACTGATATCAAATTGGCTGGCTATCTCACTCACATTGGATTTGCCATGATTGCCGAGGAACTGCGCAATTTGCAAACGAGTGGGATCACCCAGAGCGGTAAAGAATTTGGTGATCGTTTTGGTATCATTTAAGTCGATATTCGAGGGTTCCATGGGCAACCTCCATTGGTAGATAATTTTAAACGCGTTTACAAATAGGAGATTATCATGGTTTTGTATTCATGTCAAGAGCATGAGGGGAATTTTTTTATCTCTGTAGGCTTGTCTCCTATGACACCACGGACAAGGGTGTCCGTATTTTAATTTGCGCTAACTCAGTAACCTTTTAAAAGCGAATCCCATTTGATTGGCAAACACGAGGGGATTTTCTACCACTTCCATTCGAACCAAGCGAATCAGTGGTTTTGCAAAAATAAAAGGCGTATCCACCGTGGAGGTTGGAATCCCTTCCGACTGGAGAATGCTGATTAACCGATTTACTTGCTCAGGGAGAACCGCAATTTGTCCGAAATTCAACGATTTTCCTTGTTGATCAACGGGGCCAGCGTTAAAAAATGACGACGTCACCTCATTAGCTCCCCTTGCTGAACGCCCCAATATTTTAACGGGGATATTGAGCAAGCGACCCATATCACAAAATCCCTGAGCCGTGCCAAAACTTATCCCACCGATACGCTTGGCATAGCGATCACATCGCGCTGATTTTTTAAATACAATGGGCATTGGTTGAATCGATAGCGCGCGAAACGCATGGGCAATATGCCGGGCGAAGATCAATGGATGTTCAATTTGAAGGACACCAATATCGAGAATTGAAGGTGTCTCAGAGAGAAAGGAATCATTTACTGAAGAAATTAGCACACCCCTCGACTGTAACATCCGAATGAGTGGATTAACTTCCTCGGGTAACACAGCAATATGGCCTAAATTGAGGGCTCTACCCTGCTTGTCGAAACTACCAAAGTTAAAAAACGTCCCTGTAACCATATTGGCCCCTGAAGCTGAACGACCCAGAACACGGACGGGGATCTTTCGTTGTACACCGACATCACAAAAACCGTTAAACACCCCAAAGCTGCTACCACCAATGATTTGGGCAAATCGATTACATAACCGACCCACAATATTTTGTTGTTTTTGTTGGTTTCTCATTCTCATCTCACCATTTTTTAAATTGTCCTGTAAGAAAGGCGTTAACCGAGCAATCTTTTAAAAGCAATGCCAATCTTCCTAGCAAACACAAGGGGATTTTCTACGGCCTCGACTCGAACCAGGCGAATTAACGGTTTCGCAAAGATGAAGGGCGTATCCACCGTTGAGACGGGGATATTTACTGACTTGAGAATTTGAATGAAGGGGTCGACCTCTTGAGGGAGAACTGCAATTTGACCAATATTTAAAGACCTTCCTTGGTTGTCAATCGGGCCTGCATCAAAGAAGGAGGAAGTTACTTCATTGCCTCCATTTGCCGAGCGACCCAGTATTTCAACGGGGATATTGCGAAATCGACCCGCAACACAAAAACCATTAATGATACCAAAGCTTGTCGCCCCTATCAAATTGGCATAGCGATCACAAAGTGCTGATTTCTTTTGTGTGATCGGGATTGTTTCAATGGAAAGCGTTTGAAACGCGTCAGCAATATGCCTGGCAAAGATCAGCGGATTTTCAATTTGGACAACCCCTACATCCAACATCGTCGGTGTCGTCGAGAGAAAGGAATCGTTGATCGATGCGATCAGGACCCCTTTTGACTGCAAAATTTTTATGAGCGGGTTTACTTCCTCGGGTAGCACCGCAATCTGACCTAAATTTAGTGCCCGTCCCTGTCTATCAAAACTACCAAAATTAAAGAACGATCCTGTTACTTGCCCTGCCCCTGTCGCTGAACGACCCAGAACACGGACGGGGATCTTTCGTTGTACTCCTGCATCACAAAACCCGTTAAACACACCAAAGCCCGCTCCACCAATAATTTGTCCAAAGCGCTTGCACAAAAACTCAAAGGCTTGTTGTCCATTTCTCAACGTCATCTCACCCCATGAAATCAAATGTAGTGCCAGCATTCGTCATGCCGATCTACCATCGAAAGTATTTATTATGTTATGAGGGTGATAGAATCGCCGTGCTAAGGTACCTCCCCCGATTGTTATGAAAATATCATTGATCCTATCCACTTCCATTGAGCATTGAATAAATAAACGGGTATTGCAGTTATCCGCAATACCCATAAGGCACATGGACCATCGATTTTTTCATAAGACAGAAATGGCTTGACGGCTGATTTTTGCAAAATCCAAAGGACGCTCAACTGCTGTGTAATTTAGATAGTGAAGAGTGGGATTCGTAAAGTAACGTGTAAAGAGAGGCGAATACTTTATGCTTTTTTGCTTACGTAGCACATTGATAAAGGGAGACACTTCTCGTCTTAAAAGCCCGACTGTCCCTGTACATAAAGCCTTTCCTTGCTTGTCGACATTTTCAAAACCAAGGTTAAAGTAGCTCAGCCCATCCGTGGATACCGGTTTACCGTTTACGCGAAAGGGAATGTTGCGAAAACGAAGCACTTCACACGATTCGCCAATAATACCTACGGTTTGCGCACCGATAATTTGACTAAAGGCTTGGCATAGAAGGCGAAAAGCAGGTGGTGGTGGTGGCTCAGGAATCGATGGTACTAACATGGTCAACGTATTTAAGACCCTTCTTACTTTTTTAGCAAAAATCAATGCTGATTCTTGTGATTGAATGTACACATTCACCACATTCGGGTGAGCATATAAGCTAAAAGGGCTTATAGATGTCACCTGAAGTTTCTGTTGGCTAAGGGCATTAACTACCCCGGTTACTTCCCGTGGCAAGAGAGCAAAGAAACCCAGGTTCAGTGGATTTTTCACATTCGGCTGCATTAAAAAAAGATTATTGATCGGTTCGGTGGTCTTACGTCCAAAAACCCTGACAGTAAAGGTACGAAGGTTACTCACAATACAGGTGTTTGGTGTCGATAGGGAAGAAGCCTTCCCCTTTAAAATACCGGCCAGTACTTGGCAAGACGCTGCTATACCGATTTGATTACCCTCCTTTTCCTATGACACATTACAATATGACAAACCAACCCCATCGGATTGTATCAATGGCCCCTGTAGCCTCCTTGTTCCAATTTCAGATCGCACAAACTATGTTTCAATCGTTCATTCATCCAAGAACATAACTAAAAACCGCGATTTATTGTCTCTACAATCGCGGTTTTAGCCGTATTCATCCCAAGCGATGTCATATGGTTAACGCATTTGATGCGCTAGGCTTTCCCTAATGATTTCAATCTCGTCTTTTAATAAGGGAAAGATAGATAGTCAAGTCAGCAACTTCATCTATCGCATAATCTGAAGACGCATCAAAAGTGAGCAACCCTCTCCACACCAGATTCCCGTCCATTAACGCATCCTTTACATCCATGCGGTCACATACAATAACATCTATTCCTTCCTTCACTTCATTCGTGATGCTCATGCTATCACATTCCGTTACTTCATCGAGCATTGGGATGGTTAAAGACCGGAGATCACCATTTTCTGCATCGAACCCGAACTCAACTAATGAGTTTTTATTATGACTTCTAACTCTCCAATAGCTAACCGGTCTCCCATAGCGCCTTATTCCCCAATGTATATCCAGTGGAACATACACATCCATCGTGAAATATTCCTTCTCAATTTCACAGATAGCTCTCATATTCATCAAATAGGCTCCCTTGCTCACTGCCTATTCGTAGCTCACTTATTTCATCCCGTGGTTAATTGATTTGAACCTCCCCCACCTACGCTAACGCTAAGAGGTGGGGGATTCTTGGAAGCTCCCATCGACTGACAGGATCAAATCCAAGCTTAAACCGTCGTC
>NZ_FPAA01000012.1 GCF_900116235.1 Marininema halotolerans | reverse complement strand
ACAGACTTGCGAGGGGGAAAAAACACCCCTCTCAAGTCTGTCACGCCGATTCATCCCCCACCTACTTCGTTGAGGTGGGAGTATTCTCGGCGCAATTAAGATAAATTAAAATTGAATGAAGACCCATCCACTTACAAAACGTGCATCCAATAATAAATTCTCTAACATTCAAAATCCTTCTATTCATGAAGACAAACCTCACCACATAAATTTTCAGTGGAGGTGAGGTTGATGCCAGAACTATTGGTTCAAATTGCGCTTGTCGTTGTCATCATTCATGCGGTATATGTAGTAGTCAAAGGATTTCAAAACCGAGGAAACCCGGACTGGTTTGTTGTTGTCTATCAAATATCCATCGCTGTGGTTGCTCTTTGGTTACTTCTTGGAATAAGTTAGCCTTGTCTCAGATGATGGATGTATGTTTCATTCTTCTTCTCCATACACATGTACCAAACGAATGATGGAGGTCCATATGGAAGATACATCCGTCAAAAAATCATGGATCGCCGTTCTCTTGGGGACGGCTGTCGCCATGAATATGATGCTTATCGGGTTACTAGTTGCTCGAGAAGTCATTACACTGCCACAGGCGATTCCTGCAACCGCAGAGTCTGCTGTTCCTGATTTACGGACCGAAGTGCAATTAGAGTGGGTAGGCAGCCGTACGAAGGGTGATTGGCGTATTGAGGAATATCAAAAAGTAGAAGTACAACTTGACGAAAAAGGACATATCGTTAGCAAACATCCCACCTCTGAAATGACCTATATGCGTTATTGGAATCCATCATCATAAAAAACCAAGGTCAGTTCGCTGACCTTGGTTTTTTATGCTAATCGGATGAGATTATCATCGGGAGCTGCTCCCAACATTGGCGCGTTCCCTCAATCTCCCCATCCAACAAATAACATAACCCTTGATAAAAGAGAGGTTCCTTCCATTGTGGAAACAATTGAAGGGCTGTATGAAAATGTTTGGCTGCTTCTTTTACATCTTCTTGCTCCAATAATACACGCCCTAATTGATAATAACCAAGAGAACAGGTATAGGGATCCTGGGAATCAACCACTTGGCGTGCTGTTGCCTTCGCATTCGTAAAATCACCACAATGAACGTGCCACCGTGAACGAAGAATTAACCATTGAGGATGAGACAACATCTCATCAGACAATCTCTGAAGTACCTTCTCCACTTTTTTTAGTTCTCCTTGTTGGAGTAAATACCACACATAAGTAAACAGATATTCTTTATTATGGGGCTCTAACGTTAATCCCTTTTGTAATAGCAATAGGGCTCCATCATGATCGCCTGATGCCCATTTATTCCAACTTACACCGTGGTAGGCAGAAGCCCTCTTCGGATCCGCAATCATCAGCTTTTGATACCAACGTAGCGCACCCTCGACATCTCCTGTGTCTTCAAAATCCTTCGCAATGCTCTCCATCACAATGGGGTGATTCGTCTTTTTATATACCGCAGAACGCCAAAAGCGAACGCTCTCCCACTGTTCCACTTCTTTATAACAGCAGGATAGATAGTACATTGACTCCCAATCATCCGGGTCAAGACGAAGGGATTGGAAGAATTGCGGAATCGCTTCTGGATAATTTCTCAATCGATAATAGCAGGCTCCTAGATTAAACCAGGTATCTTTACCTTCCTCATGTATATCCAATGAACGTGTAAACTGACGAACGGCCAGCTCATCTTCTCCTTTTTGTACATGGATACAGCCCAGCATATGATATGCAAAGGAGACAAACCGGGAATGCTCCGCCGTTTTCGTGACGAGATAAAATTCTTTACTCGCCTCTTCCCAATTTTGCTGTTGGAAATAACTCAGTGCTAAATACACCCGTCCAAGCAGAAAATCCGGGGCCTCTTGAACCACGCGATTAAAATAAGGCTTTGCTTCTCCAAACATCTTTAACTGATAGTAGCCTTGTCCCTGACGGAAGGAACGTACCACATGGCCTTCTAGCCAAAATTCCTCCCCAATATCCTCTTGAGCAGACTCCGTTGCTAACTCCGGATATTTTTTAGCCATTAAAGCCATTTGCTCTTCGAGGGTGATCCAACCCTCTAATACATTTTCGCAAATGAGTTGAATCTCCTTAAACTCCTCTTTTAAGCGGGAACGATCTGGCTCAGGAGCATGAGGATAACTTTCACCGATTTCTCCAAGCTCTTTGGTTAATTGCTCTAACCACTGTTGAAACATCCCAAGCCCCCCTCAATAAACACAAATTGTCTGGGTATGGTTCAGTATTTCCCTTTCATCTGTATGCATGTATGATTAAACATACTTTCAGTTTGTAAAGCAGACTGGTTTAACATTTATAATTCATCCAATCACAACAATATAATTGTTATTTATTTGATAATATTTGCCTGAATATGGCGCTGGTATGATACAATATTTTTACTTCTCATTTTTTTATAGTAGATGGAAAAAGAACGATAAGTTGGAGGAGAATCATCTATGACGACATTTATTCAATCGTTGGAACATCATCTACAAACCCTCACTCAGCGGAATATCAAAGCGTTTATAGCAACCATTCACGAGACAACCATCACCCTCATTTTACCAAATGGAAAATTGATTCAGAATCGCAATGAATTTATCCAATTTCATCAGTCCTGGATTATGGATCCTGATTGGCGCATGACGTATCAAATCGTGAAAACCATCGAATCTTCGGAAATGGCCTTCGCCTTATTATTGATTCATTATGATGATTTGGATTCCGGAGGGAACCCCTACCACAAGGAATACTATCTTCATCTCGTATTTGTGAAAGATGGAGACCAGTGGTTTTTAACTTATGTTCAAAGTACATTTAAATCGTAAGGCATGTAAAATACCCATTCATCACTTCCATTGATGAATGGGTATTTTACATATATCCTTCTGTAAATCTGCCGTTTCAATCTCCTAGAAACTATCATAAACTAATGAAACTGATTTAAGGAGCTGTCATTTTCTTGGCACGAAAAATTTTGGACTACGCTGCCAGTGTCCCCTTAAGCGTTCAATCTGGGCAGGTCTTAATTCCCACCTCCCCAGCAAGGTTGCAACTAGCCAGTGTCGGTGTCTTTATTCCCCCTTCCGGTGCGGGCGCCAATCGGGTCGAAGTCACTGCCACGGTGGGTGTAATTAAAAATGTCTCATCAAGCACGGGGAGCGTTCGCTTTCGTATCTTCCGAGACGGAGATGAGATTTTCAACGAACAACAAGACACACCCTCGGCTTCTCCTCCTGGTTTTCAAAGCTCTGTTTTTACCTTTGATACGGTAGACTTTAACGTCTCTCAAGGCTTTCATATCTACTCCGTAACTGTAGAGTCCGTCTCTTTGACAAACAGTATCATTGGACCAATTACCTTTAGTGCCTTAGCTGTAGGTACAGCGGATACGGTAAGTAATGATCAAGTACTCAACTATCAAGCGAGTGTGCCTCAAAGTGTACAAGGGGTGGCCTCTCCCGTAGCGATTCCCACATCTCCCACACGGGTACAATTGGCGGGCCTTGGGATCACCATTCCTACCAATGGTAGTGGAACCAACCGGGTTCAACTAAAAGCGACCGTCGGTGTCCAAAGTGTGAGTGGTACCAATCAATACCTGTTTCGGATCTTTCGAGACGGTAGCGAAATTTTCAATACCGAAGCTTCCATGGATACTATTAATATCAGATTCATTAGTAGTGGTTTCCACACCATTGACTTTGATGTTCCCACAGGCTTTCATGTCTACACCCTTACTGTTGAGAATCTCACGGGAGGCACCGCCCAAGTGGTCGGCCCTATCGTCTTTAGTGGCATCGTGATCGGGACAGATACCCAGATTGCCTCCAACCAAAATAATCAAGTCCTCGATTATAACGCCAGTGTCCCCCGTAGTGTACAAGTAACGGCCAGCCCTTTAGCCATTCCAAGCTCTCCCGCTCGTCTTCAGCTTGCTGGCACCGGAATATATATTCCTGCAAGCTTTGCTGGCAACAATCGCGTTCAAATCCAAGGTACCATCGGGTGTCTCTATAATATCGGCTTTGGTCAATCGCAATTGCGAATTCGCATCTTTCGAGATGGTGGCGAAATATTTAACGCCCCTTACCCACTATTTTTCACTGGAACCCCCTTTTATACCATCTCCGTCCAAACCATTGATTTTAATGTTACGTCCCTTTTCCATATATACACGATGACCATTGAGTCAACAGCCAGTAACGGCAGCACTGGGCAAGTAATCGGTCCGATTACTTTTAGTGCCTTAGCCATCGGGCCCATTGATTAAACGAACCGATCGTACCTTCTTGTTTGATGTTCCCGCTTTCTACAATTCCTTGCCGTTCCCACCCTCTAGCTCCCTCATAAACTATTCAAACGGTTACAGGGAGCTGGATAATTTTTGGCACGAAAAATTTTAGACTATGCTGCAACTGTCCCCTTAAGTGTTCAATCTGGGCAGACTTTAATTCCGACAACCCCTGCTCGACTGCAATTAGCCGATGTTGGCGTCTTTATTCCCCCATCGGCTGCGGGAGCCAGCCGTGTGGAAGTGACGGCCACCGTGGGTATATTGAAAAATACTCCTGCCAGTACAGGGCTCATTCAATTCCGAATCTTCCGCGATGGTAGTGAAATTTTTAACGAGCTACAAAATACACCCTCTCCTTCCATTCCTGGTGTCCAAAGCTCCGTCTTCACTTTTGATATGGTGGATTTCAACCTTAGTCAGGGCTTTCATATCTACTCGGTCACTGTTGAATCCATCATTAACGATCACAGTGTCATCGGACCGATCACCTTTAGTGCTTTAGCCATTGGAACAACCGATTCAGTAAGCAATGATCAAGTGATTAACTATCAAGCCAGTGTCCCGCAAAGCGTACAGGGAGTTGCCGCTCCCGTAGCCATTCCCGCCTCTCCCGCACGGGTACAGTTGGCAGGACTGGGTGTCTTTATCCCCCAAGTCAACGCAGGAAACAATCGCGTCCAACTCAAAGCCACCATCGGCGTTCAAAGTCTAATTGGCACCAATCAATACCTATTTCGAATCTTTCGGGATGGCGCTGAAATATTCAATACTGAGGCATCCATGGATACGACCAATCTCAAATTCATTGGTAGTGAATTCCACACCATTGACTTTGATGTCGCTGCTGCTTTTCATGTTTACTCCCTCACCGTTGAAAATCTGACAGAGGGTGACGCCCAAGTGATCGGACCCATCGTCTTTAGTGGGATCGTGATCGGGGCAGACACTCAGATCACTACCAATCAAAACAATCAAGTCCTCGATTATAACGCCAGTGTCCCCCGCAGTGTACAAGTAACGGCAAGTCCTCTCGCCATTCCCATTTCCCCTGCTCGATTGCAACTGGCTAGTACTGGGATCTATATTCCGACTACATTTGCTGGAGCGAACCGTGTTCAAATCCAAGGAACCATCGGGTGTCTCTTGAGTGGCGGTCCCATGAGTCAATCTCAATTACTTATTCGCATCTTTCGCGATGGGGGAGAAATATTTAATGCGTCTTACCCGTTAGCTTTCACTTTGACTCCCTTCTATACCATCCCAGTCCAAACCATTGATTTTAACGTCTCTTCGCTCTTCCATGTTTATAGCCTGACGATTGAATCGACCTCATTTGTTGGTGGCGCTGGGCAAGTAATCGGACCCATCACCTTTAGTGCCTTATCTATCGGGCCGATTGATTAAACGAACCGATCGTGGCTTCCAAAAGCAACGACACGTCGCTCTTCTACCTTCGTTGCTTTTTTGATGTTCCCTCTTTCTACAATGACCCTGTTGTTCCCATCCTCTAGATTTCTCATAAACTAATAAATGAAACTGTTACAAGGAGCTGTCGTTTTCTTGGCACAAAAAATTTTGGACTACGCTGCAAGCGTTCCCTTAAGCGTACAATCTGGGCAGACATTGATTCCTAACTCCCCTGCTCAGCTGCAATTAGCCAGTGTTGGTGTCTTTATTCCCCCAACGGCTGCAGGAGCCAACCGTGTCGAAGTGACGGCCACGGTTGGAATTTTTAGAAATTTCGGTACAAGCGGTCTTATTCGATTCCGAATCTTCCGCGATGGTAGTGAAATTTTTAACGAGCTTCAGAATACACCCTCTTCTATCGTTGGGTTTCGAAACTCAGTTTTCACCTTTAATACAGTGGATTTTAATCTTTCCCAGGGCTTTTATATTTACTCGGTTACTGTCGAATCCGTCTTTTTAACCAACAGTGTCATCGGACCCATAACCTTTAGTGCTTTATCCATCGGAACTGCCGATTCGGTAAGCAATGATCAAGTGATTAACTATCAAGCCAGTGTCCCGCAAAGTGTGCAGGGAGTCGCCCCACCCGTGGCCATTCCCACTTCTCCCACACGGGTGCAATTAGCAGGACTTGGTGTCTTTATCCCCCAATCCAATGCAGGAAACAATAGCGTCCAACTCAAAGCCACCATCGGCGTGGAAAGTGTAAGTGGCACCAATCAATACCTATTTCGGATTTTTCGAGATGGTGTTGAAATTTTCAATACTGAAGCATCGATGGATAGTGTTAATTTAACGTTTATAAGTAGTGCGTTCCATACCATTGATTTCGATGTCGCTGGTGGCTTTCATGTATACTCCCTCACCGTTGAAAATCTCACGGGGGGTACCGCCCAAGTCATCGGACCCATTGTCTTTAGTGGCATCGTGATCGGAGCAGACACTCAGATTGCTGCCAATCAAAGTAATCAAGTCCTCGATTATAATGCCAGTGTCCCTCGCAGTGTACAAGTAACGGGAAGTCCTCTTACCATTCCGTTTTCTCCTGCTCGATTGCAACTCGTTGGTACTGGGATCTATATTCCAACTACATCTGCAGGAGCCAATCGTGTACAAATCCAAGGTACCATCGGGTGTCTCTATAATGTCGGGAGTCAATCCCAATTATGTATTCGCATCTTTCGCGATGGAGGAGAAATATTTAATGCTCCCTACGTGTTATTTTTCACAGGAACTCCCTTCTATACCATCGCAGTCCAAACCATTGATTTTAACGCCTCTTCCCTCTTTCATGTTTATACCATGACGATTGAATCGACCGCGTTTAATGGTAACACCGGGCAAGTAATCGGTCCGATCACCTTCAGTGCTTTAGCCATTGGGCAGATTGATTAAACGAACCGATCGTACCTTCTTGTTTGATGTTCCCGCTTTCTACAATTCCTTGCCGTTCCCACCCTCTAGCTCCCTCATAAACTATTCAAACGGTTACAGGGAGCTGGATAATTTTTGGCACGAAAAATTTTGGACTATGCTGCCAGTGTCCCCTTAAGTGTTCAATCTGGGCAGACATTGATTCCTAACTCCCCTGCTCATCTGCAATTAGCCAGTGTTGGTGTCTTCATCCCCCCATCCGCTACAGGAGCCAACCGAGTCGAGGTGACGACTACGGTTGGTGTATTAAATAATACTCCTCCTCCCAGTACCGGGCGCGTTCAATTCCGTATCTTCCGCGATGGTGGTGAAATTTTTAACGAGCTTCAAAATACACCTTCTTCATTCTCTTCCACTCAAAGCTCGGTCTTCACCTTTCATACCGTGGATTTTAACCTCACCCAGGGCTTTCACATCTACTCGGTTACTGTTGAATCCCTCTCATTGGTAAATAGTGTGATCGGACCCATCACCTTCAGTGCCTTGGCCATCGGAACAGCGGATACAGTAAGCAATGATCAAGTGATCAACTATCAAGCCAGTGTCCCGCAAAGCGTACAGGGAGTTGCCCCGCCCGTAGTCATTCCCACTTCTCCCGCACGGGTGCAGTTGGCAGTGCTTGGCATCTTTATTCCCCAAGCCCATGCAGGAAACAATCGCGTCCAACTCAAAGCCACCGTCGGCGTAGGAAGTGTAATTAGCTTTTCTGATCAATACCTCTTTCGGATGTTTCGCGATGGCGCTGAAATATTTAACACTGCGGCATCGCTGAATCTTGTCAATGTCAGCTTCATGAGTAGTGGGTTCCACACCATTGATTTCGATGTTGCTGCTGGATTTCATGTATACTCCCTTACGGTTGAAAATTTAACGGGGGGTACCGCTCAAGTAATCGGACCGATCGTCTTTAGTGGGATCGTAATTGGAACAGATACACAGCTTGCTAGCAATCAAAACAATCAAGTTCTCGATTATAACGCCAGTGTCCCTCGCAGTGTACAAGTAACGGCAAGTCCTCTCGCTATCCCGAGCTCCCCTGCTCAATTGCAACTTGCTGGTACTGGGATCAATATTCCGACGACACCTGCAGGAACCAATCGTGTCCAAATCAAGGAACCATCGGGTGTCTCTATAATGTCCTTGCTGGGCAATCCCAATTACGTATTCGTATCTTTCGCGATGAAGAAGAAATATTTAATGCGCCCTATCCGTTAGCTTTCGCAGGGACTCCCTATTATACCATCGCAGTCCAAACCATAGATTTTAACGTCTCTCCTCTCTTTCATGTCTATACCATGACGATTGAATCAACCACATTTGTCATTAACCCTGGGCAAGTAATCGGACCCATCACCTTCAGCGCCTTAGCTATCGGGCCGATTGATTGATGATACCTTCAATTGAGGAAAGGAACATCGGGAATCCATATCCTAATGGTCTTTTCCTAGATTTAATCTTTTGTTTGTAGTGCAAACTAGTTTAAAAATAGATTTTGGGTCGTGTCGTACTTCAAAACACACGTGGATGATTTGTATTTAGTCATTAGAGGAGTGACGAGCCACAGCGATTTCTCTCGCCATTTATTCTCCCGACACGAGGGTTGAGAGCCTTACATCGAATGAA
This sequence comes from Marininema halotolerans, assembly GCF_900116235.1. GTDB lineage: Bacteria > Bacillota > Bacilli > Thermoactinomycetales > DSM-45169 > Marininema > Marininema halotolerans. The sequence continues at coordinate 78,697 of NZ_FPAA01000012.1, read as the reverse complement.
TTAAAAAAACCGCCCCCCCTTGAGGAACGGTCCTTTTTTCGTTATGGGCTGAATTGGATGATTCTCTCTTCAATCTCATCACGCACCCGTTGAAAAACACGCCAGATCGCTTCTTCAGTTCCCACTGCTTTAGCAGGGTCATCAAAGCCCCAGTGTTGCCGATTTACGTGAGGGGGAGTCATCGGGCACTTATCGTTAGCATCTCCACACAAGGTGATCACATAGTCAGCATGATTGAAGATCTGTGGATCAATCATATCTGAGGATTGATTCGAGATGTCGATTCCTTTCTCAGCCATCGTCTTGATCGCCTTCGGGTTCAATCCATGTGCTTCGATTCCAGCACTATACACGTCAAATTTCTCACCTAAGTACTTCTTGCCAAACCCTTCAGCCATTTGGCTACGACAAGAATTCCCGGTGCAAAGAAAGTAAATGATCTTCTTATTTTTCATCGATCTCACCGGCTTCGTGTAAATATTGATAGATCCAAGTCGCGAATAAGGCACCCAGAATCGGAGCGACAATGTACAACCATAACGCTTGTAGGTTACCTGAAACAAGAGCGGGTCCAATCGAACGGGCGGGATTCATCGAGGCACCGCTAATGGGACCTGCAAACATGGCTTCTAATCCAACGGTTGCCCCAATCGCTAATCCAGCAAAGGACTTCACCGCTTTTCCATGTACAGCAGAACCAAGTATGACGATCATGAGCGCAAAGGTAAGGATGATTTCTAAAAAAAATGCTTGTTGCCAAGAAGAACGTGGAAGGGTGGCGCCAAGGCTTGCCTCCTGTCCGAGTATCCGTCCAACGGTCATACTGGCTACAATGGCCGCTACGGTTTGCGTAATGATGTAGAGGAGTGCTAGTTTACCTGCCACCTCTTTCCGCAACAAAAAAGCCAGGGTGACGGCTGGATTAAAATGAGCACCCGAAATGTGCCCAAATGTATAAATAAGAGCCATCACAACCGTTCCAAATACAAGCGCAACTCCTACATGAGACAGACTTTTTGTCAAATCATTAACGACAATCGCGCCAGTTCCAGCAAAAACCAGAAAATAAGTTCCAATAAATTCAGATAACAATTTTCTTCTCATCGATTCCCCTCTACTCACCGGTTGCTTTTAATCCCCTTCGTGTCGTAGACAACATGTTCACACGCTTCCTATACCATCATACACTATCCTATCGTGGGAAGGAGTTGAACCTTTCTTGGCAAGAGAGATACTGGACTATGCGGCCAGTGTACCCTTAAGTGTGCAAACAGGAGCAATACCTGTCCCCACCACCCCCGCTCGACTGCAATTAGCCTCTGTTGGCATCTTTATCCCTCCCCCTCATGCAGGGGCCAACCGAGTGGAGATTACGGCGACCGTAGGGCTTGAAAACTTAAGCTTATCGATGGTTGGGAGAGATGTCCGATTTAGGATCTTCCGGGATGGAGGGGAAATCTTTAACGAACGACAAACCGTAGAATCATCTACCCTTGCCAACTTAGACACGACCTTTACCTTTCATACCGTAGATTTTAACCTCACCCAGGGTTTCCATATCTATTTTGTTACCGTTGAATCCATCGACTTTGTCGGCAGTGTCATCGGACCGATCACTTTGAGTGCCTTAGCCATCGGAACAGAAAATGTCGCCAATCGTGATCAAATTCTTAATTATCAAGCCAGTGTACCCCAGAGTGTTCAGGGGGTAGCTCCCTCCGTGAACATTCCCAATACGCCTGCACGGGTACAATTGGCTGGATTAGGGATCTTTATCCCGACCGCCAACAATGGGAACAATCGGGTTCAACTAAAAGCCACCATTGGCGTACAACTTGTACCACCCGCATCTTCTTCATCCCTTTTTCGCATATTCCGGGATGGGGGCGAAATCTTTAATACAGAGATTTTTCTAGACAAAGTAATTTTAGATAATAATAGCAGTTCATTCCACACGATCGACTTCAATGTATCCGCCGGTTTTCATGTCTATACCCTCACAGTAGAACAAACATCGGGCCCACCTATGTCAACCCAAGTAATTGGACCCATCGTCTTTAGTGGACTCGTGATTGGAGTGGACACAACGGTCGCTACTAATCAAAATAATCAAGTCCTCGATTATAACGCCAGTGTCCCGCGCAGTGTACAAGTAACAGAAAATCCTTTAATTATCCCTGTAACCCCTAGCCGGCTTCAACTCGCTGGGACTGGAGTATTTATTCCACCAATACCGACAGGAGCCAACCGCGTCCAACTTCAAGGAACCATCGGTTGTAGAGGATTTTCTATTGGTAGCAACTTTTATTCACAACTGCGGATACGTATCTTCCGGGATGGGGGCGAAATTTTTAATGCGCCCTATGCGTTAATCTCGCAAATCAATTTTTTTACTATTTCTGTACAGACCATTGATTTTAACGTCTCACCTCACTTCCATACCTATACGATGACCGTGGAGGCAATTGATATTGCCACTGTAAACACTGGCGAAGTCATTGGACCGATCACCTTGAGTGCCTTAGTTATTGGACCGTTAACCCAATGATTAACACAACCCTTACTATTCCTTCATACTTATTATTTAAGAAATTAGTTATATCGCCACCGAACAACATTTTTTTGGTTATTGACCCTCTACCCATGTAGTCATCCACAATTCTATCTCATTGAAGGAGTTGAACCTTTCTTGGCAAGAAAGATACTGGACTATGCTGCCAGTGTACCCTTAAGTGTGCAAACAGGAGCGATACCCGTCCCCACCACCCCCGCTCGACTGCAATTGGCCTCCGTTGGTATCTTTATTCCTCCCTCTCATGCAGGGGCTAACCGGGTGGAGATTACGGCGACTGTAGGACTCGAAAATACAAATATGGATCAAGGAACCCTGCGATTTCGTATTTTCCGGGATGGTGGCGAAATTTTTAACGCATTACAAGATGTTCAGTCCTCTGCCTTTGTAAGTTTAGATACCGCCTTTACCTTTGATACTGTTGATTTCAACCTCTCTAAAAGCTTTCATATCTATTTTGTTACCGTTGAATCCATCGATTTTGTAGGCAATGTCATTGGACCGATCACTTTGAGTGCCTTAGCCATTGGAACAGCGGATACCCGCAGCAAGAATCCCCTTCTCAACTACCAAGCCAGTGTGCCTCAAAGTGTAGAGGGGGTCGCCTCTCCCGTAGACATTCCCACTTCTCCCGCACGGGTACAAATAGCAGGACTTGGGATCTTTATTCCCCCATCCAGTAAGGGAAACAATCGCGTCCAACTGAAGGCTACCATCGGGATACAACTGATCGCCACCGTCTCCAACGCAGTGCATACCTTTCGTATCTTCCGCGATGGGGGTGAGATTTTTAATACCCAGGCGACGTTGGAATTCTTCAGCTTCGAACGCCTTAGTATCGCCTTTCACACCATTGACTTTAACGTATCTCCAGGGTTCCATGTCTACAGCCTGACAGCGGAAGAAATTGGACCGTCTACAACCCAAGTGATCGGGCCCATTGTCTTTAGTGGAATCGTAATCGATATGGATACAAACCCCATCGCCAACCAAAACAATCAGATCCTAGACTATAACGCCAGTGTCCCGCGCAGTGTACAAGTACCAGGGAGTCGACTCACCATTCCAAGCTCCCCTGACCGCCTACAAGTCGCCGGAACTGGTGTCTATCTCCCGTCAACCTCAACTCGAGCCAATCGTGTTCAACTGCAGGGTACCATCGGATGTTTATTTGAGGGGAGTAGCAACGTCACTTATTCCCAGCTTCTCATCCGGATCTTCCGCGATGGAGGCGAAATATTTAATGCGCCCTATTCATTAATCCCTGTCGGATTGAATAACTTTTTTACCATCTCGATACAGACCATCGACTTTAACCTCAACTCTCTCTTCCATGTCTACTCCATGACCATAGAATCTTTAGATTTTGTTGGGACTCCTGGGCTCGTGGTGGGCCCCATTACTTTTAGCGCTTTAGCCATCAGCGTCGATTAGTCATCCAAATGAGCAAAGAACCCTTTGATTTTCCTTTGTTTCCTTACTCATTTAGATTTTCGGTTTGCCTAGCAGACTTGTTTGAAATATGTTGATGTCTCTCCTTGGAGTAGAACCAGCAACCGTGTCACTAAACGTAATTTGCCCGAATAATAAAAAACATGCCTTCCTAAAAAAGAATTGATTCGTTTATATTAATGATTTTCTTATAAAGATAAGTGGAAATTAACAAGGTTAAAAATTACATTCAAGAAAAGACTGGAATCGAAAACGCTTGGGATAATCCATTCAGACAACCTGATTTCTCTATCTTTTAAACCCTAAAGTATGAGTTAAATATCAATTAAGAAGCTATCTGATCATAACCCGCAGATAGCTTCTTAATTGATATTTCCATTATTCAGTAAAATTATGTTTGGTAACACAGTTGCTGATTCTACCCCTGGAAGAAGAGCATTCAACACCCTGCCGTTGATCAATGTTTGAAAACCATGGAAAACTGGAAGCAAGAGATCACCCATTACCATCAGTGCCGCTGACCAATGCTGTCGTAGTGGGAAGGAATAATAAGATGAAAGCCTGTCAGCGGAGACGTTATTTTACTCCTAATCGAGATCGTAACGTTCAGGGGATCTTGGTCGAATGCAACAGGGGCCATTGGGTTACTCGTTAGTCAAGCACTGATTTCTGGATTGACCCATTAATTTATAAATGACTTAAAATATTGACTAGTTTCCCAAAAGGATCTCTAACATAAAAACGCCGAACCCCCCAAGGTTCTGTAGTTGGTCCATATACAATTGGAACTCCAGTATCTTTTATACGAGTAAGAACTTCGTCTAGGTTATCAACTTCAATTGACAAATCAGGTACTGGTGTGCCTGATCCTCCCTCAGATAAAAAACTGATTTGAGTGGCCATTTTCTCATTAGATCCATAGGTTGCAATAAATCCATGGTCCATTAATTGATCAAGTCCTAGTATTTTCTCGTAAAAGTGTTTTGCTTTGGAAGTGTCCTGCGTTTCAATATTTGCAACAATTCGCTTGACTTTCAATTCTACACCTCCATTGGTATTTTGAATTTTAGTTTTCTCGTTACTCCTCAAACTTTCCCTATATAGAATAACTTCTGGATTACTACTCCAGAAACCTTTATAAAAATCCAATATTAGACCCATATCTCGAAACTGAGTCTTCAACAAACCTGCCCTTTTCATTTTATTCCTGGTTTGGCGGTAAAATCGGTCAATGCTCCATTTAAACCCTGAAGTATGAATTAAATATCAAATTAAGAAGCTATTAAAAAAGCCGTGGATCTTTGTTAGACCCACGGCTTTTTTATCCATGCCATTAAACTACCGTACCATGTACCTCTTCACCGATCATCTCAATAATTTCGTTATGATCCCCCATCAGGGCGACTTTCGGGCGATAGGTACGAGCCGTTTCTTCATCCATCATGCCATAAGCAATCACGATTACGGTATCACCAGGCTGAACCAAGCGAGCCGCTGCGCCATTTAAACAGAGAACACCGCTTCCGCGTGGACCTGGGATCACATAGGTCTCTAAGCGGGCACCATTATTATTATTTACAATCTGAACCTTTTCATTGGGTAAGATATCAACACGGTCAAGAATATCTTCATCAATCGTTACACTACCGACATAATTGAGATTGGCTTCTGTTACGGTTGCACGATGGAGTTTCGCTTTCATCATTGTTCGAAACATGGTGATTCCTCCTTCCTTGACCAGATTACATTATCAATCAGCCTCGTTTTACCAAAGCGCACCGCTAATGCGATAATGATCGGTTGGTCCGACAGGTTTTCAATGGGTTGCAAATCAGGATAAGTGAATGCCTCTACATAATCGATGTCACCCAGAGGGGCTTGTTTGAACATCTCGTGGATGGAATTCACAACTTCACTAGCATGGGAGAAGGCTCCCTGATCCAGTGCCTTCGTCACATCCAATAGGGATTGGTATAAAATCGGTGCTTGTTTGCGTTCTTCCTCAGACAAATACACATTGCGTGAGCTCATGGCAAGGCCATCTGCTTCGCGTAAGGTTGGACAAGGGACGATTGAAATTGGTAAGTTTAAATCCTCGACCATACACTGGATAATGGCTAACTGTTGAGCATCCTTTTGTCCAAAATAAGCATGGCTTGGCTGTATGATATGAAACAGTTTTGTTACCACCGTAGCCACGCCATCAAAGTGTCCAGGACGCGACGCGCCACACAGCTTATCAGATAAACCCCTTACCGTTAACCCCACCTGGTTCGGGCGCGGATACATCTCCTCCACTGAAGGGGTAAATAAAAAATCGGCACCCGCCTGTTCTGCTAATTGCGCATCCCGCTTTAAGTCTCGGGGATAACGATCGTAATCCTCATTGGGCCCAAACTGTAAAGGGTTCACAAAGATCGTAACCACTACACAATCACACGCTTGCCGTGCGCGTTCAATTAAACTGACATGGCCCGGGTGCAAATAGCCCATTGTCGGTACAACGCCAATCGTCCCCTTTGATGTTGAAAGGGCTTGACGTACCTCATCAATGGTTTCAATTATTCTCATTTGCTACCCTCTCCTTGGCCTCCGTATAATTCATTTAATATCTCATCCTTCATATGAAAAACATGATCTTCTCCTGGAAAAATCCCCGCTTTTACTTCTTCTACATACGACTGAATCCCTTGTCGTGTTGCCTCTCCAACAGAGGCATAGCTCTTCGCAAAAGAAGGATTTACATCACTACCATATTGCAGAAGATCATGATAAACCAATACTTGGCCATCACAATATCGACCCGCTCCGATTCCAATCACTGGAATTTGAATCGATTCGGTAATCCTTTTGGCTAATTCCTCAGGGACACATTCTAATACCAAACTAAAGGCACCCGCTTCTTCTAATTGCTTTGCGTCCTCCATTAGTTTTTTCGCAGTCTCAATCTCGCGCCCTTGAATACGGTATCCTCCCAATTGGTGCACGGATTGGGGAGTCAGGCCTAAATGACCCATAACAGGTATTCCTGCTTGTACACAGGCCCTCACCGACGGAAGGATCTCGCTCCCGCCTTCCATTTTCACAGCCCGAGCGCCGCCTTCTTGCAAAAGCTGACCCGCCGCACGCAATACTTCATCCTTTGATAAATGCGCATGTAAAAATGGGAGATCCGTCACAACCAATGCTTTTTTTGCACCGCGCGTAACCGCTTTCGTGTGGTGAAGCATATCACTTAGGGTAACCGGTACCGTCGAATCATAGCCCAAGACCACCATCCCTAGAGAATCACCCACTAGGATCATCTCGACCTCCGCCTCTTCCGACAACTTTGCAGAGGGGTAATCGTAGGCGGTGACCATCGTGATCGCTTCAGACTCCTTCTTCATCTTGCGCAGGGTATTTACCGTCACCATTTTCTCTCGTGCCATTTTATGGCCTCCTTTGGATTGCTCCAAAGCCAAAGGATCAAGAAGAAACAATAAAACGCCTACCCTCCGTAGACACAGATGGGTAAGGCGCCGGTCGATGTTTAGTCCGGTTCCTCTGTCTCCGTCCCGAAGGCTTAGAGCAGAAATACACATGAAAAGTATAAAGGCAATCAACAAACTACTATAAAAAAGGTCGGGTACCGTGTGACTCCAAATGGATGTCGCCGCTCCCAACCCTAGGGTAAACCAAATTCACCAAAATAACAATGGTAGGAGTTATGTTCCCTTACCAAGATTTAACCATGGTGAAAGGAACACCGCCTGCAACAAACAATTAAGCCTACCATTCAATATCTGAGGAAAAAATTGTCTGAACACCGGTATGGGTCTCGAGCAGGAGAGCCCCAGTCTCCGCCAATCCCTTCGCAATCCCTTTGACAGATCCTTGACCCGTTCGTGCCGTCACTTCCTGCCCAAGCATCCCAGCATATTCTTCCCATAAAATACGGATCGGTGTAAATCCATAACTAAGATACCCATCATATAGGGTTTCCAATTCGCCACAAATCGCGCCGATCAGCTCTGGCCGGGAAAAGGTTCGACCTCCTTCAATCGCTAGGGAGGTAGCAATTGGACGCAGCTCTTCTGGCCAGACACTTTCTGTAGCATTGACATTAATTCCAATCCCTTGCACCACATAATGAACCTGATCTTGCTCTCCTCGTAATTCGGTCAAAATTCCACAAACCTTTTTCCCGTGAATCAAAAGATCATTGGGCCATTTAATTTGGATTGGAAGGTTTGTCTGTTTCCTTAACGCGCGTGTAATAGCAACCGAAGTAAGCAACGTCAACTGGGGGGATTGATTTAGCGGGATCGGGGGACGTAAAATCAGGCTCATCCAAATCCCTGAGTGGGTAGGTGAATGCCAGATCCGTCCCATGCGTCCGCGCCCCGCCGTTTGCTCTTCCGTCAGATAGAGGGATCCTTCCTGCGCACCTTCTTTCGCCCATTCATGGGCGAGGGATTGCGTAGAAGGAACACTTCGTTGATAACGAACCGCTCGCCCGATCGATGTTGTAGAAAGATGCGGGATTAATTCCTCCGGCGCTACCCGATCCGGACGATACACAAGCCGGTAACCCGCCTTTGGCTTGGCTTCAATTTGATACCCTTCACTACGCAATTCATTAATATGTTTCCAGATTGCTGTACGACTACAAATCAATCGTTGGCTAATCTCTTCCCCGGAAATATATCCTTCTTTCTGCTCAATGAGCAGCTTTAACAGCGGTTCACGTAAGTTTTTTCCCAAACCGACACCCCTCTTCAATCAACCTTTCTTTTTCATTGGGAAGATCACCAAGTGCTGTCTGATGGAGTAAGTGATGAAGCGCTTCACCTAACCAAGATCCTGGTGCTTTATCGGTAGCCTGTAGAAGTTCACGTCCATCAATAACCAGATCCGTAGCCGAGAGAACAGGCATTTCATCGTACCAACTCTGAATCTGCTGTTTTTGTTCTTCCCTTTCCGTGAAGGATCGCCCTTCCATCCCTCCTGCCAGTTCGATTCCTTGTTGAACCAAGTCCCATCCATGGAGAAGGATTGCCGTTTTCACCCTTCGTTCCTCCTGCCAAGTTTTTGTTGCAAGGGCGAGCTGGAACACCGTAGCAATGGCAGTGACTTCCTTTTTTGAAAGGCGAAAACTGCGGAGACACGGGATCAGGCGGTCTTGATCCACGCCACAACTCATGAGAAAACCTGCCCATCTCGCCTCCACACCAGCTAAGCTATCCAACAGGGATAAAGGAACGTCAGGCGCCTTCGAAACGCCTTCCCATTGGATGAAAGGGGGGAGAAAGTGTACGAGTTCATGTTGCCATACGTAGGTTAACCCCCGGGAAGGCGAAGCCGATCGAAACAACTTTCTCATCTCCATCGCCACCCGTTCTACTGCAAGGATGGTTAAGTCCATCTTTGCTAACTCAAAGGCCGCTTCCGTCTCTTTATCCAGTACAAAACCCAATTGGGCAGCAAAACGAATTCCTCTTACCATGCGTAGAGAATCTTCCTTGAATCGATCCACAGCCTGCCCCACCGCTCTGATCCGCCTGCGCGCTAGATCCTCTTGCCCTCCAAATGGATCATATAGACGGCCTTTACGATCCTCAGCCATCGCATTCACTGTAAAATCCCGTCGTGAAAGATCCTCTTCAAGACTCGTAACAAAGGTGACCTCATCCGGACGACGCTGATCGGAATACGTCGACTCCTTACGAAACGTTGTGACCTCGGTCATCAATCCTGGATGAAGGACACCAACGGTGCCATGCTGAATGCCTGTTGGGGCAGTCTTTGGAAAGACTTGTTGAACTTCTTCGGGTAGGGCGTCCGTCGCAACATCATAATCCGCAGGCTCTCGTCCCATCAACCGATCACGGACACACCCCCCTACGAGATAAGCCTGAAAACCTGCCTGTTCCAGTCTTTCCAATACCTCATGGGCGTACACGAGGGCGGGGTTCATACCCCCGCCCTCGTTTCACCTGCAATCACCCGCCTGTAGAGGTCTTCATATTGATTCGCAATTTTCTCCGCACAAAAATGCTCGCGGGCACGTGCGCGTCCATTTTCCGAAAAGGTCTGATATAACTCCGAATCCGTCAACAACCGAATCGCATGATCCGCCATCGCGTCTACATCTCCCACATTGGAAAGAAATCCAGTTTCACCATCCGCAACCACTTCAGGAATCCCCCCCGCATTGGATCCCACAGTAGGCACCCCACAAGCCATCGCCTCTAATGCAACCAAACCAAAGCTTTCTTTCGAGGAAGGAAGAATCAGTAAGTCTGCCAATGAGATTAACTTTGCCACTTCATCTTGTTTACCTAAAAAGATGACACGATCCATTAAGCCTCGTTCTTGCGCCATATCCGCTGCTCTTGATAAATCCGGTCCTTCCCCTACCAAGAGTAGCTTCGTTGGAATATGGCGCTGAACACGATCCAGAATGCGGATAATATCCGGCACCCGTTTTACCGCACGGAAGTTAGAAATATGTAGCAAGATTTTTTCATCCGGGTTCGCATATTGTTGCCGAACCTCCTGCACATCTTGCGGAGAATAGATCCGTTGATCCACAAAATTATAGATTCGCTCTAGGGGCTTATCTACACAAAGTAATTCGTTAGTTTGGCGAATGAGATCATTTGATACCGCCGTCACCGCATCACTTTGACGAATCCCAAAACAAATGATATCGCGTAACGATGGATCCTCCCCTAACACCGTAATATCCGTTCCATGAAGGGTCGTCACCACTTTAAAAGCATGACCCGACATCTCCTTCGCAAGATAAGCACAAATGGCGTGGGGTACAGCATAGTGAACATGAATCACATCTAAGGAGTGGAGTTTAGCCACTTGTGCCATCCGACTGGCTAACGCTAAGTCATAAGGGGGATACCGAAAAACCGCATAGCGATTTGCCTCTACTTCATGATAGTGAATATTGTGGTTAAACCCTCCTAAACGAAAAGGCATATCATAGGTCACAAAATGAACTTGATGTCCCCGTTCTGCCATTAACTTTCCTAATTCTGTCGCTACCACCCCTGAGCCACCGTGGCTCGGGTAGCACGTAATTCCGATTCGCATCGTCTCTTCTCTCCTTCTGCTCTTCTCCATTACACAAGTTGATCCATTCGGAGCGGCGTTGCCGAGACGAGCCCTTCCCCGTGACTCGTTCCAATTTGATGTCCCCACAACTGATCCCGTCCCTCAACCATAGCGATATAGGTCGGTTGGTTAAGAGGCGTATCGGCTCGATCCGGCCCCGGAATAAATTGGCTTTCAAAAGCAAGGATCGCTTCTCTTTTTTTAGCGTAGACCTCACTGATATCGACAATCAGATCAGCCTGTGAGATATCATTAATAAAATAATAATAAACCTGGGTCACCCGATGGGGCTCCATCCCTACTTCGGCAGCTTTTTTACGAATGGCAGCATCAAAGACCGCTTCCTTCACCATCTGACTACAAGCAATATGATCAGGGTGGCGATCCTGCCAATAAGGGGCTAACACCACCTTCGGTTTCCATTGACGAATGAGTTTCACCATTGCATCGACTTGCTCTTGAGAGCCCGTCAATCCTCGATCAGGGAATCCCATCCGATGACGGGCGGTTAATCCCAAAATTTCTCCAGCACGCGCTCCTTCTGCTTCTCTTGTTTTAATATCGCCATTGGTTGAAAGTTCCCCAAAGGTTAAATCACAAATCCCCGTTGTTCTGCCGAGGGCGCTATGTTTCGCCAAGATCCCTCCCGCTCCAATTTCCACATCATCGGGGTGGGCTCCGAAGGCTAAGATATCCATGGTCGTTCCCTTCATCCCTGATTCTCCTCCTCTTTTTGTCGTACCACTTCCCGCCAAGAGAATCCCCCTTTATCAATCGAACGAATCATTACTTCCGCTCCAGCAAGATTGGTGGCGACGGGAACATTATGTACATCAGCTAAACGCAATAATGCTAAAATATCAGGCTCATGGGGCTGTGAAGTTAATGGATCCCTGAAAAATAAAATACAGTCCATCTGATTGTCAGCCAAGAGGGCACCGATCTGCTGATCTCCCCCGAGTGGACCTGAACGAAAACGATGGATGGATAAGCCCGTCGCCTCATGAATGCGACTCCCTGTCGTTCCAGTCGCATAGAGCGTATGTTCTCTTAAAATCCTCTGATAAGCAATAGCAAATCGCACCATCACTTCTTTCTTCTTGTCATGAGCAATCAAAGCAATATTCATTTTCTTCACCTTCCCCTCTCAACCCACTAAAGACCGCAATGTTATGGTTTCATGATCACCTTATAAAGGTGTTTCATCCTAAGCTTGTACTCTTTCATTTTACTCTAACCCCTAAAGCGAAGAAAGCCCCGCCTCAAAACGGCAGGGCTTTCCTTTATTCATCACTTACTTCAATTGGCTTTCCTACTTCAGATAGCCGACCCGCTAACGCATCCTTGTGTATTCGGTCAAGCCACGTGATCTCTGCCTTTCCAATTTCAATGATACCCATCATCATATGAAGGATCACCCGGGATACTTGGGAGATGTGATCTTCATACACCTTCTCCATCCCTTCAACTTCTTGCTTGATTCCTTCAATTTGATTTTTTAGCATCTCAGCAATCTGAGTAGAATCCCCTTGCCTTGCAAAGGCAAGGGCCGCATAAAGAGGATGATATCGCCTTTCCTCGGAGGAGAACTGCTCGATCAATAAACGTTGAAACTCTTCTCGACCCGATTCGGTAATGCGATAAATCGTCTTCTCCGGGCGATTTTTTTCCTTTAGGGTTTCCAGCTCATCAATAAAACCTTGCTTCTCTAATTGGGAAATCGCATAGTATAGTGAGCCCTTCGGTAACTTAATATACTGATCCATGACTCGTTCTTTCATCACCTGCGTAATTTCGTAGGGGTGCTTTTCCCCCTCCATTAACAATCCGAGAATTACTAATCGCACAGACATAAAAAATTTTACCCCTCCCCACCTACAGGTTCAGGAGCTTTTGTCACCGCCTCTTTCGAGGCAGGCTTTTGCACGACTAGTCTACGTTTTCCCATTAGGAAGATCAAGACAATTGCAAGGCTAATTGGAATAAGTGACCATTGGAATACCGTCGCAATCGAGTCAGCAAATGCTTGGCTCATCTGCTCCAACACCTGGGGCGGTATATGTTGCCGGACTTCCGGTTGCAACAGCGCCTGAGGACTGATCTCCCCATCAACGCCCTGGATGCGTGTAAGTACCTGCCCCAGATCGTTCATCATCAAGTGGTTTTGAATGGTACCGAATATGGTAATCCCTAAGGTCATTCCAATCATCCTGAAAAATGCCACTGCGGAGTTTGCAGCTCCCCGCTGGCGAATATCCAATCCCTCAATTGAACTCATACTGAGCAAGGGAAAGGACATCCCCATCCCCATTCCTGTAATGACCATGAACAGGGTAACGAACCATCGGGAGGTGTCCACGGATAGCGTTCCTAAAAGAAGAATCCCTGTGAGTAATAAGGCTCCTGAACCCATCATGATCCTTCGATAGGAGGCAAACATGACCAACCTTCCACTTGTTTGACTTCCCGCCACCACCCCTAACATCATGGGCATCAAAATCAGACCGCTATTGGTAGCAGAACCCCCAAATACCGCTTGCACAAATAAAGGAATAAAAACCGTTGCGACCACAAACACCGAGCCATACAAAAACCCAATTCCCTGACTTGCTGCAAACAACCGAATTTTGAAAAGCTTTAAGGAAATGATCGGTTGTGGCACTCGGGATTCTACATACAAGAAAAAACCTAATAAAATAGCAAAGGCAGCAAATAACCCATAGATCATCGGAGAGTTCCAGGCGATTTCTTTTCCACCCAACTCTAAGGCAAACATCAGACTAACGATCGAAGTGACTAACAATCCTGCTCCTAGCCAGTCAATCTTTTGCCGTGTTCTTTCCAAAGACTCATGATAAAAGCGCCAAATAAAGAAAAAGGAAAGAATCCCTAAGGGGAGATTGATAAAAAAGATCCAGCGCCAATCAAAATAATCCGTGATAAAGGCACCCAATAATGGACCACATACACTGGAGAGGCCGAAAACCGCTCCAAATAATGCCGACATTTTTCCTCGCTTTTCCGGCGGGAAGATATCAAAGATAATCGTAAAAGCGATGGGCATCAGGGCGCCGCCACCCAACCCTTGAATCGCCCGCGATATACTCAGTTCCACCATCGATTGCGAAAATCCACACAAAATGGAGCCAAGAATAAATAACGTCAATCCCGTGATGTAAAACGCTTTTCTCCCATACATATCAGAAAGTTTACCGAAAATCGGCATCCCAGCTACACTGGCAATCATATAGGCGGAGGTCACCCAAATAAAATGTTGAAGGCCCCCTAAGTCTGCTACAATCGTCCCCATCGCGGTAGCAACAATGGTATTATCCATCGAAGCCATCAATATCCCTAACAAAAGTCCCGCTACTACACCATTTACACGGCTTTTCGCATGCATCATATTCCCCATCCATCTCCTATCCCTATAGGTACCATGCTTTTCATGGTGCTTAACGCTTACTCCAACTGGTTGATTATGATCTAATAATTATTATATTCAAATTTGACTAATTAGCAAGAGCACAAATGATTTAATCCACAAAAAACCCGCTTTCTCGGTAAGGCCAGAGAAAGCGGGTTTTTTGCTACCTATACAAATGACTTTTCTACTCACGATCATTCAGAGTAAAGGTCCCTGAAATGATGCCCACATCCACAACGGATTTATTGATCGCAATGGTATACGGCTCGCTCGCATTATCTAACGTCACCGTCACAGAATTTTGACTTCCATCAAAGGTCATACATGATTTATTCGCTGAAAAGGAAGCGACTTTACATACCTCTAACCCAATAAGCTCTTGGGGATCATGCTCCTTCATATCAAGGGTCACCGATCGATATTTGGAAGCATCCAATTTCGATAAATAGGTAACCTCACGAGAGCAGATAAGATATCCCGTGAATGCGGCAAAAGTCGGCGTTGTTGCAAAGATCATCACGCATCCAAAAACCAAACTAACCATAGCCAACTTCTTTATATGAAGCCCTTTCATGCCCTTCACTCCTCGATTGTGATTTTTGAAATCGACCCGAATTTGCGGTTTCAAAAAACCATCACCCTTTTCACATCGGGGTGATGGTTTTTTGGCAAATATTACTCTCTGTCATTCAAAGTGTACGTCCCGGTTATGCTATCGAGATCCAATTTTGACTTTCTAAGCTTAAGGGTGTAGGTCTTCGTAGGGTCATCCAGATTCATTGTAATTGAATTTTGGCTACCATCAAGATTTTCACATTTTTGGTTGGGCGTAAAAGGAACAAAAACACATACCTCTAATCCGTTAAGCTCTTCGGGTTCATACGCTGGAAAATTAAACGTTACGGAATCATATTTGGAAGCATCAATGTTTTGAAAATACGTGATCGCACCTGTGCATACAAAATACCTTGTCGCTGCTGCGAAAGTAGAGGATGCTGCGAATAACATCACAAAGCACAAAACCAAACTTGCATAAGTAACCTTTGCAAAGCGGAAATCTTTCATCACAATCCCTCCAATGAATTCTTTTTTGCTATTAAAGGTGATACGAATTCACTCAGTTTCGCTCCGTCCTTAGATAGGTCCCAGAAATGCTCTCTAAACCAGTTGCTCGCTTATCAATCCGAAGGCTATAAATCTGTGTAGGATCTTCAAAGTCCATAGTGATCGTGTTTTGACTACCATCAAAGGTCACGCATTTTTTATTAGTGGGTGTTGAAGAGATATACGTACAAATCACTAAACCATCAAGCTCTTCAGGCTCATTATTCGAAAATTTAAATGTCATGGCGCTATATTTTGACGAATCGATATTAGGAAAGGTTGTATAATCCCCATAACAAACAAAGTGGATGGGAAATTGGAAGGCTGCAGAAGTAGAGGATGCTGCGAATAACATCACAAAACACAAGACAAAACTGGCAAAAGCGACCTTTGCAAAGCGGAAATCTTTCACTACAATCACTCCTAAGATTTTATTTTCGTATTCATCTACCCACTACCCCTTCACTTCTATCGGGTTCAATCTCTGACGAGGTAACATAATCGATCCTTTCGTCCTACCGAATCCCGTACAGAAAGCCCTCAAATCCCACAGTATTTTCACTGTTGTTTTTAATGGTTACTTCTCCTTTTTTACTGATTGGACCACTTGCATCAAGGGCCTTCATGGAATAATTCGGGAAGATTGACAGCGAAGTTTCTACTGGGTAACCCGCTGCTATCGCATTGGGATAGGTTAACATCAAAGGAGGAACGACTGCCGTTCCACTGGTAAATTGGATATCGAACTTCTCAGGTGTAAATGTTACCGGAGCCTCTGTCATGTAATCGTAGATCACGAAGTCTACATTTGCCTGAAAAGACAGAGCATCCTCATAGGTCACCGTAAAACTCTCACCGGGAGCAATCGTTTCAAAAAAATACGTAGAATCCGCTGTCCTTTCGATATCCGTTTCATTCGTTGAAGCATAGGTGGGCATGGGAGAAGCTATCATCACAAGGAAAACTAGGGACAGCAGTCCTACAATCCATGAGGAACATTTCTTTTTCATAAAAACCACTCCTAATCAGCTAATAATCTCATTATTCAGAAAAGGTTATCGGTAACTCGGTATAACTTTCCCAGTCAAATGAAGTTCGTTCTGTGAAGTAAAATTATACAACTTCACCTTATACTTCGTCCCCTTCTCTAACTCATACGAAATTGCGGATTCACCATTAAGTAATCGCTTACATGAAAGGCTTTTCTCATTCTCATCCGTTAGACATACACTTAGGCCGTTAAAATACGATGGCTCTTGATCCATCTCAACCGTAAGCGACTGAACTGTATCACCATTCAGTGACCGATTGGGACCCAAAGGAGACGCTGAGTCATCAAAATAACAGTCAAATGTATAAAATAAAACTTGAGCAAATGCACCGGATACTATCAATAAAGAACATAAAAACAAACCAAATGTACAAATGGTACAAAAAATCGTCTTCTTTAGCACAACATCACCCCTTCCTTTATTGAAATAACAATCTTTATATATAATAAACCATAGCAAGAAGATTATGTCAAGGTGTTTATCAAAATTTTATTAGTATTATTAATACAACAATAAAATAATTCGCTTGACCACTTGTAAATTCGGTATATTTTGATTCCCTAAATAAAAAATTAATAATATTTTAAGGTCCAATAAAAATGTTCACCAGTTATCTGATTGGGATATGGGTAATAAAAAAGAGAGGCTTGTCTGGTAGACAAGCCTCTCTTTTTTATTACGATTGCGGCATCGGCGTTGGCGTGGGATTTCCATAAGATCCTTCGTACTCTTGATCTATCATCTTTCGAATTTCCAAATCGCTTTTTCCTTGATTCTTTAACTCTACTGATTTTTTCGCGATCATTAGACAAGTCGAACATTTCATCCCATGGGAGTCCCAAATAATTTCACCGTTTTTTTCCTGCTGTTGGACAAAACAATCTAGATTATTCTTATGCCCCACACTTTCCCCACACCCACAATAGCAAGGCATTTTCTCAAGGGTGTTTGCATGCTCAGCTGCTATCCTGTAAACCGTTCTTACATGGGGATCCGTATCCTTTAAAAAAGAGGGCAGGTGTTTTTTACTCGCCGTCGCCTCCTGGATATCGCCCTGGTGAGCCGTTTGTTGTTTTTCATTCATCGACTGATCATTTTGGCACCCTACTGCCACCGATCCAATAAGAACGGAAAATAATACCCAACTAATCCCTCGTAATTTCACGCTTTTAGGCATGATCGCTTCACCTTCCTACTTCTTTTTATAGGTCAAGGATATTCTCCAGGCCATAAATAAGCCCCTTACGGTTCATCACATCCTCCACAGCCAGCTTTACACCCGGCATAAAGGATTCCCGGTTTAGTGAGTCATGGCGGATGGTCAACAGTTGTCCAGCATCTGAGAAGAGTACTTCTTGGTGAGCCACGAGCCCAGGAAGCCGGACACTATGAATTCGATAGCCATCTTTATAACCACCGCGAGCCCCTTCAAGGGTTTCCTTTTCTTCGGGGTGGCCCTGTTTTTGCTCTTCTCGTTCCTTTGAAATTAACTCCGCCGTCTTTAAAGCGGTTCCTGAAGGGGCATCCAATTTACGATCGTGATGCAACTCAATGATTTCTAGATGAGGCATGTAGCGTGCTGCTTTTCCTGCGAAAACCATCATTAAGACAGCACCAATCGCAAAATTAGGCGCAATGATCCCTCCGATCCCTGCCTCCTGACATTGTTGATCCAATGCGCGGATTTCCTCTTCTGTAAGCCCTGTCGTACCCACCACCGGACGAACACCATAAGCAATCGCCTGTTCCGTGTTGCTTTTTACTAGGGAAGGGGTCGTAAAATCAACCAGCACATCTGGCCCCTGTGCAAGGACATCCGTGAGTGATTCTGTCAAAATTACATCGAGACGACCCATCCCAATGGCTTCACCCACATCGGTTCCTGCTTGTGTTCGTGCTGTAGCGCCAACGAGGATCAAGCTTTCTTCCCGTTGGATTAGTTTGATCACTTCTTGTCCCATTTTACCTGTTGCTCCAGCAACAGCGACTTTGATCGGTGCCATCCATCGATGCAGTGAAGCGAAACGCTTCACTGCTCCCTCCTTTGTAACGGTGACCGTGTTACGATTCCTTGCTCGTCCAACGATCCTTGTCCCGTGTATTGTATTTATCCATTACCTTTTGATACGCTTCATCAAGATCAATATCGAGCGAATTCGCAAAACATAGCGTGATAAAGAGAATATCACCCAGCTCCATCTCGATGCTATTCTCTTCTTCCTCTGCTTTTTTCGGCTTCTCACCAAATTGATGATTGACTTCTCGCGCAAGCTCCCCTACCTCTTCTGTCATGCGTGCGAGCATGGATAAGGGATGGAAATATCCTTCTTTAAATTGCGATATGTATTGATCAACTTCCTTTTGCATTGCTTGTAACGTCCGTTTTTCCACAATCCATCCTCCTATTTTTTATCATCGTAACCGATCCGCTCATAGAAAACAAACCTTACTGATTGTAACCTTTCTTCTCTCTATAAAAAAACAGGTCCAAGGACCCGCTTTTTATGGTGGAGTGGATTGCCCATCCGATCCCTCGTCGGTATAATATTAGTCGGCTGTTTCTAAATGGATCTATTCATTGATTAGACGACGATCGACCAAACTAACCATTAAGGAGGCGAAGATTCATGAACGTCATGCCAAAACAGCCTTTGCGAAAGTGGATCTGGGATCTTCTTGCCATTCTCATCGGCTCATTCATTTTCTCGCTGGGTGTTAACTATTTTGCAATCGCCAATAAACTGGCTGAAGGCGGTTTCACAGGTATCGCTCTCATTCTTTATTACCTGTTTCAACTACCTCCAGGGCCAGTCATTCTCGCCTTAAATATTCCACTTTTTTTAGTCGGATATAAAGTGTTTGGCAAACGTACCTTTCTCTTAACCATTTATGGTACAACCATGGTCTCCATTTGTCTCTCCCTTACGCAAAATTGGGGCGAGCCCATTCCGAACGACCCCTTACTTGCTGCACTCTATACAGGGGTTCTTGTAGGAGGGGGGCTTGGTATCATCTTCCGAGTAGGTGGCACCACAGGAGGGGTGGACATCATTGCTCGCTTAGGGAATAAGTATCTGGGTTGGAGTATCGGCCGGACCATGTTTTTATTTGATTTGGCAGTAATCGGAGCCTCTTATTTCTTCATCGGGCGCGAAAAAGCGATGTATACCGTTGTCGCTGTATTTATCGGTGCACGCGTTGTCGACTTTGTAGTTGAAGGTTTAGATAGCCGTAAAGCGGTCACTATCATTTCAAATTCAGCGGTATCCATCTCCGATAAGATCACAACCGAAATGGAACGTGGCGTAACCCTATTAAAGGGCCGAGGCGGTTATACAGGGACCGATAAAGAGGTGCTGTACATTGTTATCAGCCTGCCCGAACTTTCACGGATGAAACAGTTGGTTCATAACATCGACCCAGATGCCTTTGTTGTTGTTCATGATGTACGGGATGTATTAGGCGAAGGATTTACCTTTGATCGACCCTGAATCGAATTCTAACTCCACTAGATTCGACCCCTCACCCGTTGATAACTCCCACGATAATTCCGCCATCCCACATAACCGAGTACCAAAGCAATAACGGTTCCCATAAGTATTGCAGCGGGTATGACAGGGGGAAAATTGGTTAAACCCACCGCAACGACTTCTTCCTCTGGACCATGAATGAGAGGAGTGAGCATGTTCTCCCACTGCTTAAGGGGCTCTGACAGCCGGTGGGTATTCCATGCTCCTTTCTTTTTCATCTCACTTCGAAAAAACTGCAGAACCGATTTCACCTTTTGTACGGTTCCTGGTTGACGAGATACCTCCAAAGCTGGCATCACTAATTCAACATGGGCGATTAATTCTTTCAGGGAGGCTGCTACAGCTTCTCTTTTATTGTTTTTAAGGGCACCTTTTACCTTGGCGATATCCTTCTTAAAAACAGCTTCATACTGTACCCACATCGGCTGATTAGAATGAGACACCGCATCAAAGGCAAGAGTAAGCTGAATCGCCGCCCGATTCGCGTCCCCTTGTTGAGGCATGACTCGATTTAACTCCTCTTCCATCGTCACCAAACAATTAGAAAGCGCTCGAATCCCCTGCACCGATACATCCAAGGTTGATAAATCTGCTTGTGAAAAGCCGATTGCCAACTCCTTCATTTGACTTCTTGCCTTTAAGTAACTGGAGGGGGTTCCCTCTTGTACCCAGTCTCGTATGTGAAGACTTTGTTTTGTCCAAAGGGATGGTGATTGATTATCCAATGCCAAAGCAATCACAGGTTCCCATCCCCAACCGACCAAAATACATAGGATCATCAGCCAACATTTTATTAACGATTTATTCATGGAACGTACCTCCATCCACCCACCACTTTACTATCATTTCTATGCGTAGCCTGTCCGCTCCATGAATAAAAGGACGCAATCGATCTAGAATTGCGGAACCTCATGACAAAATTCCCATAAGAAAAATGAAGGAATCAGGAAACGTTACCGATCGCTCCCGACCCCTTCATTTCTTATTTACATAGCACTTTCCATTCGGAACGATCACTTGATCACACTTATGAACGCCTTTCTCGAAAAAACATTTATCACAGCCGACTGACATAAAGAAAAACCCGGCCGAAGCCGGGGGAATTACTTCAATTACTGTTCTTCTGACATCTTCCTGCCTGTTTTCTGCTTGGCTAACCAATCCGCTAGTTGCTCCTTCTCTAGCGCAGTTCCTTGGAACATCCCTGCAGGCATCTTGCCTTTCCCTTCATTCATGATGGAGATAATTTCGTCAGGCGTATATGCATCTCCCACACCACGTAAAGGGGGACCTTGAAGACCTTCTAGCTTTTGACCATGACAGTTTACACACGCATTGTTTTTGTAGATGTCAAAAGCCGGATCCTTCTGGTCAACAATCTTCGCTTCTGCTTCCCCTTTTGGCAGGGAAGCGAGTTGCTTCTCATGCTCATCCCATGCTACCCACGTAAGTACCACCGAACCAATTAAGGCGAGAAACATAATTCCAATGGTAACTGGACGTTTCATCGGACGACGCTCTTTTCCTGTATCGAGCCATGGAACGAGGAACAAAGAGCCAAAGGCTAGCATAGGGACAATCACGGTACCAACCACTACATAGGGACCGGAAGCCCATTTGAATTTTAGAAGTTCATAGAGAAACAAGAAGTACCAGTCAGGAACGGGTAGAAAGCCGGTATTCGTCGGATCCGCTTGAGCACCCAATGGTGGCTCTTCAGCCATTACCAGTGCCATAAATCCAACGAGTACAACAACCGCAACCATCCATTCCTTTAGAAGGAAGTTCGGAAAGAAGGCCTCGGTCTTACCCGGAAATTCGGAATAATCCTTGGGAACCAATCGTTCCGTCTTCTGTACCACCCGTGAGTCCCCAACATAATGGATTTCTTTGTCGTTATCATGATGATGTGCCATGGTTTTCACCCCTCACCTGTCAGACTTATAGCGGACCTGAAATACCCTGTCGACGAATTAAAACAAAATGAACTCCCAAGAGAAGAAGCAAAATAGCTGGGAGGAAGAAGACATGCAGAGCAAAGAATCGAGCAAGTGTCTGCGCACCAACAATTTCTCCCCCTTGCAGGAAGGTCGCGATGGCACTTCCAATCACAGGGACACTTGCGGCAATTTGAATCCCAACTTTTGTTGCAAAGTAGGCTTTATTATCCCAAGGGAGTAAGTAGCCTGTAAATCCAAGACCCAACATGACAAAAAAGATCGACATCCCGATCACCCAGTTAAATTCCCGTGGATGTTTGTACGATCCTGTGAAAAAGACCCTTAACGTATGAAGGAATAACATCACGATTGATACACTCGCTCCCCAGTGATGCATCCCCCGTACAATCTGACCGAAAGCGATTTCATTTTGTAAGTAGTCAACACTTTTCCAGGCGTTTTGAATATCTGGGACATAGTAAAGAGCGAGAAACATGCCTGATAAAATTTGAATCACAACAATAAAGAAAGTAAGCCCACCAAAACAATAGATGAACGCTGAAAAATGATGGGCAGGGTTCACATGTTCGGGTACTTCGTGGTCAGCGATATCACGCCACATCGGTGTAATATCGAGCCGTTTATCCAACCATTCATAAGTATTTTTTAACATGGTTCTTCTCCCCCCTTACCCTCGTTCTTTGACTGCACCCAGAAATAATCTTCCACCCTCAATTTTTGTTGCGTATACATCGAGGGGTTTAGGAGGTGGTGTGCCTGGAACATTGACACCGTCTTTCGTGTACATTCCACCGTGGCAAGGACAGTAGAACACGTCCGTGTTACCTCCACCCTCCCATTTCACTGTGCACCCCAGGTGCTTACAGATGGGAGATAACGCAAGAATCTCACTACCATTTTTCATTACCCAGGCAGTCGCTTTCTCCCCGCCTTTTTCCTTGTACCACCCATCATTTCGCTGAATGCGAAATTCCACAATCTTAGGTTTGTTTCCGAAATCGCTTACAGAACCAACATCGACAAATTTTGTATCCGTTCCTTTTTGTAGAAGCGGATCAATTGCAAAACGTACCATTGGAAACAACATACCAGAACCGAGGAAACCGGCGGTACTCGCGATGGTATAAGTCAAAAACTTACGGCGCGACATCCCCGACTTCGTCTGTTTGTGCTCGCTCAAGACTCGTCCGACCTCCCTCTATGCGGTTACCCTTAACCGGACCGGAATCCGTATGTAATGCTAGGACATAACCATGATAGCCAACCGTCTCAATCCCTGTCAAGAACAGGCACTCCAGGAATCAACTTAGGATGCAAGAGTTACTTTTTCCCAAACTCCCTTCCATCATTCCCCTGAACCGAATCCCACATGCCTATAATTCCTTCAACAACCTTCGTTACGCCATCGTCACTCTCGGACGAGGCCCCTGAATGGATGGGAATCCAACCGCATCCCCCATGGTTTAACGCCAACCCATTAGAAAAAATCGAGTCTCTTCCGATTACGAAACAATAGTGAAAACCGGAAGACGAAAACTGCCGAATCACATCGTTAACATAGTGAAGAAAAACATTTTTTTCGGCTCCATAGGGAACAGCGGGCATCAACAAAAGTCGGCCCGTTAACTCTTGCTCAACGCCTCGTGCAATCTTTTCAGTAAACTTTGCCTCATCGAGATCGGGGTTTTTATCGGTCATTCCAATTCGATAAACTGGGATGAGGAGTGTATCCACAAAGGGAGCTGAACGCAACCACTCATC
This sequence comes from Marininema halotolerans, assembly GCF_900116235.1. Taxonomy (GTDB): domain Bacteria; phylum Bacillota; class Bacilli; order Thermoactinomycetales; family DSM-45169; genus Marininema; species Marininema halotolerans. The sequence goes on along the minus strand of NZ_FPAA01000012.1, from coordinate 54,725 downwards.
CTGTGCCAACTTAGTCAACCGCATGAAAAATTCCTCATTTCATCAATGGTCATCCCATATAAAAATGCCCGGCCTCTACCGGGCATTATATCGGAACTCTCACTCATTTTCCACGATTCTGATCCATTGTTCGGTTAATTGTAAAAATTGCTTTCGATCACCCGAGGCCAATGCTTCATCAATCCTACGGTAAAGATTTTTTTCCTTAAAATCTCGTATCGATTGATCCAATACCAACTCAGCATATAAACTGTACAAGGTGTCTTGGACGAGATCCTGCTTTTCCATGGGGTTTCCTTCTAAAACAGCAGCATATTCTGGACAACTTGATCGATCATTAAAATAGAGACTGATAAAAAGATCTTCCTTCGGGCATGAACGGATATCGTAGAAGGCTGTCTCAACATCAGAACTCACCCGTTTGTTTTTCGTAAATTTAAAAGGCGTCATTTGAATACACCGCGTAGAAATCAGCAGGGTCTTAGGAAGTTGCCGAAGGCTTTCGACAAAATGGGTGCGCTCGAGAAGTTCCACATCTGAGCAGAGATAGTTGAGTAGCCACGCCGCCTCGCGTTTTTGCAGTTCGAAGCGGTTTAAAAACCACTGAATAAATTCTTTTTTTTCTGAGACTGTCACGCAATCACCCATCATAACCTATCCCCCCCATCTGGATCGATGAGAATATTGTGAACTTTGTTCTTAATATACGCAGGAAGCCTCTCAGATTTTCGGATAATCTTGATAGAGGCTTATATTTTTATTCCATGTCGGACACCCGATTCCCTTCTTGCAAAGGCAAATTGCGCCCACCTACGGGCTCTGACCATCTTTTCGCTAACCGTTTTTCTGCAAATCCAGCAATGCCTGAAACCCACTGGACACCCGTTAAGTTCATTGCGATCAACCGACTTCCGACGTCTGCTTCTCCCATTCGAATCATCCCTAGATGGAGCATCATTTTAAGAATTCGATTAAAAAGATCCTCCTTTGTTTCGTAATAGTAAGGGCTTAGCCACTCGTTGATACCCTGATAGATTTCCTCTGCATTTTGCCAGGTATCACGGGACAACAGCTCAATCCACTTTACGACTAAAGCGAGTTGCGGAAGGGGGGTTTTATAGAGACGAAGCCAAAAACGATAAAGTTCCTTTCCTTCTTCTCTAAAGGAATCCGTCATTTTCTGTACGCCCAATTCAGTTAGATGAACAATATTTGCAATCGTATCCTCTGCAATATACCCTTTAAAAAATGCATAATCATACATCAGAGCAAAACGATCAGGATACAAATGATAACTGCGTCCAAATCCAAAACGCCAGGCTTTTTTATCCACCGGACTTTCTTGAATATGAAAGGTTTGAAAGAGCTGACGTTGTTGTTGCCGATAAATTCCCCCGTCCGCACTGAGGCGCACTTCATGGCGACATAAGAAAGAACAAAACTGCACAAGATCTTCGACAAAAAGTCCCTCTTCATTTCGATAAACAGGAGGTTCTTCACGTCCCATAACCCTGTCTGAAAATAAACGAAGAAAGCGATTCCTTAAATCGCTTGGCATTTGGAGTAAATCTTTTTCCCGTTGTGAGATGCCTGGAAAGAGCCACCCCTTATGTAACGCAGAGAGTACCAACCGTCTCGGCTCTCCTTCCTTCCCTCCTAATGCCACACGTCCTTTACTCAGCAACTCTTCATGATTAAACCACTCACGGCTATCGAAACAAAGCTGTTGTAAGAACCGTCTTTCAATGTCAGTCAAGCATGCAAACTCTTCTGATAGTCGACTCTTCCCAGCGAGATGATGAAGAAGGGAGGTGATCAAATCTTTTTTAGAATGAACATCATGTCCACAACCATAATGTTTGGCCATTCGCTGTAGAAGATCAATATCGGCATAGGTTAAACGATCAGCTAAATTCATTAAATTCCCTCCCCTGGAGATGCGTCTTTCCTATTTTTCCTCCAGAGGATTAAAAAATACCTTATCTTGGATTTTATCAATCCCTTTTATTCATGGCGGATCGCTTACCAACTTGGTTATCGATCCTACCTGATGCCTCCTCTGACACACGTAAGTTGCGTCCGCAAAGGAATAAACAGAGCGCGACCCAAGCCGATAAAAACATCAGATCGATGGAAAGGGAGGGATCAAATAACCGCAAGCCATCACCGATCAGTCGACTCCATGCCTTTCCTGCCTCCTGAATCCATGTCAAAGGTTTCATTAGAGTAAGAGGTAGTCCACCTATCAACCATAGAGGTAAATGGATAAGAGCAAACACTTGTAACGCCTGGGTAAGGCTTAATTGATAGATTTGTCGCGATGTTGATCCCAGTCCAAGGTAGATCACACACAGGATCACACCCACGATGATTACCATCCACTCGCCCATCTTGGCTGCCATATCTCCGGTTGGAAAGAAGCGCCAGATGAAATAAGGGAATACCCATTCTTTTAATATGAGCACCATCGCTAAAACAAAGCCAATCTCAACCGATAACCCTCGACGGCTTCCTTTCATTTTCTCTCCCTCCTCCTCTTAGACGAATATGACAAGTCCAGCAAAAAAAGAACCGCCTGTGGAATCAGGCGGTACGCACTCAACCGTGCATTTTATGGATAGGAGTGGAGAGAAACCATACTTTGACACTCCCACAGCGAAATCACCCAAAGGAAATTCCGTTAGGCGCTTTCGCTGTGGGATTCTTGGAAGCTCCCATCGATTGATAGGATCATACCCAAGCGAACCCCGTGTGCCCCACGGTTAAAACCGTTTTTGTTGCTAAGCCTACCTCATTAGTTACGACTGAGGTAGGGGTTACGGCACATCCTATAAGCCTAGTATAAGCGGTGGGTTCATCACCGTCAACTATCTATTCTAAATATTGTACAGGAATAAGAATATTCTGATCTTAATGATAAAGAGAACGTGTGCGTTCTCTTTATCATTAAGAATGAACCTTACCCAACCTGGACATCAGTTCTGAAAAGCCTGGGAAGGAAACATTGATTGCATCCGCGTTGTGTACAGTAACTCCACCCTTTGCGATCAAGCCAGCAATTGCTGTTGCCATTCCAATACGATGGTCTCCACGGCTATCGCAAATTCCCCCAGTTAGAGGCGTTCCACCTTCAATCACCATGCCATCTTCCGTCTCTTCAATCCGTGCACCTAGCTTGGTCAACTCCCCAGCAGTCACAGCAATGCGATTGGTTTCTTTCACCTTCAGCTCTGCTGCATCACGAATAATGGTCTTCCCTTTGGCCTGGGTTGCTGCCACCGCAATAATGGGAATCTCATCTATCAACCGGGGGATTAATTCCCCGCCGATCTCTGTTCCAAAAAGGGTAGATGTCGAAATCGTAATATCGCCTACCGGTTCTCCACACCACTCCCCGGTCTCCTTCACCTCGATGGTTGCACCCATGGCTTTCAAAACATCCAATATCCCCGTCCGAGTCGGGTTGACGCCCACATCCTGGAGTGTAACTTGACTCCCTGGCACTAGTAAAGCAGCAATCATCGGAAACGCCGCAGAGGAGATATCCCCTGGCACTCGCACCTCCCTACCCGATAGCTGTTGCCCACCTCGTACAGAAACTCCCCCCGAGAAGGAATTGACCTCCGCACCAAATGCACGTAACATCCGTTCGGAGTGATCCCGTGATCGATAAGGTTCTTCGACAACCGTCTCTCCTTTGGCCTGTAGACCGGCTAACAATAGACAAGATTTAATCTGTGCACTCGCTACTGGGCTTTGATAGCGAATCCCTTGTAAACCCCCACCCCGAATACCTAATGGCGTAAAACGCCCTCCTTGACGTCCATCCACTTGCGCACCCATCTCACGAAGGGGATGAAGCACACGATCCATCGGGCGTCTTGCAATCGATTCGTCTCCAGCAACTGCTGAATAAAAAGAACGGCCTGCTAAAATGCCGAGCATCAAACGAATCGTTGTCCCTGAATTTCCCACATCAAGCAGTTGGTTAGGTTCATGCAGTCCTTCCCATCCTGCCCCTTCTATGGTTAATGATGTAGGAGATTCTTGCGTGATCGAAACCCCCATGTTTCGAAAACAAGCAATCGTTGCTAAACAGTCTGCTCCTGGAAGAAACCCCTTCACACGTGTTGTACCCTGGGCAATGGCACCAAACATTACTGATCGATGAGAAATCGACTTATCTCCAGGTACCTGAACGGTTCCTTGAAGTGAATTTCCCGGTTTCATCGTTAATTGTTGCATCAATTGTAGCCTACCCTTCTCCATATTCAATCCAGATCGAAAACGCGGAACTTCTTTCTTTTTAATACATCCCGAGCTCGCTGTTGTTGATCGCTATCACCGAACACCAGTCTAAGGACACCTGCTCGATCTTCACGGTTTTCCATCACACCAATATTTTGCAAATTAATTTTTTCATCCGCCAAGAGCTGAGCCACCCCTGCAATCATTCCAGGAGAATCGGGTACATCAACATAACACTCATAGGATGATTGCAAAACGCCTTGAACACGTTCAGGTAATCCTTCTCGGCTGATTTTCGCCCGCGTAAAAAAGGATTCGATTTGATCCGCATCTGCATCCAAGATCGCTTTCCTTGCGTTGCTCATCTCAGCAATCCAATCATCCATCAAGGGAAGAATGGCTTCACGATTGGAAAGAAGAATATCCCGCCACATAATGGGGTGAGCCGCAGCAATTCGCGTCAAATCACGAAACCCTCCTGCTGCTAGACGATAATACCATTCATTCTGCTCGTTATACCGGCTAATTTGGTTGACTAAACCAGAAGCAATGATATGAGGGAGATGACTAATCGCTCCAACGACCTCATCATGATATCGTGGATCCATCATCACCAGCTTTGCTCGTGTTGCAATGGTTAATAATCGGGAAAGCCTTTCCACATCCGCTAATGGTGTATTCGGTAAAGGCGTTAGCACATAGTAAGCATTCTCGAAAAGTAAGGAGTGGCTTGCTTGTACCCCAGAATGGTGGGAACCTGCCATCGGATGACCCCCGATAAACGTAGCAGGCAGTCCCTTCAATTCCCTCGCATGGGCAACAATTTCTCCTTTGGTACTGCCTACATCTGTGATGATGCACCCTTCCTTTAACGGCAACATTGCCACTTGATTTAAAAGCTCCTTTGCCGCATTCACCGGAACCGCTAGAACAAGAATGTCTGCATCAGCGATTGCTTCTGCTAAGTGGGTATACCCGCGATCAATCATACCCGCCGAGGTAGCCAGTGCCAAACTTTCCTCAGAGGTATCATAACCGGAAACGACCCAGTCCGTGCGCTCTTTGATGCATAAAGCAAGAGAACCGCCAATCAAACCAATTCCTAAAATCGCTACTTTACTCATGAGAACGGTCCACGTCCTCTGGTGCTGGCTTATCCAAAATCTGCGCTAACTCCGTCAGAAAGCGAAGATTTTGTTCTCTGGTACCGATCGTCACACGGATATGAGTAGGATAGCCCAAAGGTACTCCCGATCGGATAATCATTCCCTTTGCCAAGAGTGCTTGGAATACTTCATTAGCATCCCGCTCTGTATCCATCAAAATAAAATTTCCTTGGGAAGGAAAATAGGAGAGATTCCACTTATTTAATTGCTTTTCGAACAAAGCGAGTCCCTCTCGATTGGTATCACGGCATTTTTTAACAAAGTCCTGATCTTCAAGACCTGCTACTGCTGCCCGTTGGGCTAACCGATTCACATTGAAGGGTTCACGTACACGATTCATTTCCTGGATCAAGCGAGGATCCATCACCCCATATCCAATTCGAAAGGCAGCAAGTCCATAAATTTTAGAAAAAGTTCTTAGAACAATCACCCGTGGATCCTTTAATACTTCGTGGATTCCATCCGGATAATTAGAATCCACGACGTATTCTTCATACGCTTCATCCAACACCACCAACACATGAGGGGGGACTTTCTTCATAAACGAAGTCAGTTCCTCCCCAGAGATCATCGTACCGGTGGGGTTATTTGGATTACAAATCCATACAATCCGGGTGCGCTCATTCAGCGCAGCTGCCATTCCCTCTAAATCATGAACACCCTCGATGAGTGGGACTTCTACTGCCTTACCCCCTTCAATCAAGGTCTGTGTCTTATAGCGCGGGAAGGTAATATCAGCCATCACGGTTTCGTCGCCCGGTTCCAGGAAGGTGCGCCCGATCATCTGTATAATTTCATCTGATCCATTCCCAAACATCAATCGCTGTGGTTCTATCTGTAAATGAGCGGCTAGTTTCTCTTTTAATAGAGGAGCTTCACCCTCTGGATACAACGCAAAAAAATCACGTTCCGCTTGTAAAGACTCCCACACATTTGGCGAACAACCCAATGGATTTTCATTCGAGGCCAGTTTAATCACTTCATCAAGGCCATATTCTCGCTTTACTTCTTCCAAGGGTTTTCCTGGTTGATACACAGGTACCCCCTGTAATGTCGCTTTCCCTTTCATTCCACTGGCCCCTCTCCACACATTTTCCCTTTAGTTTACAATAGAATGGCTCTGAAGCCCAACTATCCTGCAAAAAAAAACCGTAACCATCGGTTACGGTAGTGTATCGATTACGTAACATTTGCTTCCGTTGTACCCACGCCCTTCACCAGCTCGCAAAAAAAGGCACGAATCTCTTCGAGTGACCTCTCTCGTGTATGAACGTCTTGCAACGAAGTGGCTCGCTCCCCTATCCTCTGTACAAGGGCGCTACCCACCACAGCTGCATCTGTATGGTTTAAAAAACGATCGACATGCTCTCGTTGCGAAATTCCAAATCCGACAGCTGTGGGGACCTTAGAAACTTGCTTAACCATATCAAGGAACTCTTCGACTTCCGCAGAAAAGGAAGAGCGTGCCCCGGTTGTCCCCAATGATGAAACACAATAAATAAATCCTTGAGCTTCACTTGCAATCCGTTGAACGCGCTCCTTCGAAGTCGGTGCCACCAGAGGAATTAAACATAAACCGCTCTCCTCTGCTAAATGCCGCAACTCTCCACTTTCCTCATAGGGTAAGTCTGGAATAATCATTCCATCGATTCCACTGGTTTTCGCCTTCTTTACTAACTCATCCAACCCAAAGCGAAGGAGGGGGTTCACATAGGAAAATAGAATGAGTGGGGCCTTGACTCCCTGTTGACGAGCCTCGTTTGCCAACTGAAGTACACCTGTCAATGTCATTCCTTGATTCAATGCACGACTCGAAGCTGCTTGAATGACAGGACCATCTGCTAGTGGGTCGGAGTAGGGGACTCCGAGTTCAATAGCACAGGCGCCTTCTTGATCAAGCATCCGTATAATCTCTAGACTTGCCTCTGGATTTGGATCCCCGGCCGTTACATAAGGGATTACCTTTCGCCCAGGCCGCTTAAAAGCATCTGCAATCCGATTCATTCAGCATCCCCTCCCAATCTTTCCCGAATCGTCTCTACATCCTTATCCCCTCTACCTGATAAGCAAATCACAACGATCCGATCCTCACGTTGACCCTCTGCCAATTTCATCGCTTCAGCGACCGCGTGCGCGGATTCAAGGGCAGGTAGGATCCCTTCACTTTGTGTCAATGCTTCAACCGCCTTCAAGGCTTCAGCATCCGTAGCGGTTGTATAGCGAACTTGATGCGTATCAAAGAGGTGAGCATGTTCCGGTCCAATTCCTGGGTAATCTAGCCCCGCCGAGATCGAATGGGCAGGGGCAATCTGTCCATGCTCATCTTGAAGAAGGTAGGTATATGAACCGTGAATGACCCCTTTGGATCCCTTGGTTAGTGTGGCAGCATGACGATGGGTCTCAAGCCCTTCTCCCGCTGCTTCCACACCGTGTAAGTTTACGTCTTTATCCTGGAGGAAAGCCGTAAACATGCCAATAGAATTACTGCCACCTCCAATGCATGCCACCACATCATCGGGAAGCCGTCCTTCTCGCTCTTGGACTTGCCTACGTGTCTCATCCCCAATTACTCGTTGAAAATCACGAACGATCGCTGGATAAGGATGGGGGCCAACAACTGAACCGATAAGGTAAAATGTATCCTCAACATGAGTTACCCAATGGCGGATCGCTTCATTGGTCGCATCTTTTAATGTTCGCGTTCCCGAGGTAACAGGAATCACCTTCGCTCCTAATAATTCCATCCGAAACACATTTAATTTCTGTCGCCGTACATCCTCCTCACCCATAAACACCGTACATTCCATACCGAGAAGAGCCGCGACTGTCGCAGAAGCCACACCATGCTGACCTGCCCCTGTCTCTGCAATCAGCTTCTCTTTCCCCATCCGCTTCGCCAATAATCCTTGTCCCAACGTGTTATTGATTTTATGAGCGCCTGTATGATTAAGATCTTCACGCTTTAAATAAATTTTAGCCCCCCCTACCTGTTTCGTTAAATTGGCGGCAAATGTAAGCGGCGTCGGTCTGCCCGAATACTCCGTCAGAAGTTGATGCAGTTCGTTTTGAAATTCCTCATCCCTCATCGCTTCTCGAAACCCTTGCTCCAATTCATCCAACGCGTTCATCAGGGTTTCAGGAACGAAACGTCCACCAAAATCACCAAATTGCTTTGCAGCACTTGATTGGTTCTCCATTCGTTTATTCATTGTCAACATTTCTCACCCTCTCAACAAAGGTTGCCATTTTCTTAGGATCCTTTTTTTCTGCTGTCTCTACGCCACTCGAGGTATCCACTCCAGCGATCGCAAAACGCCGGACAAGTTCAGCCACATTTTCAGGATGCAATCCGCCTGCAATCCAAACGGGAATTCCTTCTTTCTGCCATGGATCAACAAGCGAAGGGATTTTATCCCAGGAGAAAGTTTGACCACTTCCCCCCTTCAACGGACCCGCTCCAGAATCCAGCAACACTGCATCCACGACCGAAGCATAAGCACCCACTTCCCCTGAAGATTCTCCCTGATCATCCACATGCATCACTTTGATGATTGGAATTCCCACTTCTTCTCGTATACGGTGACAACATTCAGGAGACTCATTCCCATGAAGTTGAATACGATCCAATGGAACGTGTTCCACCCACTGTTTCACTTCATCCATGGAAGGATTCGCCATCACACCAACCGCTGCGATTGAATCTGGCACACGGTTAACGATCTCCTTAGCAATTCCCATGGTGACCGTTCGCCTTCGATTGGGTACGAGAATTAGTCCAATCGCATCAATATCGAGGGACTCACACGCCTCGATATCCTTTGGATGACGCATTCCACATAATTTAATTCCTGTTCGCCTTTTCAAAAGACTCCCCCCATTAGCAGATTCCTCACCCCAATTTCTGGAGAAGACTGTTTCATGAGATATTCTCCTACCAGTACACCATCGACACCTGCTGCGGCTAGACGCTGATAATCCGCCTGCGAATGAATACCACTTTCGCCGATTACAGGGATCGTCCCAGGAATAAGCGGGCGTATCCGTTCAGTGACGGCCAAATCTGTCGTAAAGGTCGAAAGGTTACGGTTGTTAATCCCAAGTAGATCGGGCTTTGCCTTCAGCGCACGAGGAAGCTCTGTTTCATCGTGTACCTCAAGTAAAACTTCCATTCCAAGTCGATGAGCTTCTTCTGTCAGGAAGCAGCACGCTTCTTCCGATAAAATCGCAGCAATCAATAAAATGGCATCTGCACCTAAATATCGACTCTCTACGACTTGTAATCGATCAATGATAAAATCTTTCCGTAATACAGGAATCCCCACGACGGGTTTTACTTTACGTAGATTTTCTGGATCGGCTTTAAAAAATGAGCGATCCGTCAAAACCGAGACAGCGGATGCCCCACCCTTTTCATAGGCCATCGCTGTTGCTACCGGATCCACTTTCTCTCGAATGACGCCTTTGGAGGGCGATGCCGGCTTCACCTCAGCAATTAGGGCCGGAGGATTGCCTTTATTCGTCATCGCTGTTGCCAGGGATCGACACGAAGGTAGCTCCTCATTTTTCGGTTCGATTTCCTTACCCGACAGTCGCTTTTCAAGTTCCACAATTTCCTGTCTCTTCACATCGATGATCGTCTCAAGAAACATGGCTAATCTCCTCCTGAAATTGCTCCTGAAACCCTCGCATATCCTTTAGTTTTGCGAGTGCCTCCCCAGAATCAATCGCTTTACCAGCAAGCTGAATCCCTTCTTCCATTCCATTCGCTAGCCCAGCAATGCTAATCACCGCTCCTGCATTCGCCACGATCACATCGCGTTGCGGACCTGCCGAGCCTTGAAAAACCTCCTTAATAATCTGAGCATTCCTCTTTGCATCCCCACCTGCTAAATCCGATAGGTTGGATCGATTAAGGCCCAGCTTCTCCGGGGTAATGCGATAGGTTGTTACCTTCCCATTCTTTAATTCACTCACTTGGGTTTCCCCTGTCACTGAAATTTCATCAATTCCATCCATTCCAGCAACAACCATTGCCTGTTCCGTATTTAATAATTGTAGGACCTTCGCCACGGGTTCAGTTAACGCAGGATCATATACCCCGACTAATTGTCTCTTTACCCCAGCAGGATTTGCCAAAGGACCCAGTAGATTAAAGCAGGTACGGAATCCAAGTTCTTTTCGTATCGGCATCACATGTTTCATTGCGCGGTGGAAAAGCGGCGCAAATAAAAAGCAGATTCCCTTCTGTTTCAGTGCTTCCGCAGCCCCTTCCGCATTTTGTTGAATATCCACACCCAGTGCCTCTAGGACATCCGCACTACCGCTTTTACCAGTGACGGCTCGATTGCCGTGCTTAGCAACTTTAACACCTGCAGCGGCTGCAACGATTGCAGCAGCCGTTGAGATATTAAATGTACGTCCACCGTCTCCCCCCGTACCGCAAGTATCTACTGCTTCCGAATCGATTGGTGGAAGACGGAGTGCCTTCTCTCTCATCACCATGGCTAATCCAGCCAATTCATTCACCGTCTCACCCTTCATACGTAACGCGGTTAATACAGCACCACCCTGTGCAGCGGAAAGTTCACCCTCCATCATCGCCCGCAATAATTGACTCGATTCTTGTTGGCTTAAATCCTTTCCATCGACGAGGGTTGCTAAATATTGCTTAACCATTTCCATCTCCCCTTCCATTGACATGTGATTGAAACAAGCTTTCAGCGACCTGAAGGGCACGAATCATCCCTCGTGCTTTATTCTGGGACTCTTCATACTCCTTCTCGGGAACCGAATCAGCAACCACCCCACCACCTGCTTGGATAAACGCAGTCCCCTCTTTAAAATGTAGGGTTCGTATCGTAATACAACTATCTAGATTGCCAGAAAATCCAAAGTAACCAATCGATCCAGCATAGATCCCTCGCGGTCCCGGTTCCATCTGTCCAATTAGCTCCATCGCTTTCACTTTCGGGGCACCAGAGACAGTACCCGCTGGAAAAGCAGATTTAAAAGCTTCTAACGGAGAAACTTCTTCGTTTAACTCTCCCGTTACATGGGAAACCATGTGCATCACATGGGAGTAACGTTCGATTTTCATCTCCTCAGTTACTTGGACGGTCCCGTAACGGGAAACCCGGCCGAGATCATTCCGGCCGAGGTCAACTAACATCACGTGTTCCGCTTTTTCCTTCTCATCCTCTAAAAGCTCTTCTTCGAGTGCAAGATCCTCGCTCTTTGTCACACCTCGTGGACGTGTTCCTGCAATTGGGCGTGTTTCCACTTTGCCATCCGTCACGCGTACAAGCATCTCCGGTGAGGTTCCCACGATTTCTTCTTCATCGAGAACGAGATGATACATATAAGGAGAAGGATTCAAGGTGCGGAGCACCCGATAAACATCGATGGAGGGAGGTGCATTTTGAAAGATCCATCGTTGAGATGGGACCATCTGAAAGATGTCACCACGCCGAATATGCTCTTTGGCCCTTTTTACCACGGCACAGTACTCTTCCTTGGTCATATTGGAATTCACCCTGGAAAAATCCACATCCATTTGGGCAATATCCAACGGAGGCAGTAATGAAGGGGCAGGTTCTTTCCCACGTAATTCCTCCATCCATGCATCAATTGCAATTTGCGTCTCGTAATAGGCTTCGTCAATTTGCTCAATGGACGCATTCCTAGGCACATGAAGGTTAACAACCACCGTGATATCCTGTTTTAAATGATCGACGATAATCAATCGATCACAGAACATCACATGGATATCATCCGACTGGGTTGAGTCCTTTCCCGCGGGACGCGGTACAGACTCGAAGGTAGAAACTGCTTCAAAACCTACATAACCAACGGCCCCACCTAGAAATGGCGGAAGACCATCGATTCGGGGAGATCGATACGCCTCAAGTAAGTCATTGAGATCGTCCATCGGGTGATCCGAGGGATATTGGCGGATCGCATCACCCTCTGTTATTGTTGTAATGCCTTGGCGAGAGCGTACTGTTAAGAACGGATCCGTACCCATAAAAGACCACCGGCCCCGACGCTCTCCACCTTCAGCACTTTCTAGTAAAAAAGAATATTTTTTCTCACCAAAGCGCTGATACAGGCGAATCGGTGTTTCAGTATCTGCAAAGATTTTTTTACAAATGGGAATCGTATTGTATTGATGGGCAAGTTGCCGCACATCCTCTAATGGGGGAACGAACACGATAACCAACCTCCTAGGTAAAATTTTCACATCTAGGAGACAAAGCATCGGTTCGCAGAGAAAAGGGAGGGTACTACCTTGGGGAAATATAAAAAACCAAGACACAGGTGCCTTGGTTTGGAAGTCCGTCAATTATACCAGCTTCCTCGGCTATCCTCTGCTCAACCTTACTCGTCTCAACTCATATAAGCTCTGCTCTCAGCTGTACGAAACCCTTCGTAAAGGAATTTCGTCGTCAGGGTATTCCCTGAGTAATTAAATATCCAATTCGCTTGGATCGATTCATGGTTTACTCAATGAATGAACTCCCGGTGATTTTCGTCACCCGTTTCATTCCTCAGCTTTACTCATAAACAATCGTAGTAATTAGTACTACTTTATCGAAAATCCTATCTGATGTCAATGATCCAGTGCGGAAAGCATCGGTCGAAATTTCCACCGTGTCTCTTCATATTCCTTCTCCGGATCGGATTCTTCAACAACTCCACATCCCGCGAACAAAGAAGCTTGTTTCCCTCGCAAAAGCCCCGAGCGAATGGCTACACAAAACTCTCCATCGCCCTTTGCATCCATCCACCCAATGGGTGCCGCATACCAGCCCCGATCCAATACTTCCTGTTCACGAATCCATGAGAGGGATTCAGACCATGGCCACCCACCCAAGGCTGGAGTTGGATGCAAACGGTGCACCATCGACAACAGACTGGTCCCTTCACGAGCCCAGCCGGTAACCGGTGTGAAGAGGTGTTGAATATAACGCAACTTATGAAGAATGGGTTCTTCCGGAACGTCAACATCTTCACTCTCTTGACAAAAAGCTTCCCGTATCATTTGCACAACAAAATCATGCTCTTCTCGATTTTTCTGATCCTGTAGTAATTCTTCACCGAGTGCAATATCTTCCGCGATCCCAACCCCTCGGCCAATCGAGCCAGCAATGCAATTCGATAGCAATTTCCTACCTTCGCGCTTCACCAAACGCTCAGGAGACGCCCCTACAAAACAGCCGTCTCCACGTTCAATCGCAAATAGGTAGCTATCCGGTTGGTTGGCATGGAGACTGGCTAACGTACCTTCTGGTGAGAAATTCCTCTCCCCAGTCAAGCGCAGTTCTCGTGCCAAAACCACCTTTTTTAAGGTTCCTTTTTGAATCTCGCGAGTAGCCAGAACAATACTTTGTTTCCAAGCGTCTGGCGCCACCTCTTCTGTGACAAAGGGAGTCCCTTTTGAAAAGGAATTTCTCTCAACCGCTTCTTCGAGTAATTGCCTCTCGTAATTCAATTGTTCTTTTAATTGCGTAAGGTCTTCATCAGGTTCCAACACGATATTCACCGTTAGCCAATGACCGCTTTCATTGATCGTTAACAACCAACGTGGCACGATCAGAGAGGCTTCTTGGTAGCCTTTCCATAGATCCGTTCGTTTCTTATTCGGGTCAAAGGAAAATCCACCAATGATCACCGGGCCTGTCCCCGGGCCATGTCCTTCTGTCATGATTGCATGGGCCACCCATTCCTGCCACTTTCGCTCCACTGCAGCAAAACGGTGTTCTTTTGCTGACCCCTTTTCATCAAAAACCAGCGTTTCCCCTACACCGACCAACACCATCCCCTGGGAAGCATCAGACCAAAAAGAACGCTTTCCCTGAAAAAGGGTGCCTGCCTTTGCAAAAAAAGAAAGCGGGTCCCATGAATCGATCCGCTGAGTATGGCTAACCAAAATGGATTGTCCCATGTGCTTTGCTTGATAAGCTCCTTGAGTGAGTTGCTCCCAATTTGCTAGTTGTTTTACCACCGTCATATTGGATACCCCCGCTCCATACCAAAGCGGGCCGAATTCCTTCGCCCCGCCATCGCACTCTTACCTGCATATAAACGTGTTTCTAATCTCCAATTAGTATACAAGAAATTCACCTTTATTTCTACCAAGGCCCACTTCCCAGTAGCTAGGGTGTTGTTAAATCCGGACGTAGATTGCGAGCCTCCCGTAAGTACACATGGCGAATCTCCTTTTGACCCCGATCAGTATTGGCATGGAGTAACAACCGAATACAAAGGGGCAAACTACCAGGCACGTCGATTTCCGTTGCACACATCAGTGGAACCGCCTCCCAATCAGGCATCCTCCTTATCGCCATCGCTGGAAACGTGGCCGTTAAGTCTGATGTTGCCGTAATAAATACACTGGCGATATCTTCGGGTAAGACCTTATTATGTTCAACAATTTCTTCGAGTAGCTGACGGGTAGCTGTTAAAATCGCCTCTTCTTCATTCACCTCGACAGTCGTCGCTCCACGAATCCCTCGAACTTTCATTCGACTCCCCCTCTTAATTCCTGTAGAACTTCACTCACTACTTCTTCTTGCACGTCGTGTTGAATAACGACTTCGCCAATCCCTTTTGGTAAAACAAACGTCAGGGATCCCCCCAGTGCCTTCTTATCACGACGCATCAATTCAACTAATTGCTTATTGGACCATGGGCCTGAAAAAGAGGTAGGCAAGGAAAATGCGGCTAGAATTTCTTTCGTATAGTGGTGTACATTTCGCGCTGTTCGCAGTTTTTCACCCAATAGAGAAGCTCCCACCATCCCAATCGAAACCGCTTCCCCATGCGCATAAGTATAGTCGGAAATCGCTTCAAGAGCATGACCCATCGTATGACCATAGTTTAAGATAGCACGTAGCCCATGTTCTCGTTCATCCAACGCCACCACATCAGCCTTTACCTGGCACCCGCGTGCTATCGCTTCCGCAATATATTCGGAATGTAAATCATTTAACTGAACATGATGGTCCAGTAACCATTTCGCAAAGGAATCATCGTAAATTAAGGCATGTTTTACAACTTCAGCAAACCCAGAAACCACTTCCCTACGTGGCAAGGTAATCAGCGTATCTGTATCAAAAACCACCAGGGAGGGTTGATGAAAAGCGCCTAACATATTTTTCCCTAAGGAATGATTAATTCCCACCTTCCCCCCTACACTGCTATCGTGAGCAAGTAAGGTCGTAGGAAGTTGGATAAAAGGAATCCCTCGCATATAGGAGGCCGCTAAAAAGCCAGCAAGATCACCAGTCACTCCCCCACCAAGAGCCAGGATTGCTCCATTTCGATCCAACCCTGCTCGAATGCATTCCTCGGTCAATTTCTCTAGAGTCGATGATGACTTCGAATGTTCCCCTGCTGGAAATGTCACAAGGCTCACCTGATATCCAGCTTCATCAAGGGGTTGAACGACTTTTTCACCATACAACGGAGCCACATGAGAATCTGCGATAACCATCAAGGGACGGTGTTCATCCCAACCCAAGTCATGAATAAAATTAGGCAATTGACTATACAAACCACTGCCAATATGGATTGGGTAACCTCCTTGTGGCAATTGTACGTAGATTGTTCTCATCTTAGAAATCCTTCACTTCGCGGTGACGTCCTTCGATTTCACGAAGCAAATCCGCTGCTTTATCCGAAGTAAATGTCTCTAAAAGAGCGTGCGCGATTTCCCAGGCCACCACATTTTCTGCGACCACGCTCGCCGCCGGTACTGCACAATTATCCGAACGCTCAATACTTGCCGCAAAAGGTTCTTTCGAATCAATGTCCACACTTTGTAGTGGCTTATATAGCGTAGGGATCGGCTTCATCACCCCGCGAACCACAATTGGCTCACCATTGGTCATACCACCTTCAAACCCACCCAGGCGGTTTGTTTTCCGGTAATACCCTCGTTCCTCTGACCACAATATTTCATCATGGACGGCTGAGCCTTTTCGTTCACCAGCTTCAAAGCCAATCCCCACTTCTGCTCCTTTAAAGGCATTGATACTCACAATGGCTTGGGTAATACGCGCATCTAATTTTCGATCATAATGCACAAAACTACCAAGCCCTACAGGAACATTTTCGACAATGACTTCGACGATCCCACCTAGACTATCTCCTTCCTCCTTTGCCTCGTCAATCTCACGTATCATCGCTTTTTCTGCTGCGGAATCTAAGCAACGCACTGGTGATTTTTCAGAGGTTGCACGAATTTCCTCCATGGTCCACTGTGAGGGATCGATCCGTTCCGTCCCGACTGAACCGATTCGTACGACATGACCCGCGATGGTGATCCCACAAAACTCTAACAACTGCTTCGCTACCGCCCCGACTGCTACGCGAGCAGCAGTTTCCCGTGCGCTCGATCGCTCAAGAACATCACGCATATCCCGATGGCCATACTTTATTGCCCCATTTAAATCAGCATGTCCCGGACGCGGGCGGGAAACACGGCGTTTGTCCGCTTTCTCCTGTTCCGGTTCTGGACTCATAATCTCAGTCCACTTGGCCCAGTCCTTATTTTCAATCGCCAGAGCTACAGGAGCCCCTGTCGTTTTCCCAAATCGAATCCCCGAGAGAATTTGGATTTCATCCGATTCAATTTGCATGCGTCGCCCTCGACCATGTCCTTTCTGGCGACGTAATAGTTCTTCATCTACTTTTTCCTTCGAAAAAGGCATCCCACTCGGCAAGCCTTCAATAATCATGGTTAGTTGGGGACCATGGGATTCCCCTGCTGTAAGGTAGCGCATCTTGTTATCGTCCTCCGTCTACGCCCGATTCGGGGCCTTTGTTCTTATGTTTCCGCATATCATACCATAGGACCTTAAGTGGAGGAAGTCCCTAGGATAGCAAAAGGTTTGTTTTGCAAACTTGTTTACCTTTATTGGAACAACCATTTAATTTTTCCATGGAAGAGGGTGTAAAATCTATCCTTTATCTCCTTCAAGTGGGGGACATAGGACATCACGCGTATCCATAAACTGAAGGGAATCACCATGGAGGTGAACGAAAACATGCCCCATAAAACGGATATTCCAGAGCACATTCTTCAGGATTTAAGAACATATTCACAAAATAGGAACCTGCTCAACCAATTAGTATACCTCTCTCGGTTGTACTTTGGCTTCTTTGTAAAACATACCCCACGCGCCTATGAATACGTCTGGTTGATCGAACAACTCCCCAATATTCAAGGAAAAAAGGTGCTCGATATCGGTACTGGAATTTCGCCCCTTCCTATTTATTTGGCCCAACAAGGCGCTGAGGTATATACCATTGATTTTTCCCATAATCAACACCATTTTGGAGAGGATCGCTCCAACTGGTATGAATGGGGATCCCTTGATTATTCAAGCGTTCATCCCAATATCCTATCCATGCATCAAAACATCCACCAAGTGGAGTTTCCTGAGCACCATTTTGATTGTATATACTCCATTAGCGTCATCGAACATATGTCAGCAATGAACCGAAAAAATCTTTGGCCAAAAATCGATCGCTGGTTAAAAAGAGAAGGCGATCTTTTATTATCCCTCGATCTCATCCAAGACACCGAAGATTTATATCCTTATTTTCTTGATAAATTCATCGAAGACCCTGAAGTTCATGGCGATTTATCAACCCTCCGTAAGGAATTAACTGAACGATTTACGATTCGTCATGTTCAATCCATCACCGATATCCCTCACCTCGATCAGCCCATTGATATCGTCACCCTATCCTGTACCACAATGAATCCATCATAGTAACGGTAAGTGAAATAATAGCTTTTTGTCTGCAAGATGGAATGCAACGTCTATTTTATGTTCGTCAACCCGATTAGCAAACTAAGACAATGGGGTGTCCGTATGAAAGAACCAACCATTTCGCTCATGGTAAGACCTACGCATACGATGGATTCTTCTTCATGGAGCCATCATTCGTTATTGCTTCAATATCGTAACCTATTAACAACCATCCATGCCTTTAGTCAAAATCATCAACCGATCCATCTATGTATTCCCATCCCTCATCTCATCCGATTTGCAGAGCCTGCTTTTCAGAGGGACTGTTTAACTTTTATCGAGAACAAGGCTGCTGTGGATTCACGCTTCTCTGAGCTCGATGATCAATTAAAACAAATGAAAGGTCAATTTCATACCGCACTTCACCATTTTCAACGGACTGGGGAAGTTGAGATCCTTCCCTCACTTGCGGTTCCTTCCTTCCTTCCGTTTATTCAACACAAAACCATCATTCAAGCCAACATTGAGCTGGCGATCGAGGTCTACCAACGGACATTTGGCATTCGCCCTAAAGGATTCATGTTAGAGGGTTCTGGCTATCATCCAGTGGTTAATTCGATCCTCAACGAATGGGGGATCCGCTATTTCATTGTGGATTCACAAACCCTGCTTCAAGCAACCCCTTCCCCCCCTCATAACATCTATGCTCCCATACAAACTTCCCATCAATTAGCTGTCTTCGCCATCGATGAACCTGCTTCTCAACAAATGAAGAACCTGCTCGAGCGTCCCCACGATGAACATGTCCAACTCAATTTCAATGCTCCAACGACACTGGATACACCTCTGCACCTCATACAACTTGCCATCGATGCGAATCCAAGCCATACACAAACACTATCCCAGTTAACAACAACCCTGTCTCCCTATCCAATGACCACCTTATCCAACGTCCTTGATACCACCCCTTCGATGGATCAGGTTACCCTTCCCCCATGTTCTCAGGAAGCTTGGTTAAACAAACATAACGATTGGATCTATCCCCAATTATTCTCTGCAGAATCAAAACTTCTACAATTAATTCAGGATAACCCCACTCCTAGACCCCCCATTGCAGAATCCCTAAAAGAGGCGATCGGTGAACTCCTTTTAAGTCAATGTAGCGAATGGGCTCTCGCCATGAATCATGAAGATACACGCGAGCAAGGACACCGTCATTATCAATATCACTACCAACGATTCCTTCAGTGGTATGACTCCATGCAACCACACACCTCGATCGAAATGCCTACTTCCGATGTTACGCAATCGGGCCTCTTTCAATGGATCAACCTAGAAGCAATTTCCTCTCAAAATCAAAACGGGACCAATATGTCTTTAAAAAAATCAAAACATTGTGTGTTGATGTTGAGTTGGGAATACCCTCCGCGCGGAGTTGGAGGATTATCCGTTGCTGTCCATGAATTGGCTCGCCATCTTGTCTTACACGATATTGAGGTTCACGTCATTACCAGCATGGCGGAATACGCCCCCAAATATGAACAAATGAAGGGTGTACATGTCCACCGCGTCGATACCTACTTCTATAGCAATGAAGGAGACTTCTTCAACTGGATCTTCCATTTGAATTTAGAAATGGTTGATGAAATGGAACGACTCTACCAAGAGGGCCTGCGACCGGATATCGTCCATGTTCATGACTGGCTGGTCTATTTTGCAACAGATAATATTAAGAAAACCTATCAACTCCCGATCATCGTCAGCTTTCATGGCCTCCAACAACCCCGAAATCAAATTTCTAAGCTTCCAGGCTACGAAGAAATTCACAACTATGAAGAAAAACTCTCTCAAATTGCCGATCACGTGATTACCTGTAGCCAATCCATGAAAGTCGACCTTCAACAAATCCTAGCTATCCCCCCATCAAAAATCAGTGTCGTACTAAATGGCATCGATCTCACACCTGCTCGCCAAATTACCCCCGATTTAGCTTCCCTCCGTCAACAGTATGCTCCCGGTGATGACCAAATCGTACTCTTTGTCGGCCGCCTTGTTGCGGAAAAGGGGGTTCAATTATTATTGTCAGCGGCCCCTGCTATCTTAGAACAGTATCCACGCGTTCGATTTCTCATCGCAGGAACAGGCTATCTAGAGCAGGCACTCAAGGAACAAGCGAAGGAGTTAGGCATTACCGAACAAGTCAGTTTCTTGGGCTTTATTCCCGATCAACTTCGCGATGAATTATATTGCTTAGCCGATATATGCGTATTTCCCAGCCTCTTTGAGCCATTTGGTATTGTTG
Source organism: Marininema halotolerans (assembly GCF_900116235.1). Classification (GTDB taxonomy): domain Bacteria; phylum Bacillota; class Bacilli; order Thermoactinomycetales; family DSM-45169; genus Marininema; species Marininema halotolerans. The sequence continues at coordinate 34,248 of NZ_FPAA01000012.1, read as the reverse complement.
CCCTTGAAGCCATGTCCTTTAAAACACCCATTATCGTCTCCCGTATCGGTGGATTAGCCGAAATCATCACCCATCATGAAAACGGTCTGATTATGGAAAATAATGATGTGGAATCCTTGGTTACCCAACTCCAGTGGATGATTCAATACCCGGATCGTGCCAAATGTTTAGCAGAGCAGGCGTATAAAGACCTAGCTGTTCACTATGATTGGTCACATCTGGCCTCCCAATCCCTCACCATCTATCAAAAACGATTAGAAAATGAAAAATAAGGAGGGATCATTGATGTATGGGACCTATATCGGGGGAAATCGCCTCCTCATACAGACTAAGCATGCAGGTACCCTGATTGCACCAGCGGATGAACAAAGCATCATTCCTCAGTTGATGGTAGAAGGACAGATCGATCCTTCACTGACCTCCTTCTTAGTCAATCACTTGACAAGAGGTCAAATTGTTGTCGATATAGGGGCCACGATTGGTTATTTCTCCCTCCTCATGGCAAGTCTTGTTGGCGGGAAGGGAAAATGCCTCAGCTATGAAGCCGACCCCTACTGTTATCGGTATCTCACTGATAATATTTTTATTAATCACTATCAAGATCGGGTAACATCCCACTCCCTTGCTCCTTTTTCTGACGATGCTCCCATCACCCTTCATACTCATAACCAATGGATTAACGAACACGCATTTAAAAATCCCTCTCATCGTTATCCACCTCACTTCGCCGATACCGTTGAAGCGAATGAAGAAATTCATGGAGTATCCCTCGATGAACACCTCTATCATTTACCATACATTGACCTCATCAAAATTGATGTGAAGGGGGACGAATTACAAACTCTGATGGGTCTCACCCAATTGGTGAAAGACAAAATTGGCACGCTACTTTTCTCATTTAATCGCGAGGATTTACACAATGACCTCCCTCATTTCAAAGAAATCCTTCTGCTATATCAAAACTATTATGGAAAGTCACTCTTTAAAATCGATCCCCTTGGAGAGCCCATTCCAGTGGACATTCAGCATGTCATTGAGCACTCACCCAATTGTACAATGATTGTCGCCTCCTGATCTTCCGTGCATACTCTGTTTACACAGGGTCTACCCGGAGTGTTGTTGGAGGGATAATCGATGAAAAAAGCCGTCATTATGGCAGGGGGACAAGGCACACGTCTCCGTCCATTAACCAATCATCTACCCAAGCCGATGGTTCCGATCCTTAGTCGACCTTGCTTAGAATATATCATCCATTATTTAATGTCCTACGGAATTACCGATATCGCAATGACGGTGAATTACAAAAGCGACCAAATTAAAGATTACTTTGGCAATGGTGAATCGCTTGGTGTAACCATTACCTATTTTGATGAAGCAACACCGCTGGGTACTGCGGGTGGGGTGAAAAACTGTGAATATTTTTTGGATGAACCCTTTCTTGTCATTAGTTGTGATAATATCGCTACCATTGATATAAACAAAGCCATTCAGTTCCATCAGCAAAAAAAGGGGATCGCTACACTCATCCTGACACAAGCTGAGGACCCTTCCTTGTTTGGTGTTGTAAAAACAAACGATCAAGGAAAAATTATTCAATTCATCGAAAAACCGAAGGATCCACCCCTTCATTTAAACGCAATTAATACAGGAATCTATATTTTAGAACCCACTATTTTAGAAACAATCCCTCCTCGGCAAAAAATTGACTTTGGCAAAGATGTATTTCCCAACCTATTGCAAAAGGGAATCCCCCTCTATGGTTATTCATCCGAAAGCTATTGGAGAGACATCGGTTCCCTAAAGAGCTACTGTCAAACACAGTTTGATATGCTTTGCCAACACCATCAATTTCCCACTATTAATAAACTCTTCTCTACCGATCACATTATGATTGATCCCAGCACAGAAATTCATCCAACTGTAGAAATTGAACCGCCTACCTATATTGGTGCACACTGTAAAATCGGCCCCCATGTTCGTATCCGTCCCCACACCATTCTGGGTGACCATGTGACCATCTCTCAAGACAGCATCCTATCCAATACGATTGTATGGAGTCATGTGAATGTCGGGAACAACGTCCATCTTGACCAATGTATTGTCTGCCACTACACATGGATTGACGATCATACCCACATCGATCGATCAATTATTACGAATCAATGTAAGCACTCACCCTTCACTTAAAAATGCCCCTTCGCTGAAGGGGCATTTCATCTTATTCAAATAACGTAAACACAGTTACTGCAACCCCTTTTTTCTTGAGAAGTGTAATCATCTTCTCACGAATCGTAGCAAGGGGCGTCTTTGCTGTCACCGAATCGATTTCAACATGCGTCACACCACATGCACGAATAAATAATTCCATTGAGGATGGGGTTAAGTTGGTCTCTCTCGCTCTTAATAAATGGGGCTGCCCACCTGTCCGCCTTGAGATTCCATCATGAATAATGATGACCATCACATCTTGTTGCTGATCAACCGCTTCCATCAAGGATTGGATCCCACTATGAATAAAAGCATAGTCTCCGATCACAGCCATGGCTCGTTCACCACAACGTGCTAATCCGGTTGCTACACTTATGGGCGATCCCAAACAATATCCCCATTCCGCGATATCGTAGGGAGGATGCATGAGGGACATGGATGAACCGACATCCACTGCTACACGCACATCTTTTTCCTTGGTTACTTGCGATAATTCTTGATAGATATGAACAAGTGGGGGGTAGGTTTCTGGAGGTTTTTTTCCGCGAATTGCCGGCTCCCTTTGATGGGGTAGGATCACCTCTTGTTGCTGTAACCCCTCGACCACCAAGCGGATTCGCTCAACGCTGTGGAAACCATTTGAGGGAAGCATGCCATGATTTCTACCCAAAATTCTTGTCCCAATCGCGTACCGATGCACCAGGGCACACAGTTGGTTTTCTAAAAAATTGTTGGGTTCTTCAATAACCAGTATGTTTTCATATCGTTTAAGAAATGAAAGAATCTTTTTCTCGGGCAATGGCCATGAAGCTGTCAGGGATTGATAAGGTAACGCTAATTCTTGCAGCAATTCACAGCAACCACCGCAAGTAATCACCCCGACGTTTCCCTCTGTTAACTCATCCATCGTAGGTTCTCCATAAAAAGCTTCCATATAGGACCGAATATGTGGTAGCTTCTTCTCGGTGTAATATTGCATTCTCCCTATTTTAGATAAATGACTGGCAATCTTTTTATTAACACGATGTTCCGTTTGAAGTGGTTTTTTCACTGAACCCTCTTCACGACAAGTCATTGAACTCGAACGCAATCGCGAACTTATTCGTACTAATACCGGAACGGAACATGTTTCTGATAAAGTAAAGGCATAGGGGATGGTGTCACGAACCTCCCTTGCTGAGCTAGGGTCAAATACAGGAACCCCTGCCACTTGTGCAAGTTGACGCGAATCCTGTTCCACCGTTGATTTTGTACAACCGATATCATCCATCGAAAGAATGACCAGCCCCCCACCAATTCCATGCACCACCGCATTCACTAACGGATCATATAAAATATTCATTCCCGCTTGTTTTATAATCACCCCTGCACGGTACCCTGCGGCAGATACACCTAGCGCCAGTTCGAAGGAAACTTTTTCGTTGACACTCCAATGAAAATGATCAAAGCGATGGGACAGACATTCTCCGGCTTCATTGGCTGGATATCCATAAACGCCAAAGGCAGAATGAATCTGGGCATCTAATAAGCCAAAGGCCGCAATTTCCACTCCATTGTATTGGCCCAATTATTCACCCCCATCAACAGTCCCTAATCAATTAGCGCCGATTGATTAGGGACTGTTCTTCCAAAAACACGCAAGATAAACAACCGTTAACGATGGTAGGCCTCTTGATAGACATCGATTGTTTGAACGGCGATTCGTTTCCAATTGTACTCGCTTCGCAATGTATTGTATGCTTTCCAAGCCATGGTGTGTGTTTTCTCAGGGTTCTCCAAGGCCCAGTTGATTTGATCGATCAGGGAGTTTAAATTTCCTGAGAGAATCGTCAGCCCATTTACTTGATGTTGCACCAATTCCCCAGGACCACAGGAGTCGGTTACAATAACCGGTGTCTTATAGGACATGGCCTCTAATACCGTAATGCCAAAGGGTTCATGAATACTGGGCAAGACAAATATTTCAGCAATTTGATAAAGGATGTGAAGGGATTCCGTATCAACAAATCCAGTAAACATGACTTTATCCGATACACCCAATTCTGTTGTTCTATTTACTAAATACTCTTCCAACTGCCCAGCCCCACATAGAACAAATTTCGCTTCCGGATGCTTTTGTAATACATAGGGAATCGCCTCAACCAGAAGGGTAATTCCCTTTTCGATGAGCAAACGACCAGCAAACAATACCACTCGCTCCCAAGGTAGTGCATATTGGTTTCGCTTCTCCTGTACAGCAGCGATCACCTCATCTTCTGGGGGAGGCGGTACCATCACGCCATTCGGAATCGTCACCACTTTTTTCTTGATTGGATGAAAGGTGTTGGTAACCCCTTGATGGATACATCGGCTACATACGATCACCTTTTGTGCAATGGATACCAAGGAGGTTTCATGTTGATGAACCTTTTGATTAGGTGAACTCTTTACTTCATCACATTTCACCTTATCTATGCCATGCATGGTATACACAAAAGGAAGACCATATTGACGTTGAAGCTCCTGCGCCACATAACTGATCAGCCACTCATGACCATGCACGATATCCATGCGAAGTCCTTGTGCGATCAGGCACTGCACCTTATTCATCATCGCTAAATTTAATTGAAAAATCCAATCATCAAAAGAGGCTTCTTCCTGATCAAAGCAAGTGGCTACCCGATAGACATGCACCCCTTCTACTTCTTCATAGGCAGCAGATTCAGGTGGCTGATAAGTAATCAGGTGCACCTCAATATTGTATTGCACCAAATGCCGAGACAATTGATAAACAGCCGTCGCTAACCCGCCAATATGGAAGGGAGGAAACTCCCAACAAAGCATAAGGACCCGCAGAGCTGGACGATTCTTTTTATGAAAAATAGGGGCGGCAGGATTCCGATTGGGAAGGGATAGATTGGGGAAAATCGGAGTCGCTTGCTCCCATCGCGTTAGGGTCTCCGAATCGATCTGGTTCATCCGCAAAAGGGTGACTATCTCCTGAAATGCGGTTAGATGATGGTGGATTCGGTTCGTGCCATATTTAGATACCTTCTCTGACCGAGCCATGTCCATCCAGTCACCGCTTTGGGCTAAAAGTAGTTCTCGACATGCCTGTTGAAGTGCACGATGTTCTATCGGAATCGGATCAGGGTATTCCTTCATCAATTGTAACCACTGTTGCTCAGCAATAGGGAGATGTCGCAACACCCATGCATATTGTTCGAGAATCACTGGATGATGTACACGAATCGGCAGTTTGCTCCCTTTTACTTCAAAATCGCAATAATTCCATTTAGAAAAGCTGGTTAGAGAAAGTGATGAATGTTGAGCAAGCCCTCGAATCATCTGATCTAAATAATGATGTCCCTCATACCAATACCCACCAAAATTCTCCAATACGAATGGGATCACTACTCCCTCGGTCCCCATCCCTTGTTCTTTCTCCCTACAAATGGTATGGCTCCATTCCTTCAGGTCAATTCTTGCATCCCTTCTTGCTTGTTGCATCGCTACTTTAACATCATATAACGGTTCAACCTCTGATGAATCCCCTTTGCGACAATATGAAAAGTTCATAAAAGCAGGCGCGTCTTTCAAGGAAAAACCTATATCACTTAATGGATCGCGATACACTCTCTGTGAATTCTCGTTATCTTGTGAACAACATGGACGACTTCTTGTAAAATTAGAAATAAAGAATGTCACAGGCGACTCATGCTCCTCTTTTTTTGCCTGAAACACAACGGTATGCTGCTTTGACGTTAGCTCACCATCAAGTAATGCGTAGGTCATCCCCTGTTTTGATAAAAGGGTTGAAATATTCATGGGATGAATGTCTTTTGGAAGCATCACGCCTTTGGGATGACATCCGAGGAGCTCTTGAAAGGAGTCAACCGCCACACAAAGTTGGTAGTCCAATGACTCTTTTGTTAGCAAGGAAGCGCAAGGGGACGTTGCCAACATCGTAATCAGATCGATCCCCCTTCGCTCCTTTAGCTGTATCATTTTGTTGATTAAATTAAATTGAATCCGTTTTAAATAATTTGATCTTTTGTATGATTCGATTAAATAATGAGTGGCTAACCGATATTTTTTGGGGTCATTTTTGGTTCGTTTCTTCTCCCTCTCCCCGATCTGAATGCGTGCAGTCATATAGGAGTGGCATCGTTGTTGAACAACCGGATGCTGAAGAAGAGAAAGTAATGTAGGAGACACTGCCCAAGTAAGGTGGAAATCCAACCCATCCATGAGGAAGGTATCGATCATCTGAAGGAAAGGAACATACGAGTCGACTATGGTTTCATAAATCCATTGCGCCTCAAAGGTCTCCGAGTGATCGCCCTGAAGCAGAAAGGGTAAATGCGAGGTAAAAACGAGTGAAACATTACCCACTTCTGACATAAGAATCCCCCTTGCTTCCCTATCGTTATAAACGTACACAAGGTGAATGTAAAATGGGAAAGGTCCATTCTCCACGCTGAAGCTCGAGCGATGCTCTATAAAGATGGTCAGTTTCTAGGTCGGAAATTATGTAACAGGAGCAATTGGATGAAACGTCTATTTTTCTGACAAATTGCTTTTGATTCATGTCTGAGAATCCCTCAGCCATCCTATATAAGTAAAGTCCATAATGAACTTCCTCTTTACTCAAAGAATCATACATTTCCTTCATATGGTTCCATGAGACGGTCCATTCCCAAAAGGCAAAAAGTTCTGTGGACCCATAAGCAAGCAACCCAAGGGCATTTATTCCGTAACTTTCCGGCAAATGCCTCCCATTCTCCGCTGGAGTCGGTTGTGATGAAGGGACCGTGAAAGTGGAAGATACCCCATTGTTTTGGGAGGCCAATCGTTGGTAGTTTTTCAGATGATAAAATCGAAGTTTACTTTCTAGTTCTTGAATCGGTAATCCATATTGCTCTGCATCTTTATTAGTCAATTTTCTTTCTTTCTGTATTACTAGTAATTCTTTCAACATTAAGATGTCACTCCTTCTACTAATCGTACGAACATCCATTCACAATTATTTAATGAAGGAAAAGCACTTATTTCTACACATGTTATAAATTATGCTTCAGGGGTATCGTTATTCTTTGCTGATCTTTCCTTGTGCCCATCTATCCTCATCCCTCAACTTCAGGTTGATCAACAACTGAAGTTAGCACCTCAGCCATCTCTTAGTTGTTAACCTAGCCAGGTTGTTTGTCCAATCCACTAAAAAGAAGGCACTTTTATAAAAAAGCGCCTTCCCTCCACCCCCTAAGTAGTCAGGAACTCATTGATATCCTGTTACCTTAAGGACGCGGCTTACTCTAACACCGATAATGGCTCAATCGCCATATATTGATGTTGTTTCGGTAGGCATTGATGGTAAAGGGTTGTGGACTATATGCTGCCAACCGGAAGGGGAAACTATAGGTCGTAAGGGCGTAGGCACCAATACCGGCTGGATTATACGGATCCGCATAGTTCGAAACGGTAAAATAGCTGCTAAAAGCACTTGCCTTGGGCGATCCGCAAGCAGCCGTTTTAAGCATAGGTTCACTCGTGGACGGTTCCTTCTTCAATCCTGGCATCACGATCGTATTGGAACGAAGAACGGGAAAGAAGTGTCCATTGTGAAAAACACCTAAATTAGCAACATACCGGTGACCTGGTGTGACATGGTTAATGTAACAGGAATTAGACCCTTTTTTCACAAACACATCACGGTAATTGGTTACATGGTGATGGGGATCAGGTACCGAATCGAGATCGATCAGACGAACACCAACCAGTGCCTGATCCATGTTATCTTTCACATACGATTTTAGCATTTCATTACGAGAAGATGTCACGGTCCAAAATGCATGTACTTTTTGAGAACCGATCGATAGCAATTGTAACTTATTTCCGTTCATGAATTACCCTCCATTTTCATGGGAATCCCATTTGTAATTCTTAACAACAAATTCCAAGGCGACAAAGTACCCGGCAGAGTCTACGACGAGGGAACGAAACCATTACCTGTCTAGGCCCTGGTCTTACCGTAAGCCACAAGGTTCTTTGCAAAAATGCTCGGGAGCACCTGCGTTGAGAAATCGTAAGCTTGTGATTACGAGCAATTTTTCTCTTTTTTTGCATGGAAAATCACCTTTCCAATATAAGAAATAATTGTACACTTTATCTATCGTATGAAACGAACCTCCACTTGGTTATGGACGACCGTGGATCATAAAAAAACCCCGCTTTTCACGGGGATGGAGGATTTAATAATGTTTTTTTCCGATGTCATCAATTTTCGCTTTCGCCCCACTCACAATACTCATATCGATTTTGATGGATCGTAGAGAATCTTTGTTTAATGTCACCCCACCATGCTGGTTTAACCGTTTCCATTCACGTGGGTGATGGTAGTAAAACTCATAGGATAGATCATAGATATCAAACTTTTTTTCCAGTGCCTTTTCATAGGTATAACGAACTTGTTTGGCAATTTCCTTTTCAGCTAGACCCTCCAGCGCCTCTCTTTTTAATGGTTTTTGCATACTGAGTAAAATACCTCGCCCCTTAATTTCAATGTCAAACCCGGGATGTTTGTGGGGATCCACAAATGAATGAATTTCAATTGTAGTGTTTCGACCCACAACATCGGCAATCGGCTTTCCTTTTTGTCGTATGACAACATTTGCGCGAACGGTTTGCGGTTTCATCCAACGTAAACCTGCTAGATCATTACTTTCCATCTTCCCTAACTCATGATAATTGGAGAGCCCGTAATAATGATCAATAATTAAGGTGGGCGCCTTCTCTTCTCCAGAGCTCCAAGGCCCTGATTTTACACGAATGCCGGGTATTCCTGGTGTTTGACCCGGTTCGCCAATCAATCGAATCATTTCGAAATAGCGTATAGGCGGAATGAAAGAGCGTAATCGAAAATTACTATCTGGATCCTGTAATTGTCCATTCGTGGGTGAATCAAACACAACCGGTGTTATGGACAACACATTTTCCAGGGAATCATCCGTCGCATACACCCAAGGCAGATACCGTGCATCATAAAATCGATTCACTAAACTACACACATCTCGCATTCCATGCTTTAGCAATCGTTCAGACACAATGATTGCGGTCACATGTCCCCAACTTACTAATCCCTCCGTGTACATATATAGGGAGTGCACCGCTGAATCTACCGTTGGCCCCTCCCCCTTTACTGTCCAAAATTTCGGGCCTTTCCCTCCACTTCCTCCACTCGCCATGGCAACGGAACTAAAATCACTGATTTGAGCATAGGCTGTGTACTTCCCTTTGTGCCAATCAACACCCACACTGGTAATATAATATTGTCGGGAAATTTCCTTCATACTCCAACACCCACTCGCTACAAAAAGAAGGAGCAGGGATAACGACAGCAGGGCACATCGTTGGAATCTTTCTTTCATCGCTCCTCCTCTCCTTTTCGCGTTGGATCTCCTGGTTGTAAAATCGAAGGACGACGCGTCATCTCTCGATGGCTCGTGAACACTTTTAAAAAGTCTTGAAAGGATAAAGGCGCTATGGGAGCTAAATAAGGCAATCCGAATGGGCGTAACCAAGAAAGGTAGAGAACGATACTATAGAGACAAATAAAAAGACCAAGCAATCCCATTAAAGAAGAAGCCACTAAGACAATCAATCGCAAAATACTAATGATGCCATTTAAATTAAGATTATCCAATGTAAAACTTGCCACAACGGATATGGCGATGGCAACAACCATACTTGGGCTTGTTAAACCTGAACGAATGGCCGCATCACCGATGATCAGCCCTCCTACTACCGACAGCGTTTGGCCGATGGGTCCTGGGAGACGAAGTCCTGCTTCTTTAAACAGCTCAAATATCAGGACCATCATCACTGCCTCGAGTGGAGCTGGTAAGGGAACACCTTGCTCTGACTGCACCAGATTTGATAAGAGTGGGAAGGGAATTTGATCCTGATGAAAGGTAGTCAAGGCGATAAAAAAGCCCGGGAAAAATGTGGCCGTCACCAAACCCAGCCAGCGAAGCAGATATTGAAAGGGTGGAAAGATCGATAAAAACTCGTTATCCTCTTCGCTTTTTAAGAGTTCCGTTAGCTGTATGGGTGCAATCACCCCAGCAGGAGAACCATCCAAAAGTATGCACACTCGCCCCCGAAGTAGCGCTGCTGTAATAAAATCGGGCCTTGCTGTGTAATCAAAAACGGGAAATAATTTTTGGGATAGGGGCGTCAGCCATTTCTCTAAGGCAGCACTACTATCCAGATGATCGACATCCAAATTTTGCAACTGCTGTCGCAGGGAATAAACGATGGGAGGGTGAACGACATCCTTAATGTAGAGGAGTGCCACTGAATTATGGCTTCGGGTGCCCACTGCTATTTTTTCCACACAAAAGGATGGATCACAGAGGCGTTTACGTACTAAAGAGATATTGGTCACGAGGGATTCGGTCAATCCATCCCGAGCTCCGCGGATAGTAGGTTCAGCAGGACTATCGCTGGTTTGCCGTTGCGGAGGATGAGAAACATCCAGACTCAAGGCGTGTGCTCTCCCCTGTATAAAGACCACCAATTCTCCCTTAAAGATCGCTTCGAACACCTTATCCATTCGTTCAATTTCTTTCACGGGATCAAAAGATAATGTATCGATTCCTTCCCCTTGCGCTAACCAATCTTTTAGTACAGGGATCGCTTCTTGATTCATTCGTTTCTTATCAATCATCCCCTCACAGTATGCCAGGAGGATATCTCTTTCCTGATCGTCTCCATCCACCCACTCCCGGAAATAGTAGTGCACATCATCATGGGCGGATAATTCTTTCTTCAACCATGCTTGGATTTGATCAGGGTCTAAAGCCAGGGTATTCAATGGATTGACTGGGAGACTGACCGGCTCCTCTTCTGTTTTTTTCTCTTCACTCTTCTTCCAAAACCACCAACGTCTCATCCTGTACGAACCCCCTTTCGATTGGCCATTTTCCTTCTACTGATCCATAAGCAGAGCAGGGTCATCACGGTCACAATGAAAAGTAAACCAAAGGAGATTGGTGTCAAATAGGTCTCTGTCATCTTCCAAAATTGAATATCACTTTCTGGGAAGATGCACAGGATGGCGACTACCAGGGTTAACCCAGCAATCCACCAATTTTTACGGCGCAACTCACCGATTCCGATGATCTCAGACAATAGCCATATTCCATAGGAAATACGAATCACCGAACCTGTCAACCACTGATACATGGATAAAAAATCGATGTGTTCAACGTACCCACCAAGGGAAAGTACTCGCCATTGTTCATAAGCTGGATAACGTTGCTCACTAGCTGTTTCGGGTCCAAAGATTGCGAGAGCACCCATGGAGACTCCTAAAGTAAGCATCACCAAGATCAAACCAAGGATCACTATTTGGGAGTACTTCATGGGTTCTTTCATTCGATGTTGAATAAATAAAAGACTCACGATTTCCACCAATCCGATGCTGGAGTAAAACATTCCTTGTAAGATCGGTTGGATCCCATTTTGATAGACTGGCAATAACAACGAATAATCTTTTTTTGGCAAATTCCCCAGCATGACAAATAATCCGAGAAAGATAACCAGCGGTAAAAGCACGCCATTAGTAATCACGATGGTTTCCAGACCCAGTGCAGCCGATGCGAAACAAACAATTAAAATTAATAGTAAAATGACAAGTGCTGGCGTCTCGACTAGATAGGAGAGCCTTGTCCAGGTAACCGTATCTTTTATGGCAATATAGGTGGTGATTAATAAATTGATGGCATATAACAGACGGATGAGGATGGTGATTGGTTTACCGACCCCCTGTTCAATCCGCTTTAGTACAGGTACATCGTTTTTCTGCTTAAGAACGCCTGCAATCGGAATCAACCAAAGCATATAAAGTACCCCAGTACATAAAATAGCCACCCACGCATCTCTACCGGCCACTTCCAATATGGCAGGCATGATAATTAAATGATTAAAGATGCCGATTGAAGCGATATATAGCAAGGCAATGGAAAATATCCCGATTTTCGGCTTAGACACAGAAGGTTCCCCCGATATAGGATCTAGTACCCTTAGCATGTCTGAATCTCCAAGTTTCTATGATACAAAAAAAGCCCCCCGCCAATTGGCGGGGGGCTGCCGTGGATCTGATTAGTAAATCCACTCGTCCACTTTTTTTGTATAGCTACTTTGCTCATCCTCATTAAACCACAGGGAGATTTCACGCTCCGCACTGGTAGCAGAGTCAGAACCATGGATAATGTTTTTACCGACCGTCACACCAAAATCACCACGAATGGTTCCAGGCGCTGCTTCAGCAGGTTTCGTTGTACCCATCATATGACGAGCCGTCTTAATGATGTCCTCCCCTTCCCATACCATCGCAAATACAGGGGAAGAAGTGATAAAATCAACCAGTTCGCCAAAGAATGGACGCTCTTTATGCTCTGCATAGTGTTCTTCTGCAAGGCTTCGTGGTACGGAAATCAATTTTCCACCCACCATTTTAAACCCTTTTTTCTCAAAACGAGCAACAATTTCACCAATCAGTCCACGTTGAACGCCATCTGGCTTAACCATGATAAATGTCTTTTCCATTATGCATAGACCTCCATGTTCCTATGTATCATCATTGTTTGAAATCGGTTACGTAAAACCCATTAAGATCGTAACAAATTCTGAGCATAAGTGCAAAAAAATCGCGACTGAATCAGACAAAAACACCCATCCATATGTTTTCAGTAGGATCGGCCACCCACAAACTCAGCAACCAGACGCAGGGATGATCGCGCCTCTCCATCAGGTAACCCTTCTAAAATCGAAAAGGCTTTGTTTAAATAACGTTCCGCTAATGCCTGAGACCAAGCGATGCCTTCCGATTGACGAACACGCTGAAGGATCTCACCCAACGGACGACCTTCCTCCCCCTCTTTTAAATAACGGATGATCGCCTCGCGGTCCTCGTTAGAACCATTTTTCAACGCATAAATCACTGGCAAGGTAACATTCCCTTGACGCAAGTCACTTCCTGCTGGTTTGCCAAGTTCCTCTTCCTCACCAATAAGATCGAGGACATCATCTGTAATTTGAAAAGCCATTCCTACATAATAGCCATAGAGACGTAACCGACGAACGGTATCCCTATCTGCCTCTCCCACTAATGCACCTAGTTGGCAACTGGTTGCCATTAATAGAGCCGTTTTTCTCTTGATTCGATGAAGATAAGTTCGAATCGATTGTTCATGATTGTAAAAATCTTTAATCTGTTCAACCTCACCAATACACATCTGCATGATTGCATCAGAAAGAACACGATGCACCTCTGGAATTTCAATCGTGGCTGCAATGGTAAGTGCCCGTGCAAAGATGTAATCACCTGTATACATCGCCACACGGTTGTCCCATTTGGCCTTCACCGTTTCTTGACCTCGCCTTGTTGCAGCGTCGTCTATCACATCATCATGAACCAGCGTGGCCATGTGTATCAATTCCAGGGGAACCGCGACATGTTTAAGTCGTTCAATATTGTAAGCGCCAAATTTCCCGGAGAGCAAAACAAAAACCGGTCGCATTCGTTTCCCGCCAGCTTCCAAGAGATGCACAGATGAATGCTTTAAAGCATCAAAATCTGATTGAACAGACTCTCCCAACTCCTGTTCAATCAGTTGAAGATCATTACGTAGATTTTTATAGATATCAGAGAGCTTCATACACTTCACCCTGGTTTATACAATTGAGTCGACCCTTCATTCTTTTACAATACCGATATGAAGGGCAGCAATTCCACTTGTCAGTGGACGAACCTTTACTTCTTTAAAGCAACCATCCTTCTCCATCATTTCCGCCAGTTCCAGATAGTCAGGAAATTGGATTAAGGATTCAGGAAGCCAACGATACTGCTCATAGCGATTCGCGAAAAACTTACCGAGCCATGGGAGTATCCGTTGAAAGTACATATAGTAAACAAAGCGAAAGGGGGGCCATGTAGGCTTCGATAATTCTAAAGAAACAACTTGCCCTCCTGGTTTCACCACGCGAGCCATTTCTTTTAGTACATGACGGTAATCCGGCACATTTCGCAATGCAAACCCAATGGTTGCATGATCAAAATGGTTATCAGGAAAGGGCAATTCCATTGCATTTCCATGGATCAATTCAACCTGATCCTTTAGCCCCAATTCCGCTACTTTTTTTTCTCCAACTTTCAACATGTTTTGAGAAAAGTCCAGTCCAACCATCTGACCCGTTCCTGAAGCTTTGGCAAGGGAAATGGTCCAGTCACAAGTACCACAACAGACATCCAAGGCGGTATCTCCTGGTTGCACTGCCATTTGACGCATCGCTACATTCCGCCACGCTTTATGGCGACGAAAGCTTAGTAAGTTATTCATACGATCGTAGTCTTTAGCAATACTTTCAAAGACACCATGCACAAATTGTGCTTTCGAATCATTTTTATTCTTGCCTTCAACCATGGGACGTCACCCCTCTCTCACCACGTATTCCTCTAGGCGATGAGGGAGGCTATTATTTCCTTGAACCACCTGGCATAACTCATGTCTCACCGATAATGGACGTACCTCTTTCATTAACGAGATCGTTTCCGCTGCTAATACTTCGGTCAATCCTTCAGGCAGCGATCGGACGGATCCTAACATCGAAGACTTCTCTCCATGAAGAAAAAGAAGCACCAAGTTTGCACCCAAGCGCATCCATGGATCAGAATTTTGATCCCCCTCATAAAAAAAAGACGCTAATGTGGTGATCAGCCCCCCATGAATTCGCTTGGAGAGCTCCAACCAGTGGGACCAGGAAAACCCTGGGGCCTCCTTCATCGCATACCGTTCCATTTTAGCTTCATTGACGTCACAAATCGCCTTTGATAACGCAACAATACCCTGAATCTCACCATGCTCAGCCAATTCACGATAAAAGAGACTACTAAAATAATCCCCCGTCAAAACGGCTAACTGACGCGTTCGCATCCCCTCTTTAGAAAGTGTGCCCTCGGATATCGTTTCATGGATATCTAGACCCATTTGTAGGAGAGTCGCTGTTACGCAATAGCGATGAATGCGTTCGGTTGAGAGCATGCGGGAACGCAGCATATAATAAAGCACCTGCACAAAGAAGAGAGGAACATCTTGTTTACCCAAATGTTTCTCTAAATAGGAATGCCGAGATTGAACTCGAATCTCTTCTACTATGCGGTTTAGTTCGTGCTGCTGTGTCAACGTCATGTTGCGCCCCCCATGAAAAGCAATAAAAAATACGTGTAATCCTCATCAGTATAACACATCTTGCACCCTGCGGCACGGCGGCATTTATCCCTCTCCAAGATTTGTTACTTGAAACATCTTTTGCAGATAAAGCGATGCATTCTCATCGTTTGCCCGTTTCATTCCAGGGTCCCGAACCAGGTCCCCTCGCTTTGCTTTTACGGAGAAATTTTCGGATAGACCGTGTACCTCCAACGTCAGCCTGTCCACATTTGAAGTATCCACTAATAAATAGCGTAATAGGGTGACCAACGCGCGATGAAGCGGTTCTTTTTCCTGGGGAGAAGATACAAACAGCGTAAGTGTTCCTTCTCCCCACTCCACCCGTTTTAGTTGCAGGGAGGAGGGTCGCTTCGATAAAACATCCACCAAATTGCTCTCTGTCAATGTCATCGCAGACCCGCTTCGAAAAGCCGGTACATCTTCTCGTTTAGCTCCTTGTTCCATGAGTGCTGGAAGCAAAGATAGCAGGGATACAGCCATCACCGATAGAAAGATAGAGGCAAATAGACGACGGCCCAACTTCAACATAGGAACCCTCCTTGTCTCTCCTCATTCCATTGTATCGGTGATGCCTTTCATTCATGCCGACCGTATCAAGATTTTCCTCTACGGTTGCCCCTTTTCAGTTTCAACCGTCCCGAAGGGTGTAATAATTTCTGCTTTTCCTCGTACCTTCACTGCAGAAGTGTGCTCAGTAAATTGCACAACCATGACTTCTCCCTTATCTAGTTTTTCTGAGTGATGAAACCGAGTATCTTTCCCTCGCGTAAGACCAATCACATTTACGCCATTTTCATGAGCCTTCACGATAAAATAATCATCATGATTTGGTTTTGCCATAAGAGAATCCTCCCTACACTGTCCAGTTTTTACTGTATGTCTCATCATGTCCCAAACCCGTGGGCTTGTCAAACCCATCTGTACCATAATAAAAAGATCCTCATTCTTGATGAGGATCTTTTCTCAAATTGGTCGGGCTAGCCGGATTTGAACCGACGACCTCTTGCGCCCCATGCAAGCGCGCTACCAAGCTGCGCCATAGCCCGAAATTGAATTGTATGTATTGGAGCAACATTAAATATTCTATACGAAAGTATTATTTCTGTCAAGAATAAACTACTTAACTGGCCAAGTTATTCTTAAAATACCCCTTCGGATCTCTTTTTTAAACCAGTTCACCATAAAATAAAGACCTTCATAGTTGAAGGCCTTTACTCATTTGGTCGGGCTAGCCGGATTTGAACCGACGACCTCTTGCGCCCCATGCAAGCGCGCTACCAAGCTGCGCCATAGCCCGGCGATCCCCGAACACTTCTCCTATCGAAGCGACAAATAATACTTTATATCGGATTACGAAAAGTGTCAAGAGATTTGCCGGGTTTTATCCTTTTAATTTTCCACCGATCCCAATAAGGCTGAACGCCTCTGCACGCACGGCTGGATCTTTTTCAAATACACCTCGCACGGCTGAGGTAACCGTCATCGCTCCTGGTTTTTTAACTCCTCGCATGGTCATGCACATATGTTCCGCCTCTACCACCACAATGACACCATGTGGCTCTAGCGTTTCCATAATCGAATTCGCCAAGGTATACGTGATTCTTTCCTGCAATTGTGGACGCCGGGCGATATCATCGACTGCTCGCGCCAATTTAGACAATCCAGTTACACGACCACTCTTTGGAATATATCCCACATGCGCACGCCCGTAAAAGGGAACCAAATGGTGCTCGCACATCGAGAAAAAGGAGATATCCTTCACTAATACCAATTCTTCATGATCTTCACTAAAAATCGTCCCAAAGTGTTCTTTCGGATCCTTATCAATTCCCGAAAAAACCTCTGCATACATCCGTGCGACTCGTGCCGGGGTATCGAGCAATCCTTCGCGATCAGGATCTTCACCAACCGCTTCTAGAATCATTCTGACAGCTTGTTGAATTTTATTGTGATCCACATTCATATATAAAAACCTCCAGGCGACTCTTTATAATAAACAAAGGCCCCGAAGGGCCTTTGAGAGTACGGCTAATTCAAAAACCGCCAAATTCGAGTAGTCCTTGACGTTCAGCCGACCCGTATATGGAACAATTTGTTCCAGGGTTAGAACTATGTACCCAACCCTCAATCAGAGGTCAAGCGTTCACATCGTCTTTCAGCGCTTTTCCTGGTTTGAAAGCAGGAACTTTGCTGGCAGCGATTTGAATTTCTTCACCGGTTTGTGGGTTGCGACCTTTACGAGCAGCACGTTCCCGAACTTCAAAGTTACCAAAGCCGATCAACTGAACTTTGTCACCACTACGAAGCGCTTCCGTAATTGTGTCAAATACAGCATCCACTGCTTGGGTAGCATCCTTCTTGGTCAAGTTGGTCTTTTCAGCGACCTGTGCGATCAATTCTGTCTTGTTCACAAGTGACCCTCCTCTCACGTTCATTCCTACCACAATGTTGCACGGTTCTTCCGTATTCTATACATGCTCTGTCCGTCTTTAGGGACAAACCTATAGTAATACACTGATGCGTGGAAATTCAAGTGTTTACGCGGTTTCTCACCTAAAAAAGAAAAAAAAGCACTCCGAGGAGTGCTTTTTCATGCGTCGATGAACCTACAAAATGATCGCGATCAGCCCACCAGACCCTTCATTAATAATTCGCTCTAAGGTCTCCTGTAACTTATAGCGCGCGTTTTCTGGCATCATGGATAACTTGGCTTGAATGCCTTCTCGCACAATCGAATGAAGCGAACGACCAAAGATATCCGATTCCCAAATGGAGAGAGGATCTTGTTCAAAATCCCTCATGAGATAGTTCACCAATTCTTCGGATTGCCTTTCCGATCCAATGATGGGAGCAAATTCAGAGTTCACACTGACTCGGATCATATGAATCGACGGCGCCGTTGCCTTTAATCGCACACCATAACGAGGGCCTTGTCTAATCAATTCGGGTTCATCCAAGGCCATCTCTTCTAATGTGGGTGCAGCGATACCATATCCCGTAGTCCGGACCATTTGTATGGCTTCAGCTACTTTATCATACTCACGTTTGGCATTCGAAAACTCCTGCATTAATTCTAAGAGGTGATCTTTGCCCCTGATCGATACCCCAACCACTTCCGTCAGGATTTGATCGTACAATTCGTCAGGAGCATACAGGTCGATCTCTGCAACCCCCTGACCCATATCCATTCCTGATAGTCCAGCACGCTCAATAAAGTCATATTCCGTAAAGTGGCCCACAACGGCATCCACATCACGTAATCGCTTGATATCTTTGACAGTCTCTCTAACCGAGGTTTCAAATTCCCTGCGTAACCAGTGCTCTTCGTCAAGAACCATGACCCAACTTGGCAAATTGACGTTTACTTCATGAACCGGGAATTCATAGAGCACTTCTTTTAATACGGCATAGACATCCTCTTCACCGATGGTAGCTACACTCATGGCAAGGACAGGAATATCGTATTTTTCAATGAGAGAATCTCTTAAATATTGTGTATCCTCGCTATATGGGCGAGTGGAGTTGAGCACCAGGATAAAGGGTTTGCCGACTTCCTTTAACTCCTCAACAATTCGCTCTTCCACTTCTTCATAATCTTCCCTGGGAATATCGGTAATGGACCCATCTGTCGTGACGACTACACCAAGAGTAGAGTGTTCTTGGATCACCTTCCGCGTCCCGATTTCAGCAGCCTCTTGGAAGGGAATTGGCTCTTCATACCACGGGGTATTAATCATCCGCGGCCCTGCTTCATCTTCATAACCCCGTGCTCCATTGATTGCGTACCCTACACAATCAACGAGTCGAACATTAATGTCAATTCCCTCACTTACATGAAGCTGCACGGCTTGATTGGGGACAAATTTGGGTTCAATTGTGGTAATGGTTTTTCCCGCACCACTTTGAGGGAGTTCATCTGTCGCCCTCATCCGATCGGACTCTTCACTAATATTGGGAATCACCACTTGTTCCATAAACCGTTTAATAAATGTGGATTTTCCTGTGCGTACGGCACCGACGACGCCCAGGTAGATGTCTCCTCCCGTTCGCTCTGCAATATCTTTGAAGATATCGACCTTCTTCACGAAAACCCCTCCTTCGAATAATCCGACTCCGCCTCTTCGCGTCGGTGCGAAAGCGAACCGCCTTCATCATACGCTTCCGTATATATTAGACACTATAAATATATGAGGGCGGAGACTCATTATGATTCCCTTTGATAAAAAAGCAGGCTGAGGTCCCACAACTTCAATTCTACGGATTTCCTCTCTCAATCAAACCCATGTCTGACACTAGAGCGCCCTTGCACAAACCTGTTCCCCAACACCTGATACGTCCTTGAAAACGTCACATTTAGAACGTATCCCATCCCAATTTTTTTGTGATGGACTTGACCAACCGACTCACTTTTTCACCCTTTGATTCTAGCGGGGGCCCGTACAGGACGCCGTTGTCAGAAGTATATTCCTAAGGAGATATAAAAAGAAGCAGAACCTAAAAAGGTTTCTGCTTCTACTCTTCTATTTTGTTAATCCACGTACTCCAAGCATCCCTTGTGACTTCCAAATCCTCCAAGAAGATCCTGCCTTCTTCCCTGCTATCCTATGTACAAGCGTTGATTCGAAAGACCCTCTCCATACACGATATCGTGATTGGCAAATGCTTTTAAGCTATTCGGCTTGCAAGACAGGATCCCCATCTTTTAATACCATCCCAGGGGACAGCACAGGGACAAATAACGAATCCTTCCAAAGTAGCTCACGTAAATCCACTTGAGAAGAAGGTTGCTTTTTTTCCTTCTCTAGTGCTTGCATGACTTCTAATCGATAATCGAGAAAGAGTTCGCCCTTTTTATCAATAATCACTGGCAATTTTATTTGACTATGGTAGGGACTTGGAATTTGTAACCCCTCTGTGTTCAAGGCTTTAAAATCCAAGGCATAATACCCGCCTTCAATGATTTCTCCTTTTGGAAGGTGATGCTCTCGTTCCTTGTAAGCGTTTACGCGCGTCTGCAAATCGCGAATCTGATCCGTGATTCTTAAATCCATCGCTCTCACTTTGGGCTTCTTCCCTGGATCAGCTATGACAAAAACATAACGACCACCCTTCTCAAAGGAGTTGCTAGGCGCTTCCGCAAGGTACCCCTTTAATTGATCAAAGTCGATTAAATATTTTTGGTACAATGAATTTCCCTGGGCAGCTTTCAGGGGCAATAATGGCGTCCCTTTCATATACTCGTTTAACGCCGTTTGTACCATTTGGACTTCCTGGGGAAGGCTTTGCGCTGTCCGGTCATTAAATTCTTGGGTACGTACACACCCCGTTACTAAAAGGATGAGCAATAACCATCCTGTCATCCATTTTCCTTGTCTCATTCCTAATCCCCCATTTTTTCTTTCAGTCCTTTTTACAACAACGCTCGAATGCCAAACAAGAAAGCTGGGATCAACATCAAGAAGGCTGTTATGGATAACACCACTCGAATCCACCCTGTACTTAATTGACGAGTCCATACAATTGTGAAATTAGCCATCAATAACAAAACAATCGCAATGAACGAATCCATCATAACCATCCACTTCTTTCCCTTTCGATGTATCTTCAGTATAGCAAATCCACTCCTGCCTACCAATCATAAGGGCGTTTGTCCTAGATCGAAGATAGGATATTAGCATAGGATAGGGAGACAACAGCCCGAAGGGGAGGATAAGTAATGAGTAGCCCCACTAGGCACAATCGCCGGTCTCCTACTAAACGAACCCGAGCCAACCGGTCTACACGATCTCCTAAATCCAAACGGCAAGCACCTCGTTCATCACAACCATCCTATCGGACGCCTCAACAGCTTGAACCCGAACGCGGAAGGACATCACCCTCTGAAAAAAAAGAAACAAAAACTCCAATGACTACCCCCAATTTAGCGAATGTCATTAGCAGTTTTTATACGATTCGATCCACTGTACAACAACTAAGTGATTCCTTACAACGGATGGAAAAAATCATGACCAATGCCTATCAAATGTTTGAAATCGCAAACTCATTTATGGGCCGCCGCCGTGAGCCGGGTTTATTTGGTGGACCAAGACGACGCCCACGATTACGTTTAATCAAACCTCCTGAAGAGGACGGGGAAATTCCACGACTCAATTTACCGGATGAACCTCCAGGAGGTGGCAATGGCGCCTTTGGTATAGGACAGTTATTTAAACTGATGCAATCACCCTTTGTCCAGCAAATGCTTTCCGGATTAATGAACGCAAAGACATCAGACCAAGAATCCAAGCCATCTAAACAAAAGCAGGGGTAACGCGAAACCGCGTTACCCCTGCTCTCTGAATCCGCCATCCCAAGAGATAACTGGTCCCTACCTTCTTCCCTCGGTTAAACTTCCCAGGCGAATGACCCAGAGTGTACTATAGCGTATGACACCACACGTTTCCATGCGACAATGGAATGGGTGTCCTCGTCAGTACCTTTTACCTTTTCGGCTGAATCATTGCTTCCATCTCATCAGTCATATTGCGTGCCATTAAATCCTCAACAGCTTGGCGAGGATCTTTGTTGGCAAAAAGCACCTTATTTAACTCTTCCGTAATCGGCATCTCTACTCGATACTGCTTCGCAAGTTGATACGCCGCTTGTGTTGTCTTTACCCCTTCCACAACCATGCCCATTTTGCTCAGCATCTCATCGAGGCTACATCCTTGACTTAGAAGATGGCCGGCTCGCCAGTTACGACTATGTTTACTGGTACAGGTCGCCACAAGATCGCCAACACCTGATAAGCCAGCGAAGGTCATCGGTTTAGCATGCATGGCCATCCCTAAACGAGCCATTTCAGCAAGTCCACGGGTGATTAGTGCGGCTTTGGCATTATCGCCAAATCCCAAGCCATCCGAAAGGCCAGCCCCCAGGGCAATAATGTTCTTTAAGGAACCACCTATTTCTACACCGATGACATCTGGGTGAGTATAGACACGAAAGGTGGAATTATTCAACAACGCTTGTGTACGTTCGGCAGCTTCCGGATTTTCAGAAGCAACCACCACAGTCGTTGGTGAATGACAGATCACTTCCTCCGCATGGCTTGGACCGGAAAGCACAGCCACTCGTTTTGCTACTGTTGTAGGTAGCTCTTCTTTTAAGACCTCAGAAATTCGCTTTAACGAAGTAAGCTCAAATCCTTTGGATGCATGAGCCACAACTGCATCGTCTACAAGGTGAGGAGCCACTTCCTTTGCGACCGCCCGCACTGATTGGGAAGGAACAACCATTAAAACGAATTCACGCCCCGATACAGCTTCTGCGATGGAGCTCGTTGCTCTTACATTTGATGGCAATTGCGCACCGGGTAAATACTTGGCATTTGTATGATGATGATTAATTTCCTTCGCTGCATCTTCTCGGCGTGCCCACAACATGACGTCCTGACCGTTCTCTGCAAGGACTGATGCAAGAGCAGTTCCCCAACTTCCTGCCCCCAACACTGCCGTTTTTCGCGAGATCATTGCTTCTCCTCCATCCATCTCACCACATGTTTCATTTCTCAATGATGTTTAGTTTTGAGGTTTAGCCGAACCGATCTTGCTCTCGGTACCTTTTGCTAAACGTTTGATGTTGGTCCAATGACGTATGAAACCCAATAAGGCAATGATCAGACTGAGATAGATATACGATGTTGGATAATCCAATATTGAAATCATTATCGGTAATCCTGCAATAAAAATTAAGGAACCTAACGATACATAGCGCGTCAAAATCACAGCAAGAATCGCGACAACACCTGAACTTAAAGCAGCACTCAGGGTCATTAATGCTGTCACACCAATTGTTGTTGCAATTCCTTTCCCACCACGAAAGCCTAGAAATATCGGCCAATTATGACCAATAATTGCTGCCACACCACACCCAAGTAACATCGTCTCATTGACACCGAAAGCGTAACCCACACCAACCGCTGCCATCCCTTTTATTACGTCGAGAATAAAAACCAATACCGCTGGCCCTTTCCCTACAACCCGTAACATATTTGTACTACCTGCATTGCCACTTCCCCGTTCGCGAATATCGTAACCTTTTGTCCATCGCGTGATCACATAGCTAAAACTGATCGAGCCCAGCAAATAAGCGATCAGTATCGCTAACAGTGACATACCAGTCATTGAGTCTCCTCTCCTCTCTCTATGACTTTAGTCCTTTCTACTGCGTAACATGAGTCGTATAGGTGTCCCTTCAAAACCTAAGGATTCACGAAGTTGATTCTCTAAATAGCGTACATAACTAAAATGAACTAACTCAGGATCATTTACAAAGATCACAATACTGGGGGGTTTTACAGCTACTTGGGTAGCGTAAAGAATTTTTACCCGCTTTCCTTTCACAGAGGGAGGCGGAGTCGACATCGTCGCATCCTGTATCACCTGATTCAATACGGAAGTGGACACACGATGAGCATGTGCTTCAGCAACTTCCTTCACCTTCGGCAATACTTGATGAATTCGCTGTCCTGTTTTCGCGGAAATAAATAAGATGGGTGCATAAGACATAAAAGAGAAATGATCTTCTACTTCTAAACGGAAACGCTTCATGGTTTTATCGTCTTTATCGACAGCATCCCATTTATTTACGACAAACACAACAGCACGGCCCGCCTCATGGGCAATCCCTGCCACTTTTTTATCTTGTTCTGCAATCCCATTTGCACCATCAAGGACCATGATCACCACATCAGAGCGTTCAATGGCACGTAGAGCACGGAGCACACTATATTTTTCCGTCGATTCATACACTTTTCCGCGTTTTCGCATTCCCGCTGTGTCAACAATGACATAGTCTTGTCCATGGGCACGGATGGGCGTATCTACGGCATCTCTCGTCGTTCCTGCAACCGGGCTCACAATGACACGCTCCGCCCCAAGTAAGCGGTTAACCAATGAAGATTTACCCACGTTGGGGCGTCCAATCACGGAGACACGAATCGTATCCTCATCATACTCTTCTTCTTTTCTTTCAGGTAGATAGCCCACCACTTCATCTAAGAGATCACCACTCCCTGTGCCATGGAGCGACGAAACTGCGATCACTTTTTCAAAACCAAGTTCATAAAACTCGTAAATGTCCTCATGATGTTTTAAGTGATCCAATTTATTGACTGCAAGGACGACTTTCTTATCGGCTCGATGTAACATCAAACCAACCTCACGGTCCGTAGCAGTCAAACCGCTACGGCCATCCACGACAAAGACAATCACATCCGCTTCCTCAATCGCAAGTTCTGCTTGATGGCGAATATGTTCGATCACTTGATCTTGATCATCAAATTCCAGTCCACCGGTATCGATTAAATGAAAGGATTGACCGGACCAATCCCCTTTACTGTAAATTCGATCCCGAGTAATTCCGGGTTTGTCCTCTACAATTGCAATTCGCTCTCCTGCAATCCGGTTAAATAATGTCGATTTTCCGACATTGGGTCGACCCACAATTGCTACCACTGGCAAACTCATTCTTACGTCCACTCCTCATCACTCATAAAAAGGCTTCCCGTCAAAAACGAGAGCTCCCGCTATCGTTATCAGGTTTGATCGTATCGATCCAGTAAACATGACGCTTTAATTGCAAGTATGATTCTACCACAACCCTGCCTGAGTTCCTATCACTGGATTCGGTTGGTGTGACTCCCTTAGAAGCAATTAAGCATGGTGAACAATCACGAAGGTGCTTTCATTGAGTTGATGCACCATTCCATCTAAGATCTTTTCTAATAAGAAGGCGGTATCCTCCCGCTTCTTCGCGTCAGAAGCGATAAAAACAGGAACCCCACCCATGACTTGCCCTTCCTTTTCAGTAATCACAGCGAGGATCTTATTGCCATTCGAATCAGCCACTTTTTCCACCCCTACGAAACTGCTTGGTCGGATCCTCAGATGGGATCCTTACAGCGCTTTCTAATACGGGTACACTTCGAATCACTTGTAACACCTTCTCTACATCCTTCTCCTCAGGCAAACACAAAATACCCAGACGCCCATCCTCCATATCCCGTTTAGAAAGAGGGATTAACGACGGCTCACCTGTATCACGAAAAATACCTAAAACCACACTTAAATCATGTAATATGGCCTGTCGTTGACCCAGATTGGCCAACGTAATACGGCTATCTTTACTTGCAGGGCTAACGACAACACCGATCCCATGTTTCATGATTCGTTTTCGATTATCCGCTAACCCAATATTCATCAGATAAATATCATTGACATAAAGGCTGGGGCCTTCCATCCGCAATTCACCCAACTCCACTGAGGCAATCTGACCTAGATACTTGCCTGAACGTAGCAGCCCCGCTACCCCGACCAATACCATGCCCAGTACGATACCCACCCACAAATTCACTTCAATAACGATCAGCGAACTAAGGAAAGCTGCCATGATCACTACATAGTTTCTTCCCTCAAAAGCAAGGGCAATCCCTTCGATATAAGATGCCCCCCGTGGAACCAACTCGTCCTGCTCCAGCTTGTCCAAGGTTTCTCGTTCCATATTGCGCACTTCTCGAAATTGTTGAGCGGCAAGCGCGAGAAAAGTAACTGCCGTATACTGTTTTTCAATCAAAGCGGGCACAGCAACGGCTCCCATTCCCGCTGCAATAAACCCCAATGAAATATGAATGAGTTGGCCATGTAGATACGTGGGATACTGGCGATAGTCCGTTCGAAGCATTCGCAAGCGG
The DNA here is from genome assembly GCF_900116235.1 of Marininema halotolerans. GTDB lineage: Bacteria > Bacillota > Bacilli > Thermoactinomycetales > DSM-45169 > Marininema > Marininema halotolerans. Next base: position 8,034 of record NZ_FPAA01000012.1, on the reverse strand, counting down.
ACAAAAAATCCAACGGCTACCCCAACAACGATTCCTTCCGTGTAGGAATCCAACCATGAGAACCAGTGCTCCATCTCGCTTACTCTCCCTTCTCCGTCCATTGGTGAACACGACTTACAAACCACTGTCCAACACAATAAAAGACGAACCATCCCCCGATACCACACCAGAGAAAATCTCGAGTTGCACCGCTTCCAAATTGAATCGGGCTCATTCTCCCCCAGTGATATATCAGGCCAAAGAAATCCCCTAAGAGTATTCCAGCTATCCAGGCGACCACACGATCGTCAAAATTCATGGAGCCCGTCATAATGACACTGGCCATCACACATCCAGCAAGGAGGGATCCTAATAACTGTTCCTGATTAGGAATTGACCATAGCCATTCTTCAATGAAAAAAAATAATGAACCGATAAAAACCACCATGGAGAAAAGTGTAAAACCTTCAACCCCATTCCTTCTCCATCCTAAATGAACAACGATCGGGAACAGAAGTAGTGTTCCTAAATGAATTTCCAATGTAGAGGTAATTGGCCAATTCGTTTGGATAAGGGCAATTTGCAGCAACAACCCGTAAAAAATGAATCGTCGGCTAAGGAGAAGCCCTTGTTCTAAGCTGTTCATCCAACCCGTACGAATCAATACCGCTAAAACACCCATGCAAATCAGTGCTACACTCCCCGGCACCATCCTTTTCACTCACCCCTCCCCACTCATTCTGTAGTATGGCTTTTACCCAGTCTGTTTACAAAAAAAAGGCTCACCGATTTTCGGTGAGCCTTTTTAAATCCATAACAATTATTTCAAATGACGTAGTTTATCGCCAAATACATCCCCTAAGGTCACGTTCATGCTGTTGTTGTTTTTGTCTAGATTTTCGAGCTCCTGACGATCTGCCTCTTGTTCAGCTTCTTTAATCGAAAGACTGATTCGTTTTTGGTCCGGTTGCATGTCAAGGATTTTGACTTGTACTTCTTGACCCTCTTCAAGCACTTCGTTTGGAGCAGCAATATGACGACGAGAAATCTGGGAGATATGAACCAGACCTTCTACACCATCATATACCTCAACAAATGCACCGAAGGAAACCAGGCGTTTCACTGTCCCTTTGACCACATCGCCAGCTTTTATCGCTTGAGAAACCTGATCCCAAGGACCTGCCTGAGTCTCTTTAATAGAGAGGCTAATGCGCTCTTTTTCTTTATCGACTTTTAATACCTTCACCTTCACGGCATCTCCTTCAGACAACGCCTCTGAAGGGTGCTCCACACGTGTCCAAGCCAGTTCAGAAACATGAACCAAGCCATCCACGCCACCAATATCGACAAATGCACCAAAGTCAGTGATGCGCTGGACGGTGCCTTCCAATACTTGACCTGCTTCAAGCTGATCAAGCGTTTCTAACTTTTTACGATCCAACTCTTCGTCCAGAACGGCTTTACGAGAGAGAATCAATTTGTTCTTTGTTGGATCGATTTCAACCACTTTTAACGTAAGGGTACGGCCTTTATAGTCAGAGAAATCCTCTACAAAATGGCGCTCAACCAAAGAGGCCGGAATAAATCCACGCACACCGAGGTCAACAACGAGGCCACCTTTCACCACATCAGCTACCTCGGCTTCCAGTGTACTCCCATTTTCGAATTTCTCTTGCAGTTGATCCCAAGCACGATCAGCATCAATTGCTTTTTTGGATAAAACCAGTTTATCTTCTTCATCATTGAGGCGTAGGACCTTTACTTCCACTTCGTCCCCTTCAGAGAGGACATCGGATGCTTTGTCCACGTGCAGGCTGGACAATTCCGAGATCGGGATGACTCCGTCGAACTTATAATTGACATCGACGAGGACCTGATTTTCTTCTACTTTCGTCACTTTCCCTTTGACGACATCCCCACGATTTAGCGAAGTAACTTCCGCCATTTCCGATTTCATTTCTTCCACCATGACGACAACCTCCTCGTTTACCTACGTACTAAACATCACAATTTATAACTAGAACAAATGAAATTAAGAAGAACATTCTTAATTTCATTAATCCTACTAAGTATCCTCCTGAGGGGCGCCACCCCTCTCAGGACGGTTGAAAAACCAATATCACCCTTGAAGGGGAATCACTAAATTAGTTCGGTGGATTGATCGGCAATAGAGCAGCGATTTCATTCATCGTCTTCTCCATCACTTCCTCAACGGTTTCTGAATTTATCCCTTTGGCTCGATAAGGAGTCAGATCAATCGGTTTGCCAAAGGTAATTTTTATTCGTTGAAACTTACGATAGGGACCTGTGACGGCAGCTGGTACAATGACGGAGTCCGAACGCAAAGCGATAAAAGCAGCTCCCGTACGTCCTTTCCCTAATTGTCCGTTCTTGGATCGGGTTCCCTCAGGAAAAATCCCAAGTACTTTTCCTTCTTTCAAAAGCTCCAGAGACTTTCTCAGAGCCCCTTTATCTCCCGCTCCTCGACTAACCGGGTAAGCACCTAACCGTGGAAGAATGGGACCTAACAAAGGGACAGAGAATAGCTCCTTCTTTGCCATGAAGTGAACTTTTCTTGAAATGGAACTTCCCAATAAGGGGGGATCCATGTTGTCAATGTGATTACAACAAATAACAACAGGACCATCAGCAGGAATATGTTCAGCTCCTTTGATTTCCCAACGAAAAAAAAGACGAAAATAAGTCCGACATAGCGATCGACCCAATTGATACAACATAGTTTACTCCTCACCGCCCAAATTGGTTCGGCAAAGGTGCAAAATCCGTGAAATCACGTCATCAATAGAAAGACCCGTCGTATCTAAATGAATGGCATCTTCAGCGGGTCGTAAGGGTGAGTGCTCACGGTTTTTATCTTTCTCGTCTCGTAAGCCAATCTCCTCTTTCAACTCTTCTAAATCCACCTCATAACCACGGCGAATCATCTCTTGATATCTTCGACGTGCCCGCTCCTCAATGGAAGCCGTAAGAAATACTTTCACTTCAGCGTCTGGTAATACATGTGTGCCGATATCCCGGCCATCCATGACCACTCCGCCTTTACGCCCCATCTCCCGCTGCTTATCAACGAGAACCTCGCGTACTTTACTTTGACCTGCGATGGTCGAAACATGGGCCGTCACTTCAGGAGAACGGATCTCCTCTGTCACGGTGGTCCCATCGACCCAAACATCGCTCCCCTTTATATCCGTGGAGAGTCGAATGTCTGTCCTTTGCGCCATCTGGGTCACCGTTTCTTCATGAGTAAGATCCACTCCATGAGTAAGGGCTTTCCATGTGATGGCACGATACATCGCCCCTGTGTCCACATAAATAAGACCCAGTTGTTTTGCCACCTGGCGAGCCACTGTACTTTTGCCGGCACCCGCTGGGCCATCAATTGCTACAGATAATTGCTTCATCTACAAAGATCCTCCTACAGCCGGATAAAATACAACGAGCAGGCGTTGCCTGCTCGATGGTGGATGAAGGGTATAGGTTTCATCGCGCATATCAAGGTTGAGCTCCCTGATGGAAAACTCCGGCCAGCAACAACCGCGAATAGATGTTATTCGCTATGTATTCCATTGTATCAATTCCTTTTTAGGATATCATAATGAACCCTTGCTTGCAATCATTACGATTTAATTTATCTGACTAGAAACGACTTTCAATCAAAAAGGAAGTCCGAGCCTATAAAAGGCCCGAACTACTTATTACAATTCTTTCATTGTATTATTATCTTTTATTTTCTCTACATATTCTTCATCGCCGCTCTTCGCATTGATAAAGACGCGGTATTTATTTTTATCAAGCTGACCCAAAAACTCATAGCAGAGTACTTCCCCACCATGATCGCCATAAATCACTGCTTGACGCACTTTTTGTACTTTCAAATGGGAATTCACATACGTACGGGCTTTATCTTTACTAATTGTTGGTTTGGTTTTAAAGGTTGCTTGATGATTAAACACATATTGATCAGCTCTAAAGCCGGTTATTTCACCGTTATCCATCGCTACTTTTACCGCAACGGACTCAGGGTAGAACAAGGTTCCATTCGCATTTCGTACAAAGGTAAACACGGCTACATTTCCGGATTGACCGTAAGAAATGGTTTCCATTTTCGGATAGCCCAGTCGATCTAAAAATGAAACGGCCTCACCTTGAGCACGTTCTGGAGAAATTTTGGGCTTCTTTACCTGGCGGTCATAATTCATCCAAAGCACATAGCCACCCTTTTGGGTAAGGTCTCCAGTTACTTGCTTTCCATTTTTTTCTTTCAAGGTGATACTATAGACGGGGTATTTCCCATTGTTTGTTTTACTGACTTTGATTCCCTTTGTATTAGGGCGTTCTAAAATATCTGCAACCTTCTCTTTTACTTCGGTCGGCGTTACATTTTTCCCTTTTAAGCGGTTATATAATTTTCGTTGATCCTGCTCCGGATTTTTAACTGCTGGCCCAAGGTCAACTTCCGAAAAACCTTGGGATAGCTTATCCACTTTTTTAAAGCCATCCACTAACGAATTATTTATTTGTTGGTTTTTTGAGGAAAAGGCGCGTTCAACATCCATCCACTGCAGGTTTTGATTTAGTGCTTGATTTTGTACTTTTTTAAGGTCACCCTGCACAACATTGGTGTTCTTATACAACGTGCTAAGCGTCTTGTACTCTTGTTCAGTCAACGGCTTTTTATTTAAATCCCGCACCCCTGTTTTATAGGCAAAACTTCCTAGTCGACCTAGAAAACTTTCCGTTTTATCTGAGGGCAATTGCGATAAGGGAAGCTGTCCCAAGTCTTTTTGTGCCGCATAACTCAAACGCCACACATTGGTTAACGAAGTAGAAAGTTGCTTTTGAGAATTAAGTGCACGGGTTTTCCCTAATTCATCCTGTAGTTTGTCCACATGGAAGTTAAGATCATGAAATGCTCGTTGATACTGATTTTCCGACTGGACAAGCAATTTCTTTTTATCTTGGTTCACCTGATAGCCCCACACACCAATCCCAATCGCAGCAACCAACGCGATGGGAAGAAGGACGGCAGCTATGCGTCTGTACGTCACGACAGAACCACTCCTTTAGTTGCAAGAAGACGGATGATCCGAGATGTGGGCATAACCCATGATCAACGAGTCTCTCATCTTCCCTTTCATTTCTTACCGATAGTCTGACCTGCTTCTCCTCCTTTATACAAAAAAAGAAAGCGAACCAACGCCACTTTCTTTTTACAACTCTTCACTTGCGATTTCAAAATCAAGAAGATTATTACAGAGGCATTGTTTAAAACCCGTTTCCACCCGGCCTTTTTTTTCACGCCCCTTTAAGATAAAGCGCTCGCCACATTGATTACATCGTATCCGCACAAGGTAGCTTCTTTCCTCCAATTCCCGATCCTCCTTTCCTGAATCCGAAGCTTCACCCTTTAAGTATGACCGAAGCAGCGCCGATTTAGACCAATCCGTGACCTCACAATCACTTTAGGGTAAGATGAAGAGAAACCCCCTATTGAAAGGAAGAAACGTCCATTGGACGGCATGTTATGAAACAAATCGTTGTGATTACCACAGGAGGAACGATTGCGATGGCAGCCGATGAATCCAGCGGATCGGTCCTCCCCCAAGGTTCAGAAGCATTGCAAGACGTTATACCTTTACTTGAAAAGGTTGCCCATGTGTCTATGGAGCATTTTTTAAATCTCCCCAGCCCACACATTACCCCCTTAGATATGTACACAATCAGCCTACGAATCAAAGAATTGCTGCAATCACCCGAGGTGGATGGGGTTGTCATTACTCATGGAACAGACACCCTCGAAGAAACCGCCTACTATCTCGATCTTGTACTCGCATCGGAAAAACCGGTCGTGCTTACAGGAGCCATGCGAAGCCAAGATGAATTGGGTGCAGATGGACCGCCAAACCTGGTCCATGCCGTCCGAACAGCCGCCCATGATCGCTCGAAAAACCGGGGGGTATTGGTTGTTTTTAATGATGAGATTCATGCCGCAAGTCAAGTGACTAAAACCCATACAAGCAACCTTGCCACCTTCCGTTCACCTTCCCAGGGTCCCATCGGCGCGGTGACAAAGCGGGATATTTTGTATCATCGCTCAGTAGACAGATGCCCCCCCTTCCCACTAAAAAAACCCGCCAGTCGCGTTGATCTAATCAAAGCAACTGCGGGCTCCGATGACCTTCTCATTCGCGCCTCACTGGATGCTGGCGCTGAAGGTCTCGTTATTGAAGCTTTTGGAGCTGGAAATCTTCCTCCTTTGATGTTGCCTGGATTAAAAGAAGCCATTGCACGCAGGATTCCCATCGTTCTTGTCTCCCGCTGTTACAATGGCTTTGTCGAAGATACCTATGGATATGAAGGAGGCGGGAGTCATCTGAAAAAGCTCGGGCTAATTTTCTCCAATGGGTTAAATGGACAAAAAGCTCGCATTCTCCTCCTCGCTGCCCTTCAACAAAGTACAGATCCAGAAGAGCTTCATCAACTCTTTCAACGTTCTTCTAAATAACCGAACGACTATCTTGCCGCTCCTTGTTTAATGTGAGCGGCAATTTTTTGTCCACAAAACCATACTAACTCCATACTCAATTTTTGATTCTAGATATCAACACAAGCAAAAATAACTCCTTGTTAATATCATGGAATGAAAACATTTATTAAAGAGGAGAGATCTGCTGTGCAAACACCGAGTAAATTATGCAGAAATAGCAATAAAATTATTACACTAAAACCAAATCAAGATAAAAAGATATTTTCAATCCCTATTAAAATTAGAAAAAAATCCAATAAACAAAAAGTACAAATACTTTTTAATGTACAAGACATACTAACAACTTTGAATCCAACAATAGGAACCTCTAGACTTCTGAAATTCACACTATTTAGAAATGGGGTTCCTTTAACTCGCGTTTCAAGAAATATTATATTTGAAGGACCGTTTTTAGATTTTGGTGGGGATTCTATTACAAGCACCTTGTTTTGGTGCGATAAAAAACCACGGAAAGGTATTAATCATTATAGTGTAGTCGCATCTCTCCGTTCAGGTTCTAATATAAAAACACAACTTGCAAGTAGGTCTATTATAATTGATGTCTTTCAATAATTATTTTTGAATCTCAATCATCCTCACCTAGATTTCGTAAGACAACAAAAGCCTATCCTGCATAACAGAATAGACTCTCGCCAGCTCTTCAGATGGATCAAAATCATGTCAAATTCGTCGTTCGCCTGCGAAAAAACATGGTGGGAACGCACCATGTCCCTTCCTCCTCTGCCCCAGAGGAGGTCGCCAAGCTACCTTCGGATGGATGCCCGTGTCATTTCCTTTCTCGATCATCGGGGAAAACCAATCCATGTCGTGACCAATCTGTTTGCCTATCCTCCGCATATGGTTGCGGATTTGTACAAAGCGCGCTGGTCATCGAGCTGTTTTTCTCCCTTTTTCTAATAAATCCCCTACATGTTGCGGAAGCTTGAACCTCCCCCACCTACGCTAACGCTAAGAGGTGGGGGATTCTTGGAAGCTCCCATCGACTGACAGGATCAAATCCAAGCTTAAACCGTCGTCCCAACGGCAAGTAATCGAAGTCCTTCTTGCAAAATGTTCTTCGATGCATTGATGTCTCGATCATGATGGGAGTGGCACGTAGGACATGTCCATTCTCGTAGGTTGAGGTTTTTTACGTTCTTATTGCGGTAGCCACAGGAAGAGCATAGCTGACTGGAAGGGAACTGTTTCCCCACCTTCACCACGTTTCGTCCATGCCATTCTGCCTTGTAGGTGAGCATGGCAACAAACTCCGACCAGGATGCATCCGTGATCGATTTGGCTAACTTGTGATTCTTTACCATGTTCTTGACACCAAGATTTTCGATGCAGATCGTTTGGTTTTCACGAATCAGCTTCGAAGACAGTTTATGGAGAAAGTCGAGACGCGCGTTCACGATCTTCTCATGAATGCGGGCAACCTTCACCCGTGCTTTGTGCCAGTTAGCACCGCCTTGGGTACGTCGGCTCATGATCCGTTGCGCGTGGGC
>NZ_FPAA01000009.1 GCF_900116235.1 Marininema halotolerans | reverse complement strand
CTCCTGCGCCGATGGTACTTGGGGCGCGAGCCCCTGGGAGAGTAGGGCGTTGCCGGGCAACACACGAAGCACTCACATTGCGTGAGTGCTTCTTTTTGTGAGTACAAATAAAATGGATTGTAGTTTCTCTTAGATGAATCATTTAGTAATAAGGGTATGAATTATGAATAAGGAATTAAAAAGAAACATAGTAAGTAAGGAATAGAAAAAACAGATGGTGATTAATTTATGTATCTTGATTGAAATGGAAGTGTTCAAATGGATACTTACTCACATAAAATTTAGTAATGAACGCTTAAAAGAGTTAATATAAAGAAAATTACGAGAGGTGGAATGAAATTGCTGTGGATAGTGGTAGCGATCGGTTTTAGCATGGTACTTCTTGCTCTGGTTTTTATGAATCGATATCAGGTTTTCAGAGGGAAAGCTACTTCTAAACAATTGCAACGATATGAAGAATCCGATCACTTTGCGAATGGAAAGTTTGTTAATGCCATTCCTACACCCATTAAGGCGAATGTTGCTACTTTCATTTCGTTGATAGGAGATTACTTTAAGAAGGATCCTCATCGGAGGCCAACGAAGCCATTAGCGGTCAAATCGGTAGAATTACCTCCATTGAAGGAAAATGGTTCGGCTCGTGTAACATGGCTGGGACATTCAACGGTTTTATTACAGATTAAAGGGAAGACGATTTTATTTGATCCCCTGTTTGGAACGACACCCACCCCATTTCCGATCATTGGGGGTAGGCGATTTAATAAAGAATTCCCACTGAAGGTCGATGATTTGCCGGCTATTGATGCAGTGATTATTTCCCATGATCATTTTGATCATTTGGAGTATGACTCTATTCGTAAGTTAAAGAAAGTGAAGAAATTCTATGCCCCCCTTGGAGTGAAAAACCTGTTAGTCAGATGGGGTGTGGATTCGGCTAAGATTGAAGAACTGGACTGGTGGGAAGAGACGGAATATGATGGGCTTTCCCTCGCATTTACACCCGCAAGGCACTTCTCAGGGAGGGGTCTATTCGCTTCAAATACTACATTATGGGGCTCATGGGTTGTGATGGCGCAGGATGAAAAGATTTTTTTTGGTGGAGATAGTGGCTACGGACCTCACTTTAAGGAGATTGGGGAGAGGTATGGTCCTTTTGATATTGCCATGATCGAGTCTGGACAATATGATCATCGTTGGTCAACGATTCACATGCAGCCGGAAGAGTCCATTCAAGCGTTTCAAGATGTAAAAGGAAAAGTGATGATTCCAATCCATTGGGGATCTTTTACTCTTGCTTTTCATGATTGGACGGACCCAGCTGAGCGCGGGTTGAAGTTGGCTGAGAAAAACGGACTCATTGTAGCTTTTCCACAGATTGGTGAAGCGATTGAAGTAGGAGAAAGGGATTACCCATCAGCGCCTTGGTGGCGTGATTACCATGGAGCACACAACTGAAAGCAAACCAATATAAATGACTTGATCTCGGTAACCTACCGGGCTCAAGTCATTTAACCGCCGCTTTTACCAGTTGTATAGGGATAAAATCATTATGGAGTGCTTCTTTATTTTATTCATCTGCTGTCCCTGGGTTGCCCCTGGGTTGCTCGTGAATATAATACAGTATAGCCTTCATGGTAGCCATGATCGGTACATAACCTAAAAAAATCCATTGGATGATGGTTTTGGTCATGGTGTCCTCCGTTATACCAAGTATGGTATTACCCTTCCCTTTTGGAAGGTTTCTACACGCTTGAAGGAAGCTCTGTGCATCCTTTTTTAGACAAAGCGTGGTATACTGATGAGAACAGTTCGTCATGGATGACTCTTATGCAAATCGATCGTGAATTTTCTTCGTCAGTGTATATTTATTTAATGGAATGGGAAAGATGGACGAAAAAAAGCAAAGGTGGGTCGATCTTGCAGAACAACATTACCGATCAGATCCGCTGCATTGTTTGTGAAAAAGAGTGCCAAGAAGGGATAACAGTCTTGGCCGAGTTTATTTGTCGCGACTGTGAAGCGGAAATTGTCAACACGGATGTCAAAGACAAAAAGTACGCCTATTTTGTATTGCAAATGAAAAATATTTGGACGCAGGATATATCCGATCAGTTTTCATAACCAGCGGGGACTGTTTACAGTCCTCGCTTCTTTGTGGGAGGAAGCTGGATGGAAAGGCAAAGACAGGCGCCACTCTTTGAAGCATTAGTGGCCCATCAAAAACAGAGTCAAGGAAATTTTCATGTGCCAGGTCATAAACAAGGAATAGCCTTCGATCCTGAGGGTAGAAAATGGTTTGGTGCCATGTTACAGATTGATTTAACGGAAGTGGGAGAGTTGGATGATCTTCATCAGCCAGAAGGTGTGATTGACGAAGCACAGGAGTTAGCAGCAGAAGCCTTTGGAGCTGAGAGATCATACTTTCTTACGGGTGGAACCACAGCTGGGAATTTAGCCTTAGTGATGGCTCTTTGTAAACCCGGGGAAAAACTTATTGTTCAACGGGATTCCCATCAATCGATTTTTAATGGTTGTGCTTTGGCGAAAGTTCGTCCTATTTATCTTTCAGGAAAGCTTCAAAAAAATGCGGAGAAACTCTTACCGTTACGAAGCGAGGATTTAGAGCAAGCGCTGGCTAAATATAACGATATACGCGGGGTGTTTATTACAAGCCCTGATTATTTTGGAAGGGTGCAACCGGTTCGAAGGTTAGCGGAAGTTTGTCACCGATATGGAGTTCCCTTAATTGTAGATGAAGCGCATGGTGCCCATTTTTCTTTTCATCCGAAACTTCCACCTTCAGCGATGATGGAGGGGGCAGATGCATCGGTTCAATCTACCCACAAAATGTTGCCTGCGATGACGATGGCATCGATGCTCCATGTACGGGGAACAAGGGTGGATCAGCAACGATTAACGAATGGGTTGCGTATGATCCAATCCAGTAGCCCTTCCTATCCTATGCTGGCGTCCCTTGATTTGGCACGTCGATGGATGGTTGCTCAAGGATCCTCCATGTTAGCGGAATTATTGGGGTCGCTCCAGGTTCTCCGTGATACGATTGCATCATTGAAACTGGTTGAAGAAATCCCTGGTGAAGATCCACTAAAACTTACGCTTCAGGCACGAAATGGCGTTTCAGGGCTCACCATGTTCAATTGGCTAAGAGATCGTCATGTTTACTTTGAATTGGCAGATCATCGACGGTTGTTAGCCACCTTCTCTGTTGGGACAACGGTGGCGGATCTTCGCGCTTTGTGTGACCGGTTACGAGAATTGGATCAAGCTGTCGCAAAAATGAAGGCAACCAAGAGAGCACCTAACCTCCATGTCCCCGTCATGAGTGAAAGCGAAGTGTGTTTAGGGGAGCCGAACGGAGCGCAGGAGGTTGAAGTTCCATTAAGAGAGGCCCTTGGTTATGTGGCAGCATCCATGATTGTGCCTTATCCCCCTGGAATTCCTTTGGTGTTACCTGGGGAGAGGATATCGATTGAAAGCATTCAAGTGATTGAAGCGATCATAAAAGAGGGAGGGCGTGTACGTGGTTTGGGAGCTAGTTTTCCCCCTCGAGTGGTCGTGTTACAATAAATCCACGATATTGTTGAGGGGTGGAGGCGCAACGTGAAGGGTTGGTTAATTACTTTAGAAGGACCTGAAGGAGCTGGGAAATCGACTCAGATTCGCCGATTGCATGAATATTTGGAGTCGCAGGGAATTCCTTGTATGTGCACTCGGGAACCTGGTGGAACGGCCGTGGGAGACCGCATTCGCGAGATTTTATTAGCTCCTGAATTAACAGAGATGACGCTGAAGGCAGAGGTCCTTCTCTATGCGGCTTCACGGGCGCAATTGGTGGAAGAAGTAATTCGGCCCGCTTTAGCATCTGGTAAGCTGGTCCTCTGTGACCGCTTTGTCGATTCAAGTATTGTTTATCAAGGGTTGGGACCTGAAGATGGAAATCGTCAAGAAGTCGAGGAGATCAACCAGGTTGCTCTAGGAGGGCTTCAGGCAGATCGGACGTATTTGCTCGATCTGTCCGTTGAGGATGGTGATCGGCGATTGGCTGCCCGTGGATATGTGGACCGAATGGAAGCCAAAGGAAAGCAATTTCACGAACGTGTACGACAAGGATTTTTAGCGCTCGCTCGAGAAAATCATCAACGCATTCGAGTGATCGATGCCTCACAAGATGAGGATGTGGTTTTTGCAGCGTTATGTGAAGAGGTTATGGATCTCATTGGTAAGAATTAATGGACAGGTTGAAGAAAGTTGTGTCGTTTACTTTAACTGATGGACTGAAGGGGATGAATTCGATGAAAATGGTCATCGCTATCGTACAGGATAAGGATAGTAATCGTCTTTCCCACGCGCTTGTGGAAGCCAATGTACGAGCTACAAAATTAGCAAGTACAGGTGGATTTTTAAAGTCAGGCAACACCACGTTTATGATTGGGATTGAAGATGAGCGTGTGGATGGTGTCATGACACTCATTAAAGAAAACTGTCAATCAAGAGAACAAGTGATGGCACCGATGTCCTCGATGGGTGGGAATGCGGATTCTTATGTTCCCTACCCCATTGAAGTACAGGTAGGGGGTGCAACCGTCTTTATTTTACCGATCGATCAATTTATCCAGTTTTGATAGAAAGAAGTACCACGAATGTAGAAGTGGGGGACGACAATGGCTTTAACCGATGTCGTTGGTCAAGAGCGAGTGGTTCATTTCTTAAAACAGGGACTGATTACGGGCCGAATAGCTCATGCCTATGGTTTTTCCGGTCCCTTTGGTGTAGGAAAACGGCAAATGGCGCTAGAGTTTGCAAAGGCACTTAATTGTGAGCAAACGAGGGGCGATGCCTGTGATCAATGTCGTTCCTGTCAACGAATCGAACATGGAAATCACCCAGAAGTTCGCTGGATTGCTCCGGATGGACAATCCATCAAAATTGATCAAGTAAGAAAGTTACAACGTGATTTTTCATATAGCCCCGCTGAGGGTGTTATACGCGTTGTGATTATTGAACAGGTTGAAGGAATGACAAATCAAGCGGCAAATAGCCTTTTAAAATTTTTAGAAGAACCCACATCCCGTATGGTAGCGGTGTTACTAACAGAAAATATTCATGGAATCTTACCAACCATCATTTCACGTTGTCAGTGGGTCAAATTTCCCCCTTTGTCATCGAACCAAATTGCAAAATCCTTAGTGGATAAAGGATTAGAGAACCCAATCGCTACCATATCTTCTCATTTAACAGGGGGAATTGATGAGGCGGAGGCGATTGCAAAGGAGGAGGGGTTTGCCCTGCTTTGCGAGCGAGTGATAAAATGGAGTGGGGAGATCGTTTCTGGAAAATCAGGAGCCTTGATTACCGTGCAATCATGGCTGGTTCAAGAGGCTTCCGACCGAGGGAGAATCGAGCGCATTGTTGATCTTTTGCTTCTTTGGTTACGTGACCTTCTCGATGAGCGATTAGGAAGGGAAGCGGTGATCTTTCTGGGATACGATGAACCTCGTCGACGCCAATCTGCAGAGTGGAGCATTCGTGGTCTTGTCAATGCGATGGACGCCATCATGGAGGCGAGGCGTCAACTGGCTGGACCGATCCAATCACAAGCGGTGTTGGAAAGGTTGGTAATGGCCATGCAAGGGGGATCCACACATGTTATCAGTCGTAGGAGTCCGTTTCCGTCAAGCGGGTAAGATATATTATTTTAATCCAGGAGAGCTGGACATCAGCCGAGATGATCCTGTGATTGTGGAGACTGTACGTGGAATTGAGTATGGGACTGTGGTTACAGGGATTCGGTATGTGACAGAGGATGAGGTTGTTCTTCCTCTCAAAAGTGTCATTCGAAAAGCATCATCAGATGATACGGAGTTGATGGAGAAAAACCAACAGGCAGCACATGATGCATTGGCTGTTTGTTTGGAAAAAATCCAGCATCATAGCTTAGAGATGAAGCTTGTTGATGCGGAATACACCTTTGACCGCAATAAAATAATTTTTTACTTTACTGCGGATGGCCGTGTTGATTTTAGGGAGCTTGTTAGGGATCTTGCCTCTGTATTTCGTACCCGAATTGAATTACGTCAGATTGGGGTGCGTGATGAGGCGAAAATGTTGGGTGGCATTGGGCCGTGTGGTCGCATTCTTTGTTGCTCATCCTTTCTTGGCGACTTTGAACCCGTGTCGATTAAGATGGCTAAGGATCAAAGTCTCTCACTGAACCCCGCCAAAATTTCCGGACTATGTGGTCGTCTAATGTGCTGTTTGAAGTATGAAAACGATAATTACGTAGAAGCAAAGAAGGAAATGCCTGATATTGGAGCGCGGGTGACTACACCAGAAGGGGATGGGCGAGTCACGGTACTTAATCTTTTGGAACGTCGCATCCAGGTGCAACTATCCGAATCAGGTCGTACCGTGGAGCACCCTGCGGAAGTCGTTAAAGCCCAAGCGTGAACCATGTCACTGGATGCCATACCGTCGGTATGATGATGGACATGTACAGATCTGACAACGGGTGATTCGAGGTGGGGGGCGTGGACAAGCAGGCGATCTTAGCCCAAATGACTCAAATCGAAGATCAAATCGGTAATCTTTATAAAGAGTTGGGCGGGTTGAAAGAGCAAATTGTGCAGATGCTTGAAGAAAATACACGGCTAGAGTTAGAGAATCAAGCAAAGCGAGAACGTCTTGATTCAATACAAACCAATCATGAGAATGAGACGACGCCGAGTGATCTAAGCTCAGCAGAGGTTTCCGGTGAGGGTCATGATAACTTGGCGCGGTTATATAATGAGGGATTCCATATATGTAATGTGCATTATGGTAGCATGAGAGGAAATGGGGATTGTCTATTTTGTCTCTCCTTCTTAAGTAAAACTTCCCAAGAAGAAAAGTGATTGAATCCGTTAGGAATCAACCATGTGAACTCGGCTGTGTTTTGAAGGCAGGATCAGAATGACAGCAAAAAGGAGTGCCGGGTGACCGGCGCTTTTTTATATGGCTGATGTAGAAAGTAGGAAGGATAGAGGAACGACCTCCTATCAATGGGGAATTACATGGGCAAGGTGTGAAAAGCACAATGAAGAGAGAGCGTCCCTATACGGTCTATATCTTAGAATGTGCGGATGGAACATACTATACCGGAATTACTACCCATATGAAGCGCCGGTTATCTCAACACCGTGATGGGAAGGGTGCGAAATATACAAGAGGGAGAGCGCCTCTACATCTACGTTGGATGGAAGAGCAGGAGAGTCATTCCGAGGCCCTCAAAAGAGAACATGAGATCAAAGGAATGACGCGGCGGCAAAAAATTCAGCTCATTGCAGAAAGAGGCATGGTTGATGCAGAGACAGAAAAGTTTTGAAGAGGATGGTGGAGCGCTCTATATTGTGGGTACACCCATTGGAAATTTAGGGGATGCAAGTGAGCGGGTACGCGAGACGCTGGCGATGGTAGATTTTGTTGCCTGTGAAGATACGCGCCATACCAAAAAACTATTTTCCCACTGGGGCTTTTCGAAGCCTACCGTTAGTTACCATGAACACAATCGCCATCGACGAGGCCTTGAATTGGTTAATCGAATGGTACAAGGAGAGCGAATTGCACTGGTGAGCGATGCTGGCATGCCTGGATTATCGGATCCCGGTAGTGACTTAGTCAAAGAGGCGGTCGATCAAGGCGTGCCTGTTATTCCGATCCCAGGGCCCAATGCTGCTTTCACCGCAGTGGTAGCCTCAGGTATTCCGCCACAGCCCTGTCTTTTTATTGGTTTTCTTCCTCGGCAATCAAAGGAGAGAAAAAAAGAATTAACTAAGTGGGAAGAAGTGCCTGCTACGCTGTTGTTCTATGAATCACCTCATCGTATTAAAGAAACATTAGCGGATATGGTGAAGGTACTAGGCGATCGCGACGCAACGATTGCTCGTGAGTTGACGAAAAAGCATGAAGAATGGTTGCGAGGTACATTGACTGAATGTGTTCAATGGTTTGAGGAAGAGACACCCCGTGGAGAAATGACGGTGATTGTTGCAGGAAAGACGATGCAACTTGACACGGATGAGAAGGCCGCTGAGCCTGAGGAATGGTGGCGAGCGCTCACTCCCATTGAACATGTGGAGTGGTATATTCGCCGCGGAAAAAGCAAAAAAGAAGCCATTCAGGAGACGGCTTTGAGTCGCTCGCTACCTAAACGCGAAGTGTATAATGCCTATCACCGTGATCAGGAATAAGGAGTAACGCCATTCATCGAAGAAATTCTCACAGATGGGTGGCTTTTTTTGTTGCGTAAAACAAGATCCTAAAAGGGGTTTATTCAAAGAGGAGGGATATATTGCAAGGGATTCCTTCCCAATGTCGAGAATGAGTAGAAAGATCAATTTGTAGTCAATTCTAGAAAATCAAAGGAGTTGAGCCATTGCGTCTAGACAGTCCACATAATATGAAAGAGAACCCCTTTAATAACAACCCCAAGTGAATGCAACCGATAATCGCAAGCAATGTTATACACCGAAAAGGGGGACTATTCTGACTTTCGGAGGTGGTCGGCTATGAGTCGGGTTCTTGGAAAGTTGCAACAGGTTGGGAAAGCGATGATGTTGCCAGTAGCGGTGATGCCTGCGGCGGCGATTCTATTATCTCTTGGATACAACATGACCCATCCAGCGTTTGTAGAAAAGGGGAGCTGGATATTTGAAATGGGTCAAGTGATCATGGCAGCTGGCAATGCGATCTTTATGTATCTCCCCTTATTGTTTGCGGTTGGTGTGGCTGTCGGAATGACAGGAGGGGCAGGAGCTGCTGGTTTAGCAGCAGTGGCTGGGTATGTCATCTTAAATTCGTTAGTGGGGCTTGAAACCAAAGTACCGACGGATAGTGCTTGGCAAGTAAAGCTCAATCAGACGGATGTGCTGGGTGGGATTATTACGGGTCTTATCACTGCCTATTTGTATCGGAAATACAAGGATATTCGCTTACCCGATTGGTTACAGTTTTTTGGGGGAAAGCGGTTTGTGCCGATTATTACCTCCTTTGTCATGTTGCTTGTGGGAATTCTTTTTATGATGATATGGCCGCCGATTCGAGAGGGAATTGGTACGGTTGGCACGGCCCTTGTTGATTCGGGGGGAGTAGGACTTTTCGGCTATGGGTTTCTTAATCGGTTATTACTTCCCTTTGGTTTGCATCATATCTTAAATGCTTTGGTTTGGTTTGATGTGGGTCAGTTTACAAATGCCTCAGGGGAAGTGATCAGAGGGGATCTTCATCGCTTCTTTGCTGGTGATCCAACTGCAGGGAGCTTCATGGCCGGTTTTTATCCCATTATGATGTTTGCCCTTCCAGGGGCTTGTTTAGCCATGGTACATGAGGCAAAACCCTCCCAACGAAAAGCAACTGCAGGTGTGTTGATGGCAGCGGCGCTAACTGCTTTTGTTACGGGGATAACCGAACCCATTGAGTATGCTTTTATGTTTTTAGCCCCTGTGCTCTATGGCATTCATGCGGTGCTCACGGGGTTCTCCTTGGTTATCATGGACGCACTTGGAGTAAAGCACGGATTTGGTTTCTCCGCAGGGTTGATTGATTACCTACTCAACTTTACAAGAGCGACAAAGGCCTGGTTGATTATCCCTGTAGGTCTGGGGTATGGAGCGTTATATTATGGGATCTTCCGTGCGGTGATTCGCCGGTTTCAATTGCCTACTCCAGGACGACTGGAGGAGGGAGAGGAGCAAGATGAGGGGATACAAAGGGTGGACCGTGATTTAGATCCATTAGCAGTGGAAGTGCTTGCAGCAATCGGCGGCAAGGAGAATGTAGAAGAACTCGATGCCTGTATTACACGATTGCGCATGACGATTAAGGATGATTCAAAGTTGGACCAAGATCGTTTGAAAACGTTAGGGGCCGCTGGGGTTATTCGGGTTGGTAAAGGATATTATCAAGCGGTATTTGGTACCCAATCTGAGCGATTACGTGATCGAATCATTCGCTTGATGGGTCGGGAAGAGCACTGAATCGATGGTCAAGCGATTAATCGATGCGACCCCCGCAGAATTAATAAAAATGACCGGCCGAGAGTTGCTCTGTGCGATGAAGCAATCCGAAGGACGAACCGTCGTTACTGAAATGGTTGCACCCGCATTGCCGCTCGTGGATGGGTGTAGTAATGTGGAAATTGCCGCTGCCTTTGGGGCGGATCTCATTCTGCTAAATAAATACGATGTGAGTTCGCCAAAGATTGGCGGCTTTCCATCACAAAGAAGAGAAGAGCTCAGCCAAGCGAGTGACCCATTGCTAATTGAGCACTTAGAGATATTAGGGCTGGGAAGGACCATTCAGGATGTAGAGAGGTATGTAGGACGTCCCATCGGTATCAATCTAGAGCCCGTAACTTCAGAGGTTTCAACCAAGCTCGTTCCCACAGGAAGGCGTGCTACCCTGTTGAACGGAGAAAAGGCGTTGGAACAGGGAGCTCGCTTTATTGTCCTTACAGGGAACCCCTTGACGGGAGTCACTCCCATGGCCATTACAGAACAATTGAAAGTACTACGACGGGCCTTGGGGCCGGATTTAATATTGATGGCAGGGAAAATGCATCATGCGGGGGTGGTTGCCTCAAAGGGAGGATGGTTGTCGGAAACAGAAATAGAGAACTGGATCCACGCGGGTGCGGATGTGATTCTATTACCACTACCCGGTAGTGTCCCAGGGGTATCAACAACCGATGTGGCAGAATGGGTACACATGTGTCAGGGAAGAGGCGCTCTTTCCATGCTTACCCTGGGAACTTCCCAGGAAAGCGCAACCCCAACAGTGATCGAGCGGTTGGCCATTAATGGGAAAATGGCGGGTGGTGATCTTTATCATATCGGTGATGCGGGCTTTAGTGGAATGGCGTTGCCAGAGAATATCCATGCATATTCCATTTCATTAAAAGGGAGACGACACACCTATCGGCGTATGGCGCTCTCACTCCATCGATAATTTCTAAATGAGTGGGTCAAATAAAAAGAGAAGAGAACCCTATTTGTTTAGGGACTCTTCTCTTTTTATTTAAAAAATTATAAATGATGTAGAATGTAGAAAAATTCTATGTGTGGATAAAAGAGATAGTATTTGAATTAGTTGGATGCTACTTCGTCGGAATTAAGCATCGTATGCATTTCTTCAATACATTTGCGACTTACGACTTTATTTTTATAGCGAACGGTGTTATCGACTTCACCCGTGAAAATACAAGCTGGTTCATACTTTTTAAGCACGATTCGCTCTCCGTCGACATAAATTTCAAGAGCATCTTTTTCGCCAATTCCTAGGGTGCGACGGAGTTCGATAGGGATAACCACCCGGCCGAGTTCATCAACTTTACGTACAATACCTGTAGATTTTAGCATAATCAAACGTCTCCTCTCACTCTTTTAATCTTTTTTTTGGTCTTGGTCTTGATGCCGCCAAATTTCGACATAAACAGCATCAACATCATCATACCAGCGATTCCCATAACAGTCAATATAACATCCAGCGAATTTTATAGAAAATTTTTTAAGCAAAAAAAGCAGATTACCAAAATTAAACAAGTTGATAAAAGCCTTATTCACTGGGGGATTACGTGGCTTTATTTTTCCTGTAAACTGGATAATAAGGGCTAGCAAGAGGGAAAGAGGTGGAAAAGGGATGTTGTCAGTTTCTCGACAATTAAAAAATAAAATCATCGAAACGAATCAAGAATTGCGTCGAATGTATCCTAGTCAAGTATTTGATCGGGAGCAATTGCGCGACCAACTTAAAACGCTTGGATTTTTTTCTAATGTAGAAAAATGGGCCGGGGATACGCTTGAGAAGTGGTTGGAAGGGGGGACGTTGGTTGGAGTTGACGGATCCGTCAACTCCACACCAGGGGCTCATCCACATACCTTATCCCTTTTTCAAGCATTAGCAAAGGGGACACGTGGAGAGGAGACGTGGGCGGCTGATTTATATACACCCCTCTTGGAAGAAGAAGAAGAGAACGAGGAAGGAAAGTTGGCGCGGGAGGCCAAACGGCGGGGGTCTCTCCTTGCTTCCTTGGAAATACAGGTGGCGATCGAGGCCATTGAACGCTGGAAGCCAAAAATTATTATGATGGATGGATCCCTCCTTCATTTTCTAATTGATGATGCATCGGGTTGGGCTAGGTTAGCGGATGCGGCAATTACTCAAGGTGTGCTTTTGGTGGGCGTAGCGGAGGAGATCGGTACGAAAAGCTTAGCGCGTCGCTTATTTTCTCACTCCACAACCTATTCGGACCGAGAGCTCCTTTTTGGTACACTTCAACGAGAGGAATGTTATCGCTCGGAGGCGATGGACCCACCAGGAACCGGACTTTGGAAAGCGGTTTTATGCTCAACTAAACATCCTCAACCCGTTGGCATCGATGGGTTACTCGCGCAGTCAGAAGATCGAGAACATTTAATTCAATTAGTTCATACGTTAACCCCTAATGAAGGACGGGGGGTTCCCTTGTGGTTAGATATTGTTGACCGGGAGGTCCGTGTGACGGATGCGTTGGTGCGGGGGATGGTGGAGCAGTATATCGATCCGGATTTACGTCATCGTCTCTTGATCCCCAAACGGAATGATCGGCATTTGTAAAAGAACAGAAGACGAAAAATACCTGGAGTTAAACAGAGGGAGCATGAGAAGGGGAGGAGAAAGCAATGCAAGTTGTAGGGGTAACCACGCAGCAGGAGGTGTATGTTGCCTCCAAGGAACGAAAGTTTCGTATCAATGAAATTTTAGTATTGGAAGATCGTGCATTGGATCATCCACGTGGCGAAGTGGTGGAAACCCTCTCTTACAATCGATTGATTCCGATGGGGATGGACAAATCCGTCGTTGATACCCAAGTGATTCAATCCTTAGAGCAGATTGGGTATGATATCGGTTCAGATGAGGTGAATGTTGCCAAGGTGCGATTATTTGCCGAAGCGCCTCATCCTATACGGACTGGGGTGTCTGCGCGAGCGCCGCGATTTGAGGAAGTGCGGAGGTTATTGGTGAAGGCGGATCCAGATGATGGGATGGTATTGGGAGAGATTCGGGGTACGGATGCGCTGGGGGATACGGTGGACCCTGATTTACAGAATCGGGTTCGCTTAATTGAGGAGGGTGAATGGAGAGAGCAACAGGGGGTTCCATTTTTATTTGATATACGAACGATGCAACAATATCCCCATATTGGGGTGTTTGGGGGATCAGGTTCGGGAAAATCCTTTGGTTTGCGCGTGATTCTAGAGGAGATGATGAAGCTACAAGTGCCAACCCTGGTTTTTGATCCTCACTTCGAGATGAGTTTTAAAGAGAAGGTGCCAGAATGGGGTACGGATGCGCCTGATTTTGCGGATCGTTGGTTAGCTGTGCAAATCGGGCGTGAGGTTGGTATCCATTTTCCGGATTTGTCAGCAAAGGAGTTAGTCAATTTACTGGGTGCTTCAGGAGGGGGTTTGACAGATCCCATGAGCAATGTGGTCCAATCCTTACACAAGCGCCGAGACAGTTTCCAGTCCTTTAGTGATCGACTTGGGAACGTAGCTCAAGCCATTGAAGAGGGAGAGAAGGGGCTGAAAAAGCGGGTTCATGAGGATGGTCTTACACCCACAGAGGTAGAGCGGACAAAAAGTTTATTAGAATTGCTTTCCCAGTATGGAAGCTTACCACTCTCTTCTGTCAAAGGGGTGAAGTGGCGTCTGGATCGATTGGAGAAGGCCGGGCTGTTTACCCAGGATATTCGGGCAGTGGAACAAGGACTGGAACAAGGGCGGTTGGTTGTTATTCAAGGGGATACTTGGTTACTACAGGTCTTCTCTACATATGTGGTCAATGCGGTGTATCGAAAACGAAGAGAATACCGAGATGCACGGATGAATGGGGAAGAGGGGCGGTTTTTTCCGCCGTTTGTCATTGTGACGGATGAGGCCCACAATTTTGCCCCAAAGGGGGTGGATGCCCCGCCAAAGAAGGCACTTAAGGAGATCGCCCAAGAGGGGCGTAAATATGGAGCCTTTTTGATTTTGGCGACGCAGCGACCGACGTTGCTTGATGAGACGATTACCGCTCAATTAAACACCAAGTTTGTCTTTCGAACGGTACGTGGGACGGATATTGCTACTTTGCGGGAGGAGACGGATCTTACTCAAGAAGAAGGTCGACGTCTACCATACCTGCGCTCAGGGGATACCTTCATTTCTTCTGCCGTATATGGGCGCACGGTATTTGTGAGAGTCAGGGCGTCCTATACGCATAGTCCCCATGTATCCAACCCTTTTGACGAATTACGTGCCATTCGCGTTGAACAAGACGATCAGGTGCTTCGGGTGGTAACAAACCATCTCCCCATATTTGACACGGATTTACTCGATGTCTTGACGCAAGTGAATCGAGAGTGTGGTAGTAACTGGGAGGTTCATCGTTTTAAACAAGAATTAGAGCGATGGACAAGCCAAGGGGTGATTGTCAAAAAAGAATCCCCCTTTGTCACGCGCTATGATCAACCGCTACAGGAAAGGGATAATTAGGAAAAGTTCACGGTCAATGTTGATATTATTTAGCTAGATTGACTATAATGGTTGGTATAGTTGAGTCATTGCGCTAATTGAATACGTGAGAATTTGTCGACGGGGAGGAGTATCCTCGTGTACCTATCAAAAGAGAGCCGGGTTAGGTGAAAGCCGGTATAGGGATACGAGGGGAACATGGCCCCTGAGAACCCTCTTTGAATACTGTGATTCTGGTGGTAAGAGAGGGCGTGTCCCGACGTTAATGGGCAGTGAGTTCACTGGTTAAGGCCGCTTACCGTGAGGAAGCGGCGAACTTGGGTGGTACCGCGAAGCAGCCTTCGCCCCATGATCGGGGGAGGGCTTTTTAGTTTGTAAAAAGGAGAGCGAAGCGATGTCTAAGAAACCCGCATTTTATATTACAACCCCTATTTATTACCCCAATGATAACCTGCATATTGGTCATGCATATACAACCGTGGCTGGGGATGCGATGGCCCGTTATAAGCGTCTTCGTGGCTATGATGTCATGTATTTGACGGGGACGGATGAACATGGTCAAAAGATCGAGAGAAGAGCGAAAGAACAAGGTCAGGATCCACAAACTTTTGTAAATGGGATTGTGGAGGGAATTCAAGCCTTATGGTCCAAACTAGCGATTTCCTATGATGATTTTATTCGTACAAGTGAAGAGCGTCATAAACAAGTGGCGCAAAGGATTTTTAAACGACTGTTGGACCAAGGTGATATTTATCTTGATGAGTACGAAGGTTGGTACTGCACTCCATGTGAATCTTTTTGGACAGAGCGGCAATTAAACGAGGGGAACTGTCCTGATTGCGGTCGCTCAGTTGAAAAAATGCGGGAGGAAAGCTATTTCTTTCGTACAAGTAAGTATGCAGAGCGCCTTTTGAAGTATTACGAAGAGAACCCGGATTTCATCCAACCGGAAAGTCGTAAAAACGAGATGATCCAGAACTTTATTAAGCCAGGGTTGGAGGATTTAGCGGTCTCTCGTACGACATTTGACTGGGGGATTCCTGTTCCGGAAAATCCAAAACATGTGATGTATGTTTGGATCGATGCCTTAACCAACTATATTTCCGCCTTAGGATATGGAACGGACCAGGATGAAAAATACCAAAAATACTGGCCGGCCAATGTCCATCTCGTTGGAAAGGATATTATTCGTTTTCATACGATTTACTGGCCCATTATGTTGATGGCGTTAGATATTCCCTTACCTAAGCAAGTTTTTGGCCATGGTTTCTTCATGATGAAGGATGGGAAAATGTCTAAATCTAAAGGAAATGTGGTCGATCCGGTCCCGCTCATTGATCGCTATGGTTTGGATCGCGTTCGTTATTTTCTCTTGCGGGAAGTTCCCTTTGGTTATGATGGTGTCTTTACACCGGAAGGATTTGTGGAACGGACGAACGCTGATCTGGCCAATGATCTCGGCAATCTGTTACATCGCAGCTTAACGATGGTAAAGAAATATGCGGAGGGCAAAGTTCCTAAACGGGTGATTGATGGTACCGATCATGACCAGAGACTGGTTCA
This sequence comes from Marininema halotolerans, assembly GCF_900116235.1. Taxonomy (GTDB): domain Bacteria; phylum Bacillota; class Bacilli; order Thermoactinomycetales; family DSM-45169; genus Marininema; species Marininema halotolerans. Next base: position 156,877 of record NZ_FPAA01000009.1, on the reverse strand, counting down.
ACTTGCAGAAGAAACGGTCACGAAAGTGGAAAATTATATGGATCAAATGCAATTTTCCATGGCACTCACGTCGATTTGGGAACTAATTCGAGGAACGAATCGTTATTTAGAAGGAACGATGCCGTGGGAGTTGGCAAAAGACCCAGCGAATAAAGAGAAATTAGGCTCCGTTCTGTACCATGTGGTAGAGGCGCTACGATATGTTAGTGTGCTAATTCAGCCATTCTTGGTACGTACACCAACAGAGATGTGGGAGCAGTTGGGATTAGTAGAGGACGAATCGACGACCGCTTGGGAAAGTTTGCGTCAGTTTGGTGGATTTCCTTCCGGAACGATGACTCACCGCAAAAACCCCTTGTTTCCTCGACTCGATGTGGAGGATGAAGTGAAGGAGATCGTTCTTCAGATGGGAGGAACCCCCGTGAAAGAAAAAGAAGACGCGAAAGAGGACACAAAGACCAAGCAAGAGAGTGGAGTAGCCGATTTAGAAGAATTAATTAAGATTGACCAGTTTTCCGCTGTGGACTTACGTGTTGCAGAGATCATTGAAGCCGGACCTCTTAAAGGGGCGGACCGTCTGTTGAAACTTCAGGTGGATCTAGGCGGGGAACAACGACAAGTGATTGCCGGGATTGCTCAACACTATGAACCAACTTCTTTGATCGGGCTCAAAGTGATTCTTGTTGCTAATTTAAAACCAGCGAAGCTTCGTGGTGAGCGCTCCGAAGGGATGATCTTAGCAGCAAAAGCAGGTGATCGACTCGTACTCTCTACACTCTCTGGAGATATTCCAAATGGAACACGAGTAAAATAACGATCCCGTCGAATCTGCCTCAGGTTGATCAAGAAGGGTGGAAAAACAACGGATTGAAGAATTGGAGGGGTTCGATTGGGAAAGAAAGAGAAGAACTCAGCAAGGGAATGGATCATTGCGGTGGTAGTTGCTGCCGCCTTAGTGCTAATTATCCGCTCGTTTTTGTATGCCCCCTACGAAGTGTATGGTCAATCGATGGAGCCTACCTTTAAGGGAAGCGAATTGCTGATTATTAACAAATGGATTTATGATGTTGAGAACCCGCAATATGGAGATATCATCGTTTTCCATACTTCGGAACAGCGGGATTTTATCAAGCGCGTGATTGGCAAAGAAGGAGATCGCATACAAGTTCGTGATGGTAAAGTGTATCGTAACGGGAAGGCTTTAAAAGAGACTTATCTCAATGAGAAAATGATTGAGAAATCGTTACCCGTAACGGTCGTCCCGAAAGATCATGTGTTTGCCATGGGTGACAATCGCAACCGGAGTCGAGATAGTCGTGAAATCGGGCCCATTGCCATTAATGAAATCGCAGGGCGTGCCGATGTTCAGTTAATGCCCCTAAAGGAAATGAAATTGCTATTTCCTTAAGGGAGGAGGTTGAAGAACGAGTGTTATTTGATAGCCATACACATTTAAATGCAAGTCAATTTGTTGAGGATCAAGTAGAAACGATTCGACGTGCGAAAGAGGAGTACAAGGTGACTCGCATTCTTAATATCGGATGTGACCGAGAATCCATTCCGACCTCGATCGCTTTAGCAGAAACCTATGATTTTATATACAGTTCGGTGGGGTGGCATCCAGTGGATGCTGTGGAGATGACTGTGGAGGATTTGGATTGGTTGGAAGAGCTCTGTGATCACCCCAAAGTGGTCGCTCTGGGTGAGATGGGGCTCGATTATCATTGGGACACTTCTCCGAAAGGGATTCAAGAGAGTGTATTTCGCCAACAAATTCGACTTGCCAGGGAGTTAAAACTACCGATTATCATCCATAACCGTGAAGCGGATGAGGATGTTCTTCGTATCCTAAGGGAAGAGAAGGCATCGGAGGTAGGTGGGGTTATGCATTGCTTTAGTGGGGATTGGTCCTTGGCAGAACAGTGCCTTGACCTCGGGTTTTATCTGGGCTTAGGGGGTCCAGTTACCTTTAAAAATGCCCACGATCCCAAAGAGGTAGCGAAACGCGTTCCATTGGATAGACTATTGATCGAAACAGACGCGCCCTATCTCGCTCCTCATCCCCATCGGGGAAAACGCAATGAAACAGGCTATGTCAGTCTGGTGGCTGAACAAATTGCAATCCTACGGGAGATCTCCTTTGCGGATGTGGCAGCTCAAACCTTCGCTAACGCGTGCCGTCTCTTTCAAATCGAAGCAGGATCAACTTCTGAAGGAAAATAGTTTGTAGTAAATGAACCAGTGAAAACTCGATGAAGAAAAGAGATTTTGCTGTCGTAAGGGATGAATAACGATTAAAGAGCAGACAAATCAACGTCGAAAAATCCGCGAAGTGATCGTGGTGGAAGGAAAAAATGATACTGTTGCTGTATTAAAGGCGGTCGAAGCTGATACATTGGAGACGAGGGGCTCTGCGGTTGGTTCCGATGTCATTGCTGCGGTGAAACGTGCCCAAGAGCGGCGGGGTGTGATCATTTTTACTGACCCCGATGGAGCGGGAGAACGAATTCGACGCATTATTTCTCAAGAAGTACCTGGTTGCCGACAAGCTTTTCTTCCGAGAAATGAAGCCCGTGGAGATAAGGGGCTAGGGGTGGAACACGCCACGCCAGAGGCAATACAATCTGCACTCTCGGATGCTCGCACGGAGGATGGTACAGAGGTTCCCTCTATCTCCTGGGAAACGTATTTAAAGGCAGGGCTTGTTGGAGGGAAGGGTGCTAGTAAAATGCGCGAACGGTTGGCGGAAATGCTAGGCATTGGCTATGCCAACGGGAAGCAATTCTACAAGCGATTGCATCTTTTGCGCATTACTCGAGAAGAATTTGAAGAAGCACTCTCTCGTGTTGAAGAAGAAAGGGAGGAAACCCGTGGCTGAAGGAAGAATTACTACTCGCACTAGAGAAATATTACGTCGCCATGGGTTGCATTTAAAAAAGAGCCTGGGCCAAAATTTTCTTACAGAGGATCATGTTTTACACCAAATTGTAGAAGCTGCAGATTTAGATGAGAACGCGGGTGTATTGGAGATTGGTCCTGGGATTGGTGCGTTGACGGAACATCTTGCGGAAGAAGCGAAGTCCGTGATCGCAGTTGAGCTCGATCAACGCCTTCTCCCGATTTTGCAAGAGCTCTTTGTTGCCTATCCTCATGTAACGATTCTCCATGGTGATGCAATGAAGGTTGATCTTCATCAGGTAATTGAGGAGCACCTGGGTGATTGTAAAAAGCGTCATGTCGTAGCGAATCTCCCTTATTATGTTACGTCCCCGATTCTGATGCGTCTCTTGGAGGAGCGCCTTCCTCTTGATTCCATTGTCATTATGGTACAAAAGGAAGTCGCTGAACGATTGACCTCAGAACCGGGTACCAAAGCATATGGATCGATTACCGTTACCACGCAATATTTTACAGAACCTGAGTGGGTGACCCTGGTACCTGCCCATGTATTTATGCCGCCACCTCAAGTGGATTCTGCAGTCATTCGGTTAAAGATTCGTCCTAAGCCTCCAGTGGCTGTAAACAATGAGGGTTTGTTTTTCAGGGTGGTTCGGGCGTCATTTGGACAGCGGCGAAAAACCCTTCCGAATGCGATTTCTGCTGGTCTCTTTGGTGGCAAGCGTAAAGGAGAAATTACTCTTTGGCTAGAGGAGGCAGGGATCGACCCGAAACGCAGGGGAGAGACACTCTCCCTTGAAGAGTTCGCCCATTTTACCAACTTTCTAGACGAACGATTGGATGAACACGCTTGATGATTCATATAATAGTAGGGTAGAAGTTACCGACATGGTTCGGTAGAGCCCGGAGGGGAACCCATTGCAATTCTTCCATCCTCGCAAAGGCCGTTTAGAACTCGATCAGATGATCTCAGAAATCTACGCGTATATTGAGGAAGATCGTTCCTCAACCTATAAAATGGTGATCGGTACCGATTCACAAACCAGTCATCGCGGAACGTTGTTTGTGACGGCGATTATCATTCATCGTGTTGGAAAAGGCGCGCTGTTTTATTACTCAAAGAAAAAAAGCCGTCCTTTGCTTGACTTGCGATATCGGATCTATAAAGAGACGGAGTACAGTCTAGCATGCATGGACATGCTTAAGGAGAAAGATTTCTTTAGTGCTTCCTGGGACCTTCCTGTGGAAGTACATCTGGATGTGGGTCGTAAAGGTGAAACGAGGAAGTTGATTCAGGAAGTGGTAGGGTGGGTGACAGCCGTCGGTTACACTGCCAAAATCAAACCGGATGCTTATGCTGCGAGTGCGGTAGCTGATCGCTTTACTAAATAATGAATAACCCCCCGATTGGGGGGTTTATTTTTCCAATCCTCCCCCATATCATGTCGAGATCCCACTATTCCTGTCAAATCAAAAAAAACCCGTTGACATAAGGGTTTTCCCCTTGCTATAATTCAACTTTTGACAACCTGTCCTTACCGTGATATAATGCTTGATGAGTGAGGTGGTCGAGTCATATGGGTAGGAATGCGCTATCTGAGATAAAACGGACGTTGGAAAGTTACATTGGACAGAAAATCCGATTAAAGGCCAACAGCGGACGTCGTAAGACCATTGAACGAAGTGGGGTTCTAGAAGAAACATACCCCTCCGTCTTCATTGTGAAGTTGGACGAAGAACAACACTCTTTCGAGCGTGTATCGTACAGTTATGCGGATATCTTGACAGAAACTGTGGAGCTGACCGTTTTTCAAGATGAAGGACAAGTCCCTGTGCGTTATGTAAAGAATCCCCAATGAGCGCTTGAAACGCAAGGTGCCGTTGCTAAGCTTCACCCATCCGAACCGTCCCAGGTTCGGTTTTTTATTGTGTGGAATTTTTCCTTGCACCCGATGGATGAGTCATGTAAAATCGTATATATAGACGTTTTTTAAAAATCAAAACACAAGATGTTGTGGTTTGGCTGGATCGCTGAGCGTGAGAATAAGAGAGTTTGATGAATAGGGTTTGTGCACGCCGCGACTTGATTTGGTGTTACGTATTATAACTAGTTGATCGTGGACAAGGCGTAGAACCCCATTTTAAAAAGGGGTTGCCAGTGAGAACAACCCTTCATATACGGATCAGGGTTTGGAAGGAACGGGTGTTTCGCCTGAATCTACCGGATCTTCGATTTTTCGGTGAATAGGGAAGCAAGGTGACATAAAAGAAGGGTCATGAATCGGTGGGAAGTGAATTCCTGATGAGTCTCCGGTTTTTGACTCGCTTCTATGGATCCTGGTGTTAACGCCCCGCCGTCCATACTCGGACGGCGTTTTATATGGCAATTAATCAGAGAGGTGGACAAGTCATGTCGACGACCCAGTTGGAACAAACTTCAGAAATGGCCCTTGGGCTGACTGAGCTGAAAGCGGATCTTGAACATTTAATTGCGGAATATCCCCACTTAGATGGTCGCTATTGGATTGATAAAACCTTAGATAGTTTGGAAGAAAAAGAGGAATGGAATCGGGACAAGGCGGATCGACTACTGATTTTAAACGCCCTTGAACAAATTACAGCCGATACTCCTGACTGGACATACATAGCAGCAAAAATTCATACATGGTCTCTCTATCGGGAAGCAGCAAAAAACCGTGGCGGAAACCTTAAAAAGGGTTATGGTAACTTCCTAGGACTCATACAGACGCTAATGGAAAAAGGGATTTATTCTCCTTTGTTAACAGAGCGTTATTCTCCCGCAGAATTGGAAGAACTCGAAAAGGTGATTGTACCCGAGCGCGATGGATTATTTACTTACGTAGGCCTTCGTACGCTTGCGGATCGATATTTGACACGGGATCATGACGGCAAAGTATGGGAACTTCCTCAAGAGCGCTTTTTGATCATTGCGATGACCTTAATGTCCGATGAGAGCCAAGAGAATCGATTAACCTTGGTAAAGGAAGCGTACTGGGCGCTCTCTAACCTGTATATGACCGTGGCGACGCCTACCTTTGCAAATGCAGGGAAAAATTATGGGCAATTATCTTCGTGCTTTATTGACACGGTGGAGGACTCCTTACGTGGGATCTACGATAGTAATACCGATGTTGCTACTCTTTCCAAAGGAGGAGGAGGAATCGGTATTTATTTGGGTAAGATTCGCTCCCGAGGAAGTGATATTAAAGGGTTTAAAGGGATCAGTTCCGGTGTGCTTCCTTGGATGAAACAACTGAACAACACAGCCGTTAGTGTGGATCAGTTGGGGCAACGTCAAGGGTCTATCGCGGTGTATCTGGATGTTTGGCATAAAGATATTTTCTCTTTCCTCGATGCAAAACTGAACAATGGAGACGAACGTCTTCGAACTCACGATATTTTTACGGGCGTTTGTTTGCCGGACCTTTTCATGGAGACCGTTGAGGCGAGGGGAGAATGGCATCTATTCGATCCCCATGAAGTACGTCGCACGATGGGATACTCACTAGAGGACTTTTATGATGAGAATAAGGGTGCGGGCTCCTTTAGAGAACGCTATGCGGAATGTGTCAATCATTCAACCCTATCTCGGAAAACGGTACCCGCGATTGAGATTATGAAGCGGGTGATGATCTCCCAATTAGAAACCGGAACCCCCTATATGTTTTATCGGGATGAAGTGAATCGGATGAACCCCAATAAAGATAAAGGGATGATCTATTCTTCGAACCTATGTAGTGAAATCTTGCAAAATCAAAGTGCGACAACCGTGACGGAAGAGACGACCATGGACGGGAAAATTGTCGTTACGAAGACCCCAGGAGATTTTGTAGTGTGCAATTTGTCTTCGATCAACCTGGGGCGTGCGGTACCGGATAAGGTATTAGAGCGGTTGATTCCGATACAAGTTCGGATGTTGGATAATGTGATTGACCTGAACACAATTGAAGTTCTTCAAGCACGGTTGACCAATCAAAAATATCGTGCAATTGGTCTAGGAACCTTCGGATGGCATCACTTACTTGCATTGGAAGGAATTATGTGGGAATCCGAAGAGTCGGTGACCTATGCGGATGAATTGTATGAAAAAATTGCTCAACTTGTTATTCGATCCTCCTATGAATTAGCAGTGGAGAAGGGATCATATCCCGCCTTTGCTGGAAGTGAATGGGAGACAGGGGCTTACTTTGAGAGACGGGGCTACCAAGGGGAAGCTTGGGATGAGCTACGGACTTCGATTGCAAGCCAGGGAATACGGAACGGTTGGTTAATGGCGGTTGCACCCAATGGGAGCACGTCAGTTATTGCGGGAAGCACTGCATCCATTGATCCTGTATATCGGAAAGAATACAGTGAAGAGAAGAAGAACTATCGGATTCCGGTGACGGCCCCAGACCTGTCACCAAAGACTACTTGGTATTATAAGCCTGCCCATCAGATCGACGCCCATTGGAGCATCAAGCAAAATGCTGCTCGTCAACGGCATATCGATCAATCGCAGTCCTTTAATATTTATGTTACCCATGACATCAAAGCGAAGGAGCTCCTAGATATCCATCTCCAGGCATGGAAACTGGGGCTGAAGACGACTTACTATACACGTTCGACTTCTTCGGAGATCGTCGAATGCGAAAGCTGCTCCAGCTGATGAAAGGATGAAGGCGGATGGAAATCACGAAGCGTAAACTTTATGATGTAACGGCACCCAATGCCAGCACAGGAATTATCAATGGACAATCATCCAATGTACTGAATTGGGATGATTGTCGCTTCCCCTGGGCATATCCTATGTATAAAAATATGTTAGGGAACTTTTGGACACCCTTTGAAATCAATATGGCTGAGGATATTAAGCAATGGTCCCGCCTATCCGAGGATGAACGCTTTACGTTTAAGCGGATTATTGGACTTCTCGCCTTTTTGGATTCCATTCAGACGGATTATTCGGCGAAGGTGGCTGACTACCTAACGGACTCCAGTCTTTCTGCTCTGATGGCGGTGCTATCCTTTCAGGAAGTGGTTCATAATCAGTCTTATTCCTACGTACTTTCTTCTTTGGTACCCAAGTCAGAGCAAGATGAGATCTTTGAGTATTGGAAGCATGATGAAATCCTACGAGAGCGAAATGATTTTATCGCACAAGGGTATGAAGACTTTACAGAAAATCCAACACCTCGGACGTTTCTAAAATCCATCGTCTACGATATTGTCCTAGAGGGGCTCAATTTTTACTCAGGTTTTGCCTTCTTCTACAATTTGGCGCGTAATCAGAAAATGGTGGCTTCTGCAGCGATGATTAATTATATTAATCGCGATGAACAACTGCATGTTCGTCTCTTTACACAGATCTTCAGAGAGTTACTGGTTGAACATCCTGAGTTAGATGACAATGAGACGCGGCAATTTGTGACAGAAACTTTCCGTACCGCTGCGGAGTTGGAAATTCGCTGGGGTGAGTACATTGTGGGGAACCGTTTTGACGGGGTAACCATCGATGACCTTCGCTCATACATTCGATTTATGGCTAATAAACGGGTACGTGAAATGGGAATGGAACCCCCATTCCCAGGTTATCGTACCAATCCCATGCGTTGGATTGTTGCTTATGAGGATGTAAACCAAGGAAAACAAGATTTTTTCGAAGGAAAATCCCGCTCATATACCAAGGTATCCGTGGATAATGGATTTGACGACTTATAAACGGATGGTAGGGTTTGGGAGGGGAGATCTTCTCCCCATTGACTCATACTAAGGGGGCCTGAGGTGAAGGCGGAGGGGGAATGGCATTGGCACGTCGGGGTATCATGTCTGAAGCCTTAAAAGTGGAATTGGCTAAGGAATTAGGATTTTACGACGTTGTTCAGCGTGATGGCTGGGGCGGAATTACGACTCGGGACGCCGGTAATATGGTGAAACGTGCAATCCAGCTGGCCGAAGAACGTATGGCCAAGCGATAACCAAAGAAACGTCAGCCACAGGCAAGCGGTCGGGGGACTCCCCCGACCGCTTTTGTTTCAGCTTTTAAGGGGTCTGAGCTCGTGTTACAATAAATAAGCCGACCAATGAACGGGTCATGACATAACATGAAACTGCAAGAGAATATAGAGAGGGGGAAAGCACGGGTGGATATCTCCGTAAAAGCGCCAGCCAAAATAAACTTAACGCTGGATGTCTTACATAAACGTCCTGATGGATACCATGATTTAGAAATGGTGATGACTACGGTTGATCTTGCGGATCGCATTGATTTAACAGAAACAACCGGAGGAATCCGCTTGCAGAGCACCTCGGGCTTCGTTCCCTTTGATGATCGTAATTTAGCTTATCGGGCAGCGGTCCTCGTCAAAGAACGATTTGGCATTACAAAAGGGATTCATATTCTGATTCATAAACGAATTCCTGTTGCAGCGGGTCTTGCTGGAGGAAGCGCGGATGCTGCTGCAACCCTGCGTGGGTTAAATACCATGTGGAATTTAGGTCTGTCGATGGAGGAACTAGCAGAGCTGGGATTAGCCCTTGGCTCAGATGTGCCCTTTTGCGTGCGAGGCGGCACCGCCATTGCTCGTGGACGGGGAGAGCAACTTACGCCTTTGCCTACCCCCCCTCCTTGTTGGGTTGTCCTAGCGAAGCCACCCCATGGAGTATCGACAGCAGAAGTATTCCAAGCGTTAAAAATGGAGAAGGTGACTTCTCATCCAAACTTGGAAGGGATGCTTCATGCCCTTGAAAACCAAGATTTTAATCAGATGTGTGATCAACTCGGTAACGTTCTAGAGAATGTGACCCTCGAAGCCTATCCAAAAGTACGCTTTCTCAAGGAGAGGATGGCTACCTTTGGAGCAAATGGCGTTTTAATGTCAGGGAGTGGTCCTACTGTCTTTGGATTAGTGAACAAGGAGTCCGTGGCTCGCCGTGTGGTAAATGGGTTACGTGGATTTTGTCGACAAGTGTATGCGGTCCGCATGCTTGGGGGTCTAGAAGAAGGTTCTATTGAATAAATCCGAACAATATGGTATAAATTATGAAAAGTCATTCGGGTTTTCGGAGGATGTAGGATGAAAAAGTGGAAACGGAGTGCCCGTTTAGTGGATATGACGAGGCAACTTCTCGAGCAACCCCATCGCTTAATATCCCTTAGCGCCTTTGCAGAGCGATATCAGGCTGCAAAATCATCGATTAGTGAAGATTTAGCCATTATCCATGAAACCTTCCGTGAAGAAGGCACAGGTCTTTTGGAGACGGTTTCAGGGGCAGCGGGTGGGGTGCGATATTTACCAAAGGCGAATGATTACGATGCTTTGGTGATATCAAAACGATTGTGTACTCACCTGGAAAATCCAGATCGAATTTTACCTGGTGGATATTTATATTTATCTGATTTATTGGGAGATGCCCAGTTCGTACGGGATATTGGACGTCTTTGGGCGACTGTTTTTAGCCATAGTGGTGCCGATGTGGTGGTGACTGTGGAAACAAAGGGGATCCCCCTTGCCTATGCCACTGCCTCCTTCCTTGGCTTACCGGTTGCTATTGTTCGTCGCGATAGCCGCATCACTGAAGGATCGGTGGTGACAATCAATACCGTTTCTGGATCGAGTAAGCGCTTAGGTAGCCTTTCCCTAGCACGACGTAGTTTTTCGGAGGGGTCGAAGGTATTAATTATTGATGATTTTATGAAGGCTGGCGGAACCGTACAAGGGATGATTGATTTAATGGGCGAGTTCCGAGCGGAAGTCGTAGGGATCGGTATCATGGCAGACTCTCGGGTGGATGAACGGTTAGTGGAACACTCGATGTCCCTCGCCACAGTCACGGACGTGGATGTGAAAAATCGAAGAATTGCCGTAGAGTTAGGGAACTTATTTGGACCGGGAGGTTTTTTCGATGGAACGAATCCATACTAATCAAGCGCCTCAAGCAATTGGCCCTTATTCACAAGCTATTCGCACCGGATCCTTTATCTTTGCTTCCGGGCAGATTCCTCTCACAATCGATGGGGTGTTAGTTGAAGGTGATATTGAAGCACAAACCCATCAAGTGATGAAAAACATACAAGCCGTTCTTCAAGCAGCGAATGCGGATTTAAACCGTGTTGTAAAAACAACCATATTCCTGATGGACATGGATGATTTTCAACAAGTCAATCATATATACGGGGAGTGGTTTGGTGACCACCGCCCTGCTCGTTCATGTGTGCAGGTCGCACAACTCCCTAAAGGTGCACGTGTCGAAATCGAAGCGATTGCTGTTGTCGAATGAGCGCAAAAAATTTAAGCTGAATGGGAAGATCTTGAAGGAAATTCACCCTTTGCAGAGAATATGTGAAATACATCCTTTCTGGAAATGGGTGGTGAACCAGGTTGGAAATTACGGATGTTCGTCTACGTCGAGTGAGTCGCGAAGGCCGTATGCGTGCAATCGCGTCCATTACGCTCGATGGGGAATTTGTAGTCCATGATATTCGTGTAATTGATGGGAATAATGGTATGTTTGTTGCGATGCCCAGTAAGCGTCGGCCTGACGGGGAGTTTCGAGACATTGCACATCCGATATCCCCTGATTCCCGGGAAAAAATTGAGATGGCAGTTTTAGAAGAATATCGCCGAGCCGGCAGTGAGGAAGAGGGGCTAAATTCTGCATTAGGTGGAAACGCAGTGTAATGATTGCGTTCCCGGGCGGAGGCCCCTCTTCCGCTTGTTTCTACCCATACCTATTTATGGTTTAATAGGAAAACCCTTCACAAATGCTCATCTTGCATTGCAGACCCCTTTGGGATATAGTCGGTTGTGGAGTTTTTCAGAGACTTTTAGGGGGGCTTCTCTTCAAATGAGAAATGTGTTTGCTGTTGTTCTGGCAGCCGGAAAAGGGACGCGCATGAAGTCTACCCGGCATAAAGTTTTACATCCGGTCTGCGGCAAACCGATGATCGATCACTTGACAGATCATCTGACAAAGATGGGTGTTAGTGAAACGGTTGTGATTATCGGTCATGATGCTGAGTCCATTCAGGCACACTTGAAGAATCGGGTTCATTTTGCCCTCCAAGAAGAACAGTTGGGTACCGCACATGCAGTTATGCAAGCTCGCACCAAATTGGAAGGGAAAGATGGAATCACATTAGTCCTCAATGGGGATCATCCTCTCTTTTCTCAAACCACTTTGGAGCATGTGGTATCTCAACACCAAGAACTAGGGTCAGCTGCTACGATTTTAACAGCGAACTTGGCTGATCCGACGGGATATGGACGCGTCATTCGACAAGCGGATGGCAGTGTAGATCGGGTAGTCGAGCACAAAGATGCAACTGATGAAGAACGGAAGGTTTCGGAGGTGAATACCGGAACTTTTTGTTTCGATAATCAGAAGCTTTGGCGTGCCCTTGAACAAGTTGGCAATAATAATGCACAAGGGGAATACTATCTCCCCGATCTGATTGCCATCCTTCATAAGGAAGGCGAGAAGATTGGAGCCGTGACGATCGCTGATCCCAATGAAGCACAAGGGGTAAACGATCGTGTTCAACTGGCTCAAGCAGAGAAGATGATGCGTCAACGAATTTTGGAAAACCACATGAGAAATGGTGTAACGGTGATTGATCCTAACCATACCTATATCGATACGGATGTGGTTATCGGGGCGGACACAACCATTCATCCTGGCACTTATTTGCGTGGGAATACCCACATCGGTTCTGTTTGTGAAGTAGGTCCTCAAGTGGACCTAAGCAATGTGAGGATTGCCGATGGGACGAAAATTTCTTATTCAGTTGTCGATCAGGCTACATTAGAGAGTGAAGTGACTGTCGGTCCCTTTTCCTATCTAAGACCAAGCAGTCATCTTGAAAAAGGCTCAAAAGTGGGCGCCTTTGCTGAAATGAAAAATGCTCGCCTCGGTGAAGGGAGCAAAATTCCTCACCTCAGTTATGTGGGCGATGCGGATGTAGGCAAACATGTCAACTTTAGTTGTGGGTCGATCACAGTCAATTATGATGGCTCGAAAAAACATCGTACCGTTGTTGAAGATGACGCGTTTATTGGATGCAATGTGAACTTGGTTGCCCCTGTTACCGTGGGTAAAGGTGGCTTTGTAGCAGCAGGTTCTACTGTGACAAAGAATGTCCCAGCAGATGCTCTTGCTGTTGCTCGTGAGCGACAAACCAATAAAGAGAATTATGCAAGTCGATTAAAAAAGAAACGAGAAGGCAAAGAATAACGCCACTTTTGGAGGGTTGGATCTACGATGTCCACAGTCAGACAGACGCGCTTGCATGTATTTAGCTGTAATTCAAATCCGGTGCTCGCTCAGCAAATCGCTGATCACATCGGGGTACCCCTTGGCGATGCCGTCGTAGGGAAATTCAGTGACGGGGAGATTCATGTCCGACTGGATGAAAGTGTCCGTGGGTCCGATGTATATGTCATACAGTCGACTTCCCACCCCGTTAACCAACACTTAATGGAATTGTTAGTGATGGTCGACGCGCTGAAAAGAGCTTCTGCTCGCACGATTAATGTTGTGATGCCCTATTATGGATATGCGCGTCAGGATCGGAAAACTCGCGCACGTGATCCGATTACCTCCAAATTGGTTGCCAATTTGATTGAAACAGCAGGGGCCGATCGAATTATTACAATGGATCTGCATGCTACGCAAATTCAGGGATTTTTTGATATCCCTGTGGATCACCTGCTTGGTGTACCAATTTTGGGTGAGTATTTTCTCCAAAAAAATCTACGGGACGTTGTCGTGGTCTCTCCAGACCATGGAGGCGTTATTCGTGCACGTAAATTGGCAGAGCGTTTAGGCTCCCCGATTGCCATTATTGATAAACGACGTCCAGAACCGAATGTCGCTGAAGTGATGAATATCGTTGGCGATGTTCAAGGGAAAAAAGCGATCATCATCGATGATATTATCGATACAGCAGGGACAATTTCCCTTGCTGCTAATGCATTATTGGATTATGGAGCAGAAGAAGTATACGCATGTTGTACGCATCCAGTATTTTCTGGTCCGGCAATTGATCGGATTCGGGATGCTAACATCAAAGAAATGGTAATTACAAACACCATTCCACTGCCAGAAGAAAAACAACTGGACAAAGTGAAAGTATTATCAGTCGCGCCCTTGATTGGGGAAGCGATTATTCGTGTGCACGAGGAGTTATCCGTAAGTAAGCTATTTGATTAATCGATGGGAGTTTTCGTGATACTTGACGTCTTGGATGGTGAGGTTTAGCTAACTCATGGAAGGGAAGAGTAGTTCATAAGGGAGTGATCGGTTCCATACGAGGAATCCTTATGAAAGTCTCACCTTCCAGGATATTGGGTGATCAGGATTTCATATTTTAGGAACCGGTTGGCAGAGCTCATTTGGTCAGAAAACCTTAACGATATGAGTGAACTCTCATTCACACAAGGAGGACATTGTACCGATGGCTCAACAATTTGCTGTAAAACGTCGTGAAAGTCGTCCAAGGTCTGTGCTAAGAAAGCTTCGTGAGGAAGGACGCGTCCCAGGAGTCGTGTATGGATATAATCAGGAGAATACAACCGTTGATATGGATATGGGTGAATTGATCCGTATCTTACAACGGCAGGGTACTGCTTCTGTGATCGATCTCGAACTGGAGGGCAATAAGCACAACGTTATGATCAGTGAACTACAACGGGACCGATTGAAAGACCGGATCATTCATGTGGATTTTAAGATTGTTAATATGAAGGAACCTATCGATACCGAAATTGGTATTCACTTAGAAGGAGAAGCCACCGGCGTTAAAGAGGGTGGGATTTTGCAACATCAGGCACGGACGGTTCACATCCGTTGCCTACCGGAGCATATACCGGATGGAATTAGCTATGATATTAGCGAGCTAGCCATTGGGGATTCCGTATCGGTAGGAGACCTACAGGTCCCTGCTCAGGTTGAAGTCTTGTCTGAAGCTGAGGAAGTGATTGCTTCCATTCTGCCTCCACAGGTGGAGCAAGAAGCCGAAGCGGAAGCGCTGGATGAAGCAGCAGCAGCTGATGCCACTCAGGATGAAGCCGGTGCTGATGAGGATGCTGAGGAAAAAGAAGATTAATAGCTCAACTCAGAGGCCAAAGGATACGAGGAAAGAGGGCATTACCAGGAAGGGTGCAACGAAAGTTGCACCCTTCCTTGCGTGTCGTTATAGTAAAATCGATGATGGATAGGGAGGATGGTTTATGAAAGTAATTGTTGGATTGGGCAATCCTGGAATTAAATATGCATTAACTCGCCATAATATTGGTTTTTGGGTCGTGGATCAGCTGAGTGAGAAGTGGGGGATTCCCTGTGATCGTGATCGCTGGAAAGCATCGGTTGGGGAAGGCCGAGTAGGTGGTGAAAAAGTGGTTTTGATTAAACCCGAGACTTACATGAATCTTTCCGGTCAATCCGTCGCTCCAGCATTAAATTGGTTAAAAGGGGATATCGACGATCTAGTTATCGTTTATGATGATCTGGATCTACCCGTTGGGAAAATCCGTTTGCGCCTAAAAGGGAGTGCTGGAGGGCACAATGGAATGAAATCTCTCATTGCTTCTTTGGGAACGATGGAAATTAAACGAATTAAAATTGGGATCGGTCGACCCCCCCACCCAATCTCTGTTTCAGATTATGTGCTTTCTCGTTTTGGGAAGGAAGAGGAGCTCCCTGTTGCTGAATCGGTTTCCCAAGCGACGGAAGCCATCGCTGAATGGATGGAAACTCCCTTCATTGAGGTCATGAATCGATTTAATGGGAAATAACAAAAGCGACCACACAAGGGGTCGCTTTTGTTATGCCTAGAATGACTTTGTAGGGGATGTGGGAGGCGTTAGATTTTTTTTGATGATCAGGTATTGTCGAATTTCGTGTACAAATTGATAGAGGGCCGCGCGGGTTTCAAATTCCCTGCGGGAAGTGGGTAGAGGAGAATCGCGAAATTGTTCTCGCATGGCTTCGAGTTCCTTTAAGTAGTGGGGGGCGGTGTTGCCAGGATGAATCGCATCGCCCAATTCATCAAGAAATTGGGCGATGGTTTGCCCTTGTGTACAGGTACGATCAAGACGGGAAATAATTCCCATGACCCGTTCAATCACAGCAAATTGTTTTTGGCGCATATGAAAGTAACGCACATAAAAATCTTCATCGAGTTGTAAGCGATTTTCCACTTCTGTCATTGCCAATCTTCGCGCGGTAACAAGAAGCTGGCTGGTTTCTGTAATTTCTCGTCCATCCCAATTCATATCGCCTTCTCTGAGGAAGCGGGAAAACTCTTTAAAGATTAGTTGAAAATTGGCTTCAATTTGATTTCGATAGGAAACCAATGTTTTTTCATTGTTTGGCATGTAGAGGTTCATAATGAGGGCAAAGCCAATTCCAATGATAACAATAAGGATCTCATTAAATATGATGGAGGGGGTAATTTTTTCAAGGGTATATAAATGCAAAATCACTACAACACTGGTAACTAAACCTTCCTCTGCCTTCAGTTGCAAAAGTAGTGGAATCATCGTTAAGATCACGATGCCTACGGTAATGGGATAGTAACCGATGATGGTAAAGAGCAAAGCGGCGATTCCAAGACCAAGCACACAGGATAACATGCGTTCCCATGCATTCACCAGGGATCGTTTTCGCGACTCTTTTACACATAAGATCGTTAGGATCCCAGCAGAGGCGTAAAATTGCAAATCAAAAAATTGGGCTGTAGCAATTGCAAGGGTTGCTCCTAAGGCCGTTTTTAGTGTGCGATATCCGATGCCGATCTTCACAATGATGTTCCTTTCTTCATTGGTGGAGTGGATGACTTTTATCGTGCCCTCCATACAGGATATCAAAAGGGGGTGGGTGATGCATGTTTTCCCCCCTGTCGGCAATACTGTTACAGAATATGGCGCAGGAGGTTGGCATCGGATGGCTGTAATCTACACTTGTCGGTGTTGTAATGTCCAAATTGGTCGGATTAATAATGATCAGGTAACAGAGATGCAGCTGGGCTTTCATTGGTTGACCCCTGATGAACGGCAGGATATAATATCGTATGATGCTAAAGGTGATGCATCGGTTCGGGTCATTTGTGAAACCTGCCAAGAAATGCTTGAAAACAATCCAGAACTATCCTTGCTATCCAGTCCTCTTCAATGAAAGAGGGTAGACCCAATCATCGTCGCCCCGAAGTGGGCGTTTTCGTATGTCTAAACACGTACGGTTGGAAGCGAGATATGTTCGCCAAGGGTTGGTGCGAACAGCTTTAGCTGTCCCTAGCTGAGGCTTCTTTTGTGTTTAATATCGATGACGCTCACGTAGGTTTTAAAGGGAATAATTGTGCTATGGTAGGCTTTTGGATCAATGGATCATGTTTTTGTGGCGTTGGCATAGGTGATCGTTGGTGAACGGGATGTATAGTAACCCTAAAGATGTTTTCGTGAAGGGGTGTCCTTGATCCATTCTAACAAGCACTCATGATAGAAAAATGCGGTTAATCAAAGAAGGGAGGAGAGGGTAACGTGGAAACGTTAGTTCAACTCTTCCGGCGTGACAAGGATTTTCAGACGACGTCAGCTGCGCTAGAGAAAGGGCTGAAGGAACAGCTCGTTGTGGGATTGACAGGGACTGCCCGTCTTTTGTATCTTGCTTCTCTCCATAAAGAGACAAATCGACCGATCATGTTAGTAACCCATAACTTAAACCAGGCGCAAAAAGCAGTCGAAGATCTGTATGAGTTGCTACCACGAGAGCAGGTGCTATTATACCCTGCGAATGAATTGGTTGCCACCGAGATTGCCCTGGATAGTTCTGAAACACTACACGATCGTATCCATGTCCTTTCCCGGCTCGCAAAGGGGTTTTCGGGGATCTTTGTCGTGCCTTATGCTGGGGTAAGGAAATTATTTCCTCCGCGCGAACTGATTGCAAAGAGTCATCGGACGTTAACGGTTGGTGAAGTACAACCGATTGAATCCCTCTTAGAACATTTGGTTCATGTGGGGTATGAACGAGTTGACATGGTAGAAAAGTCTGGAGAATTTAGCCTTCGGGGAGGCATTCTCGATTTATATCCGGCTTCTTTTAGCGATCCTGTTCGCATTGAGTGGTTTGATGATGAAGTCGACTCCATTCGTCCATTTTCGGTTGGAGATCAGCGTTCCAAGGATAAATGGCAAACGGTCGAGATTCCTCCTGCCCGTGAACTGTTTGCCGATGCGGACACCCTCTATCAAGCAGGGGATGAAGTGGAATCATTACTTGCTGATCGACTGACCAAAGTAAAAGATCCGGATATCAAGGCCAAGTTGACAGAAAAAATCACTTGGGACATCGAACAATTAAAAGCGGGAAATATGTTTACCGGAATTTATAAATATATTAGTCGGATTTATCCTAATCACGAAAGCTTGGTCGACTATCTCCCTCCCGATACTTGTTGGGTGTTGGATGAACCAGGTCGGATACAAGAATCAGCTAAGCAAATGGATCGCGAGGAAGATGAATTTACCGTTGCCTTGCTGCAACAAGGAGAATATTTACCTCAGTTAAAGCTAGCACGAACCTTTGAGGAGTTCTTGGGTGAACATGATCACCCTCGCATTTATCTATCGCTGTTTATGCGTCAGACGAGTGGCACTCAGCCTCAAAATATTGTTCAGTTTGTTTGTCGAGGAATGCAACAGTTTCATGGACAAATGCATGTATTAAAATCCGAGTGGGATCGATGGGTGAAGACGGATACCCGAGTCCTGTTTACAGCTTCAACCAAAGAACGTGCTGAACGTTTGGAGCGGGTGCTACAGGACTATGATATGGGGATTACCCTAAGTAAGCCTGGGATTCTAAGTCCAGGGAAGCCCGTGATTCATGTTGGCGCTCTTGCCAGTGGATTTGAGCTTGGTTCTGCAAAATTGGTGGTTGTAAGTGAAGGGGAAGTTTTTACACAAAAACAACGTCGCACTTCACGACCGGCAAAAATCGATCATGCAGAAAAAATCAAGAATTATCAGGAGTTAAAAGTAGGAGATTTCGTGGTTCATGTGAATCACGGGATTGGGCGTTATGCGGGAATTGAGACGCTCCATGTAGGTGGAATGCACAAGGATTATATGTTGGTGCAGTACGCCGGAAATGACAAATTGTATGTTCCCATTGAACAGATTGATCAAGTACAAAAGTATCTTGGAAGTGAAGAGAAAACCCCGAAAGTATATAGCTTAGGCGGTAGTGAATGGAGCAAAGTAAAAAATAAAGTGCGTTCTTCTGTGGAAGATATCGCAGAAGATCTCATTAAATTGTATGCGGAACGCCAACAGGCGAAGGGATATTCCTTTGCAAAGGATACCGCTTATCAACGTGAATTTGACGCGTTATTTCCGTATGAAGAAACCGAGGATCAACTCCGTTCCATTGACGAGATTAAAGGGGACATGGAAAAGGAACAACCGATGGATCGACTGTTGTGTGGAGACGTGGGATATGGAAAAACGGAGGTAGCCATTCGTGCCGCTTTTAAAGCAACCATGGAAGGAAAGCAAGTAGCCGTACTTGTCCCAACAACGATTCTGGCGCAACAGCATTATGAAACCTTTAAGGAGCGCTTTGCTGACTTCCCTGTGGAAATTCGAGTATTATCCCGTTTTCGCACAAGAAAAGAGCAAAAAGATGCCATTAAAGGAATGAAAGAAGGAACCGTTGATATCCTCATCGGTACCCACCGTCTTTTGTCAAAAGATGTGGTGTACAAGGACTTAGGACTCTTAATCGTGGATGAAGAGCAACGATTTGGCGTGAAGCACAAGGAAAAAGTTAAACAAATCAAGAATAATATCGATGTACTCACTTTGACTGCAACTCCAATTCCACGTACCCTACATATGTCCATGATGGGTGTGCGAGATCTTTCTGTAATTGAAACGCCTCCAGAAAATCGGTTTCCTGTTCAAACCTATGTTCTTGAATACTCAGCTGCGTTGGTACGGGAAGCGGTTGAGCGTGAAATGGCTCGGGGAGGACAGGTGTACTTCCTTTATAATCAAGTACAAAATATTGATCAAATGGCGGACTCGATACGGATGTTAGTGCCGGATGCTCGGATTGCGGTGGCCCATGGACAGATGGCGGAGACGGAGCTTGAAAAAGTGATGCTTGACTTCTTAGATGGGGAGTATGATGTACTCGTCAGTACCACCATTATTGAAACTGGGGTGGATATCCCTAACGTCAACACGTTGATTATTTACGATGCGGATAAAATGGGATTATCTCAGTTGTATCAGCTTCGTGGGCGAGTCGGGCGTTCCAATCGTATCGCGTATTCGTACTTTACTTATCAAAGGGATAAGGTATTGTCCGAGACCGCTGAGAAACGCTTACAAGCCATCAAAGAATTTACCGAACTGGGATCGGGATTCAAAATTGCGATGCGTGATTTGACGATACGAGGAGCTGGGAACCTTCTCGGTGCCGAACAACATGGTCATATTGCCTCCGTTGGATTTGAATTGTATACACAAATGCTGAAGGAAGCCATTGCAGAGCAACAAGGGGAGAAGGAAGAAGAGAAACCAAAGGATCCCGAGATCGAGTTAGAGGCAGATGCCTATCTTCCTTCCGAATATATCGGAGATGAGAAGCAAAAGATCGAAATCTATAAAAAAATTCGTGGTGTTCGTACCCTCGAAGAGGTTCGCGATCTTGAAGAAGAAATTGAAGATCGTTTTGGAGACCTTCCCCAATTCGTCATTAATTTGTTGCGTGTGGCAAAGATCCGTGCCTATGCAATTCGGTACCATGTGGAGGAGATCAAACAAGAAGGTAAAGAGATTCATTTGAAATTTCATCCAAGCCAAAATGAGGTTGTGGATGGACAAAAGTTGTTCCGAATTGCTCAGGAATTCCCAGGGAGAGTAAGGCTTTCTTCGGGTAAACGCATTGGTGTAGTCTTTCGGATTAAAGGATTAGCACCCGTGAAGGGTCTAGAAATGTTGGAACAGTTTCTGGTACAATATGAGGCGGTTCCCAAAACGAAAGGAGCTTATGAGAATGCAACCTATTAAAAAAGGCCTCTTGGCGGCTTTTTGTGTAGTATTTGCCGTCTCCTTGTTAGTGGCCGGCTGCGGCTCCAAAGACGACAAAGCGGACAAAAAAGAGAACCCCATGGCAGGTCAAATGAAGCCACTGCCTACGGACAGTAAGAAAATCGTAGCAGAATACAACGGGGGTAAGGTACAAGAGGGAGATTTTAACCTGTACCTGAACATTTACCGTTTCTTGCAACCCCAGGCCGCTGCGATGATGAATAGCCCTGAAGCTAAGAAAGGGATCATCAAGCAGTATGTAGCCGAACGTAAAATTGTCAAAGAAGTCAAAGACAATGCTAAATATGGGAAAGAAGCAGATAAGTCCCTCAAGCAATTTGAGGAACAATTGAAACAAATGGCTGCTCAAGATAAAAAGAAGAAAAAGCAAGATATTGACTCGGTCTTAAAAGAGGGCGGCATCACAAAAGCGCAATTGCGTAGTTTCTTGGTGGACAACAACAAGGTGTCCGATTACTTTGAAAGTCAAGTGAAGGAATCGGATTTGAAAAAGGAATATGATAAGTCGGACGCCTTTGACAAGGTGAAATTGAACCATGTTCTCGTGGCCTTCCAACCCCAAGAAAAAGACGGGAAGAAAGCGAAAAAACGTTCCGATGCCGATGCAAAGAAACTAGCTGAAGAAGTGAAGAAGAAGCTGGAAAAAGGCGAAAGCTTTAAAGACGTCGCCAAAAAATACTCCGATGATCCAGGCTCTAAAGACAATGCAGGGGAGATTGAAGATTCCCCGAAAAACTGGGTGCCTGCTTTTGGAAAAGCAGCAAAAACCCTTCCTCTCAATAAAATCAGTGACCCCATCAAAACGGAGTATGGTTATCATGTATTAAAAGTGAACAAACGGAGTAAGGACCCCTTCTCTAAAGTAAAAGAAGAAATTAAAGGGCAACATGTACAAAAACTTTATGAGAAGTATATTAAAGACGAAGTGAAGATTGAGAAGATGGATTTGGATGATAAAAAGAAGAAATAAGTATCGTTAAATCAATATCTTTTACCCAAAGACAGGGCTTTCACGCTCTGTCTTTTTTTATGTGCGGAAAGGCTTGCATAATTATCTGGAAGAGGATGAACACTATGGTTGTATCCACTAGCAGACATGCATATCGGACTGATCCGAACCACATCCCGAAAGAGAGGCATCTAGCCTATGAAAGCAACCGGCATCGTTCGCCGCATCGACGATCTCGGACGGGTTGTTATTCCCAAGGAAATTCGTAGGACACTCCGCATCCGGGAAGGGGA
The DNA here is from genome assembly GCF_900116235.1 of Marininema halotolerans. Classification (GTDB taxonomy): domain Bacteria; phylum Bacillota; class Bacilli; order Thermoactinomycetales; family DSM-45169; genus Marininema; species Marininema halotolerans. The sequence goes on along the minus strand of NZ_FPAA01000009.1, from coordinate 134,618 downwards.
CCCACTGGAAATTTTCGTTGATCGTGATGGTGAAGTAATCTTGAAGAAGTACTCCCCCATTGGGGAATTAGGGGATTTTGCGAAGGAATATGCTGAATCCTTGTATGAAAGTCTTCAGCATGTAACGATGATTTGTGACCGAGATTCCGTAATTGCCGTGGCAGGCGCATCGAAGAAGGATTATCTAGATAAATCCGTTGGGGGTATCGTTGAATCGAGCATGGATCAGCGTCGTCCTCATCAGGAAGTGACTCCTGCCAAGGCGGAACTCATCCGCGATTTGTCTGAACCCTATGAAGCGTACATCATTGTACCGATTGTGGCGGGTGGTGACCCGATTGGGGCCGTCATCATGTTTTCAAAAAAGGAAGGCGTAAAAATGGGGGAAATGGAGTTGAAGGTGGGCACCACTGCGGCTTCCTTTCTCGGGAAGCAGATGGAGCATTAAATTCCAGAAACCCAAAAGAATGATGTGTTTTCGTAGCAGGCGATATGCCTGCTTTTTTTGTGGGTGAATTAGGCATTCTTATGGTTAGGAGTGTATACTGAAAGGGGCTTGTCACCTGATTTTAGAAAGGAGAGTCCCACATCCTTGGTGAAGCAATCACTATTGAAAGGCGCCGCGATTTTAGGAATCGCCGCTTTTATTACGAAATTATTGAGTGCAGTTTATAAGATTCCTTATCAAAACATCACTGGAAATGAGGGGCTCTTTGTTTATCAACAAGTGTACCCGCTATATAGCACCCTATTAACCCTTGCAACAGCAGGTGTGCCGATTGCGATATCTAAATTGGTATCAGAGCGATTGGCTGAGGGTGATGAATGGGGAGCACAACGAATTTTCCGTATTTCTTCATTGCTTCTGAGTTCATCCGGTATCTTCTTTTTTTTCCTCGTCTTTTTTGGTGCGCCATGGATCGCAACCTGGATGGGAAGTGAACAACTTCTGACACGTCCGATTCAAGCGGTCTCCTTTGCTTTATTGGTGGTTCCTCTGATGTCGGTGATCCGTGGTTTCTTTCAAGGGGTCCAGAATATGATCCCAACTGCCGTATCCCAAGTGGTAGAACAATTGGTGCGGGTATTCACGATTCTCATTCTTGCTTGGTGGATGATGAAGGTGGGTGCCGGTGTCGTATGGGCGGGAGCGGGTGCTGTTTTTGGCGCGTTTACTGGTGCAGTTGCAGGGTTGATCGTGCTTTTATTTTATTGGCGACCCATCCGCAGGGAGTGGAAGAGACGAGATTCGAATCGGGTAGCAAGCACTCCTTCCACATCCCTAGGGTCTACTAAAAAGATGATCCATACGTTATTTGTGCTGGCAGTACCCGTATGCTTAGGTGCATTAGTGATGCCACTATTTTCTTTGGTCGATTCATTTACCGTGACCAATTTACTTACTGCAGCAGGATGGAAGACATCTGCTGCGGTGGAGGCAAAGGGAATCTACGATCGGGGACAACCCTTAATTCAATTTGCTTCCTTTTTTGCTACCGCGCTTTCCTTATCGATTGTGCCAGCGGTTGCTGAAGCGCGTGCCAAGGGAGACCAACGTGGTGTAATTGAACGTTCGGTTCTTGCAATGAGGTTAACCCTTTTATTTGGCTTACCCGCTTCCCTTGGCTTAGCAGTTGTGGCAGGGCCAACAAATATTATGCTTTTTCGTGATGACGCTGGAACGAGTGCCTTAGCCATTTTGGCATTTACAACACTCTTTTCCACCCTTGGGCTAACTTCTTCGGGAATCCTACAAGGGCTGGGGCAAGTGATGTTACCGGCTCGCAATCTACTGATAGGTGTAGGGGTTAAACTTTTTTTGAATGCATGGTGGGTACCGACGATGGATATTGAGGGGGCCGCATGGGCAACCGTTGTCGGTTACGCTGTCGCCACCCTATTAAATATAGCTGCACTGCGGGGGCCGATTGGTCCTCTGTTCCGGATTAAAGAAAGAGGTGCCTCCATCCTTGTAGCGACTGGATTGATGGGAGGATTAGTTTGGGTGGTTATGACATGGATTCAAGCGATGATTCCTTCCACATTTCCGATGCGGGGGACGATGACAGTTGCTTCCCTAAGTGGGGTATCCATAGGGGCTATCGTTTATTTATTGGCGCTATTCCGCTTTGGTGGGTTTACTTCCTTGGAATTGGAACGGGTGCCTAAGATCGGGCCGAGGTTGACCCGTCTACTTAAACGTTTGCGCATATTTCAATCATAAAGGAGGATGGATGAATGGCAACGATCACGGTAATTGGATTGGGCTCTGGCGACGAAGAGAATTTATCATTGGGAAGTTTGCGTCAGATGAAAGAGGCCCAACATCTTTATTTTCGAACAGAAAAACATCCTGTCGTTCCTTGGCTTGTAAAGGAGGGAATCTCCTTTCAAACCTTTGATGCGATTTATGAAAAACATCAGGATTTTGTCAGTGTATATCAAGAGATTGCAGATCGCTTGCTGGCAGAAGCCAACAAGGGTCAGAATTTGGTGTATGCGGTACCTGGGCATCCAACCGTTGCTGAAACTTCTGTTCAACATTTGCGCACTCAAGGGGAATCCCAGGGTATCCAAATCGATATTCGGGGTGGCGTAAGCTTTGTTGATACGGCTTTTGGTCGCTTGGGAATCGATCCGAATGATGGCTTTATGCTGTTGGATGGGACCAGTCTCACTGGGGATCAAGTGGATCCAAGGCTTCATCTATTAATTTCACAAGTCTATGATCGCCTCACTGCGTCAGAGGTGAAGCTATCATTAATGGAAAGTTATCCTGATGATCATCCCATCCAAGTCGTAACCGCCTTAGGGGTAGCGGGGGAAGAGCGGATAGAAGAGGTCGCTCTATGGCAATTAGACCATGAAGAGCGTTTTACCGATTTAACCTCGGTTTATATCGCGCCGACCACAGCAGAGGAAGTGCTATATCGCCGTTTTGATGCAGTGGTTGATATTGTGGCGCATCTTCGCAGTCCAGAAGGTTGTCCATGGGATCAGAAACAAACCCATGAAAGCCTGCGTCCCTATTTAATTGAAGAAGCATACGAATTCTTGGAAGCCATCGATCAACAAGATCCCGATGCGATGACTGAGGAATTAGGAGATGTTTTGCTACAGGTACTCCTTCATGCACAGATAGGAAGTGAATCGGGGGAGTTTGATATTCAAGAGGTCATTGCCACTTTGGCAAATAAGTTGATCCGGCGGCATCCCCATGTGTTTGGTAAAGAATCTGCCCAGACAGAAAAAGATGTACTGTTGAAATGGGAAGCGATAAAAGAGCAAGAAGGCAAAGGCATCACCCGAACTTCACTTCTCGATGGAATCCCCACCACGTATCCATCGTTACTACGAGCCTTTGCGTTACAAAAGAAAGCAGCGAAAGTAGGCTTTGACTGGCCAGATATTACTGGGGCGAAGGAGAAGTTGATTGAAGAAGCGGATGAATTGGTGACCGCTTCCGTTGCTGAACGCGAAGAGGAAGCAGGGGATTTGTTATTTTCAGTGGTGAACCTTATTCGGTGGTTGGAAATTGACCCAGAACAGGCACTAATGGCGGCATGTCGAAAGTTTACCCGCCGGTTTCGTTACATTGAAGAAAGGGCAGAGGAACAGGGGGATGAAGTGAAATCGCTATCCCTAAAGAGGCTGGATGCATGGTGGAATGAAGCCAAAGCGAATGAATCCGGTGCCTAAGCGGAATAATTCTGCGCGGGAAGAAGGATTTTCCCAAGAAGCCCAGAAGGTATATCCCCACACGGGAAATTAAGGGAGGTTATTGAATATGAATAAACAAGATCTTGTTGATGCCATTTCACAAAAGAGTGGATTGACTAAAAAAGACGTCGAAAAAGTAATTAATGGATTTGTTGATGAAGTGACAGGTGCATTAGAGACAGGCGATAAAGTGCAATTAATAGGCTTTGGCACCTTTGAAACACGTAAACGTTCCAGTCGCAATGGCCGTAACCCGCAAACCGGTAAAGCGATCACGATTCCTGAATCAAATGTTCCAGCATTTAAAGCCGGATCGAAGTTGAAGGAAGCAGTTAAGTAACCATGCGTCTGGATAAATTTCTGAAAGTCTCCCGACTTGTTAAACGACGGACACTCGCCAAAGAAGTATGTGATCAAGGTCGAGTTGATGTGAATGGCAAGGCAGCAAAGGCGGGCGCCGATGTTGCTGTGGGAGATGAACTAACCCTTCGCTTTGGTAATCAGACGGTGAAGGTACGTGTGGAAAGTTTGCGGGAAACAACGAAAAAAAATGAAGCAGCAGAGTTGTATACCCTTCTGGAGCAAGGGGCATCGGATGCGATTGAGAAAACAAAGGGTTGACCGTCCATTTCTGTGGATCTGTTCTAAAATAGGTCCTTGATCATAAGCATGTACCAAAAGGAGGTACATGCCCATGATCGAGGAGACGTATACCCACTCATCCGCTCATGAAGTGGTGATGACGGGTCGTAATACGATGGATGTATCGGGAGTTCTTGGAGTGGAGAGCTTCGACAGTGAAGAGTTCTTGCTACAGACGGAATGTGGTTATTTGGGGATTCGCGGAAATAATTTGCATATTAAAAACCTCGACTTGGATGCCGGTCGGGTTTCAATACTTGGGGAGTTCTATGAAATGAGCTACTTGGATGATGGTAGTTCGCGTGGCATAAAAACGAAATCCCTACTAAGTAGGTTGTTCAAGTGACCCTGTTCACCCAGTGGGCAACCATGGGGGTGATGCTGGGATCCGGTTGGTTTATGGGCATGTTACTGGATGCATACCGGATTCTCGCACGCCGATTCCGTCTGCAGGGCTGGGTGATCTCCCTCATCGATCTCTTATATTGGATCGCAACGGCGCTTCTAGTCTTTAGTTTATTGCTTTGGAGCAACTGGGGAGAGTTGCGATTTACCGTCTTTATCGCTGTGATATTGGGCTGGGTCGTCTATTATTATTGGTTTAGTCGCCTGATCACAAAGGTCATTCAATGGCTTTTGAATGTGGTGGAGTATACGATTCGGTTGGTGATTCGTGTGTTTGTATTGACCCTTTGGGTTCCCTTCATCACCTGCTGGAGACTTGTTCTCCGTCTTATGAAGGGACTTGTTCGTCTCTTCTGGGGGTTGATACGTTTCATTCTTTGGCTCCTTACCCCGGTTGGGCGTCTTTTTGCGCCTTTGGGTAGATGGATTCAGGAGTACACGGCTCCCGCGTGGCGTCCGATTGTCCATGGAAGCAAGTGGCTCTACCATCGTTTTCATCATCCCAATCAGGACGATGACACCGATGATAAGAAAGAATAACCGATCGACCGATGAGGAGAGGGGCTCTCTTCTGATCAGCTACCCGATCGGTTTAATGAGGGGGATATTGATGCTAGATCAAGGTTCGAAGGTGGTTTCCATCCGACCGGATCGCCCTTCTCAACCCGGTCGGGAAGAGGCGTCTGGTCGTCGCCTTCCATTACCTCGTGGTGTTCGTCGGCGACGGAGACTGTGGTTGGTGGTGATGGCGGGTGTCTTCTTATGGAGTGGTTCCCAGCTATGGATTCAATCCTCACACATTGCTGAGGCAGAAGTTGCCTTAGCAGCCAAGGTGAAGGATCGGGATGCTTTAAAGGAGAAAAAAAATCGGTTGAAGGAAGAGATGGGGCTTTTCCAAGATGATGGGTATATGGAAAGTCTCGCGCGAAAAATGGGCTATAAAAGGCCGAATGAATAGAAAAGAGCCATCTACTTCTTAGGGAGTAGGCGGCTCTTTTTTAATTGTGCAGGAGGTGTGGTGATGAAAAAGGGTTTCTTCATAGGATATCGAAGAATAAAGGGAATCCTGGGGATGAAATCTACTCAGCGTACAAAAAACAAGAGGTGGAATAATCGATTCCTATGCAACAAAACGTGAGGATGTAAATAAGATCGATCAAGGAGGTGGGTGAGGTGAAGAAGTCATGGATCGGCCTGTTGGCAGTGCTATTAATAGGAGGAGTACTTGCAACAGGGGCCAGTGGAAAGCCCAAAAATAAAGGGGATGTAAAGACGGGTTTACAAGTCTTGTTGGAACATCCCAACCTCGTTGAAGGGAAACGAGTCGGACTCATTACCAATCCAACCGGAATCACTGCCTCCTATGAACATGGGTTAGATGCAATGCTTCGACAAGGAATCGACGTCCAAAAAGTATACGGACCAGAACATGGGGTCCGTGGAACTGAACAGGCAGGTGACACACCGGGTTCCTTTGAAGATCCTCGGACAGGTCTTCCTTTTATCAATCTATATGGAAAAAAACCGGAGGAGATGATCCCGCTTTTTGATGGTGTAGACGTATTGATTTTTGATATTCAAGATGTAGGAACCCGCTATTACACCTATATCTACACCATGGCTTATGCGATGGAGGCAGCAGCCCAAGCAGGCAAGCCTTTCATGGTCTTGGATCGTCCCAACCCGATTGACGGAATACACATGGAGGGTCCCGTACTTGATCCATCCTATCAATCCTTTGTCGGTCTTTATCCCATTCCGCAACGCCACGGGATGACAGTGGGGGAATTGGCGCAACTGTTTCGGGGGGAATTTTTGACCCATAAACCCAAGTTACAAGTCGTACGTATGAAGGGGTGGCATCGGAAGGATGGCTATTCTGATACCCATCTCCCATGGGTTCCGCCCTCTCCAAATATGCCAACGGTGGAAACGGCACAGGTGTACCCAGGAACGGGAATGATTGAAGGGACTAATCTTTCAGAAGGGAGAGGGTCGACTCGTCCCTTTGAATTAATGGGTGCGCCTTATATTAGGGGGTGGGAACTGGCGGAGCAATTGAACAAAGCGAAGTTGCCTGGAGTCGCATTCCGCGAGGCGGCGTTTACACCCACCTTCTCCAAGTATCAAGGAGAAACAGTGAAAGGGATACAGATATACGTTACGGATTCAGATAGATTCCGCCCAGTACTAACAGGACTTACGATTATTCAAACCGTAAAAGAGCTGTACCCAGAGGATTTTGCATGGCGCAAAGATGGGGATAACTATTGGATTGATAAGTTAACGGGTTCCGATCGGGTTCGAAAAGGGATGGATCAGGGTGAATCAGCCCATGCGATGGAAGTAATTTTCAAAAGAGAATTAGAACCCTTCAAACACCTGCGCAAACCTTATCTCCTTTATTAATAATCGTTGGTATTATCCATCCATTTCCCGGGCAATTTAAAGCAGGAGAGATTTCGCATAAAAATTGTTGACATTCCGTAGGGTTCTTTGTATAATCATATTTGTGCTCAGGAATGACGCGGGGTGGAGCAGGGGTAGCTCGTCGGGCTCATAACCCGAAGGTCGCAGGTTCAAATCCTGCCCCCGCAACCAAATGAAAACCAAAGGGGAAGGGTAGCAGGTAAGTTTCTACATTCTGCCCTCCCCTTTTGAATGTGGCGGCGTAGCTCAACTGGTTAGAGCGTACGGTTCATACCCGTAAGGTTGGGGGTTCGAGACCCTCCGCCGCTACCAAGGAAGGCGAGGTTGATCCCCAATTCAGGGAAACATTCGCCTTTTTTTATTTACCTTGAGAGGGACTCCTGGGTTGGGAGATCCACTGTAAGGGAATCCTAAATGATGAGGCCGGCTTGCTGTGTAAACAGCAGGTGTAGGAGTGGTATTGTGGATGTATCCATAAAAAAGATCAAATTCACGACGATCAATAAGACCTACACTGAGTTGGTACGGGATTGGCGGGGACGTCACTGCTTTGCTACCCAGTACGCCAACCCTGACGGAAAACGGATTTTTCTTACCTGGTACTTCGTGAAGAAGGGGTATACCATCTCCAAGGTATTTCTTAAATCAGGGGAATTCCTCTATTATTACTGTGATGTCATGGAGATGCGCCAGGTGGGGAGACTCCGATACGTAATGGTCGATCTTTTGCTTGACTTGATCGTCTACCCAGATGGTCGCTACCATCTGATCGATGTTGATGAGTTTTCCCATGCGATTGAAAAAGGGCAATTAAAAAAAAGGCAGCAAGTACACACCTTACAAACCCTTGATAAAATGATTCGAATGCAGACCAACCGTACCTTTATTCCGCGATATATCCACGAAGCTACCATGTTTTCCCTTTCGGACTCCTCGCAAACAAAAGCGAACAGGATGAACGATTCCTAATAGCGGATGATGCAATCCGTAAGGATTCTGTGGTTGTGATCGTGAAACCGCCTGATAACTAGGTGGTTTTTTTTTATGATTTTTGTCATCCGTTGGTTTGAAAAAGATGTTTTTTTCACCAGTTTTGTCGCAGAAGGGAGGTTTTCGTGTCTCATCGACAGAGTGGGACACGGGTTGCCACGTGAAATTCGAGAAGAGAGGGGAATGTTTGTGCGTCTATAAAGGTGGGATTTTTTCTTTCTTCCATATGAGCAATCAAGATCAAAACGAGAATGATAAATTGTCGGAAACTTTTTTTAAATTAGCAGTCATTGTGACAAACTTATCGACCTCATCCCCGCTATAATCAGAGCCACACGAATCGGACAAGGGGTGGATGAACATGCAAACGTGGCTTTCGCAATTGGGATCGGTAATGAGTCGACCAAATGTCAAAGAGAAACAAGAGACATCCAGACGAAGACTTAAGTTAATCGCATCGTGGAATATTCCTGTACTTATCATGGGTTTTTTATTAGGCAGAGCGATGATATTAGACACTGTCTCCCCTTTCGCGGTGGCCTACATGGGGGTGATTATGCATCTTTATCGAAGGCAATGGCCACTGGCGATGATTGCTCTTATTTTGGGAGCGTCGACCCTTGGATTAACCCAAGTGGCTTGGATTACAGGTGTTCTTATCTGGTTGCTTATGATGCAAAAGCTTTTTACCCTCATGGGAAAGGGGCAACTCAATTATTCGCCCTTTGTGGTGTTGGCTACCAGCGTAGGGGCCCACCTGCTTCGCCTTTACTTAGAAGGTTGGACCCCTTATGGAGGGATCATGGCGGGTGTGGATATTTTACTTTCATTCATCCTCACCTTTATCTTTGTTCAATCTCTTCCGCTCTTCACGGTTCGAAGGCGAAAATTTTCGCTCCGACATGAAGAAATTATCTGTTTGGTGATCTTAGCAAGCTCAGTTGTGACTGGAACACTCGGATGGAATATTGCTGATATGTCGGTGATCAACGTAGTTTCTCGCTATCTCATCATGCTATTAGCGCTAGCAGGTGGGGGAATGCTTGGCGCTTCAGTGGGTGTGGTAACCGGGATGATTATGAGCTTGTCCGATGCGAAGGCACTCACCCAAATCGGTTTGCTTGCCTTTGCGGGTCTATTAGCGGGATTGTTTCGCGAAGGAAAACGGTGGGGAGTTGCACTGGGGTTTTTGCTAGGAACCTCGATCTTGGCCCTGTATAGTGGGGGGATGGCTGAGATTTGGACGTCCTTGCGGGAATCGGTGCTTGCGATGATTCTCTTCCTGATGACACCTAGATGGGTGTTACAAGCAATGGGGCGATTTATCCCTGGAACGTCAGAAAATGAGGCATCTCAGCAGGAGTATGTTCGTCGTCTACGTGACGTAACGGCTACGAAGGTGGAACAATTCCAAGAGTTGTTTAGTGAATTATCGAAAAGCTTTCGTGAAGATGCCAATCGAGCGATGCGTAAGGATGAAAATCATATGAACCGCTTCATTGATGAAGTGGCAGAGCGCTCCTGTAAGTCCTGCCATTTATATCGGCAGTGCTGGGAGAAAAATTTTGTTGCCACTTACAATGGGATGACGGATCTGATGGCGCGCGTGGAAATGAATGGGGTGGAGGAGCCGATCAGCATCCCGCGTTCTTGGTCCGATCACTGTGTGAAAGGAGAACGGGTCCTCGAGCTAATTCAAGAGGAGTATGCCTCCTATGAACAGGATTTGTTGTGGCGAGAGCGGATGAAAGAGTCGAAACGGTTGGTCTCCGAGCAACTGGATGGCGTTTCAGGGGTCATGGCGGATCTGGCCAAGGAAATTCGAACCGAAACCCAGGTGATGGCAGCCCAAGAGGAGCAAATTCATCAGGCGCTTGAAGACTTAGGACTTTCAATTCAACGTGTTGAAGTGATCAATTTAGAGGAGGGTAGGGTGGAAATTGAAGTCGTTATGCCTCATAGTGATGCGTTGGATGAGTGTCACAAATTGGTTGCACCGTTGCTGACTGAGATTGTGGGCGAGCCGATTACGGTTCAACGAAAAATGGTCCAGGGGCGATCTGCAGGCACCTCTGTCACACTTGGATCGGCACAGCGCTTTGAAATTAAGACAGGGGCAGCAGGAGCAGCGAAGGGAGGGCAATGGCTTTCGGGGGATAGCTATTGCTCCATGAACGTGGGGACTGGGAAATTCGCTGTCGCTTTAAGCGATGGGATGGGAAACGGAACCCGGGCCCAAGAAGAATCAAGTGCAGCGTTAGCTTTGCTTAAACAGTTGTTAATGGCGGGAATGGATGAAGAAAAGGCGGTGACCACCATCAATTCCATTCTCAGCCTACGCTCGACGGACGAGATGTTTGCTACGATTGATCTGGCGATGATCGATTTAAATTCGGCAAACTCTCGCTTTCTAAAAATCGGTTCCACCCCAGGATTTATCAAGCGGGGAAATGAGGTGATTGGCGTATCGGCGGGAAATCCACCCCTTGGCATATTACGCAATATTGAAGTGGATGCGTTGGATATGGAGTTGATGCCTGGGGATCTATTGATCATGGTAACCGATGGGATTTATGATGCACCCCGCTTTATGTCCAATCGGGAAGCACATTTAAAACGTCTGATTGCGGATATTGATACAAAAGATCCTCAAGGGTTTGCCGATTGTTTATTAGAAAAGGTGGTACGTCATCACGAGGGGGAAATCGATGATGATATGACAGTCCTTGTGGCACGAGTCGAGCGACATGTACCTGAGTGGGCAACGATTCGCATGCCGGGCGTGGGGCGCCTTTCACGGAAGCATGTGGCAGGATTGTGACGTTTGTAAGTTAGAAAGCACCAAAAATTGAATCAGGGAGAAAAAAAGATTACAATTGTCAGTAAGATTTCAGGGGGAAAGTTTATGCTTGAAATGGACGAAGCGGGGTATATTACCCGGGGATGGATCCCCCGGGTTTTATTGCTATTCATGGGGTGGGGTTGAACGTGTTACAAGAGATGAAGCGATGGATCGATGAACATCACTTACTTCCGGGAGGAAGTCATGTGATGGTGGGGGTTTCTGGGGGGGCAGATTCCCTTGCATTGCTCCATGGATTAAAGGAGCTAGCCCACGATTATCAATGGCGGTTAACAGCGATCCATGTGGAACATGGTCTGCGGGGGGCGGAAAGTGAAGCGGATGCACAATTTGTGGTGCAGACCGCAAAGCGGTGGGGGATTGCTGTCTTTGTAGAACATGTAGACGTCAAAGGGGCGTTAAGGGAGCAGGGGGGCAATAAGCAGGAGCTCGCACGAAAAATGCGGTATGACGCTTTTGCACGTATAGCGAAACAACAAGCGGTGGATGTACTTGCCCTGGCTCATCAGGCAGATGACCAGGTGGAAACCGTATTGATGCGAATTTTGCGGGGAACGTCTCCAGCGGGTTTGGTGGGTATTCCACTCCTTCGTCCATGGAGGGACATCCAGCTTGTTCGCCCTTTGTTGGGGGTATCGCGGGAAGCGATTGAGGCTTACTGCTTGGAAAATGGACTAACTCCCCGAGAGGATGCCAGCAATCAGGACATTCAGTTTACTAGAAACCGGGTTCGTCTAGAGTTATTACCCATGTTAGCCACCTACAACCCGCGTGTTCGTGATTCCATCCTGCAATTGTCCAAACTTGCCCAAGCAGAATCGCTTCATTGGCAAGTGCTGGAGGAGCAGGCGAGGGCAGAAGTTGTGGTAAGTGAGAGGGACGGATGGATTACCCTCGATATTCAACGCTTGACTGCCTTGGATATTGCTTTACAAAGAAGGGTGATTAAACTAATATTAAATTGTCTTGTGAAAAAAGAAACAAATCTTTCGACCCACCAAGCTGTAGAAGGGATTCGAAGTGTAATAATCGGATCCAACCCCGCGGCGTCGCTTCATCTACCTGGGGAGATGAAAGCGGAACGGGAGTACGGTTGGCTTCATCTATTTAGGAAATCCCAGGAGCGATCCATCCCCTACTACCCCCCTTTTTCGTCCCCGTTGCCCCTGCAAATTCCGGGTAGGACTGAGCTACCTCAAGGCACTTTCCGTGCTTGGACGAGTACTCAACCGGTTTCTGTGGAGCATGGAATGGATTATGCCGTTTTTGACCGGGAACAATTGCAAGGTGCATTAACGGTGCGATCCCGTCGTCCTGGTGACCGAATGTGGCCGAAGGGTCTTCATGGTAGGAAGAAGGTAAAGGATATTTTGATTGATGCCAAGGTACCGAAGCGAGAAAGGGATTCCATCCCCTTCGTCTTTCACGGAGATGAGATTATTTGGATCCCAGGGCTTGTCCATTCTCAGTGGGCACCAGTTGATCAAGATACCAAAACATACCTTACCCTATCCTGGAAATGGAGTAGTTGAGTAGAGTAGGCATCGCGGTTGCACTGCATACATATTTCGTTCAGGAGGTTCCCCCATGCATGATGACATCCAAGAGATCTTATATTCCGAAGAAGCGATCCAGAGTAAAGTGAAAGAGTTGGGCGAGCTACTAACACGTGACTATAAAGGGAAAAACCCATTGTGTATTTGTGTGTTAAAAGGTGCTGCTCCTTTCATGGCTGATCTGGTGCGTCAGATTGACACCTACCTGGAGATGGATTTTATGGCGGTTTCAAGCTACGGTGCATCGACGCAATCCTCTGGGGTTGTTCGGATTATTAAAGATTTGGATACGCCAGTTGAAGACCGTCACGTTCTCGTGATCGAGGATATCATCGACAGTGGCTTAACGTTAAGTTATCTACTGGAACTATTGCAAGGGAGGAATGCCGCCTCCACGAAAGTGGTTACACTATTAGATAAACCAAGTCGTCGTACTACCGGTCTGAAACCGGACTACTCAGGCTTTCAAGTTCCTGACGCCTTTGTTGTAGGATATGGGCTAGATTACGTGGAGAAGTACCGCAACCTTCCTTACATTGGTGTATTGAAAAAAGAGATCTACACGGATCCAGTTTGAGTGAGTTGTGACCCCATTTTCGCTATGGTAAAATGATGAAAGTGGTATCTTGAGAGGAGGTCAAGGATGAAAAGCATCTTCCGGAACTCCGGATTATATATTATCCTCATCCTTGTCTGCGTCGGGATTGTAAACATTGTATACAACCAAGGGACGGGGACAGACGAGTTAACCTATACCAATTACCAGAAGAAACTGTCCTCTGGACAAATCTCTGAAGTTACTGTACGTCCGGAGGGTAACACATATCACATTGAAGGTAAGTATAAATCCGATCCGAAAAAGACGTTTATCACCAACGGGCCTTATTCGGTAGGTAGTAATGTTGTTGCTGATTTAGAAGATGCCGATAAGAAATTTGGCACGAAAACGAAATTTAATCCATCGAAGGGTCAATCCCTTTGGCTTACTTTCTTTACTTCGATCATTCCCTTTATCATCATTCTGTTGCTATTCTTCTTCTTGATGAATCAGGCTCAGGGTGGCGGGAACCGTGTCATGAACTTCGGGAAATCGAAGGCCAAGATGTACAATGAAGAGAAGAAGAAAGTGACCTTCGGTGATGTTGCAGGTGCGGATGAAGAGAAGGCGGAGTTAGTTGAGGTCGTTGATTTCTTGAAGGATCCACGGAAGTTTGCGGCGGTGGGCGCACGTATTCCTAAGGGTGTGCTTCTCGTTGGACCTCCTGGGACAGGGAAAACCTTAATTGCTCGTGCAGTTGCTGGTGAAGCAGGTGTACCCTTCTTCAGTATCAGTGGTTCCGACTTTGTAGAAATGTTTGTCGGGGTGGGTGCATCCCGTGTTCGCGATCTTTTTGAGCAAGCGAAGAAAAATGCACCTTGCATTATTTTCATCGATGAAATTGATGCAGTGGGTCGCCAACGTGGAGCCGGTCTCGGTGGTGGTCATGACGAACGGGAGCAAACCTTGAACCAACTTCTCGTTGAGATGGACGGGTTTGGTGCCAACGAAGGAATCATTATGATTGCTGCGACCAACCGCCCCGATATTCTTGACCCTGCCTTGTTGCGTCCGGGTCGATTTGACCGTCAAATTACTGTTAACCGCCCCGATGTGGTGGGTCGGGAAGCTGTTCTTAAAGTACACGCGCGTAATAAGCCCCTTGATGATGAGGTGCGACTTGACAAGATCGCTCAACGTACCACTGGATTTACAGGTGCTGATCTTGAGAACCTGTTGAATGAAGCCGCTCTCTTGACGGCTCGTCGACAAAAGAAAAAGATAACGATGGCAGAGATCGAAGAAGCCATCGACCGTGTTATTGCTGGACCGGAGAAAAAATCCCGTGTGATTAGCGAACAAGAGAAGAAGACGATCATCTACCACGAAGGTGGTCATGCTGTCGTCGGTTATTTCCTTGAACACGCTGATACGGTGCATAAGATTACGGTTGTCCCCCGTGGGCAAGCAGGTGGCTACGTGGTGATGTTACCGAAGGAAGATCGTTTCTTGATGACCAAAAGTGAGCTTTTGGATCGGGTAACGGGACTCTTAGGTGGTCGAGCTGCTGAAGAAGTCGTCTTTAATGAGATCAGTACAGGCGCTCATAATGACTTCGAAAAAGCGACAGCCATTGTTCGCAGCATGATTACGGAATACGGTATGAGTAGTCGTTTGGCTCCGATGCAATTTGGCAGGAACCAGGGAGGTCAAGTCTTCCTGGGCCGCGATTTCAATTCGGAACAAAACTACTCAGACGCTGTTGCCTATGAGATCGATCAAGAAATGCAAGAAATGATTACGGCTTGTTACAACAAAGCGAAAGAAATCCTGACGGAAAAACGGGATGTTCTTGAGTTGGTTGCACAAACCCTTTATAAAAAGGAAACCTTGGATGTGGATGAGATTAAACAGCTGATGGAGAATGGGAAATTGGATAAACCAATTGAGACTGACTCCGATGTATCAGTGAACATTCAAGGGAAGGACGAAAAAGGTGAAGAACCAGCACCTGGACCGTTGGAACAGGATGTAGATGGTAAAAAACCGGAAGATCCTAAGGATGAATAAAGGGGAACACACAAAAAGGGATGCCCATAACGGGCATCCCTTTTTGTGTGTCTTTTTCTCACGCTGGACTTTGTTTTTCAGCAGGATGTGAGTGGAGTCAAAATGGGGGGTAGGAGCCCTTGGGAGAAGCTTTTAGGGACAACCACCTTGTAAGAGAAACGGTCCGGTATTTCTCTTCAAAAACCCTTATGGCTAGTATTCTAGCAACTTCGGGTGCCATGGGATATACCACAGCAAATCCGATATCGTTATGCCCAGTTTATTTTGAACATCCATCACATCAGCTTCCTTGTCCATAGCAATTTCCTTGGGTTGATGGTAGTTTCCGCTAGGATGAATCAGGCTGACTCATTCATTAATGATTTTTTCTTTTGAGGATATGGAATCCAGGATGTTTCGAAAGCTTCGTGAGTATGGGGTCCATATCGTGTAATCTAGTTCATTATTCCTAGACAAATTCTTAGGTGAGGTGAAACAAAACTCCCGGTCACCACTTTCATGTTTCAAGTGTTAACCGGGAGTTTTTGATTTTTTGTATATGGTTTGCTGTGAAGCGATGGTCTTGGGTTCCTTCTATCGTTCTTTCTCCTTAACTAGTCCTGTGCAGTCGTTGTCGTGTAGCAAGGGTTCATGGGGGTACGTACTACCAGGAAAGAAGGAAGAACGATTCTCTCTTTGATAAAAAAGGGGAAAGCAGGATGAGCTTTCCCCGTCAATAAATGTATGTGTTTTTTACTTACTGTTGTACTGCAGCAGCAGCGTTTACACGACCGTATTTCCAGTCGGAACCAGTTCCGTCTACTTTGTCTGTGGTGCTTTCAATCGCTTCACGGATTTCATCACCTTTTTTACCAGTAGAAGCTACCAAACCAGCTACGCCAGCTACATGAGGAGTTGCCATGGAGGTACCGGACATTTCTTCATACTTACCACCAGGAACTGTGGAGAGGATGTCTACGCCAGGAGCAGCAACATCAACCCAGTCAGCGCCGTAGTTGGAGAAATCAGCTTTTGCATCGTTCTGATCCGTTGCACCGACACCGATTGCTTTTTCAGACCCACCTGGATAGCTAGGTGTGGAAGAACCATCGTTACCAGCAGCTGCTACAACGACTGCACCTTTTTCAGAAGCGTAGTTTACAGCATCTTCAACGACTTGAGATTTCTCAGGAGAACCGAGGCTGAGGCTGATTACGCTTGCACCCGCATCGGCTGCATCTTGGATCCCTTTAGCTACGGTTTCGTTGTCACCACTACCATCAGCACCCAACACTTTTACAGCATAGATGGTGACTTCAGGTGCGATCCCAGCGATCCCTTCGTTGTTATTAGCAATTGCGCCGATAACCCCAGCACAGTGAGTACCATGTCCTTGGTCATCCATTGGATCTTCATCGTTGTTGATGTAGTCGCCGCCTTTTTCTACTTTCCCTTCAAGCTCAGGGTGAGAGTAGTCGACTCCCGTATCCACAACAGCAACTTTAATGTCTTTGCTACCCTTGGTGGTATCCCAAGCCTCAGGAGCTTTTAAGAGTTGAGGACCATATTGTTTGGAATAGTCAGTATCATTGGGCTCTTCAGCAGTTGCTTTAAAGATGATCTTCTTCTCTGCATAGGCAACATTCGGATCTTTCTCATACTTTTTGATAGCATCCTTCGCGGAACCTTCCACCTTGACGGTTTGGAAGTCCAGTTTTTTGCTACCACCAGTCACTTTTGCTTCAACGGAATCATTAAGTGCTGTCATTTTGGAGCTGGTCGCACCATTTTTGTATTTTACGATGATTTCCGAAGATTTCTCCGGAGTTTGCGCATTGACCTGAGCCAGGGTGGTAAGAACGCCCGCGGAAAGTACGATTGCAGAAACAATAATAGCGGTCTTCTTCATCAAATCACTCCTTGTTGTTGTTGTACCACGTTAAAGTGGTTGATAGTTTCTTATTGTAAATTGTTTATTTTATTTTTCAACAATTTTGAGATAATTAAATTAAAAAAATAACTATTAATCGCTTTTTATTGGGTTTAACAGGTATCGTGAAAAGTCTGAAAGAATCGCGATTGTAAACCCTTTCATCGGTGTTTTTCAGTGTAAATACTGTATTACCAAGGGTTTAACGTGATGGGTTCCAATAGGTTGCATTGGATTGTTCGTTGGTTGGTATAGAAATCCATGTAATGGAGTCAGGAATAACCCGCTTATTAATTGGGTTATTATGTAATAATAAAGGAGTTAATATGTAAAATTCTAGTCTGTTTTCTAATGGAATTAAAGTCGAAATTCCTAGTGAATTCCGCATGATTTCGCGTGATTTGAGCAATTTGAATTCCCTTCTGGGCATTGCTATGATGAAGTTGGACTTTTTTTGGAAAAGCAGGTGGAGCGTCGTGTTGATGGTAATGGATGTTGGGAATACCCATATTGTTTTAGGTTTGTACCAAGGTGCTGAATTGTTGCATCACTGGCGGATTCATACGGACCGTCGTGCGACAGAAGATGAATATGGCATGCGCTTGAAAAGTTTATTTGCCCATGTGGGTGTGGATTTTCATGGAATAAAGGGTGTCGCCATTTGTTCTGTCGTGCCCCCTCTTACTTATGTGTTGAAGACCTTGATCCACAAATACTTTCATCGTGCACCGCTGATTGTGGGGCCTGGAGTGAAGACCGGACTTAACATTCAATATGAAACACCACGCGAAGTAGGAACGGATCGGATCGTCAATTCGGTTGCTGCGATTGAACGATTTGGAGCACCTACGATTGTCGTTGACTTTGGTACCGCAACTACGTTTTGCTTGATCGATGAAAAAAGTCGCTATATCGGGGGAGCGATTACCCCTGGCATACAAGTTTCTACCGAAGCGCTCTATCAACATGCATCCCAATTAACTCGGGTCGAGATTGTTCGTCCTGACAGTGTTGTGGGGCGAAACACGGTTAAAGCGATTCAGGCGGGTGTTTATTTTGGTTATGTCGGTGCAGTCGATGGCATTGTTAGTCGGATGAAAGGGCAACTGACAGAACGCCCGACGGTCGTGGCAACCGGTGGGTTGGCTGAGTTGATTTGTGAAGATACAAAGATGATTGATGAAGTGGCTCCTTTCTTGACATTAGAAGGACTCAATCTGATTTATCAGCGAAATTCCGGGAGTTACTCCTGATCTTTCTAAGTAAAAACGATTGCCTTTGAAAGAAAATGTACCCCTCTTGCACAATTGCAAACACGATGGAGATCATAAGAACGATCCATTTGGTGCCAAACGGCGGTCCTTCAATGGCTTTTCGAAATGAAATTGATTTTGTTGAGTGTAGAATCAATTCGTTGGTGTATGGGGAAGTATTTTTCAAAGGGAATGGATGATAAGTAGAGGTTTATAACAAAGAAGGTAGGGTAGGTTATGAGTAACGATTATGTGATTCGTGGTACAGCATTTGATGGACAAGTACGTGCTTTTGCAGCGGTAACGACCGAGTTGGTTAGCGAGTTGCAACGGCGACATCAGACGTGGCCAGTAGCGAGTGCTGCACTGGGTCGAACAGCCACGGCTGGGGCAATGATGGCGATGATGATGAAAAACCCAACGGATCGATTGACGATCCAGGTGACAGGGGATGGTCCTCTTGGTCAGATCGTAGTCGATGCGGATGCACAAGGACATGTCCGGGGATATGTAGATAATCCTGCTGTCGATCTCCCGTTAAACAGCGTGGGCAAACTGGATGTTGCTGGAGGGGTTGGACAAGGTAGCTTAAACATCATTCAGGATCTGGGATTAAAGGATCCTTATCGTGGAAGTGTTCACCTGGTGTCTGGGGAGTTGGGGGATGACTTTACGTATTATCTTACGGTATCCGAACAAATTCCCTCCGCGGTGGGTGTAGGTGTACTGGTTGATCGGGATGCATCGATCCTCCAGGCAGGTGGTTTTATCCTGCAAATGATGCCTGGAGCAGATGATGCGTTAATCAACGAGTTGGAAAAGCGAATTCAAGGGATGCCCTCGGTGACTCAACAGATGCAGGCCGGTGCTAGAGCCGAAGAGATTTTATATCGCATTTTGGGTGATGAGTGGTCCATGCACCATCGTCAGGAAATCGCCTTTCAATGTCAATGCTCCCAGGATCGTATCGAAGCAACGTTAAAGACCCTTGGCGCGCAAGAATTGACGAACCTTATTGAGGAGCAAGGTCAGGCGGAAGTGATTTGTCACTTTTGCAATGAAGCGTATACCTTCTCAAAAGAGGAATTAGAAAAGTTAAAGCGAGAAGTGGAAGTGGAGTAATCACCGCCATCGTTAGGGTGTTGGATGAGCCTAACTTCCTCCCTGTCATTTTGTAAAGATGATTATCGGCTGCCTCTGATGAATAATCAGGATGGGATCGACCCTGAAAATAATCCCAAGCGATCAGGTAGGAAAAGGCGCGGAACAAGTTGCATTGATTGACAATTGGGGTCTTACTGGATACAATAAACCATATATACCGACCGAACTACTTGGTTATTTATAGAGGAGGATTTTTCATGCGTGTAGCCGATAATATCCTACAATTGATCGGGGAAACCCCCATCGTTAAACTAAATCGGATCGTAGGGAAAGCGGATGCAGATGTCTATCTGAAGCTGGAATACTTTAACCCAGGTAGTAGTGTGAAGGACCGGATTGCCTATAGCATGATTA
The DNA here is from genome assembly GCF_900116235.1 of Marininema halotolerans. Classification (GTDB taxonomy): domain Bacteria; phylum Bacillota; class Bacilli; order Thermoactinomycetales; family DSM-45169; genus Marininema; species Marininema halotolerans. Next base: position 114,724 of record NZ_FPAA01000009.1, on the reverse strand, counting down.
CAGAGGCAGAAAAACGTGGGGATTTAAAACCCGGTTCTACCATTATTGAACCCACAAGTGGGAATACGGGGATTGGCCTCGCGATGGTGGCTGCCGCAAAGGGATACCGTGCCTTGTTGGTCATGCCTGAGACGATGAGTCTGGAACGTCGCAATCTCTTACGTGCCTATGGAGCCGAGCTGGTGTTGACGCCAGGGCCTGAGGGAATGAAAGGGGCCATTGCCAAGGCCGAGGAAATCCAAGCAGAGAACCCGGATTATTTTATGCCTCAACAATTTAAAAACGCGGATAACGTGAAAATTCATGAGGTAACAACGGGTCCTGAGTTGGTTCGGCAGATGGACGGGAAGATTGACGCCTTTGTATCGGGCATTGGTACCGGGGGTACGATCACAGGTGCCGGTAAAGTGCTAAAGGAAAAAATCCCTGGGGTGGAAGTGATTGCTGTAGAACCGAGTGCATCACCGGTTCTCTCTGGCGGACAACCCGGACCCCATAAAATTCAGGGAATCGGGGCGGGTTTTGCACCGGATATCTTAGATACCAACATTTATGATGAAGTGTTAACCATTGATAACGAAGAAGCCTTTACTTGGGCCCGTCGTTTGGCGAAGGAAGAGGGAATTTTAGGAGGCATCTCTTCAGGTGCGGCGATCGCTGCTGCGATGAAAGTGGCTCGACGGCTTGGTGCCGGTAAACGGGTGGTTGCGGTGATCCCATCCAATGGGGAACGTTATCTAACCACTGAACTTTATCAATTTGGAGAAGAATAAACGGAAAAGAGAGCCTAAGGGGCTCTCTTTTTTAATCGACGAGTGATTATTTGTTGGGGTTGTAACCAAATTGAATCATCCGTTGATACATGCTCTTATCTTTTAAATGCTTAAAGAAATTGATCGCAGGACTTGCGATGGGTTGTGGGTTGGCTTCTATAATCCAGATCTTTCCGCGCCGATCTAGGGCTAAATCCATGCCGATTGCTTTACATACTGGCGAACGGCCAACCATTTTAGAAGCACGGAGACTAATTTGACTCATACTTTTCATAAGCTGTGGCACCGACACAGGACGATCAAACTTCGCTAAGGAAATCGCCTGCTGTGTAGGAATCACGGCGCCGCGACTTCGTTCCATATTGGTGATGAAGTATCCCTTCCCTGCGATTTTCGCAAGGTGACCGGTAATCACCCAAGGGCTATTTACCTGTCTTCTCTGAACCATAAATCGAATATCAATCGGTGAATGATTCACACTGACTAAAGGAATTCGATTCTGAATCAGATACTTCGTCCCTCCGATAGGGATGAAACGTTGGAGTAAACGTTCCAAAGCGACTTTTCCATTGGCCACTTTCTTTTCTTTCCCGTAGCGCAGTTCGTATTGGTGGGGAGATTTACGAAGGATATGAAAGACTGCGTAGCCACCCGTACCTCCCGAGGGTTTTAATATGACAGATGGATAGCGTTGGAACATGCTCCACATGACTTTGGGGCTCCATAGATAGGTTTCGGGCAAGGTAGAAGCCAATAGTTTATCGCGCATGAGCCTTTTATGCAGTTCCCACTTATAACCGACTTGAACCATTTGACGACTCCTTTGCTGGGAAAATCATTTTTCTTGCTACATTCCATGAGACAGGTATCTTATCTTATGTTGTGAGCATACAAAGTGATAGGATCACTTACCCAGGAAGGGGTCTGAACCAATACAAAATTTACTCCTTAAAGTCGGGCGGTTTGATGACCCAGCACTCCCTTACCAGGATTGATTGATGGCAACGCTTTTTTGCTCCCAGGCACCTCCTTCCTTTTTCCAAAAATAAGATGATCAACAAACCTGATTGGAAGTGATTATCCAGCAGGGGACTCTTTTTTCAGGTTCGATTTTGGTGTAAACTATTGGGAAGGATATCCCCTTCTATATGAAGGTGAGATTGCATGGTTCATAGTCAGTAAGAAGGCTCGTTGTAGTAGAGCAGAGACGAGAATAGATGAGAGGAGACGAGAAAAATGATTTTAGTCATCGACAACTACGATTCATTTACGTATAACTTAGTGCAATATTTGGGTGAGCTGGGTGAGAAGATGGAGGTGCATCGCAACGACCGTATCTCCTTAGAGGAAATTGAGGCACGCTCCCCGGATGCGATCCTGATTTCCCCAGGTCCAGGCAATCCAGACGAAGCGGGGATCAGTTTGGACGTAGTTCAGCATCTCTCTGGGAAGATCCCAATATTAGGGGTCTGCTTGGGGCACCAAACGATTGCCCAAGCTTTTGGCGGTTCTGTTGTGCGGGCTGAACGACTGATGCATGGCAAAACTTCGCCGGTATATCACGATGGGAAGACTCTTTTTAGAGGGCTTTCCTCTCCATTTCGCGCCAATCGATACCACTCGCTCATCGTGGATCGGAAAAGCATTCCCCCTGAATTTGAGGTGAGTGCTGAGACGGCGGAAGGAGAGGTCATGGCGATCCGTCATCGCCATTACCCCCTCGAGGGTGTGCAGTTTCATCCAGAATCGATCTTAACGGAAGAGGGCAAGCGGATGTTGGCCAACTTTATGGAGACCGTTCGTCCGGTTGTGCTTCGTTAAGAAAGAAGGATGGACGCAGAATTGCAGATGGAAGGCATTCTTTTTGAAGTGAAAGGAATCGCCATGAAGGAGAAGGATCGATGTACCGATCGATGGAATCACAATCACAATTTCGAAGGGCCCCTTTTCAAGTGGGCCCTTATCGACTGCCCATTCATGAACGAACCGTCGTGATGGGAATCCTCAACTTGACTCCGGATTCCTTCTCGGATGGAGGAAAGTATAATCGACTGGACGGTGCAGTGGCTCATGCCCAGGCGATGATCGAAGCAGGGGCTGATATCATTGACGTTGGCGGGGAATCCACACGACCGGGACATCAGGTGGTACCGATGGAAGAGGAATTGGATCGTGTCTTGCCCGTCATCGAACGCCTTGCACAAGAAATCGATTGTCCCATCTCGATTGACACCTATAAAGCAGAGACAGCACGCCAAGCAGTAAAGGCAGGGGCGCACATCATCAATGATGTATGGGGAATGAAGAAAGACCCCGTGATGGCCTCTGTCGTTGCCAAGTTCAATGTGCCTGTGATTTTAATGCATAATCGAGTAAAGACAGGGTATCGCCAGTTGATGAACGAGGTATGTCAAGAACTGTTGGAGAGCGTTGCCCTCGCTCGCAATGCAGGTGTAGCCGATGAGAACATCATTCTGGATCCAGGGATTGGATTCGCTAAGTCCCATCAAGAAAACCTGGTTGTCATGAGGCATCTCGAGCAAATTGTTGCCCTTGGGTATCCTGTGCTACTGGGTACGTCACGAAAATCCATGGTGGGGAATACGCTAAATCTTCCTGTTCATCAACGGGTAGAGGGAACCGGGGCAACCGTAGCCCTTGGTATTGCAAAGGGTTGCCAACTGATACGGGTTCATGATGTCAAAGAGATGGTACGGGTAGCCCGTATGACAGATGCGATGGTACGCGCGGTGGTGTGAAAGGAGTGAGGGAAATGGATCGGATCTTTTTTAATAAGATGGCTTTCTATGCATACCATGGGGCCTTTTCAGAAGAGAATCGCCTCGGTCAGCGCTTTCTTGTCGATCTTGAGCTCATGATGGATCTCAAACCGGCGGCGGATACGGATGACCTTGATCGCACAGTCAATTATGCCTCGGTTTATGAAGCGGTGAAGGGGATCGTTGAGGACCATACCTTTGCTTTAGTGGAAACCTTAGCAGAGAGAATTGCTGATCGTCTCCTGACCGACTTTCCTTTGCATGAGGTGATGGTGCGTGTGACCAAGCCAGATCCTCCCATTCCCGGGCACTATGAATCCGTCGGTGTCGAGATTCGTAGGAAACGATCATGACCCATACCGTGTACATTGGTCTTGGAACCAATCTGGGTGATCGCATAGCCAATCTGGTGGAAGCCTTGGAACGGTTGGACCAACATGCAGGTATCCAGGTAACGGCGATTTCCCAGGTCTATGAAACCGAGCCCTGGGGGTTACGCGATCAGCCAGATTTTCTGAATCTATGTGCGGCCCTTGAAACCACCCGTTCACCGCAAGCGTTACTCGATGATCTCTTGGCGATTGAAAGAGACCTTCATCGTGTGCGGGAGGTACGCTGGGGTCCTCGAACGATGGATCTGGATTTATTACTTTATGGAGATGAAAAGATAGAAGAAGAGGGACTTTTGGTTCCCCACCCACGCATGACCCATCGCTCCTTTGTCTTGGTTCCCCTGGCGGACCTTGTACCAAAGAGAATCATTCCTGGCACCAGAAAAAGTGTGACCGAGTGGATGGAAGAAACGATTTCGGGTGAGGACATTCGATGTTTGGGGACGTTGCCTTGGCAGCCCCAACCTCAAGCGTCCCTGGATACGATTTCCGAGCATCATCGGATGTAAAGGGATGGATTAAAAAAGGAGGTGTAGAGGGATGAAATTAAAAATTGGATCCGTGGAAACAAAAAACAATGTGGTGCTCGCCCCGATGGCAGGAGTATGTAACCCCGCCTTCCGCCTCATTGCTAAGGAATTTGGCACGGGCCTTGTTTGTGCGGAGATGGTAAGCGATAAGGCGATCATCCATGGAAATGAACGGACGAAGCAGATGCTCTATGTGGATGAGCGGGAAAAACCCCTTTCCCTCCAAATCTTTGGTGGGGATAAGGATTCCTTGGTGGAGGCGGCCCGAGTCGTTGATCAACATACCAACGCAGATATTATTGATATCAACATGGGGTGTCCCGTACCGAAAATCACTAAATGTGATGCTGGAGCCCGTTGGCTGCTCAATCCAGACAAGATTGAAGAGATGGTTTCAGCGGTTGTTGATGTCGTAGAGAAACCGGTCACCGTAAAAATGCGGATGGGCTGGGATGAAGAACATATCTACGCCGTGGAAAATGCCCAGCGGATTCAGCGGGCAGGGGGGCAAGCTGTTTCCCTCCATGGTCGTACCCGGGTACAGATGTACACCGGAAAAGCCGATTGGGACATTATCCGGCAAGTGAAGGAAGCGGTGGATATCCCCGTGATTGGTAACGGCGATATTCAAACCCCAGAAGATGCCCGGCGGATGCTTGATACAACGGGCTGTGATGGCGTGATGATCGGACGGGCGGCACTGGGGAATCCCTGGATGCTGTATCGCACGATTCATTACTTGACGACTGGGGAGCTGGCACCCGAGCCGAATCCACGGGAAAAAATCGATATTGCCATCCTACACATGGATCGCTTGATTGCCCTGCGCGGGGAAGATGTAGCGGTGCGGGAAATGCGGAAACACGCTGCATGGTATCTACGGGGAATGCGTGGCAGTGCTCGGATCAAGGATCAGGTGAATGAACAAGTCACACGGGACGGCATGGCAACGGTATTAAGTGACTTTGTCGATCGCTTGGAAGAGCAACAAAAGGAAGTACCCGCCTAAGGTTAAGGCGTTTGCCATCGGTTCAAAGTGTAGTATAGTAGTATCATCTTGCCGTCGGGCTCCGACGGCTTTCATCGGTCTAATGTCCTTCATTTTTGCCCATAACGAATGATGACGCGTGAATCGGGCGTATTGCAATTTGGAAAGGTGTGAATCCGACGTGAGTCGAGAAGAAGAACAAGCCCCTTTGCAGGAAGAAGAGCTAAACGAGCTCCTGCAAATCCGGCGCAACAAACTGACCACCTTACGTGAGCGAGGCATTGATCCCTTTGGTCAAAAATTTGACCGCACGGATCTTGCCCAGGATATCGTGTCTGCCTATGGAGAATATTCCAAAGAAGAGCTTGCCGAGAGGAGCCAGCCAGCAGTCATTGCTGGTCGTCTCGTTGCTAAACGGAAACAAGGGAAAGCCTCCTTTGCCCATCTCCAAGACCAATCGGGTCGCATTCAAATCTACGTGCGCAAGGATACCGTGGGTGAGGAACAATACGAAACCTTTACCAGTGCCGATCTAGGGGATTGGTTTGGGATTCAAGGCATTGTCTTTAAGACCAATCGCGGGGAGACCAGTGTCCAAGCCCGTGAACTTACCTTCCTCTCCAAATCCCTGCGGCCGCTACCAGAAAAATTCCATGGCTTAAAAGACGTGGAGATCCGCTATCGCAAACGATACCTGGATCTGATCATGAACCCAGAAGTGAAGGATACCTTTATCGCGCGGAGTAAAATAATTAGTTCCATTCGCCGCTTTCTGGATCAAGAAGGGTATTTAGAAGTTGAAACGCCTACCCTTCATACCATTCCAGGTGGTGCAGCGGCACGTCCCTTTATCACCCACCACAATACCCTCGATATGGAACTGTATATGCGGATCGCGATTGAGTTACACCTCAAGCGCCTGATCGTCGGTGGCATTGAAAAGGTGTATGAAATCGGCCGCGTCTATCGGAACGAAGGCATCTCGACTCGTCATAATCCTGAGTTTACGATGCTGGAACTCTATGAAGCCTATGCGGATTTTCATGACATCATGGATCTGACCGAAAACATCATCACCCATGCGGCAAAGGATGTTCTCGGTTCAGACACCGTCACCTATGCCGGTGAGGAGATTCGCCTTACCAGCCCATGGGCACGCAAACACATGGTCGATCTCATTCAAGAACAAACCGGAGTCGATTTCTGGAAAGTGATGAGCGATGACGAAGCCCTCGCCCTTGCCAAGGAACACGGCATCATAACCAAACCAGGGATGACCTATGGTCACATCGTCAATGAATTCTTCGAGCAAAAGGTAGAGGAGACCCTCATCCAGCCGACCTTCGTCTATGGTCACCCCCTCGAGATTTCACCTCTGGCGAAGAAAAACGCAGATGATCCTCGCTTCACCGACCGCTTTGAACTCTTCATCGTCGGTCGTGAACACGCCAACGCCTTCACCGAGCTCAATGACCCCATTGATCAACGGGAGCGTTTTGAAGCGCAAGTGAAGGAAAAAGCCCAAGGTAACGACGAAGCCCACCCCATGGACGAAGACTTCCTCGAAGCCCTCGAATATGGCATGCCTCCCACAGGCGGCCTCGGAATTGGGATTGATCGTCTCGTCATGTTGCTGACGGATAGCCCTTCCATCCGTGACGTCCTGTTGTTCCCGGTGATGCGGGATCAGGGATAAGTTATAGGTAAATAATTGGATAGTAAAAAGCACCCTTTTGTGAAGAAGGGTGCTTTTTGTTGTGACGACATACCTTTGTAAAGTTTACGAGAGCCTCGAATTGTTTGTTTGCTGAAGGGATTCGGATCGATTGTTATTATTCCACTTGGCCTTATCATTACAATATCTATGATTGCAATTATGGTGAATCCGTGAAACGAATGAATCGATGGAGTCGTTATCCCTTTCAAATAAAGGTAGTTCAACGGTAGAATATGTCATTATATTGATGTTAGGTGCATTACTTGCAGGAGTACTCTTTACAATGTCCGGTGAGCAGAGCTTCGCTGGAATGATAAAGGATAAGGTTTTGGCTGTGATCAACGGAGAAGCATGCCCACATGCTTCGGGTCATAGCTCCTCATCTTCGAACATTCCAAGTAAGAATCCGTCTACTTTTACGAATAGCCATACAAGAAATCATGTCCATAATGGTGAGATATCTGAAGATGCTCAATCCGCTTACTATGGAAAACGGTATGGGAATTGATTGCATAATTAGAAAAATCTCCAGCAACGTGTACAAAAAGATGGCTATAATATTACAAATGTGTCCATTAATCCACATACAGGTGTAAGGGAAGTTGAAGTAGAAATGGTAGGACACGATCCCAAAACAAGAAAGAAATATGAAAATATTAAGCAAGCATTAAAAGATCTGCAGGATCCTAATATCAGTAAGAGCCAAAAAAAGAGATGTAATAAAATTATCCCTCCCAATATGAGAAACACAAATCCAGAGGATGTTGATCCTGAAGTAGAGTCGAAAACCAGTAAAAAAGTGACTAAAACTGTTTATCCAGACCACTATACGGATAAAGAAATTGATGACATGGGAAATCAAGCATTATCGGACTTTTTAAAGGGGAATGGGTCGTTGCCTTACATGATTGTAAAGGGAGACGTCAGGCCTGTGAGGTTTAATTCAAAGGTAAAAGGACCGGATGGCAAGACTATCGAAGTGGAGGGGTATGTGATACCCAGGCCCGATGGGACGGTGGATTATATAGATACCCACTACCCCAAATTTTAATAGTAAGAGGGTAATCTAAAAAGTGAAGGAGGAGATATCGTATGGATGAACGCTTGTTTCGATTTTTAGAAGATAATTATCCAGAGGATGATGATGCAAGTCGTGTATGGATGTATATTACATTATTGGTTGAATATGAAGGTTATAAGATTCAGAACCTTGTACGTGAGTATCATAAGTTTATTGAGAATAAACATGGTGGTACACAAGGTGTTGAAATAATAGGTGATTGGAGTGGAACGATGGAAGCAGGAACGGGGATGAACAAAGCAAAATGCAACGAAGCTTTGCTCCTCAGCCACTGGAAAAAGGTGATGGATGAGTATATTGAAAAGTACGGCGAAGAGTAATTGAGATTTATATCTAAGTTGTCGGTGTATTATACAAAGTAGTTCAAACCGATTGATCATGCCACTATCCAATATGGGTTTGGAAGATTAGGTGTTTGGAACGCTGTCTTTTTGATGTCGCTACAGGATGACTTACACTCTATTAATCTACTACATGTCGAAGTTCTCTAGGAAGCAGAATCGGGATAACAGGTTAGTAGCAAAAGCCCCTTATATAAGGGGCTTTTGTTTATGTAACGATTAAGACGGTTTCGGAATGGATATAGGTAACACTAATATAACGAGACGCAAGAGCTTGAGAACATTCAATCTAAGTAAAGATATTATGCTAAGGTAGGTTAAAGAGATTGGAGGAAATATCTTATGGATGAATGCTTGTTTCAATTTTTAGAAGAAAACTATCCAGAAGATGATGATGCAAGTAGTGTATGGATGTACATTACGTTGTTAGTGAAGTATGAAGGCTATGAGATTCGGGACCTTGTAAGTGCGTACCATGAATTTGTTGAAACAAAAAAGTGTGGTACACAAGGTGTTGAATATATTAGCAATTGGAGCGGAACTATGAAGGGTGGAATAGGGATAGATAAAGAAACATGCAATGAAGCTCTGCTCCTCAGCCATTGGAAAAAAGTGATGGATGAGTATAGTGAAAAGTACGGCGAAGAGTAAGAGAAGCGTTTAATCGAGCATATGACAAGGAATTGGAAAATGACTTAGGTATGGAAAAGAATGTGAATCAACGATAAATAACGATATAAGCGAATAGGGAATGCATAGGGACTTCTGGAAACAGAAATGGGTGGTTGCATGGAACACCCTAAAAAGAAGATTTGTTTTTTGCGCTCATTTTAATAATTTATAAAAGTGGCTAAAATGGTCAACTTGCGACGCACCTATGGTATCCTTTTCGTTAAAAGTAAGATGTACGATAATGTGAGACCTCGTTGTAAGTGTATATTAGCAGATGTAGTGTATTTATCTTTCAATACCTGTAATTTTTATGAATTGAAATCCAATTTATTTTCCAAATCAAGAGTGATAAATGGATATGCAACCCTTACATCCTAACGGAGAGTCTAGTACTTTTGACCTATATCTATCGAATAAAAAATAATTAGCAAGGTACCTAATAGTTTCTGTATGTCCTTAAATGCCCATAAATAAAGGGATTAGGCGATTTTATTAATAAAAGAGTCAACAGAGAACATTAGAAGATGCTCTTCATTTGTAGTTATTTTGACATATTTTTATGATAGCGGTTGATTCTCACCCTCATTCACTTATAATAGTCGATAGAAGGAATTGTTTCCAAAAAAGCAACGGAATTCTTTCAACGGGGTAGACAGGATGATCCAACATCTATTATTTATCGGAACGCTTATTATTCTTCTTTTGGCAACCTGGACGGATTTACGAGAACGATTAATTTATGATCGGTTTGTGCTCTCCCTTCTCGGATGGGGGTTCCTCCTTCATTGTTACGAGCAGTTTACCGAAGGTTCTGTTCCTTGGCTGGAGTATAGCTTGTCAGCGATAGGGGTTTTCCTTGGGCTTGCTGTGATCGCTATCCTGACGGGTGGGCGATCAATTGGTGGTGGGGACATTAAGTTATTTGCTGCTATCGCTTTTGCTTTAGGTTTGGATGCACTATTACTTATTTTCTTTATATCCCATCTTCTTGGCGCATTTTTTGCGATCTTTGCAAAAATAAAACACCGCAAAGATGTGGATCGCAAGTGGGAAATGCCCTTTGCCCCTTTTATATTAGCAGGAGTCATTATTACTTATGGAATGGTTATCTGGATGTAATTTAGATAATGGTCGTTGTTATCTGAATTATTCACCTATAATATCTTAATATTTCTGTAACTATTTTTTTAGTTATTTTTACTTCTATGGATAAGGGTGTTGCTTCGATGCAAGATGCCAAACGTAGAGCGATTATATTCGCTATCTTATCTGTCATATTGGCAGCCGTAGCTGGATTCATGTTTTTGCAGGAGAGTAACGCATTACGAGCGGGGCTAGGTGAAGAACGGATGGTGCTAGTGGCCAAACGTGATATTTCATCTCGTGAGCCATTGCGTCGGACGGATTTTGAAGTCAAGTCAGTGCCTGAGCGGTATTACAAACCCAATCAGGTAGGGGATTTGGAAGAAATCGACGGAAATGTTTCGATTGTTTCTATTACAAAAGGTGATGAGCTGACAAGTAATGTATTACGACCAATAACGGAGTTGGAGAACTCAGAGAAGCGTGTAGTTGAATTGCGTGGATCTGATCGGGTATTATTTGATGATTATTTTCAGACACAAGATCGAGTAGATATAATAGTTTCCTATGCAGAAAATGGCGGAGGATCTACGAAATTTATGTTGAAAGATAAGTTGGTTTTCAGAGTGGGTAGTAAGAATAGTTTTCTTGGTTTAGAACTATCGATGGATGAAGCAAGAAAGTTGGTTGAAGCTGAGAACTTTGCACATTCCATTCGAGTGATTAAAGCACCTCAAAAACAAAAGATATCCGATGAGGGAGCACAACAACAGTCAAACAATAATCAAACGAAACAACAAATAACTCAAGGGAAATCAAATAATTTAAAACCTCAACAAAAATCAAAAACCTCTCCAAACCAGGGAACGGGAAAACAATAACAAAGGGGGGATAGGTAATGAGTGAAGCCGTTAAATTGTTAGTGGTTGATGAGGATGCAACTCATGCTCAAGATATTATTAGTCGTATTGCTAATTCTTTTCCACATTATATGAATATTACCCCCGATGAAGTACGAAGAGAGATTGCACGTTTAGAGCCAGATATAGTGATATTACAAGAGCCAAGGGATGACTCGAACGGATTGCAACTTCTTCATTATATTGTAAATGAGTTGCCAAATTGTCAGGTTGTGTACTTAACAAATAAGAGAGATCCCATAAAAGCACGTGATGTTAGTCGTTCTGGTGCATTTGACATTCTATTTATGCCGGATGAGATTACAGCAATTTTGGATGTACTTAACCGAGCGGTAAAAGCGGGGGAGTTACAAAAAGAAGTAAAAGAAAGGGTATCAGGTGGCTTTACGTGGGGTCGAGGACAAGTAATGACTTTTTATAGCGGAAAGGGTGGTTGTGGTCGTAGTTTAGTTGCAGCAACCCTCGCTCAGACTCTTCAGATGGACTCTAATAGTAGTGTACTACTTGTGGATCTAAACCTCCAATTTGGTGGTGTGGAAACTTACTTAGATGTCGATCATGAGAGGTCAATCTATGATTTGACACCTGTTTTAAAAGAGTTAAATGATAACCACATTCGTAATGTGACCGCAATTGAAAAGGTTTCCCATATGGAAGTTCTAGTAAGCCCTCGGGATGCAGAAATTGCAGAACAAGTTACAGAAGAACATGTACAACGGCTACTGAGAGCATCTCGACTGTATTATGACTACATTTTGGTCGATCTTCCTACAGATATGAATGCGATTAGTTATGCAGCGTTAGAAGAAGCAGATAAGATGTTTTACATTATGTCTCCAGATGCACCATCCATTCGTTCATTTAGTCAAGTGTTAGACTTGTTCGATAAAATTGGGGTCGATCCTGCTGATCGTCTGGAACTGATTTTAAATCGAATTGGTCGCGAAACGGAGCTACGTGATAAAGATATAAAACAGCATTTTGACTTTCCTATCCAAGGTGCATTGCGTGAAGATGCCAAGAAGGTACAACCAGCTATCAACCGAGGAGTTCCTCTTCGGACAACACGTAAAGAAAAACGAGGATCGGTTTTCCTAAAAGATGTGAAAAAATTAGCCGACTCTTTGTTAGAACAGCAGTCCAACCGAACCGCTTCCGCTTCCTAAGGAGGAATAGACATGTCCCTATTTAATCGAGAAAAACCACAAAATTCTCCTCGAATGCGGCAGGCACAGCGATCGTCCGTATCAAAGCCTGTGAAACCAGCAGCAAGTGAGGCGCGGCTAGATGCACTTGCCCGTCACTTTAAAGCTCGGCTACTAAGCGAAACGGATCTAGAAAAACTAACACAGATGCCTTCTAGTGAATTACGTATAACTTTGGATCGTTTAATCGGTCGTTATTTAGCTGATGAACAAGTAGTAATTTCTCGTCAGGATCGTGATCGGTTAATTACTCGTATTATCGATGAATCAGTGGGATATGGTCCTCTAGAGCCGCTTCTAGAGGACCAGGATGTCACCGAAGTGATGGTGAATGGTCCAAAAGAGATTTATTTTGAAAAGAAAGGCCGTATCCATAAAACAGATATTGAATTTAGGGATGAAGAGGCACTACGACATGTAATTGATCGTATTGTAGCCCCATTGGGTCGTCGAGTGGACGTTAGTTCCCCTTTAGTAGATGCCCGGTTGCCGGATGGAAGCCGTGTTAATGGTGTTATTCCTCCTGTAAGTTTAAAAGGTTCACTACTATCCATCCGGAAATTTAGAAAAGATCCGATTACAATGGATAACCTTGTCGGATTTCATAGCCTTACTTCTGATATGGCTACATTTTTGGCTGCTGTTGTAAAATCAAAGCTAAACATTATCATTTCTGGGGGAACAGGTAGCGGTAAAACGACGCTGTTAAATGCGCTGGCAAACTTTATTCCAGAATATGAACGGATTGTTACTATCGAAGATATGGCCGAGTTACGTATTCCCCATGGTCATGTAGCGGGAATGGAAGCTCGCCCTCCGAATGTGGAGGGAAAAGGGGAAATTACCATCCGACAGTTGGTAAAGAACTCCTTGCGGATGCGACCAGACCGCATTATTGTCGGTGAGGTACGGGGATCGGAAGCATTTGACATGCTTCAAGCTATGAACACAGGTCATGAAGGGTCGCTGACAACCGTCCATGCGAATACCCCAGGAGATGCCATGAGGCGATTAGAAGCAATGGTAATGATGTCTAGCTCAGAGTTGCCACCTTCAATTATCCGGGAGTATCTAGTTGGAGCGATTGACTTTATTGTACAAATTGCACGTCTTCCTGATGGGCAACGAAAAATGACATCCATCTCCGAAATGCAAAAGAAGCCAGATGGTTCAGTTGACCTTGTAGAATTGTTTGACTTCAAACAAACAGGCGTAGATGATGAAGGGGTTGTTCAAGGATTTCATACCGCAACCGGGAAAATTCCGAGTTGCTTTGAAAGATTACATGCATATGGAGCTCCTGTTGAGTCAAGTATTTTTAGTCCAGTGACAAGGAAGGTGAGCACACCATGAGTGCTCTCTTAATCGCTGGAGCGGCGGCATCAGCAATTTGGGCATTACATTACTATTTGCTGTTAAGTAATGATAGAAAAAAAGCCCATGATAAATTAAATGATTGGATGTATCAAGGAATTGAAAAAACGAGTTGGTCTGATTCGGTCGCTGATCGTATCGATGGGACAGAATGGGCCAAAAAAATGCGGATAAAGTTGGATCAGGCAAGCTTAGATTATAAACCTTCGGACTACAGTGCGTATTTGTTTCTGGGTTTGATCGTAGTAACACTCGTTATGAATTTAATGGTGGGTATTCAGTCAATCATCCTATGTATCATCATTGCATCAGTTGTTATATACTTCGCATCATCTATTTTTTTGAAATCGCGTAAACACATCTATGCCCAACGATTAGACAATCAACTATCTGAAGCATGTCGTTTACTCAGTAGTGCAGCACGCGCAGGTTTATCCATTCCCCAAGGTTTACAGCTTGTTGTTCAAGAGATGTCCGCTCCGATTAAAAACGAACTTGGACAGGTCGTGCGTGAAGTAGAACTAGGACGAGATTTGGAAGACTCGGTTCGGGACTTGTATAAGCGGGTGGAAACGAAGGATGTCCAAGTTTTTATCAATGCACTTATTATTCAACGACGTGCAGGTGGAGATTTAGCGAAGGTCATGAGCGAGATGGCTTCAACGATGGAAGAACGGAAAATTATTCATCAAACCATTCGTGCGTTAACTGCTCAAGCTCGTGCTTCTGCCTATGCATTACCAGCGATGTCAATCTTAATTGCTTTTATGTTAAGTAAGATGGTGGATAATTTTTGGGGGATTATGTCCAATTTGCCTGGAATTATCATTCTTACGATATTTGCTTTAATGCAAGTCCTAGGCGTATTCCTAGTAAAAAAAATCTCTCAGATTCGCGTGTGATAAAAAGGGGGTGTAGGGATGATGATACTCAATGTGCTGGTGACTGCCTCCTTTATCTGTGTGATTATGTCAGGATATATGTACATTAAATATCGAAAAGAACAAGCAGAAGTAGCAACCAAAATCTTACAACAATCTGATACATTATTATCCTCAAATGTCCCAGATGAAGAAGGTTGGAAAAGTAGCTTACTCCATTGGTGTGACAAGTTTTCTGAAGCAGGAAAAAGTATTGAACTGATGAGTAACGAAGAGGAATTAAGAGAGTACCTCGTAAAAGCAGGTCGTCCCCATGGTCTAACTATCGATCGTTTACAAGGGGCTAAAATTGTTGGTACATTGCTTTTTGGAGTTGGGGGGTTGTTATATTTTCTACTGGGTCTTCCTTTGGGATCCTTTGGTTTGGCATTTGGACCGTTAGCAGGGTATATGTTTCCGATCCAATGGATCAAACTTCGAGCAAAGAAGCGTCAGCAGGAGATCCAGTATGAACTACCAGATTTTCTAGATATGATGAGCATTACCTTAAAAGCAGGGATGGGCTTAGATTCAGCGCTGGACTATTATGTGGCTACGCAACGTGGTCCCTTAAGTGAAGAGATTATGAGAATGAACCAGGAGATATCTTTTGGAGTACAGCGGGAAACGGCTTATCGCTCTTTAATAGAACGGACGGAATCCCCTGAATTGGAAGCGTTAATTCAATCAATGATCCAAGCCCATAACTTAGGTACCCCGATATCAGAAACCTTCGCCCAACAAGCTTCAGAAATGAGAACCATGCGTGCGGAGAAAGCAAAGGAACAGGCGGGAAAATCGGAACCCAAAATTTCAGCAGTAGCAGGGTTGGTCCTGACCCCTTCAATCCTAATCTTGGTTTTTGGTGTGCTGGCCCTACAATTTCTGTATGGGGACTATAGCCTTTTTTAGAATCGAAGGGAGGTGATTGGAAATAAGAGGGGTAATAGGGTGCAATTAAAATTATTATTGGAGGAATTGGGATGAAAAATTTCATTGTTAAATCGTTTAAGGGTATTGTCAAGAGTCGTAAAGGTGCATCAACCGTAGAATATGTAACGGTGTTAGCAGCGGCAGCTTTAATTGGTGGTGTATTAGTATCAAATGGCGGTGAAATTGGCAATGCATTAAAAGCTAAAGTTTCATCTGTAATTAGTTCCATTGATACTACTGGCAAAGGCGGGGAGAATAAACCAGAAAAACCAGAAAAACCTTAATAACCGGAAGATGAAAATAAACAATAATAATAAAAATTTAGTAAAAAAAATAATAGGCATATGCTAAGCATATGCCTATTATTCATAAAAATGGAGGATTAAATGAAAGGTTTTTGGATTATTAAAAGCAAAAAAGGTAATGTAACTACCTTGTGGGTAGCAAGCCTTCCTATTTTTGCTTTACTCTTTATGTTCATTGGGTCGTTAGCGGTGGCATGGATGTCTCATTCAAATAGTCAGATGGCTGGAGATGCCGCTAGTTTAGCAGCTACACATAAGATCGATGGATGGGTGAATGCGGATTTGACCCTTTGGCTGGAACGTTATGAAGGAAATTATCAAAAGGCAATTGGTTCAAATGCTCAAAGGAGGGCTTTTATCCAGTGGTCTATCCAGCGTCATCGAAACGAATTGATCGAAGTAGTGAAACAATATACACGTAAACATGGTGCGAAGGGGAAGGGCTTGATTACTTCGCGCAGTGGGCGTGTAGTAGTCCGAGCAGGTACACCATTTCAGTCAATGATTGCAAGGAACTATTTTTCTAAGCAAGACATTCAGGGTGACGGGGCTGGGCCAGTGCGTTATTACCTGAAAGGCTTACCAAACGATACTATTCATATCGAATACAACCGAGGGAATAGGTGAAGAAAGTGAAGGCGTGGCTAAATCGACGAGGAGGTATTACAGTCGAATTTGTTGCATTGGTGCCTCTTCTTTTATTGACTGTCTGTTTTATCTTGCAACTGGCGATTTGTGTAATGGCTATAGTAGAAACAGAGAATACGATCAGAGATGAAGCCCGATATGCAGCTAGTACAGGTCAAATCGTTAAAGCAGAGAAGGATGGTAAGAAGAAGTTTGGATTAACAAAGTACTATCATTTAAAATCCTTCGATGTATACCAGAAAAAGTTAGGTACGAATAAACTAGGCAAACCTATATGGGATAACCACATTACTGTGCGTGCTGTAACAAAGATCAAGGTAGTTTTTCTGCCTGATAAGTATATAACTTATCATAGTAAGAAGAAGTCAATTATTATTTATCGCTAAGATTGCAAAATAGAGAGGAGAAAGTATGCAATTGTATATACGCCGGATCGCTACGATGCTACGTAATCGCAAAGGAGCAGCTTCTGTCGAGTTTGTAACCATTTTACCACTTGTTCTATTAATTAGCATGGCTGTTTGGCAGTTTGCAATTTTTTCATTAGCAATTATGGATACTCATAGCGCTATTCGTGATGCGATAAAAGTAGCTTCAGTAACGGGGGATGTAAAAACAGCCCGAAAAGAAGGGATATCTTCATTTGGTAAATCAAACGCATATAAACTTAAAAAATTAAGTGTGAAAGTAAATCATGGGGAAGTAACAGTTTCTGCGAATACGAATATACCAATTATTTTTGTTAACTCAAAGGCGTTTACATATTCAAGCGACTCAGATGCACCTGTATTGAATAACGTGGCAGCTTCATATGGCTTTGGAAGTTCAAGTGGGAGACATGGTGGTGCTTTTTTGAATGGGGCAGCACTACCTGGTGGGAAATTAGCGGCTCCCATACATGCTGCACCCGGAGTAGGGATCAATGGTTACTCAGGGCATACAGGACAAGACTTTCCAGCACCAATTGGAACAAATATATTTGCAGCCGAAAGTGGAAGGGTTCTTAAAGTTGTGAATCTTGGTGATCGAAGTTATGGAACCTATATTGTTATTGACCATGGAGGTGGAATTCAGACATTATATGCGCATATGTATGATGATCAGCCAGTCGTACATGCCGGACAGAGTGTGACAAGAGGTCAGAAAATCGGGGAAAGCGGAAACAACGGGAACAGTAGTGGACCCCACTTACATTTTGAAGTTCGAATTGGTGGTCATCCGGTTGATCCCATGCCGTTTTTGAGATAGAAATATCATTTATAATATTGTTTTATTATGAAATTATATTACATAATTATTTGAAAGGTGGGTTAATCATGCGAACAATAATTGCATGGACTCTCATTCTTACCTTTATCATTTCAGGCTGTGGGAAACCGACAGCAGAGCCAGTAAAAACCGATGAAGCAAAGAAGAAAAAACCCTTTCAACCCGCGACTAAAGTTGAAGGAATGTTACGAGAGGGTCCTGGAAAGTACGCCGGTGATCACTATGACGAAGACAAGGTGAATCAAGCTCTTAGCAAATTACCAGACGGTTTAACAGGCGATCAGGCGTATAGCCACATTGTTCAGTTATTGGCCGAAGACTATGGTCCACTGGTGGACAAATATGATAGCTTTGATCCTTCAATTAAGGTTGATTTAGATACACCCGAAGGAAAGAAAGCAGCGCAAGCAGGTAAGCACCTGAATGTAGCGATCCTATTGGATGCGAGTGGAAGTATGGCGGAGAAGATATCAGGGGGAAAGAAGATGGATTTAGCCAAGGAGGCGATCCGTGGTTTTGTCTCGCAGCTCCCCTCTTCTGCACAAGTTTCCCTACGAGTCTATGGATATAAGGGGAGCAACAGTACTGCGGATAAAAAGGAGTCCTGTGCAAGCAACCAGGTGATGTATCCACTCGCCAAGCCTGACAGTGACCGTTTAGAGAAAGCGATGGCGTCGGTTAAACCAGCGGGATGGACACCCATTGCTGAAGCGATCAAGGCCGCCAAAAGTGACCTGGCATCCCAAGGGCAAGGGTCAGAGAATGTGGTTTATGTCGTCAGTGATGGAAAAGAAACCTGTGGAGGAGATCCCGTATCCGTTGCACAGTCCCTTCATGAATCCAACGTCAAAGCAGTGGTCAACATTATCGGGTTGGATGTAAATGATGCAGAGCAACAGGGGTTAAAAGCGGTCGCAGAAGCCGGTGGGGGAGAGTATACTGCGGTTCAGACGAAGGAAGAGTTGGAACAACAATTTAAAGCCGAACGACAACGTTTAGAGATAGCGTGGAAAAATTGGGGAGTAAAAATGGATACGAAAATCGGTCAAACATGGTCAGAAAAAATAGAAGCCGTTTGGGATGTGGAAAATAAGATTCGAGCGTTAAATGATGACCAAGAAAAATTACATATGGAATCTGCAATGAACTATTTAAATGAAAACAATAAGTTAATAGATGGTAAGTATAAAGATCAGTATCAAGTATTATATAAGCATATTTTACTTGAGAGAAGACAAATGATTCTTGATTATAATGAAGAACGTTCACATATGATCGAGAACTTATTGGAGAAGGAGAAAACAAAAGAGAGAGAAATATCTGATCAAAAAAGTAAAGATGAAATAAATTCTATTGATTAAATCTATATAATAATAAAAATGTATATATTATTTCGATGTTTTAATATTAAATTCTATATAAAAGATCCGATACCTCTTGTCAGGTATATTGGTTAACCTGTTTATGGAATATAAAGGCTTACGAGAGAATGAAGGGAATTGCTATTAACCTAGAGGAGACTTCGATTAGGTAGAGCATAGGGCCACGAATCATCACTGAATGCGCTTCCCAAAGGGGATTTTCACTGCACGTTCTCAATTAATTTGTAGGGGAAAGTGTTTTTTGCGTCAATAGCAACTCTTTTTTGTTCCCACATTCTCTCCGTCATCCAATTATCTAATAATTAACAGTTCAGACTTCTTATGGCCTAACTGTTGATGGTGAGGTAAAAGATATGAAAAGCGTCTCAATATACACTCCATATCGATAATTACTGTTTCCTTAGTGTATAGATTTTACTCACTATAATATATTCACTGGTATCCATCAATAAATATATTAAAAATTCTAATATAAATTAAATAAAGGAGATAATAATGAATATGCATAAAAATCAGTGGTGGCAACGAGGAGCTACCACTTTAGAGTATGTAATCATAATAGTATTAGCTGTATCTGTAGCTATGGTACTAGTAAATTATTCTTCTGGTGGTGGTCAGACATTAATTAAAGAAAAAATAATGGCAATTATTAATGGGGATTTGAGTGGTAATGATACACATCAGCCAAACTCTCCGAAAAAAAGCACTAACACAGCGGATCAACAATACGCAAAAATACCAAAAAGAAAGCAAGCTCATGGTTTTAAAGATGTAAGGACTACGGATCAGCAGTTGAGTCAGATGTCTGATAAAGTTTATGATCATATAACCGATATTAAAAATAAAGACTTAAATGATATATTTGGAGTTGATAGATTTGGAAAACCCAATGCTCAAATTATAGGTAGAAAAGATTTGGGAACTGGTTTTCAAGCTATTGCTGTAAAAAATAAAAAAACTGGAGAAGTCATAATAGCATATCGGGGATCTGATACGGAGAATTACGGTGCAGATTGGTGGGGCCAGAATTATAGTTTATGGTCACAAGATAATGGTTTACAGGACGTTTCAGCAAAAGAATTTGTAGAAGAAGTTAAAAAAAATCCCAAAACCAAAAATTCATCAATAGTACTAACCGGACATTCATTAGGGGGCTATCTTGCGCAAAAAGCAGCTAAAGAAACTGGTCTACCTGCAGTTACATATAATGCACCTGGATTGAAGCCGACTTCTAATTATTCAGTTAGAGGGATCCTTAAAGGGGTATTTAATAAACGCTTAAATCTCTGGGAGGATGTGAAGAATTCGACTGGAGGTAACGATGATCAAGTGATAAACTATGTGAATAAAAAAGATGCGGTTGGAAGCTTTGGTTTACATTATGGTAAAACGGTAGTTACTGGTGATGGCGAACCATCAGAGAGAAACGACTATTTACACCCACTTATTTCTAGTGATGCAGGTGCTGTTATAAGGGGAGGTTTAAGTTTTGTCTCAGGTGGTAGTGATCAAGTAACAAATGAGCATAGTTTAGATTCCTTTGATAATCAATACAGAAAAGACGGTAATATAGATAGATAATTATAAGATAATATAGGGAGGATGGAAAATTTTGAGGATTTTATTCTCGGTAATTGCTTCTTTATTGCTACCAGGAACGGGTCAATTGGTAAATGGACAACGAAGAAAAGGGTATTTATTTGTTGGTATATATGTCATTTGTTTTGCTCTTAGCTATTTTATATCGCCAATTCCAATGTATCTGCTTGTAGTGGCTACCTTGATCGATACAGTTATTGTAGGTATACAAATCATTCGAGGAGATAGAGAGAAGCCTAAAGGAAAGCGATATATTATCGAACCGTTGATTGTACTCCTTTTTTTGGGAACTACATTATCAATTATCGATTACAGTATCGAGAAAAAAGCTATGATATCGTTAAATAAATTACTGTCGGGTACTAATGAACTATCTCCTAAAAAGAAGACAGAATTAAAAAAAGAAGCAGAAGCCTACTTGAAGGACCGTTACGGAAAAGAATTCTATGTGGACAAAATCGAGTATATCAGGCAATCCCCGCGATATACGATGAGGGGTCATCTAAAAGATGACGAACAGTCTAATGGTTTTTATATATCTAAAGATAGTAAGGGAAAGTACGTAGATTCTTATTTTTCTCATGTATTGGCGGATGAAGGGATGAAAGAGATTCGTCCGACAATGGAACAAGTATTTACATCCATGATGAATTGGGAATCAACGGTGACTGTAGCGCCTACAGTAAAAGAAAAGATGATTACAGAAAAGCGGAATTATCTGGAGATTCGCCAGCAAACGGATCGTTATCAACAACAAGTGATGGTGAACATATCGGCTAAATTAACTAACGAGAATGCCCAGGAAAAGATGGATGAGGCTTATCAACTTATTGAGTACTTGAATCAAAAAGGGATCAATGCAAGCTTAGAGATTACTTATTACAAGCCTTCATTGAAGAAAAAAGGGGTAAAGAAAGTCGATTTTACAAATGAGATACAATATGGAGAGTATGTTACAGGATATTTAGAAATTAATGATATATCCGAAATCCAGTCGGTTGCTGATGTGGATAAATATTTAGAGATCTATTGACTAATAAGGAGTGGATGCCTCATTTGGTCAACTCCATGGGAAAAACCCGAAATGGTCAGTAGAAAATACTAAATAATCATAAGGGTATCATGATAACAATCAGTTACGACTATCTTCTATTCCATTCCTAAGGAAAGGACCTAGAAGATAGTCGTTTTTTGAAACCTTTTTTCATTCTATCCGTCTACATAGAGGAAGGAGATTACTTTACGGAGGAACAATATGAAGAAAATAATTATATGGGCTCTCATCCTTACCTTTATCATTTCAGGTTGTGGGAAACCGACAGCAGAACCAGCAAAAACCGATGAAGCAAAGAAGAAAAAACCCTTTCAACCCGCGACTAAAGTTGAAGGAATGTTACGAGAGGGCCCAGGAAAGTACGCCGGTGATCACTATGACGAAGACAAAGTGAATCAAGCCCTTAACAAACTACCGGATGATTTAACGGGCGATCAGGCGTATAGCCACATTGTTCAGTTATTGGCCGAAGACTATGGTCCACTGGTGGACAAATATGATAGCTTTGATCCTTCAATTAAGGTTGATTTAGATACACCCGAAGGAAAGAAAGCAGCGCAAGCAGGTAAGCACCTGAATGTAGCGATCCTATTGGATGCGAGTGGAAGTATGGCGGAGAAGATATCAGGGGGAAAGAAGATGGATTTAGCCAAGGAGGCGATCCGTGGTTTTGTCTCGCAGCTCCCCTCTTCTGCACAAGTTTCCCTACGAGTCTATGGATATAAGGGGAGCAACAGTACTGCGGATAAAAAGGAGTCCTGTGCAAGCAACCAGGTGATGTATCCACTCGCCAAGCCTGACAGTGACCGTTTAGAGAAAGCGATGGCGTCGGTTAAACCAGCGGGATGGACACCCATTGCTGAAGCGATCAAGGCCGCCAAAAGTGACCTGGCATCCCAAGGGCAAGGGTCAGAGAATGTGGTTTATGTCGTCAGTGATGGAAAAGAAACCTGTGGAGGAGATCCCGTATCCGTTGCACAGTCCCTTCATGAATCCAACGTCAAAGCAGTGGTCAACATTATCGGGTTGGATGTAAATGATGCAGAGCAACAGGGGTTAAAAGCGGTCGCAGAAGCCGGTGGGGGAGAGTATACTGCGGTTCAGACGAAGGAAGAGTTGGAACAACAATTTAAAGCCGAACGACAACGTTTAGAGATAGCGTGGAAAAATTGGGGAGCGAGGACAAATATAAAAATTGGCCAGATATGGGCGGAAAAACAAGAAGCAGTTTGGAATGTGGAATCTAATATACGTTCTCTAAATGGACAAGAAAATAAACAAATGGTGTCTGCAATGAACTATTTGAATGAAAATAATAAGTTAGAAGATGGCGACTATGGAGATGAGTACGATATTTTATATAAGAAAATTGAGCTTGAGAGATGGAGAATGATTGGTGATTATAATGAGGATCGGAGTACCAAAATTTCAGATTTATTAGAAGAGGAGGAAGGAAAGAAAAAGGGAGCAACGGAGCAAAAAGAAGAAGATGGATTAAACTCAATGGACTAATTGTAAGAAGGCCCTTGCGAGGGCCTTTTTATATGGAGACATTTATGTATCGTTAATGTGAAACCTTAAGCACAGAAGAACGTCTCTATATAAGAAGGATCTATTTATTAGGTTAACGTAGGAGGAAAAAATTATGAAAACCATACGACGGATGTGGGTTCTTAGCTTACTGCTTACACTGATGGTGGCGGGGTGTGCCCCCACCGCTGATCAAGCATCTGCAGGGAAAGGAGAAAAAGAGCAACCCAAGAATCGAAAATTACCAATAAAAATGGACGAGATATTAAAGCGAGAGGAGGGGAAGTATGCAGGGGACCGCTATGACAAGAAGAAAGTGGAGCGAGAGTTAGACAAGATACCAAAGAACGCATCAGAAAAGGAAATCTTTAATCGCATTGTTGATTTAATTGGTGAGGACTTTCGCCCAGAGAAAAAAGCCTATGACGAGTTTGATACGAATTACGCAAAGGTAAAAAAACCTGGCAATAATACGACATCACCTAGTATGAAAGGGACAAATATTGCAATTGTGCTCGATAGCAGTGGTAGTATGTCATCACAGGTGGGTGGTGGTCAAAAGATGAAGGTCGCTAAGGAAGCGGTTCAAGAGTTTGTATCGAAAGCACCTAAGGATGCCAAGGTCTCACTAATTGCCTATGGACACAAGGGGGGCAACAGCAAAGCGGATAAAAAAGCATCCTGTGCAGCCGTAGAGGAAGTCTATCCACTAAAGGCAATGGATAAAGAGAGATTTCAGTCGGTTTTAAATGACTTGCAACCGACGGGTTGGACGCCGCTAGCAGGCGCGATCAAACAAGCCAAGGATAGCTTTGCAACCGAAGGGAATGCAAAGGCAGAGAATGTTGTATTTGTTGTCAGTGATGGACTAGAAACCTGTGGGGGAGACCCAGCGAAAGAAGCAGAAGCATTGACCAAAGCCCATATTAAAGCCACTGTCAATATCATCGGCTTTGATGTAAATAACCAGGAACAACAAACCTTACAAGCAGTGGCGGAAGCCGGTGGTGGAACCTATTTTACAGCACAGTCGAAAGAGGATTTGAAGCAATATTTTCATAAACAATATCTTGAATTGCAGATGAAATGGATCCATTATAATGGAAAAGCGTCTGGACAACTTGCTAGTGATTATGGAAGTCAATCAAATAATTTAGTGACATTAAACAGTAAGATAACTAATAAGCATCTTAGGGAGAATAATCGATTTGATGAAGTAGTAGGATATATGTTGGAAAAAAGAGAGTTAGATCATTTAAATGAATACAGTTACAAACGGTATAGTGAAATTGACAACTATTTTTCAGCTAGATATTCAAAGGTATCCAATGAAATTGACAAAGGCTATCAAGAGACATCAGACCAAGTAGACAAGAATTATAGAGATGGTTTCGATTCGACGGAAAAAAAGCTGAAAAATAAGTAAAACGTCGACATGGCATAGTAGTATCATGAACACGATAACACACATGATGAAATAGACAACGATGTCAAAGAAGGCCTCGATTCTGTGGAAGAAAATCGTCGAGATCAATGATAACTCCCTCTTCTACCGCTTATGTTAACTACCTAACATAAAACCCCCACTCCCGGGCCCTGGGAGTGGGGGTTTTAATACTTTCCGAATCGACCTACTTTAAGACTTCTTCTCTCCTGGCTTCTCAATCTTAACCAGCTGTGACTCAACAATATAGCGTTGGGGAGAGCTTCCAAACATTTGGAAGGGGTAGCAGGTGATTAAGGTAAGGATCGGTTTTTTCTTCGGTACAATCACGGTACGGTTATTGGCTTTGACGATCCACATTTTGTGGACCTTGTAGGTAAAGGTTCCCTCATCGTTTACGATGATGAGGTGATCGCCCTTTTTAATATCCTTCATTTTTTTGAAGGTGGTTTCGCGATGGCCGGCTAGGACGGCGTGCCCGGTTTCACCGGGGAAGACCATGCCTTTGCCAGGATAATGACCTACGCCCTTGGCCAATTCATTGGATCCGATGCCTTCAATAAGAGGGACGCGTGCCTTAATACGGGGGATGATCAGGTCCCCGATCGATTGTCCAATTTTAATTTTTTTCTTGTAATGGATGCCTTTGTCTAGAGGTTTCAGGGGCTGTTTCTCCTCTTTGGCCGAGACGGAGTACTTGTCGTCATACGTTTTGACAAGATGGGTTTCTTGCCACAAGTGCCAACCACTATATCCGGCTAGGGAGAGCCCGCTCACGATGATGAGGGCAGATAAGATTCGTAAGAACAAGCAAATTCATCCTTCGGATCAGGCTTTGTTTCCCTTCAGGCGACGGACAAAGAAGAGTGCGGCACCTGCAAGAGCGACCATAATACCCGCTGCGATTTGCATTGGATAGGAGACAGAAGTACCTGGCATATCTTTCCCTTTTTCCTTGTCATCCACTTTGTTTTGGTCTTTTGCGTTATTGATGGTGCCAACTGATTCCGGTTTGTCACCAGTGGAAGGGTCGTCAGGATGGGGCAAGTTGATGCCGCCATTGCCTGGGTTGTTTGGTGTGCCTGGATCACTCGGGTCGGTACCAGGGTTATCCGGGTTATTTGGATTGTCTGGATTATCCGGGTTGTCTGGGTTGTCTGGGTTGTCTGGGTTGTCTGGGTTGTCCGGGTTGTCACCAGGGTCACCAGGATCGCCAGGGTCACCAGGGTCACCAGGATCGCCAGGGTCACCAGGGTCACCAGGATCGCCAGGGTCACCAGGGTCACCAGGGTCACCAGGATCACCAGGGTCGCCAGGGTTATCTGGATTATCGTCACCAGGATCGGGTGGATCGATCGGTGGATCCTCTGGATCGTCAGGTGGCGGATTATCGGGATCGGCTGGCGGATCCTCTGGTGCTGGGTTAGGGGATGGTACTGGGTTTGGAACAGCAACATGGAAAATAGGGCTGTTCTTTGGTAAGAGTTGTTCTCCTAATTCTACCTTAGGTGCATCCTTTTCCCCGATCGTTGCTGAAGGGCTTGCGTTTGCATAACTAATCGGTTGTGTCGCCATCAGTCCGACGACAGCTAATGTAGTCAAGGTAGCCATACGCTTTTTCATAATTGGCAAAATCAATTCCTCCCTTGAAGAAACTTCCTTTTCAGTTTGACATTTTTTGCTGTTGGTTTGTATACGACTTTTGGTCTAATTTGGCATGAAAACTGTTAAAATTTGAGTAGAATCCATTCCTCTGGATGATTGTTGGTTGAGAATGGAAGTTTGCAAGGGAGGTTAATGATTATGATGTTACAATCCGATTTGTTGGTTATTTATGAAAGCGAGTTAACTTCTTTTCTTCCTTTATCGATATCTACCACATACAACATGATAAAGCCGACGAGGAAAAAGAGCGCCAATGCAGCAATCCCATATCGGCTAGAACCTGTGATTTGCCCAAGAAAACCAAAAGCGGCTGGACCAAATATGGAAGCAAATTTCCCAGATAGCCCATAGAGGCCGAAGAACTCGGCGCTTTGTTGAGGTGGGATGAGGCGGGAGAAGATCGAACGACTCAGCGCCTGACTTCCTCCTTGCACAAGACCTACTAAAATTGCAAGCAGATAAAAATGGAAGGCTGTGTGCATAAAGAACCCGAGTAAGACAATGAGGAAGTAAGAAAAGATCGTAAAAAGAAGGGTGGATTTTGCACCCAGTCGGTTGGATAGCTTACCGATAAGAAGGGTACTGGGGATACCAACAAATTGGGTAATCAATAGTGCTGCGATCAAGTCTTGCTGTCCAATCCCAATCTCACGGCCATAAATGGTTGCCATTTTGATCAGGGTATTGATCCCATCTGAGAAAAACCAAAAGGAGATGAGGTATTTTAGTAGTTCAGGGTAACGTCCCAGTTTACGGATGGTGTTGATGGTCGAGCGTACTCCTTCCTTTGCAAGTAGAAAGGGATGCCTGCTGTCGGTTTTGGCTTCCTTGCGATCATGGACGTGGCGGAAAAAAGGAAGGGAGAAGACAAACCACCAGATCCCTACTGTGAGAAAAGAGACTTGGGTAGCGACGGTACCATTAGGTAAAAAGAAGGCAGTTGGAAAGGTGATCATCGCGAGGTTTAGGGCGAGTAATAGCCCCCCTCCGATATATCCAAAAGCGTAACCACGGGAAGAGACCATATCCCTTTCTTCATCAGGTACAAGATCAGGTAAGTAGGCATCATAAAAGACATTTCCGCCAGAAAAGGCAACAGTCCCTAAGATGACCAGGAGGGACGCGAAGGCCCAGTCTCCTTCACCTACAAAAAATAATAGCGAGGTAGCGATGACCCCCATATACGTGAAAAAGCGCATAAAGGGACGCTTTGACCCCGTTGCATCGGCAATGGCTCCTAATACCGGGGATAAAAGAAAGACAAGGACTAATGCGATGGATTGGGTGTAACCCCAGTAAGCGGTTTTCACCTCACCAGCAAGATTTTTTGCTGCAATATCGGCATAATAGATGGGCATGACCACCGCCATGATGGTGGTAGCAAAAGCGGAATTCGCCCAATCATAGAACACCCACGCTCGGACAGCCTTTTGATTCATCGGGATCATCCTCTCTAAGGAGAAAAATAGTACACTTACAATAGTTACGCCATCGTTGACAGGCTACCCTCTTTCGAGTGGTGGATGTGTAAAAATTAGCAAAAGGGGATCTGCGGTTTTATAAATCATGATAATAACTAGAGGAATATGAAGAGAAGAAGTTCCCTGGGAAGTGAACCTGATAGGGGACACTTCGCTAAGCCGGCAGTGTCTTCAGCCATCGAATACTGACAATATACGGAATGATCGCAAGATGATTAGTGCAAAAGTACTATAAAAAGAACAGCCATTTTAAATAGGAGATTCATTAGCAGAGGGAGTATTCAATCATAATTAAACATGTTTCTCTTGGCAAAAGAGAGGATCTATCGAAAAAAATGACAGCATTTTCTGTGTGAAGGGGTGCCTGACTCCACAGCTTATGATAAAATGAAGATCGGTAAAAGAATTGTAGAAACCTGTAGAAAAATCACTTTCTCCAACCGGTAACTCAGGCAGTGTTGGATAAATTCGTACTATAGTATAGGCCGAAAGAACGAACTTGATTTTCGTATGAAGGAGCCAGATAGTGAATGAATATGAAGAAGAAGGGTGAGTGGATTCGCCAAGCGTATCGGGTTCTGCAAGCGTTTCCCTTTGTGCAGGGGGCATTGTATTATGTCGAAGTTTGTCCTTCTGGGCAACAAAGTGGAGGTGGAGTGACCCGATTTATCCATGCATTGGATCTCCGTTCGGTGAACCGCGGAGCAGGACCAGATGCACTCCTGAAGCGTAATCGGTTTTCTTTCTTTCCGATTCAAGGGTTGTTTGTGGAAAAGGGAATCCTGTACCAAGTGTTCGGAAAATTAGATGGTAATTTGATGGCTGATCATCTATATCGATCAGTACCGCTCTCATTAGCCGAGACCATACACATATTAAAAGTCGTTTCCGGTCACTTGGTACGGATGTATGAGCGTAGGGAATTTACAGTTATCCATCCACAAAACATGATTCTTTCTCAGGATTCGGTCCGGTTTTTATATGGTGGACCGATTGGAATGCTACCCAAGAGGGGGGGAGGAAATCAGCCGCCCACTCCGGCGGGGGAGCAACAGAGGGAAGAACCATTGGATGCGTATTCCTTCGGAGCATTGGCGTACATCATGTTGACCGGTGCGAGTCCCGTACCTGGCTCGGTTACACCGATCCAATCATACCGGCGCGATGTGCCACCAGAGTTAGAACATTTCGTCATCAAGAGCCTGACAGCGGATCCGAAGTCGCGACCGCGGGTGTCAGATATTTGGGGATGGTTAGACGCCCTTCCTCTAAATACGGACTTTGAAAAAAAAAAAAGTGACCCCATTTACTGGCTAAAACCGGACAAGGAGAGTTTGGAGACCTATCTCTTTCAGTTCCCTGATTCAAGTAGTCAAGAGGCAACCGATCCCATGGATGCGACGGGCTGGGAAGGCTGGGAAGCAGGTGAGGTCGATGCGGGTCCTTGGATCAAGCGAACCACGGTTGCCCCTACCCCTTCAGTAAGGGTGGAGGAGACAAGTGACACTTCTCTTTCCAAGGTGGAACCAGCACCTTTGCCGGAGCAATCGACTAAGAAGCCTCTCCCTCAACCGAAAGGGGAGCAGGTTTGGACATCCAAAGATGGAACTGAGAGGTTGAAGGAACAGCCTGAAAGCGATCGTTCTTCCAAACCTACTCCGCTTCACCCTGTAAAGGCATGGTTGTCACGACGGCCAGTAATTGCAATCGCGACCGTTGTCGCCTTGTTGGGGGGAGGGATTGGTGCGTACTTTCTGAATGCGGGTGGTCTCTCCGCTGACGAAGCGGAAGAGGCTGCCCGTTATTATGGGGAATCTGTCAAATCCTTTAAGGATCATCATCTCGATGAGGCGATTACCCAGGCACAAAAAGCGGTGAAAGCGGATCCTAAGGAAGAAGAGTATCTCATTTACTTGGCCAATCTTTATAACGAAAAAAAACAACATGATCGTTCAATCAATGTCTTGAAAAAAGGTGTAAAAACAGCACCAAAGGCACGCGTTTATGATTCGTTAAGTGTATATCTCCTAATGGACGGGGAGAAGGACGAAGCGCGCGACGCAGTAGAGAAGGCGCTTAAACTCGACCCGGATAACCCCCGTTTTCTCTATCACCGCGGAAAAGTATACGGGGCACGTGAAAACTATGATGCTGCGGCACAAGCGCTACAAAAAGCTGTGAAGTTAGAACCAGACAGTGCTCGCTATCATGGCATGCTTTCCTACTACTTATTACATACGGGTGATATTGAAGGGGCAAAGGAGCATGGAGAGAAGGCGACGCAATTAGAGCCGCGGGGCGCCTTTTATTGGATGAAGGTGGGTCAAGCCTATCTTGCTGATCGACAAAAGGTGTATCACGATGGTGGCGACTCTAAGAAGAACCGGGGGGAGATGGCGAAGCGGACGGAAGTTGCGATTCATGCCTTTCATCAAGTGGTAAGCTTGGATCCTAAGAGCGGCCAGGGATACTATTATCTATCGATTGCACAATACTTCTATGGTTCCTTCTCTGCTTCGGAAAAAAGTGCGCAAAACTCAGTCCGTCTCTCTCCTAAAATAGCAGGCTATCAGTATCAATATGGGGTTGTGCTTCAAAAACAAGGAAAGAAAAAAGAAGCAAAAAATGCGTATGAACAAGCTCTCAAGTTAGATGCTGGTAATGCCCGATATGAGAAAGCGCTTGGAGAATTTCAAAAACAAGAAAAGAAAAAGAAGAAGTAGGAGAAGTCGCCTCCTACTATCTTAGATTGAGGGTGACTGGCGATGCGCGTATTAATGATCCTGTTCCGAGACATCCATTTTGATGCCCGTGTACAGCAGGAAGCCGTCGCCCTGGCCCAGAAGGGCTGGGAAGTGGATATTGCCTGCGTGCAGACCACCGTCCAACCAACACCAGAATTACATGAACGCGTTCGTTTACTGCGGTTTCCCATTCATACGAAGCGAATCAAGCGCGTTGTGGAACGACAGCAAGACCATCGGGTAAAACGGGGCGTCTATCGGATCATTCGGAATCCCATTGTTAAATTGGCAAAGGATGTAGTTGCTCAGAGGCAATTCTCCTTCCGGGTTTGGAGTTTGTGCGAAGATTCCCATTATGATGTGATTCACTGTCATGATTTATATACGCTTAGTATTGGTGGTTATCTTAAACGGAAATCAGGGGCGATGTTGGTCTACGATTCCCATGAATTATTTAATGAACGGAATGGAAAGAATCGTTGGGAACGTGCAATGGGGTACCGTGCGGAATCCATGTGGATCCATCATGTTGACCGTCTTATCACAGTAAATGAATTGATGGCGAAGGAACTCATGGCACGGTATAGCGAGGTAGAGACACGTGTGGTACGAAGCATCCCAAATGCCCTTGAGGAATTGCCCGACGAAGAAGACAAACAGTATTTTCACCAACGTTTTGGCCTCGAATCGGATGCCAAGGTGGTGTTATACCAGGGTACCTTTGTGAAGAATGGGGGATTAGAAGAGTTAATCCAATCCCTGACATTCTTACCTTCACACATTAAGCTCGTATTATTGGGTGATGGTGCCCAACGTGAGGCCTTGGAAGGGCTTATCCGGGAAAATCGATTGGAGGAAAGGGTGTATTTTCACCCTTCGGTTCCTCCCAGTGAGTTGTTGTCGATGATTTCCCATGCCCATCTGGGGGTGGCTCTGCAACATAGTAATTGCCTCAACCATCAGTTATCAACGCCCAATAAGATTTTTGAATACATTCAAGCAGGATTACCCGTGGTAGCGAGTGATCAACCAGGGAAATCTATGGTGGTTGGAACGTATCGTGCAGGGTTGCTTGTTAATCCTTCGGATGTACAAGGGATCGCTCGTGCGATTAATCAAGTGATAACGACCTCGCTACCCTTCTTTATCGGTGTACTACGAGCCCGTAAAGAGATGACATGGGATAAAGAAAGGAAAGAATTACTAGACCTTTACGATGGGATTGGGCAGGAACGGGAAGCAGTTGCTGTAGAAGTGGAGGATGTGGGAGAGGAACTTCTTTCGATTCAACCGCAATTACGAGAGTTATAATGAAGGTCAATCGGATAGTGAGGAGGTGGTCGATATGTTGACCCCATTAGAGATTCATTCCAAGGAATTTAAAACCGTTTTCCGTGGATATCATCAGGATGATGTGAATGACTTTCTTGATCAAGTGATTCTTTCCTTTGAGGCCTTGTTGCGTGGAGAAGACACCCCAAAGCTCACCCTTGAAGAGATTGCGAATTGTGAATTTCGCGTGGAGATGCGCGGTTATCACCGGGATGAGGTTAATGAATATATCGACCAGATCCTGGATAGTTATCAAGAATTACTACAACAACATGCACCCCAAACAATCGCTTATGAAGAGGATCACCCCGAGCAAATACCGCTATACCCATCTGTGCAACCGCTGTCCTATCCAGTAAATCAAAGGCGTATTACACCCGAGGAAATTCACCAACACGAATTTGTTCAGGCCCCCCATGGTTATGACATCCAGGGTGTCAATGATTTTTTGGACCAGATTATCCATGATTATTCGGAGGTATTACTGGAGAATACCGAGTTGAAAAAAAGGCTCAAACAATATGAAGAGCGATTGGGTCGGACGTGGTAAGTCGTAAAATCAAGCAGACATGCAGCGGTTGCATGGTCTGCTTTTTTGATAGGAACGCACAAATAAGTCGCTACTTGGGGGATTCCCGTTTTCGGATCCAATCACGCTCCTTTTTGTGATCCAAGTCGTCACTTCAATTAACTTCTTCTCCTTTGTAGGGTGAGGATTCCTTGTGAAAGTAGGGTTTGAATAAAGAAGAGGAAGCTTGGATATCGTCGCAGGGGTTTTTTCCCTTTGCCGAGGCGCTTGAGTTGTTGTTCATACCATAAGGTGTCCAATAAACTGGATTCATCGATGGAAGAAATACCTGTACGGATTCTCTTTAAAGAAGTGGTGTGATAGCTTCCTTGATTAATCTGATTGGGTAAGTCCGGTTTGATAGAGAAGGGACGAGCAAGCCCTACCATATCGATGGCGTGACTGTCGATCGCTTGGGTCATGCCTTCTTCAGAACGGAATCCGCCGGTGACGACGAGGGGGGTTGTCACATGGTCGCGTGCCTGCTCTGCAAAGTCGATAAAGTAAGCTTCTCGCTTGCGTGTGCTTTCTTTGATATCACTTCCGAGGAACATGGCAGGGTTTTCATAGTTTCCTCCTGAAATCTCGATACAATCGATGTTCATCGTCGATAGCTTTTGAATGACGGTCATGGATTCTTCCTCAGTCAATCCTCCACGTTGAAAGTCTGCGGAGTTCAATTTAATACCGATAGGGAAGGAATCTCCGACTTGCTTGCGAATTTCTTGGTAGACTTCAACTAAAAAGCGCATCCGATTGGTAAGTGATCCACCCCATTCATCATCGCGTTGATTGTGATGGGCGGATAGGAATTGACTAATCAGATAACCGTGGGCGGCATGGATTTGAATGCCGGTAAAACCTGCCCTTTGTAAAATACGAGCGGAATTTCCAAAACGATGGATGATTTCTACAATTTCAGTTGAGGTGAGGGCGCGCGGTTTGGCAAAGAAATTTTCCACATTGCCTTGCAAGGGGATGGCACTGGGGGCAACGGGTTCTTTAACAAGGTATTTGGGAATCTGTTTACCCG
The DNA here is from genome assembly GCF_900116235.1 of Marininema halotolerans. Taxonomy (GTDB): domain Bacteria; phylum Bacillota; class Bacilli; order Thermoactinomycetales; family DSM-45169; genus Marininema; species Marininema halotolerans. The sequence goes on along the minus strand of NZ_FPAA01000009.1, from coordinate 80,961 downwards.
GGTGATTCAGTTGAGCCCATAGATGGGTGCCATTCTTGGTACCAGCGGATGCCCATTGCTTAAGTAGTGAGAAGTCACGCTCATCCTCGACGACGACATTACGTGGTTCCCCGATGGCACGGCGGTCGATCATAATATTTCCGGTAACGACCAGACCTGCTCCCCCCTCTGCCCAGCGTCGGTATAAGGTAACGTGAAGCGGAGTGGGTCGATGATCAGGCGTGCCCAAGCCTTCACTCATCGCGGATTTAAAAAAACGATTCTTGATAGTCGCTCCTGCTGGTAGTGTCAGGGGTTGGAATAATGGATGTGTCATCGAATCATCCCTTTCGTAAAAGAAATTCAAAAAGAGGAGATTCCATGATATCACAGAATCTCCTCTGGGGAATTAGTCGACGATTTCAAAGCTACCTTCCGCTAATAGGGTATCACCACGAAGCACTTGTAAGGTGTATTTTCCAGAGTCGGTAAATCCGTCAAATCCGTCATCATCCGTCCATGATGTGACGAGTCCTGGCCATGAAGGATTAATATCGCCATGGTTCCATTCATCAATCACACGCTTCTTAGATCCATCTAATAAACGAATTTTTAATACTGTGGAGTCCAATTTTTTCTTCCCGCTATTAAAAAAAGAAAAATAAATCTCTTCATCTCGACTAAAGTGACCTCTCGCATTAACTAGATGGTGATCGGCGTCCTCATCGTAGTCCCCAAATTCTAACTTTGCTACTTTAGGCTCTTCAACTTTCTTTTTAGTAGGTTTACCGCTGGCTACATCAAGTAGACCACAACCTGTTCCAGTCACTACCAAAGTGATTACGGTCATGATTAAAAATAGTCTTTTCAGCATGGTTCACCATCTCCTAGTTGTCATACAGTTTGCTTTTTTCATTATCCGCGCGCTCTAACACTTCTGCCTGGATTTTGTCCGCATGATCCAATACCTCGGCCTGCAATTCATCGGGTTTATCTAAGGCATAGGATTTTATATCATCAATTCGGTCTGAAAGCATGGACTTTGTTGTGCTGACCGCATCATAATCAAAGCCAAGTTTCTCTTCGAGGTAATCGCCCCAATCATAATAGCGATTTCCTTCAACTTCCAGTCGATTATAGAAATTGTCACTCATCTTTTCCAGTTGATCATGTTTCTTATTACCGATTGCTTCAGCATTGTCGTAATGGGCATTCGACCATTTCTCCCATTGGTCATAAAGCCGATCCTTCTCAACGTCTAAGTATTGATTGAGAGCAACTTCATTCTCTACGGATTCATATTTGCCGCCCCCCGCTTCGGCGATTTGCGAGAGTGCTTTTTGGTCAGCATCGTCCACATCGAAACCGACGATGTTCACCACTGCTTTAATATTGGATTGGTTTAATTCTTTTGCGATTTGTTTAGGGCTCCCCCCGCAGGTTTCTTCCCCATCACTTACGACATAGACGAGGTTCTCTGCCTTTGCATTTTCAGGAGGATCTAATTGCTCTTTTGCTTTTTTCATAGCCGCTGCTAAAGGGGTCCAACCAGCGGGATGAAGGTTCTTCATCGATTTTGCGAATTTCTCTGGGTTATAATTTCCCAGGGGGTAGATCTCCTCGGTGCCTTTACAGGAGATGTCTTTGTCACTTTTGCTGTTGGATCCTTTATGACCATAAACAGTGAGACTGACATTGGCTCCGTATGGCATTTTCTCAGCGAAGTTTTGAACCGCATGTTTAGCCAACTTCATTTTCTCCCCGCCTTTAACCTTTCCGGCCATACTGCCACTTGCATCCAATAGGATCATAATATTTACTTTCTTTTGCCCAGGAAGTTGGGGAATCTGTAGACCGTTGGGACCTTTTTTCATTGTGAGAATGGAGGTATCAAATTCTTCAAGCTGTTTAATATCATGGCGATAATCATTACCGATGAGTCCAATAAGTTGATTGTAAATTTCTTTCGAAGAGGCATTCTTAGGGATTTTCTTTAGGGCAGTGCGAATGTTGTTGATATCATAATGGTTACCACCATATCGACCAGCGCCATTCTCTAATTGAAGCCCGTCTAATTCTTGAGGGATGTCAACTTCAAGATTTTCTGTAGTGGTTTTTTCACGGGTTTGTTTGGGTTCGTTCTTTTTTTCTTCGCTCGATGACTTACCCGCTACTAGATGGGTCAGGGGGGAGCATCCAGTTGCCGTACTTACCAACATAATCAACAACAATAACAGGACTCTTTTCATAAATGTCCTCCTTTCTTTATCGCATAAAAGATAAAACCTAGCGTATCTCTCTATCATACAGAGTAAATGAAAGGATTTCATGCTACTTTTGTACTATTTTCGGCGTAAATTTATCAGGGGTTTTCTGTCGCCAATGGAACATAACGCTTGAATTCATCTTTTTTTCTAAAAGTGTAGAGTGCAAGAATTACGGGGAATGATACGATAGAGTAAATCGATGTGAAAAAGGAGGAGGGTGTTCCTTTGGAAACCCATCCAAAAAAAGAGAAACGCGAAGGGGTGTGGGGGAGGCTTGGGGGATGGGCGGCCGTTGCCTTTGGCGGATTAAAGTTTCTCCCGGGTTTGTTGAAGCTAGGCAAAGCAGGGGGAACGTTAATTAGCATGTTGGTTACGGTGGGGGCCTACGCTTTAATCTTTCCCTGGTCCTTTTCGATTGGATTAGTGGCAATGCTATTTATCCATGAGATGGGTCATATATGGGCTGCGCGATATAAGAAGTTGCCTGTATCAGCGCCTGCATTTATTCCCTTTCTGGGAGCCTTAATTACATTAAAAAAACAACCCCAAGATGCTGAAACAGAGGCCTTTGTGGCATTAGGTGGGCCTTTGCTTGGCAGTCTTGGAGCCTTTGTCTGCTATCTTCTGGGTGGTTGGACTGGATGGGAAGTGTTAAGTGCGATTGCTGCACTCGGTTTTATCATTAATTTGTTTAATTTGTTACCCATTCACCCCTTAGATGGAGGACGAATTGTTACGGCGATTTCCCGTTGGTTTTGGGTACTTGGTCTAATCGGTGGCCTTGTCCTTATTATCTATACGAAAAACTTGATTTTAATTATTATTTGGTTAATGTTTGCCTTTGAATTATGGGCCACTTTCTTTTCCCGTCGCCGCCAGCGGGTGAGAAAGGTAACTGCCGGAGCCGAAATCGAGGCCGCCTCTTTTCATCAGCATGGATATCCAATCCCTGCTGATGATCATCGCCGTCGTTTATCCATGGTGCAATATTGTACCCTCGAAGATCATGAGCACTGGGGAGATGTTTACTACCCGGGGCTCGGGGTGATTCATCGGATGAATGGCTTTCTGGGGTCCTTTGAATCTGTTTGGTTGACGAAAACAAAAGTGATGAAAGATTCCGATGGGAAAGAGATTGTGCAAATGCGTCTGGAAGCCGACTACACCCCCAGTGATATGGAAGCATCGCTGCGTAAAGATGAAGCCTACTACAAGGTGTCACCTACAATTCGATTTATTTATGGAACGGCATATCTAGGATTAGCGGTGTTTTTAATCTATATGTTGTACAAATTGGGTAATTTGCCGATGTTGGACTCTACCCTAGTCAGTTAATCGCAAAATAGCGGGAATGTGGAACAACCCCTCTAGCGACCATGAAGGCGAAGGGGTTGTTCCTTTGTTTCATTTAGAGGCGTATCCCGATGAATCCTCTGGATGGTTGATTAACGAGAATTAGGAGGAACGACGCTGGGCTCGGCGTCCCTTTGGTTGTCGGGTGCGATTGCGGTACAATTGTAGGAAGACGAGGTTGGATGAGGGTTGTTCCGTTAATTTTAGTGGTTTTAAATGTGGAGGCTCAGGCTTCGCCAGTGTCGCTTCGGTGAGGCCTAGCCTCTGACCTATTCGGTAAAAGAGCGAGGGGCGGTCAAGTTTGGGTTGTTGGCAACATTCGTCGGCTTCCTCTTGTCGAGAGCGAATGTGGTGTTCGAGGGAATAGCTATCAAAGTTCATCGAGTGAACTCCTCCTTTATTTATGGGCACGGTGATGAGAAAGACGACGCAGTTGGTGGTGAGCGCCCCAGATGCTTTGCTCCTTCCTATGCCAAAACATGCTTTGTAAATTTCGTTGTTGTTTCCACACTTTCGAGACAAAAAAATACCGCAGGGACTCCTGCGGTATATTCTCACTAAAATACCAAAAATCGGGTATTGAAGTGGAGAAAAAGCCGCAGGTTGTGACAACCCGCGGCAGTAAATTGCCTAGTTAACCAGGGGGGTTCCCCTAGTGCGGAGTCGTCGGAATCGAATGAGAGATTGGGATGAATTGAGTTACCATCGAAGCACGAAGGGTGGAATGTTTCTTGTAATCAAATAAAGAGATTCCGTTTTCAACATAGTTAGCATATGCATGCATCGTGCGAATGGGAGAAATTTGGGTTGGATGTTGTAAAAGCGTGATAGGTGTAACCATTCCGACGACCTCCTTTCGTAAGATGATATACAAGTTCTTAGTGCAAGTACGATAATTTTACTTGGTTTTTCCAGTTGAGTCAACCCAATATTTGCCGGAATCTTGTTAGAATTGGACGTTGATTTTGTGTGATCTTTGTTGTTATTTGTAGTTCATAAAAATATAAATAAAAAAGGGGGCCATATCCCATGGTCGAGAACCAAGCAGGCATTATTTTTGATATGGATGGCACACTGCTTCAAACAGAGAAAGTTGCGGTCCCTGCTTTTCATCGGACTTTCCGTCGATTAGTCGACGAAGGTTTGTATGAAGGGGAATCTCCGAGCGACGAAAAGATTTGCTCTGTCTTTGGTATGACCAGTGCAGCAATATGGGAGCGGTTGTTGCCAGGCGCTTCCTCACAGGCAAAAGAACAGGCGGATCAATGGTGGCTTGAAGATGAACTGGATTGTCTTGCAGAAGGGATGGGAGAGCTTTACCCGGGGGTACGAGAGACCCTGGCGGAATTAAAGGATCGGGGCTGGGTGTTAGTGATTGCAAGTAATGGTTTAGCTCCCTATCTTCAAGGCATTCTTGCCCACTTTGATTTACATGAATATTTTCTGGGTGTTTATTCAACGGCGGAACAACAAGTAAAAGATAAAACCGCATTAATTGAAGGATTGCTTAGGGAAACAGGAATTGACAAAGGCTATATGGTTGGGGATCGTCAATCGGATGTAGAAGGCGGAAAAGGAAACGGTCTCCCTGTGATTGGTTGTCGGTATAAGGGATTCCCTTCCTTTGCCAAAGAGGGTGAACTGGATGGAGCTGATCAGGTCATCCATGAGTTTAGTCAGTTAAAAGAGCTGATTTCCTCTCCTTAATCGTATAGGAGTGGCTGATGTCAAAACGCGAATTTATGCATTTCTTCAGCCAAAGGGAATGAATCAGGTACCTATCTTGTAAAGGAGGACGATAGAAAAGTGCATAGTATATGGATCATTTCTCATTGGGAGATGGCATTACGTTTATTAATTGCCACGGTATTAGGTGGGCTGATTGGCTGGGAGAGGGAGCATAACAATCATCCGGCGGGTTTACGAACGCATATTTTGGTGTCGGTGGGTTCTTGCCTCATTATGTTGTTATCCGTTTATGGCTTCTCTGAGTTTGCGAAGGAAGATAATGTACGGTTGGATCCTAGCCGGATCGCTGCGCAAGTGGTTAGTGGGATCGGTTTTCTCGGTGCAGGGACGATCTTGCGGCAAGGATTTACTGTCAGTGGTCTGACGACAGCGGCATCCTTATGGGTGGTTGCTGCAATCGGGCTTGCTTCTGGAGCGGGATTTTACTTTCCTGCCATCGTGACAACGGTGGTAGCCTTGGTAAGTTTGGAGCTCCTTAACCGGGCGGAAAATTATCTTTTTCGCCGAAAGAGACTGATTACCATGCGAATTGACACCGATAATGCAACCGGGCGTATGGGGGAGCTTGCAACGGTGATCGGCAATTTAGGGATTCAAATCCGAAAAGTGACATTGGATCACGGGGAAATTAACGAAAATCGGCTCCAAATTCTGTTTACCATGAAATTACCGGGGGATTTAGAAGTGGCAACCATTATGGAAGCAGTCGAATCGGTGCAGGGTATTCGGGAAGTCCATGTCGAGTAGATGGATGGTGTTGTAGCAATGTGCATAGCGATGTGCACCTTCCCATACATATGGATCAGTGATGGGGAATCCCCTTTTCGATTGTAAATGGGCGATTAATGATCGTCTGATGCGGGTATGTAATGAACAGAAATAAAACTCCGCGTCGATGACTACCTTTGTGCTGTGGGATGAGGAACGGGGAGTGGAATCCCCGTTCTTTCGTATGAAACCACGGGAAGTACGGAAGAATGTTACTGGAATCGATGTGAAAGCTACTTGGCAACGGTTTACCCATCCAGTATAATAAGGTCACAAGGTCAAAGTTAGTCAAAGTCAGCGGGGGGTCCTAGGATGTCAAGTATCTCAGACATCATTGAACAATATCTGATCCAAATGATCCGTGAAGCTCCTTCCGGGATCTTACAGGTGAAACGTAGTGAATTGGCGGATTTATTTCAATGTGTGCCATCTCAAATCAACTATGTGATCAGTACTCGATTTACGGTGGAAAAAGGGTATGTGGTTGAAAGTAAGCGTGGAGGGGGCGGATATATTCGCCTTTGTAAAGTACAAACGCCATCCACTGGAGATTATTACGAACTTTTGCAGGAATTGATCGGGTTGGAGATTAGTCAATCTGCTGCGGAAGATCTTCTTTACCGCCTGATTGAGGAGGGTTGGATGACTCTCCGCGAAGCGGGTCTGGTTCGTAAAATGGTTTCCCGCGATGTATTGGATTTACCGTTACGTCTGCGTGACCAAGTGAGAGCTCGGATGATGCGGTCAGTGGTGACGACCCTATTTGCTAATAAAGGAGAGTGAGCCGGGATGCAGTGCCAGGAATGCGGCAAACAATCGGCGACCCTTCATTACACTAAAATTATTAATGGTGAAAAAACGGAGTTTCATCTTTGCGAAGCATGTGCCCGGGAGAAGGGTGAACAAATGCCAGGCATCGATGGGAGCTTCTCCATCCATAACCTGCTTTCGGGGCTGCTTAACCTAGAACCTTCCTTTTCTGAAGGGCAGCAACAGGTTCGCGATACGACACCGTCAAAGGGAGCCCGTTGTTCTACCTGTGGACTCACCTATACACAGTTTTCAAAAATTGGTCGGTTTGGGTGTAGTGATTGTTACCAGGCTTTCGGCGATCGCCTGGATCCCTTGTTTCGTCGAGTGCATGGTCACACGACCCATCGCGGAAAAGTGCCTCATCGTACAGGGGGGCGTTTAAAGATTCGCCGTGAAGTTGAAGAATTAAAAAGGGATATGTCCCGTCGTATTGAAAATGAAGAATTTGAAGAAGCCGCTCAACTTCGAGATCGTATCCGCTCGTTACAAGAGAAATTGGCGAATCAGGGAGGGTAGTGGTCCATGTCACTAAAGCGTTTTACTGAACATGCGTTGAGTGAATGGATGAGAGGAAAGGGTCCACAGTCTGACATTGTGATATCCAGTCGGGTTCGCGTTGCTCGTAACCTGTCAGGTCTCCCATTTCCAATGTTGGCGACCTCCGCGCAATCCTCTCAGGTTGTTCGTCGAGTGGAGGAAGCCCTTCAATCGGCAAAAGAGTTTCCGATCCTTGCAAAAGCGGAGCTCATTCGTATGGATGACCTCTCTGAACTCGAGAAGCGTGTGTTAGTGGAAAAACATTTAATTAGTCCCCATTTAGCCGAAGAATCACGCCATGGTGCTGTGGTTTTATCAAAGGATGAAGCGATTAGCATCATGATCAATGAAGAGGATCATATTCGTATCCAAGTCCTTTATCCAGGGTTTCAGCCCCAGGAAGCCTGGCGCATCGCTAATCAGCTCGATGATTGGTTTGAAAAGCAACTAACCTATGCTTTTAGTGAACAAACGGGATACTTAACTAGTTGTCCTACCAACGTAGGGACGGGTATTCGAGCCTCGGTGATGGTTCATCTCCCAGCATTGGCAATGACTAATCAACTACCCCGTTTGTTTCCTGCCATTACCCAAGTGGGATTGGCCGTGCGAGGCATCTATGGGGAGGGTAGTGAAGCGTTAGGAAATTTATATCAAGTATCCAATCAGGTGACTCTTGGGCAACAAGAAGAAGAGATCATTGATAAATTGGCGGGGGTTGCCAAGCAGATGATTCAGCATGAACAAAATGCCCGCCAGCGCTTAGTTGAAGGGTCATCGATTCAACTGGAGGATCGTGTATACCGTTCCTATGGCGTGCTTTCCCAAGCGCGGGTGATCAGTTCAAAGGAAGCGATGGAACGATTGTCTGACTTACGATTAGGGATTGATATGGGAATCCTTCATGATATTGATGCCAATGTGATGAATGAGTTAATTGTGATGACCCAGCCTGGTTTTTTACAACAATACGCCCGGGCTCGATTGGATTCTCAAGAACGGGATGTCCGACGAGCGGTCATGATTCGAGAACGCCTTCATCATGAAGAATCAGAGGATGAACAGCTGAAGGGCAGACCAGATACCAAGTGAGGTGGGATGACCATGATGTTTGGACGATTTACGGAGAGAGCACAGAAGGTGTTAGCGCTGGCACAGGAAGAAGCGGTCCGTCTCGGCCATAGCAATATCGGTACAGAACATATCCTGCTCGGACTGGTGAGGGAAGGAGAAGGCATTGCCGCGAAAGCTTTGATGGGTTTAGGTCTGGGTTTGGAAAAAATCCAGAAGGAAGTGGAAACCCTCATTGGTCGCGGTCAAGGCCAACCCACCAACATCGCCTATACTCCCCGAGCAAAGAAAGTGATTGAGCTATCCATCGATGAGGCTCGCAAGCTCGGCCATACTTATGTCGGAACGGAACATATCCTGCTTGGCTTGATCCGTGAAGGAGAGGGTGTTGCAGCAAGGGTATTAAATAATTTAGGGGTTTCCCTCAACAAAGCTCGGCAGCAGGTTTTGCAACTTCTCGGAAGTTCGGAAGCGGTCTCTTCCCATCAAGGCTCTGGGAACAATGCAAACACCCCTACGCTCGATAGTTTGGCAAGGGATTTGACTGCGTCAGCGAAGGAAGATAATTTGGATCCCGTCATTGGCCGTAGTAAAGAAATTGAACGTGTGATCCAAGTGCTTTCGCGCCGCACGAAAAATAATCCGGTTCTCATTGGGGAGCCTGGCGTGGGGAAAACCGCGATCGCGGAAGGATTGGCTCAGAAAATTGTCGACGGGGAGACTCCAGAAACGTTGCGCGGCAAACGTGTGATGACGCTGGATATGGGAACCGTTGTTGCAGGTACTAAATACCGTGGTGAATTTGAGGATCGGCTCAAAAAGATCATGGATGAAATTCGTCAAGCGGGGAATGTGGTCTTGTTCATTGATGAGCTTCATACCCTGATTGGTGCAGGGGGGGCCGAGGGAGCAATCGATGCATCCAATATTTTGAAGCCTGCCTTGGCCCGTGGCGACCTTCAATGCATCGGGGCGACGACCCTGGATGAATACCGAAAATACATTGAAAAAGATGCAGCATTGGAACGTCGTTTCCAACCGATTACGGTAGAAGAGCCAACAAAGGAAGAAGCTTTTCAAATTCTTCAAGGCTTACGGGATCGTTATGAGGCCCATCATCGCGTGAAAATTACCGATGAAGCGATCGATGCAGCGGTAAAACTCTCCGATCGTTATATTACGGATCGCTTCCTTCCGGATAAAGCGATTGACTTGATTGACGAAGCAGCCTCTAAGGTTCGCCTATCTTCCTATACGATTCCGCCAGATTTAAAGGAAATGGAACAAAAGTTGGATGGGGTTCGTAAAGAAAAGGATGCAGCAGTTCAGAGCCAAGAGTTTGAGAAGGCTGCTGGCTTACGGGATACGGAGCAGAAACTTCGGGAAGAGTTAGAAAACACCCGAACACGCTGGAAAGCGGATCAAGGGAAGACCGACTCGGAAGTGAATGCAGAGGATATTGCTGAGATCGTGGGTAGTTGGACAGGAATTCCCGTCCGGAAGTTAGCTGAGGATGAGTCCGCACGTCTCTTGAATATGGAAGACATTCTGCATCAACGGGTGATCGGGCAAGATGAAGCCGTTCGTTCGGTTTCTCGGGCCATTCGTCGCGCACGAGCAGGCTTGAAGGATCCAAAACGTCCGATCGGATCGTTTATCTTCCTGGGTCCTACCGGTGTGGGGAAAACAGAATTGGCCCGTGCTTTGGCGGAAGCGATGTTCGGAGATGAGGATGCAACCATTCGCATTGATATGTCTGAGTATATGGAGAAACATTCGACAGCGCGGCTTGTCGGAGCACCTCCAGGATATGTGGGCTATGATGAGGGTGGACAGCTAACGGAGAAGGTTCGCAGAAAGCCCTACTCCGTCGTTCTTTTTGACGAAGTTGAAAAGGCACACCCTGAAGTGTTTAACGTCATGCTTCAAGTCTTAGAGGATGGGCGACTTACGGATGGAAAGGGACGCACCGTGGATTTTCGTAATACGGTGATTATCATGACCTCCAACGTAGGTGCAAACCTGATCAAGCAGAATAAACGACTGGGCTTTGCTGTCGGTGACACTTCTGCTGACGAGTATGAAGCAATGAAGGACAATGTGATGGAAGAGCTGAAGAAAAGCTTCCGGCCCGAATTTCTCAATCGTATCGATGATGTGATTGTCTTCCATTCCTTGAAAGAGGAGCATTTGCAAGAAATTGTGACGTTAATGTCAGAGCAATTGCGTAAGCGACTCAAAGAACAGGAGATTGATTTTGTTCTGAGCGAAGAAGCGGCGAAACACTTGGCGAAAAGTGGTTACGATCCGACCTATGGTGCGAGACCCTTACGCCGTGCCATTCAAAAACATATTGAAGACCGCCTCTCGGAAGAGTTGTTGAAAGGGAATATCAAACACGGTGATACCGTCGAAATCAAAGAGGAAGATGGAAAATTAACCTTTAACCGGGTTGAACTTTCGCCTTCAGCGAAGTAAGGCCTTTGAAAAGCGCACCTCCCACGGGAGGTGCGCTTTTTGTGAAGGATTTTGATATAATGGATGTTGAATCCATAAGTATGAATAGGGGACCCACCGTGGCGAAACAAAAAACAAAATTTGCTTGTCAACAGTGCGGATATGAAACTCCAAAGTGGATGGGACGTTGCCCAGGTTGTGGAGAATGGAACACCCTCGTTGAAGAGAGGGAAGTTTCCTCATCAGGCCCCGTGCGCTCTCGTGGAGGTACTTTGATTCCGAGGCAATCAGCAACACCAATCACACGCGTGGCTCAAGTCGATGAACCACGTTCCGATACGGGTATTCGTGAGTTGAATCGCGTGCTTGGTGGTGGATTGGTACCCGGATCTTTGATCCTAGTAGGTGGGGATCCTGGAATTGGAAAGTCGACCCTGATTTTGCAAGCCTCCTATCGACTGGCGAGTCGAGGGGTATCGGTACTTTATGTATCAGGGGAAGAATCAACAGAACAAACCCGTCTGCGGGCGGATCGCTTACAAGCGTTAGATGAACGGCTGTTAGTCGCATCCGAAACTGATTTAACGGAAATCGAAGCACTGGTGGAACGTGAGAAGCCCCGATTGCTCGTGATTGATTCGATTCAAACGATTTATCATCCAGAGGTTACTTCAGCACCAGGAAGCGTGGCGCAGGTGCGGGAGTGTACGGGTCGGTTGATGCGCATTGCAAAGGGATTAGGAATTGCAATTATCATCGTGGGTCATGTTACAAAAGAAGGGGCGATTGCTGGACCGCGGATGTTAGAACATATGGTGGATTGTGTTCTATATTTTGAAGGCGAACGCCATCATACATATCGTGTGTTGCGTGCAGTAAAAAATCGGTTTGGCTCCACCAATGAAATTGGTTTGTTTGAGATGAGAGATAGTGGATTGACCGAGGTGGATAACCCATCAGAAATGTTTCTCTCCGATCGCATATCAGGAGTCGCTGGTTCAGCAGTTACGGCAAGTATGGAAGGAACACGACCCGTATTGATTGAATTACAGGCGCTTGTCTCTGCGACAAGCTTCCCTTCTCCAAAGCGGATGGCGTCGGGGGTGGACCATCACCGAGTGACGATGGTGATGGCTGTGCTTGAAAAGCGCCTGGGAATGTTCCTGCAAAATCAAGATGCTTATGTAAATGTCGTGGGGGGCGTACGGCTGGACGAACCTGCGGTAGATTTAGCAGTGGCAGTGAGCCTGGCTTCTAGTTTTCGTAATGTAGCAACACGACCCAAAGATGTTGTGATAGGCGAAGTGGGTTTAACAGGGGAAGTGCGGGGGGTAACTCGATTAGAACAACGAGTTGTTGAGGCGGCAAACATGGGATTTACTCGTGTGATTCTTCCTGCTAAAAATCGGCGGGGATGGACACCCCCTAAAAATGTAGACATCTTGTGGGTGGATACGGTAGAAGAAGCATTAGATGCGGCGCTTTAAGGAGGGTAACCAATGAAAGAAGAAGCGAAAAATAATCAATTTGAATCGAGTACACTTCGCATGGTTGCTCCAGGGACATCTTTTCGAGTGGGACTAGACAACGTATTAGGAGCAAAGACGGGGGCGTTGATTGTCGTTGGTTATGATGAATCCGTGCGGGAGCTAGTGGATGGCGGATTTCATATTGACTGCCCCTTCTCGCCGGCTTATCTGTACGAGCTTGCCAAAATGGATGGGGCGATTATCCTCTCCAGCGATGGGCGCCGTATTTTGTACGCCAATGCGCAACTTGTTCCCAGCTCCTCCATCCCCTCGACAGAGACCGGGATTCGTCATCGAACGGCACAACGGACGGCCCGGCAAACGGGAAAATTGGTCGTATCGATCTCCCAGCGTCGCAATGTCATTACGCTATATCAAGGCAATCAACGCTATTCATTAAAAGATATCGGTGTGATCCTCACAAAGGCCAATCAAGCGATTCAAACCCTTGAAAAGTACAAATCTGTATTGGATCAATCAATGACCAATCTATCGGCATTGGAGTTTGAAGAACTGGTTACTTTGCATGAAGTGGCAATGGTAATGCAACGGATTGAAATGGTTCTACGCGTGAAAAGTGAGATTGAACGGTATATTAATGAACTGGGGACCGAAGGTCGATTAATCAGTATGCAACTAGAAGAGCTTGTGGTCAATATCGAGCAAGAAGCCCATTTGGTGATCAAAGATTACTGTAAAGATATTGAGTGTCAATCCGCTTCTGCTGTATTGGAGCGACTGAATAAATTATCTGCAGATGAGCTGTTAGAGTATCCAAACATCGTTCGCCATATGGGGTATTCTATAAGTACCAATATTCAAGATGAAGCGGTTTCCCCTAGAGGGTATCGCATTTTAAATAAAATTCCTCGTGTACCGAGTCCAATTATTCGCAAGTTAATTGGCAACTTCACCTCCCTTCCCCGTGTCATGATGGCGACGATTGAGGAATTGGATGAGGTGGAAGGGATTGGAGAGGTAAGGGCTCGTGCAATCAAAGAGGGACTCAAGCGAATTCAAGAGCAAGTCTTTATTGACAGACATATCTAAATTTCCTATGATGGAGTCATCTATGATTTGTAAATGATGGATTCTTGTGAGGCATGGGAAATTACTCACTTTTCAACAAAAGAAACGGACGTGTTTGTACACAAGTGATATTTTAGCGGCTATCCCTAATATCACTATGAAGGGAAGTAGGTCCCGCCGGGTCGGAGGTGGGAACCACCTGCCCATTTTAGGAGGTTCCTGTCATGTTAGCACGAGCATTGCCCAGTATCTTTACGGTGGGGAATCTGTTCCTCGGAGTGGTCGCAATGATTCTCGCTGTAGAGGGTGAATGGAAATACGGCGCGATCATGGTGATTATCGGTATGTTTTTGGATGGTTTGGATGGTCGTGTGGCACGAATGTTAAACACGCAAAGCGAATTCGGCAAAGAATTAGACTCCCTTTCGGATATGATCTCTTTTGGCGTAGCGCCTGCACTTATTATGTATACTTCTATTCTTCATGAACTGGGAATTCTAGGCTGGATTATTGCGGCTGTCTTTCCGATTTGTGGAGCCCTTCGTTTAGCGCGATTTAATGTTCACCCGGGAATTCCAGGGTATTTTATTGGATTGCCCATTACAGCGGCTGGTGGCGTGTTGGCTACCATGGCTTTATATAGTGGCAAGACCGCTGGGCCTACTGTTTTGGTGCTGGGGATGTTACTACTCTCTTATCTCATGGTGAGCCAAATTAAGTACCCGAACTTTAAAAAAATTGGTATTCCTCGCAGTGCCTACTGGATCGCTCCGCTTTTTATTATTGCATTAGGATGGCTAGCGGCACGATTTCCTGAAGAATTTCCAAAACTTGTGTTTATCCCCTTGGCGCTTTATGCGGCTTATGGTTTAAAGCGAAGTGTATCTCGGCGGCGTCGAGCCAATCAAGATGAGCCCGTCGAAGATTGAGCCATGCAAAAAACACCCCTAATGGGGTGTTTTTTGCATTGAAAAAAAGGGAAGAGCAAGGAGAGAGTTGTGGTTATTCCCTTCTTTGAAGAGTAGGGGTACCCTTCTTTGGATTTAGATAAGTCGTGATCAGCGCAGATTAAATACACCGAGCGTGGAAAGTTTATTCGATTCCTTTTCCACAACCTCATCTAAGGAAATGTCTAGATGGTTACAGAGGGCGGTTAGATAAAAAAGGTTTTTACCCATTTCTTCGATGACCACTTCAAGGCAATGGTCGCAAAGACTTCCTGACAGATGAGTACTCACCTGATCCTTCATCTCTGCTAATGGGGTGTCTCCGGTAAAGGGCTGACAGTTGGCGCTGATTTCCATACAACCACATTCAGTGACGGATTTAGTGACCGCCCGATTAATTCGGCCGTTAGTTTCTTGAAATTTAGAAGAGACATCGAGAAAGCTACGGTGGCGGAGCAGCAATTCTGATACTTGTTGCTGGAAGGATTGCAGAATAGAAGCCTGGATTTCATTCACCGCATTCACCTCACCATGTAATTTCCGCCCCGTGTTGGGGGTTGAGTGAAATTTCTAAAGCGACTGAAGATTCTCTACACGATCATTATAGCGGGAATTTGTAGAATGTGTCAATTTGACCAAAGGCAAATTAGATCGGGTATGCATGATTTTTTGAAAAAAGTATTGACGATATCTCATATACTGTGCTAAGATATTTTGTTTATTATTGACATATCTCTCAGGATGTGATATCTTGGAAAATGGATATTGCCCTTGGAGGTGGGTTTTTTGTTCAACGTCGGAGACAAAGTGGTCTACCCCATGCACGGTGCAGGCATTATCGAGTCGATCGAGGAAAAAGAAATCCTCGGCGAGTCCCAAAGGTATTACATTATGAGATTACCACTAGGGGATATGAAAGTAATGATCCCAATGAACAACGTAAACAGCATTGGTTTGAGAGAAGTGGTGGATGAAGCCACCATCACCGAGGTCATCCAGCGTTTGGGTGAGGGTGACCCTGATGTATCGAACAATTGGAACCGTCGTTATCGTGCCAATCTAGACAAGATGAAGAGTGGAGATATTCACGACATGGCAGATGTCGTGCGTTGTCTCATGCTTCGTGAACGGGAGAAGGGCCTTTCCACCGGGGAGCGTAAAATGCTAGAAAATGCTCGCCAGATCCTGATTAGTGAGATGGTACTTGCCAAGGAAATCGATGAAAACCAAGCTTTTGGTTTGTTGGATCAAGTGATCCAGGAAAATGAAAGGGCATCCGGTTGCTAAAAAATGGTTGAATCGGGGAACTTTCCTCAAATACGATGCAATATATAGGGTTTTCATCGCGGAGGTTTGTCTATAATGCTAATGAGGAGGTGAAGCCCCGTGTTAAAAAGATTTGTGCAGGTGGCCTTTGCATTACTGGGTGCAACGGTTGGTTATTATGTAGGACCTATGCTATTTCGAATTCTCCAGAGCTCTCCCTTAAACTTTGGTGAGGTGCCTGGCCCCCAATACATTGGAGCCGTTTTGGGGGCGGCCCTCCTATATGTAGCAACCATGTGGTTATCGGATTATGTTGTACGATGGATTCAATGGAGTGAGGAGAGACTGGTGAAGGTCCCCGCAGCGGATACGCTGTTCGGAGCATTGGGATTGATCTTCGGTCTTATTGTAGCCTATCTGGTAGAGCTTCCCCTTTCCGAACTGCCTTTTCCGGGTGTGCCTTCGATTTTATCCATTATGATTTCTGCTTTGCTCGGTTATCTCGGTTACCGTGTGGGTTATAAAAAGCGAGATGAATTGATTAGCGTCTTTACGATGGGAAGGCAAACCAAGGATAAAGCGAAGAAGGAAAGAGAAAGTTATGAGGTGGAGCATAAGATTCTTGATACGAGTGTGATTATTGACGGTCGTATCGCGGATATCTGTCGGACGGGCTTTTTAGAGGGGACACTGGTCATCCCGAGCTTTGTTCTTGAGGAATTACAACACATAGCAGACTCTTCGGATGTTCTGAAGCGTAACCGTGGTCGTCGTGGACTGGATATCCTTAATAAGATACAAAAAGAACTCAATATGCGTGTCTTGATCTACGAAGGTGATTTTGAAGAGGTATCTGAAGTAGATAGCAAGCTGGTTAAGCTGGCGAAGGTGCTATCGGGTAAGGTTGTTACCAATGATTTTAATTTGAATAAAGTGTGTGAATTACAAGGAGTCAAGGTGCTTAATATCAACGACTTGGCGAACGCGGTGAAACCCGTTGTCCTACCTGGTGAGGAAATCAATGTCCAGGTAATTAAAGACGGGAAAGAACACGGACAAGGTGTTGCATACTTGGATGATGGAACGATGATCGTCATTGAAGGTGGTCGTGAGTACATTGGTGGACGGATTGACGTATTAGTCACCAGTGTGTTACAAACATCTGCAGGGAGAATGATTTTTGCGAAGCCAAAATTGCTGGAACAGGCGCTTTAACAAGCAATTCTTGATCGATTCCTTGTAGCGCCCGGCGTCGGGTGGCATCTCCGTCGCCGGGTGTTCTTGTGTTTTTGAAGGGGGAAACAACCGATGGGTGTAGGGGTTGTCATCCCAGCCGCTGGGATTGGAAAGCGTATGGGAACGAAAGTGAGTAAACAGTTTCTCGAAATTGCTGGGGCCCCAGTTTTCATTCATACTTTGCGTGTATTTGAAGGTCATCCAGCGATCACAGAAATTGTAATTGCTGTGCGAGAAGAAGAGCGGGAAGTAGTGGAAGGCCTTCTCCATCAGTATCAGATGGAATCACCGTCCATTCGTCTGGTCCAGGGTGGAGGCGAACGACAATCGAGTGTCTACCAAGGGTTAAAGGCAATTGATGCGGAGTGGGTGCTGGTACATGATGCCGTACGTCCTTTTGTGACGCGTGCACAAGTGGATCAATTGTTAGTGGCTGCGAAGGAAACTGGCGCCGCTATTTTAGCTGTGCCTGTGAAGGATACAGTAAAGAAAGTATCAGATGCAGGGACGGTTGAAAGTACGCTGGATCGGAATCAACTGTGGGCAGTGCAGACACCCCAAGCTTTTTCAAAGGAATTACTGCTAAAGGCCCATCAAAAGGGGATCGAAACAGGAATTGAAGCAACCGATGATGCGCGACTTGTGGAAGAGATGGGTGTTCTGGTTCGTGTCATCCATGGTGATTATGTGAATTTAAAGTTAACTACACCTGAGGATTTGGTATTGGCGGAAGCGATATGGAATATGAGGTGTTCGACCCATGATTAAAGTAGGGCAAGGTTTTGATGTACATGCTTTTGCAGAAGGGCGCCCCTTGATTTTAGGTGGAATCGCCATCCCGTATTCCCTGGGACTGGCTGGACACTCTGATGCGGATGTGTTGCTACATGCCATATCCGATGCCGTGCTGGGTGCGTTGGGAGAGGGGGATATAGGTAAGCATTTCCCTGATACCGACCCGGCTTTTGAAGGGGCTGATAGTGCAGAGTTAATGCGCGTGGTATGGGAGTTGGCGGTGGCAAAGGGATATACCTTAGGTAACCTGGATGCAACAGTGATTGCCCAACGTCCAAAAATGGCTCCACATATCCCGGTGATTCGGGAAAGAATTGCTGAATTATTGCAGGCGGATGTAACGGATATCAATATAAAAGCAACGACAACCGAGCAACTTGGCTTTACTGGGCGTGAAGAGGGAATTGCTGCGATGGCTGTGGTCTGCTTGTTAAAAAAACAATAAATACTGGGTGAGGTGAGGGTGTAATGGCTGATCGAGTACGTACACGTTACGCACCAAGTCCGACCGGACACCTACATATTGGTGGTGCACGAACGGCATTATTTAGTTATTTATGGGCAAAGAAACATGGTGGCGATTTTATTGTTCGCATTGAAGATACGGATACCGAGCGGAATGTGGTGGATGCGGAAGAAAAGCAGATGGCAGCTCTTGCTTGGTTAGGGATCCAATGGGACGAGAGCGTTGATGTGGGTGGGCCTCATGCTCCCTATCGTTCCATGGAACGTACGGGCATTTATGAAGAGTATCTAAAGCGCCTACTGACTAGCAAACAGGCATATCCCTGTTATTGCACTTCTGAGGAACTTGAACAAGATCGTGAGCGGCAACTCGCAGCAGGACAAGCCCCGCGATATATCGGTCGCTGTCGTGATCTCACAGAGGAAGAGAGGTCCGCGAGGGAGTCAGAGGGACGGATGTCTTCCGTTCGGTTTCGTGTTCCGGCCGGGCGAAAGATCCTTATTGAAGATATCGTTCGTGGGGATGTTTCCTTTGAAACGGATGGCATCGGCGATTTTATCATTGCACGTCCGGATGGTCGCCCGACCTACAATTTTGCAGTGACGATCGACGATGCTCTCATGGAAATTACGGATGTGGTTCGTGGGGAAGAGCATCTTTCTAATACTCCGCGGCAAATTCTGCTTTATGAAGCCTTCGGATTTAAAATTCCTCGATTTGCTCATGCGCCGCTCATTTTAAATCCTGAAGGGAAAAAAATGAGTAAGCGGGATGAGTCCATCATTCAATTTATTGACCAGTATAAAGAGCTGGGTTATCTTCCCGAGGCGATTAATAACTTTTTAGCTCTCTTGGGATGGGCACCTGCCGGAGAAAAATCAGAAGAGGAGATCTTCTCCTTGGATGAGCTTACAGACATCTTCTCCTTGGATCGGATTTCGAAAGCACCTGCTGTTTTTGATACGGGTAAATTAAAATGGATGAATAATCATTACATCAAAGAAGCTTCGTTGGAGCGGATTACGGATCTGGCGATTCCTCACCTTATCAAAGCTGGACGGATTGATTCCTCGATCAATGAATCCGAGAAAACCTGGGTCACTCGTCTGGTAGGGCTCTATCAAGAGCAGATGGATTACGTTGCCCAGATTACGGATCTGACCGCACTCTTTTTCCTTGAAGAAGTGGAGCACTCCCAAGAAGCCAAAACGGTATTGGCTGAAGAGCAAGTTCCTACCGTCATTGGGGCCTTTGTGGAACAGGTAAAAACCCATGAGGGTGAGCTTGATCCTGAAGAGGTGAAAAAACTGTTGAAAGCTGTGCAAAAAACGACTGGATTTAAGGGAAAGCAACTCTTTATGCCTGTACGTGCAGCAGTGACGGGAGAAACCCATGGTCCAGACTTAAGAGAGTCAATTTCATTATTGGGTAAAGAGCGAGTGATGACTCGATTGGAGACTTTTTTGGGTCAATAAAAGGAAATGCGTTGCTCGCTTCACCCGTTCTTTTTTGCTATAATGGAATTATAAGTATCTTAGGAAGCGATGATCGGGAGAGTACAGCGTTAGCAAGATCACCAGAGAGGAATCTCAAAGCTGAGAAGATTCCGTTCTTGAGCCGCTGGAAATGCCCCCGTGAGCTGTTCGACCGAAACCCAAGGGGAGTAGGGAGAGCCGGAACCCACCGTTACTGGGTTGAGCGGACGATAAGTGCCTTGGTGGGCTTTAGTCAAACAGAGTGGAACCGCGGTCATCACCGTCTCTGTAACCTGGAAACAGGTTACAGAGACGTTTTTTAATTTGGATCCGGTATTCACTTGTGTACTCGATGATGCCGTTGGTTATCGAGGCGAACAATCGTGCGAAAAGAAAGGGGGAGCGAGAGGATGGGAATCATAAAGGGAATGCGCAGGGCAACTGACTTGATGCGTTCAGATATTGATGCGGTATTTGATCGAGATCCTGCGGCGCGCAATATGTTTGAGGTCGTTTTCACTTATTCAGGACTCCATGCAATTTGGTCCCACCGTCTCGCCCATTGGTTTTATAAGCGTAAGGGGTATTTGATTGCCCGCATTATTTCGCAATTGGGTCGGTTCTTTACTGGGATTGAAATCCATCCAGGGGCTACAATAGGAAAAGGATTCTTCATCGACCATGGGATGGGTGTGGTAATTGGAGAGACTTGTGAAATCGGAAATTATGTAACGATCTACCAAGGCGTCACCCTTGGTGGGACTGGCAAAGAACGGGGGAAACGTCATCCGACGGTTGAGGATGGCGTGCTAATTGCTTCAGGAGCCAAAGTGCTCGGGTCGATTCAAATTGGTCATTGCTCTAAAATCGGGGCGGGTTCGGTTGTATTGCGTGATGTTCCACCCAATTCAACCGTCGTAGGAGTTCCTGGACATGTGGTGATCCAAGATGGGGTGCGAGTGGCAGGGGCTCAACATAGTGGCCAAGTGAAGAAAGCGGATTTGGATCAAGTGAATTTGCCTGACCCGGTTGCGGAGACCTGTGGAAAAATGCAAAAGGAGATTGATCGTTTACGGGATGAAGTGAACCAATTACGTAAGGAAGCTTCGATGGGAAGAAAGGAGAACATAGAAGATGGCGATTCAATTATATAATACGTTGACAAGAGAAAGAGAACCGTTTCAACCGTTGGAAGACGACCGGGTACGATTTTATGTTTGTGGGCCTACTGTTTATAACTTCATTCACATTGGCAATGCGCGTGTATTTGTATTTTTTGATGTCGTTCGTCGTTACTTAACCTACCGGGGATATGAAGTGACGTATGTGCAAAACTTTACGGATGTGGATGATCGTTTGATCAAACAGTCCATTGAAGAAGGGCGAACTGTACCGGAAGTCGCAGCGGCTTATATTGATGCTTACTTTGAAGATATGGACGATCTAGGCGTTAAGCGCGCGGACGTTCATCCACGGGCAACGGAACATATTAAAGAAATGCAGGATGCCATTCGTGCCTTGATTGAAAAAGGATTTGCCTATGAGGTTGATGGGGATGTCTACTACCGCTCCCTTAAAAAAGAGAATTATGGTGCGCTCTCGAATCAGCCCTTGGAAGAGCTAAAGGCAGGAGCGCGGATTGAGGTTAATGATCGCAAGGAAAGCCCTTTGGACTTTGCATTATGGAAGAAGGCGAAACCAGGGGAAATTGCTTGGGATAGTCCGTGGGGCAAAGGGCGACCCGGCTGGCATATCGAATGCTCCGCGATGGCGCGAAAATACCTAGGTGATACGTTAGACATCCATGCGGGTGGGACGGACCTATGCTTTCCACACCATGAGAATGAGATCGCACAGAGTGAGGCATGGACGGGAAAACCCTTTGCACGCTATTGGCTTCATAATGGCTTTATTAACATGGGATCAGAGAAAATGTCGAAATCCTTGGGGAATGTGGAGCGTGTGCGTGATCTGCGTGGTCGGTATACCGGTAGAGAGTTACGATGGTTTTTGCTTTCGGCTCATTATCGCAATCCCATCTCTTTTTCAGATGAATCGATCAACCAAATCGGTGGTGCGATCGCTCGGGTCGATACAGCGGTTGCGAATCTCTCCCATCGCATGAGTGCGGCGATGGATGGCGAAGCATCTGAAGAAGTGCGTGAGCGTTTACGCTTGCTGACAACGGATTTTGAAGGTGCAATGGATGATGATCTGAATACAGCAAACGCGATTAGTGTACTGTTTGAAGCTGTTCATTTTACGAATGAATTGGTGGCAAAAGATGTCGTTTCCCGTGGATCCTTGGAAGCGATGCAGGGTTGGTTACATCATTTTGGTGGAGAAATTCTTGGCCTAGTTGAAATGGTTGATGAAGCTGATTTAGAGGCGGAAATCGAGACGAAGATTGAAGAACGTCAACAAGCGAGAAAAAATCGGGATTTTAGCCGTGCGGATGCCATTCGAGATGAGCTAGCAAAACAAGGGATCCTTCTTGAAGATACCCCCCAAGGCATACGTTGGCGTCGGAAGTGAGGATATGGCATGGAAATCGGGATGACGAAGTCAGTGGATATGAAAGAGACCAAGGAAATGAATCCGCTCCAGCTCGCCTACCTGGGCGACGCCATTTATGAATTGTATATACGCTACCATCTGGTCATCGGGAGTGATATCCGACCAAAGGAACTTCATGATGAGGCGATTCGCTTTGTAGCTGCACCGGCACAAGCGCGAGGGATGAGAGCGGTCGAGGAGCAATTAACGGAAGAAGAATGGGAAGTGTTAAAGCGAGGGCGCAATGCCAAATCAGGTGGGGTTCCGAAAAGTGCCAAGCCATCAGAGTATCGTTATGCGACGGGGCTAGAAACGTTGGTTGCCCATTGGTACTTGACTGGACAAGTGGATCGACTGACTGACATGATGAAACGGATGATTCAAGCATTGGAAGAGGGCGAAAACGATGGCGAATGAATGGGTGATCGGCCGCCAAGCGGTGAAGGAAACGTTAAAAGCAGGCCGAGATATGGAAAAGTTATTGATTGCTGATGGAGCTAGCAAAGGTCCCCTGGCTGTTCTATTAAACGAAGCAAAAAAAGAAGGTATTCTCGTTCAAGAAGTTCCCCGTAAGAAGTTGGATCAAGTGGCTGAAGGGGGCAATCATCAAGGGGTAGCGGCGTTAGTAGCCGCCCATGAGTATGCGACGGTGGACGAGCTATTTCAACGAGCGGAGAAGAAAGGAGAAGATCCATTCTTTCTGATCTTGGATGGGATTGAAGATCCTCATAATTTGGGCTCGATTTTGCGGACAGCGGATGCATCGGGTGTGCATGGTGTGATTATCCCCAAACGTCGGGCCGTGGGATTAACCACCGTGGTCGCCAAAACATCTGCCGGCGCTGTAGAACATGTACCAGTCGCTCGGGTGACCAACCTTAACCGGACAGCGGATGAATTAAAAGACCGAGGGGTATGGTTAGTGGGAAGTGATGCAGAAGCCCATGACCGCTATGACGGAGTGGATTATGGGTTGCCTTTGGCTTTTGTTATCGGGAATGAGGGAAAAGGGATCAGTCGCCTCTTGCGTGAACGTTGCGACTTCCTCGTTAATTTGCCGATGAAAGGACAGGTCTCCTCGCTTAATGCATCCGTCGCTGCAGCGCTCTTTATGTATGAGGTGTTGCGGAAGCGTGAAGGGTAGGGGTGCATTCAGATGGAAGAGTGGCTGATTGTAGATGGATATAATGTCATCGGGGCACATGCGGGGTGGGCTTCTCTTTCATTGGATGAATCGCGGGATCTTCTTGTATCGGCGTTGGCCGAATATCAAGCAGTGACAGGAAGAGAGGTAACGGTTGTCTACGATGCTCACCGTTCGCCTGGTGCTGAGACGAAGACTATCGACAGCCGGGTGAAGGTATGGTTTACTCGGGAGCATGAAACAGCAGACCAAATGATTGAAAGATTGGTACGTCAACATAAAAAGTCCCAGCGGCGCATCTATGTCGCAACTTCGGATTTTATGGAACAGCGGATGATATTCGGGCAGGGAGCTTATCGAGTTTCCTCCCGGGAACTCATCCAACAATTAACAGCAATGGATAAAAAAATAGCAAAGCGAATTCGAGAAAAAAAAGAAAGAAGATCCACATTGGGTCAAGGATTAGCTGGAGACCTATTGGAAACCTTGGAAAAATGGAGGCGAGAAAAATAGGTTGAAAATTTGACGTTTTTGTAGCAACTCAGCTATAATACTCTTATCATGGTTTTCCACCCCACGGGTCGGAGGGATGAAGGTGAGTGTCAATCTTCAATGGAGCGTATCTGCAACTGATGAAGCGATGACCGACGAGATGCTGGTGGAGGCTGTACGTATGGCTGATGGCGCCGCATTGGAGCAATTGATCAATAAATACAAAAATTTCGTCAGAGCAAAAGCTCGCTCCTACTTTTTAATTGGAGCGGATCATGAAGATATCGTCCAGGAGGGCATGATCGGCCTTTATAAGGCGATTCGAGATTTCCGTGGAGATAAGTTGGCTTCATTTAAAGCTTTTGCTGAATTATGTATTACCCGCCAAATCATCACTGCGATCAAAACCGCGACACGTCAAAAACACATCCCCCTTAATTCCTATGTCTCGTTGGACAAGCCTATCTATGACGAAGACTCTGATCGTACATTGATGGATGTCCTGACAGGTGGGCGTGTTTCTGATCCGGAAGAGCTCTATATCAATCAAGAAGAGTTTGATGATATAGAAGATAAGATGTCGCAAATCTTAAGTGAATTGGAACGCCAAGTGTTGATGCTCTATTTAGATGGTCGATCCTATCAGGAAATTGCAGTGGATCTTAAGCGGCACGTAAAGTCCATTGACAATGCGCTGCAACGGGTTAAACGAAAGCTAGAGCGTTACTTGGAGGTTCGTGAAGTGACCACTTAATGATGATACAGGTATGAATTGGAGGGATAGAGGGGGAACCCCTCTTTCTTTTTGTTTTTCCTTGTTTAATGAGGTTCGACAGCAATCGTCAAATTCCTTTCGTCTCCTTAAAGAAAATCCACGGTGGCTGAAAGGTTTGAAGGAAAGTATGGCGGGGCTATACTAGCAAGGAAGTGTTTTCTCTTATGGAAGAAGAGAAACAAGTGAGAGATTGGGAGATTCCTCCTTTGCACCGGCGACTGTCATTCATTGACATGAACGAGACTCTATGATAATGTAATTTGGGTATTTTGTATAAGGACCCGTGAGTGAGGATCCGCTTTGATGCGGAGTCAAGGAGGTGTGTCAAATGCGGGTACTGGTGACGCTAGCTTGCACCGATTGCAAAGAGCGCAATTATGCCACCACCAAAAATAAACGGAAACATCCTGATCGCATGGAGTTCCGTAAGTTCTGCCCCCGTTGTAACGGGCACAAATCGCACCGCGAAACGAAGTAATGATTTGGGAATTTCCGCAGGGGGGGATCGGGGCATGGGCTTTTTCGGCCGACTGGGGACCAACATTAAAAAAAGTGTGTCCGGGACAGCTGGCTTCTTCTCGTCCGGTGTAGCCGAACTGAAGAAAGTCCGTTGGCCTAATCGCAAAGAGATGGTGAACTATACGACTGTTGTTATGGTGACAGTGGTATTAGTGACTCTATACATTTTTGTGATCGATGTAGGGCTAGGTAGTTTGCGTGATCTGATTTCAACGAAGTAAGTACCGTCGGCAGTAATTTGTTATAAGGGGGGACGGGGCGATCCGGCCCCGATTTCATGGAGAAGAACTGGTATGTTGTCCACACGTACTCAGGATACGAGAACAAAGTAAAGACCAACTTGGAAAAACGCCTCCATTCGATGGATATGGAGGATAAAATTTTCCGCGTCCTCGTTCCGACCGAGGAAGAGATTGAACATAAGGATGGGAAACGTAAATCCGTCCAGAGAAAAGTCTTCCCGGGGTATGTCCTGGTCGAGATGGTAATGACTGACGACTCGTGGTATGTGGTTCGCAATACACCAGGTGTTACGGGTTTCGTTGGCTCCACTGGGTCGGGCTCTAAACCGACCCCCCTTCTGCCGGAAGAAGCGCACACCATCCTCAACCAAATGGGGATGGAGGAAGCTCGGGCGAAGGTTGATTTTGAAATCTCTGAGAGTGTAAAAGTGAAGGAAGGTCCCTTTGCTAACTTTGTAGGCTCGATTGAAGAGGTGGATATCAACCGGCAAAAGCTGAAGGTGCTGGTGAACATGTTCGGTCGGGAAACCCCGGTGGAACTCGATTTTTACCAGGTGGAAAAACTTTAATCGGCTTTTTTCTTCCGTTTTGGAAAAAAGTATGCTACAGTATGCATGTTTGGATTGATTAGCCAAAACGCTTACGGTAAATTGCGTTTTGGTTGCTCGACCGTGGGAGGGTATAACCCGAGACAACCACACTTAGAAGGGAGTTGGATGGTTTGGCCAAGAAAGTCATCAAACTTGTGAAGTTGCAAATCCCTGCCGGCAAGGCCAACCCGGCGCCGCCTGTTGGTCCGGCACTGGGGCAAGCTGGTGTTAACATTCCGGGTTTCTGTAAGGAATTCAACGCCCGCACTGCAGATCAAGCGGGGATGATCATTCCTGTAGTGATCACGGTTTTTGAAGATCGTTCGTTTACTTTTGAAACGAAGACACCTCCAGCTGCAGTCTTGTTGAAAAAAGCCGTGGGTCTTGATAAAGGATCAGGCGAGCCGAATAAGAACAAGGTTGCAACAATCAAGCGTGATAAAGTTCGCGAAATCGCAGAACTGAAAATGCCTGATCTGAATGCGGCAGATGTTGAAGGTGCTATGAAGATGGTTGAAGGTACTGCTCGTAGCATGGGGATCATTGTCGAAGACTGATCAGTAGGAACACGTGTGAGCGGCCGCCACGGGCTGTCACACGAGTGGGAGGAATATCCGTTAATACCACGAAGGGGGGAATACCCGTGGCTAAACATGGCAAGAAGTATCAAGAATCGCTGAAGAAGATCGACCGGGAACAAGCATACGAAGTGGCAGAAGCGCTTCGTCTCGTCAAAGAGGTCGCTCCAGCTAAGTTTGACGAAACAGTTGAAGCAGCTTTCCGTTTGGGCATTGACACCAAGCGTGCTGATCAGCAAGTACGAGGAGCAGTTGTTCTTCCTCACGGTACAGGTAAAACGCAACGAGTTCTCGTTTTCGCTAAAGGAGAAAAAGCAAAAGAGGCAGAAGCCGCTGGTGCTGACTTCGTAGGCGAAGAGGATCTCGTAGCGAAAGTGACCGGAGGATGGCTCGACTTTGATGTTGTCATTGCTACACCTGATATGATGGGGCAAGTGGGTAAGCTAGGTCGTGTACTTGGTCCCCGTGGTTTGATGCCGAACCCAAAAACCGGTACGGTTACGTTTGAAGTGACTAAGGCGGTTGAAGAGGTAAAAGCCGGTAAGATTGAATACCGTGCTGACAAATCCGGTAACATTCACGCTCCAATCGGGAAAGTATCCTTCGACAACGAAAAGTTGGTTGAAAACTTTACTACGCTGATTGAAACCTTGATTAAGGTGAAACCAGCTGCTGCAAAAGGCGTTTATGTAAAAAATGCCGCAGTTTCCTCAACCATGGGCCCTGGTATTACTGTCAGCACTTCGAGTTTTACTGGCCGCTAATCTCATTTAGAGGTCGCTAAAATATAATGTACCGTGACAATTGAATAAAGCTCTAGCCGCAGACAGTCGGTGCATACGATGTGTGCATAATTCCGGCCGAGGTACAGGGATTTGTAGTATCTGTGGGTATTCCTTTGGAAAACCCATCACGGTATGTTCCCGGCCTTCGTCTGCAAACAGCGAAGGCTTTTTTCATTGCTTACGGTTTGATTTTCTTGAAGGAGGTGTGTGGATCATGTCCAAGGCAATTGAAACGAAAAAACAAGTGGTAGCAGAGATTGCTGACAAGCTACAAAATAGCAAATCGACGATTATCACTGATTACCGTGGGTTGACCGTTGCTGAAATGAATGAACTTCGTTCGCAACTGCGTGCAGCGGGTGTTGAGTACCGTGTCTTGAAAAACACCATGACTCGTCGAGCAACGTCTGAGTCGAACCTTTCGGATCTAGATGAGCACTTGGTCGGACCGACAGCTGTCGCTTTTTCCAATGACGATGTTGTCGCTCCAGCTAAAGTTTTGCACACATTTGCTAAGGATCATAATGCGCTGGAGATTAAAGGTGGCGTTGTAGAAGGTCGAATCATTAGTGTGGATGAAGTGAAAGCACTTGCTGCTCTTCCTTCCCGCGAAGGTCTTCTCTCCATGTTGCTTTCTGTCCTACAAGCTCCAGTTCGCAACTTTGCTCTGGCCGTCAAAGCGGTTGCAGACAAAGAAGATGGTGGAGAAGAAGCACAAGAAGCTTAATTTTCGGTTTGCCTAGGGTGCACAGG
Organism: Marininema halotolerans; assembly: GCF_900116235.1. Taxonomy (GTDB): domain Bacteria; phylum Bacillota; class Bacilli; order Thermoactinomycetales; family DSM-45169; genus Marininema; species Marininema halotolerans. The sequence continues at coordinate 52,790 of NZ_FPAA01000009.1, read as the reverse complement.
GTTTGATGCACCACTATAACAATATTTTTGGGAGGTTTATCTCATGAGTCAAGAACAAATCATTGAAGCGATCAAAGGCATGAGCGTTCTCGAATTGAACGATCTTGTAAAAGCAATCGAAGAAGAGTTTGGTGTAACTGCTGCTGCTCCAGTAGCTGTTGCTGGTGGTGGCGCTGGTGAAGCTGCTGCTGAACAAACTGAGTTTGATGTAATCCTTGCTAGCGCTGGTTCTTCCAAGATCAACGTGATCAAAGCAGTACGTGGTGCTACCGGTCTTGGCCTGAAAGAAGCAAAAGCACTTGTTGATGGTGCTCCGACACCTGTCAAAGAAGGCATTTCTAAAGAAGAAGCTGAAGAGCTTAAGTCCCAGTTGGAAGAAGCTGGCGCTACGGTGGAAGTAAAGTAACCACCTAGCTGGACCCGCCGGTCAGAATTGGCGGGTCCTTTTTTCTATCATCTTGATTGGGTTAAGGAGCGTAGGGCATGAGTGACCACTACTATCGTTCACAACCGGAAGTAGAGAGTCAGGAGCGCATAATTAAGGCCGAAATGCGTGGTGCAAATTTTACTTTCACAGCTGATCGTGGCGTTTTTGCGAAGGATAGCGTCGATTTCGGTACAAAGCTCTTGATCGAAACAGCAAGCATCCCATCGGGGGCAAGGGTGCTCGATCTGGGGTGTGGATATGGACCGGTGGGGATCGCGATTGCTCGAACCGTAAAGGAAAGCTTGGTGACGATGGTGGATGTAAACCAACGCGCCTTAAAGCTTGCTTCACGAAATGCAAAACAAAATGGAGTGGAGCATCGTATCTCTGTCATTGAAAGTGATGGCTTAAAAGAGCTGTCGGATCAATCATTTGATGCGATTCTGACCAATCCACCCATTCGGGCGGGGAAAGAGACTGTTCACCGATTGTTTGCTGAATCCTACACGTATCTGCGACCTGGTGGTGTGTTGTGGATTGTCATTCGAAAACAACATGGAGGTCCTTCTGCGAAAGCACGGCTAGAGGAACTTTTTACAGTGGTGGAACGAGTGGAGCAAAAAAAGGGTTTTTGGATAGTAAAGGCAATCAAAGAGGATATAAATTGAAAAACAGTGATTGACACGGGTTTTGTGTTGTGATATCGTTTTAGAATGCTAAACCCATTGCTTGTTGAAATTGGAATCCAACAGCGTACGGGTGTTTTTTGTTGTGTATGAGCAAGCCTGTTTTTGGTAACCCTGTATAAATGGACCCTTACAACTGGAAAAATGAGGCAGTTTGAGGGGATTGTTTATAACCCGTCACATCCAATTGGTGTTTGTCGGTGATATAGGGGGGATTTCCTACGTAGGCGGATCGTTTAGCTTGAGGTTGACCCATGGCTCTCGTTGTATATTAGGTGGTTGTACATATGTACGATTTAGCACATATGTACGTATTGTTCCTTTAGTTTTTTCTTCATGTGCATCGGATTTTCCTGCTTGAAGAAAAGACTTTCATCATCCCTTTTTAAATTTTTAGAGGTACTACGGCTTGCCAGGCTGAACGTGGGGCGGTTTTTGCGTTACGGTCCCATGAGTATGACGGAAATTTTTTGAGAGTGTAGTAGAGTGGGTTAATGATGGTGTTCGTCTTTAGTAGGGGGCTTGTGATTAATGAAAGTACCACCGCCAAGAAAAGTGCGGTGCACGCAACCCTAAGACGCTATGCGTTGAGGTGTCGCTAGTCTCTATATGAGAGTGCGCACCCGATTGGGTTTGAGGGGGGAGCTCGTTTGGCAGGTAAACTAGTCCAGTACGGTCGGAGAAAGCGGCGCAGTTACGCAAGGATTAATGAGGTCTTGGATCTGCCCAACCTGATTGAAATTCAGCAACGGTCCTACCAATGGTTTTTGGATCAGGGGCTGCGGGAGATGTTTCAAGATATCTCGCCGATTGAAGACTTCACAGGCAACCTTGTTTTGGAATTTATCGACTATACGTTAGAAGAACCGAAATATGGGGTCGATGAATCCAAAGAACGTGATGTTACTTATGCTGCTCCGTTGCGAGTGAAAGTACGTTTGATCAATAAAGAAACGGGTGAAGTGAAGGAGCAAGAAGTTTTCATGGGGGATTTCCCTTTGATGACCGACACAGGCACCTTCGTCATCAATGGTGCTGAGCGTGTTATTGTTAGTCAGCTTGTACGCTCACCCAGCGTTTACTATAACAGCAAAGTTGATAAGAATGGTAAACTGACATACTCTGCTACGGTGATCCCGAATCGCGGGGCGTGGCTAGAATTTGAAACCGACGCCAAAGACATCATCTACGTGCGTATTGATCGTACGCGGAAAATACCGGTGACGGTCCTTTTGCGTGCTCTTGGTTTTTCAAGTGACGCTGAGATCCTTGATCTACTTGGCGATGATGAGTACCTTCGTAATTCCTTGGATAAGGACAATACGGGGAACACGGAAAAGGCATTGATTGAAATCTATGAGCGTTTACGTCCGGGTGAACCACCAACGGCTGACAACGCGCGTAGTCTATTATTCTCACGATTCTTCGATCCAAAGCGCTACGATCAGGCCAATGTGGGTCGTTATAAAATGAATAAGAAGCTTCATATTAAAAACCGGCTCTTGAACCAGCGCCTGGCTGAAAGTGTGGTTGACCCTGAAACAGGAGAAATCATTGCAGAGGCAGGGCAAACCATCGACCGGCGCGTCATTCACCGTTTGATGCCTGTGCTAGAAAAACAGGATAGCTTTGGCTGGGTGGAACATTCCGTACGCGGTGGTGTTCCAGAGGACGGCACAATTAAGCTACAGTCTGTGAAGATCTTCTCTCCGGTTGAAGAAGGTAAAGTGATTCAAGTCATGTCCAATGGGAATGTGGATCAGTCTGTGAAAAACATTACCCCTGAGGATATTATTGCTTCGATTAACTACTTTATCAATTTGTTGCATGGCGTAGGGAACACGGATGATATTGACCACCTTGGAAATCGCCGTCTTCGTTCGGTGGGTGAGCTATTGCAAAACCAATTCCGGATTGGTTTATCCCGGATGGAACGGGTTGTTCGTGAGCGGATGTCCATTCAAGATGCGAACGCGATCACTCCCCAAGCGTTAATCAATATTCGCCCGGTTATTGCGTCGATTAAGGAGTTCTTCGGTAGCTCTCAGCTTTCGCAATTTATGGATCAGACGAACCCACTTGCTGAGCTGACGCATAAACGGCGCCTTTCCGCCCTAGGACCTGGTGGACTTACTCGTGAGCGAGCGGGCTTTGAAGTACGGGACGTTCACCATTCTCACTATGGCCGGATGTGTCCGATTGAAACGCCGGAGGGTCCGAACATTGGGTTGATTAACTCTTTGTCATCCTATGCACGCATCAACGATTATGGGTTTATCGAGACGCCCTATCGTAAAGTAGACCCCGAGACCAATCATGTAACGCAAGAGATCGTCTATTTGACTGCGGATGAAGAGGACAACTACTATGTCGCTCAGGCAAATGCTCCATTGGATGAGAACTTTGGCTTTGTGAATGAACAAGTAATTGTTCGTTACAAAGAAGAGACGATGCCAGTTCCCCGTGAACGGGTGGACTTTATGGATGTATCGCCGAAACAGGTCGTTTCTGTTGCGACCGCGTGCATTCCGTTCCTTGAGAATGATGACTCTAACCGTGCGTTGATGGGTTCTAACATGCAACGGCAAGCGGTACCGCTTCTAAAACCTGAAGCTCCCTTTGTTGGTACCGGGATGGAGTATGTATCCGCCCGTGACTCTGGAGTGATGGTGCTAGCCAAGCGCCCAGGTACGATTGAGCGGGTTAGTGCAGAAGAGGTCTGGGTGCGTCATGAGGAAGAAGTCGATGGACGACTGGTCAAAGGCGATCTTGATCGCTATAAGATGCATAAATATATTCGCTCCAACCAAGGGACCAGTATCAACCAGCGTCCGATTGTGAGTGCGGGCGAAAAGGTTGCTGTTGGCGATACGCTAGCAGATGGACCCTCCACAGACCAGGGTGAGATGGCGCTAGGTCGTAATGTAGTCGTTGCCTTCATGACATGGGAAGGGTACAACTACGAAGATGCGATTCTTCTTTCCGAGAAGCTCGTAAAAGAAGACGTCTACACTTCTGTTCATATTGAGGAATATGAGTCCGAAGCTCGAGATACCAAATTGGGAGCAGAGGAGATCACTCGGGATATTCCTAACGTGGGTGAAGATGCGCTGAAGAACCTGGATGAGCGTGGGATTATCCGTATCGGTGCGGAGATCAAATCGGGTGACATCCTCGTTGGGAAGGTAACTCCGAAGGGGGTTACAGAACTGACTGCAGAGGAACGCTTGCTCCACGCGATTTTTGGGGAGAAGGCGCGGGAAGTACGTGACACATCACTTCGCGTGCCCCATGGTACCGATGGCATCGTAGTGGATGTGAAGGTTTTTGAACGGGAAAACGGCGACGAATTACCACCAGGCGTAAACCAATTGGTCCGTGTATACATTGCTCAGAAGCGAAAAATCTCCGAAGGGGATAAAATGGCTGGGCGTCACGGAAACAAAGGGGTTATCGCACGGGTACTTCCTGAAGAAGATATGCCTTTCTTACCGGATGGTACACCGGTTCAAGTCGTCTTGAATCCTCTGGGTGTGCCTTCACGGATGAACATCGGTCAGGTGCTAGAAGTTCATTTAGGGATGGCAGCTCGTCAGATGGGTCTTCATATGGCAACACCGGTCTTTGACGGTGCGACTGAGCAGGATGTATTTAGTGCATTGGAGGAAGCCGGTCTCGATGCAGACGGGAAAACGTTGCTATTCGATGGCCGCACGGGTGATCCCTTTGAAAATCGTGTGACTGTCGGTGTGATGTACATGATTAAACTGGCTCACATGGTTGATGATAAAATCCATGCTCGGTCGACGGGTCCATATTCCCTCGTTACACAACAGCCTCTGGGTGGTAAAGCGCAATTTGGTGGACAGCGGTTTGGGGAGATGGAGGTATGGGCACTGGAAGCATACGGAGCTGCCTATACCCTGCAAGAAATCCTCACTGTGAAATCGGATGATGTCGTGGGCCGCGTAAAAACCTATGAGGCGATTGTAAAAGGGGAGAATGTCCCTGAACCTGGAGTGCCTGAGTCCTTCAAGGTCTTGATCAAAGAACTGCAAAGTCTTGGATTGGATGTCAAGATCCTTTCTGGGGATGAAGAAGAGATTGAGATGCGGGAACTCGATGATGAAGATGAGCCGACTTCTGAGAAAATCGGTTTGGAGATGGAGACGGAAGTCGACCGATCATCCTGACCGACGTGGAAACTCGATCCCTGAGGCATGTTGCCTACAACGGATCAGGGGCAGCTCGCGTGTTGGATAAGGATGATCCTGAGGAGGAATGACCAGTGCTGGACGTCAATAACTTTGAGTTTATGAAAATCGGACTCGCCTCCCCCAATAAAATTCGTTCCTGGTCCCGGGGTGAAGTGAAAAAACCGGAGACCATCAACTATCGGACGTTGAAGCCGGAAAAAGAAGGTCTCTTCTGTGAAAAGATCTTTGGACCGACGAAGGACTGGGAATGTCATTGTGGGAAGTATAAACGGGTTCGCTATAAAGGTGTCGTATGTGATCGATGCGGCGTCGAAGTAACTCGCTCCAAAGTCCGACGGGAACGGATGGGCCACATTGAACTAGCAGCTCCTGTATCCCACATTTGGTATTTCAAAGGGATTCCAAGCCGAATGGGCTTGGTGCTCGATATGTCTCCCCGTTCCCTTGAAGAAGTGATCTACTTTGCCTCCTATGTGGTAGTCGATCCTGGTGCTACACCGCTGGAGAAGAAGCAGCTTCTTTCCGAAAAGGAATTCCGCAACTATCGGGAGAAATACGGGAATGCCTTTAGCGCGATGATGGGTGCGGAAGCGATCAAGCGTCTCTTGGCAGATATCGATTTGGATAAGGATGTACAGAACTTAAAAGAAGAAATGAATACGGCACAGGGTCAACGCCGTAACCGGGCGATTAAGCGCCTGGAAGTACTGGAAGCGTTCCGCGCTTCTGGGAATGACCCTGATTGGATGGTGCTGGATGTTTTGCCTGTCATCCCACCGGAACTGCGTCCGATGGTGCAATTGGATGGGGGACGGTTTGCAACCTCCGACCTGAATGACCTATATCGGCGTGTGATTAACCGAAATAACCGTCTGAAGCGCCTTCTTGATCTCGGTGCGCCAGATATTATTGTGCAAAATGAGAAGCGGATGTTACAGGAGGCTGTCGATGCGTTGATTGATAACGGTCGTCGTGGCCGTCCGGTAACCGGACCTGGTAACCGTCCACTTAAATCCCTCTCCCATATGTTGAAAGGGAAACAGGGACGTTTCCGGCAAAACTTGCTGGGTAAACGGGTGGACTACTCTGGGCGTTCTGTAATTGTTGTAGGACCGTACTTGAAGATGTATCAGTGTGGTCTGCCAAAAGAGATGGCACTGGAGCTCTTTAAACCCTTTGTGATGAAGGAACTCGTCGCTAAAGGGTTGGCACACAACATTAAAAGTGCAAAGCGGAAAGTGGAGCGGGTTCACCCCGAAGTGTGGGATGTACTTGAAGAAGTGATTAAAGAACACCCTGTACTGTTGAACCGGGCACCTACCCTCCACCGCTTAGGAATTCAGGCTTTTGAACCGATTCTCGTTGAGGGTCGTGCCATTCGCCTCCATCCATTGGTATGTACAGCGTACAATGCGGACTTTGATGGGGACCAAATGGCGGTTCACGTGCCTTTGTCAGCGGAAGCTCAAGCAGAAGCCCGTTTGTTAATGTTGGCTGCGCAAAATATCCTTAACCCAAAAGATGGTAAACCGGTTGTAACGCCTTCCCAGGACATGGTGCTTGGTTCCTACTACCTCACCATGGAACGGGAAGGCGCAGAAGGAGAAGGTCGTGTCTTCTCAACGGTAGGGGAAGGGATTAACGCATATTCCCAGGGATATGTGAGCTTGCATACTCGGATTGCAATTCCTGTGAAGAGCATTGATAAACCGAACTTTACGGAGAAGCAAAGAGATGCTTTGCTAATCACCACCGTAGGGAAATTGATCTTTAATGAAATCTTCCCTGATCAGTTCCCGTATATCAATGAACCTTCTAAAGAGAATTTGACGAAGGGAACTCCGGAGAAATATTTCATCTATGACAAAGGGGAAGACATTCGCAAGCGAATCCAAGCATTACCCGATGCTGGCGCCTTGAAAAAAGGATTCCTCGGTGCGATTATCTCCGAATGTTTCCGTCGCTTTGGAACGAAGGAAACCTCGGTTCTTCTCGACAACATTAAAGCGCTGGGGTATTCCTATTCGACCAAGGCAGGAATTACCATGTCGGTCTCTGATGTTGTGGTACCCAAAGAGAAAGTGGGCATCCTCGAAGAGGCACAACAGAAGGTAGAAACCGTCTTGAAACAGTATCGTCGTGGTTTGATTACCGATGAAGAGCGGTATGAACGCGTGATCGCGATCTGGAGTCAAGCGAAGGATGATATTACTGAGGTATTGATGAAGCAGATGGGTAAATTTAACCCCATCTATATGATGGCAAACTCCGGTGCACGGGGGAACGTGTCACAGATTACCCAGCTTGCTGGGATGCGTGGTCTGATGGCTAACCCATCCGGTCGGATCATTGAGTTGCCGATTAAATCCAACTTCCGTGAAGGCCTTACGGTGTTGGAATACTTCATCTCGACGCACGGTGCGCGGAAAGGGTTGGCAGATACCGCTCTTCGTACGGCTGACTCCGGTTACCTCACCCGACGCTTGGTTGATGTGGCCCAAGACGTTATCGTACGGGAAGATGACTGTGGAACAGATAAAGGGCTCCCTGTTTCCGATATTACCGATGGTGGCGAAGTGATTGAGGAACTCTACGATCGCATTGTCGGTCGTCTCGCCTTTAAAACGGTTCGTCATCCAGAGACAGGCGATGTTCTCGTTCAGCGCAACCAGTTGATCGATGAAGAACTGGCTAGCGAAATCGTGGAATCAGGTGTTAAAGAAGTACAGATTCGCTCGGTTCTCTCCTGCCGTACACACCATGGTGTTTGCCGTCGGTGTTATGGACGCAACTTGGCCTTGGGAACTCGCGTGGAGATTGGTGAAGCGGTTGGTATTATCGCGGCGCAATCCATTGGTGAACCGGGTACCCAGTTGACCATGCGTACTTTCCATACCGGTGGTGTGGCAGGGGACGATATCACCCAAGGTTTGCCGCGGATTCAGGAGCTCTTCGAAGCTCGTAATCCGAAGGGTCAAGCAACCATCACTGAAATTGGTGGGAAAGTGGTTGACATCCGTGAAGTGAAGGATCGCCGTGAAGTGGAGATCGAGGGAGAAGTCGAAACCAAGACCTATACCATCCCTTACGGTTCTCGGATTAAGGCTCAGCTTGGTGACGTCGTCGAAATGGGTGATGAGCTCACCGAAGGTTCTGTTGACCCGAAAGAACTGCTTCAGGTCAAAGGGGTACGGGGTGTCCAGGAATACATTCTGCAAGAAGTACAGAAGGTATACCGCCTGCAAGGTGTGGAAATTAACGATAAGCACGTTGAGGTGATGATCCGGCAGATGATGCGTAAAGTGCGGATCACGGACGCTGGAGATACCCAGTTGCTACCAGGATCCTTCGTGGAGATCCATGATTACGAAAATGCAAACCAAGTAACGTTGGCTAAAGAGGGAGAGCCTGCGGTGGCTCGACCGATCCTGCTGGGGATTACCAAGGCATCCCTCGAGACCGAATCCTATCTATCAGCAGCCTCGTTCCAAGAGACCACACGGGTGCTTACCGATGCAGCCATCAAAGGAAAAGTGGATCGTCTCCTTGGTTTGAAAGAGAACGTAATCATCGGGAAGCTAGTACCGGCAGGTACAGGGATGTCCCGTTATCGTCATATGGGCAATAAAGATGGCGAGCGGTCTTCCCAGGCTGAAAGTGAGAGCTCAGAGGAAACGGTGCTGGTTGATTAAGCGATCGTTATCCACTTGTTGACAACAAGAATGCTAGATGGTAAGATGTCTTCGTGTGCTTGGGTCAAATTCACTTTGGAGGGCGAGTTCCTTGTCTTATGATAAAGTGAAAGAGGCGCGAACGATAGTAATCGGAGCCAAGCAGACAAAGAAGGCGATTGAACAGGGAAAGGCTGAAGAAGTCCTGATTGCTCAGGATGCGGATGAGCGGGTGACGAAGGCCCTCACTCATCTCTGCCGGAACCGTGGAATCGCCGTCGTCTATGTCGACTCTATGAAAGACTTAGGCAGAGCCTGTGGAATCGACGTAGGTGCTGCGACGGCTGCAGTTTTAAAATGAGAGCAAAAAACCATTGGAAGCCCGCTATATACCCAAACCGAACCGCGTTCTGCGGAAGAGGACCCGGTTCGGTTTGGGGTGGGTTCCAATTTTATGCCTCAAAATGAACCGCCTGGCTCTGTGGACTTAAATGAATGAGGGAGGTGACACCATGCCAACAATTAATCAGCTGATCCGCCACGGTCGGAAAAGTAAAGTGGAAAAATCCACTGCACCCGCCTTGCAAATCGGATATAACAGCTACAAAAAGAAGGCTACGGACCAAAGCTCTCCGCAAAAACGTGGAGTGTGTACCCGTGTAGGTACGATGACACCGAAAAAGCCGAACTCCGCGATGCGGAAGTACGCTCGTGTACGTCTATCGAACAACATCGAGGTAACCGCCTATATCCCAGGGATTGGGCACAACCTTCAAGAGCACTCCGTGGTATTGGTGCGCGGTGGTCGTGTAAAAGACTTGCCGGGTGTACGTTATCATATCGTACGCGGCGCGCTCGATACTGCTGGCGTACAAAACCGGATGCAAGGTCGTTCTAAATACGGAACGAAACGTCCGAAAAAATAAGTATTCCATCAAGATATAAAACAGCAAAGGAGGGGAAACCATGCCTCGTAAAGGACCTGTTGAACGTCGGGAAGTACTACCTGATCCGCTATACAGCAGCAAATTGGTTACTCGTTTGATCAACCGCTTGATGTATGACGGTAAGAAGGGGAAAGCCCAAAAAATCCTGTATGATGCATTTGACATCGTACGTGATAAAGCTGGCAAGGACCCGATGGAAGTTTTCGAACAATCATTGAAGAATGTAATGCCGGTTCTGGAAGTAAAAGCACGCCGTGTAGGTGGTGCGAACTACCAGGTACCGATTGAAGTTAAACCAGAACGCCGCACGAGCCTAGCGCTTCGCTGGATCGTTAACTACGCACGTCTGCGCGGTGAAAAAACCATGCAGGAGCGTTTGGCTAACGAATTGTTGGATGCAGCGAACAACACAGGTGCAGCAGTTAAGAAGAAAGAGGACATTCACCGTATGGCAGAAGCAAACCGTGCGTTTGCTCACTACCGCTGGTAAGATTCGTCCTAAGCTTTTTTCCAACACGAAAGGAGACAGATTTCGATGGCACGTGAGTTCTCCTTAAAAGACACGCGCAATATCGGGATCATGGCTCACATCGACGCTGGGAAAACCACGACAACTGAACGGATTTTGTTCTACTCTGGTCGTGTTCATAAGATTGGTGAAGTGCACGAAGGTGCTGCCACAATGGACTGGATGGAGCAAGAACAAGAGCGGGGGATCACCATTACCTCCGCTGCTACGACCGCTCAGTGGAACGATCATCGTATCAATATTATTGATACACCAGGTCACGTGGATTTCACTGTTGAAGTTGAGCGATCCCTCCGCGTGCTCGATGGAGCGGTTGGTGTATTCTGCGCAAAAGGTGGCGTAGAACCCCAATCCGAAACCGTATGGCGTCAGGCGGACACATACCATGTTCCCCGAATCGCTTATGTAAACAAAATGGACATTATTGGTGCTGACTTCCTTGGTGCGGTTGATCAAATGCGCGATCGTCTCAATGCGAATGCAGTTCCCGTCCAACTTCCGATCGGGAAAGAAGATACCTTTGAAGGAATCATCGACCTGATCAAAAATGTTGCGTTCTTCTATGTGGATGATCTCGGGACTCGTTCTGAAGCCCGTGAAATTCCCGAGGAGTACAAAGAACAAGCGGAAGAATACCGTACCCAAATGATCGAATCCATCGCAGAACTTGATGAAGCGCTTATGGAAAAGTATCTTGAGGGTGAAGAGATCACAGAAGATGAGTTAAAAGCAGCACTACGCAAAGGCGTATGTAATGTGGAGATCATCCCTGTGTTCTGCGGCTCTTCCTATAAGAACAAGGGAGTACAGTTGGTCTTGGACGCAGTGGTTGACTTTATGCCGTCTCCGCTAGACGTGCCTGCTATCAAAGGTGAACTAGCTGATGGTAGCGAAGTCTCTCGTGAGTCCGACGATAGCCAACCTTTTGCAGCTCTTGCGTTCAAAATTATGACGGACCCTTACGTGGGTAAATTGACCTTCTTCCGCGTATATTCCGGTACGCTGGATTCGGGATCCTATGTCCTGAACTCCACGAAGGAAAAGCGGGAGCGTGTGGGTCGGATTCTCCAGATGCATGCGAACTCTCGTGAAGAGATCAAAACCGTTTACGCAGGGGATATTGCAGCTGCTGTGGGTCTGAAAGACACCGGTACCGGCGATACTTTGTGTGAAGAGAAAAACCCGATTGTCTTGGAATCCATGGTCTTCCCTGATCCGGTAATTAACGTTGCCATCGAACCGAAGACTAAGAGTGACCAAGATAAAATGGGGATTGCTCTTGCCAAATTGGCTGAAGAAGATCCGACTTTCCGTACCGAAACCGATGAGGATTCTGGTCAGACGATCATCAAAGGGATGGGCGAACTGCACTTGGATATCATCGTTGATCGCTTGAAGCGGGAATTCAAAGTCGATGCAAACGTGGGTCAACCCCAGGTAGCCTACCGCGAAACCTTCCGTTCAGGAGCGAAGGTGGAAGGGAAGTTTGTCCGCCAGTCCGGTGGTCGTGGTCAATATGGTCATGTTTGGGTCGAGTTTGAACCGCTGGAGCCAGGCAGTGGCTTTGAGTTTGTTAATAAAATTGTCGGTGGTGTGGTTCCTCGTGAATACATTCCGGCTGTTCAAGCAGGGATCGAAGAATCGATGCAGAATGGGGTAATTGCCGGTTATCCGCTGGTAGACCTTAAAGCAACCGTCGTTGATGGTTCTTACCATGATGTTGACTCTTCGGAAATGGCCTTTAAGATTGCTGGTTCAATGGCGCTTAAAGCAGCCAAAGGAAAATGTAACCCTGTATTGCTTGAGCCCGTCATGAAAGTGGAAGTGACTGTTCCTGAGGAGTACATGGGTGACGTGATGGGGGATGTAAGCTCTCGTCGCGGTCGCGTGGAAGGTATGGAAGCACGTGGTGGCGGTCAGGTTATCCGTGCAATGATTCCGCTGGCTGAGATGTTTGGCTATGCAACGAACCTACGTTCCCGTACCCAAGGTCGTGGTGTTTACTCCATGCACCTCGATCACTATGAAGACGTACCGAAAAACATTTCGGAAGAAATTGTTGCCAAAACTTCTGGTCAATGATTGGAAGGCTTGCATGAAAGGTGAAGAAAGTGATGGGCGGTTCATGCCGTCCAAAGGCTTTCTCCCTCATACATCTAAAAAATTGATGAAGGTTTAAGGGAGGATGTAACGACATGGCAAAAGCTAAGTTCGAACGTACGAAACCCCATGTTAACGTGGGTACGATTGGTCACGTTGACCATGGTAAAACCACATTGACTGCTGCAATCACGACGATCTTGTCTAAAACTGGCGGCGCTACCGCTATGGCTTATGACTCGATTGATAAAGCTCCTGAAGAGCGCGAGCGTGGGATCACGATCTCTACTGCTCACGTTGAGTATGAAACGGAAACTCGTCACTATGCACACGTTGACTGCCCAGGTCACGCTGACTACGTTAAAAACATGATCACTGGTGCTGCTCAAATGGACGGTGCAATCCTCGTTGTATCCGCTGCTGATGGCCCAATGCCACAAACGCGTGAACACATTCTGCTTTCCAGCCAGGTTGGCGTTGAGCACATCGTTGTTTTCTTGAACAAAGTGGACATGGTTGACGATGAAGAGCTTTTGGAACTCGTTGAAATGGAAGTTCGTGAACTTCTTTCTGAGTACGATTTCCCTGGCGACGATATTCCTGTGATTGCTGGTTCCGCTTTGAAAGCACTTGAAGATCCTAACAGCGAATGGGCACAAAAAATTCTTGACCTCATGACTGCTGTGGATGAGTACGTACCTACCACTGCACGTGACATCGACAAACCATTCTTGATGCCTGTTGAGGACGTATTCACCATTACCGGTCGTGGTACGGTTGCTACTGGCCGTGTAGAGCAAGGCGTTATCAAAGTATCTGACGAGATCGAAATCATCGGTATGGTAGACACCCGTAAAACGGTTTGTACCGGTGTTGAGATGTTCCGTAAGTTGATGGATCAAGCTGAAGCTGGGGACAACATCGGTGCTCTTCTCCGTGGTGTGAACCGTGAAGATATCCAACGTGGTCAAGTATTGGCTAAACCGGGTAGCGTAAAACCTCACACCAAGTTCAAAGCGCAAGTTTACATCCTCTCCAAAGACGAGGGTGGCCGTCACACTCCTTTCTTCAACGGTTACCGTCCTCAGTTCTACTTCCGTACAACGGACGTAACGGGCGTCATCCAATTGCCAGAAGGTACCGAAATGGTTATGCCTGGCGACAACATCGAAATGGACGTAGAATTGATTGCTCCAATCGCTGTTGAAAACGGAACTCGTTTCGTTGTTCGTGAAGGTGGCCGTACCGTAGGTGCTGGTGCAGTAACCACCATCTCTGAGTAATGCCACTGAAAAAACCTCTCCTAATACGGAGAGGTTTTTTTGTATGGATTCATAGAGGAGATATCAGTTAGTCGATGAAAGTAGACGAGTTGTTGACAAGAGAAAGGAGACAAATAATGAAAATTCTTACCTTAGGGGCGGACGATACAGTACACTATCTTGGTAATAGTTAAAAGTGGATACACTCTCCACTGGTCCAATCTATGGATAATAATAACCAGGTTGCTACAATTATATAGGTAAAAAATTATTGATTAATATTATAAAAAAAGAAATTATGTTTCAATAGCGCACTTAAATATAGTATTATTTTTATATTTAAACTGTTTTAATAAAATATTAATTGACTAAATAACTTGATTACCCTATACTAAGAAAGCTAACTTAATCTTTGTTAGTTTGTTGATAGTAATTAAAACAAATAGGTGGGGTTATTTTGAAAAAGCTTTCAGTAATATTGTTGGCACTTTTTATTTCGTTATCATGGTGGGATTCATCTAAACATATAGCGAGTGCTGATCCTGCTGATCCTTCATACGTCATTAGTGAGGACTTTAATGATAATCAACTGCCATCGGGGTGGAAAGCCATTGAAGGTGACTGGCAAGTAGAGGATGGTAAATTAGTAGGTACATCCAAAAACCAAGAAGAAATTTCTCGGATCACCTTTGGCTCTCCGATGGAAAACTACCGATTCGAGGCCGATCTACAATTTGAGTCTGTGTTAGAGTCAACTCGGTGGACGGGGCTTGCCTTGGATATTCCAGCATCAGGTGAAGCGCCTTGGTATCAAGCAACCCTTCGTAGTGGAAGTACTGCTTCCAATGGAATCGGCTTTTCAAAACGATATGATAATGAGGATAATCGATGGGGGCCAATCTCCAATACTGCAGCTCCCATTGATGCTGGGGTGAAGAAGACGGTTCATGTCGCTGTTGAAGTAAAAGGGCAGAAGGCACGATGGTATCTCAATGATCAATTTGTGTTAGAAGAAACCCAAATCCCGCGTCCATCTACAGGGGTACTTGGATTGATTGTAAATGGGGCAACGGTATCCTTTGACAATGTAAAAGTGAGTAAAATTAATAAAGTCATTAATTACGTAATGAACGAAGACTTTAATGATAATCAACTGCCATCGGGGTGGAAAGCCATTGAAGGTGATTGGCAAGTAGAGGATGGTAAATTAGTAGGTACATCCAAAAGCCAAGAAGAAATTTCTCGGATCACGTTTGGTTCTCCGATGGAAAACTACCGATTCGAGGCCGATCTACAATTTGAGTCTGTGTTAGAGTCAACTCGGTGGACGGGGCTTGCCTTGGATATTCCAGCATCAGGTGAAGCGCCTTGGTATCAAGCAACCCTTCGTAGTGGAAGTACTGCTTCCAATGGAATCGGCTTTTCAAAACGATATGATAATGAGGATAATCGATGGGGGCCAATCTCCAATACAGCAGCTCCCATTGATGCTGGGGTGAATAAAACGGTTCATGTGGCTGTTGAAGTTCAGGGAAAGCGAGCACGATGGTATCTAAATGACCAATTTGTTTACGAAGAGATACAAATCCCGCGTCCATCTACAGGGGTACTCGGATTGATTGTAAATGGAGCAACGGTATCCTTTGACAACGTAAAAGTTAGCAAAATCAAAGAGTATCCATCACTCATGCACTCAGCTGATCCATTGGTCGTAGCCCATCGGGGAAATGCTGTATCGGCTCCAGAAAATACGATTGCCGCATTTAAGAGCGCAATAAGTGTAAAGGCTCCATTCATTGAAACGGACACGCGCTTAACATCTGATGGAGTCCCAGTCATTATGCATGATCCGACGGTTGATCGTACAACCGATCATAAGGGAAAAGTATCTGATTACACTTATGAAGAGATTCGATCATTAAATGCTGGCGATAAAGAAAAAGTAGAAAAGGTTCCTTCATTAGCAGAAACTTTGGACCTAATAAAGAGCTCCAAGAATAAAACCATATTACTTTTGGAAATTAAAAAACCCGTTTCAGAAGAGGGTATTAAGGCAATACTTGATAAGATTTCGAGTCGTGAAATGGAAGATCAAGTGATTGTTGAGTGTTCTGATGAATTGATTTTGCAATCTGCACAAACCATTGCACCTGAAATTCCACGTACCATGTTATACTGGGCAACCCAGGATATTAAGGATACCAATGATCCTAATGATCCTATTAATATCAGTAAACGATTGGGACTAGCATCTTTCCAACTGAGATATAAAAACAACGATGATTATAAAAATACATTTGCCTCAATTGCTGATAAAAAAGGGTATATTAGCAAACTTCATAAGGTTGGAATCCCCTTCTTTACATTTACGTTAAATCAGTCAGCGGATTGGGATCAAGCGAAGAAGTTGGGGGTAGACGGAATATTTACAGACAATCCAGGGGGTGCAGTAAAGTGGTTTGCTGAACATTAAACGAACAAATGTAGTTCGTAAAAAGCCAAGCAAAATAAAGCTTGGCTTTTTAATTATTCCACTTGTAACGTAAGGAAAGGCATGAATGTTGGCAAATAGGGTTAATTTGTTACTCTAAGAAAGTGATCATGGGTAATCGTATCGAGTGAGTCAACGTTAGTCTTCTACCAGTTCCAACATAAATGAGAATCCATATAATAGATAAATACTATAATATGGAGAGTGAATCAATGTCATCCCTTGTGAATGTGAATGCAATTAAATTTATTAAAGTGGGAAAAGGGCCAAGAGAAATTGCGATTTCAAAGGATAAGCGTCGTGCCTATGTCGCCAATCAAGAGAGTAACACGGTATCGGTGATTCGCATTCGTGACTCCGTCGTCATTGAAACCATTCCGGTGGGAAAGAATCCGATGGATGCTGAACTGTCTGTGGATGGTAGATTTCTCTATGTAGGGAATTTTGGTGATAATACGGTATCCGTGATACAGACTCGTAATAATCAGGTTGTGAAAATACTCCGGGTAGGGAGAGGTCCGGCGGATATTGAAGTGGCTAGCAATGGAAGAAGAGTCTATGTTGGCAATTTAGGAGGGCGAACGGTATCCGTCATTCGGACATTGGATAATACCGTTATCAAAAACATTCGAGTGGGTAAAACACCCATCAATATGGGATTCAATCCGACGGAGCGACGTCTTTATGTTCCTAATTTTGATAGCAATACCGTGTCTGTGATTCGCACGCGTGATGATCAGGTAATTAAAACAATTCCTGTGGGCGTAGGTCCAGGGAATGTGTTTGTTGCCCCGAATGGATTACGCGCTTATGTTACGAATGGTACAGCAGGGACCGTATCGGTTATCCGAACCATCGATAATGTCGTGATCCATACCATTCGTGTTGGTAAGGAGCCTTATGCGAGTGCCGTTTCGTCAAATAGTCAATATGTATATGTTACAAACTCTGGGGAAAATACGGTGTCGATCATTCGTGCATTGGACAATCGGGTCATCAAGAACATCATTGTCGGACGAGGACCAAGATCCCTCGAGATCTCTGAAAAAGGTGGTCTTGTCTATGTTCTCAATTATGGTGGCAGAACGGTAGCAGTGATCCGAACCCGTGACAACATCCTAACAAGAAGGATTCGGGTTGGCAGAGGGCCATCCGATCTTAAATTCTTTCGGAATGGCACTCGCGCATATGTCTCCAACGCAAGAGGAAATACCTTATCGCTGATACGAGTCAACCCGTTCTAAAAGGATTCACGAAAGCATCATAAAAAAACTGCCCAAATTCGAGGCAGTTTTTTTATGATGCTTACTTGCGTTTTTTAAGAGCATCTTGAAGACGGTCAGGATAGTTGGTAAACATACCATCGACGCCCCAGTCCAGTGCTTTTTTCATTGCTTTTTTCTCATTAATGGTATAGGGATGAATCGCAAATCCATGTTGATGAACCTTATCGACAAACTTTTTATCGATTTTCTCAAAGTTAGGACCCACGGCAAAAGCATAATTACCATAGATATTCATTTCTTTTTCACTAATCTGACCCAGTCCTTTTTCTGTATACCATAGCAGTTGAACAAGGGGAACCTGATCATTTATCTGATGGATTTTCTTAAGACTGTCTGCACTGAAGGATTGAATAATGACTTGTTTGCTTTTTAGAGAGGATTGATCCAAAAGGTGATGGGCTTTTAGTGTGGCTAATAACTCTTTTTCCATGCCGGGATAGACTTCAGGTGCTTTGGTTTCAATATAATACTTCGCGCCATTACCAAAGTAATCGAGAACTTCATCTAACGTGAGAACCTTTTGTCCTACGTATTCTTTATTGGCTAGCTTTGGGTAGGCCTGATTAAACCAACTTCCTGCATCAAGGGTTTTGATTTGAGCGAGGGTGTGATCTTTCACAGGTCCTGTACCATTGGTGGTACGGTCAAGGGTATCATCATGAATGATTACCAATTTTCCATCCTTCGTGCGATGAAGATCAATTTCTAGGTAGTCTGCCTTCATTTTTTTAGCCAGCTCATACGAGGAGAATGTGTGCTCAGGGGCATAGCCTGATGCACCACGGTGGCCAATGGTAAGGACGGTCTTCGTTTTGGATGGGGTTAATGAAGCATTTGGTTGCGCGCAGGAACTCAAAAAAATTAGGATGGTAGAAGTGCCAATGATCGCCAACCACCTGCTGGATTTTCTTTGGTTCGTTATCATGAGAACCCTCCATATGGATTGAGAATGGGTATTAGTTTTCTCCACTTTTGCAAGGTCATACCTGACTGGGCATGAGAAATGCATGTGGAAATCGAATAAATGAAGGGTTTTTGTACATAAAATAAAATATTAAATTATTCGTATACACCAACACCTCTTACGTTTTCTTCCAAACTGAGGAGGTGTCTTCACAATAATTAAATGTAATTGTAAAAAAATAAAAGTTGAACCCCTTTCAGCGCTTGTCCTACAATAGGAAGGGTAACTTCAGTTTACAATCTGAAAAACAATCTAGCACAATAAGCTGAGAGGGGACTACTCGTGGATTCAAATGATTTCGACAAGGGTAGACGAATATTTCTCAAGTCGTTGTTGACGGGGTCAGCAATGGTTGTTGCGCAAAGCTTGAGCGGAGGATTGGTTACTAAGATTTTTGCAGATGAAAAAAAAGGTCCGACATTACAAGCTTTTGATTTGCCCATCTTTCAACCGAAGCAAGCGATCGGAAAGGGGTTCCGCCAATCGGTAGCTTCTGGAGATCCGACTTCGACTGGGGCAATTTTATGGACGCGGGTGGATCCAGGGACCGAAGGAGTAGGGGTTACGGACTCTAATTTTAATAATGGATTGGTTCAATGGCTTGATGATGGGTCGAAGCCCCCAAATAACGGTGTACGTAAGGCCATTGAAGCAGGCCAATTTATTATGGTGGAAGTATCGGAAGACCCCCAATTTAAAAACCTTGCCCTACGCTGCTATACTCCCATATGGAGTGCCTTTGACCATGTCGTAAAAATTGATTTGGATGGGCAATTGCAACCACAACGGACTTATTTTTATCGGTTTATTACCAAGTCAGGGCTTGTCAGCCAAACGGGACGGTTTAAGACGCTACCGCCAGTCGGTGCACACCTTTCTTCAACGAAATTTGCCTATGTAACTTGTCAGGATTATACGAATGGATATTTTCATGCACCACGCTTTATCGCTGAAGAAGAGCTTGACTTCTTTGTCCACTTAGGGGATTACATCTATGCTGAGGTTGAGTATGGGAATGTGTCCGATCGAAGGATTCAACTTCCCAGTGGAGGCAAGCATGCGAAAACCATTGAGGACTACCGTTTGCTTTACCAATTAGCAAAAGCAGACGAGAGCATGCAGCTCCTTCATCAAAATCACGCCATGATTGCGATATGGGATGATCATGAATTTGCCAATGACTCCTACTTCCCTGCGATGGCGCCAGATGATACCCATGAATCCAACCCAACTAGACGGTTTATTGCGAACCAAGTATGGTTTGAATATACGCCGGCAAGGGTGAAGTTTGATAAGAATAAGAGTTTTACGGACTTTCGAATTTATCGTTCCTTTTCCTTGGGAAATCTTGCAGAAATTATCCTAACGGATGAGCGTCTCTATCGGTCAGCGCCTCCTTGTGGTAGTGATACCTCGGACAAGTTCTTTGCTAAGGGATGCAAGAAGATGTTTGACCCCAAACAATCCATGCTAGGAAATTCCATTAGCAATCAGCGGGATTGGATGCTTAATCAAATGAGAAATTCTAAGAATGTTTGGAAAATATGGGCAAATGGGGTTCAGTTTACCCCGATGAAAATCCTTGGGCGGTATATGAATCTCGATGCCTGGGATGGGTATAGTGGCGAACGGGCAATGATTACCTCTGAACTAAAAAAGGCGGGGGTATCCAATTGGATTACACTCACTGGGGATTTGCATAGCTATGAAGCTGCTCTGATTAAGGATAACTATAAAAAAGACCATGACAAGGATGCGTTAGGTGTAGAATTCATGGTGGGAGCGATCAGCTCAGGAAATTTTGCCGATATGGTCAAGGATAAAGTAAACGATGTCCTGCCCTTTGCTAAGAAAAAAAGCGTCAAGTCCTCCAATTCGTATCCGATTCCTAAAGACCGTTTTGAAGAACTCTTCAAAAAGTTAGATGAAGAAGATCACGTTGATAAAACAAGGAAAAAAAGCCTGCAAAATAGAGAACAGGCAGGGAAGTTAGCGGATCATCTAATCGATGGAATGATTGAGAAGCTATCGAAGCTGATTCATTTGGAGAATCCCTGGTTAAAGCTTTTCAACAGTATTGACTATGGGTACGCGATTATGGAGTTGTCTCACAATAAAGCAACCTGGTCTGCCTACAGTGTAAAGGATATAAAATCCAAAACACCGAGTGGGAAGAGCTTGTTGTTCCAATGTGAGGTTCCCCGTGATCGGGCAGAACTTCGTATCTTAAAAGGGTAAGTTGTATCCCCTAGATATAATGAAGGATCAAGGCATGAGTACCATGCCTTGATCCTTTTTTATAACATCATAACTATTATTCACCCGTACGAATTTCATTATCCGTCATACTTCCCCATGCAAAGCAATCGTCACCAGAAGCACATTCTAATTCCACATAATAATGACCCGTCATTTTTTTGTAAATTTTCTTATAGCTATGGGCACTCACACGCATTTCGGAGACGACACGATCGTAACCCCATATGTCTTCCCGCACGCGTAGGATGACATCTTCATCACCGCGGTTATTTGAAGAAATAGCAATATTTCCGTCTAAGTAGGAAACAGGTCCATCCACTAACGTTTGACCAGGGGAAATGTCGACAGCACTTGTAGCAGCATAGGCATTCGTTACACCCGTAAATAGAGCAACACTTGCAGCTAGAGACAGAAAAAGTTTCTTCTTCATCGTAGAATCTCCTCCATAACCTAATTTTTCTAATTCGGTGCTACGAAATTGATTCTATCAGCACCGTAAGGATGATTCAATCGATTTAACAAAGTACATCAATTTCAAAAGTTTGTAATTTAATTTATATAATATTGAGCTAATAAATAGCCAAAACAGAAGATAAAACCAAGTTATCAGGGGGGTGTTTATTAATTTGCTCTAAGTATGGTTCTATAGCCATTTGATAAAGAAAAAATCGTTAGTGAGTTCCCTAACCAATAAATTTATACGATAATTTATGCATTACTTATCCATTATCTTTACAAAAATCCAATATAGAGTTAGCATCTGTAATCGATGGATTTAGGAAGGGTAATGCCATAGGCGACTTCTTCCAGATCTTTTCCGCCAATCGTGACGAACTCAGTTTTTATTTTCGTACCCCCTAACTTCTCGTAAAATTTGCAAGAAGGATTTTTTGCTAATACCCATACGACAAAGGAGTGAATGCCTTCAGTCGACAATTGATTCACTAGTTGAACCCCCAACCCTTTTTGCTGGTGTTCTTTCAGAATATAGATGGCATATAATTCGTGCGGATAGGAAAATTCCCCGGTTTTCTCAGGGCCTCCATTGATAAATCCAATAACCTCTTGGGAGGGAGTTTCCACAACCCAGGTGCTACTTTTCCCCGCTGTGATTACTTTACGCCAGAGTAACTCCTTCTCGGCAAAGGATAAAGCGATAAGGTAGTCCTGGGGGATGATTCCAGCATAGGTACTTTTCCAGCTTTCTACTTGAACATTTGCAATTTTGGGTGCATCGTCGATGGTTGCCTTACGAATAAACATAAAAGTGACCTCCTTTTTGTTTGAAGAAACATAAAGATATTATATATTATAAATAACGTAAAATAAAATATAATTATACTTTATTGAAAATAAAAATGGATAGGTGAATTGGAGTATTCTTGCATATATTAAGGAAGGGACGACTAAGAGTCGTCCCTTCCTTAATACCACATGGTTTATCTAACAGGTAATGGTTTTGCGTCGATCATGATTCGAAGGTGATGAAGGATTGTATTCAATCCTTCCTTTGCTTTTGGTGATCGCGCATGCATATGGAGAAAGCTATGGACCATGGTTTTAAAACATAGGTAGGTGACAGGTACATTGGAGCCTTTGAGCTTCTGAGCATAAGCAGCCCCTTCATCTCGTAAGGGATCGAGCTCGGCTGTAACGATCATAGTCTGTGGAAGTCCCTTTGCATCATCGACGAGCAAAGGGGATGCGTAAGGATCGTACCCATGATCAGGGCTTTCAAGATAATGATTCCAAAACCACTGCATTTTTTCCTTCGTTAAATTATACGCATAGCCCGCGTTATAGGATGCTGTCTCAAAGTTACAGTTGAGTGCAGGGCAGATAAGTAGCTGACCCATAGGCAACTTGTGTCCTTCATCTCGAAGCTTTAGGCACGTGGCTGCTGCAAGGTTGCCCCCTGAACTTTCCCCACATAAGAATATGCGATCAGGGTTTCCTCCCAATGCGATTGCGTTTTCAAATATCCACTTCACGGATGTTATGGCATCCTTTAAGGGTGTTGGATATTTCCACTCTGGGGAGAGGCGATAATCAATGGATACAACAATAACATTGCACTCCTTAACAAACATCCGACAGAGATTATCATCTTTTTCAAGGTCCCCAAATAACCATCCACCCCCATGAAAATATGTGAGGATAGGCAGTTTCTCACCTTCCGTTTCCGGAGCATAGATACGAATGGGTATCGCATAACCGTCGTGCTCGATGGTTCGATTGATCACATGAGCAATTTTGATTTTTTCCGTTTTGAAAAACTTTAATCCTTCTAAATAGAAATGCCTGCATTGCTCGGGTGTAAGATCGGTTAAACTGGGGTGATTTAGTTGTTTCATCTCGATTCCTATTTCCTTCAATAGATCTTGGATATCTTTATCTACCATGGTCCGAAACCACTCTTTCAAAATTGGTATTTTCGTCTAATTGAGATTGATTCTCATTATATCATATTGGATTTAAAATTGGTGTGATTTTGGGATGTGAAGTATGTATGGGATATCCCCCTCAGAGGAGGGTTCCAGGTTTGGATTGAAAAGGCAAGCAACCTATACTGATATAACGAGCAATTGAGGCAATAGAAACATACCGCACCTTTTATAAGTCGAGTCGTTATGGTACGCATTCAGTGGCAACCGCTAAATCCTGGCTGCCTTTGTTTACTGTGCCCACCGTTTTTTTATAGGATGGTGGTTGGGGGCGAATTTGCATGCTTGTTATGACAACAAACTAGCATTCATAAATGCATGATGTTAACAGTCTCGATTAGCTAAAGTTGGTTCTACTAATTTTTGTATAATGCCTTCTTTTTATGGCGATTTTTTGGGATACTAGATAAGTTGGCTTATGGGGGATTTACTAATATCTGAATCGGAAATGGAGTAGATCGTGGATGAAGAGCTTGAATCGTGCAAGTGTCTTACTATTGTCGGGGCTTTTACTTTTGGCAGGATGTACTACACCATCCTCAGGAGAAAAGGTTAAGCACAATGATCAGAAAGTTACGGAGAATAAAGAAAAGTCAGCGCAATCTATTTTGACAGAATCTAAAAAAGCGATGAAAGAAATGAAGAGTTATCGCTGGAAAATGGATGCCAATCAGAAGATGACGGCTCCTGGTCAAGATGGTTCGATGACGACTGAGGTAACAGGTACCATGGATTACGTCACGGACACCCTATACTATGCTGATATGGCAATCAACATGAACATGGATGGTAAAAAGAAAAAAATGGATACCAAAGTGATTCTTAAGGATAACAAAATGTATGTTTTCTCAGAGATGACCAATGGTTGGATACGGACTAATTTGGATAAAAAGATGGCTCAGGAATTCGGTATGCAGGACGATTACTTAGATCCTAAGGAAATTCTCACAGTTGCATCTGAACAGAAAAAAGGGGTGACCGTAAAGGAAACAGGAAGCTCCTATCAAGTGGGGATTAAATTAAAAGGGGAAGAGAACATTAAGCCTTTTATGAAATATGCTGAAAATAATATTAAAAAATTGGAGTCAAGTGGACTTAAAGGAAAAGTTGCGCTAACTGATTTAGAGATGAAGTTTACTGTTAATAAAAAAACAAAACGCTTAACCGATCTGGATCAAAACCTGAATTTTAGTATGTCCTTATCGGATAAAGAAACCCTGCATGTGAAACAAACTTCCCATTCGAATCTAGAAGGGGAGGCTCACAACATTGTCATTCCTGATAAAGCGAAAAAAGCCCCTCTCGTTAACCCCTCGCGTCAATAGGAGGTTTCGAAAGTAGCCCTTACGGGGGCTATTTTTGTTGCTAGGCGATAAGCGATCATACAACGGGTAATTTCCTTAGGCTGCTGAGTAGGAAGGAACGGTTATTAGATACACACAAGGTCATTTTGGGGAGACGCATTATAAACGAGCATACCTAATTAATGAAGAGATCCTATCCATAAAAAGGGTGTCAGGGTCCTTCATATAGCGAACGGGCTTCCTTCCAAACCTTTACACTCCCAAAGATTTGCAACGACCCTACCTACCATGATAGGATACATAGGGTTGTCCACTAGCAATGAAAAGGCGCCAGTCTGTGACAGAGGTACGACACTCTCGTAAATCCGATGTTATAGGCGTGTTTTTTCTTGCAATGACCAGGCAATTCCCGTATAATGAGGAATGTTGGTCATGGACGGCGATGATGCGGAAGGTTGCCGACACACCCGGCCCCTTTGCCATGGGTGGTTGTCGGGCTAATTTCCGTGGAGCAAGTTCGTTTCCGAGAAAATGAGCGAAAAGGAGGGGCATACATGGCAAAGCAAAAGATTCGCATTCGCCTTAAAGCGTATGACCACCGCGCATTGGACCAGTCGGCAGAGAAGATTGTCGATACGGCCAATCGGACGGGGGCGGATGTATCTGGACCCATTCCGCTCCCTACAGAGCGTGCAGTGTACACGGTCCTACGTGCGGTTCACAAATATAAGGACTCGCGTGAGCAGTTCGAGATGCGCACCCATAAGCGGCTGATCGACATCGTCAACCCGACTCCGCAAACTGTGGACGCGCTAATGCGCCTCGACTTGCCGTCCGGCGTCGACATTGAAATCAAACTCTAATTGTTCCATTGAAACTGCCGACAGGAGGTGTACGACGTGAAAGGAATTCTCGGTAAAAAATTGGGGATGACGCAGGTATTCGCCGAAGATGGCACCTCGATCCCTGTGACAGTTATCAACGCCGGTCCTTGTGCTGTGCTTCAGAAAAAAGAAGCGAGCATCGATGGCTATGAAGCTATTCAGATCGGTTTTGCTGATAAAAAAGAACACCGAGCAAGCAAGCCAGAAGCAGGTCATGTGAAAAAAGCTGGCGCTACCGCTAAGAAATTCGTTCGCGAAATTCGCGGTATGGAAGGCGACTTTGAACTTGGCCAAGAGCTAAAAGCAGACTTGTTCGAAGCAGGCGAGAAAGTAGATATCACCGCCACGTCTAAAGGGAAAGGTTTTGCTGGTACGATCAAACGGCATAATTTCTCCCGTGGACCGATGTCTCACGGTTCTCGTTTCCATCGCCGTCCTGGTTCCTTGGGCGCAGTCGATCCGATGCGCGTATTCAAGGGTCACAAGATGGCAGGTCGGATGGGTACGGACCGCGTAACCATCCAAAACCTGGAGATCGTTCGGGTGGATACCGATAAAGATTTGATCCTTGTAAAAGGTTCAGTCCCGGGCCCGAAAAACAGCTACGTAATGATTAAATCTGCGGTGAAAGGCAAGTAATTTCACCGAGAAGGGAGGAGACGTCATGCCTAAAGTAAACGTACTCGACATGAACGGCAGCCAAGTAGGCGAATTGGAATTATCCGCTTCTGTCTTCGGGATTAAGCCCAATGAAGCTGTACTTCATGAAGCTGTCGTGATGCAACAAGCTTCTTTGCGTCGCGGTACCCATGCTGTCAAAAACCGTTCCGCTGTACGCGGTGGTGGCCGCAAGCCGTGGAAACAAAAAGGAACCGGGCGTGCCCGTCACGGTAGCATCCGTTCCCCGATCTGGGTGGGTGGTGGTGTGGCATTTGGTCCAACCCCGCGCTCCTATGGCTTTAAAATGCCGAAAAAAGTGCGCCGCTTAGCGATCCGTTCCGCGCTTTCTTCAAAAGTGAAGAACGACGGGGTAGTGGTTCTCAATCAATTGAGCTTTGACGCTCCTAAGACCAAGGAAATGACAAAGGTCCTTACTAATTTGAAGGCTGATCGCAAAGCTTTGGTCGTAGGACGCGAATTTGATGAGAACGTGGTGTTGTCCGCGCGGAACATCCCTGGTGTGAAGTTTATCGATGCGGAAGGGCTAAACGTCCTAGACGTATTGAACTACGATAAGCTTATCATCACTCAGGATGCGGTGTCTCGCGTAGAGGAGGTGCTGGGACAGTGAGTAGAGATCCTCGCGATATCATCCGTCGTCCGATTGTGACGGAGAAGACCACTGACCTCATGGAACAAAACAAATATGCGTTTGAAGTAGACCTGAAAGCGAACAAATCCGAAATCAAACGAGCAATCGAATCGATCTTCGGTGTGAAAGTGGATCAGGTCAGCACGATGCGTGTCAAAGGGAAGCCGAAGCGTTTTGGTCGTCACACTGGCCGGAGCTCCGATCGCAAAAAAGCGATTGTCAAGCTGACTGAAGACAGCAAAGGCATCGAGATCTTCGAAGGCTAATCTTAGGGTAAAGGAGGAAAACACCCATGGGAATCAAGCATTTTAAACCGACTTCTCCTGGTCGACGTCAAATGACGGTCTCTACCTTTGAAGAGATCACGACTTCGACTCCAGAGAAAACCTTGCTTGCTCCGCTGACGAAAAAAGCTGGCCGCAATAACCAAGGTCGGCTGACGATGCGTCATCAAGGTGGCGGACATAAGCGTAAGTATCGGATTATCGATTTTAAACGGAACAAAGACGGCATTCCCGGCAAGGTTGCTACGATCGAGTACGATCCAAACCGGTCTGCGAACATTGCTTTGATCCACTATGTGGACGGTGAAAAGCGCTACATTCTTCATCCGCAAGGATTGAAAGTGGGCGACACCATCGTGTCGGGTCCTGAATCAGACATCAAAGTAGGAAACGCATTGCCACTCGAAAACATCCCAGTTGGTTCCACAATTCACAACATCGAGCTGAAGCCAGGTGCAGGTGGCCAAATGGCACGTGCTGCAGGTACTTCTGCACAGTTGCTTGGTAAAGATGGTAAATATGCCATCCTACGTTTGACCTCCGGGGAAACCCGCATGGTACAACGTCAATGCCGCGCAACTCTCGGTCAAGTAGGGAACCAAGACCACGAACTGATTAACATCGGTAAAGCGGGTCGTTCTCGCTGGAAGGGTATTCGCCCGACCGTCCGTGGTTCTGTAATGAACCCGAGCGATCATCCCCACGGTGGTGGTGAAGGTCGTGCGCCAATCGGTCGTAAATCTCCAGTTACTCCTTGGGGTAAACCGACTCTTGGTTATAAGACCCGTAAAAAGAACAAGCCGTCCGACAAATATATTGTGCGTCGTCGTAAGAAGTAATTTTCGCGCTCGTACGCGCGCAATGTTGGAAAGGGGGTTGAATGCATGGGTCGCAGCCTGAAAAAAGGGCCTTTTGCAGACGATCATTTGTTGAAAAAAGTGGCGCAGCTGAACGAGAATGATGAGAAGAAAGTGATTAAAACTTGGTCTCGTCGTTCTACGATCTTCCCGGATTTTGTCGGCCACACGATCGCTGTTTATGATGGTCGCAAACACGTACCTGTATACGTAACGGAAGACATGGTAGGCCATAAGCTGGGAGAATTCGTCACCACTCGGACTTTCAAAGGCCACGCTGGGGACGACAAGAAAACGCGTAAACGCTAACCCAAGCTCGGCTGATAGAGAGGAGGTCAGATGATGGAAGCGACTCAAGCTAAGGCGATGGCTCGCCAAGTGCGGATCGCACCTCGCAAGGCGCGTCTGGTCATCGACCTGATCCGCGGTAAGTCCGTGGGTGAGGCCTTGGCCATTTTAAAATTCACACCCCGCGCAGCGTCCCCGATTATCGAAAAGGTTTTGAAATCGGCAATCGCAAATGCGGAGCACAACTACAGCCTGAATCCCGACAATCTCGTGGTAGAGACGGCGATGGTTGATGAAGGACCAACCATGAAACGGTTCCGCCCCCGGGCGCAAGGTCGGGCAAGCAGAATTAACAAGCGGACCAGCCACATTACAGTGGTTGTATCTGAAAAATAAGGAGGGATAGCACGTGGGTCAGAAGGTCAACCCGGTAGGTTTGCGTGTTGGCGTTATCCGCGATTGGGAATCCAAGTGGTTTGGCGGCAAGGATTACGCAAACATGTTGCACGAAGATATTCAAATCCGTGAATACCTGGCGAAGCGGCTTAAAGACGCGGCTGTCTCCACTGTGGAGATCGAGCGCGCTGCAAACCGCGTTAACTTGACCATCCACACTGCCAAGCCCGGCATGGTGATCGGGAAGGGCGGTTCTGAGGTGGAAACCTTGCGCCAGCAGCTGAACAAGCTGACGGAGAAGAAGATTCACATTAACATTAACGAAATTAAAAACCCTGAGTTGGATGCTCGCCTTGTGGCAGAGAACATCGCTCAACAACTGGAGCGTCGGATTTCTTTCCGTCGTGCGATGAAACAAACCATCACACGCACACTCCGCTCTGGTGCTAAAGGGGTTCGTACCCAAGTGTCTGGTCGCCTCGGTGGCGCTGACATTGCACGTTCTGAAGGGTATAGTGAAGGAACTGTACCACTTCATACGCTACGCGCGGATATTGATTACGGTACTGCGGAAGCTCACACCACATACGGTCGTATCGGCGTGAAGGTGTGGATTTACCGTGGTGAAGTACTCCCGACGAAGAAAAAGGGAGATGCGGAAGGAGGTAAGTGACCATGCTGGTGCCTAAAAGGACGAAGTATCGGAAAGAACACCGTGGCCGCATGAAAGGGAAAGCAAAAGGCGGTACGGAAGTAGCCTTCGGTGAATACGGCTTGCAGGCTCTTGAGGCATCCTGGATCACTAACCGTCAGATCGAGGCGGCGCGTATTGCGATGACTCGTTATATTAAACGGGGCGGTAAAGTCTGGATCAAAATATTTCCAGACAAACCGGTCACTGCAAAGCCTCTCGAAGTACGGATGGGTTCCGGTAAAGGGTCCCCTGAAAAATGGGTAGCCGTTGTAAAGCCTGGTAAAATCATGTTTGAACTGGCGGGTGTTCCTCAGGAAGTCGCTCGTGAAGCGTTACGCTTAGCAGCGATGAAACTGCCAGTGAAAACGAAATTTGTAATACGTGACGAAGCGGGTGGTGGAAGCAATGAAGGCTAAAGAGCTCTTTGATATGACCACCGCAGAGATCGAACAGAAGCTGACCTCTTTGAAAGAAGAGCTGTTCAACCTCCGGTTCCAAGCTGCGACCGGCCAGTTGGACAATCCGGCCCGGATCCGTCAAGTGCGCAAAGATATCGCCCGTGCCAAAACCGTGGTGCGGGAGCGCGAGCTAGGGATCGAAAGGAGGAAACAGGCATGACCGAGCGCAATAACCGTAAGGTGCGTCTAGGTAAAGTCGTCAGCGACAAGATGGACAAAACGATCGTCGTAGCGGTGGAAACCTATAAAAAAGATCGTCTGTACGGCAAACGTGTGAAATATAGCAAGAAGTTTAAAGCACATGATGAGGAGAACAAAGCGAAGTTGGGCGATGTTGTTCGCATTATGGAAACGCGGCCGCTGTCAAAAGACAAACGCTGGCGTCTCGTTGAGATCGTGGAAGAATCCGTAATCGTTTAAGTTCAACTGACTGGCGGAAGGAGGGAGACCGATGATTCAAGCGCAAACCCGCCTGCGCGCTGCTGATAACTCTGGCGCAAAGGAACTCATGTGCATTAAAGTACTGGGTGGATCCAAGCGTAAGTACGCCGGGATCGGTGACATCATCGTCGCTACGGTAAAACAAGCTACACCCGGGGGCGTTGTCAAGAAGGGGGAAGTCGTGAAGTGCGTAATTGTACGTACGAAGCGTTCTTCTCGCCGTCAGGATGGTTCTTACATTCGTTTTGACGAAAACGCTGCGGTTGTCATCAAGGATGATAAAAGCCCTCGTGGCACCCGGATCTTCGGACCGGTCGCCCGGGAACTACGCGAACATGAATTTATGAAAATCGTTTCACTAGCACCGGAAGTAATCTAAGTTTTGGTTGCTAGAAACGTGAACTCCCGGAAGAGGAGGTGCCGAGCATGGAGGCCAAGCGCCCGAACAAGTTGCACATTAAAAAAGGCGACACTGTGATCGTGATGCGTGGGAAAGAAGCGCCGACCCGGGATAAGGATGGAAAGACGGTTTACACCAAAGGCCGTGTCCTAAAAGTATTCCCGAACGAAGGTCGTGCCTTGGTAGAAGGTGTGAACATGGTAAAACGCCACACCCGCCCTTCCCAAATCAACCCACAAGGTGGCATCATCGAACAGGAAGCAGCCATTCACATTTCCAACTTGATGATTGAAGATCCGAAGAAGAAAGTCCCGACTCGGATTGGTTATAAAATGATCGATGGCAAAAACGGTCAGAAAAAAGTCCGTTACGCAAAAAAATCTGGCGAAGTACTGGATAAGTAATCGCGTTGACCGGAAAGGAGGATGGAGACCTTGGCACAACGTCTCAAAGAACGCTATGAGGCAGAGATCTCGCCCTCGCTAATGAAGAAGTTTGAATATAAATCTTCCATGCAGGTGCCGAAGATCGAAAAAGTGGTTATCAACATGGGGATCGGAGAAGCGGTTGTCAATCCGAAGGTGCTTGACGGAGCAGTGGAAGACTTGACGACGATCTCGGGTCAAAAACCCGTCATCACCCGTGCTAAAAAGTCCATTGCTGGCTTTAAGCTACGTGAAGGGATGCCAATTGGAGCGAAAGTAACCCTACGTGGACAACGGATGTATGACTTTTTGGATCGGTTGATCAACATTGCTCTACCTCGTGTACGTGATTTCCGTGGGATTTCTCCGAAAGCCTTCGATGGTCGTGGGAACTACACCCTAGGCCTGAAGGAGCAGTTGGTTTTCCCTGAGATCGAGTACGATCAAGTGGACAAAGTTCGCGGGATGGACATTGTAATTGTAACCACCGCGACCAACGATGAGGAAGGGCGCGAGCTTCTCACCCAAATGGGAATGCCTTTCCGTAAGCAATAAACATTACCTGGTTAAAACCAGATCTGTATTATAGAGCGGCAACGCCGCCAACTTCTCTTAATAAGGAGGGAATCCGTTGGCCAAGAAATCAATGGTTGTGAAGGCGAATCGCAAACCGAAGTTTGCAGTGCAAGGCTACACTCGCTGTGAACGGTGTGGACGTCCTCACTCCGTCATTCGTAAGTTTCGTCTCTGCCGGATTTGTTTCCGTGAGTTGGCCTATAAAGGTCAGATTCCCGGTGTCAAAAAAGCGAGCTGGTAATTTAGAAGTGGAAGGAGGGAACCCGGCATGGTGATGACTGACCCGATTGCTGATATGCTAACTCGTATTCGCAATGCTAACTTGGTTCGGCATGAAAGCCTGGAGGTGCCGGCTTCCAAGTTGAAGCGGGACCTAGCTGAAATTTTAAAGCGTGAAGGCTTTATTCGCGATGCGGAGTATGTCGAAGATGGCAAACAAGGGATCATCCGTATTTTCTTGAAATACGGAGCAGATAACTCCCGGGTGATTACTGGACTAAAACGGATCAGTAAACCTGGACTTCGCGTTTACGCGAAATATGATGAGATCCCCCGCGTTTTGCGTGGCCTCGGGATCGCCGTTGTATCAACCTCTAAAGGGGTTATGACGGATAAAGAAGCCCGTAGTGCTAAAGTGGGCGGCGAAGTATTAGCTTATATCTGGTAAAGTCGCCGGAAAGGATGGAGGTGAACGCAGATGTCCCGTATCGGTAGAAAACCGATTTCCATTCCTGCTGGAGTGGAAGTGAAGCTGGATGGATCGACTGTCAGCGTGAAAGGACCGAAAGGTTCCCTCACCCGTACATTGCATCCAGAAATCACGATCAAGGTGGAAGAGAACGAAGTGCTTGTGGAACGGCCAAGTGAGCATCGTAAACATCGTGCTCTACATGGTACAATCCGTAGCCTCGTTGCCAACATGATCGAAGGTGTAACCAACGGTTACCAGAAATCCTTGGAGCTCGTGGGTGTCGGTTACCGGGCTACGAAAAAGGGCAACAAGATTGTTCTGAACGTAGGTTACTCACACCCAGTCGAAATCGATCCGCAGGAAGGGATCGAGCTGGATGTTCCGAGCCAAACGCAAGTGATCGTAAAGGGAATCGATAAGGAAAAAGTAGGCGCTCAAGCTGCTAAAATCCGTTCGGTTCGCGAACCTGAACCTTACAAAGGTAAAGGGATTCGTTACGCTAACGAACATGTGCGTCGTAAGGAAGGGAAGACCGGTAAGTAAGATGGATAGGAAAGGAGTGAATGCGGCATGATTCGCAAGCTCGATCGGAGCAAAAGCCGGAAACGTCGTCATCTGCGGGTACGTAAGAAAGTGACGGGCACGAGCGTACGTCCACGCTTGAACGTATTTCGTTCAGCTCGTAATATCTATCTGCAAGTGATTGATGATACCAAAGGCGTTACTTTAGCAGCAGCCTCTACCCAGGATGCTGAGTTGAAGGAGAGCGGAATTTACGGTGGCAACGTAGAAGCTGCCCGGAAAGTGGGCGAACTTCTCGCGAAGCGTGCTATCGAAAAAGGGGTCGACACTGTGGTTTTTGACCGTGGGGGCTACATCTACCATGGCCGGATTAAAGCAGTGGCTGAAGGTGCCCGTGAAGGAGGTCTCAAGTTTTGAGCAAAGGAGGTAGAAGCATGCGCAACGATCAGGCCAAGGATGACTTGGTTGAAAAGGTCGTCTCAATTAACCGCGTATCGAAAGTTGTTAAAGGCGGCCGTCGCTTCAGCTTTACCGCTCTAGTCGTAGTTGGCGATGGGAAAGGTAAAGTGGGCGTAGGTTACGGAAAAGCAACTGAAGTACCCGAAGCGATTCGTAAAGGCGTAGAAGAAGCAAAACGCAGCATGATCACTGTTCCTCTTCAAGGAACAACGATTCCTCATGATACGATCGGACGCTTTGGCGCTGGCCGCGTATTGTTGAAACCCGCTTCCAAAGGTACTGGGGTTATCGCTGGCGGTGCTGTCCGCGACGTTCTGACGGTTGCTGGTGTAGGTGACATCTTGACCAAGTCGTTGGGTTCGAACAACCCAATTAACATGGTTCGTGCTACCCTACAAGGTATCCAAAGCATGAAGCGGCCAGAAGATGTAGCCAAAATGCGCGGAAAATCCGTCGAGGAACTGCTGGGATAAGGAGGGATTGACCGTGGCAAACAAACTGGCTATCACCCTCAAACGCAGCCTGATCGGCCGTCCGGAAACCCAGCGGGTAACCGTTCGTACTCTCGGGCTGACGAAACGGGAACAGACTGTGATCCAGAATGACAGCCCCGCTATCCGCGGGATGATCAAGAAAGTCTCTCACTTGCTCGAAGTAAAAGAAGTTCAACAATAATTCTTCTTTGCGAAGAGAGATCGATAGAGGAGGTGCAAGGAAATGAATCTCCATGAGCTAAAACCTGCTACTGGTGCTCGTAAAAATCGTAAGCGTTTGGGTCGTGGGATCTCCGCTGGCCAAGGTAAAACTTCCGGTAAAGGGCACAAAGGACAAAAAGCTCGTTCCGGTGGTGGTGTACGCCCTGGCTTTGAAGGTGGTCAGAATCCCCTATACCGCCGGTTGCCGAAGCGCGGTTTCACCAATGTGAACCGTAAGGAGTACGCAGTGATCAACCTTGATGACTTAAACCGTTTCGAGGAAGGTACAGAAGTAACTCCTGAGCTTCTTAAGGAACAAGGGGTTGTAAAGAACATGAAGGACGGTTTGAAAGTGCTCGCAAGCGGAGAACTGAAAGTGAAGCTGACTGTTAAAGCGCACAAGTTCTCGCAAGCGGCTCTTGAACAGATTGCAAAAGCCGGAGGTACGTCGGAGGTGCTCTGATGCTTCAAACCGTAAGTAATATTTGGAGGGTGGAGGATCTCCGTCGTCGGATACTCTTCACACTTGCAATGTTGATTGTTTTTCGGATCGGTGCTTTTATTCCAGTACCGGGCACAGACAGTACTGCGTTGCAACAGATGTCTGAGCAATCCGGTGCATTTGGATTGATCAACACCTTCTCAGGGGGCGCGCTCGCTAACTTCTCGATCTTTGCAATGGGGATCATGCCGTATATTACAGCGTCGATTATCGTGCAGCTGTTAACGATGGATGTGATTCCTGCCTTTGCAAGATGGGCGAAGGAAGGGGAAGTCGGCCGTCGTAAATTAGGGCAAGTAACGCGTTATGGAACCATTGTCTTAGGGTTAATTCAGTCCATTGGATTGACGATCGGTTTTGGGAACCAATTTCAGCTTCTCAAGTCAACGGACGTTTCTACCTATGCGTTGATTGCCCTCACACTAACCACGGGGACAGCATTCCTGATGTGGTTGGGGGAGCAAATCACGGAAAAGGGAATTGGTAATGGGATTTCCATCATCATTTTCGGCGGGATCATCGCTGGGATTCCTTCGAGTATGGGGCAGATCTACACGACCTTATTTGAGAAGAAGGAAGATCAGGTTTTTCTAGGGATCGTGGAAGCCGTTCTAATTTTGGTTGTCGTAGTCGCCTTGATTGCCGGTGTGATCTTTATCCAACAGGGTATTCGTAAAATTCCCGTGCAGTATGCAAAGCGCGTGGTAGGTCGGAAAATGTATGGTGGACAGTCCACCCACATTCCGATGAAAGTGAATGCCGCTGGGGTAATTCCTGTCATCTTTGCGATGTCCTTGTTGCTTTTTCCGTACACCATCGCTCAGTTCTGGAAGGGTAATGCCTTTGCGGATTGGATCTCGGCAAACTTCACTCTTGGAGCACCGCTGGGTACGGTCTTGTATGTGTTTCTGATTATCGGGTTTACGTATTTCTACACGTTTGTGCAGATTAACCCGGTTCAGTTGGCTGATCAGATGAAGAAAAACGGCGGCTACATTCCAGGGATTCGCCCTGGTAAAAACACCACCGTGTACCTGACTCGGATCATGAACCGAATTACCCTTGCCGGAGCACTCTTTTTGGCGGCAATCGCTGTTCTACCGGTGTTCTTTAGTACCTTGGCGGGCTTGCCTGACTCGGTTCGTATTGGTGGGACGTCGATCCTCATCGTTATCGGTGTGGCATTGGAGACGATGAAAACCATTGAGAGCCAGCTGATTAAGCGTCACTATAAAGGGTTTATCAACAACAAATAATGCTACCCCGGATCCCTTCCGGGGATCATGCATAAATCGGAGCTTACCAGCTGCGAAGGCAGGACGAAAGCCTCCGACATCGGGATTGTCGAAGATGCACTTACGAGTGTTATCGTGGGTAATCGCCCTGCAGCGGGAGGGATGAGGCTTGAATATTGTGCTGATGGGACTGCCGGGTGCTGGAAAAGGTACTCAAGCGGATCGAATCACTGAGGCAGTTCACATCCCTCACATCTCTACCGGCGACATGTTCCGCCAAGCAGTGAAGGAAGAAACACCACTCGGTCGCGAAGCGAAGTCGTACCTTGATGAAGGTCAATTGGTTCCTGATCGAGTCACAATCGGAATTGTCCAGGATCGTCTGGCCAAGGATGATTGTGCCAAGGGCTTCATGTTAGACGGGTTTCCAAGAACGGTGCCCCAGGCGGAAGCGTTGGATGAGATGCTGAAGGAGATGGGGAAGGAACTCGACCACGTCATTTACATTGAAGTGGCTGAGGGAGAACTCTTGAAACGATTGACTGGTCGGCGAATTTGCCAAGACTGTGGCGCTACGTACCACGTCGTGTTTAACCCACCGAAGAAAGATGGGATCTGTGATCGGTGTGGCGGTCAATTGTATCAGCGAGAAGACGACACGGAAGAGACTGTTGCCAAGCGGCTTGCAGTCAACCTGGAGAAGACCCGGACTCTCGTTGGGTATTACGAGAAGCAAGGCAATCTTCGGACCATTGACGGAGAGCAGCCAATTGGTAATGTCACGGATTCCATTTTAGGACTTCTAGGGAGTACTGCCCGATGATTGTACTAAAATCGAACCAAGAACTTGAGCATATGCGTGCTGCGGGACGAATTGTCGCTCAAACGCATGAACTCTTGAAAGACGCGATCCGGCCTGGTATAACCACCAAAGAATTGGATAGAATTGCGGAAAACTTCATTGTGAAGAACAAAGCAATTCCCTCCTTCAAAGGTTACAACGGGTTTAAAGGGAGTGTCTGTACCTCGGTGAACGAGGAGCTGGTTCACGGCATCCCTGGTGATCGACGGCTGAATGATGGCGACATCATCAGCATCGATATCGGAGCTTGCTTAAATGGGTATCATGGCGATTCTGCATGGACGTACCCGGTTGGGCAAGTTTCAGAAACGGCGTCGCGGTTGCTCGAAGTGACGGAGGAGTCCCTTTACAAAGGTTTGGCTGAAGCGAAACCGGGTAATCGGATTGGGGATATCTCTCATGCTGTTCAGCTTCTCGCTGAAAATGCCGGATTTTCCATTGTTCGAGAGTATGTAGGACATGGGATTGGTCAGGAGCTGCATGAAGAGCCTAGCATTCCTAATTACGGGCTGCCGGGCAAAGGCCCTCGTTTAAAACCGGGGATGACGTTGGCCGTCGAGCCGATGGTGAATGTGGGAACGCGATACGTGCGAACGTTGGCTGACAACTGGACCGTCGTTACACAGGATGGTTCCCTGTGCGCCCATTTCGAGCATACCATCGCGATTACAGAAGACGGCCACGAAGTATTGACCACAGTGTAAGGTGAAGGGTGATGGATGTGACGGAGGCCGAATATCGGCCCTTGCCAGGACAGATCGTCAGGGTAATCCGGGGTCGTGAGGCAGGGAGATATGCGGTGGTAATCGGGTTTGAAAAACCCCACTTTGTTTGGTTGGTGGATGGTGACAAACGAAAGTTTGGTCAGGCGAAGAAAAAGAACCTGAAGCATATCCAACCCACCAATCATATTGACCGTGATGTTGCGGCATCGATTCATGCTGACGGCAGGGTTACTAACGCGAAGTTGCGCTACGCCTTGAACCAATATCTTCTTCATATCGGAGAAGGAAAAGGAGAGTGAGTCAATGGCCAAGGAAGATGTAATCGAGGTGGAAGGTAAGGTCATCGAGCCTCTACCCAATGCAATGTTCCGGGTAGAGTTGGAGAACGGTCACAAGGTTTTGGCCCATGTGTCTGGCAAAATCCGTATGCACTTTATTCGGATCTTGCCTGGGGACAAAGTGACAGTCCAGCTCTCCCCCTATGACCTGACTAAGGGCCGGATTACCTATCGTTATAAATAACGAGAAGGTACCTTTAGCCCCATGCTCGGATGTCGCTGCGGGCCGTGTAGCCAGCAAGATATGACACCGAGGCTCCACGGGCTCCTGGGTACCAGGCCCATTGTTAGGAATCCCGTGGAGAAGACAGGAGGGAAAGACACATGAAAGTACGGCCGAGTGTAAAGCCGATTTGTGAAAAATGTAAGGTGATTCGTCGCAAAGGGACTGTCATGGTTATTTGCGAAAATCCGAAACATAAGCAAAAACAAGGATAAGATAGGAGGTGGGTCATTTTGGCACGTATTGCTAGTGTTGACCTTCCCCGCGAGAAGCGCGTGGAAATCGCACTGACGTATATCTATGGCATTGGTCGCTCACAATCGAATCGGATCCTCGCTGAAACGGGTATCGATGTGAATACACGTGTTCGCGATCTGACCGAAGACGAAGTGGGTAAACTTCGTACCGCGATCGATAAGAGTTTGATCGTTGAAGGGGATCTACGTCGGGATATAGCTCTTAACATTAAACGTTTGATTGAAATCGGATCTTACCGTGGATTGCGGCATCGCCGCGGCCTACCGGTACGTGGACAAAACAGCAAAAACAATGCTCGTACACGTAAAGGTCCACGTCGCACGATGGCGAACAAGAAGAAGTAACGGATAAGGAGGGAAAACCATGGCTGTAAAAAAACGTACTTCCAACCAGCGCGTTAAAAAGAAAGCCCGTAAGAATATTGAGTCAGGGATTGTGCACATTCGTTCAACCTTTAACAACTCGATCGTGACGATCACTGACAGACGGGGAAATGTTATCGCCTGGTCCAGCTCGGGTGCAATGGGCTTCAAAGGGTCTCGTAAGAGCACACCTTTTGCTGCTCAAATGGCTGCAGAAGCCGCTGCCAAGCAGGGTATGGAACACGGTTTGAAAACGGTCGAAGTGACGGTGAAAGGCCCCGGAGCTGGTCGGGAAGCGGCTATCCGTGCACTCCAGGCTGCTGGTCTGGAAGTAAACCTGATCAAAGATGTCACTCCGATTCCTCATAACGGGTGCCGCCCGCCGAAGCGTCGCCGAGTGTAAAGGAATTTGATTTCCGGGAAATTGATTGGTTTACATTACCAATGGCTTGTGTATACTGGTAGTGGACAAATCATGGCTATACGTATGCCCAGCGGTCGTTTGCCGGGACGAGTCGTCGATGACACCACTAAGAGATGCGCAAAAAGACCGATCCACCCGGAATGCGACGTTTAGAAGGAGGGGTTCGACCGTATGATTGAGATCGAGAAACCAAAGATTGAAACCGTAGAGATCAGCGACGACAGTCGATACGGAAAGTTTGTCGTGGAACCCTTGGAACGCGGTTATGGTACCACTTTAGGTAATTCCTTGCGTCGCATCCTACTGTCGTCCCTTCCAGGTGCGGCAGTAACATCCATTCAAATTGATGGGGTGTTACATGAGTTTTCCACGATCCCTGGAGTGGTTGAGGATGTAACTGAGATCATTCTCAACCTGAAACAACTTTCTTTGAAAGTCCACTCGGATGAGGAGAAAGTGCTCGAGATTGATGTGGAAGGCGGCGGGGAAGTTAAAGCTGGTGACATCCGTGCTGATTCGGATGTGGAGATCCTTAATACCGATCTTCATATCGCGACGTTAGCTGCAGATGGTCGTTTGCACATTCGTCTGACAGCAAATCGTGGCCGGGGTTATGTACCTGCTGACGGCAATAAAACGGAAGAGCAGTCCATCGGAGTAATTCCGATTGACTCCATCTATACACCGATTGAGCGCGTCAACTACAAAGTAGAAAATACTCGTGTTGGTCAAGTGACGAACTACGATAAGCTGACATTGGAAGTATGGACGGATGGAAGCTTACGACCAGACGAGTCGGTGAGTTTAGGTGCGAAGATCTTGACTGAGCACTTGATGCTTTTTGTCGGTTTGACCGAAGAAGCCCAAGATGCTGAGATTATGGTCGAAAAGGAAGAGGACAAGAAAGAGAAGGTCATGGAAATGACCATTGAAGAGTTGGATCTCTCCGTTCGTTCCTATAACTGCCTAAAGCGCGCTGGCATCAATACTGTCCAAGAGCTGACCCAAAAGTCAGAAGAGGACATGATGAAAGTACGCAACTTGGGACGTAAGTCGCTCGAAGAAGTGCAGGAAAAATTGTCTGAGCTAGGACTCTCCCTGCGCAACGACGACTAAACACCCATTCTGAGACGAGGGAGGGGAAACACATGGCACATTCCAAACTGGGTCGTAATTCCGGTGCGCGAAAAGCTTTGCTTCGGGACCTGGTGACCGACCTGATCATCCACGAACGGATCGAAACGACTGCTACCAGAGCAAAGGAAGTTCGTTCCATCGCTGATAAAATGATCACCCTGGCGAAACGTAATGATCTTCATGCACGTCGTCAGGCGGCCGCCTACGTTCGTCAACAGCGTTCTCGTACGGAAAAAGACGGTGAAGAAGTTACCCATTCACAGGTGGACGCCGTCAAGAAGCTGTTTGATGAAGTTGGCCCCCGTTATGAAGAACGAAACGGTGGCTACACCCGCATCATCAAGATCGGACCTCGCCGCGGAGATGCGACGGAAATGGTCTTTCTGGAACTGGTGTAATTACCGCTTTTGTGTGATCAAAGGGAGAGGGCAGGATCGATCCGGTCCTGGAATCTACCCTTTTTTCTTTTTATCCGGATTTCTATGGAAAGAGCGGTGATAAGGGTGATCCATCTTCAAGGAGTGGGTTTCCGATATCCGTCCGTAGCAGAGTCCGGCGCAGGAGAGTGGGTACTTTCCAATCTAGATGTAACCATTCATCGAGGAGAATACCTTGCCGTAATGGGGCCAAATGGCTCAGGGAAATCGACAATGGCTCGCCTTTTTAATGGGTTACTTCTTCCCACAGAAGGGGTGTTAACCGTCGATGGTTTAGATCCCCATGATACTGAAGCCGTGTGGGAAATCCGGCGCCGGGTAGGGATGGTTTTTCAGAATCCTGATAACCAAATCGTTGCCACAACCGTCATCGATGATATCGCCTTTGGGTTGGAGAATCGAGGTGTCCCACGGGACGAGATGGTAAAACGTATTCAGGATGCCATGGCTCGTGTTGGATTGACTAGCTTAGAAAAGGCAGCTCCTCATCACCTTTCTGGTGGACAAAAGCAACGGTTGGCAATTGCGGGAGTCTTAGCGATGCGTCCTTCTGTGATCATCTTTGATGAAGCAACTTCAATGTTGGACCCTCTAGGGCGTAAGGAAGTGCTTGCAGCGATGCAATCCCTTCATCAGGAAGGAACAACGGTAATTCATATTACCCACTCCGCCGATGAAGCGCTACAAGCCGAACGCCTATTGGTGATGGATAAAGGGCAAGTGGTGCGTGAAGGAAAACCACTCCATATCTTTTCCCATCCGGAGGAACTTGAAGAGTTATTCCTTGAAGTACCGATGTTTATTGATCTTAGAGAACGGTTGCGAAGGCAAGGGATGGCCCTTTCTCGAGACAGTGCCAACTCGGAGGAGCTGGTGGAGGAATTATGGGGATTGTTGTCCAAGGGTTAAGTCATGTATATATGGCAGGCACCCCTTTTGAAAAAAAAGCATTAAGCGATGTCGATCTTAAGGTGGAAACGGGATCCTTTGTTGCGATACTCGGTGCAACCGGTTCAGGTAAATCCACACTGATTCAACATATTGCGGGCCTTTTGCGGCCTACGACGGGAAGTGTGCGTGTTTTTGACACGGTAGTGGATGGAACCACAAAAAAACTGGCACCATTGCGTCGCCATGTGGGTGTTGCCTTCCAGTATCCAGAACATCAGTTGTTTGAAGAAACGGTTGCGAAGGATATTGCCTATGGGCCGAGTAACCAGGGGATAGATGGTGAGGCACTCACAACACGTGTGCGTCAAAGTATGGAGTGGGCAGGGCTTCCAGAGACATTGGCGGATCGTTCTCCCTTTCAGCTTTCTGGGGGACAGATGCGTCGGGTAGCCATTGCCGGCGTGCTTGCGATGGAGCCGCGTGTCTTAATTCTGGATGAGCCGACGGCAGGACTGGATCCCAGAGGACAACGAGAGCTTCTAGAACAGATAAATGCGCTTCATCATGAACGTGGGATGACTGTTCTCTTGGTTTCTCATAGCATGGCAGAGGCGGCCCGTTATGCTGACAAGATCCATGTGATGCATAAGGGTCGGCGAGTATTGTCCGGGACGCCTGGAGAAGTGTTCTCCCAGCGAGAAGCGCTAGAACAGTGGGGCCTGGAGCCACCTCCTGCGGCGGCATTGTGTCACTCTCTGCGCGAGCGTATGGGTCCCTCCGTTCCAGAGGATCTTTTGACAGTGGAAGCGTTGGCAGAATATCTTTCGGATCGCTGGCAGGGGAGGAAATCACCATGAGTCCTCTCTCTGCCCCGGTGCTGGGGCAATACGTTCCAGGCGACTCCATTCTCCATCGCTTAGACCCTCGAACCAAGATCGTCGTTATCTTTGTGTATATGCTGATTGTTTTTCTTGCCAATAACGGCATCACCTATGGTCTATTAATCGTGACGACGAGTGTAGGGGTCTTTCTTTCCGGAGTGCCGATTTTGATGATCCTACG
Source organism: Marininema halotolerans (assembly GCF_900116235.1). Classification (GTDB taxonomy): domain Bacteria; phylum Bacillota; class Bacilli; order Thermoactinomycetales; family DSM-45169; genus Marininema; species Marininema halotolerans. The sequence continues at coordinate 10,365 of NZ_FPAA01000009.1, read as the reverse complement.
GGGGTTAAAGCCGGTATTTATTCTCATCGCCTTTACGGCTTGTCTTCATCTTTTCTTTACCAAGGGCGGCGAAGTGCTATTTTCCATGGGTCCGATCACCATTGAGGAAAAAGGGGTTATGCAAGCAGGATGGATCTCTCTTCGCTTTATGTTACTCGTGGTGACCGGGATGCTATTAACCCTGACGACCTCTTCTATCGATCTTACTGATGGAATGGAGAGGTTATTAACCCCCTTGCGTCGAGTCGGTGTGCCTGCCCATGAACTGGCATTAATGATGTCGATCTCCCTGCGGTTCATTCCTACTTTATGGGAAGAGACCAATAAGATCATGAAGGCGCAACAGGCACGTGGAGCCGATTTTGAAAGCGGCAGTATTTTTAAACGGTTAAAAAGTTTTATCCCTGTGCTAATTCCCCTCTTTGTCTCAGCATTTCGACGGGCAGAGGAACTCGCGTTAGCAATGGAGGCCCGAGGTTATCGAGGCGGCCAAGGTCGGACACGACTTCGAAAACTCACCTTCACAGGGAATGATAGCATCGCTTTTATTCTTTTATTCTTGCTCGTGATCGGTCTTATCGGGCTTCGAAGCCAGTGAAGGAGGCGATGATGTCATGCGGAGACTGAAGTTGACCATCGCCTATGACGGCGCTGATTTCGCAGGCTTCCAGAGTCAACAAAACCAGCGCACCATTCAAGGCGAGCTGGAGAAAGCTTTGAAAAAGGTGACTGGAGAAACCATTATCGTTTATGGTGCAGGTCGAACCGATGCGGGTGTCCATGCAAGGGGTCAAGTGGTCCATTTAACAACGAACACTCGAATTCCTACTGAAAAATGGGTCTGGGTGTTCAATCATATGTTGCCAAGAGACCTGGCTGTCATTCATGCAGAAGAAGTATCCGATGGTTTTCATGCGCGGTATGATGCCTGTTGGAAACGATATCGTTATGAGATTGATACACACGCAATCCCCGATGTCTTTACCGGTCGATATCGGACGAGAATCAAAGGGGAATTGAATCAACTTGTCATGAGAGAAGCTGCTCAACACTTGTTGGGAACGCATGATTTTACGGCACTTTCCTCAGCGAAGTCTGCGATCAAAAATCGGGTACGAACACTGTATCAGTGTGACGTCGAAAGCATGACAGCGGGGATTTCTATCACCACCGCAGGCAATGGATTTCTCTACAATATGGTACGAATTATCGCGGGATTACTTGTTCAGGTGGGGAAGGGAAGCCTTTTGCCCGAGCAAGTACCGGAAATTATTGCATCTCGGGATCGAGGAAGGATTGGTAAAACGCTTCCTCCTGAAGGGCTTACTCTAATGGAAGTCTCCTATCAACCTTGGGAAAAATCTCTCCATCCTTGACACCGAATGCCATTTGGTGTAGTATGATCGTTGGTAATTTTCCACTTGCCCCGGTGGAACCAAGTTCGGCGCACTAAGCAAAATCCTGACCACTTTTGGATTATACCTAACTATCTATCCAATGGTCTTTTCATGAGGAGGGAACACGATGCGAACCACTTTTATGGCCAAACCGAACGAAATCGATCGGAAATGGTATGTGGTCGATGCCGCGGATAAACCGCTAGGGCGTGTTGCTACCGAAGTAGCTACATTGCTACGCGGGAAACACAAGCCCCAATTTACACCCCACGTGGATACCGGTGACTTTGTTATCGTTATCAACGCGTCTCAAGTTCATCTAACTGGTAAAAAACCAGCAGATAAAATTTATCACCGTCACACAGGTTACCCAGGTGGACTCAAATCCATCTCAGCTGGCGACCTTCGTGAGAAAAAACCTCAACTGATGATCGAACTAGCTGTTCGCGGGATGCTACCTAAGAACAAACTGGGTCGTGCTCAGTTGAAAAAGCTGAAGGTATACGCCGGTACGGAACATCCTCATCAGGCACAACAACCTGCTAACTGGGAATTCCGCGGTTAATACAACATTCTAAGGAGGGAAACCAACCTTGGCACAAGTCCAATTCTACGGCACAGGTCGCCGTAAGGAATCCGTGGCTCGCGTTCGTCTGATTCCTGGTGATGGTCGTATCGTCATCAACGGTCGTGACATGGATCAATATTTTGGTCTCGAAACCCTAAAAGCGATTGTAAAACAACCGCTGGTTCTCACAGAAACCTTGAACCGTTATGATGTGCTCGTCAATGTCGATGGTGGTGGTTTTACCGGTCAAGCCGGTGCGATCCGTCACGGTGTTGCTCGTGCACTTCTGAAAGTCGATCCGGAACTGCGTCCGTCCCTGAAGAAAGCAGGCTTCTTGACTCGGGACCCACGGATGAAAGAACGGAAAAAATATGGTCTCAAAAAAGCTCGTCGTGCTCCTCAGTTCTCCAAGCGCTGATGCGTGGCATGGTACCCGTTTCCAATATGGAAACGGGTTTTTCTGTTTATTAGGTAGGATACGACTGCGCCGACCGGTAACACTATGGTTACTTGAGGAGGGATACCGGTGGGAAAGGTTGTCTGGTTAGAGGCATGGCGTTGCCATCGTATGGAGAAGCTTCGCGAAGAAGCTTTGCATGGTTTTCCATGGAGCAAGCTATCGCGTTTTTTAGAGGAGGTACTGGAGCCGAGTCTCTCGTTTCTTTCTCCTCGAAAGCGTTTTAGTGTGGATGAGGCCGTTTATCGCTTGGCCTTTGAGGCATATGTGTGTGGAATTGAGTCCAGCCGTAAAGGAGAAGCAGAATGTCCACCGGAACGGACAGAGAACGAGCGGAGAAGGTGGTGCAATGATGTCTTTGGCCAAGAGGGGGATGAACTAGTTAGTCGGGTAGCACGTGAGATGGATTTATTTCATCACTTGGATGAATGGACAAGCCAATCCGTTCTTGTTTTTTTCGATGAAGTTGCGCTACGGTGGTTTTTACATGGCATCGATTATGGAATTCGTCTGCGAAAAAGGCGACTTCTGTAACATATCGTCCCGCCTTGTCCCATATACATGAATCATCGATTGGGACTTGTTGGGGAGGTCGGAGGATGAAGGATGCAGTAGGGAAATGGGTTAAAAAGAAGGCCTTCTGGTGGACGATCACTGTCAGCTTGCTGTTCGCTCTCCTTTTATATGGTTATTCCCCTTTTCAGTGGAGCCGTGCTGTATGGAGTGTGCCTTTAGCAGGGAAAACCTTCGTCTTGGATGCTGGACATGGGGGGATTGATGGTGGGGCAGTTAGTGCTTCAGGTGTTATCGAAAAGAAAATCGCGTTAGATATTACCTTGAGAGTGCGGGATTATTTACAGGAAGCCGGTGCGCTCGTTCTCCTGACAAGGGAGACGGATCGTGATCTTGCGGATGAAGATGCGAAACGTCGCAAATCCCAGGACTTGATTCGCCGCGCTGAATTGGTCAAAGAAACGTCGCCGGACGCATTTATTAGCATTCATCTTAATTCGACTCCCTCCACGCGATGGAGTGGGGCACAAACCTTTTATTACCCCACCTTGGAGGCCAATCAACAATTAGCGATGGCGATTCAATCGGAACTCATACGACACTTGGATAACACCAAGCGTTTAGCGCGTCACAGTGGCAATGTCTATATATTAAAAACATCCCCAGTTCCTTCGGCGCTTGTTGAAGTGGGATTTTTGTCCAACCCAGGTGAGGCAAAAAAGCTTGCGGATCCTACCTATCAGCAAAAACTAGCCGCATCCATATACAATGGCATTATCTTGTACTATACTCGCCAAGAAGAGAGCGCTAAAGGTTCCAAGTAGCCTATGCTATAATTAAAGATGAAAAACGAACTCGTCAATTGGGGTGTTAATCTTGCTTACGGTTGAACAAATCTTGGAAGCCCTTCGGCAAGTAAATGAGCCGGAGTTAAAAAACAACCTCGTCACATTAAATTTGGCCCGAAACATACGGATTTTTGATGATAAAATTGTCCTCACTTTAATGTTCCTATCCGAGGACGCTCCCCATCAGGATCGCATGTTGAAGGAAGTGGAAACAGCGCTCAAAGGGATTGGGGCCGCTACAGTAGAGATTGAGACGGATGTGTTAAGTTCACGGGAGCAAACCGCGTTAAGTGAGCGCATTCGTAAAGAACATCAAGAAAAAATTCGTACGAAGCGATCGGAAGGGCGTGCGGCACTCTCCTCAGAAGAAAATGCTCCGCCGCTTTTATCCAAAGAATCCAACACCCGTTTTATTTCAGTTGCCAGTGGTAAAGGGGGAGTTGGTAAATCGACGGTCACGGTGAATCTAGCGATTGCTCTTGCGCGTGAAGGGGCAAAAGTGGGTGTAATTGATGCCGATATCTATGGATTTAGCGTGCCGGATATGATGGGGGTAGAAGAACGACCCCGCGTGGTGGATAAGACCATCTATCCCGTGGATCGTTTTGGCGTGAAGATGATTTCGATGGGATTTTTCGTGGAAGAGAACGCTCCGGTAATTTGGCGGGGTCCGATGCTAGGCAAGATGCTCCGCAATTTCTTCCAAGAAGTCGAGTGGGGTACCCTAGACTATATGGTACTCGATCTTCCACCTGGAACCGGTGATGTCGCATTAGATGTTCATCAAATGCTTCCCCAGTCGAAGGAACTACTTGTAACCACTCCCCATGCCACGGCTGCCTTTGTTGCGGCGCGGGCAGGAGCGATGGCGCTACATACCGATCATGAGATTCTTGGCGTTGTAGAAAATATGTCCTGGTACGAATGTTCTTCTTGTGAGAAGAAGGATTATATCTTTGGACGTGGCGGCGGGGAAAAGCTTGCGCAGGAGTTAGATACCGAACTTCTTGCACAGATTCCTCTAGGTGCACCTGATAATGGAGATCCTGGTGATCCAGGATATTCACCCTCTGTCTATGCAGCAGATACATCGACAGGACAAAGGTATCGGGATTTAGCGCGCGAAGTAATGAAGCGTACCCTTTAAAAGGGGATTGCTCCTTTAAGGTCGAAATCGGTTGTCAGGTGTGTTGGTTATGAAAAGATGGAGCGAGGGTACATGGGGGCACAAGGAACTGCCTCCTTTACTCTAAAAACCGGTTTAATCAACACGTCGGGTCGGTTGGATATAAAATGGGTAGGTTATATCGAAAAAAGCACCGGTTGTTTATCCGGTGCTTTTTTTTCGCGAGGGGAAGACTTAAGAAAGAAGGTGGGTGGAATCATGGAGAAATCAATTATTCAATTAGAACAGGTGCGAAAAAGTTATGTAGGAGATGATGGGCCGATTACTCCTCTTAATGGGGTGAGTGCGGTGGTGCCAAAGGGGAGTTGTGTTGTGGTGACAGGGCCCTCTGGAACTGGCAAGAGTACGTTATTTCGCCTCCTAAATCGCCTTGAGGACCCAGATCAGGGCAGGATCTTATATCGCGGACGAAACATCACAGAATGGAATCCTGTTCAGTTACGCCGGGAGGTTCACTATGTTGTACAGCAGCCCATTCTTTTTCCGGGTACTGTAAATACGAACTTGGCCTACCCCCTATCGTTACAAGGAAAAGAGATGAGTCAATCCGAGATGGAAAATACCCTGGCAAGAGTGGGATTAGATAAGTCGATGCTTCGTCGTAAAGTGGAGGATCTTTCTGGCGGTGAACGACAACGGGTTAGTTTGGCGCGCTCATTGACATTAAACCCCCCGGTGTTATTACTGGATGAACCCACTTCTTCGTTAGATGATGCCTCCATTCAGGTGGTGGAGGAAGAAATTCGACGTTTTCGAGATCAAGGAGGAACGGTGTTGATGATTAGCCATTTTCAACAACAAGTACAACGCCTGGCCGATATTCATTGGCGTCTTTCTGCTGGTGCGTTAACGGTGGATGGTGAAAACTCATGAGTACAACAGCCACGCTCTTTACGGTCGGGTTTATTTTTATTGCGATGATGATTTCCTTGTGGCAAAAGCTCGGGTTAGAAAAGGACCTGGTTGTTGCTACCCTTCGCGCAACCATTCAGCTAACCGCGATTGGGTTTGTCTTGCGGTATATCTTTACAGCGGACCGTTGGGAATTTATCCTTTTAATTATTGGGATCTCCATCTTCGTCGCTTCTCAAAATGCTGGAAAACGAGGCGAAGGCATTCCGAGCATTCGCCTAAAGGTATTTGTCACGATTGGGTCGGTGGTGGGATTCACCCTGAGTATGATGCTTCTTTTGGATATGGTGAAACCGGAAGCGAAGACCGTTATTCCAATCAGTGGGATGCTTGTTGGCAACGCCATGGTGGTTTCTTCCCTTTTATTAAACCGCTTAAAAGATAATGCAGAGTCGATGCGTGACGAGATCTTGGTGGCACTTTCCCTTGGAGCGACGCGTGTACAGGCGAGTAAACGAATGCTGACCTCTGCGATACGAGGGGGAATGATTCCAATCATCGATTCGACTAAAACCGTTGGGCTTGTCCAATTACCTGGGATGATGACAGGTTTAATTATTGCAGGTACGGATCCTGTGGCAGCAGTTCGCTATCAATTATTGGTGATGTTCTCCTTCACTGCTTCCTCCGCTTTAGTAAGTATCCTCTTAGGAACGATGGTGATTCCCACACTATTTAATGCCGCTCATCAATTTGTCGGCTGGGGAAAGAAAAATTAAGCGCAATAAAAAGAGCTGGAAGCGTTTTGGTTCCAGCTCAAAAATGTTGCGGTCGTGGATCAAGGGTTAAGAGGAAGAGCCTCCACCATTTTGAGATTGACCGGACTGCCCTTTGGATGATGAGCCACCTGAAGGGTTTCCTTGTTTCGTACCGGCCTCTTTCATCAACTTCATATATTTTTCTTTGAAAGCAGGGTTTTGTAAAGCTTCTTCCATGACCTTCATGATTTGCTGACGGGATTCTTTGCTCTTCATCAATTGCAACAGTTGTTTGGTAAACTCCGGATCTTTCAATATGTCCAGCATCATCTTTTGGTAGTCGGGATCTTTCATAAGTTGCTTAATCAATTTTTTGTGTTCTTCTTGCGTTGCCTTCGCAAAATTGGCGGCGACTTTCGGTTTTGCTAACAACTTTTCTAATTGGGGTTGCATTTTGGGGTTGGTTAGTGTGTCACTGATTGTTTTTTCAATTTGCTGATCCGTAATGATGACTTGACTGCGAAATTCAGGATCCTTCATCATCTCTTGAACCGATTTTTTCCCGTCCTGGGTGTGAAGCACATCCGTTACCATCTGTTTCATGCCGGTATAATCTCCTGTTTTTGATTGAGATTTATCCGATGAGCCACATGCGGTAAGGGGAGTGATGATCAAAATGGACAAGATCAGTGCCGATAGTGGCATACGTTTGTTCATAGGTGCGTCGCCCTTTCACTGATATAAAAGTAAGGTAAGTTCTTGTTAGGGTTTTTGTAGGCCTCCGTGGAAGAAACATGAGAACGATCTGAAATCATTACCTGCTTATAATATGAGCGGTGTTTTGGCGGATTATGCCTTGTAGCATTCAATTCCCTTGAAAGGATCGTTATAATAGGTAAGGTAAGTCAGAGGTGTATTGAAGGAGAGACGAACTGTGACGCTACGTAAATTGTTCTTTCTATTTTGGACCACTTGTGCGATTGGTACAGTGACAGCACCTGTCATCGGTTTCCTTCTCAAGGTAAGCGGTGTCGGTGGAGAACTCCAAATTGTGTCGCAATTGTGGGCAGGAGTTATGTTTGGAGCCATGGCTCAAATGGGCTTTTTTGCGTATATGGTTTTTAATATGGTGTTTGTTGGCTTTATCCGTGACCAACGCGTTTATCAATTTCTTCAGTTAATGGTGACGGTGTTGGTGCTTAGTAGCCTGGTTGTCATTCAAAAGGAACACAGCCTCTTGGAGAGGCTCATTGTACCCGCCACGATTTTATTGGCTGGATTGATTGTGGGAAGATTTAAAGTGAAGGCGACAAATTCGATGAGCTTTATTCCTACGGTTTTCTTTATGACTGCGGCTACCAGCTTAGAGGCGATCCCTTCCTTAGAACAATCGATTCCATTGATTTTACTGATGGTAATCTCCTTGCTCATTTGTAACGCATGGCAAATCATGCAGCTACACCGTCTTTTGGATCCCGTCGGCTCACAAGAGGCGACCTCTCAGCCATCGGTACGGTCCCATCAACCGTCGGTGAAAAAGAAAAATAAACAAAAAAAACAGCTCTAAGGTTAGAGCTGTTAATCGACTGGATTTAAATCCACCTTCGATCCTGCGATAAGTTCGGATACGCTAACAAATCGGTATCCTTTCTTATGGAGGTCATCAATAATCACAGGCAGTGCCTCGTGTAACTGCTTGCTTGAATCGCTGGCATGCATGAGAATAATGTCTCCAGGGTGGGCTTTGCCAGTTACGCGACTAATAATTTTGTCTTTACCTGGATTGAGCCAATCTAACGAATCCGTATCCCACTGGATTGAGGTATACCCCAAATCCCGAGCGACTTTAAGCACGCGTTTGTCAAAGTCTCCATTTGGGAATCGGATAAGATTAGGTTCTTTCTTTGTTGCTTTAGAGAGAATTTGATGGGCTTTACTAATTTGTGTTTTGATCTCCTCTTCACTGAGGGTACTGTAATTCACATGACGATGACCATGACTACCAATCTCATAACCCATATCCGAGATCCTTTTCACGATGTCTGGGTGGGTTTCTACCCAAGGTGAAGAAAGAAAAAAGGTTGCTTTTTTGACTCCTTTTCGTTCTAGAATGTCAAGAATTGGTCCTGCACGTTCCTCGCCCCAACTAATATCAAAGGTTAATGCGAGCTGTTTCTTCTTGGTGTCTACACTGTAGATGGCATCCGGTCCATTATCAAAGGGCATGAATACCTGGATGTTCTCCTTCTCGGCATAATAGATGCCGAGGGCGAAGATGAACGCGATGACACCAAACATTCCTTGTTTGATCCGTTTAGCTGACATGACCCATATAAATTTCATCCCACCACCTCCGATGGCTTCGGTATGGAAGGCCTCACACCTGTCCCATACTAAATGTATTCCATGGGACGAGGGTTATGATTGTTTCATTGAAAGGAGGAGATCGGATGAACCAATTTGTTATCGCTCTACGAGAAGAACGGCGACTCATTCGTCTGGCCACGGTTCTTTTGGTAGGAGGTGCGCTTCTTGGTTATCTGTTTGCCGATTCAATTACGGGTGTATTAAAATCATCCGCTGTTTGGGAACAACTTCAAGAAACGGTCTCCAAGATGGGTAAACACCCTGGTTTTTTCGATGCGTTTACCGTCATTTGGTTAAATAATATGAAAGCGGCTGCGACGATGATTGGCATGGGGGTGTTTTTTGGGGTATTTCCCTTGTTTGCCTTACTTACCAATGGGGTAATCCTTGGTGTAGTACTGGGGCAGGTAAGTGCGATGGGGAATAACCCCCTCTGGGTGTTTGTAACAAAAATCCTTCCCCATGGAATTTTAGAGTTACCCGCATTGATTATTGCATCAGCCTTTGGTATTCGCTTAGGTTTGTTGGTTTTACAATGGATGATTAGCTGGGTCTCTCCTGTATTTCGGGAACGAAATCAACTGGCTTGGCAACATTTCTTTCGTCAAATTCCGTATATTGTCGGAGGGGTATTTGTTCTGATATTGGTGGCAGCGGTCATTGAATCGGGTTTGATCGTTTATCTCAAATCGTAACCTATAAGGGAGGGGAAATCCGTATGCAGACGAACCTAACATGGAATGGGAACATGCAGTTTCAAGCAGCCACACCTTCAGGTCATCAAATGACCATGGATGCTGCTGAAGAAGTAGGGGGAGAGAATCAAGGTCCACGACCGACAGAGGTACTCTTATCAGCAGTAGGAGCCTGTTCAGGTATTGATATCGTCGACATTTTAAAGAAGATGCGTCTTCATGTGGAGTCCTTTGACATGGAGGTTTCAGGGAGCCGGGCAGAAGATCATCCAAGGCGGTTCACCCATGTACATATCCATTATCGCCTGACAGGGGACTTACCCGTAGAAAAAGTGCGGCGTGCAGTTACCTTATCACGGGATACCTATTGTTCCGTTTCCCAGTCATTAAATGCTGAAATTACGACGAGCTTTTCAATTAATGGGGAAAGGCATGAATGACCTTTCCCATTCTAATAAAGAATGGAGGAGTGTCGTATGACGAAAATGGCCTTAGATGTAAGGAATCAGAAGTGGAATTTCGCACTGACAAAAAAGGTTCGATGATAAAAATAGGGTGTAGTGGATGAAGGCTTTATAAAAACACGAAAAAACTCGAAAAAAAGTATTGACCTAGGACAAGATCCATGCTAAATTATTACTTGTCGCTGCGGCGGCGCGGCGGAAAGCCGGGCCACGCAAGAGACAGAAGCCGAAAGGGCTTCGAAAAAAGAATGAAAAAAGTT
>NZ_FPAA01000024.1:0-3031 GCF_900116235.1 Marininema halotolerans | reverse complement strand
GGAGATGCACCTTGAAAACCGGATATGGAGTAAGCCAAGCAATCTTCATGATATGAAGATTTCACCGGAGTGAATGAAGGAGAAGTTATTAAGGGCACACGGTGGATGCCTTGGCGCCAGGAGCCGATGAAGGACGGGGCGAACACCGATATGCCCCGGGGAGCCGTAAGCAGGCATTGATCCGGGGATTTCCGAATGGGGCAACCCACCAGCGTCAACCGCTGGTACTTCCATCTGAACACATAGGATGGATAGAGGCAGACCAGGGGAACTGAAACATCTAAGTACCCTGAGGAAGAGAAAGCAAACGCGATTCCCTGAGTAGCGGCGAGCGAAACGGGATTAGCCCAAACCAATTGGCTTTGCCAATTGGGGTTGTAGGGCGTCTCACATGGAGTTACAAAGGTAGCGTGTAGACGAAGTGGTCTGGAAAGGCCCGCCATAGACGGTAACAGCCCGGTAGTCGAAACATTCTACTCTCCGAGACGGACCCTGAGTACCGCGGGACACGAGAAATCCCGTGGGAATCCGGGAGGACCACCTCCCAAGGCTAAATACTTCCTGGCGACCGATAGTGAACCAGTACCGTGAGGGAAAGGTGAAAAGCACCCCGGAAGGGGAGTGAAATAGATCCTGAAACCGTGTGCTTACAAGCAGTCGGAGCCTCCCTAGAGGGGTGACGGCGTGCCTTTTGTAGAATGAACCGGCGAGTGACGGTGCCGTGCAAGGTTAAGGTGAGAAGCTGGAGCCGTAGCGAAAGCGAGTCTGAATAGGGCGTATAGTACGTCGCCGTCGACCCGAAACCGAGTGATCTACCCATGTCCAGGGTGAAGCTAAGGTAAGACTTAGTGGAGGCCCGAACCCACTGATGTTGAAAAATCAGGGGATGAGGTGTGGGTAGGGGTGAAATGCCAATCGAACTCGGAGATAGCTGGTTCTCCCCGAAATAGCTTTAGGGCTAGCCTCGGATAAGAGAGTCATGGAGGTAGAGCACTGATTGGGCTAGGGGCCCTTCCCGGGTTACCGAACTCAGTCAAACTCCGAATGCCATCGACTTATTTTCCGGGAGTCAGACTGCGGGTGCTAAGATTCGTAGTCGAAAGGGAAACAGCCCAGACCACCAGCTAAGGTCCCAAAGTGTGTGTTAAGTGGGAAAGGATGTGGAGTCGCTTAGACAACCAGGATGTTGGCTTAGAAGCAGCCACCATTTAAAGAGTGCGTAATAGCTCACTGGTCCAGGGACTCTGCGCCGAAAATGTAACGGGGCTAAACACACCACCGAAGCTGTGGATGTCGTAAGACATGGTAGGGGAGCGTTCTCTTCAGCAGTGAAGTCGTTTCGTGAGAAGCGGTGGAGCGGAGAGAAGTGAGAATGCCGGTATGAGTAACGAAAAGAAGGGTGAGAATCCCTTCCGCCGTAAGCCTAAGGTTTCCTGAGGAAGGTTCGTCCGCTCAGGGTAAGTCGGGGCCTAAGCCGAGGCAGAAATGCGTAGGCGATGGATAACAGGTTGATATTCCTGTACCACCTTTTCACCATTTGAGCAATGGGGGGACGCAGGAGGGTAGGAGATCGCACGATTGGATGTGCGTCCAAGCGGAGAGGCTGAAGAAAGAGGCAAATCCCTTTCTTCTTAAGGCTGGGCCGTGATGGCGAGGGAAATTACAGTACCGAAGTCTTTGATCTCACACTGCCAAGAAAAGCCTCTAGCGAGGTGAAGGGTGCCCGTACCGCAAACCGACACAGGTAGGCGAGGAGAGAATCCTCAGGCGCGCGGGAAAACTCTCGTTAAGGAACTCGGCAAAATGACCCCGTAACTTCGGGAGAAGGGGTGCCCCGGTAGAGTCTTCGGGCTCGAGGGGGCCGCAGTGAATAGGCCCAAGCGACTGTTTAGCAAAAACACAGGTCTCTGCGAAGCCGTAAGGCGAAGTATAGGGGCTGACGCCTGCCCGGTGCTGGAAGGTTAAGGGGAAGGGTTAGCGCAAGCGAAGCTCTGAACCGAAGCCCCAGTAAACGGCGGCCGTAACTATAACGGTCCTAAGGTAGCGAAATTCCTTGTCGGGTAAGTTCCGACCCGCACGAAAGGCGTAACGACTTGGGCGCTGTCTCAACGAGAGACCCGGTGAAATTGTAGTACCCGTGAAGATGCGGGTTACCCGCGACAGGACGGAAAGACCCCGTGGAGCTTTACTGTAGCCTGATATTGAGTTTTGGTACGATCTGTACAGGATAGGTGGGAGCCTAAGAATCCGGGCCGCCAGGTTCGGAGGAGGCAATGGTGGGATACCACCCTGATCGTGCTGGAATTCTAACCGACATCCGTGATCCGGATGCGGGACCGTGTCAGGTGGGCAGTTTGACTGGGGCGGTCGCCTCCTAAAGAGTAACGGAGGCGCCCCAAGGTTCCCTCAGCGCGGTTGGAAATCGCGCACTAGAGTGCAAAGGCAGAAGGGAGCTTGACTGCGAGACCTACAAGTCGAGCAGGGACGAAAGTCGGGCTTAGTGATCCGGTGGTTCCGAGTGGAAGGGCCATCGCTCAACGGATAAAAGCTACCCCGGGGATAACAGGCTAATCTCCCCCAAGAGTCCACATCGACGGGGAGGTTTGGCACCTCGATGTCGGCTCGTCGCATCCTGGGGCTGAAGTAGGTCCCAAGGGTTGGGCTGTTCGCCCATTAAAGCGGCACGCGAGCTGGGTTCAGAACGTCGTGAGACAGTTCGGTCCCTATCCGTCGTGGGCGCAGGAAATTTGAGAGGAGCCATCCTTAGTACGAGAGGACCGGGATGGACACACCGCTGGTGTACCAGTTGTGTCGCCAGATGCATCGCTGGGTAGCCAAGTGTGGAAGGGATAAGCGCTGAAAGCATCTAAGCGCGAAGCCCCCCTCAAGATAAGATTTCCCATTCCCCAGTGGAAGTAAGACCCCTTGTAGATGACGAGGTAGATCGGTCTGAGGTGTAAGCACAGCAATGTGTTCAGCTGACAGATACGAATCGGTCGAGGACTTCTCCTGCATTCATTCTTAAACGCTT